>NZ_REFW01000002.1 GCF_003688855.1 Tessaracoccus antarcticus
GGTCCCATCCCGAACCCGGAAGTTAAGCCTCTCAGCGCCGATGGTACTGCAGCGGGGACGCTGTGGGAGACTAGGACGCCGCCGGACTTACAAAATACCCCCTGGTAACCCCAGGGGGTATTTTTTTGTCCTTTTTCATATCGGTGCGTGCGTTCCCGGAAGTGGCGAGCGGAGCCGAACTCCAGGCCTGATTGCACGCACTATCACGAGCGGTCCACCAGAGCATCCAGCGAGGAACCCACTGCCACCTGGTTCAGCAGCGCGGCGCCGTCGAGGCCGCTTCCCTGTGCCGGCACCACCTGGACGCCGGGGATCCGCGCCGTGAGGGATTCCTCGAAGGAGGCCGCGACGAGTACGTTGCGGAAGACGTTACCGATCGTGCTGGCCACCGGATCTCCGGCCACGCTCTCCAGACCACTGGCAGCGCTGTGAGCCAACTGGTTGCCGGCGTCCCGGGAAATCTGTGCGCACACCTCGTCGGTGGCCGCCAACTCGGAGACGGTGCGTGCCCACGAGGCGATCCGTGCGACCCGGCCCGGGTCTGCCTGGATATCGAGGTAGAGCTGCGACAGGTCCCCGAACTCCGCCTCGGCCACCGCGGTCAGGGCAGTGGGCTCCCCACGGTGGTCCTGGGCTCGAAGAACCGCTGACAGAGCCTCACGTCCGATCCAGAAGCCAGAGCCCGCGTCACCCAGGAGATGTCCCCATCCGTCGACACGCTGCACGGTGTGGGGGCCGACGGCGAGGGTCACGGCTCCCGTGCCCGCGGCGACCACCACCCCCTCCCGATTTCCCAGTGCCCCGAGGTAGCTCGTGGTGGCGTCGTGGGCCAGCAGAACTGATCCGGCCGCGTCACCCAGCAGGGATGAGAGTTCGACTGCGGTGTCGTGGGCGCCGAGTCCGGATACGCCGAGGGCGACCACGTCCGCGCGCTCACCGTTCAGAGTCGTGAGCACGATGTCGCGGAGTTGGGGAAGCAGGGGATGGTCACTGCGGACACCTCCGAACTCGGGTCCACGGCGAGGGTGCCGGCCGGAGAACAGAAGCGTGCGCATACCTGACTGTCCCCCGTCCAGGGCAAGGAGCGTGATGCTCATGCGAGTCTCACGTCAGTCACCGCATCGCCCACCGCAGTGAAGCCGGGGTCATCCGAGGCGGGGACCGTGGACACCAGTACATGCATGACGCCGCCCTGCAGGATGGTCATGATGTAGACGTAGTCGCTGTCGATGTCTGCGACCCCCGTGACGGCCACATTGGCGGTCATGGCCACGACATCCCCTTCGGGGGCCCTGGCCGACTCGCTGACGATGGCCTGTGTGGCGTGCCCGGCGTAGAAATCGGAGCCCAGCATGCAGCCGACCATGGCGACGGCGGTGGCGCCGGTTTCGGTGAAGCCATCCTCTGCACGCACGGTGCCGACGGTGATGGAGGCCATCCAGTTCGCTCCGTAGAGCTTCGACTGTGAATTCGACTGGTGGATCCACGGGTACTGGACGGGCGTGGCGGCGAAGCCCTTCGCCGCAGCCACACTCAGGCCACCGCCGGATGCAAAGCGGCCGTCTGCACCCAGAACACCGATGGCGTCCGAGGCGGTGGCGGGGCATCCTGCCACGGCGTCGATGACGGTGCCGGCTTTGACGGGCGGCTCGTTGGAGGATGTGCTGGGGGTGGAGGGCGTCGTCGTCGGCGCGGGTGTGGTCGGATCCGGGGTGGGTTCGTCGATGGGCCCGGGCGTGCTGGCCTCGGTCGTCGGGTCAGCGGGTTGTGTGATGATCGGGGTGGGTGTGGGGGTGGGGGTTTGGCGGAAGAAGAGGAGCCAGGCAGCCACCACGATGATCATTGCGACGACGACGCCGAATGCGATCCACAGCCACAGGTTGATCTGAGCGCCGCTGGCGCGGGGAAGCGTCTGGGTGACGCCCACGAAGGATCCGGACTGCTGTGGGGCACTGTGTGCAGCGGGCGCGTCGAAACCGGGGCCTGCTGGGGGCGTGTTCGATGGCGGAGGAGACGTGTTGGATGTCCAATGGCGGCCGTCCCAGTACCGCAGATTGGGTCCCCCCGACGGGTCCGGAAACCATCCTGGCGCAGACATGGCGCCATGGTATCGGTGCCCGGGGCCCGTCAGTCCACACGCAACGAATCCGTCGCCCTGGCCACCTCGGCCAGATTCTTCTCGTCGTCGATGGTGGCACAGGAGATGAACACGGCGAACTTGTCGGCATCGCCGAGGTCAACAACGATGACGTCGACGACATCACCCTTGATGGAGCCCTGGTTCTCCACGTGGACATCTGCTGTGATGCGCCATCCGCCGTGACCATCGAGGCGGAACGATGCGTCGGTCAGGTCCTCACGGCCGGTGAACCCCATGTACAGCCCAGAGGAGGCAAGGCAGCCCATCAACTGGGTGGCGGTGCTGCGAGGATCCGTGAAGCCCTCGGAACGCAGGACCTCGCCGGCGCTCAGGTTACTCATCCAACTGCTTGTGATGGGCCTGATGGTTGAGTTGTGGTCGTACATCCAGGGCATGTAGACGGGCCTTGCTTCCCATCCCTTCGGTGCCTCGAACGACAGACCTCCCCCATGCATGCGGCCATCAGAGGAGACCTCCGAACGGTCGTCGAAGCTGTTCTGGGGGCAGTCGATGGTCTCGCCGGAACCCGTCTCCTCGGGTGGGCTCGGCGTCTCCGTGGGCGGCACCTCGTTCCACTGGCTGCCCGTCGGCCTCGCGGAGTTGGTGTCCTCAGCCGTTGTCGTCAGGCCACCGGGACGAAGAATGAAGACTGCCACCACCACGGCGATGACGCCCATCGCGATGACGAACCACAGCCACGGCCTCTTCGAGGGCGGCGGAGCCGCGCCGGCGGTGGTCTGCTGCGACCATGCGCCGCCGTCCCAGTAGCGCAAACCGCTGCCCGGATGGGACGGATCGGGGTACCAACCGGGCGCAGACACCCCTCCAGTGTAGGCAGGCCCGGCTCAGCGCTTCGACAGTGTGGCCAGCGCGTCGGCCACCTTGTCCTTGCGTCGCTGGTCCTCGATGGGGGCCTGACTGTGGAACAGCGTGAGGGAATCCTTGGCGCCGTTGTCCAGCACCACGATGACCACTTCGTCACCGCTGACGGGCTGGTCCGGGACGTTCCAGTAGTTCTCACGGATGATCCAGCCGGACACGCCGTCGCTGGTGGTGAAGGCCTTGTCCTCCAGTTTCTCGCGGTGATCCAGCGTGCGGTAGTAGTACGACGAGGACATGCAGTCGCTCAATTGCGTCGCGGCAGTGCGGGGATCACTGCTGAAGTCCTCCTTGGACACCTGGCCGATGGCCGTGATGGACACCCAGGAAGACGCAACACTGTCGCTCTGACCGGAGCGGTCCGAGGTGAAGTCGATGGTCCACCCACCGCCGTCCTTCCAGCCGGGGACGCCGCGGTACTGGATTCCTCCCGAGACGTACCACTGACCCTGCGGCCCGTTGTCGGCGTCCTCCACCAGTGGGCACGCCACGGGGCGTCCGTCCCCGTCGGTGGGCTCCGGGGAGGAGGGGGTCTCGGTGGGCTCAAGCTCGTTCCACTGGCTGCCGGTGGGCTTCGACGAGTTCGTGTCCTCGGGGCTGCCCCACGCATCCGTGCGCCACGGCTGCCACACCAGGACGGCCACCACGAGCAGTATCGACAACAGCCCCGCAATGATTCCCGTGACGGGCGCCCTCCGGGGTCCACCGTTTCCGGTGTCCGGTGTGGTGGAGGGTGGGGTGACGCTCGACCACGCCGCGCCATCCCAGTAGCGGGGTGTGCCGGAGCCACTCGGGTCGGGATACCAGCCGGGTTGCGCCATGCACCCATTATGGCCAACGTCGGGGCGAGCCCCCAATGCACGGGGGCGTCCAGGGTCAGGCGCTCCCGAGGAGACTGTAGGCGTAGACGAAGGCGCAGGCCACCGCAGCCGTCGCCGCCACGGCGGAGATCCTGACCATTGGAGCGTCCAGGCGCCGCACCACGACGACCACCAGCAACGCCGCGCCAACCACTCCCACCAGGATCCAGTACAACGGATGAGTGGTGTCGCCGACCACGGTCAGCCCATGGTTCATCTCGCCGATCCCGATTCCGGACAGCAGAGCCACCGCGGAGGCTGCTCGCCAGCCACGGGAGTGCAGCCATGAGGCTGCCACGCCCACGAAGGGGCCGACCACGAGGCCGATGACTCCGAACAGCACCGGGCTGTAGTAGATGCCCCGCATCTGGGAAACGACGGTGTAGCCCACCACCAGCCCGACGAACCCGATGCCCCCCAGCAGCGCGGACAGGGCCGTCCGGCCACGGATGAACCAGAGGATGAGGGCGCTCAGGATCGTCCAGCCACTGGCAGAGTTCGCGAAGGAGCTGAGCGCTTCGGGAAGGAATCCCTGGGCCAAGGACGTCAGGCCCCCCAGAAGGAGACTGGAGGCGACGACGAGGCACAGGGACAGGAGCGGGCCGGTTGGCGGGTCGACTCGTTGAGCTTCAACAGGGGTGGTCTTCACGGCCACATACTTCCAGCCGCTGAGGCGGCTTGGCGTTGCTCCACCGCCTCACCAGGGCTGTCTCAGGGAAGGATCGGGGGAACACCCGGGGCAGGGGTGCGGATGCAACCCAGGACCGCCTCGACCTGCTCGACAGTGCGCAGTGCGGCGCCGATGAGTACCTCACCGCGCCCTGCGAGCGGGTCGTCAGTCATGTCAGCGCATGTCGGTGACCGGAGCGGCGTCCATGTCGGTGAACGCCTGGTTCTCGCCAGCCATGGCCCAGATGAACGAGTACGCCTTGGTGCCGACGCCTGAGTGGATGGACCAACTGGGCGAGATGACGCCCTGCTCGTTGCCGACGATGAGGTGGCGCGTCTCGGAGGGCTCGCCCATGAGGTGTACCACGCGTGCGTCGTCCTCCACATCGAAGTACAGGTAGGACTCCATGCGGCGGTCGTGCGTGTGCGCCGGCATGGTGTTCCACATGCTGCCGGGGGAAAGCGTCGTGACGCCCATCATGACCTGGCAGCTCTTGACGTCGCCGTTGAACAGCAGCTGGCGCAGCGTGCGCTCGTTGGAGGTCTCCTTGGCGCCGAGCTCCAGCACGTTGCCGTCCTCCGGGCCCACGAGCGTGGTGGGGTAGGCGGTGTGGGCGGGCGCGCTGTAGAGGTAGAAGCGGCCCGGCGCCTCGAATGTGACGTCCTTGGCGCCGCGACCGATGTAGAGCAGGCCCTTGCGCGGCAGGGTGTACTCGGTGCCGTCGACACTCACCGTGGCGTCGGCACCAATGTTGATGATGCCGGCTTCGCGGTTGTCGAAGAAGTGGTCCGTGTGCAGGGCCTCGGGAGTCGGCATCCTCAATGCAGCCTCGGTGGGGACGGCGCCGGCCATGATGATGCGGTCGTAGTGGCTGTAGACGAACTTCATCTCGCCGTCGAGGAACAGGTCCTCCACGAGGAAACGCTTCCGCAGCTCGGCGGTCTGCATGGTGGCCACGTGCTCCGGGGCGCTGGCGTAACGGTTCTCCATTGTTGCTACTCCTTCTTGAGTTGCCCCACGGATGCAGGGCGATGGTTCGTGTGGTGTGGGGGTGGCTGTATCAGCGGCCGAGCCAGCCGCCATCGACGGCCAGCAGGGTGCCGTGGACGTAGGCGGAGGCCTTCGAGGCGAGGAACACGACGGCACCCGCCAAGTCCTCTGCGTCCCCCCACCGGCCCGCGGGGATGCGTTCCAGGATGGACTGGGACCGGCCCTCGTCTGCGCGCAGCTGGGCAGTGTTGTCGGTGGCGAAGTAGCCCGGCACGATCGCGTTCACGTTGATGCCCTGGCTGGCCCACTCGTTGGCCATGGCGTGGGTCAGGCCCGCGACGGCGCTCTTGCTGGCCGTGTAGGAGGGCACGTTGATGCCGCCCTGGAAGCTCAGCAGCGAGGCGGTGTTGATGATCTTGCCGCCCTCACCGCCGTCCTTCATCGCCTTGGCCGCAGCCTGCGCCAGGAAGAACACGGCCTTCTGGTTCACCTGGATGACGTCATCCCAGTCGGTCTCGGTGAAGTCCATGGCGGGGGTGCGCCGGATGATGCCGGCGTTGTTGACGAGGATGTCAATGCGGCCGAACTCGGCAACCACGTCGTCGACAAGCTTCGCCAGTTCGGCGACAGGGGCCTTCGACAGGTCGCATGTCAGGGTCAGGGTGCGACGGCCCAGCGCATGGATCTGCGCTGCCGTCTCGTCGGCGGGCTTCGAACTGCCGACGAGGGCGACGTCGGCGCCGGCCTGGGCGAGGGCCACGGCCATGGCCTGGCCGAGTCCGCGGGTGGCGCCGGTGACGAGCGCCACCTTGCCGTGGAGGGAGAAGTTTTCGAGGATCATGAGGGGGATTTCCTTCCGGTGGATGATCAGGCGAATGCTCAGGCGGTGGGTGCCCAGAAGGACACCCAGTCAGGGTTGTGGCGGCGCAGGAGGGCCTCCATGTAGTAGTAGTCGCCCCAGAGGTTGCCCTCGTCGATACCGCGGCCACCGTGCTTGGCGTAGACGCCGTGCAACAGGAGACAGTTCTCGGGGCCCTCGGCAGTGGTGGCGTAGTTGGCCTCGAGTGAGTCGAGGATGCGGTCGGCCGCCTCCTGGTACTCGGCCCTGCCGGTGATGGCGGCCAGCTCGTTCAACCCGCAGACGGCGATGGCGCCTGCCGAGCTGTCGCGCGGCTCATCGCTGCCGTCGGTGAACACCATGTCCCAGAAGGGCACGCTGTCCTCGGGGAGGAGATCGAGGAAGCGCCGGGCGCAACGCTGCGCCACGGCCAGGAGCGCGGGATCTCCGGTGTGGGCGTGGTTGAGGGCGAAGCCGTAGATGCCCCACGCCTGACCTCGTGCCCACGTCGAGTCGTCTGCGTGGCCCTGCGCCGTGGTGCCGTACAACGGTGCACCCGTTGCGACGTCCCAGTGGAACGTGTGGTGGGTGGTGTCGTCATCGCGGACGATGGAGGTGCCCAACAGGCCGGCGTGGCGACGGGCCGCCGCGGCGTAGCGGGTGTCACCCGTGATCTCGGTGGCCCAGTAGAGCAGCGGCATGTTCATGAGGCTGTCGATGATGGCGCGGCCGGCCTGCGCAGGATCGTTCAGGTCGCCCCAGGACTGGATGATGCCGACAGAGGGGATGACGCGGGTCATGAGTTGGTCCGCGGCAGCGATGGCGGCATCGCGTGCACCCTCGTCACGATCGTGGCGCCAGGCGGTGACGCACGACAGTGTGTACAGGAAACCCAGGTCGTGGTGGTCGATGTGTACCTTGCGCTCGATGCGGTCGACGAAGCTGGGGATGTGGCGGCGTGCAGCCTCGACCCACTTGTCGTCGCCGGTCAGCTCCCCGGCTGCCCAGAACATGCCGGGGACGAAGCTCGTCGTCCATTCGGTGTTGCCGCCCTCGGGTTCGCCGAACTGCGCCTCGCGCAGCGGGTAGACGCCGTCAACCGTGACGTCGTCGGGATAGCGCGTACCGAACTGGTCATCGAGCTGCTGGAGAGTCGCGAGGGCGCTGTCAGCTGCGGGGGATAGGGGCATCGAGGTGCCTTTCGGGATGGTGGGGGTGAGGGCCTGGATTGGGGTGGTGACGCCGTCGGGCCAGGTCACGAGGAATGTGGTGGTGCCCCCTGTGGCTGACACGGAAAGGCTGGCCTGACCGGAGTCGGTGGTGGCGCCCAGTTCGGCGAGGACGCCCTGCCACAGGGGCCCGTCGACGGGGAAGCTGACGAACGGGGTTGAGGAGGTCTCCGACAGTGGACTGGCGTCGATGCGGTGGTCGATGCCGAGAGTGCCGCCCGGGGTCAGGGCCGTGAGGCGTGTGGTCAGCCCCTCAGCCGTCGAACTGGTGCTGTCGTCGGTCCGGGCGTCGCGAGGATGGTTGGCGGACAGGGGCCAGCCACCGAAACGCAACCGCACCGCGGTTGTGGCCGGCGTGGTGACACTGGCCACCCGCACCTCCCAGGGGCCTCGCACCAGCGAGACCATCAGTAGGGAACCGGCCGGTGTTGCGGTCCCGGGCCATCCGATTGCCTCATGCTGCGGGGGAGCCAGCGCGTCGACCCAGTGGGCCTCGGCCAGAGAGGACGCAAGCCCCACGGGCCCCGCAGGTGTGCCGATCACGCGGCAGTCCAACCGTTGCATCCCGGTGCGGTGGGTTGCTCGCCCGTCGCCGTCGAGCAGGGCGATGGTGTTGTCGAGGGGATTGGCCCAGCTGTCGTCGTCCAGCAGCGGCGACGTGGCAGTGGAGTAGCCGAGCCGGGCATACAGGGGGCTGTCGGCTGCGTCTGAGTGGATCAGCCCATGGTCGGTGCCGTGGTTGACCACCCGCAGGACGCCGTCGGCCACAGTGCCGTGGACGAGCCATCCGGGCGCCTCGACGGCGATCAACTGGTCGGCCTCATCGATGGGTAGGGGCGCAGCATCCTGGGTCCACACCGCATGGGTCTCGGGCAGGGCAACCCCCAACAGGCCCTTCACAGCCCAGTAGGGGGAGCCGGGGCCGGTGTAGAACTGTGCCAGTTGTGGCCAGGAACGTTTCCAGCCGACGTCGAGGATCCCGGGGGAGTTCGCTGCCCGGGCATCCACGAAGTGCCCGACCACTCGGGAGGCTGCCGTGCGAAGCAACCCCGGCGACGGGCTGTCGACGCCGGCCATCGCGCCGACCCAGAAGGGGGCGGCCGCGGCGAAGCGGTAGGTCAGGCTCCGGCCCTGGATGAGCGGGGAGCCGTCCGCACCCACGAGGCGGATGGCGTCGTCGAGATAGCGCTGGAGGGCGCGTCGATCGGACTCGACGCGCGGGGCGGCCAGGTCGGCTGCGCCGTGCATGCGGGACCAGAGGGTGGGGTACAGGTGGAGCGCCCAGCCCACGTAGTGGTCGAAGTTGCGACCCTCGCCGTCGCTCAGCCAGCCGTTGGCGCGGATGAACGTGTCGTGGGTGGCGAGATCCTCGTCGATGTCGCCGATGCTGTGGTGCGCGCCCACCGAGCGCAGGAAGGTCTGCACGACGATGCGGAACCAGACCCAGTTGTTGCGCCAGTAGTTCTGGTCGCCGACGGCCGGCTCCAGCCAGGCCACGACGCGGTCCTGCACGGCGGGTGGCATCCGGTCCCAGATCCAGGGTTGGGTCATGTCGAGGCCGAGCGCGATCGAAGCGGCTTCCACCTTCGCCTGCGGATGCTCGTCGAGGCGTGGCCAGCGTTCGGGGGAGAAGGGATTGGTTCCTGCGTCGATGCCTGCCGCGTACCACTGCGCGGTGCCCAGCGGGTCCGCTCCTCCGTCGCCCGCGAGACGGAAGGCGGCCAGGAGGAAGGTGCGCGCGAATCCCTCAAGGGCGTCGACGCGGGCCCCCAGAAGGCCTGGTACACCCGGGAATCTGAATCCGGCGTGTGAGGGGGACGCATGGGGCCGCACCGCCAACAGCATCTGGTCAGCGAAAGTGGTCCAGGTGCGGCGGTCGTTCCAGTTCGGTGTCGTTGCCACCGGCCTTGTGGTCACCCAGACCTCCTCCCTGATCGAAATGGATCGTTTATGATCATCACTCTAACAAAAACGGTCGTGGTGTGGGTAAAGTGATCAACATGACGAATGAGTTGCTCCCGGACGGACGCCGCGACCGCATTGTCGCCGAGCTCCGTGCCAGAGGCATGCTCAGGGTCAGTGATCTGGCGGAACTCCTGGGGGTGGCACCTGTCACCCTGCGGCGCGATATTGCCCGCCTCGCGGCCGAGGGGGTGGTCCGCAGGCTCCACGGTGGCGCCGTGCTCAACGAGCCCGTCAAGGAGGTCTCGGTCCAGATGGAGGCTCCTGTTCGCGTCGGGATGCTGGTCCCGTCGCTCGACTTCTATTGGCCCGAGGTGATCCGCGGCGCCCAGGACATGGCCGAGGAACGCGGTGCCGTCCTGATGCTGCGGGGGACCTCCTACGAGGACGCCGATTTCCGCGCCCACGCCACACACCTGATCGCGGCCGGAGTGGATGCCCTGCTCATGGCACCGGATGTCACAACGCGGGCCACGATGGAGCTGCTCGAATGGTTGCAGGAGACGGAGGTGCCCTTCGTGCTGGTGGAGCGTGATGCACGGGGGACCTCCACGGCGCTGCCGTTCGAGTCCGTGACCACCGACCATCTGGGCGGTGCCGGGGCGGCCGTGAGGCACCTCGCCGCGGACGGACACACCCGTGTCGGTTTCGTATGGAACCCCGGGAGTCCGCACCGGGAGGAGATCCGGCGCGGATGGGCGTTGGCGGTGCAGGAATGTGGGCTGCGCCCCGACGCTTTCACCCGTGAACTGCGCCGGCACGAGCCCGGGGATGAGGCGCCCGCCGTCGCCGAGCTGGTGCGGGACTGCATCGACGCCGGAACCACGGCGCTCCTGGTCCACGCCGACCGGGAGGCGATCGCCATCGCCCAGCAGTGCCAGGAGGAGGGGCTGTCGGTCCCCGGTGACCTCTCGATCATCGCCTACGACGACGAGGTGGCAGGCCTGTTCAGCCCCGCACTCACCGCCGTCCGGCCGCCACGTATCTCCATAGGGCGAGCGGCCATGGGGCTGGTGATGGACCGCCTCCGCGACGCGGGCCGACCGACCCACCGCGTGGTCATCACGCCCCGGTTGAACGTGCGTGAATCCACCGGCCCCACGGGTTCCTGAAGGCCTGCGGTGGTCATCTGATGATGGTCACGTGCCACGAGCGTCGATGAGCGGGCACACTAGGGTCATGGACAGGCAGACCGAGTACGTTTTGCGTTCGATGGAAGAACGCGACATCCGCTTCGTGCGGTTGTGGTTCACCGATGTGTTGGGCGTGCTGAAGTCCGTGGCCATCGCCCCCGCAGAGGTTGAGGGCGCCATCTCCGAGGGGGTCGGCTTCGACGGTTCGGCCATTGAGGGATTTGCGCGCGTCTTCGAGTCGGACATGGTGGCGCACCCCGACCCCTCCACGTTCCAGGTGCTGCCCTGGCGTCAGCTGGAGCGTGGCACCGCGCGCATGTTCTGCGACATCAGCCTGCCCGACGGGTCTCCCAGCTTCGCCGATCCCCGCTACGTCCTCAAGCGTGCCCTTCAGAAGGCCGCGAACCTGGGCTTCACGTTCTACATCCACCCCGAGATCGAGTTCTTCCTGCTGAAGCAGCTGAACCCGCCGGTGCCGCTGGACGACGGCGGCTACTTCGACCACACAACGCTGGGTGACGGCACCGATTTTCGTCGCGATGCCATCACCATGCTGGAAAAAATGGGCATCTCGGTGGAATTCAGCCACCACGAGGCAGCCCCCGGCCAGCATGAGATCGACCTGCGCTACGCCGATGCCCTCACCATGGCCGACAACATCATGACCTTCCGCGTCGTCATCCGGGAAGTGGCGGTCAGCCAGGGGATCCACGCCACCTTCATGCCCAAACCCTTCTCGCAGCACGCCGGCTCGGGCATGCACACCCACATGTCCCTGTTCGAGGGCGACACCAACGCGTTCTACGACGGTGCCGACGAGTACCGCCTCAGCAAGACCGCCCGACACTTCATCGCGGGCCTGCTGCGCCACGCCCCCGAGATCACCGCCGTCACCAACCAGTGGGTCAACTCCTACAAACGGCTCAGTGGCGCCAGTGAGGCCCCCACCTACGCGTGCTGGGGAAGGGCGAACCGTTCCGCCCTGATCCGTGTCCCGCAGTTCGCCCCCGGCAAGTCCTCCTCGGCCCGCATCGAGTACAGGGCACCCGACGCTGCCGTCAACCCCTACCTCGCCTACGCGCTCATGCTCAACGCAGGCCTGGCCGGGATCGAGGGGGAGTACGAACTGCAGGAGGAGACGGAGGACGAGGTGTGGCGCCTGTCCGCCCGCGAGCGTCGCGCACTGGGAATCCAGTCGCTGCCACGCAGCCTCGACGACGCCCTGAACATCATGGAGAACAGTGAGCTCGCTGCCGAAACCCTGGGTGAGCACGTGTTCGAGTACTTCATGCGCAACAAGCGTGAGGAGTTCGAGGTCTACCGTCAGCAGGTCACTCCCTGGGAACTGGAACGCCACATCGCCGTCCTGTGACCCCTGGGATTGCGCGCAGTGCCGGTCAGCGCTCAGCAGCCCCGGACCAGATCGGGAACGCCTTCTGCACCTCGTGTGCGTGGGCCCCCGAACTGCGGATGTGGTGCGCGCTGTCCTCCCACGTCCAGCGTCCAGTCGCCAGGTCGATGAAGACCAGGGGAGACATTTCCACGACGTTGGGTGGGGTGCCCCGGGTGTGACGGGGGCCCGTCCCGAAGCCGATCTGCACGGCGGAGAACGGAGGCACCCTCACTTCGATGCTCGCGCCGGGGTGGCGGCTGCCCAACCGGGCGCTCGCCCCGCGACAGATGGCGGCCGTCAATTCTTCCCCGAGCTCGAGGGAGTGCTCTCGCGCGGCCTGCGCGGTGGACAGGAGGACATCGGTGAGATCGGGACGGCGGTTCGCGAGTTCGGCACTGAGCTCCAGACCCAAATCGGCCGCGCGGCCGCACTCGATGGCACCCAGACATGTGAACAGGTCCTGCAGTGCCTCCACGACTGAAACGGCGGGTTTGAACATCAATTCCCCCTCTTCGTCGGTGGGCTCAACTCTATCAATCGGTAGTGTGTTCCCGTGAGCAGGGTCTCTTCCGCCGTGGGCGATTTCGCGCGACGTGGCTTCGACTCGCCCAGAACCGCCGCAGCCACCTGGGATCGGTGGTGCGAGAGGTGCGGCCACGAGCCGAACGTGGCCCTTGAAGACTTCCAGGACGTCGCTGACCGGGATCGCGCCCTCGACATTGTGTCGCGTATCGACGAGGCCGACCCGGGCCTTTTCGCGGAAGTGGCCCGTGACAAGTCCTGGCTGCGCCGGCTCGTCGTCGTGGCTGGCGCCTCGTCGGTGCTGGGGCAGTTCCTCGCACGTCACCCCGAGGAGGTGGAGTGCCTTCGCGCCGAGCGTCCCGCGCGCGATGCCCACGGATGGCGCGCCTTCTACGCTGAGCGGGTGGAGATGGTGGACGACGTGGCCGTCGGTCACTCCGATGACCTGCGACGCGCCCACCATGCGGCACTTGTGGAGATCGCCGCCAGAGACCTGACCGCGGCCGATCCAGTGCTGGTTGTGGACGCCGTGGCACGGGAGATTGCCCATACGGCGGACGCCGTGCTCCATTTCGCCCTGGCCCACGCGCGCGCCGAGGTGCCCGACTGGCGCGACGTGCGGCTGGCGGTCATCACCATGGGGAAGACGGGCGCCCAGGAACTGAACTACCTCTCCGACGTGGACGTGATCCACATCGCCGAGCCGGCCGACGGCGTCTCCATCGAGCACGCCATGCAGGTGGGCACCCAACTCGCCGCTGCACTGGCGCGCATCTGCTCGGCCCACACCAGCCAGGGAACCATCTGGCAGGTGGATGCGGCGTTGCGACCCGAAGGCAATGCGGGACCGCTGGTGCGCACGATCTCGTCCTGCCGCAGCTACTACGAGAAATGGGCGAAGGGCTGGGAGTTCCAGGCGCTGCTGAAGGCGCGCCCAGCGGCCGGTGACCTCGCTCTCGGGGCGGAGTTCTGCTCCATGGTGGGGCCCATGGTCTGGGCGGCGGGTGAGCGGGACGGCTTCGTGGCCGATGTCAGGGCCATGCGCACGCGGGTGGTGTCGATGATCCCCGCCGGCCAGGCCGACCGCGAGATCAAGTTGGGGGAGGGTGGTCTGCGCGACACCGAGTTCGCCGTTCAGTTGCTGCAACTGGTGCATGGCCGCGCCGACGAACGGCTCCGGGTCCGTGGCACGATCCCCGCACTGGAGGCACTTGTGGCCAACGGTTACATCGGGCGCACCGACGGGGCGGAGATGGAGCAGGCGTACCGCTTCCAGCGTGTGTTGGAGCACCGGGTGCAGCTCCGGCAGATGCGACGCACCCACCTGCTGCCCGACGACGACCTGGCGATGGCTCACGTGGCCCGCACGCTCGCTCTCACCGCCGATGAGGTGGTCAAGCGCTGGCGGAGCAGCACGAGGAGCGTGATGAGGCTGCAGCGCAGGATCTTCTTCTCCCCGCTGCTGGAGACTGTCAGTACCATCCCCGCAGAGGGACTCCGCCTCTCCACGGAGGCGGCCAAGACGCGCATGCGTGCCCTGGGGTTCTCGGATCCACGCTCGGCCCTCGGCCACATCCAGGCGCTGACGAAGGGTTCGAGCCGTCGCTCCGAGATCCAGCGTCAGCTCCTGCCGGTGATGCTGGGATGGTTCGCTGAGGGCCCCAACCCGGACTTCGGGCTGCTGGCGTTCAGGCAGTTGTCCGAGAAGCTGGGGGACACCAGCTGGTACCTGCGGGCGCTGCGCGACGAGGGTTGGATGGCGCACCGGTTGGCGCGCGTCGCATCGTCCAGCCGGTACGTGGTGGACCTCATGAAACGGGCACCCGAGATGGTGCAGATGCTGGCGAGCCGCTCCGAACTGGAGCCGCGCTCGGCAGCCGACCTCACCGACGCCATGACGCGTGCCGCCAACCGCCACGACGACGAGGAGAAGGCCATCGCGTCGGTGCGTGGGCTGCGTCGCCGGGAACTGTGCCGTATCGCGCTGGCCGACGTTTTGGGGAACGCGGACGTCAACCCCGTGGGGGTCGCACTGTCCGACCTCGCCTCGGCATCCATCGACGCAGCACTGGCCATCGCTTCCCGCACGGTGGAGTCCCCGCCGGTGGGGGTGGTGGCGCTGGGCAGTTGGGGCGGCAACGAGATGAGTTATTCCTCGGATGCCGACGCCATGTTTGTCGTGGCCGACGACGTCGACGCGCAGGGGCGGGCGGCGGCCACGGCACTGGTGAGGAGGGCCGCCGACATCCTGGGCAAACCCGGACCCGAGCCGGCACTGGTCCTCGACAGTGACCTGCGGCCCGAGGGCAAGGGCGGTCCGCAGGTGCGCAGCGTCTCCTCCTACGCCACGTACTACGACAAATGGTCCTCCACGTGGGAGGCCCAGGCCATGCTTCGGGCACGGCCGGGAGCGGGCGACCTCCAGCTCGCCGCCGCCGTCATCGACGGCACCGACCCGCTGCGGTACCCCAGGGGTGGGCTCACCCACCAACAAACCGCCGACATCAGGCGGCTCAAGTCGCGGATGGAGGCTGAACGGATCCCGAAGGGTGTACCCAAGGAACGACACCTGAAGCTGGGATCCGGCGGATTGTCCGACATTGAGTGGACCATCCAGCTCATCCAGTTGGGTCACGCGCACGAGCATCCGGAACTCCGAACGCCCGCGACACTGGAGGCGCTTGCCGCCGCCGCATCACTGGATCTCGTGACAGCCCGCCAGGCCCACGACCTCCGGGCTGCCTGGGAGCACATCAGCCGCCTGCGCAACGCCATGATGCTGGTGCGGGGGAGGGCCAGCGATTCCCTCCCCGCCGACTTCCGCGAGTTGGCCGCGATTTCCGACCTTCTTGGCTACGGTCCGCGCCAGTCGTCGCAGATGCTCGAGGACACGCGGCGCCTCATGCGACTGGCGTTCCAGGTGGCGGACGAACTCTTCTGGCAGTGAGCGCTGTGGGGCGGCTCAGCCACACCGGAGTCCGTTGCTAGGATGGGGTGCAACATACGTGTTCCGGGGTCGGTGCAAGTCCGAACCGGCGGTGACAGCCCGCGACCCTCTGACGCTCGCAGGAGCGGACGAGGTTGATTCGGTGGAACTCCGAGGCCGACAGTCAAAGTCTGGATGGGAGGAACGCGCGCTGTGGCATCCGTGCCCAGCGACGGCTCATGCATGCCACCGTGCGCATGCATGTGTGTCGTCGCCGGAAACGGCCATGCCGCGGCGTCTCGATCAACCCCGGACCTGACTTGAAAGGTTTCGGGAGTGACTGGTCGCACACAGGCCCGCTCAGTGGCGCACTGGGGGCTGTGGTCCGCCTATCCTGGGCGTGTCAGATCAGACCACGGCGCATGGCGGTGGATTCCCGCACCTCTGGCACTGATGGTGGTCCTGCTCATCTGGTGGGGAGTCACCGCGACCGGACTGGTCCCAAAAATCGTGCTTCCCAACCCCGTTGACGTCGTCGTGCGGGTGGCCGACTGGGTGGTTGACGGCACGGGATGGCGCTATCTGGCGCCGACGCTGGGGGCTGCGCTGCTCGGCAGCGTGATCGCGATGGTGGGGGCGATTCCGCTGGGCGTTGCCATAGCCCACTCACGCCTGCTGGCCGCAATCTTCGAGCCGTTCGTCGCCTTCTCCCAGACCATCCCGCTGGTGGCGATCGCACCCCTGCTCGCGCTGTGGATCGGCTACGGACTGGTGCCCATCGCCGTGCTGTGCGCCATCATCTCGTTCTTTCCCATGGTCACCACGACGGTCATCGGTCTGCGGGGCATGGACATGCGCATCATCGAGCACGCCATGCTCGACGGCGCCTCCCCGGTGCAGCGCCTCCTCCACGTCGAAATGCCCATCGCCGCCCCCGCCGTGCTCGCGGGTATTCGGGCGGGGTTCGTTCTCTCGATGACGGGCGCCATCGTGGGTGAATTTGTCATGGGCGGGGCAGGACTCGGCACACTCCTCACGATCTCCAGGGAGGCAGCCGACAGCGTCGGTGTCTTCGCCGTCCTGGTGTGGATCGCTGTGGCAGCACTCGTGCTGCAGGGCTCCATCCAGATTGCTGAGCGAGCAAGCACCCACCGACTCCAAGGAGAACACTCATGAGAACCACACGTCGTCAACTCCTCAAGGGTGCGCTCGCCGCGGGTGCCCTCACCGGCCTCGCCGCCTGCACCACCCCTGTCGCGGAGCCGACACCGGAGCTCCCGGCACTGACGATCGGCCTCACCTACATTCCCAACGTGCAGTTCAGCCCGTTCTACGTGGCCGTGAACTCCGGGCTCTTCTCCGAGCAGGGCCTCGACGTGACCCTGCGGCATCACGGCGCGCAGGAGGATGCATTCGGTGCACTGCTGGCCGCGCAGGAGGACATCGTGTTCGCCAGCGGGGACGAGGCCGTGGTGGCGTCGGCCACGGGTGCGACGTTGGCCACGTTCGGTACCGGTTTCCAGCAGTTCCCGGGGGTCCTGCTGGCGGCGAAATCCTCCGGCATCACAGGGGTTGAAGACCTCAGAGGCCGAACCATCGGGATGCCCGGGCACTTCGGCTCCAGCTACTACACCGTTCTGGCCGCCCTGCACCACGCAGGCCTGGGCGAGGGCGACGTGAAGTTGCAGGACATCGGCTACACCCAGGTGAGCGCCCTGACCACTGGCAGGGTGGACGTCGTGGTGGGCTACAGCAACAACGAGACCGTGCAGTTCGCCAACACCGGGTTCGACGTTGTGGAGATTGCGGTGCAGGATCCGGCTGAGCCGACGCTCGTGGGTCCGGGACTCGTCACCGTCCCTGGCCGACTGAATGACGAGGTCCTCACCCGCGTCAACGCCGCCGTGTTGGAGGCCGAGAAGCGGATCCTGATGGACCCCGACCTGGCGATCGAAGCCACCAAGCAAGAGGTGCCCACGCTGTCCGACCCTGAACAGGAGAAGACCGCTCGCGCAGTTCTGGAGGCAACCTCGAAGCTGTGGCTCCGCGACGGGGAACCCACCCTGGCCGTGGACCCGGCGGCCTTCGAGCGGATGGGGAAGTTCTTGGCCCAGGCGGGCATCATCAGCGCACCCCCGGCAGGCTCCACCATCGCGCTGTGACGCGACGGCGGAGCTTCTCCCCGAGGAAAGCTGCTCAACCAGGGGCGCTGG
This sequence comes from Tessaracoccus antarcticus, assembly GCF_003688855.1. Classification (GTDB taxonomy): domain Bacteria; phylum Actinomycetota; class Actinomycetes; order Propionibacteriales; family Propionibacteriaceae; genus Arachnia; species Arachnia antarctica. The sequence goes on from NZ_REFW01000002.1 coordinate 17,756, forward strand.
TCTCGACCTGCTCCGCGTCGATGCCGTGTCGGCCGAACCGGTCCACGTGCAGCCGCTTCGGCCACCAGATGGCCGGGCCGATGTCGTAGGTCAGGGCAGGTACCAGCAGGGTGCGCACCACGAAGGTGTCGAGCAGCACGCCGAACGCAACAATGAATGCCAACTGCAGCAGGAACAGGATGGGCAGCACAGCCAGGGCGCTGAAGGTGGCGGCCAGCACGATGCCGGCCGACGTGATGACGCCGCCAGTCACTGCGAGGCCCCGGACGATGCCCTGCCGGGTGCCGTGGACCAGGGACTCCTCCCTCACGCGGGTCATGAGGAAGATGTTGTAGTCGATGCCCAGCGCCACCAGGAACACGAACCCGTACAGCGGCACCGACGGGTCTGCCCCCGGCAGCTTCAGGACGTGGTTGAACACGATGGCAGACGTGCCCATGGCGGTGCCGAAGGACAGCACCGTCGTGGCGATGAGCAGCACCGGGGCCAGCACGCTGCGCAGGAGCAGCATGAGGATGACGAGGATGACCACCAGCACCACGGGGATGATGAGGTTGCGGTCGTGGATGGAGGTGTCCTTGGTGTCGATGGCCACCGCGGTCGTCCCACCCACCTTGGCCGTGTTGCCGAGGTCAGCCCTCAGCGACCTGACGGTGGACTCGGCCTCGGGGGTGTCGGCAGGGTCAGTCAGCGTTGCCTGGAGCAGGACCTGGCCGCCGTTGACGGTTGGCTCCGGTGCAGGGGTTCCGGGGGGTCCGAGTGGCTGTACGCCGTCAGTGGTGACGGGCGCCGAGCCCGACGGGGAATCCGTGGCCAGCACGCTCAGCGATGAGACGCCGTCGGAGGCCAGCAGCACGTCGGCCACCCCTTGGAGGCGTGCCGTGTCAACGAGCACGTTGGCAGGGTCGCCGGATCCACCGGGGAAGTGGTCCGCCAGGACAGCCTGCCCGTCGCGTGCATCACTGGTTCCCAGCACGAGTTCGCTGGCGGGGACGCCGTCGGCCTTCAGGGTGGGAACGAATGCGGCACCGGCCGCCAACAGCAGCGCGCACACGATCCACGTGGCCCGTGGCCTCTTCGTGATGAAGCGCCCAGCAGCGGCGTAGGGGCCCGATGTCATCTGGGCCTCGGATGAACGATCGGGGTCGAACAGGGGGCGGCGTGGCCAGAAGGCGCTGCGGCCCACCAGGTACAGCATCGCCGGCAGCAGAGTCAGCGCGGCGAGCATGGCGAACACGATGCCGATGGCGGCCACGGGGCCCAAGGATTTGTTGGAGGACAGGTCGCTGAGCAGGAGGCACAGCAGTCCCGCGATGACGGTGCCGCCGGAGGCGATGATCGGTTCGAAGGCTCCCTTGAGGGTGGCCATCGTCGCCACGTGGCGGGACGTGTGGCGGCGCAGTTCCTCGGCGTAGCGGGAGGTGTACAGAAGGGAGTAGTCGGTGGTGGCGCCGATGACGAGAATGAAGAGGATGCCCTGGGTCTGCCCGTTGAGGGTGAGGATCCCCGCCTTGGCCAGCCACCAGTTCACCAACAGCGCCACGCAGAGAGCGAACAGGCTGGTGGCGAGCACCAGAAACGGCAACAGCACTGCCCGATACACGAGAAGAAGGATGACGAGGACCGCCCCCAGCGCCACGAGCAGCAGGATGCCGTCAATCCCGGCGAAGGCATCCGTGAGGTCTGCGGTGAACCCGGCCGGTCCGGTGACGTGGGCTGTGACGCCGTCGGGGAGGTTCTCGCGGAGCCTGTCGCGGATGGTGTTGACCGTGTCGCCGATCTCGGAATCCGTGGACAGTGGGGCGAAGGCCTGGGCCGCCAATCCGTCCTCGGAGGGGATGAGCGGGGATGTGGAATCCACTCCGTCGAGGTCTGCCAGGGAGGCCACTGTGTCCGACAGCGTCTTGAGGGTGGCCTCGTCGAGAGGAGAGGCGGAGTCCACGATGACGATGGCGGGGATCTGGCTGTCCCCGACGAAGTCGATGAATCGCTCACCCACCGTGGTGGCGTCGGCGTTGGCCGGCAGGAAGCTTGCCTGGTCGTTGCTGGCGACCTCGTCGATGCGTCCGAAATAGGGACCGCCCACGCCGGCCGCCGCGAACCAGATGACGACGAGGACTGCAGGCAGGAGGATGCGCAGAACACTCGATGACCTGGGCCGCGACTGCCTGTCCGGGCGGTGGCGCCCGGCCGCAGTCTTCGTGTCGGTTGCGGTCACGGAATCTCCTTGAACGTTTTATGACTAGTTAATCTAGCTGATGTTTAAGCTAGACTAACTAGCATGTCGTCGTCAATCCCATCCGAGAACTCGGAACAGGTGGGGCGCTACACCGCAGTCGGGAGCTCCGTGACCCGGGCTCTGCGTGATCTGCTCCGCAACTATGGCGACCTTCAGCGCCACGTCGCCGACGAGTTGAAGCTGGGTCGCAACGACGTCGCCGCGCTGGAGCACCTCATCGGCAACTCGGGGGTGGGCCCTGCCGGCCTGGCATCCCTGCTCGGGATCACCACGGCCTCCGCCACCGTCCTCGTGGACAGGCTCGAGGAAGCCGGTCACGTCGAACGACGCAGGCATTCCCATGACCGTCGACGCAAACAGCTCGTGGTGACCGAGCACGCCCAGAACGCGATGTTCGCGACACTGAAACCAGTGTTCGACATGCACAGGGACATCGACACGTACTACACGCAGAACGAGCAGGCCGTCATCGAGTCCTATCTGCGCAGGGTCAGCGAGCACTACCGGGCGCACGTGCACGGCTCTGCCGGCGAAGCGATCCCCAAGGCCCCGCCCGTCCACCATTGAGGGAACCCCACGGGAATGCCGACGGTATTCCCCAGTTCGCTGGTGGCGGACGGAGTTGCTGGATGTGCCGTGCCGCTGGTGTGATGAGGTCATGGTCCTGCTTCTCGTCACCCGTGCGTGGGTCGATCTGCAACGCCAGTCCAGCGCGATCTGTTGAGGGCCCGCCCCTCCTCATCGCCAACATCCCGCCCTGTTGGGGCGGGCGGACCATCCGTTTACCCACTGCCCCAAGGGATCACCATGTCTGCGACCACTCAGGTTGAGGCGCAACCCTCTGCGCCCGAGAAGAAGAATCCGCTCTCCAAGTTCAGCGTGCAGATCGTCCTTGGACTCGTCATCGGTGTCGTGCTCGGCGGCATCGCCGTCGCCATCGGCCCCAACGGTGTTGGCGAGGACGCCCCACCGAACTGGCTTTCCGTCACCCTCGACGAGATCGGCGGCGCCTACGTGGGCCTGCTGAAGCTCCTCGTCGTCCCGCTCGTCGTCACCGCTGTCATCTCCTCCATAGCCCGGCTGCGGGAAGTTGCCAATGCGGCCCGTCTCGCGCTGCAGACACTGTTGTGGTTCGCGATCACGGCATTCATCTCGGTTCTCGTGGGCATCGGTGTGGGCCTCGTCACGCGGCCCTGGCTGACGGGCGGGGTGACGTCGGCCGCCGAGCGTGAGCCGAGCTCCATGGGCTCCTGGACCGCGTTCCTGACGGGCCTGCTGCCGGAGAACATCTTCGGTCTGGGGGTGCGGGTGTCCGGGTCCGTCGACACAGGCTTCACCGGTAGCGCATCGGTCAACGTGCTGCAAATCCTGGTCCTGTCCATCGCCTTCGGTATTGCTGCGCTCAAGGTGGGGGAGAAGGCTGACGGCTTCATCAGCTTCACCGAGTCCGCCCTCGCCGTGGTGCAGAAGGTCCTGTGGTGGATCATCCGCTTGGCGCCCATCGGTACGGCCGCCCTCATCGGACACGCCATCGTTGCCTACGGCTGGGCGTCGCTCGCCTCGCTGGGGACCTTCACCGCCGCCCTGTACGTCGGGCTCATCATCGTCTGGGCCGTCGTCTACCCCGTGATCCTGAAGCTGAACGGTCTGCCCGTCGCCACGTTCTACCGCAACGTGTGGCCCGTCATCACCCTCGGCTTCGTGACCCGCTCGTCCATGGGTGTCATGCCCGTCACCCAGCAGGTGACGGAGCGCAACCTTGGCGTCCCGCGCTCCTATGCCAGCTTCGCGGTACCGCTGGGCGCCACCACCAAGATGGACGGATGCGCCGCGGTGTATCCCGCACTGGCGGCCATCTTCGTGGCCCAGTTCTACGGCATTGACCTCAGCATCACGCAGTACCTGCTCATCATCTTCGTATCCGTGCTGGGCTCGGCCGCAACCGCTGGCACCACCGGCGCCACGGTGATGCTCACGCTGACCCTGTCAACGCTCGGACTGCCGCTGGCTGGCGTCGGCCTGCTGCTGGCCGTCGAGCCCATCGTGGACATGGGCCGCACCGCCCTGAACGTCACGGGCCAGGCGCTGGTGCCCACGATCGTTGCCAAGCGTGAGGGCATTCTCAACCGGGGGATCTACGATGAGGCACCCTCGTTCGATGGGGTGCGCATCTGAGGCACGCGTTGGTCAGGGAAACTCGAGGACCACCCGACCCGGCATGGGCCAGTTGGCCATCTTCTCCAGAATGGCGTTGATGGATGATAGGTCTGCCGGGTGCACGGTGGGGCGGATGTTGCGCTGGGCTGCGAGCGCCAGGGCCCGGGAGAGGTCGTGTCGAGTCCCGACGATGGACCCTCGCATCGTGATCGCCCGCATGACCAGGTCGTAGATGTTGACAGAGAAACTGCCCGGTGGAACGCCGTTGAGCACCACGGTGCCACCGGGGCGCATCATTCCCAGAGCCTGGCCGAATGCTGCGGTGGACACGGCCGTGACGAGAGCGCCGTGGGCGCCGCCGATCTGGCGGTGGATGTATCCGGCAGGATCAACCTTCTTGGCGTTGATTGTCATTGTGGCGCCGAGCGACGCCGCGAGGTCGAGCTTGGTCTCGTCGATGTCAGTGGCGATGACCTGGAACCCCATCGCAGCGGCGTACTGCACCGCGAGATGTCCCAGGCCGCCGATGCCGGAGACAACCACCCAGTCGCCGGGCTTGGCGTCCACCATGCGCAGTCCCTTGTAGACAGTCAATCCGGCGCAGATGAGGGGAGCGGCGTGGAGGAAGTCGATGCCGTGGGGGATGTGGGCGACGTAGGCGGCATCGGCCACCACGTACTCGGCGAACCCGCCCGCGACGTCATATCCACTGCGTTGCTGCTGAGGGCACAGTGTCTCCCAGCCCGACAGGCACGCCTCGCAGTTTCCGCATGCCCGATGCAACCACGGGACACCCACCCTGTCGCCCACCGCGACGGAGGTGACTCGCTCGCCGATCTCCACTACCTCCCCCACAGCCTCGTGGCCGGGAATGATCGGTAACGCGGGCTTGTCGGGCCAGTCGCCGCGCGCAGCGTGCAGATCCGTGTGGCAGACGCCGGATGCACGCACCCTCACCAGCACCTCCCCGGCCCCCGGGGTGGGGATCGGAAGATCCAACAACTCCAGTGGCGCTCCGAACGTGGTGACGACTGCCGCCTTCATGGTGCTCACGTCACTGCACCTCTGATGCCTGTACGGCTGTGATGGCTATCGTGTTCACGATGTCACCGACTGTGGCGCCGCGCGACAAGTCGTTGACCGGCTTGTTCAGGCCCTGCAGCACCTGCCCAATGGCGAGGGCTCCGGCAGTGCGCTGCACCGCTTTGTAGGCGATGTTTCCTGCATCCAGGTCAGGAAACACCAGTACTGTGGCCCGGCCAGCGACTGGTGATCCGGGGCGCTTGCTGCGGGCCACACCGGGATCCACAGCAGCGTCGAATTGCAGGGGACCATCAACGAGCAGCCCGGGCTCTCGCTTCGCCACGAGGGCGGTTGCCTCGGCCACGAGGTCCACATCTGACCCCAATCCGGACTGTCCTGTGGAGTACGACAACATTGCGACGCGTGGCTCAATACCGAAGTCACGAGCCGTGGCGGCGGAGCTGATGGCAATGTCTGCCAGCTGGATCGGTGTGGGGTTGGGGTTGACGGCGCAGTCGCCGAACACCAGCACGTGATCGGCAAGACACATGAAGACAACGGAGGACACGACCGAGACGCCGGGTCGGGTCCTGATCACCTCGAGTGCTGGACGAATCGTGTGCGCAGTTGTGTGCGCTGCGCCGGAAACCATTCCTCCGGCCAAGCCCTCCAGCACCATCATGGTGCCGAAGTAGGAAACATCTGTGACCTTCTCGCGCGCCTGCTCAAGCGTGACCCCCTTCTTCGCGCGCAGTTCGGCGTACCGCATTGCGAACTGCTCGAGGTGCTCGCTGTCGGCTGGGTTGATGAACTCGGCACACGAGATGTCGGCTCCCAGCTCAGCCGCTTTGGCCTTGATGGCCAGCGGGTCGCCGAGCAGCGTGAGTCGGCAGACGCCGCGCGTGAGCAGGGCGGCGGCCGCGAGGAGGATCCTTGGTTCATCGCCCTCGGGGAGAACTATGTGTTGGCGCGCGGCTCGGGCCCGCCGCAGGAGAAGATGCTCAAAACGCAGTGGAGTCATGGCGACCGACTCCTGCGTGCTGACGGCGACATCTGCGTCCAAGCGAGACCGTCCGCAGGCACTACGCAACGCAGTCGCCACCGAGGCACGCGGCGCTGAAGCATTCTCGACTGTGACGCCGGGGAAGGTCGACTGGAGTAGCCGCGTCCATGCGGGATCCATCGTGCCGCAGCACACGATGCTTGCGGGGGTCGCTCTACCAGTCATTCCGGCGACCGCGAGTGCCAGTTGTACGTCCTGACGCTGTGCGTCGAGCACCACCACACAGCCCGGCTTCAACTGCCTCAGCAACTCGTCGACGTCTGCGCCACTGACGACGAGTGAGGAGTCACTCGCCTGTGCCGCGTCGGGGCGCAACGTTCCCCGAACCGTGACATGCCGGGCCCGGGCAGCAGCGATTGCTGCGGCCTCGGCGGCCTCGTCGACCACGAGGAGTGCCGGAGTTCCCAAGTTGGCAGCCAGTTCGGCATTCAGGTCGAACTCCAGAGCCGCCAGAGCGCTGCCCCCGGCAGATCCAACCACCAACACGGCATCGTGGGTTCCCAGCAATTCACCGTGAAGATCGAGCAGGTATGACTGCGTGCTGGCACGGTCGGCAAATGCACTCATGAGGCCGACGCCGGCATGCGTGATGCCGAGTCCCGTATCGGGATGGTCCGTGAAGGGACTGAAAACGGCGATGGACTTGTGGTTCCTTCCCCACACGGCGGTGATGCGTGCAACGAGCCCCGTGATGTCGGCGTCCGACGTCGTGGACAGCAAGAAAAGGGACTGTGCCGTCATGTGTGTCAGCCCTTCAGAACCTTCGCGATGATGGCATCGAGGCCGTCCGGTTCCGTCCCCAACTGACTCATGACGGCGTCCTTGATCTGTCGGGGAGTGGGTGCGCCCTCGTGGACGGTGGACGGTGGTGTCCGAGTGGGGGTGGGTGCACCGCCCGGTGTGGTGGCCGCGGGTGGGGTGGCGCGGGGGGGCACATCGGACCTGACGATCCGTAGCCCCCTCTGCTCCGCCACTTCGATGGCCACCGCCGTGATGATGTCATTTTTCTCGAGGTGAAGCTCAGTGGAGCCTTCCCCGAGTACTTCCAACACGCGGTCTTTGGTGATGATCTGGCGGGACATGGGTGGCTCCTAGCGTCCGGTGACGGATTCGATGGCGTTGAGTGCGGCCTGCCTGGCCGCTGCGATGTCGGATTCTGTTCCCGACATCCATAGCCGCCCGTAGACGCCGACTGCTGAGAAGTGGTTCAGAGAGACGGGAGATGCCTTCTCCGCCTCGTTGGCAGCGAGGGTGATGTAGGCGGCCGGCTCGACCTCAAGGACCAGCAGTGTCTGGCCTGCCACCAGCATCGTGCCGCGATTCATCCGGTTCAGGAGTTGCGCCTGGTAAGGGTTGACGTTGGTGATGACCTGCTCGGAGGCCACCGTTGGTTTGATGCGATCCTCGAGATGCATCCCCAATTCCTCAAGAACGACCTCGCCCGCTCGCAACACGTCCGCCTGGGACATTGAGTGGACCTCGAACATTCCGTACTGGCGTTCGACGATCTGGCTGCCGGGGCGCACATCCGTGCCCTTGACCACCTTGTCCACCACTTTGAACACCCAGTTACCCGGGGACATTTCGACGTACAGACTCGACATACCCTCCACAGGCGGGTCGCCCTGGGTAATCGTGCCGATGAAGGCGGCAAACTGGGGTTGCATCCTGTCCAAGTGGCAGAAGGTGCGGAGCTGGAATTCCTCTGTGGCTGGCAACGTGGTCACCACCCTTTCGTGTCGGTGATGATGTCGGCGAAGCTCGCGACACCCAGCGGGGTGACGAGCATGGGTTCGGGGGCGATCTCGGCAGGAACGCCGGTCACGCGGGTCATGACTTCCTCAATGCCGGTGAAGGCGCTGGTCCCGCCGACCAGGTGGATTCTGGGCACGTGGTGCACGTCGATGGCATCGCGTACGATCGTCGACATTTTTTCCAGTACCGGGACAATGATGGGAAAAAGCCTCGCGTGATTCCGGGTGTCCCTCTTCAACAGCTCTGCCTCTTCAAAAGGGATCTTGAGCGCTCCAGCGATGACCAGCGACATGTGTGTGCCCCCGCTGGGTTCGTCGAACGTGGCGACGATCGTGCCGTCCGACACGACGGCGATGCCTGTGGTGCCACCGCCGATGTCGACGACGGCTCCATCCATGATGCCCAATATGGAATTGGCGGCGGTGGGTTCATCCACGACCGCGGTGCACTCGATGCCGGCTGCCTCCAGCACATACTTGTGCGCGCGGTGGTCGCTGGTGGAGACACCCGGAGGAATGGTCACTGCGCCGCTGGAGAGCTGCCGTCCTGTGCGTTCCTCAAGTTTCTGCTTCAGGCCCACGATGGTGGAGACGGCTCCGGCGAAGTCCCAGACGATGCCGTCTCGCACCACGTCGGCGAACACGTGTGTTCCCGCCAGAGGCCTGCCAGCCTCATCGGTGACGAACATCACACTGAAGGCTGTGCCAAGGTCGACCCCCACCCGGATCGGCAACTCGGGCGGTAGCGCGAACTTCCTTTTGGTGATGGCTCTGGCAGCTGACGCCATGGTCGCTTCCACTGGGGACCGTGCCATGTCAGGCACTTGCCGCGAGGCGCAGAGCCACATAGTAGACGGCGCTGGAGAGACGATTCAGACCATGGCATATCGAGGCGCCGTAGGGGTGGTGGGGGGACTCGAACGTCTGCAGCGCCGTGATCTCGAGTTGGCGGGCCTGGGTGCGCGCCACGTTCAACCAGTGCTGCAGCATCGGCTCAGTGTCGTCAATCGCCAAATGCTGGATGCCAAGCGCCCCGAGAGGATCGTGGGTGGCGTGGTGCATGTCAGACTCGCTGATGCCACCCAGCTCAAGCGCAGCGCACGGGCGTTCGTTGTACTCGGCGCTCATGAGTTCGCGGCAGTAGGCGGCCAGGGTTCCGAGGCTGCTCCGGGTCTCTTCCGCACCCGCGTCACGGGCAAGGCCCTGGACAAGAAGGATCAGAGCGTGGAGAGAATCGATCTGCCCGCGCAGAATGATGCGCGGATGGGTTTTGGGGGCGTAGTGATGGGCGTTCAATTGGGTGAGCGCGCTGGGCTTCTCCGCGACGTGGCCCCCGCAGGCACTGCAACATGGGTCGTCCGTCGATGTCACTGGAAATGCTGCAGGCTTGTCCCAGACAACCTGTTGCGGGGTTTCTCCCCTGTGATCCTGTTCCACCATGACGAGCTGCCACTGGTTGACGAAGTCCCTCGCTGCGGGCGATAGCCTCGCCCCCGCAGGGACGATGATGGTGTCACCGAGCGCTGGTCGGCGGAGTTGGTCGCGCAGATCGACCTCGGTGACAACCATCAGCTCTGGCCCTCCCAGTCGGCGGGGAACGTCACGTAGACGAACTTGGTCCAGCTCGGGGTGCCGAAAGTGATGTGCGAACCCTTCGGGATGTAGAAGATGTCTCCCGGATGACCGATGCGGTCCCCGCCGTCGCCCCCCAGGTGCAGCTCACCCTCCAAGACGATCTGTACTTCGTCGTATCCGAAGTCCCACGAGAAGCTGCCGGCCGTCAAACTCATGTAACCAGCGGCCATCGGCGAGCCATCATCGGACGTGATGACGTCCTTGACCCGGACCTGCTGGTCAGGACTCGGACCTGGGTGGCCGAACGGTTCCAATGTCACGCTCCGAGCCTGCGCCAGCTTCACTGGGTGCCTCCCGGGGACTGCGCCGGGAAGGAGCATCGTGGCGACAATCGAGCGGATCCGTTGCTCGAGGGCGTCTTCCGGGCGGGGCGTTGACGCAGGGGCCTTCGTGGTGAAGGTGACACTGCGCTCACGTGCCACGTCACGGGCGAGCGGGGTGACGAGGGCACCCGGCGGCACCAGGAGGTGTCCGCCGGGCTCCACACCCAGCACGTCATCCGCAGCAATCACGATTCGGGTCACGTCGCCTTCGTTCTCGTGTCAGTTCTTCTGACTCGGCTCAGTTGGCCTGGGGCAGGATGGCCTCGACGTCACCGTGCGGACGCGGAATCACGTGCACGGAGATGAGTTCGCCCACTCGTCCGGCTGCGGCTGCGCCGGCGTCGGTGGCGGCCTTGACTGCACCGACGTCACCGCGAACCATGACGGTGACGTAGGCGGCCCCGATCTGCTCCTTGCCGATCAGCTTGACGTTGGCTGCCTTCACCATTGCGTCGGCGGCTTCGATGGCGCCAATGAGGCCCCTGGTCTCGACCATGCCGAGTGCGATCATCTGAACATCTGCCATTGGAGTGCTCCTTCGTGTGGTTGTGCTGGTGGTTTCGCTGGGTGGATTGTGTTGCGATTCAGTGGTGGTGGGTTCCGGAGACTGCGGTGGGTCCTTCCTGTCCTGCGTATGTGCCCGGGGTTTCGGGTGTGTTGTCTCCGTGGTGTCGGTCATCTGGCCATTACCTCCGCATCTCTTCGACGACGCGTCGGACGACGCGTTCGATCAGGTCGGCTTCGGGAGAAGCAGCTGGTGGGACGGAGCCGGCGCCACCGCCATGGGCGGTGCGTGCGGCCGGATCGACGTCGTGCAGGTGGTAGGCGATGCGTTTCACGTTGAGGACGTGCTCGACCGTGATGTTGTCGCTCACTGCAGCGCCGCCCATGCCTCCCGGCCCCAGGGTCATGGACGGGCGGATACCGGTTGTGAAACCGACGCCGCCGAGCGACCCCCACGTGTTGACGAGGATCCGGAATGCCGGCTTCTCGATACCGAAGGCCATGATTGATTCCTCGTCGCGTGAGTGAATCACCACGGAGTGCCCGTCGCCACCGAATCGCAGCAACTGGATGGATCGCTCGCAGCCAGCGTGCCAGCCATCCTCCACCATGAAGCCCAGCACCGACGTCAGCTTCTCTCGCGACAACGGGAACTTCGGGCCCACGCCCTCGAGATCGGCCACCAACACCCGCGCGGATCCGGGAACGTCGATACCCGCAAGTTCCCCCAAGCGCTGTGGCGTTCGCCCGACATAGTCAGCGATCATCATGCCGTTGGGACGAAACATCCTGCTGGCGAGTTTTTCGGCCTCATCGGGGGTCAGCCAGTGGGCCCCGCGCGAGCGCATCTCCCGCTTCAGTTGCTCAGCGATGGGGCGGTCGGCGATCACGGACTGCTCGGTCGCGCAGATGGTGGAGCAGTCAAACGACTTCGACTCAACGATCATCTCGGCAGCCTTGACGACGTCCGCGCTGCGGTCCACGTATGCGGGCACGTTACCGGGCCCGACTCCAAGGGCAGGCTTGCCGCAACTGTGTGCAGCCTTGACCATGCCCGGTCCACCTGTCGCCAGGATCATCGACACCGCATGGTGGTTCATCAGTTCATTGGTGCCCTGAATGGTGAGGTCCGTCATACAGCTGACCAGACCTTCAGGCATCCCGGCGGCCTCCCCGGCTTCCACCATGACCCGCACTGCCTCCGCAGTGCATGTGGCGGAGGACGGATGGGGCGACACGACCACGCCATTGCGGGCCTTCACCCCAATGAGCACCTTGAAGATTGCGGTGGAGGTGGGATTGGTCGATGGCGTGAGAGCACACAGCACACCCACCGGGGCACCGATCTCGATGACCTTGGCCACGTCGTCGCGGCGCAGCACACCGCACGTCGGGACATCCTTGATGGAGTCCCACACACCTTGGGCCGCGAACTGGTTCTTCAGACGCTTGTGGTCCGGATAGCCGAACCCGGTCTCGTCATGGGCGAGCTGCCCCAGTCGTGCCGCTTCCCGCACGGCGGCCGCCACCATGGCCTCACAGATGCGGTCCACGGTGGACTGCTCAGCGAACTGGAATGACCTCATCGCCTCACGGCTGCGGACCGCGAGATCACGAGCCTGCTGTACCGACGTCAGGTCACGATCGAAAGTGGTCATCGTCTAGTACTTCCGGGGATGTGCGGCAACGTCGAGCACGGCGTCCTGGAATGCGGAACACGCGGCGCGGCAAGCGCTCTGGCTGCCCGTCAGCAAGCCCCCCGCATAGTTCGTCTCCGACGGCGGTTCGAAGAACACCTTCATCTCGACGTCGGCCGCCTTCAGAGCGGCGTCGAGGGCGTAGGTCGCCTCCAATGGAGGGGCGATGAGGTAGGCCAGCGACTCTCCCTGGGATATACCTGCCTCCTTCGACAGGTAGGTTCCGGTGCTGCTGATGAGGTGGGGGAAGAAGGCAAGCTCTCCAGCCTCGTCCGCCGTGTAGAACCACGTCTCGGTCTCGCAGTGGGAGATGCACGCATCCATCCCGGAGCGAACCTCTGCCGGTGTGGGGCCAGCGAGGATGCCGATGATCTCACCCGAGAGAGGACCGGATGCGTGAGCGGAGCCGGCGTAGAAACTCTTTGCGTAGACGACGTCCACTTCTGCAAACTTGGTGGCCTCGTCGAGTGAGACGTACAAGGAGTCATCGATGTCGCAGGTGATGAGCGCCAGCGCACGGTGATTGTCACCCAGGTTGAGTTTCGCCGCGAACGCGCGATCCACGTTGGAGATGATGCGAGCCGCCAAGATGGTCGGTTTCACTGGTTCAAGAATTCCCATGGTCAGCTACCTCTCTGTTCTCAGGCATCGCCTGCAACTTCGCGCAACCGAACGCCGGACGCGCTGTACTTGATCATGCGTTTCACGAACTCCACGACGTAGGCGCCAGCCTCGAGCGGGTTGGTGCCGCCGTGCGTGGTGATCATGCAAATCAGGTCCCGATCTGCGTCGGTCTTGCCGGGTTGCGGATCGAACCCCATGTAGGCGCTCATGGCATCGGCAATTCCGAGGCCGGGACGTTCGCCAATGAGCAGGACGATGACCTTGGCATGGATGATGGCGTTGACATCGTTCATCACGCCAACGCGTGCGTTCTCGATGAAGAACGGCGTGCCCAACGTCAGCCCGGCTGATTTCAGCCCCTGTTCGAGGGCGGGGTAGATGTCCGTGAGGTTGTTGTCGATAGCTGCAGCCGACAGGCCGTCCCCTACGCAGATCTGAACGTCCGGTCCCTGGATACAGTTCTCCTTGATGGTGGCTTTCGCCTCATCGTCAAGAAGACGTCCCCAGTCGGGGCGCAGGAGATACACATCTCGTTCGGGGGCCTTCGTGTGGACGGTGAACAGTCCGAACTTCTCTCGGATCTCCTCGCTGACCACTCCATAGATGGCGTCCTGGGTCACGCCATGGTCCGCCTTGAACAGCAGCAGTGACCTGGTGAGTGGCCGAGGCCCGGCGCGCCCGACGCCCAACCGTGCCGACGTCGAGGCGCACAGGTTCTTGAGACCGTCGGGGTCTGCCGGATCCGTCACCCCGATCGCCCGACGATGTACTTCTTCGGTGGGGTCAGGCAGGTCGATGACGAGCCCGCCTGCGTCATCCACACGGGCCCCGGCGCTGGGTTGCTGCACATCCGGCACCAACCCTTCGTTGCGGAGCTCTGCGAGTACACGGGCAACGACTTCTTCAATGGTCTGAGTCATCATTCACCTCTGCAGGAATAGGGATGCGTCGCCGGCCAGATCAGTGAGCTGGCCGTTCTTCCATATGCCGATGTCTTCCATCCACGCCTCGAACTCGGGTAGCGGCCTCAGGCCGAGTGCTTGACGCAGTGAGGGGGCGTCGTGGTAGCTGGTCGACTGGTAGGACAGCATCGCGTCATCACCCATGGGTACCCCCATGATGAAGCTGCCACCGGCAGAGGCGAACAGTACGGCGAGACTCTCGAGGTCATTCTGGTCAGCCACGGCATGGTTGGTGTAGCAGACGTCGCATCCCATCGAAATGCCTGTCAGCTTCCCCATGAAGTGGTCTTCGAGGGCGGCGCGGCTGATCTGACGTGAATCGTAGAGGTACTCCGGGCCGATGAACCCGACCACGGTGTTGACCTGGTAGGGATCCCATCGCTTGGCGAGGCTGTAGTTCCGAGCCTCCAGTACCAGTTGATCGGCGCCGTTGTGGGCGTCGGCCGACAGTGCGGAACCCTGTCCGGTCTCGAAGTACATGTAGTTGGGGCCGGTCGTCCAGGCGTACTTCTTTGCCATGTCGTACGCCTCGTCGAGGAGCCCGACGCTGATGCCGAAGCTCTGCATGGCCTTTTCCGAACCTGCCAGGCTCTGGAACATGAGCCCCAGTGGGGCCCCCCGCTTCATGGCTTCCATCTGGGTGGTGACATGGGACAGGACGCAGTTCTGCGTGGGGATCTCCCACCGGTCGATGATGTCCTTCGTCATTTCCAGGATGCGGCTGACGTTGCCGACGGAGTCGTCGGAGGGATTGATCCCGATCACGGAGTCACCAGAGCCGTAGGAGAGTCCCTCGTAGGTGGCTGCGCGGATGCCGTCAATGGAATCGGTGGGGTGGTTGGGCTGGTTGCGTGAAGCGAGTGTGCCGGGCAGGCCCATGGTGTTGTTGCAGTGCGTGACCACGTGGATTTTCCTGCCGCCCACCACCAGGTCCAGATTGCTCATGAGCTTGGCGACGCCGGCGACCATCTCACCGGTCAGTGCGTTGCTGACGCGCCGGATCTGGTCGGAGTCGGTCTTGTTCGAGAGGATCCACTCTCGGAACTCGCCCACCGTCCACCCTTTGATCTCTTGGTAGATGGTCTCGTTGACGGCATCGTCGATGGCTCGGGTCACCTCGTCATCGTCGTAGGGCACCACCGGGTTCTCGCGCAACACACTGAGCGGCACCTCAGCCAGCACCAGTCGCGCTGCGACCCGTTCGGCTGCAGTGTTGGCGGCGATGCCAGCCTGCTGGTCGCCGGACTTCTCCTCGTTGGCCTTCGCGAGTACTTCTTTGATCGTGGCGAATTCATATGTCTCGCCAAACAGCTTCGTTCGGAGCAACATCACAGCACCTCCTTCATTGCGGGTTTCACGCGAATCCCTCTCCTACTGGTAAAAAACCAAGGTCTTGACTGAAACGGGTACCACTCGGCCGTCGAACATCGGCTCGCCGATATCGATGAAGTCGCCTTCGCCCAGACCGATCTGGTCGACGACAATCAGGGGTAGCTGCGGCTGGGCACCCTTGATGGTCTGGCCCAGAATCTGGGCGAAATCCTGCTCCGTGACCAGAATGAGCGGCTGGCCGACGGTCAGCGTTCGCGCCGCATACGACCCGACTCCATTGGCAACTGTCTGCAGTTGCTGGTAGTTCATGTCGTGGGGAAGTGTGAGGCTGATGGCGAAGTTTCCCTCTCCCGTGGTGTCCCTGTCCCAACGCTCCACCGCCTTGGCCAGGGCCTGCCCGATGGACCCGTCGGTGGCGCCGGCGAGCGGGGGAAGGTCCGGCTCGATGACGGGCAGGTTCTTGAGGGGCAGCTGGGAGCTTTCGGTCCAGATGGTGGAGCCTGACAGGGTCACCTGCTGGCTGGCGGCTCCGAGGACTGTTGCGCGCAGCGTGTTCGCCGGGCGTTCGATGCGCAGCTTTTTGAAGCGCTCGTTGTGGCGCAGCGACTCGGCGAACAACGGCCCGATGTCGCCCCAACGGACGACCTGCTCCAACGTGTGTGCTGGTGATCCGTCGTAGTACAGGGCGCCAATGCCCCCGGAGATGAAGTACGCGGACACATCGCCATGCTGGGCGAGTGGTTCCGTCAGCGCCACTTTGTCCCCCAGGGGGGACCGTTGACCGGTCATGAGGTCGACGGTGATGTCGGCCATGGCGTCGGTGAGTTTTTTCAGCTCGGACAGGTTGGGTCGAGACCCGACACACAGGTCAAGCCCGAGATCCTTCACGATGGCGACAGCGGAGGGTGCAAGGTGTGTGAGTTGACCGGAACGAGAATCCACAACGGCCTGGCGCCCACCCACCATTGACGCGGCCGACGCCACATGTTTGCCGGCCCGAAACAGTGCGGCATTGGAGGAGCCGCCGCCGATGTCGACGTTGACAACGGTGGCGAAGTGCTTGGAAGACCACTCGGCGGCGCCAGAGCCGCGTGCGGCGATCTGTGCCTCAAGATTGGGGCCCGCCACGGTCACGACGAAGTCACCGGCAAGATCGGCCAGTCCGGCGAGGATGGCTTCGGCATTGCGGGCGCGGGCGGTCTCGCCGGTGACGATGACCGCGCCGGTCTCGACCTGCTTCGGGTCGACGCCCGCGCGCTGGTACTCCTCTTTGATGAAGTCGATCACCCGGGGCACGTCCACCTCGTCGGGGGCAACGAGTGGGGTGAAGCGTGGCTCGCTCTCGTAGAGGACCGTCCTGGCGTCGATGTCGAGGCGGGGCACAAGACCCGCTCTGGCCTGGTTGGTCACGGTGAGCTGCGAGAGCACGAGTTGGCTGGTCGTGGTGCCCACGTCGATGCCCACGCTCAGAATGTCCTTGGTGGTCATGTCCTGGTGCTCCGGTCGATGGCCATGGTCGTCACGACTTCCGGAAACTTGTGGAGCCGTCGAGTTCCACCGAGTCAAGGATGGCCATGATCACGGCATCCACGGGTGCAGCCTCAGTGCCAGTCGTCTGGCGGGCGGAGCTGCCGCGGCTCACGAGGACAAACTCGCCTTCACCTGCTCCCACTGCGTCGACAGCCACGAACGGCTCACCGAACAGATTGTCAGAAGCGTCTGCGGCCCTCAGGACGAGTAGTTTGTGGCCCTTCAGGGCATCAGATTTGATCGTCGCAACGGCTGAGCCAACCACGCGGGCGAAATCCATGGTCAGGACCTCGTGGTTTCGTTGAGCGTGCCACCGAGCGTTGCGGCGGGGCCAGTGGATGCGGCATGGTCCGGGACGTCGGCGTCCGGTTGGGTTGCGGGGACGGAGGCCGGCAGCGACTTGCGGAAGAGGAGCAATGCGATGCCGACGGCCGAGATGCCTGCCACGAGCTTGCCTGCGATGACCGGGAAAATCATGTCGCGTGCGATGCCCGCGGTGAACCCCAGGTGGTCTCCGAACGCGAAGGCGGCTCCGACGGCGAAGGCGGCGTTGACGACCTTGCCCCGTGGGTCCATGTCCTTCATCATTTCGAACATGGGGATGTTGTTTGCCAGCGTTGCGATCATGCCGCCGGCAGCGGAGTCGTTGACGCCGATGAGCCGGCCCACTTTCGAGAGAGGCTTGCTGGCGAACTTGATGATGAGGGCGACTGCCGGGAATGCGCCCAGCAACATCATGCCGATGAGGCCGACGGTGGCGAGTCCTTCGGTGGGCGGAGCCAACTCCCATCCGGCCGGCATGATCTTGACGCCGGTCATGAACTCGAAGACACCAATCACGAGGCCCAGCGAGATCAACGCCACGAGCCCCTTGCCGAACCATTCAAACCCTGTCGTCATTTTGTCGGGCGCGCGCCACAGACCCAGCGCGATCAGCAACGCAGCCAGGACGATGGGGATGAGGTTCATCAGCACCATGGCCGGGTTGAAGCCGGCCAGCAGCCCGCCCACGAGGACGCCAACGGGGATGGCCACGATGCCCGCGAGGATGCCTTTGGCCAGGTAGGGCCGGTCGGCCTTCTGGATGATGCCGAGCGATACCGGGATGGTGAAGACGACGGTGGCGCCCATCATGGATCCGAGGATCAGGCCCGACAGTCGGGCGGCGTCGGCACTGCTCGCCATCTGCTCGGCGAGTGCCCAGCCACCCATGTCGTTGGCGAGGAGCGTGCCGGCGAACATTGCAGGATCTGCACCGAGGAGGTTGTACACGGGACTGATGATGGGTGTCAGGAGCTTCTCGAGGACCGGCGCGAGGGAGATGACCCCCACCATGGCCAGTGCGAGCGGTCCGAGGGCCATGAATCCCTCCTCGAACTTCTCTCCGAGGCCGAACTTGTTGCCGATGGCCCGGTCGATTCCACCCAGAACCATGCAAATCATCAGTACCCAGACGATGACCTCATTGATATCCATGACCGCTCCGATCACTCGTGTGGAAGTCCGTGCCCATCCACATCGACGGGCTGACCGATCCTTGGTGAAAACGACCATAGCAGCGGCATATCGGGCCGGGGCGGGCGGGGTGGATTATCTCCTACACGTTGTCGTACAAGCGTGTGCGCGGACGGTTGTGCAGTCTGTTCGCAGTGTCGACCGACTATTTTCTGCTGTGCTCTGGCTGGGCACGCAACTGCGCCCCCCGGCGTGGCCGAGGGGCGCAATGTGTGCTTGCAGAGGCGTCAGAGTGCGTAGTACAGCTCGAACTCATAGGGATGGGGACGGACCTGGACCGCCAGGATCTCGGCGCGCTTCAGTTCGATCCACGTCTCGATGAGGTCCGGTGTGAACACGTCCCCGGCGAACAGGAAGTCCTGGTCAGCCTCCAGGGCGTCCAACACCTCGCCCAGCGTCGTCGGTACGGTCTCCACCTGGGCGTGCTCGTCGGGTGGCAACTCGTAGAGGTCCTTGTCGATGGGGTCCGGCGGCTCGATGCGGTTCTGGATACCGTCAATCCCTGCGAGCAACATGGCGGCGAATGCCAGGTAGGGGTTGCTGGAGGGGTCAGGGCAGCGGAACTCGATGCGCTTGGCCTTGGGGTTGGACCCCGTGATGGGGATGCGAATGCAGGCCGAACGGTTGCGCTGCGAGTAGACCAGGTTCACGGGCGCCTCGAACCCCGGCACCAGCCGGTGGTAGGAGTTCACGGAAGGATTGGTGAAGGCCAACAGCGCGGGCGCGTGCTTCAGAATGCCACCGATGTAATGGCGTGCCATGTCGGAGAGGCCCGCGTAGCCGCTCTCGTCGTAGAACAGCGGCTTGCCCTGGTCCCAGATGGACATGTGACAGTGCATGCCGGACCCGTTGTCCCCGAAGATGGGCTTCGGCATGAACGTTGCTGTCTTCCCGGCCGCCCAGGCGGTGTTCTTCACGAGGTACTTGAACTTCATGACGTCGTCGGCGGAGCGCAGCATGGTGTCGAAGCGCCAGTTGATCTCGGCCTGACCGGCGGTGCCCACCTCGTGGTGTGCCCGCTCGACGATGAGCCCGGAGGCCTCCATGTGGCGGACGATGTCATCGCGCAGGTCACCGAAGTGGTCGACGGGGGCGACCGGGAAGTAACCGCCCTTGTACCTCGGCTTGTACCCACGGTTGCCGCCATCCTCGACCCGTCCACTGTTCCAGGCGCCGGCCTCGGAATCGATGTGGTAGTACGAGCTGTTGGCGGTGGAGTCGAAGCGGATGTCGTCGAAGACGTAGAACTCGGCCTCCGAGGCGAAGAATGCAGTGTCACCGATACCGGTGGAGGCCAGGTAGGCCTCCGCCTTGCGCACGATGTTGCGAGGGTCCCTCGAGTACGGCTCCTTGGTGAGCGGGTCGTGGACGAAGAAGTTGACGTTCAGCGTCTTGGACTTGCGGAAGGGATCCCGATAGGCGCTGGTTGGGTCTGGCATGAGCGCCATGTCCGACTCGTGAATTTTCTGGAAGCCCGTGATCGACGAACCGTCGAAGGACAACCCGTCGGTGAAGACCTCGGGTCCAAATGATGACACCGGCACCGTGAAGTGCTGCATGACGCCGGGAAGGTCGCAGAAGCGGACGTCGATTGTCTCGATGCCCTCCTCCTTGACGTAGGCGAGCAGTTCGTCTGCGTCTTTGAACATTGATGTTCCTCCAGTCGTGGCTACGTACTTCCACAAGAGACGTTATCGGCTGGAAGTTGCTCAGCCGTTGCGCGTTCATTACAGGCGCGTTACGCGCCCAGATACCCTTGGGTCCCGTGAGCGACGCGTCGTTGTATCCCGGACAAACCCTAGGACTTCCCGAGCATGGGCGTGGTTCCCTGGCAGGGTGGTGGCCACGGATAGGTGCCATGGTGGGCGACTGGGCCGCCAGCATGGTGATTGCCGTCGCCCTGTTCGGAACGGGCGTCATCAATGGTTCCGGATGGCGCGTGTTCATGGTGCTGGCCGTCTATTTCGTGCAGGCCAGTGTGCTGACGGCACTGACGGGCGGTTCCTTCGGACAGCTGATCGTTCGCATCGGCGTCATCCGGCTGGACGGCGAACCGCTCGGATGGTGGCGCCCGTTCGTGCGTACTGCCCTGAAGTGCATGGTGATCCCACACATCGTCGTGGGAGCCGAACGGCGCCCACTCACAGACATGATGTTGTCCACCGTGGTGGTCACGCGTCGGGGTTGATGGCCACGAGGATGCGACCGTGGGACTGCCCGTCCAACAGTCGCTCCGCGGCAGCGATGGCGCCCTCCAGCGGTACCGTCTCCGTCAGTGAGTCCAGCACGTCGAGGTCCAGGTCCCGGGAGAGCAGGTCCCATGCCCTCGTGCGGGCACCCGGCTGGGCCCATACCGAGTCGATGCCTGCGAGCGTCACCCCACGCAGGATGAACGGCATCACGGTGGTGGGCAGATCCGCGGATCCCGCCAGACCGCACGCAGCCACCACACCCCCCGGCCTCGTCTGTGCCAGGGCGTTGGCCAGCACCGCGCCACCGACGGCGTCCACCACCCCGGCCCACCGGGCCGACTGCAGCGGTTTGCCGTACGACGAGAGTTCCGAGCGGTCGACCAGCGACGTTGCTCCGAGCCGGGTGAGGTAGTCCCGGAACTGGTCGGCGCGGCCAGTGAGCGCCGCCACCTCGAATCCTGCGCGGGCCAGGAGCATCGTCGCGATGGAGCCGACGCCACCCGTCGCGCCCGTGACGAGCACGGGTCCATCATCGGGTGAGACACCCTCATGGACGAGGCGGGACACCGCCAGCGCCGCCGTGTACCCAGCGGTGCCAAGTGCCGCGGCACGGGCGGGGGTGATGGCGCGGGGGAGGGGGATGGCCAGGGCAGCGTCGATGTGAGCGCGCGTGGCCAGCCCTCCGTGCCGGTTCTCGGACTGCCCGGCACCGTTGAGGACGATCCAGTCGCCGGGCGCGAATCGTCCGTCGTCGGATGTCACGACGGTGCCCACGAGGTCTATGCCTGCCACCAGGGGTGTCTGGCGCACCACACCCGGACGCCCCGTCAGCGCCAGCGCATCCTTGTAGTTGATCCCCGAGAAGGCGACGTCGACGACGGTCCCGCCGTCGCCCAGAAAGGACTCGGACACATCCTCCAGCGTCGCGACGCGGCTCGGTCGGCTGTCAGAGGGCACTTCCCGAACCACTATTGCTCGAACCATGCCTCCGACCCTATCCATTGATCGAGTGGCTGTAGTGCTGTTCGCCCTGAACAATCCCGGCCACTTCGGATGTGCGCGACCCCGGGGGAATAGGCTCGAGAAACCAGGGATGGCGTATGTGTCAGCGCAGTGCCGGCGCCGCCTCGTGCTTCCCGGGAACAGTGGAAGGGCCACCACCATGAGGAGTGTCGAGCAGCCGGGAAGCAACCCCGTTCCGCAGGTCGATCCGGACGTCGCCGCCGCGTGGGGTGCGCGGCTGTGGGGTCCCGGGGCGGGACGTTCCACCGCCTACATCGCGGATTCGTTGCTGGTGACAGCCGAGCCGGACGAGTTGGCGGGGCTGCTGGAAAAGATCGCTGCAATCTCCAAGGAACTGGGCATCGGCATCGAACCCGTGACATTGGGCATCCGGATGAGGATGCAGGATCCGCCCGTACAGCTCCATCCCGTGACCAACGCGGTGAAGCTGTACGGGGACCCCGAGATCGTCGATGCCGTGCAACTTCTTTTGCGTGTGCGACGCGCAGGCATCACCCAGGTCTCCCTGGATCACCTCCTCGTGGCTGCCCCGTACTACGCGGGGGTTCCGTACTATGCGGGTGTTCCCTACTACGCGGGTGTGCCGTACTACGCAGGGGTGGGCGCCCCGGTCACGACCTATGGCACCCCGGGGATGGGTGGACGCAGCCCGGTGGCCGTGGTCCTGCACGACCCCGCCGCGCACCGACGGCGCCTCGAGCGGCCCCCTGTGGTGGTGGTGCCGGACACAGGGCTCGAAGAGCACCCCTGGTTCACGGACGAGACGATGGCCACGGCCGAGGTGCGGGTGGACGGCCAGCTCCTCGGGCGCCACGGCACGGTCTCCGGCTCCTCCACACCGGAGCCCCCGCGCAATCCCCTCGACGGCAGCCTTCTCCCGTACGCCGGACACGGAACCTTCATCGCCGGCCTCATCCGGCAGCTGTGCCCCGAGGCGCGCATCCTGGGGATACCCGTCATGACTGACGACGGCGTCGTGTCGGAGTCATGCCTCCTCGCGACGCTCCAGTCGTTGCAGGCACGCCAGGTGAGTGCGCTCGGCGGCGGGGAGCAGGACCAACTCATCGACGTTCTCAGCCTGTCGCTCGGGTACTACCACGAGGCGCCTGATGATGCCCTGGCCGACGGACCGCTGGGCCTCCTGCTGGAGAACTTTGGCCGGCTCGGGGTACTCGTGGTGGCGGCGGCCGGCAACAATGCCACCACCTCGCCCATGTTCCCCGCAGGATTCGCCGAGGGCCCCGTGGAGGTGGGGCGCCTGCCACTGGTGGGTGTGGGAGCGCAGAATCCGGACGGCACGGTTGCCTACTTCAGCAATGCTGGCCCGTGGGTGAGCTGCCACCGTATGGGGGCGGCCCTCGTCAGCACCATGCCGGTGGGGTGCGGGGGCGACCGGCAGATGATGGCCTCCCTCGACCACGAGGGTCACCACCGCGGCACCATCGATCCCGATGGGTTCTCCGGTGGGTTCGGCGTGTGGAGCGGCACATCGTTTGCCGCCCCCGTCCTGGCAGGGGCTCTGGCCGCGCATCTGAGTGACGATGATGGCCCGTCCTTCCTCCAGAGCAGCGTGGATCGCGGCTGGAAGGCGCTGGCGGCTGAGCTCGGCTGGAAGCGGCCCTGACGGGCACCTCGGAGCCCGGCCCGAATGCCGTGGGGTGGTTGGACGAACCGCCCCGTCGGGAGGGGCAACAGGCATAGGCTCGGCGTGAGGGGCCGGGCGTCGACGTCGGATGTATCACCAGTGCGCCCTCGTCCCTCTTGGATGTCGAGGAAGCTCTGCGGGAGGACCGACATGACAAGACACGCAAGGCCCCAGCCATCACACGCTGGGGCCCGGCCATGACCGAGACCACCAGCCTCGTGAAGGAGGCCGCCTCGCTGTTCAGCGAGTTCCGCGACGGGCAGCGCGGCAGCATCGACCCTCTCGTCAGGCTGATGACACCCACGATGTGGCACATGGCCCGATCCTGCGGCCTCAGCAGCGGCGACGCAGAGGATGTGGTGCAGAGCGTCTGGCTTGCGCTGGTTGCCAAGGCCGACACAGTGCGTGACCCCGCCACGGTGGTGGCCTGGCTGGGCACCAGCGTCCGGCGTGAGTCCTGGCGTGTGAGCCGCGAACGACGGCGCGCCCAGCTGCGCAACGACCTGCCGGAGCGCCCGGACCCAGCGCCTGGGCCCGCAGAGAAAGTGGTGCTCGACGAGACACAGCAAGCTCTGTGGAGGCATCTGAGTTCCCTCTCGCCCCGCTGCCAGGCGCTGCTGCGCGTCATCAGCCGCGGTGGCCCGCCGGACTACGCCGCGCTGGCGCAGTCGCTGGGGATTCCGGTGGGCTCCATCGGACCAACGCGCGGCCGGTGCCTCGTCGCCCTTCGCCGATCACTCCTGAACGACCCTGCATGGAGCCCGTCATGAACGCATCCCTGGACCCACCGATGGACGGACTCGACGAGATGATCCTGGGTCAGTTGGCCTGCCTCTTCGACGCCGTGGATCCGCCGCCGGCCGGCCTCGCTGACGATGTGCTGTTCACCCTGTCCCTGGCGGCGCTCGACGCAGAACTGGCCACGCTGGCCGACGCGTCGGCGCTGCAGTTGCGCACCAGCGCCGCGTCACCGTCGGACACTGTGACGTTCACGAGTTCGGCGCTGCAGCTGATGGTCTCGGCCACCCCCGACGGGGACGGTCTGCGGATCGACGGCTGGATCACCGGCGGTGGTCTCCGGGTGGAACTGATCGCCGGCACCACATCGTGGAGTGCCACCTCGGACGTCAACGGCCGACTCGTCTGGCATGGAGTGCCGCACGGCGCCATCAGGTTCCTCATGCACCGAGATGATGAAGGCTCCCGCACGGTCCTGACACCGCTGATCGAGCTCTGACGTGGGGGACGCAGCACTTCTGGAGGCGGTGGACTCGGCCTACCGGCAGGCCCGCGCCGCCATCGCCCAGTACCAACTGCCTGAGGCGCGCGTCCATCTCACGGAGGCGAGGCGGCTCCTCAAAGGCCTCGGTGCAACGGAGCGCTTCGAACCTGACGTGCGGATACGGCTGACCGAGTCGTGGCTGATCTTTGACGACCTGGGTCTGGGGGCAGCTCTGAGTCACCTGTCGGCGGCGCGACGCGACGCCGAATCGGCGGACCGGGACGACCTGCGGAGCCTCGCCCACCTCCAGGCAGGGGTACTCAACGCCAGGGCCGGGCACATCGAGGACGCGATGGAGCAGTTGAGGGCGGCCGTGGAAGTCGCCGTGGGGCTGCCTGCCGAGGACCGTGTGCGGCTGCTCATCAACAAGGGAACCATCGGGGCGCAGGCGGGGGCATTGTCCGAGGCCGCCGCGGATCTGAGGGCCGCCGTTGGGCTGGCGACAGACCTGCCCCAGTACCGCTTCATGGCCACCCACAACCTCGGTTTTGTGGAGTACCTGCGCGGAGACCTGCCGGCGGCGCTGCGGTGGATGGCGGAGGCGGACGAGATGGGGGGTGGCGTCGACCGTGCCGTCGCGCGGCTCGACCGGGGGCGGGTCCTCATGGAGGTGGGGCTCGTGGAGGATGCCGCGCCGTTACTGGCGCAGGCCGCCGTGCAGATGCGGGCCGCTCACATGTCCGAGGAGTTGGCGGACACGATGCTGGAGCAGGCCCGCTGCGCGTTGTTGCGTGGAGACACCGGTGACGCTGTGCGCCTCGTGGACGAGTTGGTGAGCAACGATGCCGGGCGCGGCGAGCGGCAACGGGAACTCGACGCCCGTGCCGTGCGCCTCGAAGCGCTCGTGAACGCCACCGCCACCAGCCCCGGCCTCGTGCAGGAGGCAGCCGAGCTGGCCCGGTCAGCCGCGGGGGCCGGCATCGCGTGGGTGGCGGACAGGGCCACCGCATCCTGGGCCATCCTTGCCGGCGGGGCGGGTGAGGTGGTGGACGATCCCGGCGTGGTGCGTCGTTTGCAGCGGATGAGGACCTCGCCGTACCTGTCCACCCGTGTCCTTGCGATCCTCGCCCAACTGAGCCTCCCGTCCACTGCGGGGCGTCGCTCCCACCTGGTGCGCGCCGCCGCGCGGGATGTCGCCGTGGCCAGGGCGGGCATGTCCAGCCTGGACCTGCGCACCGCACTGGCCATCCACGTGGCACCCCTCATGGCGCTCGACATGGAGCACGCGGTGGCTGGGGGACGTGCATGGGTGGCGCTGTCCGCCATGGAGCGGTGGAGGACAGCGCTCGACAGCGTTCCTTCCGTGGTGCCGTCGTCGAACCCTGCCGTGGCGGCCCTGTGGTCCACCCTTCGCCAACGCCACGAAGACCTGCGCAGCGTTCCGGCCAGCGGTGCGCAGAGCCTGCTCCTGCAGGTCTCCGGTATCGAGAGTCAACTGCGCGAGGCCTCCTGGGCGCACGGCACGGCCCCCGCGGTGCCACGCCACGCACCGCTGCGCCGGCGGGACGTGGGGGCGGCCACGGTCCTCAGCTACGCCGTCGTGGCTGGCTCCGTGTGGGTGGTCGTGGTCTCCACCTCCGTGAGGGCTCAACTGCTGCGGGTGGGTGACCGTGATCACACGATGGATCTCGTGGCACGCACGACGGCGGACGCACACGCCGCCGCGCATGCCCCGCACGGACCCCTGGCGGCAGGCATCCGCAGCTCCTTGGATGCCGGCCTCCGGCAACTCGACAGGGCACTGCTGCCCGACCTGCCGGATGGGCCCGTGGTCATCGTGCCGGGCGGGGCACTGGTGCACCTTCCCTGGGGAATGCTGCCGCGGCTGCGCCACCGCAGCGTCACGCTCAGTCGTTCAGTGACCGCCTGGCGCGACGGCCTCACTCTCCTCGGGGCGACGCCCGCCGTCGCGGTGGCCGTGGGGCCCGGTCTCGGGTTGGGGCAGCGCGAGGGGGACGGAGTCCTCTCCAGTTGGGTGAACGCCAGGCAGGTCGACGGGGAGCCGGCGGCTGTGGCGGCGGCGTTGGTGGGCAACGACGTCGTGCATGTGGCCGCACATGGCGTCCACCGGTCGGACAACCCGTTGTTCTCGTCGCTGCACCTGCACGGAGGGTCCCTGTTCGCCCACGAACTGGAGGGTCTCCCGCTCGGGGCGTCCCTCGTGGTGTTGTCCGCGTGCAGCGCGGGACGAGCGAGGCTGAGGCCGGGGGACGAGGCGTTGGGGCTGACATCGAGCCTGCTCGCCATGGGTGTGCGCTCGGTGGTGGCGCCACTCACGGACGTCCCGGATGAGGTGGCGTGCGACACCATGGCGGAATTCCACGTCCGGCTTGCAGCGGGTGAGGAGGGCCCCGCAGCGCTGGCAGCGGCGAGTCAGAGCCTCCTTGCACGCAGCTTCACGTGGTTCGGGTCGAGTTGGCGGATGGAGCACCCAGGGTGACGGGCATGTATCACCGAACAGGGTGGCACCTCTTGGTGGTGTGACGCGAACTGCGTCGAGCACCGAGACGAAAGGCACACCACCATGCCAGCACAAGCCATGGGGCCCACCTACGCGGGAGGCTCCCAGCCGATCATCAAGGACGGCTACTCGATTCTCTACCTGCCGGACGTCAACAACCGTGAGCTGATCGCCGCGGGCGAGTCGCCCGTCTACTACTACATCCCCAACCAGGTCCGGATGGCACGCAAGGAGGGGCCCGACAAGGGCGACTACCTGTTCAACATGCTGCGCTTCGCCGGAACTGGCGGCGAGGGTGTCATCGGCGGTGGCGGGGACGTGGCCGGCGGGGTCCTGACGTTCTCCGTGACGGGTGACCTGCCCGCCACGACGCGGGAGCAGGCCGAGGAACAGATCACGGAGCAGGTGATGGGCTCCACCGACAGCTTCTGGGGGGCCGCCGGTTCCCGGAAGCCACCACTGTTCCGGCCCGCCATCATCGCCGCGTCCACCACGAGCGTCTCCAATGTGGCGCCGACACCGCGTGGCTTCCCCGCCATGCCCACTGGCACGCGCAGCACCACCGGCAGCGACATCACCTACACCGGCGCGCCGCCCGCTCCCGGCCGCCGTGCGCGCGACGGTGACCCCGCGGCCGGCGGTGACCCGGCACCGACCGGCGGCGACAACAACCTCGACCCCTGGTACTGGCTCATGCAGGGGCAGGGCGCCGGGTCCATCGACCCGTCCGGCACCCATGCGTTCAGTGGGCTCCTGGGCTCCTACCCGGCTGCGATCTGCTGGGCCGCCTTCCAGGGCACGGCTTCGCCACTGATCGTGATGCAGAACTACAAGCTGAAGGTCTGGTCGCCAGTGGTGACGGTCAAGATCCACGGGCACTGGGAGAAGATCTTCACGCACTTCTCTGCCGCCGCAAGCGGACGATACCTGTGGGCGTCGGTGGACCTGAAGGCCGAGTTCAACAAGATGAAGACCGACGGCACCATCACGGTGGAGACGCTGGTGGACACCACCCTGCCGGATGCGGACAAGATCGCCGAGCGGCTGCAGGAGCGCACCGACCTCGTGTTCAGCAAGTTCATGGAGCAGGCACAGAAGGTCATCTTCGACCCGCCGCAGCCACAGGTGGAAGCCGCGCAGGCCTCCTCCGGAGGGCTCACGCCGTGGGGGGCGGGTGTGGCGCTGAAGTATCGGCGCGACGAGACACAGCTCGACCTCACCTACGAGGAGACGTCGCAGTTCGCCTACCTGCAGGACCACACCATCTCCAGTTCCCTGGCCGGCATGTTCGACGAGATGCATGCCGACCCCGAGGCCGAACGCAAGTACTTCCAGACCGTCTACCTCGACGACTGGCCCCGTCGACTCGCCCGCGTGCTGCGCCCCGTGGCCGCGTGGGCCGACGGGGCAGTGGAGTTCCTGTCCGTGCAGGTGGGCTACCCGAACACGCAGGGCGCCATCAACTGGGAGGGCCACAGCTTCTCCGGCTCCGACGGCAACGACGGCACCTGGAAGTTCCAGACAGCCCAGAAGCAGGCCTCCGACGTCACGAACGCTCCGACCGGTTGGACGCCGGACATGACGTGGGTGAAGCGGAAGGTGCACCTGGCGGAGCCGCCCAGCGACATCCAGGACCCCTACCACCGCATCCAGATCGAGAGGAACGTCATCGACCTGGACCCCGGACCCAACGGCACACTGCTGAACGACACCACCCTGGAGGTGCGTGCGGACAGCGCCGGCCGTCTGGCGGTGGGCCCCATCCAGCTCGGAGTCATGCTGACCGACAACAGCCAGGTGGTGGAGGCCGTCTTCGAGGCCACCGACGAGACCGGTGAACCCGCCGGCATGCCGCAGGTGCGCTTCCGCTGGAACCACGGCGATGTCGACGTCGATCGGACGTGGGCGATCTTCACGGGCGACCCTGCGTTCCGGCCTTTCTACCGCTACCAGGTGTCGGTGACTGTCAAAGGCACGCTCTTCGAACCGGGACGTGCATGGTCCGGCGGCTGGGTTCGCACCAGTGGCAACGGTCCCATCATCGTCGACATCCCGCGGCCCGACCAGCCGGGCGTGACCGTGCGCTCGGTGCCGGAGGACCGGATCCGGGGTCTGCGCGCACTGGCGGCACCACGGGAAGGGCAGCTGCCCGCGCCAGCCGCCCCCGCCGCCGAGTCCGCCGTCAACGGGACCCGCGGCGGACCGGATGCCTCCACGGTGCTCCGCTTCCGCAACTACCAGGTGTGAGGACGACGACCATGGTTGCCGCCCCCGGTGCCCCCAGTACCCCCGGTTTTTTCGTGTCGCTGGTCCGCGACGCCGCGGGGCGGCCCCGCCTCTCCGCGACGTTCATCGTGTCCCGGCCGCCGACCCCGGACGAGCGCCTCGGCGACCTGGTGGAGCACGTCACGTTGACCGCCGAGCTGCAGGCGGACGTGGAGGGCACGCTGCCCCTGGCGGTCGCGTTCGAGGTGGTGGGCCATCCGAGCAGCTGGGTCTGGGTGGACGGCCCCTTCGGCCGGGGCGCCCTCAGCCTCATCCTCTCCGGGACACAGGCGGCGGACCTCCTGCGGGCCGTCGCCTCGAGGTCCGGGGGTCCGCACCTGCACGCGGAGGTCCTCCTCGCGGGCGGCACCGTCGAGACCGAGGTGCCGCTGGGGGAGTTGCTCGGCACCGAGCTGGACGGTGACCCGGCCTGGTTGCGGGTCGTCACCCTGGGGGGTGACGCCCTGGTGGAGGTACCGCCGGTCCGGCGCCCCCGGGCCACGCCGTCGGGATTCACCAACGTCGTCATGCTGCAGGGGATCCACGCGATGCCCCTGCAGATGGCGGTCCGTCCCGAGGTCACCCGGCCGGAGCCGTTCATACCGATGCAGCCGCAGATGCTGGTGCACGGCACATTCGAGACGTTCACTGCCATGGCGCCGGTCGTGGACACCAGTGGGCCGGTCCTCCCCAGTGCCGGGGCCCTCATGAAGGACCGCGCCGACCCTGCACGGCGGTGGTACGTGCCCACGTGGGGCTTCGACGCTCCCGCGCGGGGCACGGCACCCGAGGCGGCAGCGTTCCGGTTCACGGTGCGCTCCGACGGTCACACCAGCGACGGCCGTGAGGCGATCATCGCCACGATTTCCATCCGGCTGCGCGAGTCCGTGCCTGCGGCGGCCGAGGAGGTTGCCACGGACGTGGACGAGACCGCGGTGCGGCCCGTCGTCCTGGACGACCTCCGCGTGTCATTGGCGATCCCGTTTCGTGACCCCGGTGAGGCAGAACGGGTGCAATACCACCCGGCCGCCTCGACCACGCGCGGCGACGGCGTGCTGGCGGTGACGTTCGAGCTGCGGGACCAGTGGGCCCGCATGGCCTATGGGGCCCTCTCCTCTCGGGGATTCCAGTCCGTCCCCGCCCGACTGGTTGTCACGGCCACCCACCGGGGCTGGCAGAGCGTTCCGTGGTCCCGTGTGCTGGGCGGGACCAAGGAGATCGGGCTCACGGGTGTTGCCGGCGCCATGCAACACCCGGCCATTGCCCAGCTGGCCCAGAACCGGTTGGCGGTCCTCGGCAATCCCCTCCTGCTGGACGCCGCGCAGATCGCGCCACTCATGCAGCGCCGGTGGGTGCCGGGCCAGGCCACCGTGACCGTGCCGCCCATCGATGTCTTCGTCGACTGCGGCATTTCCGGCGACCTCTATCGTCGCGTCCAGGGTGCAGAGGAGAGCGCCATAGGGTGCCAGTCAGCCTTCAGCCTCGGCCAGGGCGACCCCCGCACCCACGAACCCGTTCAGGTGGCTGCGGCCGGCACTTGTGCACGGGTGTTGCGCAGCCTCACGCGCCCAGGGGTGTTCCTGGTGGTGGCGACCACCCACTGCGTGGGGCGCTACGGCCCTGACAGTGGGGAGCGTGCCTACAGGCCCACGCTCCTGCTGTCCTCCACCCTGGACGCTGACGATCCCGGCAACATCCGGTGCGTCCTGGCAGCGGGGTTGCAGCCCGACCTCCCGCCCCACATTCGTGCCGCCATCGTCGACGAACTGGAGGAGGCCGAGGGTGGGCCGGTCCAGCTCGAGGACCCGTGGCAGGCGGGATTGTCCCCCACGCTGGCCTGGGCCGTGCCGCCGACGGTTCAGGTGGAGGCCGTGGCGTCGGACACGGGGTTCGCCGTGCTGCTGGACACCGACATTCCCGGTTTCCTGACGCTGCAGAACCTGCTGCGCACCAGCGGCGTCAGCGGGCTCGCCCGCTGGAGCCTCCCGGACGGTACGGAGGTGACCAGCACGCTGCGGCTGGCCCTGGACCGCATCACCGGTCCCAGGACCGGATTCGTCCAGATCACGGGGTCAGGTACCCGACGCCAGCTCATCAACAGGCTGGGTCGACGGGTCGCCGTGGGGGAGCTCCGCGCAGGTCGCCGGGTGCTGGCCACCGTCGGGCAGGTCCTGGACCCAGCCGGGTCACTCGAGGTCACGCTGGAGCAGGACACCCCCGACGTGGTGGTGGAGGCCACCGTCGAGCCCGGGGCGGAAACCCTGGAGGAGATGCGCGCCTACGTCGAGGACCTGCAACTGAAGCTGACCCTCGTCGCTGACACGGCCATCCCGGCCGGCGACGCCATCGTCGTCACCGCCCACCTGGTGGACGACACCGACATCCGCACCGTGACGCTCCATGCCAGCCACCGTCAGGACGAGCTGGTGTTCGCGCTTCCCCTGACCCGCTACCTCGCCCACCCCGTCCTGAAGGTGAGGACGGAGGGCACAGGCATTCTTTCCACCAGTTTCACCTGGTCCATCCGCGACCAGGGCGTACTCATCCCCATTCCCGCTGCTCACATTTGAGAAAGGACCGATCACCATGACCGGCTATTCACTGCACATCGGCCTCAACCACGTCGATCCCACCGCGTATCCCGCCGACTGGGACTCCACCCTGCAGGGGTGCCACAACGACGCCCACGACATGGAGGCCATCGCCGCCGGTCAGGGGTTCCAGAGCCGAACGATGCTGGACGAGGTGGCAACATCCAGTTCCGTGTTGGCGGCCATCGCCGACATGGCCCGACGCTCCCAGCCCGGCGACATCACGCTCATCTCCTACTCGGGGCACGGCGGTCAGGTCGACGACTACAACGGCGACGAGGAGGACCACCAGGACGAGACCTGGGTGCTGTGGGACCGGCAGGTGTGTGACGACGAACTCCACGCCGTCTACCGCCAGTTCCCGGCCGGCAGCCGCATCATCGTCGTGTCCGACTCCTGCCACAGCGGCACCGTGGCGCGCAGTGTGTTCCAGCTCGCCATGCGCGACGCGATGGCGGCGACACAGGACGGCCACGAGTTCTGGGGGGAACAGATCAGTCTGCAGCCGGGCCGACCCAGGGCCATGCCCGTGGGCACCAGCAGCCGTGACGCCCACGACCGGGCGGATGTGTACCGCATGGTGCAGGCCCTCTCCGGGCCCCGTGACCTGACCGACTTCCCGGCCGAACTGATTCTGCTGGCTGGCTGCCAGGACAACCAGTTCTCCTACGACGGCAACGGCAACGGTGCCTTCACGGGAGCTTTGAAGAGTGTCTGGGCCGGTGGTGGGTTCCAGGGGGACCACCGCAGCTTCCTGAACCGGATCGCATCCCAGCTGCCCAGCGATCAGGTACCCAACTACTTCACGGTGTCGGCCTCCGCAGGGTTCCAGGCGCAACGACCATTCACCGTGGCTCCGGCAGGAGGCGGGGGAGCGGTGGGAGTGACACCCGTGGCGCGACCCACCCTTCGCCAGGGCGACCGGGGTGCAGACGTGAAGTACCTCCAGCAGAAGCTGGTGGAGGGCGGCGCCTGGCTCAGCGTCGATGGTGTGTTCGGTGCCGGCACCGCCGGGGCCGTGCGCACCTTCCAGTCCGCTCACGGACTGGGCGCCGACGCCGTGGTGGGTCCCGCGACCTGGGCTGCACTGGACAGCGGGGGCGCGACCCCGGTGCCCCAGCCGCAACCCGAACCTCAGCCGCAACCCGAACCTCAGCCGCAACCCGATCCGGAGCCCCAACCCGATCCGGAGCCCCAACCAGCACCGGAGCCCGATCCCGCACCGGAGCCGACTGCCCCGGTCCGGCCGACGCTGCGGCGCGGTGCACGCGGCGATGACGTCGTGTACCTGCAGAAGTGCCTGGTGGCTCGCGGGTACTGGCTGTCCGCCGACGGCTCGTTCGGTGCGGCCACCGAGTCGGCCGTCCGATCGTTCCAGCGGAGCCAGAGCCTCTCGGCCGACGGGGTCGTGGGTCCGCAGACGTGGTTGGCGCTGGGCTGAACCGCCTGTGGGGGAGCTGTTCAACAGCCGTGAAGGAGTGGGGTTCGCGCATCGCGGACCCCATTCCCATGCGCACCACAGGACAGGATCACGCGGCGTGTCACGACTCAGCCGGCCCGACCGAGTTCGCGGCGGGTGGGATGGCGGACCTTTAGCGCCCCCGCCGTACGGCCGCGCACCGTGATGCGGGGCAATGCCGCAGGCGAGCGAGTGGCCACACGGCTGGAGATGGTGCCGGACATACCGCTGGTCTGGACCTCGTGGGTGTCCACACACCACCCCTGGGGGACCACGAGGGTGATGGTGCCGCTCGAACTGGTGATCACGAGGTCGACGACCGCACTGTGGCATGTGGCCTGCGTCATGTCCAGCTTCACGTACCCCCACCCGGTGTTGATCTCCAGGAAGGGGGGCACCTCCCAGGCACCGCTACGGACGGTGGTGTGCATCCATTGCCCGTCGAAGACCAGCGGGTTGTCCCACCGGTAGCCGGGCCCGTCCCCCAGCGGCGCAGCCGTCGCCAACGACCGCTCCATGTCCGCACTCGGGACGAGGTCGGCCAGCACTGCGGCGAGGTCCTTGCGGATCCTCGCACCCAGTGCGGACTCGACTCTCTGCGCCAGCTCGTCGAAGTCGAGGCGGCCGTCCGCGGCCGCTTCGCGCAGGATGGCGACGGTGTGGTCCCGTTGCCCCGTTGTCACGCGCAGGCGAGCGTCGGGCACCTCGGGAAGCAGACTCATGCGCACAGACTGCCAGACAGCGGGTCAGCGCGATCCCCACTCCCATGGCGGCCGCGACAGCAACCCCTGGTCCCGGACGATTGTCTCACCGAGGTTCTTGGCGAGCTCTATGACTTCCAGATCATCGGAGCGGCCGTGTTCGGCGAGGGCCACCCGCAGGTGCTCGACGAGGGCCAGGGAGTGCGTCACCACCACGAGTTGCGTGTCGGTGGACGCGCGGGCAATGAGGCGGCCCAGTGGGCCGAGAAGCCCCGGGTGGAGGCTGTTCTCGGGTTCGTTCACGGCCATGAGTGGAGGGCGATTGGGCGCCAGGAAGGCCGCCAGCCACATGAGGTGTCGCAGTGTCCCGTCGGAGAGTTCCGCACTGCGCAGCGGCCGCAGCATGCCTGGCTGCTGCAGTGCCACGTCGAACAGCCCGTCACTGTTCACGACACCCAGTTGGGCGCCGTCGAATGCATCGGCGACGGCCTCGGCCAGCGGTTCCCGTCCCCGTTCGATAATGGTCTGGAGGGCCGCCGCCAGATCGGAGCCGTCGTGATCCAGTGCCCACGTGCGGGTTCCCACACGCGGCTGCCGTGCGGGGGAGCCTGCGTCCACTCGCAGTGCGTCGTAGAACCGCCAGGAGGCGAGCTCGTCGCGCAGGACGCGGAGTTCCCGGAGCGCAGCCCCACTCAGGAGGCTTGCGTGGGTGGGGAGCCGGTCCTCCAGGGTCTGCCACGGCCCATCGTCGCGGACGTCCACCTGTGAGCGCTTGCGCCGGGCCAGGAGGGTGGCGGGTCGCATGATGGGACCCACCCACACGGCCTCCCGCTTGATCTCCGGATCGCGGTTGAACAGTGTCTCGCCGGGCACGGGTAAACCGAGGTCCACCAGGTAGGACAGGGAATCGCCGCCCACGCCCAGCTTCAGGGAGATGGGTCCGCGGCGGAGTGTGCCCTGCACGGCGTGTCCGCGGCGCGCGGCGGCGAGCGACTCCGGTCCGGCCCACAGCACCGAATCCAGTCCACCCTCCCGCGCCAGGGAGCCCGCCACGTCACCCTGCCCGCATGCGGCCAGCAGGCGCAGGGCCTTGTAGAGGTTGGATTTTCCTGCCCCGTTGGGGCCCAGTACCACCGTGACCCGCCCCAACCTCACCACCACGTCCCGCAGCGACCGGTAGCCGTGGATCGCGAGCGTCGTGTACATGCATGGCAGCCTACGAGTCCAGGCCGACAATTCGATCCCGGGCATAGTCTGGAGGCGAAGCCCCGCCGCAGCGGGCCGCGTGCACCCAGGGAGAACCAATGACCGGCACCGATACGCACACCGACCCCAGCCAGGTGGAGGCCGCGCACGTGGCCGAACAGCATGGGGTGAACCCGGCCACAGGTCTGTCCACCACCGAAGCGGCCGGACGGTTGGAGGCCGATGGCCCCAATGCGCTGCGGCAGAAGCCGGCGGAGCCCCTCTGGCGCAAAGTGCTGCGCCAGTTCCAGGACCCGTTGGTGTACCTGCTGTTGGTGGCCATGGTCATCTCCCTGGCGGCGTGGCTGGCCGAGGGGGAAGGGGGGTGGCCCATTGACGTCATCGTGATCGGCATCATCGTGATCGCCAACGCCGTGATCGGTTTCGTCCAGGAGAGGAAGGCAGCCGACGCGGTGGCTGCGCTCGCCAGCATGACGGCTGTGATGTCCACCGTGCTGCGCGAAGGCAGGCTCGAGTCAGTGGCCTCCCGGGACCTGGTGAAGGGCGACATCCTGGCCCTGTCCGAGGGCGACTCCGTGGGGGCGGACGCCCGGCTGCTGACCGCCACGGGTCTGCGGATCCAGGAGTCCTCCCTGACGGGCGAGTCGGAGGCCGTCGACAAGGGCACTGACGTCCTGTCCGGCAGAACGGCCATTGGTGACCGCCGCAACATGGTGTTCAAGGGCACCGCCGTGGTGCAGGGCGTGGGACGTGCCGTGGTGACATCCACGGGCATGGACACCGAGATGGGTGCCATTGCGGACATGCTGGATCGCACCGAGTCGGAGCCCTCCCCCCTCCAGAAGGAGGTGGCGCTCGTCAGCAAGACGCTGGGCATTGCCGTGATCGTGATCGCCGTGGTGGTGATGGTGGCACTGGTGCTCATCAACGGGGTCGAATCGGCGCAGGACCTCGTGACCATCCTCCTCCTGGGGGTGTCGCTGGCCGTCGCGGCGGTGCCGGAGGGTCTGCCGGCCATCCTATCGCTCGTCCTGGCCATCGGCGTACAGGCCCTGGCGAAACGCAATGCGGTGATGAAGGACCTGCACTCCGTGGAGACCCTTGGCTCGGCGTCGGTGATCTGCTCCGACAAGACCGGGACGCTGACGCGCAACGAGATGACGTTGAGGACTGTGGTCACAGCCTCCGGGGAGTTGGATCTCAGCGGTACGGGTTACCGGCCCGAGGGTGGCGTGGTGGGGGACCCGTCGGAGGATGCCCTCTTCGAAGCACGGACGGTGCTGGTGGGCGGCTCGCTCGCCAACAATGCCGAACTGCGCCAGGCAGATGACTGGGACATTCAGGGGGACCCCACCGAGGCGGCCTTTCTCGTGGCCCAGCACAAGTTCGACGGCGCCCCCGAGCGCGTGCAGGCCTACGAGCGACTGGCGGAGGTCCCGTTCACCTCGGAGCGCAAGATGATGTCCGTGCTGAACAAGGAGAACAGCACAGGCACCAGAAGACTGTTCTCCAAGGGTGCACCGGACGTCCTGCTGACCCGATGCACCAGTGTCCAGGTGGGCGGCGGCATGATTCCCCTGGACGAGGAGCAGCGTGCCGTGATCTCAGCGTCGGTCGACCGGCTCTCATCAGAGGGGTACAGGACGCTGGCGGTGGCCCACAGGAACCTTGACGACGAACCCGGGGACGACGTCGACGGGTCCGCGGAGGAGTGCCTCATCTTCGTGGGCGTGGTGGGCATCATGGACCCGCCGCGCGAAGAGGCTGCCGCTGCCATCAGGGAGGCACACCGGGCCGGCATCCGGACCGTCATGATCACGGGCGACCACCCCGTTACCGCGGCACGAATCGCTGCTGACCTGGGCCTCGCGGAGCCTGGCGCGGTGGCGCTGACGGGTGCGCAGCTGGACGAGCTGGACGAGGACGGCTTCAGACAGGCCACGCGGGTGACGTCCATCTACGCCCGCGTGGCCCCCGAGCACAAGCTGAGGATCGTCGACGCGCTGCGGGCCGACCGGCAGGTGGTCGCCATGACGGGTGACGGTGTGAACGACGCCCCCGCACTCAAGGCAGCCGACATCGGCGTGGCCATGGGGATCACCGGCACGGAGGTCACCAAGGAGGCCGCCACCATGATCCTCGCCGACGACAACTACGCCACCATCGTCGCCGCCGTCCGACAGGGCCGCGCCATCTTCGACAACATACGCAAGTTCCTGCGCTACCTCCTGTCCTCCAACATGGGGGAGGTGACCACCGTGTTCTTCGGGGTGGTCCTTGCCGGCGTCCTCGGCATCGAGGACGCCGCGACCGCCGGTGCCATTGCCGTCCCGCTGCTGGCCACCCAGATCCTGTGGATCAACCTGGTCACCGACTCCGGCCCGGCGTTGGCCATGGGCGTGGACCCCGAGGACGGCGACGTCATGGCACGCAGCCCCCGCGGACCGGGGGACCGCATCATCGACCGCCACATGTGGCAACGCGTCGGTTTCATCGGGGTGGTGATGGGGGCCGTCACCCTGCTGACCATCGACATGTTCCTGCCCGGCGGTCTCATCGAGGGCTCCGACTCCCTGACCGTGGCCCGCACCGCCGGATTCACCACGCTGGTGTTCGCCCAACTGTTCAACGCGCTGAACGCACGCTCGGAGACCACGTCGGCTTTCACGGGCCTCTTCACCAACAAGTGGCTGTGGGCCTCCATCGTGCTGGGAGTGGTGCTACAGGTCGCTGTGGTGGAGATCCCGTTCCTGCAGGTGGCGTTCGGAACGGCGTCGCTGGACCTGGCGCACTGGGCCATGGCGACGGCGATGGCGTCGGTGGTGCTGTGGGCCGAGGAACTGGTCAAGCTGGTGCGACGGCTCCGAGGGCGTCGCTGACGGAAATGCCCCGTGCGGGGTTGCTGGATCACTGGGGCGAGTCGTCGAAGAACTGCTCCGGGAGGTGCTCGATGCCGCGGACGTCGGCCATGAGCTTGCGGTCGATGGGAATGCCGCGGCGCATGACGCTGATCTCACCGGTCGTCTCAAGGATCACGCAGGCCACCTCGGTGAGGTGTCGTATGCCTGCCAGCCTGATCTGGCCCAGCAGTTCCTCCTCCGCAAGATGTGTCCGGCGGAGGTTGTCGGTGATGGGCACTGTTCCTGCCATGAGGAGCCACGGGACGTTGTTGAGAGTCCGCGGGTAGAGCGTGAACCGGCGGATCTGGCCGGCCATTGCCTGCATGGCGAACAGGGTGACCAGCGCCAACAATCCGGCCCCGAGCGTGGGGGTGTACCCGAGGGCTGCACGGCCGATGACGGCGCCGAGCGCCACGACCGTGGCGAGGTCGGGGCTGGAGATCCGGGCGAGTGCCCGTTGACCCAGAACCCGGATGATGAGGATGAAACCCCAGTACAGAGCAGCCGTGGAGATGACGACGCTGAGTCCTTCGGCCGGCGTGACCAGCAGTTTCTCCAGCATGGTGGCTCCTTCGCGTGCGTCACGGCCCCCGGGATACTGGTGCGCCAGTGAACAGTAGAACACCGCAGACCAATGTCACACGCCAGTGAGCGCAGCGATGCCCAGATCAGGGCAGCGCAGCGCCTGCGGCACTCACTCGTCGGCCGCCACCAGCCACGCTTCCTCGAGCTCGTCGCGACGGGCCTCCGCGGTGCGCAGGTCCGCAGTGAGCTTGGCCAGATGTTCGTAGTCGCTGGCGGCGCTCGTCATCTGCTCATGGAGCTTGCGAATGATCTTGTCCACCTTCGACAGTTGCGACTCGAGCCGGCTCAGATCCTTCTTCCGCTGCCGTTCACTCGCGGCATCGGAGACGGGCCTGTCACCCACGGTCGCGGTTGCCGAGCCGGCAGCGTGCATGGCCCGGCGTCGGGCAAGGTACTCCTCGACGCCACCGGGAAGCAGCACACAGGAACCGTCGCCGAGCAGCGCATAGCTGACGTCGGTGACGCGCTCCAGGAAGTACCGGTCGTGGCTGACCACGATCAGTGTGCCGGGCCAGGTGTCGAGGTAGTCCTCGATGACGGTGAGCGTGTCGATGTCGAGGTCGTTGGTGGGCTCGTCGAGGATCAACACGTTGGGCTCCGACAGCAGCAGCCGCAGGAACTGCAACCGTCGACGCTCCCCGCCGGACAGGTCGCCGATGCGGGCGACGAGCTTGTCGCCCGTGAAGCCGAACTCCTCCAGCAGGTTGCCGGCCGAGGCCTCGCGCCCGGTGGCGAGCTTCGTCTGCTCCTTGAGGCGGTTCACGGACTGCAGGACACGGTCGCTGTCGTCGAGCTCGCCCACGGCCTGCGACAAGTAGCCCAGCCGCAGGGTCTGGCCACGCTTGATTTTCCCGGCATCCGGCTCGCGCAGGCCTGACAGGAGCTCAAGAAGCGACGTCTTGCCCGCGCCGTTGACGCCCACGAGGCCAATGCGATCGCCGGGACCGATGGACCAGGTGAGGCTGCTCAGCAGGGTGCGGCCGCCGATGGTGTACGTCACGTTCGTGACGTCGAAGACGTCCTTGCCGAGGCGCGTCATGGCGAACTGTTGCAGCGCGATCATGTCGCGCGGCGGAGGCACGTCACTGATGAGTGTCTCGGCAGCGTCGATGCGGAACTTCGGCTTCGAGGTGCGCGCAGGTGCGCCGCGGCGCAGCCAGGCCAGCTCCTTGCGGGCAAGGTTCTGGCGGCGGGCCTCATTCGTGGCCGCCTGCCGTTGCCTCTCCACACGGGCCAGCACGTAGGCGGCGTAGCCACCGTCGTAGGCGTCGATGACGCCGTCGTGGACCTCCCAGATGCGGGTGCAGACGGCGTCGAGGAACCAGCGGTCGTGGCTGACCACAAGCATGGCGAGACCGGCCCGGTTCCGGGCGGCGAGGTGGTCCGCGAGGAAGGCTATGGCCTCGACGTCC
This sequence comes from Tessaracoccus antarcticus, assembly GCF_003688855.1. Lineage (GTDB taxonomy): Bacteria > Actinomycetota > Actinomycetes > Propionibacteriales > Propionibacteriaceae > Arachnia > Arachnia antarctica. The sequence continues at coordinate 57,836 of NZ_REFW01000002.1, forward strand.
AGGTGGTTGGTGGGCTCATCCAGCACCACGAGGTCGTGGCGCTCGAGCAGCACCTCCACGAGGCCGACGCGGCGGCGCTCGCCGCCGGACAACGTCCCGATGAGACGGTCCAGGTCAATGCCGGCCAGCAGGGACTCGACGAGCCCGCGACGCTGCGCGTCGGCGGCCCACACGTGGTCGGGTTCGCCGTTCAGGATGACGTCGCGGACGCTCTCATCCGGATGCCCGACGTGCTCCTGTGTCAGGACACCGATGGAGGTGGAGCCGGAGATGGTGACGCGGCCCTGGTCGGGCTCCAGTTCGCCGGTGAGGATGCGCAACAGGGTGGTCTTGCCGTCGCCGTTGCGGCCGACGACGCCGATGACCTCACCCGCACCGATGCCGGTGGAGATGGAGTCGAGGAGGATACGAGTACCGAATCCGTGCGTGACGGATTCCAGGTTGACGAGGTTTGCCACAGTGGATCAGCGGCCCCGCATGGCCTGGCGGGCGCCCTTGGTGGACATGGGCCCCTTCGGGACGGGCATCTTGGGCCGCATGGCATCCAGCGCGCGCAGCCGGGCTGCCACCTCGTCGATCTTGGCGGGCGCGAGCTGCTTGGGCAGCTTCTTGATGTGGGCCGTGAGCTTGTCCAGCGGTACCTGTCCGCCGCCCTTGCCCATCTGGATGACCTGCACGGCAACGCCGTAGGCCACCTGCTCATGCTTGCGCTTCTCGCTCGCGAGCTGGGCCTTGAGTGCCTTCGCATCCCCTTCGCCGATGAGCACGAGTCCGCCGGGGCCGAGGGCCCGGTGGATGACGTCGACGGAGTCGCGGTTGCGGGTGGCCGTGATGACGGGGGTGTACTTCCACTTCTTGCCCAGCATCTGCAGGGCCACCTCGGCGGAGCCTGCCTGGCCCTCGAAGCGTCGGTAGGCGGCCTTCTTGGCCCGCAGGACGAACAGGCCCATGGCGGCAAGGACGCCGACCGACAGTCCCAGAACGCCCCAGATGAGCGGTGAGCTCAGCAGGAAACCGATGATGAGGAACACGGCGAACACGCCGAGGCCGGCGCCGAGCAGGATCCACGGCAGGGGCTTGTCGTACTTCGCCGTGACCTTGTACGTCTCCGCGAACTGGCGCCACCGGCCCCAGTCGGCAGGGTCCTTCGAGTGCTTGCGGCGCTCCTTCTCCGCGCGCATCTCTGCCTTCTGCTTGGCCGCCAGGGCCTTGGCCTTCTCGCTTGCCATCACTTCTCCGTCGTACTCGTCTTCTTGCGGGCGTCCATGGCCGTGCGGTACAACCGGCCGGCTCGATAGGAGGAACGGACCAACGGCCCGGACAACACGCCAGAATAACCGATGTCTCTGGCCTCATCCTCCAGGGCCTCGAACTCGGCGGGCTCCACCCATCGGTCAACGGGAAGCAGGGTGGCGTTGGGACGCAGGTACTGGGTGATGGTGATGAGCTCCGCGCCCGCGTCGTGGAGGTCCTGCAGTGCGCTGGAGATCTCCTCGCGCGTCTCGCCCATGCCCAGGATGAGGTTCGACTTGGTGACGAGCCCCTTGTCCCGCGACATCCGGAGGACTTCCAGTGAGCGCTCGTAGCGGAAGCCGGGGCGGATGCGCTTGAAGATGCGGGGGACCGTCTCCACGTTGTGGGCGAACACTTCGGGGGCGGCGTCGAACAGTTGGTCCAGCAGTTCTGCCTTGCCGGAGAAGTCGGGGGCGAGCATCTCCACCCCGACGCCCGGGTTCACGGCGTGGATCTGGCGGATCGTCTCGGCGTAGAGCCAGGCGCCCTCATCTGCGAGGTCGTCGCGGCAGACACCGGTGACGGTGGCGTAGCGCAGCCCCATCTTCTTCACGGAAGACGCCACACGCAGCGGCTCGGAGGGATCGTAGCCCTCGGGTTTGGCGGACGTGATCTGGCAGAAGTCGCAGCGCCTCGTGCACTGGTCGCCCCCAATGAGGAACGTCGACTCCCGGTCCTCCCAACACTCGTAGATGTTGGGGCATGCCGCTTCCTGACACACCGTGTGCAGTTCGTTGTCGCCCACGATCGCCATGAGGTCCTGGTAATTCGGACCCATCCTGGCCGTCGTCTTGATCCACTTCGGCTTGCGCTCGATGGGCGTCTGTGAGTTCAGAGCCTCGACGCGCAGCAGCCGTCTGCCATCTGGTTTCACTGTCACGGGGTCAGCCTACTCGGTTGGCCGGTGCGGTCGTCTCCTGAGCGCAGCGCGAGCAAAGCCCCCAGGGGTTCACCCGGCGGGGGTGTAGCGCTCGAACGACATCATCTCGAGGAGGAACGGCTCCAAGTCGTGTGCCGTCCCCGCGACACTCCACTGGCCCGGCAGTTCTTCGGCCATCGAGGTGACGCCGGCGTCGGCGATGCCGCACGGAACGATGTTGGCGAACGCCCCGGTGCTCGGGGCCACGTTGAGGGCGAAGCCGTGGAGGGCGGTCCGTTGGGCGACGCGGACGCCGATGGCGCAGATCTTGCGCTCGGGTCGGTCGCCGTTGGCGTCGAGCCAGACCCCCGTGCGTCCTTCTATCCGGCGTGTGGTCAGCCCCTTGGCCGACAGCATGCGGATCACCGCCTCCTCGAGGCGCCTGACGTGATCCACCACTCCGATGCCCTCAGGGAGCCGGAAGATCGGGTAGCCCACGAGCTGGCCGGGTCCGTGGTAGGTGATCTTGCCCCCACGATCCACGTCGATGACGGGCGTCCCGTCGAAGGGCCGTTCCTGGGGTTCGGTGCGACGGCCCGCGGTGTAGACGGGGGCGTGTTCCACGAAGATCACGTGACCGGGACGAGCGCCCCGCGCCACGTCCGCGTGCACCAGCCGCTGGTAGTCCCAGGTCTGCTGGTAGTCGCTGAGGACCGGATCAGCACCGAGGCCCCGGTACTCGACGGTGGGGCGTCCCGACGCGTGGTCGTCCATGGGGATTGACGGGGGCAGCGGTGATGGCTTGGACAGCACGCGACCACACTACTCGTCGGCCCGACGGCGTACAGATCTTGTGTCCTACCACCCGTAGGGGTGGACCGTGGGGGGAAGTGCTGATAACACGGACGCGGAGGACTATGGTCGGGGCACAACCCTGTTGAGGGAAAATATCGCTGGGGGGTCTCGTGATGAAAGTTGCCATCGTTTCGACCTATCCGCCGCGCAAGTGCGGAATCGCGACGTTCGCCAAGGACGTGAGGGACTCGCTGCGTGCCCACACGGAAGAGGTGATGATTGTCGCCTCCGTGATGCGGCGCGAGGCTGAGCGCAGCGAGGTGATGACCCGGATCCGGCAGGGGGAACGCTCCGACTACTCCCGGGCTGCCACGATCATCAACCGTTCCGGAGCCGACGTTGTACTGGTCCAGCATGAGTTCGGGATCTTCGGTGGGGCGCAGGGAGCATTCCTTCTGGATCTCCTGCGCGATCTGGACGTGCCGTACTGCGTGACGCTCCACACCGTCCTGGAGAAGTTCACCCGAACCCAGGCGTCCGTGATGCAGGAACTGTGCGACGGTGCCGCTCTGGTGTTCGTGTTCTCGTCCCGGGCGAAGGATCTCCTTGCCGGGGCAGGTCTCGTTGATCCCGCCAAGGTGGCCGTCATCCCGCACGGCGCTCCGCTTGGACTGATCGACCCGGCCCACGACGCCGACCTCGTGGCGCGCCTGTCGAAACTGGTGGGCAGGGACACCGCCGGCCGCCCCGTCATGTCCACCTTCGGTCTGCTGTCACCCGGCAAGGGGCTGGAGCATGCCATCGAGGCGATTCCTGCCGTGCTGGAGGTGAGTCCGGACGTCCTCTACGTCGTGGCCGGGCGTACACATCCGGAGATCGTGAAGCGGCAGGGCGAGACGTATCGGGGCTCGCTGGAGTACCTCGTGGAGGTGCTGGGGATTGAGGACAACGTCGTTTTTGTCGACAAGTACCTCAGCGATGACGAGCTCGTCACGCTGCTGCGGTCCAGCCAGGTTTTCGTGACCCCCTACCCGGGAAGGGAACAGGTGGTCTCCGGGACGCTGTCCTTCGCCGTGGCAGCCGGCTGCGCAGTGGTCTCCACTCCGTATTACCACGCTGAGGACCTGGCGGAGTCGGGGGCGGTGGTCCTCGTGGACTTCGGTGACACACCCTCCCTTGCTCGCGGGATCGCAAGCCTCCTGGGTGACCCGGAGGCGCTGGCCCGGGCCCGTGCGGCCTCGCACGGTCTGGCCGCACAGATGTCGTGGGACGTCGTGGGTCAAAGGACGGCCCGGATGCTGGAGCTGTCCACGGACCGCGGGATGGTCACTGCGTGACCCGCGGGCACGGGCGCGCGCAGTGGGATGTGCTCCTGGCGACGCGCCACCTGGACGTGCTCGTCGACGACATCGGGATCCTGCAGCACGCGGATGGCTCTGCGCCCAACCTGTCGCACGGGTACTGCGTGGATGACGTGGCTCGCCTGTTGATCGTTGCCGCGGGGCTGCATCGGCGCCACCCGGAACGCGACGTGCACTGGCGGATGATGAACAGGGCACTGTCCTTCCTCATCGACGCCGAGGGCGGCGGTGTGATGCGCAATTTCATGTCGATCGAGCGTCGGTGGCTTGATGAGCCACACATGGGCGACCATGTGGGCCGCACGGTGTGGGGGTTGGGCGAGCTGCTGCGGCAGTTCCCGGACGTCGACTCCCTGGCCGTCCCCGCCCGCGACCTTCTGGATAGGTTGCTGCCGGCGTTGGAACGGCAGGACACCATCCACGAGTGGGCCTACTCGCTCCTGGGGTTGTCACGGTTGACCCCGGCGCAGTGGGGTCCACGACACGCGGGTGTGGCGCGGGACGGTTGTCGCTTCATGCTGGAGGCCAGGTCGGGACACGACGCCGCATGGCCATGGTTCGAGGACCGACTCACCTACGACAATGCCCGGCTGGCGCAGGGCCTCATCGCAATGGGCCACCGCGTGGGCAATGACGAGGCTGTCGCACTCGGCGCCGAGGCGCTGGGGTGGTTCTGGGGGCTGTGTGACACAGGCGCTCACGTCGACACCATCGGCAATGGGTGGCTCCAGCGGCGGCAGGACCACACCGCTTTCACGGGGGATGAACAACCAATCGACGTCGGTGGCCTCACGGAGGCATGTGTCGAGGCATTCTTGGTGCTGCAGGACGAGACATGGGCGGCGCGGGCCACAATGGCCTTCACGTGGTTCCTCGGTGTCAATCGGCTGGGACTGGCGTTGTTTGATGTGAACAGCGGCGGCTGCAGGGATGGGCTGGGGCAAACTGCCGTCAACAACAACCAGGGTGCCGAATCGACCCTCGCCTTCCTGCAGGCGGGGCTGGCGCTGGAAGGAGCGGGCACCACGGTGCCCGCGGTGTGACCACATGAGCGCTGAACTCTTGACCCGTTCCCCCCACAACCCCATCCTCACGGGTGACCAGTGGCCCTATCCCATCAACTCCGTCATGAACGCCGCGGCCACCCTGGTGGATGGGGAAACGCTGCTCCTGGTGCGGGTGGAGGACCGACGCGGCTTCTCGCACCTGACGGTGGCGCGATCCGCCGACGGGGAGACGGACTGGCGCATCGACGAGCAGCCCCTGATCGCGCCCGAGCACCACTACGAGGAGTGGGGTGTTGAGGATCCCCGCATCACGTGGCTGCCGGATGAGAACGTCTGGGTGATCGCCTACACGGCGTTCTCACCGCGGGGCACGATGGTGGCGCTGGCGCGCACAACCGACTTCGTCACCGTGGAACGTCTGGGACCGGTGGTGATGCCAGATGACAAGAACGCCGCGCTGCTGCCCTGCCGCGTCGACGGCGACTACCTCATGTACCACCGCCCGTCGCTCCGCAGCGAGATGCCCGGGGTGTGGTGCTCCCGTTCAACCGACCTCGAATCGTGGTCGGATGAGCGGCGGGTCATGGGCCCCCGGATGGGCAACTTCTGGGACTGCAAACGCATCGGCATGGGAACTCCGGCCATCTGGACGGAGCACGGGTGGTTGGCGTTCTACCACGGGGTCCGCGAAGCGGTGGCAGGGGACCTGTACCGGGTGGGGGCCGTCCTTCTCGACCTCGAGGATCCGGCCATCGTGACCCACCGCACCCAGGAATGGCTACTCAGCCCACATGAGGACTATGAGCGGATCGGCGACGTCCCCGGGGTGCTGTTTCCCTGCGGCGTGGTGGTGGAAGGCGACGCTCTGCGCCTCTACTACGGCGCTGCCGACACCTGCCTGGGGGTGGCGCACGGATCTCTCGCGCAGATCACACAGCACCTGCTGGGCTGTCCACCGGAATGATCCGACGGTGTTGGGTGCCATGATGCAGGGGTGAGAGCCGGAGTTGTCTACAGCGCAGCCGCCTACCTGCTGTGGTCGCTGTTTCCGCTCTATTTCACGTTGCTGGCCCGCTCCGGCCCACTGGAGATCATCGGCTACCGCGTGGTCTGTTCGCTCGTGTTCTGCGTGCTCATCCTCGCGGTGGTGGGCGGCTGGCGCGACGTGAGGGGCTTGCTGGCGCAACGTCGCACTGCTCTGATGCTGGTGGCCGCTGGGGTGTTGGTGACCGTGAACTGGACCGTGTACGTGGTGGGGGTGAACTCCGGACGCACCCTGGATGCTGCGCTGGGGTACTTCATCAACCCGTTGGTGGCCGCTGTCCTCGGCGTGGTGGTGCTGCGGGAAACCATGAGCCGGGTGCAGTGGGTGGCGTTCGTGGTGGGTGTTGTGGCCTGCGTCGTCCTCGCCCTCGGGTACGGCAAGGTCCCCTGGATCGCGTTCGGGGTCGCCAGCACCTTCGGGGTGTACTCGCTCGTCAAGAAACAGGTGGGGGCCAAGGTGACGGCGCTCTCAGGGCTGACCGTGGAGACGGCCACCGTGGCCCCCGTGATGGTGGCCTATCTGGTGTGGCTGACCCTCTCGGGCGGCTCAACCGTGGAAGTCGCCTCCCCCTACGGCCTGCTCATGATGGCGGCCGGCCCCATCACGGCCATCCCGCTCCTGCTGTTCGCGGCAGGTGCGCGGCGCGTCCGTCTCGTGACCCTGGGGATGATCCAGTACATCGCGCCCATCGGGCAGTTCCTTCTGGGATGGCTCGTCTTCCACGAGCCCATGCCACCGGAGCGCTGGGTCGGTTTTGCGCTCGTGTGGGTGGCCGTGGCCCTTTTTGCCGGCAGCGCATTGTGGCAATTGGCCCGCACATCAAGCAAGGTGCCTGCCCCCACAGTGGGTGAGAAGTGATGGAGCGGGCAGTCCTGGGGTGACGCGATACACCCTGGGAGCTGCAAAAGTGTCGGCCACCCGTGGAATGCGGCGTGCACCCCCGCCCTGATGGGGAAGGGGTGCACGCCGCCACGGGGCGAGGGGCGGTGCGTCACTTACCGCGTCGGGTGATCTCCACGATGGTGCCGGGAGCCTGGGACTCCTCGTCGCCGAGTGTGGCGGCCCAGACGGACCTGCCGCACGTCTCCACTGCCACGACGCCGGGCAGTTCGAGGAACGTGGATACCTTGCCGTGGTGCACCACGGAGATCTTCCCACCGAAGAGCTCCGCCACATAGATGTCGCCGTTGGGCGCCAGCGCGAGGTTTGTGGCGCCGAGGAATCCGGTCGCCACGGTCTTCAGATGCTTGCCGTTGGCATTGAGTCGATAGACCGACCCGCGAGCCCCCAGCACCGGCGATTCAGGCCCGCCCGGCAGTGTGGTCACGTAGAGCGCGCCGTCCCGGCCCACCTCGACGTCGGTGGGCACCGACTCGAAGTTGTACGTGATCCCCACGACGCACGCAGGCAGGCCCAGCGCCCCGGCCTGCTCGGCTGTGATCTTCAGAGGCTGTGCCGGCAGGACCGCCAGAGTGCTGAGCCTGCCGCGACGGTCAACCTTCCACACAACGTTGGCGCCGGCATCCGCGACCACCCAACCGTCGCCGTAGGCGGCCACCGAGTAGGCATGGGAATCCACCTCACCGGTGTAGGTGACGGGCAACCCGGCTGCGGTGAGCGCATCGGTGACGCACTTGCTGGGATTCTTGACGCCGTAGTGGATCACCTTGTCGGGATTGTTCTTCACCTCGAAGGCATGCGTGTCCACGTACGTCTTGTGCCCCCGCGGCCCCCAGATGTTCAAGCCGCTCTCGGTGTTGATGAAGCTGCCGGGATCGCTCACCGTGGTCGTGAACGCCATGGTCCGCCCGTTACGGGAGAGGGCCACGCCGGAGGCGCCGGGCTGATCCTTGGCCAGCGTGGTGATGGAGCCGTGCCGTGCCACCTTTCCGATGAGGTTCAGGCCGCCGTCCGCGACGAGGATTCCCCGCGACGTGACCTCCAGGTTGAAGGGGGCGGCGAGCGCCGTCGACACGACCGTTGTGTGCAGCGTGGGTGAGTCCTTGCCGTGTGCACCGGCCATCGTCGGTGTGGCCACGAACAAACCCACTGCGGCCAGGGCCGCGACTGCGTAACGCATTTTCCTCATGACGCCTCCAGAAAAGTGACGGGGCATGCGGCGTCGCAGGCGGCGCCGGAGGAGGGGGAGGCTCGGCGGGATCCTCTGGGAGGACTGGGTGCGTCGTTGCTTGCCGTGGGCTCCCAGTCTCCGCCCGACAAATATCCGGAGTCAATACTTGGAGCTGAAGAATCTGAGAAAAAACGGCCGGCGCGGGGATCCCGCGCCGGCCGTGGTATCTCGTGGTGGATGTCCGGGTGTTACAGGCCCAGTTCCCCGCCGAAGTCGCCCTCTTCGAGGCGAGCCTTGACGTGGCTGAGGAAACGGGCGGCGAGCGCACCGTCGACGAGTCGATGGTCGTAGCTCATGGAGAGGTACATCATGTCGCGGACCGCGATGACGTCCTGGCCGAACTGATCCTTCACCACCACTGGGCGCTTCACCAGTGCGCCGGTGCCGAGGATGGCCACCTCGGGCTGGTTGACGATGGGCGTGTCGAACAGCGTGCCTGCTGACCCGTAGTTCGTGATGGTGAATGTGCTACCGGACAACTCGTCCGGCCCCACCTTGCTGGCGCGTGTGCGGGCAGCGAGGTCACCGATCTTCTTGGCCAGTCCGGTGAGGTTGAGATCCCCGGCGTCCTTGATGACGGGGACGAGCAGGCCCTTCTCCGTGTCGACGGCGATGCCGATGTGCTCGCCGTCGGCGTAGGTGACGGTGCCGGCGTCGGTGTCAATACGGGCGTTGATCACGGGGAACGCCTTGAGCGCCTCGATGGCCGCCATGGTGATGAACGGCAGGTACGACAGTGATGCACCCTCGCGCTTCTTGAAGTCGTCCTTGGCCACCGCACGGATGCGGCTGATGGCCGTGACGTCCACCTCCACGGTCGCAGTCAGCTGCGCCGACACCTGCAGGGAGTGGACCATGCGGTTGGCGATGGTCTTCCGCAGACGGCTGAGCTTCTCCGTGGTGCCGCGCACCTCCGGCTTGGCCGCGGGGGCCGGCTGCGCGGAGGGCCTGTCGGCTGCTGCCGAGGCTGCAGGCTTGGCTGCTGCCTGCTTCGCGGCTTCCTTGGCTGCCTCCCCAGCGGCGAGCACGTCCTGCTTGCGGATACGGCCGCCCACACCGGTGCCCTTCACCGATGTGAGGTCCACATCGTGCTCGCGTGCGAGCTTGCGCACGAGCGGGGTGACGTAGGTGGCGTCCCCGTCGGCTTCGGCGGCCCGGCGGGCCACAGCCGCCCGAACGGCGGGCGACTGCTCCTGCGACGGCTTCGCAGCGGGCTTGGAGGGTGCCTTTTCCTGTGGCGCCTCGTCGGCAACCTCGGCGGGAGGCGTCTTGCTCGGCTTCACGTCTTCGGGATCTGTGCCGGCCTGCGTCGGGGCAGCCTTCGGGGTTGCCTGCTTCTGCTCGGGCTCGGCGGCGGGTTCGACCCTGGCCCCGGCGTCGGCTGCACCGACGACGGCCAGAACGGCGCCCACCTCGGCGACGTCGTCCTCCTTGAAACGGATCTCCAGGAGCGTGCCCGCGACGGGGGAGGGGATCTCGGTGTCGACCTTGTCGGTGGAAACCTCCAGGAGAGGCTCATCGACTTCCACGGCCTCGCCCACCTCCTTGAGCCAGCGAGAAATGGTGCCCTCGGTGACGGACTCACCCAACGCGGGCAGTGTCACCTCGGTGCCGGAGCCGCCGGAGGCCGGGGTCGAGGAGTCACCCTCGACGTCGTCCGCGGCCTTCGCCAGGGCGCCGTCAGCGGCCTCCTGTGTGGCGTCCTCGGGGACTTCTTGTGCCTGTGCCTCGTCCTGCTGGGAGGAGTCCTCGGCGGAGGGGGAATCGTCGGATGAGTCCGAACCTCCCGCGTCGGCGGCGTCGCCGACGATGGCGAGGACGGCGCCGACCTCGGCGATGTCATCCTCCTCGAAGCGGATCTCGAGCAGCGTGCCCGCCACGGGTGACGGGATTTCGGTGTCGACCTTGTCGGTGGAAACTTCCAGCAGGGGTTCGTCGACCTCGACGGTTTCTCCGACGGCCTTCAACCATCGGGAGACGGTTCCTTCAGTGACGGATTCGCCCAATGCCGGCAGCGTTACTTCGGTTGACATGGTGACAATTGCTCCTTCGCGGACCTGGAGTGTTCTCCCCAGCAACACTATCCCCTGTCAGGAGTGCATGTGCAGGGGACTGCCCGCCAACTTCAGGTTCGCCTCCGCCAATGCCTCGGACAGGGTGGGGTGGGGATGGACGATGTCGCGCAGGTCCTCGGGTGTTGCGCCCCAGCCCACCAGGAGTGCTCCCTCGGCGATGAGTTCCGCCACGTCGTCGCCGACTGCGTGAACGCCGAGGATCTCGCCGCCACTGCGACGTATCACGCGCACCAGCCCGGTCTCTCGCTCACCCGGTGGCCGGGACATCAGCGCCCGACCATTGCCGCGCAGCGGGTAGTCCGCCACCTCGACGGGTCCCTCCGCCTCGGCCTGCGTCGTGGTGAGACCCACCGAGGCCACCTGCGGATGCGAGTAGGTGATGCGGGCGATGTCGCTGTCGGCACACAGGGTGGTGCGGGACGAATGCTTGCCCTGGGTGTGGGCGATGTGTTCGGCCAGGAACAGGCCGTGCGCGTAGCCGCGGTGGGCGAGCTGCGGTCCCCGGACGACGTCGCCGGCGGCATAGACGCCCTTGACGCTCGTGCGCAGTGAGCTGTCCACGCTGATGTGCGCCCCGGCACGTTTCACCCCGGCCTCGTCGAGGCCGATTCCCTCCAGCATGGGTCGGCGCCCGGCCGCCACCAGCAGCACGTCCGCCTCCAGCGTGTCACCGCCCAGTTCCACGCGGACGCCGGAATCGGTGGCGTGGGCAGCTGTGATGGGACAGGACAACAAGACGTCCACGCCGCGTTTGACCAGTGCAGCCTGCAGGACTTTGGCCAGGTCAGGTTCCTCGGTGGGGAGGAGCGACGGGGTTGCCTCCACGAGTGTCACGGCCACGCCGAGGTCGGCCCACATCGACGCGAACTCCACCCCGATGACCCCGCCCCCCAGCACGATGGCCCGCTCGGGCAGCGTCGAGCGCTGGAGTGCATCCCAGCTCGTCAGAATCCGGGTGCCGTCCACGGCAAGCCCCAGGGTGATGGGTTCCGCGCCGGTGGCGATCACGACGGCGCGGGCACGCAGCACGGACCCGTCCACGTCGATGCCCGGCCCGCGCTGGTCCGTCACCAGGGAGCCGCGGGCGTTGACCAGCTTGATGCCGCGGGAGGCGATCAGCCCCTGGAGGCCCTTGTGCAGCTGACCCACGACGCCGGTGGCGTAGCCCAGGACGGCAGCCGCGTCGACGTCGCCCAGCGTGGCCCCGATCCCGAAGGCGGAGGCTGAGATGACGCTCTGCCTCACCTTGGCGGCCTGCAGCCAGCTCTTGGTGGGTATGCAACCGCGGTGCAGGCAGGTGCCACCCACTGGCCCCTCGTCGACCAGGGCCACGGACAGGCCCAACTGTGCGGCGCGCAGGGCGCAGGCGTAGCCGGCTGACCCGGCACCGAGGATGACGACGTCGAATTCCTGACTCATGGACGTCAGTCTGTCACGGGCGCCTCCGGGGGCCGGGCACGGTGAGTGCGCGCAACAGGGGCAATGGGCTCTGCCGCGCGCCCCGTGATGCCAAAGGTGCCTGTCAACCGCTATTCTCTTGCCCGGGTCACTCGGCCCGCACCCACGCATCCCCCCAGGAGTCCCAGCAACGTGAAGCTCTTCAAGAAGGTCGGCGCGCTCACCAGCGCCAGCGCACTGGCCGGCCTCGCCGTGTTCGCCGGCGCCGTCAGCGTCGCCAACGCTGCCCCCGTCACCCTTGTCATCGCCCCCAACTACGTCGTTCCAGGCGAAAGCGTCACGGTCACCATTGATGGGTGCAGCGTCGGTTCAACCCTGGACTTGATGGAAAACGGTGAGCCCTCGCTGAGCGAGACGGTCATCGAGGGCGGTCTCCCCTGGACGGCTGAATTCGGCTACAAGGAACTCGAAGCCGGAACGGTGTATGACTTCTCCGTCACCTGCACCCCCGCCGAGGGTTCCGACGAGGCCGTCACCTCCGCCAGCGACACCGTCACCGTCTTCGGTGCGAGCTACCTCGAGGCCGAGCCGGACACGTTCCACACCGGTGAGACCGTCAGCATCACAGCGGGCGACTTCCTGCCGGGCACTGCCGTGACCCTGGCTGTCATCCCGTCGGGCTCCGAGGTCTCCGTGTACTCGAGCGCGCTCGGAACCGCTGCCGACGACTTCTCCGTCACGGGCGACGTCGTGTTCCCCGAGGACCTCGAGTGCGGCACCTACACCGTCGAGATCACCGGCGGCGACGACTCCGTCTCCGCCGAGCTGAGCATTTGTGGGGCCACCACCCCCGAGCCCAGCCCGTCCCCGTCGGTCTCCGCCTCAGCGACCCCGACGCTCGCCCCGTCCGCCTCGCCCCAGCCGAGCGCCACGGCCTCGCCGACGCGGCCGACCAACCCCGGCCTGCCGTCCACCGGCAACTGATTCCGCTACTCGCTGACCAGCCATCCCCGTCCTGCCTCGGCAGGGCGGGGATGGCTGCGTCCGGGTCCCCGTATAGGGCCACTGTGGGAAGTCACGGCATACTGGGGGGCGTGGGTTGGTTCAGCAGGAAAAAGCAGCAGGCGCAGGTGGCCCGGGACGCCCGTGAGGTCCCCGACGTCCTCCGGGATCACCTGTCGAGTTTCGTGACCACCCGGCGAGGCGTGGAGGCGTGGCTGGAGCAGCCCACCAGCTTCAACAAACCGTCCATCCTTCTCGTGGCTGCCGACGGCGAATCGACCCGGCGCGCCCTCCCGTCCATCGACTACGGGTACGACTTCGCCGCTGGCCACGACATCCCCGCCTACGATGCGGGCGTCGTCCCGTACCCCAGCCGGATGCGTGAGTACGGGGTCCGCCACCGGAGCCAGCGGACCCCCCACGCGTGACGCCGGGCGTCAGCCCGCGAGCTGACGCGCCAGCGCGACCAGGGTGCGTACTGCCACCCCTGTTCCGCCCTTGGGCGTGTAGCCGTACTCGCCGTCCTCGTTGTTCGCCGGCCCGGCGATGTCGAGGTGGCCCCATGCAACGCCCTCGGGAACGAACCGCTGCAGGAACGCACCGGCAGCCAGTGCTCCGCCGTAGCGGTTCTTGCCCCCGGAGCGCATGTCGGCCACGGAGGATTCGAGTTGGGAACGGATCTCGTCGGTGATGGGCAGTTGCCAGAACTCCTCGCCGCCCGCCTCGGCAGCATCCAGCAGGCGATCAGCCGTCTCGTCATCGCTGGCCATGAGCCCACCCACGCGCATTCCCAGGGCGACCATGCAGGCGCCCGTGAGGGTGGCGACGTCGACGATCATCTGGGGCCCGTCAAGAGCTGCGCGGGCGATGGCGTCCGCCATCACGATGCGACCCTCGGCGTCGGTGTTGTAGTTCTCCACGGTCTGACCGTCGAACATGGTCATGACGTCGCCGGAGCGGTAGGAGGTGCCGGACGGCATGTTCTCGGCCATGGCGGCGTAGGCCGTGACCTTGATTTTCAGACCCAGCGCCGCGATGGCACCCACGGCTGAGATCACGGCTGCGGCACCGGACATGTCGTACTTCATCCCCGCCATCTGCCCGGCGGGCTTGATGTCCAGGCCGCCGGAGTCGAAGGTGATGCCCTTGCCCACCAGTGCCAGGTGGAATGATGCGCCGCGGGGGGCGTACTGCATCCGCACGAGTCGCGGGCGGTTGGCGGAACCCCCGCCGACGGCGAGGATGCCGCCGTAGCCGCCCTTCTCGAGCGCCTTCTCGTCCAGAACCTCGACGGTGACACGCTCGTCACGGAGGCTTGTCCTCGCGGCCTCGGCAAACACTGCCGGTGGCAGCAGGTTGGGGGGCGTGTTGGTCCAGTCGCGGGCCTGACACACAGCGTCGGACACCACGCGGGCCGCGTCGAGGGCCCCGCGCACGTCCGTGCGACCTGCCGAGACGACCGTGACCGCGGCCACCCTGGGGGAGCGTGCGACCGTGGAGAACTTCTCGGGCTCGTAGGCGCCGAGGATGGCGCCCTCCGCGGCCGCCTGGACCAACTCGGGGCCGGCCAGTTCCAGGGACACCGACACCTTCAGCCCCACGGCGTCCGGGATCTTCGAGGCGGCACGCAGGGCGGCTCCGACGGCGCGACGCAACTGGTCGGGCGTCACGTCGGCGTCACCGAGGCCCACGATGACCACGCGCTGGTTGGCGGGTGGAAGCACCACGGTGGCTTCCAGCCTCGTCAAGCCGCCGAGCGCCAGGGCGAGTGTTCTCAGCGGTGTGCCGAAAGCCTTCTGATAGGACTTCTCGAGGTCGCTGGTGGCTCCCACCAGTGTCGGCTCCCCGCCGACCGCCGTGAGGCCCAGGACGACGATGTCGGCGTCGCGCTCAATGTTCTTCGACAGGCTGAGGTTCGGGTTGTTTCGAGTCACGGCATCAGCCTACCCATCGGTTCGCCGGTTGGGGGTTCAGGGGTGCGGCGGGTAGCTTTGCCCCCGTGACGAGACGGGTTGCGCTGTGGGCGTTCGTGATTGCTGCGTTGGCACTTGCCGCGTGGGGGGTTGCGACGTGGGTCGCCCCGTCCACACAGTGCCGCGGCGAGCAGATGGGCCCCGGCGACGTGTGCAGCTATTCCAGCTACACCGACGTGGAGACGACCCGCACCCAGACCTACGAGGAACGCGTGGCGGCCGCCCGCCAGTCGGCCCCTGTCGTGGTGGTTCTGGGGTTGGCGGCCGCAGGGTTCGGCGTGGCCGTGGCGTTGCGGGGGCAACCACGGGAGGCGTCGGCTCAGGCGTCCAGCGACATCGGCCCGTAGACCGGGCGCTCTTCCTCGTACAGCGTGACGTCGGCGACGCCGCACTCCACGAGGTCCGCGAAGAACGACGACAGCCACTCCTCTGCCCGCCCCTGGTCCTCGAACCGGGGCATGAGGCCCTCCTTCTGCAGCGACTCGGGGGAGTACGAACCGGAGCCCGGCTTCCACCAGTACGCCATCAGATCGATGCCCCGCGGGCCACCCTCGGGCCAGGGCGACGGAAGCGACGGATCATGAGCGAACGGTTGAACATGTACATCAGAAGGCCGCGCTTGGAGGCGTTGGGCACCCGCTGGGCCAGGACCTTCTTGAATCCCGACCACATGACAGCGGTGTTGATGAAGGACAGGCCCAACAGCACCCACAGACCCAGTGCCAGGTAGGTGCTCACACCGAGCCAGCGCGTGGTGGCCGCCACACCGGCCATGAGGACGAGCATGGCGGGAAGCATGAACTCGGTGATGGTCCACCGCACGTCGATGTAGTCACGCAGGAGGGTTCGCTCCGGTGAGTTCTCCACCTTGTCCCAGGTGTCAACCCGGGACTTGTAGCGGGAGTCGCGGTCGGCGCGTCGCTGCTCCGACTTGCTCAGGTTGGGGTGAAGTCGCTGCATGCGATCCGCCTCGGCCTGCCTGCGCGTGGGGGTGGCACCCTCCTTCTTCTGCGGGGTGCGCGTCACGACTCTGGGCCCGGCGGGGGCCTCGACGGTGGGGGCCGTGGCCGGGGAGGTTGCCGTGGCCACCGCCCGCTTCTCGCCCTTGGGTGTCAGGGAGGAGATCCGGCTGCTGCCGGTCGCCTTCTCCTGCGGGGCGGTGCCTGGCGCGTCGGCGGCTTTGCGCTCGTAGGGGCGGAACAGTCCCACCGGGTGTCCTTCCAGAAACATCGGAACCCCTGCGCTCAGGGCGGGCGAAAGGGTGTGGCGTGCAACCCCCAGTCTAAACCAGAGGGAATGACCAGGGTTCCATCAGGGTGCTGGGGCCCACGGCGGACGCGTCATGAGGGTACCGTGGGACCCTCCGGCAACAGATGTGGAAGGACTATCTCGTGGCAGGCATTTTTGAGCGCATCGCCTTGATGTTCAAGACCAAGGCGAACAAGGCACTCGACAAGTATGAGGACCCTCGGGAGACCCTCGACTACTCCTACCAGCGTCAGCTGGACCTCCTCCAGAAGGTGCGACGTGGTGTGGCAGACGTCGCCACGAGCCGCAAGCGCGTGGAACTCCAGGCGCAGAAGATGAACTCCGAGGTGGAGCGTCTCCAGGTGTCCGCGCAGCGTGCACTCGAGGCCAACCGCGAGGACCTGGCGCGGGAGGCGTTGACCCGGAAGGCGGGGCTGCAGGAGCAGCTCTCCGACTTGCAGACGCAGCACGCGCAGCTTCAGGGCGAGGAGGAGAAGCTGGTACGCGCCAGCTCCCGCCTCCAGGCCAAGGTTGACGCCTTCCGGACCCGCAAGGAGACCATCAAGGCCACCTACTCCGCCGCCGAGGCGCAGACCCGGATCAACGAGGCGTTCTCGGGCATCTCGGAGGAGATGGGCGACGTGGGCCTCGCGATCCAGCGTGCTGAGGACAAGACACTGCAATTGCAGGCACGCGCTTCAGCGGTGGACGAGTTGCTGGCCTCTGGTGCGCTGGAGGACCCGTCCGGCACCTACAAGGACGACATCACACGCGAGCTGGACGCTCTGGCGTCCGACACCTCGGTGGAGAACGAACTGGCTGCGATGCGCGCCCAGCTGACGGGTGGCGCCCCCGCGACCCCGCAGATCGACGCACCGGAGACCACCGTCACCACCGACAGGACGCAGGGGGAGCAGGCATGATCATCCGCATCATGGGACTCGGCCAGTGGTCGATGGAACCTGACGAGCTCCTGGCGCTGAACGGCATCGACGAAACCGTTGAGAGGGCCGTCGCAGCCGGAGACCAGACAGCACTCAGCGCCGCGCTGGCGGAGCTGGTGGCCGGGGTGCAGAAGGTGGGCACCCCCGTCCCCGACGACGTCATCGTGGAGTCAGACCTCGTGCTGCCCGACCCCGAGGCCACGGTCGAGGAGGTTCAGGCGCTGCTCGACAGCACCAAGGAGTTCTACGGGTTGATTCCCGACACCCATGAGGGCGAGGACGTCCGTCCTTGAGAGTTCTCGTGGCAGCCGACGCCATGGCGGGCGTCGGCCCCCGGGACGCGTCGGAGATCATCGGAGGGGCCTTCGCTGACGCGGGGGCACAAGTGGCTGTCGTGCCGCTGGTCGACGGCGGGCCCTGGTTCCCGGACGCCGTCTCCGCATTCGACGCTGACGCCGTCGTCGTGCAGCCTGCCACGCTGCAGGACGCCCTCGACGCGCTGTCGACGGCAGGGGCGTCCCTGTACCTCGACCTCACAGGGCTGACACGCCATGCATGGGCGGAGCTCGTGCAGGTGGATCGCCACCGGCTTGAGGCGTTGCGCGCAGCAGCGCCGCATCGCGATGTGGTGGCTGTGGTGCGATCCGGCCAGCAACGGTCAGCCCTCACGGGACTCATGGGGGTCGTGGCGGAGCGTGGCCGACTCGAGGGAGGCGACCTGGCCGACACACTGTCCAGTGACGCACTCGCCTCCGCGTGGCTGAAGGACCTTGGCCTGGACGGCACGGCACCGGGTGCGGGCGCGGCTGACGGCGTGGGCGCCATCGTCCTGGCCTTGGGCGGCCGTGTCGCATCCGGCATCGACGTCTGCGTCGACGGTTTCGACGTCACCGCCACCATGAAGGCCGCGGACCTCACCGTCACCGGTGCCTCCGTACTCGACTTCCACGCCGTTGGCGGGGACGTCGTGAAGGAGGTCGCACGCCTGGCAACTGAGGCGCTGCGTCCGGTGATTGCCGTCGTGGGACGCAACTTCGTCTCCTCGCGGGAACTCCGGCTGGCGGGCATCGAATCGGCGCACCCCGTTCTGGAGGGTGCAGGCGAGGACGAGCCCATCCCTGCGCAGGTTGCGGACGTGGCCGCCCGCGTGGCCAGATCGTGGATCTGGTGATTGCCGGACAGGGTATTTCGGTGGCAGCGCTACAGCGCGTAAACTCGGGCCAGTCAACATCACTTCACCCACAATTGGAGCCACTGTGACCGACACACAAGCTGTAACAACGGGCGTCATCCTCACCGACGTCGCCGTCGACAAGGTGCGTGCGCTGCTGCAGACCGAGGGTCGCGACGACCTCCGCCTGCGTATCGCCGTGCAGCCGGGCGGCTGCTCCGGTCTGCGCTACCAGCTCTATTTCGACGATCGCGACCTGGACGGTGACGTCGTCAACGACTACGACGGCGTCAAGGTCGTCACGGACAAGATGAGCGGCCCCTACCTGGGAGGCGCCAGCATCGACTACGCAGACACCATCGACAAGCAGGGGTTCACCATCGACAACCCCAACGCGGGCGGTTCATGCGCCTGCGGTGACTCCTTCCACTGAAGTCCGCTTAGCTGACCCGCAGTGCAACAGGGCCACCCCGTCTGGTACAAGTGCCGTGGGGTGGCCTTTTGCGTTATCCTTTGGGTCTCAGTGACAGCCCGTCGCGAAAACCCTCAGGGGCAGGCGGCGAGAACGCTCGACGAAAGGCAACTGGTGAGTGTGGAAGTAGCGGGCAAGTCCCGGTTGGGACGTGTCGGACGCCGGTCGGCCGCAGCCCTGTCGACGGTGGCCCTGGTGGCGCTTGCTGGCTGCTCAGGCCAGGGCGCCCGGCTGGGGCTTCCGGTGCAGGCGTCTGCCGAGGGTTCCAACATGAGCAACCTGTGGATCGGCATGTGGATCGCGGCCTTCATCATCGGAGGCATCGTGTGGGGGCTGATCGGCTGGGCCGTGATCGTCTACCGCCGCCGCGACGGTGATCGGCCCGCCCCCCGGCAGACCAAGTACCACCTTCCTCTGGAACTGTTGTACACCCTCGTTCCGTTCCTGATCATCGGTGTCCTGTTCTTCTACACGGTCAGGGCGCAGGATGCCCTCGTGTCCCAGGACGGTGAACCGGACGTCACGGTCAACGTGATCGGCCAGAAGTGGTCGTGGACGTTCAACTACATGGAGCAGGACAACCCGGCCATCGGCACCAATGCCCACGACGTGGGCACGCTGCAGGAGATCCCGGACCTGTACCTGCCGGTGGACCAGAAGGTCCGTTTCAACCTGAACTCCGCCGATGTGATCCACTCGTTCTGGGTGCCGAGCTTCTACTTCAAGATGGACGTCATTCCCGGCCATCCCAACTCGTTCGACGTGACCCCCAACCGGATCGGCACGTACGACGGCAAGTGCGCTGAGCTGTGCGGCACGTACCACTCCCTGATGTTGTTCAAGGTGCACATCGTCAGTGAAGAGGACTACAACGCACACGTGAAGGAACTCGCCGCCAACGGCAACGCCGGCGAGGTGCTTGTCCCCAACAGCTCCGTCAACACGCTTCCGAACACCGAGGCCGAGGAGGACCAGCAGTGACCACCCAGACCGCTCGAGTTGCCACGCAGGCGGAGGCGCGCCCGGTGCGTGTCGCCGACACCGCCCTCGGCACGAAGGTGGTGAAGTACATGACGTCGACCGACCACAAGGTCATCGGCAACATGTACTTCGTCACCACGATGATTTTCTTCATGTTCGGTGGTGTCCTGGCGCTGTTCATCCGCGCCGAGCTCGCCAACCCGGGTGTGCAGTTCCTGAACTACGAGACCTACAACCAGTTCTTCACCATGCACGGCACCATCATGCTGCTGATGTTTGCGACGCCACTGTTCGCGGGCTTCGCCAACGCGCTGATCCCGTTGCAGATCGGCGCCCCTGACGTGGCGTTCCCGCGTCTCAACGCCTTCTCCTTCTGGCTGTATGTGTTCGGGTCCCTCATGGCCTGCGTCGGCTTCCTGATGCCGGGCGGCGCCGCCAGCTTCGGCTGGTTCGCCTACGCCCCCCTCAGTGACGCCATCAACTCTCCGGGTTTCGGATCCAACCTGTGGGTGATGGGCCTCTACATCCTGGGTCTGTCGACCATCCTCGGCGCCGTGAACTTCACCACCACCATCATCACCATGCGCGCCCCCGGGCTCACGATGTTCCGGATGCCGATCTTCACGTGGAACATCCTGGTGACGTCGCTCATGGTCCTCATCTGCTTCCCCGTGCTGGGTGCGGGCCTGCTCGTCCTCGGCGCCGACCGCGTCCTGGGTGCCCACATTTTCGACGCCAGCCACGCGGGCGCCGTCCTGTGGCAGCACCTGTTCTGGTTCTTCGGGCACCCCGAGGTCTACGTCATTGCCATCCCGTTCTTCGGCATCATCACCGAAGTCCTGAGTGTCTTCAGCCGCAAGCCCGTGTTCGGCTACTACGGCCTGGTGTTCGCGACGCTGGCCATCGGCGCCCTGTCGATGTCGGTGTGGGCGCACCACATGTTCGCCACCGGCGCCGTCAACCTGCCGTTCTTCTCGTTCATGACGTTCATGATCGCGATCCCGACGGGGGTGAAGTTCTTCAACTGGATCGGAACCCTCTGGCGAGGATCCATATCCCTGACGGCGTCGATGCTGTTCGCCATCGGTTTCCTGGTCACGTTCCTGTTCGGTGGCCTCACCGGCATCATCCTGGCGAGCCCAGCGTTGGACTTCCACGTCACCGACAGTTACTTCGTGGTGGCGCACTTCCACTACGTGGTGTTCGGCACCGTGGTGTTCGCGATGTTCGCCGGGTACTACTACTGGTGGCCCAAGTTCACCGGCCACATGCTGAACGAGACCTGGGGCAAGGTGCACTTCTGGCTGTTGTTCTTCGGTTTCCACATCACCTTCCTCGTCCAGCACTGGCTGGGTGTGGCAGGCATGCAGCGACGCATCGCTGACTACGGCGCATGGGAGGGCTTCACCTTCCTGAACCAGGTCTCCACGTTTGGCGCGTTCCTGCTGGGCATCTCCATGCTCCCGTTCCTGTGGAACGTCTGGATCACTCGCAAGTCCCCGAAGGTTGAGGTCAACGATCCCTGGGGTTGGGGCCGTACGCTGGAGTGGGCCACCTCGTGCCCGCCGCCGCGTCACAACTTCGACTCCCTGCCCCGCATCCGTTCGATGCACCCCGCCTTCGACCTGTCCCACCCGGACCTGGCGGAGGAGGACGAAGCGGAGTTCGCCGAACTCTTCGATGAGAACGACGAGTCCAAAATCGCGGAAGGACAACTCACGTGAGGCCAGAGAAGCTCGTCTTCGCATTCATTGCCGTCTTCTTCGCGGTGGTGACCCCCATCTACTGGTTCATGGCTCATGAGGTGGCTGGGACCTTCGTGCTGGGCTTCGCCGGTGTGCTGGGCGCCATGATCGCCGGCTATCTGGCGATTGCTGCCCGCGGCTTCGACCCACGCCCGGAGGACCGCCGCGACGCGGAGGTCTACGAGGGTGCCGGCGAAGTCGGCTTCTTCCCGCCGCAGAGCGCGTGGCCCATCATGGGTGCACTCGTCGTCACGCTGATCTTCCTGGGCCCCGGCGTGGAACAGCCGTGGATCACCCTGGTGGGCATCGGCGTCGGCATCTGGGCGTTGTCCGGTTGGGTCCTGGAGTACTACCGGGGCGACTACCAGCACTGAGCATCAGAGCACAGATGAAGGCCCCCGTCGCATGTGCGACGGGGGCCTTCGTCTGTGTCTCCGGGGACGGGGCCGATCACCCGGCCCTGCTGAAGGCCTCCTTGAGGTTCAGGATCCCCGAGGTCTTCAGGATGCCGCGGCGATAGATCTGCGCGCCCACCAGAATGGCGGCGCCCATGAAGATCAGGCACAGCACCAGCGCGATGACGGCGTCGATCCACGTGGACTGCCCGGAGAGCAGCCGCTGCGGCATGATCACGCTGGAGACGATGGGGACGTAGCTCAGGACCTGGGCTGCGGTCCCACGGGCCAGGAAACCGGCGAAGTAGACCCCCATGAGGATGAACGTCAGGGGCATGGTGGTGTTGTTCAGGTCCTGGACACGGGTGGCCATGGCACCCGTGGCCGCCCACAGGCAGCTGAGGGCGGCGAACCCGACGAGGAAGAAGACGATGAACCAGCCGATGTTGGGTGCCAGCAGGGGCAGGAACTTCCCGAACTCCGTGAGGGAGATGCCGATGACCCCGACGGTGAGGAAGATGAGCAGCTGCCCCATGGCCATGATGGTGTTGCCCAGCACCTTGCCGATCAGCAGGTGGCGCGTCGGCACGGCAGCCGTGAGGATCTCCACGATGCGCGACTCCTTCTCCTCCACGACACTTTGTGCGATCTGCAATCCGTAGGTGAGGGCGGACATGAAGAACAGCACCGAGAACACCAGACCTGTGACAAGGGCGATGGCGGCGTCCTGCTCCACCTGTTCCCCGGTGAGCTGCAGCGTGACGTTGGAGCCCTTCTGGAGGGCTGCAGGATCAATGCCCAGTTCGCGGGCGTTCTGGTTCGTCATGTAGGTCGAGACGGCCTGCTGGACGTCGCCCACGTTCGTCTCGATGCTGTCCACGAGCAGATCCCACCCGTCATCGGTGCGTACCAGGCCCGCCTCGATGTCGCCGTCCTCCACGGCGGCCCGGATCTCGTCCTGTGGCAGGGTGGAGGACTGGATGTCGCGGCCACTGCTCTGCGCCGCCAGGGCCACCACCTGGGCCCCTGCCTCGTCGGTGACCCCGACGGTCATCTTGTCCTGGGAGTTGGCGAACAGGAAGGTGAAGAAGAAGCTGCCGATCAGGATCACCACCACGACGATCGTGGAGATCCAGAACGCCTTCTGGGTGAGCTTGGCCATGATCTCGCGGCGGGCGACGATCCACCATGGCATGGACGGGGCTGGGTAACTCATCGTGTGATCTCCCTGTAGATGTCGCTGAGGGGACGGATGGTGGGGCCGAAGGCCCGCACGGGACCGCGTTGCATGGCCTCGGCGAGCACTGCCTGTTCGGCGGCGACGTCGGCGAAGACGACGGACGCCTCCGCGCCGTCGAGGTCGAGGACCTGCACGCCGGCGTGGTCCCGGAGCCAACCGAGGTCGGACTCGGTGCGAATGCGGTGGTGCGTCTCGCCGGCGCGGCGAAGACTGTCGACGGGGCCGTCGGCCACGACCTTCCCCTTGGCGAGGATGACGATGTCGTCGCACAGACGCTCCACGAGGTCCAGTTGGTGCGAGGAGAACAGCACCGGCACCTGCCGCTTGGTGAACTCGCTGAGCAGGGCGAACATCTCGTCGACGGCGTCGGGATCGAGGCCGTTGAACGGCTCGTCCAGCACGAGGCCGATGGGTTGAGCGATGACGGCTGCCGCGATCTGGACGCGCTGCTGGTTGCCGAGCGACAACGTCTCCAGCTTGTCCTTCGTCCGTTCACCCAGACCGAACCGGTCCATGAGGGCACCGGCCGCTTCGCGTGCCTCGCTGCGGGACATGCCGTGCAACTCCCCGAGGTAGACGAGCTGGGTGAGTATCGGCTGCTTCGGGTACAGGCCGCGCTCCTCGGGCATGTACCCGAACTGCGCCCGCACCCTGGTGGTGATGGGCTTGCCGTCCCACAACACCTCCCCTGCATTGGGCTGCAGCAGGCCCATGATCATGCGCATGGTGGTGGTCTTGCCGGCACCGTTGCCCCCCACGAAGCCGGTGAACCTGCCTGGCTCCACGCTGAAGGAGACGTCGTCGACGGCTGTGAGGTCGCCGTAGCGACGGGTGAGGTTTCGTATCTCGAGCATGACATCCACAATGCCAGCAGGGACCGCCGCGCCGCATCGGCCGCTGTGCTGAAGAACCCACGCTGGTCCTCCCCCGGAAGGGGGAGAGGGCGCCCGCGCCTACCGGTCGATGGTGGGGGAGATGAGGCCGTGCTCGTATGCGTGGATGACGGCCTGCACCCGGTCGCGTACGCCCAGCTTGGACAGGCAGGAGGAGACATGTGTCTTCACGGTGGCGTCACCGACCACGAGGCGGGCGGCGATCTCCGCGTTGGAGAGGCCGCGGGCCATCAGCACGAGGACACCGCGCTCCCGCTCGGTCAGGCGTGCCAGTCCGGGGCTCGGCGCCGGGGCGGTGCGGGCCCCGTGGACTGCACCCTCGATCACGCGTCGGGTCACCTCTGGTGCGAGCAGGGCCCCGCCGCCGGCGACGACGCGGATGGACTCCAGCAGCTTCTCCGGCTCGGCGTTCTTGAGGAGAAACCCTGCGGCGCCGCAGCGCAGGGCCTCGAAGAGGTAGTCGTCGCGGTCAAAGGTGGTGAGCATGATCACCTCGGCCAGGTTCGCGGCACGGATGCGCCGGGTGGCCTCCACACCGTTCATGACGGGCATCTCGATGTCCATGAGGACGATGTCAGCCGTATGGGCCATGGCGAGCGCCTCCGCCCCGTTGGCGCACTGCCCCACCAGTTCGATGTCGTCCTCCACGCTGAGCATCAGCGCGAACGCCTGCCGCACCAGCGTCTGGTCGTCCACCAGCAGCACGCGGATCACCGGGACCTCCCATGCACGGGAAGGCGGACGAGTACCCGGTAGCCACGCGCGGGGCGGGAACCGATGTCTGTGGTGCCCCCCAGCGCTGACACCCGCTCCCGAATACCGAGCTGCCCCAGCCCCGAACCGCCGGTGCCGCGCAGGGGCCGGCCGTCGTCGATGATCTCCGCCTCCGCGAGATCCTCGCCGAAGCGAACCGTGAGGCGGGCGGCGGTGGCCGTGGAATGGGTCCGGACGTTGGTGAGGGCCTCCTGGATGACCCGGTACAGCGTCGTCGACTGCGTGGGGGTCAGGCTGTCCAACTGCGACGGGTCGCCGACCACTGTCAGATGCACAGCCATGCCCAGTGTTGCGTTGTCCTCCACCAGTGCGGGCAGTGACTCCAGACCGGGAGCCGCCGCGTCCTCGTCGCCCGAGCGGAGTGACCCCAGCACGGTGCGCAACTCCTGGACGCTCTGGCGTGCGGAGCGTTCCGCCGCCAGCAGCGCCTCCTTGGCCTCCACGGGCTTCCTGTCCATGCTGCGTCGAGCCGACGCCGTCTGGACCCCGATGAGAGCGACGTGGTGGGCCAGCGAGTCATGCAGTTCGCGCGCGATGCGCAGCCGCTCGCCGAGGACCGCCTGATCGGCCAGCTGACGTGCCTGGTGGTCCACGATGACGCGTGATGCTGCCAGCTCGGCCTCGCTGCGCGCCTTGAGCCACGCGTTGCGGCCGAGCCAGGTGGCGGCACCGAAGTAGGCCACGTTGATGAAGATCTGGCTGATGACCAGCAGCAGGGGCGAGGCGCCCATCTCGGCGATGCGGAGCGCACCGAAGACGGAGAAGGCGAGCGAGACCCAGACGGTCATGGCCAGCAGGACCACGATGGTGGCCAGCATCAGGGCCTCCCGGTTGCGCGCCCACGCCATCGCCGAGTACAGGCCAAGGAAGTAGAGCACCTGCATGCCGGGCTGCGACGCCGCCAGGGGAATCAGCGAGCCGAGCACCACGAAGTGCACGCCCGTGCACAGCAGCAGCACCCCTACCGGGAACAGCCGGCGAACGGCGATCATGGCACCGGCCAGCAGGGTCAGGGGGATGCTCCACGCGAGATGCATCTCCGCCTGGAAGTCGGGGATCGACCAGTACCCGAGCAGGCCCGTGATGGACAGGGCCACGAGGGCCGCGGCCAGGCCGACGTCGGTGCGCAGCGCACCCCGGGGTACGGTGCGTGTGAAGCCGTCGTCGACCCCGAAGAAGTCGCGCACTACCAGCTCCGGTCCACCGGGCGGCCCTCCTCGTAGCCGGAGCCGGACTGGACGCCGACGACGGCGCGGTCCGTGAACTCCGCAAGGGTCCTGGCGCCGGCGTAGGTGGCCGAGGACCGGACGCCTGACGTGATCCAGTCGAGGAGGTCCTCCACTCCGGGGCGCTGGGGGTCCAGGTACATCCGCGAGCTCGAGATGCCCTCCTCGAACAGTGCCGCGCGGGCCCGTTCGAAGGCTGACTGCTCCCGCGTGCGGTGCCGGACCGCGCGGGCCGAGGCCATGCCGAAGGATTCCTTGTACACCCGGCCCTGGTGGTCGGTGAGATGGTCGCCCGTTGACTCATGCGTACCGGCGAACCAGGAACCGATCATCACGGAGCCGGCGCCGGCCGCCAGCGCCAGGGCGACGTCGCGGGGGTGACGGACCCCACCGTCGGCCCACACGGAGGTCCCCAGTTCGCGTGCGGCTGTGGCGCATTCGAGGACGGCGGAGAACTGCGGGCGCCCCACACCCGTCTGCATGCGGGTGGTGCACATCGCGCCGGGGCCCACCCCCACCTTGAGGATGTCGGCCCCAGCCGCGCTCAGGTCACGGACTCCGTCGGCGGTCACCACGTTGCCCGCCACGATCAGGATGCGGCGACCAGTGCTCCTGGTGAACTCATCGCGTGCCGCGGCCGCCACTCGGAGCGCCGCGATCATCTTCTCCTGATGGCCGTGGGCGGTGTCCATGACGAGCACGTCGGCGCCTGCGGCCAGTGCCGCGCGCGCCTTGCCGGCCACGTCGCCGTTGATGCCGACGGCAACTCCGGCGCGGAGACGACCGTCGGGGTCGAGGGCGGGGGAGTAGATCCGGGAGCGCAGCGCCCCCTTGGCGCTCATGACACCCACGAGGTGAGAATCGCCGTCGACTGCGACCGCAACCCTGCGGTGCTGGCTCGACAGGGCGTCGAACACCTCCTCGGGCACGGCGTCCGAGGCGACGAAGGCCACGTCGGTGGTCATGACGTCCTTGGCCTGGGCGAAGCGGTCGACACCCTCAGCGGCGGAGGGGGTGACGAGGCCGACGACTTTGCCGTGGTCGAGAACCACGGCCACACCGTGGGAGCGCTTGGCGATGAGGCCCAGCGTCTCACCGATGGTGGTGTGCAGGTCGACGGTGACGGCAGTGTCGAAGATGGGGTGGGCGGCCTTGACCTTCGTGATGGCTGCGGCCACGACGTCGGTGGGGATGTCCTGCGGGAAGACGGCCAGGCCGCCACGCCGGGCCATGGTCTCCGCCATGCGGCGGCCGGAGACGGCCGTCATGTTGGCGGCCACCAGGGGCAGGGGGGTGTCGAGTCCGTCCGTGGAGGTGAGGTCCACGTCGAGTCGGGACGTGACGTCGGAGCGGCTGGGAACCATGAAGACATCGGAATACGTGAGGTCATGGGTGGGCTTGTCGTTCAGGAATCGCACGTACTCCATTGTTGCACCGATCGCCCGGGCACGACGCAAACGACCCGACCCCCGGGGAGGGGGACGGGCCGTGTGCGGATGGTGCGATCAGCGGTTCGAGGACTCCTCGAGGGCGCGCGCCTCGGCGGCTTCGATCTCTCGGACTCCGCCGACGCCGTGGGACGCCGCCTCCTCCAGTTCGGCTGCGGTCGGCTTGGCCGCGTCGTGCTCGAGGAACCAGCGGGACAGACGCGCCCGCAGGGGGGACACCTTCTGCTTGATCCGGATGCCGTTCTCGTCAGCGGTGGGACCCGCTTCCAGCACGGCGTGCTGGAGGTGGGACGTCAGTGTGTACTGCTCGTCCACGCTGATGGGCAGGTGCGGCTCCGAGTAGCCACCGTCGGGGGCGCGGCTGATGATCCCGGACTCGGACCCGTGCAGCACCCGCTCCTTGTCCGCCCGCTGCAGACCGATGCAGACGCGGCGGGTGATGAGGAAGGCAATCACGGGTAGGACGAACACGGCGACCCGCAGGAACAGCGTGATGGCGTTGAGGTCCAGTCGGAAGCGTGTGGCGATGATGTCGTTGCCACCGCCGATCATGAACAGCGAGAAGGCGGTGATGCCTGCCACGCCCAGCGCTGTCCGGGTGGGGACGTTGCGGGGACGGTCCAGCACGTGGTGCTCACGCTTGTCGCCCGTCAGCCACGCCTCCACAAATGGCCACGCCGCGAGCAGACCGAAGAGCAGCCCCATCATCCCGAGTCCGGGGACGAACACATTCCAGGACCATGTGGTGCCCCAGATGTGGGTCTCCCAGTTCGGGACGATCCGAATGGCGCCCTCCACGAAGCCCATGTACCAGTCCGGCTGGGAACCAGCCGTGATCTTGGCCGGGTCGTAGGGGCCGTACAGCCACACAGGGTTGATCTGGAACAGGCCACCCATGAGGACCAGGAGTCCGAACACCACGAAGAAGAAGCCGCCAGCCTTGGCCATGTAGACGGGGAACAGCGGGTAGCCCACCACGTTGTTCTCGGTGCGGCCGGGGCCGGGGTACTGGGTGTGCTTGTGGTAGACCACGAGAGCCAGGTGGGCCGAGATCAGGCCCAGCAGGAGGCCGGGGACCAGAAGGATGTGGACCATGTAGAGCCGGGGGATGATGATGTCGCCCGGGAACTGGCCGCCGAAGACGAAGAACTCCGCCCAGGTGCCGATGATCGGGATGGAGCGGATCAGGCCGTCGACGAAACGAAGACCTGTGCCCGAGAGCAGGTCGTCGGGCAACGAGTACCCGGCGAAACCGGCGATCAGGGACATCGACAGAAGGCCCACGCCGATGAGCCAGTTGACCTCGCGGGGCTTGCGGAACGCGCCCGTGAAGAAGACCCGGAGCATGTGCACGAAGGCGGCGGCCACGAACAGCAGGGCGGCCCAGTGGTGGATCTGGCGGACCAGGAGCCCGCCGCGGACGTCGAAGGAGATGTTGAGTGTGGAGGACAGGGCCTCCGACATTGGAATGCCCTTCATGAGCTGGTACGAGCCGGCATACTCGATCTCCGCCATGGACGGCTTGTACCAGATCGTGAGGAACACGCCCGTGAGCAGCAGGATGACGAAGGAGTACAGCGCGACCTCACCGAGGAGGAACGACCAGTGGTCCGGGAACACCTTGCGAAGGTTGCCGCGGCCGAGCTTGGCCAAACCGAGGCGGTCGTCGGCCCAGCCGAGCGGGCCAGCTACCGGGGACTTCTTGGTGACCGGGGCCTCCTCCGCCTCGAGGGCAGGAGAGGATTCGGTGATGATCGTCGGCTTTGCCATCATGCGTCACCCTTCTGGAAATCGACGCGTGAATCGCGTTCGAAGAAGCTGGGACCCACTGGCACCGTGAAATCGCTTTGTGCCACCAGGTAGCCCTCAGAGTTTACCTTGATGGGCAACTGGGGCAGCGAGCGTGCTGCCGGCCCGAACACCACGACGCCGGAGTCCGAGAGATCGAACATCGACTGGTGGCAGGGGCACAACAGATTGTGCGTCTGGCGTTCCCACAGACTGATGGGACACCCGACGTGCGTGCAGATCTTGGAGTAGGCGAGGATGCCGCCCACCTGCCAGTCGCGGCGGGACTCGGGAATCTTGATGGAGGCCGGGTCCATGCGGACCACGATGAGAGAGCACTTGGCCTTCTCGATGGCCATCTGTGCCCCGTGGAAGTCCTGCAGGTTCTCCGGCTGGGCGTTGATCAGCTGGCCGATCTCGACATCGGATGGCTTGATGGGGGTGAAGGTGACGTCGTTGACGATGCGCACGCCCTCGGCCCAGATTGTCGCCTCGATGGTTTCCTCGCGCTTGGAGCGCGTGGGCCACGGGCCCATGTCGGCGAACAGCACCACGGCGGGGATGATGCTGAAGCCCAGGGCCCCGGCCAGCGCGCCGCCGATGAGCTTGCGACGGCCGAAGCGGGACTGCTCCACGCCCTCGGAGAACTGCTCTGCCACGGCAGCGCGCGCCTCCGGCGGGGAGCCGGCGCTGTGGCGGTATTCCACGCTCTCGGCGTCGGTCATGATGACGCGTGCCCACTGGACGCAGGCGAGGCCGATGAGCAGCACGGCGAGGCCGCCGGTGATCCCGAAACCGACGTTCTGCGCGTTGGCGTTGATGACGCCGAACTTGACGTAGGTGTCACGGGGGACCGCGAAGTAGATCACCACGAAGGCGATGGCAAGGACGGGGACGGCGGCCAGCATGCCGACGATGGCGGCGTAGGCGCGGTTGCCTGCGGCCGGGTTCTCGTCGGTGTAGCGCTCGACGTGTTCCTCGAGGCCGGGGTTCGCCACTGGCTGACCGAGACCCGGGTCCTTGACGGGGAGATTGTCGTGACTCATCGGGCTCGCGCCCCCTTCTTGGCGATCCAGGTGGCGATCAGGGCGAGTCCGCCGATGCCGAAGATGAAGACCCAGAAGCCTTCAGAGACGGGGCCGTTCTCACCCATGCCCAGACCACCGAACGTGGGCTGGGAGTGGGCCTCGTTGAGGTAACCGATGATTTCGCGGGCGTCGTCGTCGGAGATGACGTCCTTGGAGAACACGGGCATTTGCTGGGGACCTGTGCGCATGGCCTCCCAGACGTGGATGTTGGCGGTCTCCAGGAGCGATGGGGCGTACTTGCCGCCCGGGAGCGCGCCGCCGCCGCCGACGATGCCGTGGCAGGCGGAGCAGTTGGCGCGGAACAGGGCGCCGCCGCGGGCGATCTCTTCTGCTGAAAGGCCCTCGGGGGAGTACTGGGATTCCTTGGGGCTCTCGACTCCGGCACCCCAGGTGGAGATGTAGGCGGCGAGCGCGTTGACCTGCTCAGCCGAGTAGAGCGGGGTGCGAGCCGGGATCTGGGCCTCGGGGCGGGCTGCCGGCATGCGGCCCGTTGCCACCTGGAAGTTGACGGAGGCGGTGCCGACGCCGATGAGGCTGGGCCCCTGCGTGGTGCCCTCGCCGTTCAGGCCGTGGCAGGAGGAGCAACTGACGTTGAAGAGCGCTTTGCCCTCCTCCACCTGCTGGCTCATGTCGGTGTCCGCGGAGGTCTGCTGCGGTGAGACGACGGAGTAGCCCACACCCACCACCAGCAGTGCCAGGAGGAGGAGCAGGGGGCGCGCAGCAGCGTGACGACGTCGCTTCGAGAGGAAGTTCATGAGTGGGTCTCCTGGTGGGGTGCCGGCTCAGCGGAGGAAGTAGATGACGCCGAAGAGGATGATCCAGACCACGTCCACGAAGTGCCAGTAGTAGCTGACGACGTGGGCGGTGACGGTCTGTTCATGCGTGTGGGTACGGGTCATGTACGACCGGGCCAGCACGAACAGGAAGGCCACGAGGCCACCGACGACGTGGATGCCGTGGAAACCTGTGGCGAGGAAGAAAGCGGACCAGTAGGCGTTGGTGGAGACCTGGAAGCCCTCACCGAACAGCGTGAAGTACTCCCAGACCTGGCCGCCCACGAACAGGGAGCCCAGGATGAACGTCACGATGAACGCCTGGCGCAGCCCCCACTTGAGAGGGTTCAGCCAGGACCCGTTCACCCGGCCGTGCTCCGCCGCGTTGGCGCCGAGCTGGCAGGTGATGGAGGACGTCACCAGGATCGCCGTGTTGACGCTGGCGAACGTGATGTCCAGGTGCTGGGTACTGGCGTCCCACAGGGACAGGGTGTTGCCCGCGGCGGCCTGCTCGTTGGTGGCGTTGCGGATCCAGAAATAGGCGGCGAAGAGCGCCGCGAAGAACATGAGTTCGCTGGCCAGCCACACGATGGTGCCCACAGCGACGGTGTCGGGGCGCCCCTTCGGCTTGTTCAGCCGGGCGGAGGACACAGCGTGGATGGCGTTGCCGGGCAGCACGGCGGGCGCGATGAGGGAATCAGGTTGGCTCGTCACCCGACCAGTATGCCCGCATTTTCTGGTTGGAGTACAACGTGTCGCCTACTTTGGGGACCCCCAGTGCGGAGGGGGCGGCAGATGGGGCATAATGCGCCCATGTTTGGCGGCCTCACACTGCCCGGATTCCTACCACTGCACGCCGACCCCGGCGACGACGTCATCCCGCTCGAGGGATGGCGATATCTGACTGCCTGGACGTTCGAACCAGTGCCCCTGGTGATGATCCTTCTCACCGCGGGCCTGTACCTGTACGGCGTCCACGTATTGCACAAGCGCGGAGACACGTGGCCCGTCCTGCGCACCGTCTACTTCGTCGTCCTCGGGCTCGGGACGCTGTCGGTGGCGCTGTTCAGCTTCCTCGGCACCTACGACACGGTGATGTTCTGGCTCCACATGGTGCAGCACATGATGCTCAACATGATTGCTCCCGTCTTCCTCGTGGCGGGGGCGCCGATGACGCTGGCGCTGCGCACCCTGCCGAAGAGGCCGCGCAAGTGGTTGCTCGTGGCGCTGCACTCCACCGTCGCCAAGATCGCGCTGTTCCCGCCGCTGACCACCTTCCTGATGATCGCCAGCCCGTTCGCGCTGTACATGACGGGTTGGTACAACCTGACGCTGCGCAACAACGTCGCCCACGACATGCTCCACATCTACATGGTGGTGGTGGGGTGCCTGTTCTTCTTCCCCCTGCTCGGGGTGGACCCGGTTCCCATCCGGATGCCCTACCCCATCCGCATCCTGCTGTTCTTCCTCACCATGCCGTTCCACGCCTTCCTCGGCGTCACCATCATGGGCTCGACGCGTCTCATCGCGGAGGACTGGTACCTGGCGTTCAACCGCACGTGGGGGTTCAGTCCGCTGGAGGACCAGACGTGGGCGGGCGGTTTGATGTGGGCCACGGGTGACATCACCATGTTCGCCGCCATGTTCACGATCTTTCTCCAGTGGATCAAGGACAGCAAACGCGAGGCCAAACGCGTCGACCGCGCTCTGGATCGGCGGGATGCGCTGGCCGCCAAACAGGCCGCCATGGCCCGGGAGGGCGGCGTTGGATACGATGCTGGACGACGCCAACCCCCAGCCAGGTCCGACGCCGACACCGTCGGGGATGAGGAACAACCATGACAGACGCAGCGGACCGCCTCAGGATTCTCCTGTTCTCCGATGACCGCACGGTGCGAGAAGAGGTCCGGCTGACGCTGGGACGCAAGGTGGCCAGTGACCTCCCGGAGATCGACGTCGTGGAGGTGGCCACCGGCCCGGCGCTTCTGCGCACCCTCGATGCGGGAACGGACTACGCCCTCATCATCCTCGACGCCGAGGCGCAGCCCGAGGGTGGGATGGGGCTTGCGCACCAGATCAAGGACGAATACTCCAACTGCCCGCCCGTGCTGCTGCTCGTGGCACGTCTGGCGGACGCATGGCTGGCGACGTGGTCCCGGGCCGAGGCCATCTCGCCGTACCCCGTCGACCCGCTGCAACTGCCGGAGCAGGTGGCAGGCATGCTGCGTCGCGCGATCGTGGCTCCGTGACCTTTTCCTGGCCGGACATCCTGACGGGGCTGGTGCGGAGGGAGGGCCTCGAGTCCGAGGCGGCCGAATGGGCCCTCAACGAGATCTTTGCGGGCAGGGCCAGCGAGGTGCAACTGGCGGCCCTCCTGGTGGCACTGCGGGCCAAGGGTGAGACCGAGGACGAGATCGCGGGCCTGTCCAACGCCATGCTCGGCAACGCCCTGCCCATCACGCTGGCGCACGAGGCGGTCGACGTCGTGGGGACGGGTGGTGACAGGGCCAACACGGTCAACATCTCCACCATGGCCGCGATCGTCGCGTCGGCGGCCGGCGCCAAGGTCATCAAGCACGGCAGCCGGGCAGCGTCGTCGATGGCAGGCACGGCCGACACACTGGAGGCTCTGGGCGTCAACATCTCGCTGGATCCATCCCGTCAGGCCTCCATCCTCGGCGAGGCCGGGATTGTGTTCCTGTTCGCCCAGATGTACCACCCGGCCATGAAGTACGTCGGGGGGGTCCGCAAGCAGTTGGCCATCCAGACCACGTTCAACTTCCTCGGCCCGTTGTCCAACCCGGCACAGCCGCGCGCCATGGCACTGGGTGTCGCCAATGACGAGATCGCACCGGTGATTGCCCGTGTGCTGGCGGGTCGGGGCGTCCGGGGCATGGTCTTCCGAGGCTTCGACGGCCTGGACGAACTCACCACCACGTCCTCCTCGGACGTGTGGATCGTGTCCGACAGCCGGGTGCACCGCACCACGCTGGACCCCCGCGACCTGGGGCTCGAGCCCGCGGCCCCCGCTGACCTCACGGGCGGGGACGCGGCACACAACGCGACGGTGGTGCGGGACCTCGTCAACGGACGCACAGGACCCATCCGCGACATCGTGGTCCTGAATGCGGCAGCGGCCCTGCTCGCATACCGTGGCGTCAGCGTCGTGGTGCCACTGGCGGAGCAAATGCAGGAGACGAAGATCGACGTCGAGGCAGCACTTGACTCCGGTGCGGCGCTTCGCACGCTCGACCTCTGGGTGGAACTCACCAACCGCTGACGGCCGCGGCCACCACCGGCCCCAGCCAGAGGGCGGGACCGTACGGAAAGTGTGCTGCGTGCTGGGTGCCGCGACGGGCAAGCGTGTGGGCGATGCCCCAGATGGCACCGATCAGGGTGCCGCACAGCAGCGACAGCAGCCACCCTTCCAGGCCCCACAGTGCCCCCATGGCACCCACGGTCCCGGCCAGGCGGACGTCGCCGTAGCCGAACGTGGCGCTGAACCGCCACACCAGGTGGAACAGCCCATACGCCGCACAGCCGCCGGCCACCGACCCCAGTGCCGTCGGCCAGTCCTTGACGGCCACGTATGCCAGCCCCATGACCACCTGGGCCGCGCAGATGCGGTGCAGTGTGAGGGGCAGCCACGTGGTGCGCAGGTCCACCCACACCAGCGCGGCCCCGGCTCCCAGGTACCCGAACCAGACGCCCCACTGCTCCGCCGGGACCCGGTGGAGCACGTGGGCAAGTGCCATGACGGACCCACCCAGCAGGAGGATGGCGCGGGCGCTCACCAGGGTTGCGTAACCGGGTGCCGGTTCACCTTCTGCGGTGGGAGGCTCCGTCAGCCGCGGCACCACGCACGCCAGGTGCAGGGCGGCCGATACCGCGCAGAGCAGCGCTGCGAGCCACGTCATGAAGCCGAGGCTAATCTCACCGCCGTGCGCGCGGGGCGTCGGCGGCCGTTTCTCCCGGGAGCTGTGGAAAAGCAACGCGCCCACCGCCCCGGCACGGGGCGATGGGCACGTTGGTGCGTGGTGCAGCGGTCAGCGCTGGGCGCGGGTGAAGCCAGCCTTCTCGGCGGCCTCCTCGGAGCTGAACCAGACCTCGGCGATCGTGCGGTCGTAACCGCCCGAGCCGGCGAGGTGGTACTTCTTCGAGCGCTCGTTGCCCTTGATGGTGAATTCCTCCGGCGGGTTCTCCCCGACGTAGGACCCGTCACCGTAACCGGCGTGGGCCTCGGCGTCACCGTCGCCTGCGTCAGCATTGGCCACGGCGTCCTGCGGCGCCTCGGCGTCCTTGGCACCCTCGAAGTCATCGCTGGGTGCGGGGACCGCGTCGGTGACCAGTTCATCGTCGGCCTGTGAGGTGGCTGCCTCATCGTTGGTACCGGCGACCTTCGCGGCCGTGGCGAACGTGTCGTTGTTGTTCACATACGCCTTGGACGGTTCATGCGCGGTCCAGCCGTCGTCCTTGGGGGTCAGGAAGTGACGAACCGCAGCCACGGCGCCGGCGACGGCGGCCGAGATGGCGATGAACTTCACGAATCCCTTGAACTTGCTCTTCTTGCGCTTCGGCTCCAGCTCGCCCTTCAGCGCCTGAACAGTTGCCTCGCCGCGGCGACCGGCCTCGGCGACGACGGGGTTCTCCGCGGCCTCGTGCAGCAGTTGCTGCAGCTTGGGCAAGATGTCGTCCGACACCTTGTCGCGGGCCGCGTCAACCACCGGGGTGACCTTGCCCAGGGCGTCCTTGATGTGTGGTTCCCAGGCGTCCAGCCGCTTGGCTGCAAAGTCGGCGGTGCGGACCTTGGCATCGTGCGCCGCGGGTCCTGCGGCCTTCTGGGCATCGGCCAGCAGTTCGCTGGCCTTGGCGAGGGCGTCGTTCAGCGCGCTCTGGCCGACTTCGGCAGCGGCGGCGGCAGAATGCGCGGCGGCCTTCTTCAGCTCTGTGGACTTCTTCACAGTTCCTCCAAAATAGGTGTGGCTCGTGATCGAGCAGTCTTCACGTTACCGGGTCATTGGTTCGAGGAAAGGGGAAACCTCGGCGTCGGGTAGGTTTGTCCTCGAGATCTGACACCAACCGAAAGGATGCGGATGAGCATCGCGACCCTGCACACAACCCTGGGCGACATCGTCATCAACCTGTTCGACGAGCAGGCACCCAAGACCGTGGAGAACTTCACGGGCCTGGCTGGCGGCACCAAGGAATACTCCGACGCCAAGACCGGACAGAAGACAACCGGGAACTTCTACGACGGCGTGATCTTCCACCGCGTCATCTCCGGCTTCATGATCCAGGGCGGCGACCCGCTGGGCACCGGCACCGGCGGACCGGGGTACACCTTCGCTGACGAGTTCCACCCTGAACTCAGCTTCGACCGTCCCTACCTGCTGGCCATGGCCAACGCGGGGCCGGGTACCAACGGCTCCCAGTTCTTCATCACGGCCGGGCCCACCCCGCACCTGAATCGTCGCCACACCATCTTCGGTGAGGTTGCCGACGACGCCAGCAGGAAGGTCGTCGACGCGATCGAGGCCACCCCCACCGACGGTCGTGACCGCCCGAGCACGCCGGTGGTCATCAACTCGGTGACGCTGTCCTGACGCAGGAAACTGCACCTCTGACACCGTGAACGGTGGTCGGGCCCAAGGGTTCCGGCCACCGTTTCGTCTGTCTCCGTGCGTGAGTGTGCCCCGAGCCACGGGCGTTGCGGGGTGGTGCCCGGTCACACCACGTGCACGCTCTGACCGTGGGCGGCCCCGAACTCCAGGTCGCTCACCAGTGCCGGCGCCGCGTCGCCCAGCAACTCGCCGGCCAGCCGATCGGCGGGCAGCCCGGCGTTGACGGGCCACGACCACTCCCCGTCGGTGTCCAGAAGCCGCACCCCGGGGGTCTCCAACCATGCGGCGACGCGTTCGGCCTCCTCGTGCGTGCAGGCCGGCATCCCGCCGGGTGGCGCGACCACGGTCGCCGCGGACGCCACCGCCTCCGCGGCCACGGCCTGCACCATGGGGGTGCGGGCGAAACTGGCGGCCGCCAGCCGTCCGTGCCGGATCACATGGATATCCCATCCCCCTGCGACGGGGGCGGCCGCCACGAGTTGGCGGCAGGCAGCGATGGAGCGCACCCTGTGGTGCCGGACCGAGGTGGCGTGGAAGTGCTGGAGCCGGCTCGTGAGGACTCCCGCCTCCTCGTACCGCTCCGCTGCCACCAGCTTCGTGAGGCGTTCGCGGGCCGAGCGCAGCACGCCCCGGGCGTCGGAGTCCCAGGCCCGCTGCACCTCCTCGACCGCCACGGCGTGCGCCGCCACACCGTCACCGAGCAGGCACGGGGCCGAGCACCGCCCCATCTCCCTGAGTGCGCAGTCCGCGCTGGGTGTCCTGGCGGAAAGCCTCGTGGTGCACTGGCGCAGCCGGAAGGCCTCCTGCAGCACCATGGCAGCCTCCTGCGCGGCGTCCATGGAGGTGAACGGGCCCCAGTGGGTGGCGGACTCGTCGGTGACGCGGCGCACGGCCGACAACCGCGGGAACGCCTCACGCGTCAGCTTCAGCCAGATCTGCCGGTGCTGATTCTTCGACCTGCGGTTGTAACGCGGAGAGTGGCTCGCGATCATCCGCAGTTCCCGCACCTCGGCCTCCAGTGACGTGGCGCATTCCAGGAACTGCACGCCCGTGGCCACCCGCACCATCTCGTGGATTCTGGAGCGCTTCTCGGCTGCGGAGAAGTAGCTGCGCACCCGACGGCGCAAATGGGTGGACTTCCCGACGTAGAGCACCTCGGTGCGTGGCCGCTGGTCGGCGTCGAGGCCGTCGTGCACGAACCAGTAGACGCCCGGGGCCTCAGGGGCGGCTTTCGCCCAGCCCCGCTTGGCGCGGCGGTCCGGGGAGACCCGGGCGGTCATCTCCGACAGGTCCTCCAGCGTGTGCACCCCCAGGTTGCCCACCCGCTCCAGCAGGGCATGCAGGACATCGACGGTGGCGCGGGCGTCGCTGAGAGCACGGTGGTTGGGAATGGTGGTGGCGCCGAAGTGGGCGGCCAGCGTGGACAGTTTGCAGTTGCGGACCTCCTCGGCCGGCATCACCTGCCGGGCCACGGCCACGGTGTCCACCACGTGGGGGCGCGGCCAGGGCAGGGACAGCAGTTCGTGTCCACGCCGCAGGAAGCCGATGTCGAAGGGTGCGTTGTGGGCCACCATCACGCAGCCTGCGCTGAAGGTGGCGAACCGGGGCAGCGCGTCGTCGAGCCGTGGGGCAGACGCCACCATCTGGTTCGTGATCCCGGTCAGCACCTGGATCATGGGCGGGATGGGCACCTCGGGGCGTACGAGCGTCTGGAACTCGCCGAGGATCTCGCCGCCCCGAACCTTGACGGCGCCGATCTCCGTGATGCAGCTGTCCTTCCCGCCGCCCGTTGTCTCCAGGTCCACCACGCAGAACGTCACCTGGGACAGATGCGTCCCCAGATCGTCGAACGACGGTTGTGCGACAGGAGCCAATGACATGGTCCCCACACTAGGAAGACCCACCGACAAACCCACAACCCGAGCGTCCACGTCCCTCCGTCGTGGACGGGGCGTCAGGGGGAGTGGAGTGGCGACGCGGTCCTCCAGGAATGTCAGTGGGGGCCGCGACGATGGGGACATGGCTACTTTGCATGTGGATTGTGACGGGTGTGCTGCCCGTGGACCCGGCTGCGCTGACTGCGTGATTTCGGTCCTGCTGGGCCCACCG
Organism: Tessaracoccus antarcticus; assembly: GCF_003688855.1. Classification (GTDB taxonomy): domain Bacteria; phylum Actinomycetota; class Actinomycetes; order Propionibacteriales; family Propionibacteriaceae; genus Arachnia; species Arachnia antarctica. The sequence continues at coordinate 96,691 of NZ_REFW01000002.1, forward strand.
GCCTTCGTGGAGTTCGAGGACCAGGAGGTGGAGGCCATGGCCGTGCTGGCGGATGCCGGACTCGTGCCGCCTCTGCGTCTCATGAGCACTCGACGTGACCAGGGGTTTGGGGATATCCTGAAGGTGGTTTAGCCTTTTCTCAGTTGAGAACGGTTTTTCTATGCTGGGGGTTTACTCGATGAACAGGTTGCGCGCAGCCATTGCCATGGCTGTCTCGACGCTCTGCATCGCGAGTCTGGTGGTACCGGCCCACGCCGACCCGGACGCCGTGGCGCGTGCCAAGTCGGATCTGGAGCGCATCCAACAGGAGTCCTCCGCCATCGACCAGGACATCATCGAGGCCAGCGCACGCGCTGACGAGGGTGCCAGCAAGCTCGCCGAGGTCACAGCTGACCTCCACAAGCAGCAGGAAAAGGTCAGGGCCATGGCCTCCGATCTCGGCGACATCGCCGTGGTCCAACTGCAGTCCGGCGGACTCGACATCACGGCCCAGTTCCTGACGAGTGACTCCGAGGACAGTTTCCTGTCCGGCCTCGCCACCATCCAGAACGAGGCGAACCGCAGTAACGCCAGCCTTCAACTCCTCCAGGTGGAGCAGTCCGAGGCGGACACGCTGCAGGCGGAGGCCGACCGTACCAACGCCTCACTGAAGGCCGATCTGGCCGCCAAGGAAGAGCTCGCGGGGCACTACGCCGCGAAGGAAGCCGAGGCCAAGTCTGTCTACGACCGTCTGGGCGCCGAAGAACGCGAACGTCTGCGCCAGCTGGAAATCCAACGCCAGCGCGAGCAGGAGGAGGCGGACCGTCAGGCGCGCCTCGCCGCGCAGCAGGCCGCGCAGCAGGCTGCCGAGCGTGCCGCGGCGCAAACCCCCACCACCACCGCCGGTGAGGACACCGGGACCTCCCAGGGTGAACCCGCCGGTACGCCCGCGGGGGAGACTGTGGCCGCCCCGGCCACTGGTTCCAGTTCCCGTGCCCTGACTGCCATCTCGGCGGCCACCTCCAAGGTCGGCAGCAGCTACGTGTGGGGGACTTCTGGCCCCAGCACCTTCGACTGCTCGGGCCTCACCAGCTACGCCTACCGTCAAGTGGGCATCTCACTGCCGCGAAGCTCGCGCGCCCAGTTCGCCATGGGGACCAAGGTCGCGAAATCCGACCTGCAGCCCGGTGACCTCGTGTTCTACTACTCACCCGTCAGCCATGTGGGGATCTACATCGGCAACGGCAAGATCGTTGACGCCGCGAACCCCCGCAGCGGGGTACGCATCACGAGCGTGAACTCGATGCCCTTCTCCGGCGCCCGTCGCGTCGGCTGAGCCTCACAGGCGCCCTCCTCAGCCTCCGCTGTGCTCATTCACGAAGGCCACGGATCGGGAGAAGATGACCTCGGCGTCATTGTCGAGCGTTGCCACGTGGTAGCTGTTCGGCAGAGGAACCACCTCGGTGGCCGGTAGCGACCTCAGCAGCGTCTCGTGGCTCGAGTCGTCCACCACATGGTCGACGGCGGAGCGGAACAGGACCACGGGCGCGTCCACCCGGGACAGGTCCGCTCTGACCTGCTTCCACAGCTGCGTCATCGACCAGGCCGCTGCCACGCTCACCCGGTCATAGCCCAACTCCTTCACACCATCCTTGCGAATATCGGAGGTGATGCCCGGCTGTGTCCTGACCACATGCTGCAGGAGACGGGAAAAGGGGAGCAGCCGGTTCCGGCTGGCGATGGCGGGATTCACCAGCAGCACACCCGCCACCGGCCTCTGCTCGGCCAGTCGCAGCGCCAGCGCGCCACCCATGGACAACCCCCCGACGAAGACCGTTCGGCAACGGGAGGACAACTCCTGCCACGCCGAGTCGATGTCGTTGTCCCATTCCTCCCACCGGCTCTCCGACAGGTCGTCGATGTCGGTGCCATGGCCCGTCAACCGTGGCGCGATGACCGTGGCGTTGCACCCGTCGGCGATGGCGTGCGCCCAGGGTGCCACCGACGACACGGACCCCGTGAACCCGTGGCTCAGCACCACACCGATGTCGCCGTCGCCCACCCGCAGCGTCTCCGCGCCTGACCAGATCTGTTTACCCATGCCAGAACCCTGCCCGCTGCGGCGCGTCACGGCAAGGGGCGCCTCACGGGAGGCACTCCTCGATAGAGTGACCCTCGAATCCGCCAGAGGGGACAGACAGCGTGTGGTACGCAATCTTCAAGGCCGCGATCTTCAGGCCGCTCGTCAAGTACGGCTTCCGGGCCCGGATCATCGGCGCCGAGAACGTGCCTCGCAGCGGCGGTGCCATCCTCGCCAGCAATCACATCGCCACGATGGACTCGCTGGTGGTGCCGGCCATGGTTCCGCGCCGGGTGACCTACCCCGCCAAGGCTGAGCTGTTCACCGGCAAGGGAGGCCCAGGGGCCGCCCTCGTCGCATGGTTCCTCAAGGCCGTGGGCATGGTGCCCATGGATCGCGGCGGTGGCCGAGCCAGCGCGACGGCGCTGGACAGCATCTCCGAGGTGCTGGCCACCGGCGCACTGGTGGGCATCTACCCCGAGGGCACGCGCTCCCCGGACGGCCGGCTGTACAAGGGCAAGACGGGGCTGGCGCGCATGGTGCTGGCCAACGACGTGCCCGTCCTGCCCGTGGGCGTCGTGGGGACGGAGACACGCCGGGGACTCTTCGGGATCCCCTATGTCAGCCGCCCCATCGTGATCGTGGGTGAGCCGCTGCACTTCTCGGAGCTCGCCGGTCGCGACAGGGAGACCAAGGCCCTGCGCTGGGTCACCGACGAGACCCTCGCGGCCATCCAACGGCTCACCGGCCAGCAGTACGCCGACGTCTACGCCAGCCGGGTGAAGTACGGGGACCTCAAGGACACCGGCTCCGACGCGCACGTGCTGCCCCGCCCCGGCGGTGGCCCGGCCCCCCTGCCCGTGGTCAGGGACGACGCGGAGTGAACCAGCGGAACGAGGCCGTCGCACCACCAGGGAGCGGCCGGCTGCGGGCCTCGCGGGCCTGGTTCCGCCACGCCCACGACGTGCTCGGACGGGTCTACACGGTCTGTACCACGGTGCGCGCCGTCATGGCGCTGCACGCGATCTTCCTGAACCTCTTCCTCGTCCTGCCCGAGGCACACAACAAGCCGGGCGTGGTGCTGGTCTGCTTCGTCATCGCGGCCTGGACCGTACTCGTGTCCATCCTGCTGCGCCGGCCCCGCCGCCGCACCCCCTGGGTGTTCGTCGCCGACCTCCTCGTCACCGTCGCCGTCGTGCTTGCGACGCCCCTGGTGGCTGAGGGCGGGGACGTGCCACTGACGCTGGCGGCCTACTGGGGCGGGGGTTGCGCGGTGTACGCCGCCATCCTGCTGTCGACGCGGTGGGGGATGCTGCAGGCGGTGATCATCTCCGCCGCGTACGTGGCGGTGCCTCCGTACCTGACCCTGCGCCGGATCGACATGGTGGTGCTCATCCTCGCCACCACGTTCTGCCTGGGCGCCCTCATCAGCCAGTTCCGGATGACCCTTGCGGAGCAGGAGCGAAACCGTGTCCGCAATGCCTCCCTCGCCGAGCGTGAGCGACTGGCCCGCATCGTCCACGACGGGGCGCTGCAGGTGCTGGCGCTCGTCGAACGTGAGGGCCCGTCGCTCGGCCCCCGCGGGATGAGGCTGGCGTCGCTGGCACGGGAGTCGGAGTCGCAGCTGCGGAACCTGTTGCAGGACCGCGAGATCGGCGACGATGCCCCGGATTCGCTGGTGGACCTGGCGGCAGCTCTCGACAAGTACCAGAGCGCGCGGGTGACGGTGTCCACCATGGCAGGCACCGTCATGTTGCGCCGGCGGGTGGTGGACGAGGTGGAGGCCACGTTGCTGGAGGCACTCACGAACGTGGAGAGGCACGCCGGACCGGATGCCTCCGTGTGGGTGCTCCTGGACCAGGAGAGCGACGACGAGGTGATCCTGTGGGTGCGCGACAACGGCACGGGGATGAGCGCCGACGCAGTGACGGATGCCTCCGCCCGCGGCAGGCTCGGAATCCGCGACTCCATCGTCGGCCGGATGTCCGCACTGCAGGGCTCTGCCATGCTGAAGTCAACGCCCGGACTGGGCACCGAGTGGGAACTGCGGTTCCCCGTGGACATGGGGGAATGACGTGAAACGCAACAAGGTGATGCTGGTCGATGACCACCCCATGTGGATTGATTCGCTGAGCGAGGACCTCACCGAGGTGGGATTCGAAATCGTGGCCGTCGCCAAGAACGGCACCGAGTGCCTGGCCCGGGCGCGAGCGACCCGGCCGCAGGTGGTGGTCATGGACCTGCAGATCCCCGACCCGGACGGCGCCACCTGCACGGAGATTCTGTTGAAAGAGTTCCCCGACCTGCACGTGCTGGTGATGTCCGCATCGGGGGAACGCGACGACGTGCTGCGGGCCATGCGTGCCGGGGCCAAGGGGTACCTCGTGAAGTCGGCGTCCAAGGCCGAACTCATCGAGGGGGTGCAGCGCACCGCCGACGGCGACGCCGTCTTCACACCCGGCCTCGCGGGGTTGGTACTGGGTGAGTTCCGACGCCTCGTCAACGTGGCGCGGGCCCACAACGAGGAGGGGCCCATCCTCACGACCCGCGAGATCGAGGTGCTCCGCCGCGTCGCGAAGGGGCTTGCCTACCGGGAGATCGCGGAGGAACTGTTCGTCTCGCACCGCACGGTGCAGAACCATGTCCAGAACGTGTTGCGGAAACTGCAGCTGCACAACCGGGTGGAACTGACGCTCTACGCCATCGACCAGGGCCTCCACAACCCGGACGAGTGAGGTGTTCCACGGCCGGGGCTGCGGTCGGGACAGCGTTGCGCATTGCGGTAGCCTGACGGCCATGTCCTCCATCATGTCCCGGGAAGAACTGCGTGCCCTGCCACAGGTCCAGCAGCCGTCCTACCCGGACCCCGCAGCGTTGGAATCCGCCATCGACACGATGGAGAAGTTGCCGCCGCTCGTGTTCGCGGGCGAGTGCGATGACCTGCGCCAGAAGCTGGCCGACGTCGCCGACGGGCGCGCCTTCCTGTTGCAGGGGGGTGACTGCGCTGAATCGTTCGAGGCCGTGACGGCCGACAACATCAAGGCCAAGCTGCTCGTCCAGCTCTCCATGGCCGTCGTCATGACCTACGCCGCGCAGGTGCCGGTGGTCAAGGTGGGCCGCATCGCCGGCCAGTACGCCAAGCCGCGCAGCAACGGCAACGAGACCCGCGACGGCGTGACGTACCCGTCGTACCGAGGCGACGCCATCAACGGCTTCGACTTCAGCGAGGCCTCCAGGGTCCACGACCCGCAGCGGCTCGTGCGCATGTACAACGCCTCCGCCGCCACCCTCAACCTGGTGCGCGCCTTCGTCAAGGGCGGCTTCGCCGACCTCCGCGGCGTCCACACCTGGAACCGCGACTTCGTCGGCAACTCCTCCGTGGAGACGGAGTACGAGGAGCTGGCCAGCGAGATCGACCGTGCCCTGGCATTCATGGTCGCCTGCGGCGTCGACGACCGGGCCCTGTCCACCATCGACTTCTACGCCAGCCACGAAGCGCTGCTGCTCGAGTACGAGCGCGCCCTCACCCGCGTCGACTCACGCTCGCAGAAGCTGTACGGCGTCTCCGGGCACATGCTGTGGATCGGGGAGCGCACACGCCAGCTCGACGGCGCCCACGTGGAGCTGCTGCGCCGCGTGCAGAACCCCCTGGGTATCAAGCTGGGCCCCACCACCTCGCCCGCCGATGCCCTGGCACTGGCTGATCGACTGGACCCCGACCGCATCCCCGGCCGCATCACGTTCATCACACGGATGGGTGCGTCGAAGGTCCGGGACGTGTTGCCCGCCATCGTGGAGGCCGTCGAAGCCAGCGGTCGCAAGGTCGCGTGGGTGTGCGACCCCATGCACGGCAACACCTTTGAATCCACGAACGGGTACAAGACCCGCGCCTTCGCCGATGTGGTGGAGGAGGTCCACGGCTTCTTCGACGTCCACGATGCGCTGGGCACCTGGCCAGGCGGCGTCCACGTCGAGCTGACGGGTGACGACGTGACCGAGTGCGTGGGAGGTGTGCACCAGTTGTCCGAGGAGGACCTGGGAAGCCGCTACGAGACGGTCTGCGATCCGCGGCTCAACCGCAACCAGTCGCTGGAACTGGCGTTCATGGTCGCGGCCAGGCTGCGTGCCGGACGCGCTCGCCACGACAATCCCGTCCAGGCCTTCCACGCCCGCGACCTGTGATCGACCTCCGCAGCGACACCCTGACCCGCCCGTCGGCGGGGATGCTTGCTGCGATGGTGGCGGCCCCCGTCGGTGACGACGTCTACGGCGAGGACCCCACGGTGGCCGAGCTCGAGGAGCGCGCCGCGGACCTGCTGGGGCACGAGTCCGCGCTGTTCTGTGCCACGGGGTCCCTCGCGAACCTGCTGGGCATCTGGCTGCACGTTCCACCCGGCGGGGAGGTGCTGTGCGACTCCCTGGCCCACATCGCCCGCGCCGAAATGGGTGCCCACGGCGCCCTGCACGGCGTGACCATGCGCACCTGGGCCTCGCAGCGGGGCAGGCTGGTGGCGCAGGACGTGCTGTCGATGCTCGCACTCGATTGCGGACCCTACCTCGTGGAGACCTCCGCCGTTGAGGTGGAGGACACCAGCAACTTCGGTGGCGGCACCGTGCAGGATGTCGACGAGGTGACCCGCCTCAGCGGCGAACTGGCCCGGCTGGGGATCGCCCGCCACCTGGATGGTGCACGCCTGGCCAACGCGGCTGCCACCACGGGGCTCAGCCTCGGCGACTACGGCCGGCTCTTCGACACCGTCACCCTCTGCCTCTCCAAGGGGCTCGGTGCCCCCATCGGCACCGTGCTCGCAGGCTCGGCCGCTGACATGGCGCGAGCCCGGGTGCAGCGCAAGCGACTGGGCGGTGGTTGGCGGCAGGCGGGAATCCTCGCCGCCGCCGGACTGTGGGCGCTGGAGCACAACCTGCCACGCATCGGCCTGGACCACGCCTCCGCCCTGTCCTTCGCCCGCGCCGTCGCGGACAGGGTGCCCTCAGCGGTGGACGTCGACACCGTCGAGACCAATGTGGTCCTCCTCGAGACAGGCGACGCCCGTTCCGCCGCGTCAGCGTGCGAGGCCGCCGGCGTGCGGCTCAGCGTGCTGGGGCCCCACCAGTTGCGTGCCGTCACACACCTCGACGTGACTGCGCGGCAGTGCCGGGACGCCGGCGCCGTCGTCGCAGCGGTGCTGTCTCAGGCGCTGTAGTTCTCGATCTCGGCGATGGGGCGGGGCCAGGCGCCCAGCTCCTTCCACGCAAAATCGGGGATGCGGGCGAAGAAGCCGTGCAGGAACTCCGAGGTCCTGTCCAGCTCCGCCGGTGACCAGTCGCCGCCCTCCACCCGGATGGTGCCGTCCCCCTCGATGATGAAGCCGAGACCCCCGGTGCGCAGGAAGTACTCGAGTTGACGCGGGTGGAACACGTCGGAGGCGAACCGTGGCACGGGGCAGCGGACCTTGAAACGCTGGTTGAACGCCGTGGACTCGAACTCCACCTTGTTGCCGCCGAAGCCGCCGAACAGCCCCCAGTTCACGGACACCTCCCGGAACGGGAACGTGGTGCGGAACTGCGCGATGTGCTCGGTGTGTCTCTGCGTGTGGGTGGTGGTGTTGCCCTTGGAATCGGTGGTGGTGTAGGTGGTCTCCCACGTGTGGGTCAGGCGTATGAACGGCAGGCCCTGGTTGTCGGACACGATGATGTCCTTGGCCTGGTGGTTGGACCCCCCCGAGGAATGGTTCACGTAGGAAAGCATGGAGTCGTCGTAGGGGCGGTAGACCCAGTGTTCGCGGTCCTGGAAGGACAGGTGCTGCGGGGGTGGCGTGCCGTCGAAGGACATGGCGTTCGACGAGGTGAGGGCCTGTTGGACCCCCTCCAGCCAGGCGACGGCCAGTTCGAGGTCTTCCGGCTTGCGGGGCACGTGCAGCATCACGAGCTGGTCGTGGTCCACCCCGACGTCCACCCTCATGGCCTGCTGCTGGCTGTCCCGCAGCCCGCCGAGGGCGGGGATGACAGCGGCGGCGAACTCCCGGCCGAAGTCCGGCCGACGGGCAACCACGTGCACGGGGGAGGACGTCACGAGTGCCCCGGACACGCCCGCGCGTGGCATGTCGGGCAGGAACGCCGACGCCTCGGGCAGGGATTTGGGGAGTTTCATGCTCACCACGTAGCCGCTGCTGCTGAACGCGTCACTGGAGTACCGGAAAGCCTGGAAGGGCACACCGGCGGGTCCGCGGCCGATCACCTGGTCGTCGACCCTGCGCTCGAACCCGACCCCGAAGGGGGCCGTGTTCAGGCCGATGATGATGTCGATGCCCGGTGACTCCACCCACGTCCAGCCGCGCTCCTCGATGGACTTGATGTAGCGGCGTTTGGTGTAGTACCAGATACCGCCGACGATGATGGCGATGGCGAGCATGACGAGCAGCAGCACGACGACGTTGTTCACCGGGTTGACTCCTCGAAGTGTGGGGGGCTTGACCCGAGTCTAGGGAACTTCCCTGGCCTTGGTCGCAGGGCCGCAGGGCACGCGGCTACGCCGGGCGGGAGCGACGCCGTCGGACTTCCTCCACGAGGGCGTCGATGACCCGACCCCGCTTGCGCGGCCAGGCGGTCAGCAGCAGCGCCACCACCACGAGCGAGCCGCCCACGATGATGTGGACGGTGAGCGGCTCGAACCCGAACCCGATGGCGAAGATGGCCGAGAACACCGGCTCCGAGCACATGATCACGGCGCTGGGTGTGGCGGCCACGTAGCTCTGCGCCCAGCTCTGCAGGAACAGGGTCACGGCGCCGCAGAAGATGCCGAGGTAGAGCAGTTGCCCCCACAGGATGGGGTCGCGCGGCATGTCGAAACCCGTGAACGGGACGACGACCAGCGCCACGGCTGTCCCCATGAGGGCCTGCATGACGGTGAGCTGCTGCACCGTCTCCGGCCTGACCCAGCGGCCCAGCAGGACGATGTGGAATGCGAACATCACCGCGCCGAAGAGCGTCAGCGCTGCCCCGAAGCCGAATCCTGCGTCACCCCTGCTGGCACCACTCGCGAGGATCACGATCCCGACGATGGTGAGACCCACCGCGAGCCACGTGGTGGCGGGCTGGCGCTGGCGCAGCAGGACCGCGGAGATGATGGCGGTGAACACCACGTAGCTGGCGGTGACGAACCCTGACAGGGACGCCGGGGTGTATTGCAGGCCGATGATCTGGGAAGCGATGCCGGCGGTGAACAGAGCCCCGAGCACCATCCCGCGCACTGCGACGGCACGCGGCATCCGCAGCCGGGTGGAGAACACGGCGACGAGCACCACGCCCGTCAGGACAAGCCGGACCACCAGCAGGTTGATGGGGGAGATGGACTCGAACGCGCTCTTGGCCACCACCACCGTGGAACCCCACGCCATGGCCGCCACCAGCAGGGCTGCGAATGCCCACGGCATGCGGTTCGAGGTCACCTTCGCAGCCTAGTGGGGGAGGTTCGGCTCAGGCGACGAGGAGGACCACAGTGCTGCCGTCGGGGACGCTGGTGCCGGGGGGCGGTCGGGTCCCCACGGCGAGTTGGCTGGGGAGCGGGAAGCCGGTGACATTCTCCACCTCCACCACGAGGCCGGCGGACTCCAGGATCCGCGTGGCCTCCTCAGTGCTCTTGTACTTCACGTCGGGAATCTCCACCATGACGGGGCCCAGCGACTCCACGAGCGTGATGGTGTCGCCGCGCCTGCCGGTGCCCGAGGCGGGCGTCTGGGAGATGACGAGGCCCTTCGTCACGGTGTCCGAGTTCTCGGGGGTGACCTTGACCGTGAACCCGGCCTTCTCGAGCTGGGTCTTGGCGGTGGTCGCGGGTCGGTACACGAAGGCTTCGATGGCGATGGGTTCAGGGCCCTTGGAGACGGTCAGGTCGATGGGGGTGTCGCGTTTGAGCGCGGTGCCCGGTTCCTGGGAGGCCGACATGACCACGCCCGCTGCCACGTCGTCGGAGAACGTCTCCGTCACGGTGCCGACGGCGAGGTTGGTGGACTCCAGCGCGGCCCGTGCCTCATCCAGGGATGAGCCGACCACTTTCGGCATGCCGAATCGCTCCGGGCCCAGCGAAATCACCAGGGTCATGGTGTCGCCGCGCAGGATCCTGGTTCCGCCGCCCGGATCCGTCGAGATCACGAGTCCGGCGGCAACATCCTCCGAGTACGCCGTGACGGTGTCCACACCCACATTGTTGACGTCGGCCGCCTTCCGGGCTGCCGCCTCGCTGACCTGAGTGACACTGGGGACGGTGGTGAAGCGTCCTGCGGTGAACCACCAGGAGCCGACGCCCGCGCCGGCGGTGACGAGCAGCACCAGCAGCAGCAGCAGGACGCCACGGCGTCGGCGGTGCACCGGGTTCTGGGAGATGTGGAGGTTGGGGAACACGGGTGTGCGGTGCATGCGCGGTTGGCGTCCCGAGTCCTCGGGGTTGGGCGCGATGGGTTGGCGGGCATTGCGGGTCAGGGCGGGGGAGGCAGGTGATCCGGGGGAGAGGGGGTGCCATGCACGCGCCTCCACAGGCCCGTTCCCGCCGCCGGCGGCAGCCTGGAGTTCGCCGTCGGCCAGGGGTCGGGGTCTCGCATCCGGGCGCGGCTGGATGGGCTGGGTGAGATCGCCCGGCACGGAGGGGTGCGGTCTGAGTTGTGCCGCCAGCACGGGGTTGTCGCGGCCGCCGGTGGCCAAGAGTTCCTTGCGTACCTGGCGCACGCGCTCCAGCATCACCCTGCCGTCGAAGAGCCGGGAGTCCGGGTCGCGGGCCGTGCAGGCCTCCACGAGGGCATCCACGTAGTCGGGGATGCGCCAGCCGCTGTGTCCCACCTCGGCCAGCGTCGCCGACGGCTTCTCAATGTCGACGTTCACGTGAGCGTAGGCGATCTGGTAGTTGTTCTCGCCGGTGTGGGGTTTCTTGCCCGTCAACATCTCGAACAGCACCACGCCTGCGGAATAGACATCGCTGCGGGAGTCCGGGCGCGAATGGGTCACGAGTTCCGGGGGCAGGTAGCTGGCGGTGCCCACCAGGACGCCCGTGGCGGTCATCTGCGGGGACGTCATGAGGCGCGCCAGGCCGAAGTCGGCCACCTTCACCTGGCCGCGGGTGGAGATGAGGACGTTCTCCGGCTTGATGTCGCGGTGCACGAGCCCGCTCTCATGGGCGCACGCCAGCGCCGCCACGACGGGCTCGATCAACTCCAGCGCCTTCTCGGGGCGCAGCGGGGCCTCCCTGCTGATGCGCCGGCGCAGCGTCTCGCCCTCCACGAACTCCATGACGATGTAGGGCTGACCCTGCGCGGTGCCCTGGTCGAACACCCCCACGACCGCCGGGTGGTTCAGGGTGGCCGCCGCGCGCGCCTCGTGGTCGAACTTGGCGGCGAAGTCGTCGTCCTCGCCGAGATCGCGACGCATGATCTTGACGGCAATGGTGCGCATCAGTCGAAGATCCCGCGCCCGGTACACCGTGGCCATGCCACCGCGTGCCAGCTTCGCCAGGATTTCGTATCGTTCGTCCAGCACATGGCCGACCAACGGGTCGTAAGTGCTGTTCATGAACGCAGTCTCCAAAACACGCCTCAAGGGTAAGTAGGCCGTGTCAGCCCGTGGGCCGATTGTAGAGGGGTTTGATGACAGAGCGTGAAGCGGCGCGCCCGGCGTGTCCCCCTAGGGTGGGGGCATGACTGCTCTGGTTTCCCTGGCGACCCGCCTGTCCCTGGCGAAGGTGGCGTTGCACGTGCATGCCGATCGGGCCGATGTTGAGGCGCTTGCGCCGGTGCTTGCCGCGGGCGTCGATCTCCTGTTGCTGGGCGGATCCGGCGATGTGAAGGACGACGTCGAGACGTTGCGCACGTTTCGCCGACGGTTCGCCCACACCCGCCTGTTGCTGGGAACCGACGACGAGGATGTGGCGGAGCCGGCCGCCGCGGACGTGGTGCACTTCCGCCGCCGCCACTGGGTGCGGGCGCACACGAAAGGTCACGAGTGGGGGCTGCGGGGCGTCGACGTCCTGCACGAGAGCGCGCTGGAGTCCCCCGGGGAGGACTTCGACTACCTGTTCGTCGGGTCCGCCATTGGCCTGCCCGGTGACCTCCTGGCTGCTGCCGTGGCGCTGCAGCCTCCGCTCACGGCGGGTGCGGTGCCCTGGTTCGCCGTGGCGACACCCTTCACCGGTGAGGTGGCGGGATGCCTGGCCGCCGGTGCGCGTCGCATCGCACTGACCGACGAGATCGTTCAGAGGGACGATGCCGCGGACGTCGTCGGCAGCATCGCCGAGGCCGTCTCACGGGCGTGGGCCGACGATGAGCGCACCCCCGACTACCGGCGCGGGGCACTGCGGGCCTGAGCACGGCGCCCAGCCCGGAAGCCAAGCCGACGTGCTGGGACGCACCCAGGAGTCACTCAGTGGTCCCGCTGCCCGCTCAGCTGGGCCAGCCGGATCAGGGCGGTCCGGCCCTCGTCCGTCATGGACGTGGCACGCAGTGTTGCGACGGCGCGGTCGACGTCGTCGGCGATGATCCTCTCCGCCTCGGCGAGGGCCCCCGTGGCCCCGATGGCGGCGCGGGCGGCCTGCAACTGCCCGTCGGACATCGCCAGGTTGCCCAACGCATCGTCCAGGGCGGACCGCTGCGCCGCGTCGGCCCGCTGCAGGGCGGTGAGGACCAGTACCGTGCGTTTGCCCTCGCGCAGGTCATCGCCCGCTGGTTTGCCGGTGACGTGCGGATCCCCGAACACCCCCAGGACGTCGTCGCGGAGCTGGAAGGCGCGACCCACGAGCGATCCGATCTCCGCCAGCACGGCTTCGAGCCGGTCGTCCCCGCCGCCCAGGGCCGCCCCCACCTGCAGGGGACGCAGCACGGAGTAGCGGGCGGTCTTGTACTCCAGAATGCGCCGCGCCACCTCCATCTCCGCCTCCAGGTCCGTGACATCGGTCACCCCGAAGGAGGCCCCCACGTCCAGGTACTGCCCGCAGACCACCTCGGTGCGCATGGTGGACAGCAGGGTTCGAGCCCTGGACATCCTGCCGGGGTCGAGGTCGCTGTCCTCGAAGAGTTCGACACTCCACATCAGCAGGAGGTCGCCCAGCAGGATCGCGGCGGCACTCCCGAAGGTGTCCGCGTCGCCGCGGCCGTGGTGCGCGACGTGGTGTGCGGCGAACTGGTGGTGCGCCGCGGGGATGCCGCGGCGGGTGTCCGATGCGTCGATGATGTCGTCGTGGACGAGGGCGGAGACGTGCAGCAGGTCCAGCGACGCTGACGCCCGGAGCAGCCCCGTCGGGTCCTGCGGATGCCCCGCGGCCGCCACATGCCCCCAGTAGCAGAACGCGGGCCTCAGGCGCTTGCCACCATCGGTGAAGGTGCGCGCAAGCTCCAGCAGTTCACCGGTCACCACCTGTGACGTGGTGGTTTCCTGCGTGTCGAGGAAGAGCGTCAGCTCACGGGAGATGGCGTCCAGCAGGGCCGGGCCGAGCGGATTTGCGGAATCGGGGATCTCAGGCACGTGAACGAGCTTATGGGACCGTCGTGGCGTTCCCTATTGTTGTGGCCATGTCCGCTGAGCCCACCACCACCGCAACGATCGCCGACCTGCTGGCAACCGCCACCGAGCCGCTGCTGTCCTTCGAGTTCTTCCCGCCCCGCACCGCGGAGGAGGAGCCACGGTTCTCCAACGCGGTGGACAGGCTGGAGCGCTTCGCGCCCGACTTCGTCTCCGTCACCTACGGCGCCAGCGGATCCACCCGTGAACGCACCATCGACGCCAGCCGTGAACTGGCCCGGCGGGGTGACGTCACCGTCGGCCACCTGACATGTGTGGCCCAGTCGCGGCGCGACACCACGGAGGCGCTGGAGGCCTACCGTGCCTCCGGCATCACCAACATCCTGGCCATCCGCGGCGACATGCCGGGCGGCCCTGCTCAACGGTGGGAGCAGCACCCCGAGGGATTGGGGACGGCGACCGAACTGGTGGAGTTCATCCGCGACAGCGGCGACTTCTGCGTAGGGGTGGCCGCGTTCCCCAACGTGCACCAGCCGGACAACGACCCCGAACTCGACGCCCGCCTCGTCGTGGAGAAGGCCCGCGCCGGGGCGCAGTACGCCATCACACAGCTGTTCTTCGAGGCGAGCCGCTGGGTGGAACTGGTGGATCGCGTGCGCTCGCGGGGCTGCGACATCCCCATCATCCCGGGCATCATGCCGTTGACCGTCATCACCCAGATCGAACGCTTCGCAGCCCTGGCGGATTGCGAACTCCCCGCCGACTTCGTGGCGCAGCTCCGTGCCGCGGACAACCCCGCAGAGGTACGACGGATCGGCCTGGAGCGGGCCGAAACCATGTGTCACGAGCTGCTGGAGGCAGGCGCGCCCGGCCTGCAGTTCTTCACGCAGAACCGCTGGCAGGCTACGTCAGAAGTGATCTCCAGGCTCCCGCTGTCCCGGTCACGTCCAGCACGGTCATGCGCTGCGTCGCGCGGGTGAGTGCCACGTAGAGCACCCTCGCGCCGCCGGGGGACTCGGCGATGATGTCGTCCGGAGAGACCACCAGGACGCCGTCGTACTCGAGCCCCTTGGCCTGCAGGGGGGTGACCACCACGAGGCGGTCCTCCAGTTGCGCCAGGCGCTCATCCGACATCGTCAGACGCAGCACGGACTGCATCCGTGACGGAGGGCAGATCACGCCGACGGTGCCGGTGACCTGGCCCGCCAGCTGCAGGATCTCCGCGGTGATGGCCGCGTCGGCACCCTCAGGGCGTTCACTGACCAGCCGTGGCTCCAACCCCGTGGTGCGGATGGCGGTGGGGAGGTCGGCATCGGGGTACACCTTGGTGATCACCTTTGCCGCCAGATTGAACACCTCGGCGGGGGAGCGGTAGTTGGTGCTCAGGGTGAACCGGCGAGTCGGGGCGCGGCCCACGAGGTCCCTCATGGCCTGGCTGGTCTCCGCCTGGTCCGGGTAGGAGCTCTGGGCGGGGTCGCCGACGATGGTCCACGACGACTGGGGTCCACGACGTCGCAGCATCCTCCACTGCATCGGCGTGATGTCCTGACCTTCGTCCACGAGGATGTGGGCGTAGGTGGTCTGCGGATCGTCCTCCGGGTCGATGACCTGGTCGCGCCGCAGGGAATCGGACGTGGTGACCAGCTCCGCGATGTCGCCCATGTCGATGAACACTGGCTCGTCGATGTCGGGCTCGTCCTCGATGGGTGCGGGGCCCAGCATGTCCAGGAGTTCGTCGAGCAGTGCCATGTCAGCCACTGACCATCCGGTGATGTCGGTGGTGCTGCCGCGCTGCAGCCACGTGTAGGACTCGGCCAGCGCATCGCGCTCCTCGTCCGAGAGATCCGGTGCCACGTCGGCCACCAGCGCCGGGTCCCCCAGGCGTGCGAGCACACCGGGTGCGTCCAGGGTGGGCCACCAGGCGTTCATGAACATGGTCAGCGAGGCCTGCTCCGCAATGATGCCGGGCACCTCTTCGGTGGGCACGTCGACCTCGTCGGAGACCTTGGCGGCCAGTGCGGAGACCACCATGTCGCGTGCCTGTTCGCGACCCTTGTTCAATTTGGTGCGCGTCAGGACGTTGTCCCGGATGCGGTGCAATTCGGGTGCTCTCAGTCGCAGCACCTCACCCTTCACCGTCACGCGCACCTGCAGGAGCTCGGGACCGTCGACGAGGGGTCGGCGGATGAGCCGACGCAGCAGCGTCAGCATCCGGAGGCTGCCCTTCAGAGACGCTGCCGCGGAACGGTCCACCCGTTCGCTGGTCATGCCGAGCACGTCGGCGGCCACGGAGCCGATGGACTTCAGGGTCACGGCGTCCTCACCGAGGCTGGGCAGGACCCGCTCGATGTAGTTCATGAAGACGTTGGACGGGCCCACCACCAGCACGCCACCGCGCTCCAGCCGTGCCCGGTTGGAGTAGAGAAGGTACGCGGCGCGGTGCAGGGCGACCACGGTCTTGCCGGTGCCGGGGCCGCCGGCGATGATGGTGACGCCCTGGTAGGGCGCGCGGATTGCCTCGTCCTGCTCCGCCTGGATGGTCGAGACGATGTCGCGCATGGTGCGCCCGCGCGCACGGGTGAGGGCCGCCATGAGGGCACCCTCACCAAGGATGGGCAGGTCGGTCTCCACCGAGGAGTCGAGCAGGTCGTCCTCGAGGCCGATGACCTTGTCGTCGCGGCAGCGCAGCACACGGCGACGGATGACGTTCATGGGATTGGTCTGGGTGGCGCGGTAGAACGGCTCCGCGGCGGGGGCGCGCCAGTCGATGACCAGCGGCTCGTACTCCTCGTCGCGCACGCCGATGCGGCCGATGTAGCGGGACTCGGGCCCCGTCAGGTCGAGGCGCCCGAAGACGAGGCCCTCGTGCTCGGCGTCGAGGACGGCGAGTCGGCGTGCGGCCTGATACGCGAACGCGTCACGCTCGAAGAGCGCAGTGCTGTCCTCCTCGCGGTGGAAGCTGGTGCGGTCGGTTTGGAACATTTGCTGGCCCTGATGGGCCATGGATCGGGCACTGGCCGTTGCGGTGGCCACATTGTCGTACACCTTGTCGACGTGTGCCTGTTCGAGCGCGATTTCTTGCTGGAGTTCGCCGCGCGAAGTGGTCAACAGTTTCAATCCTCACCTTGAGACGGACATTCGATCCTACCCCGGCGCGGGTGCCGTCGCACACCGCGCGCTCGTCGCCTCCGTTTTCGTGTTTCGACTTTCCCCGGGGCACGGCATAGCCTCGACGGGAACCTGAGGGGGTATCCGCACAGTGTCCACTGAGCCCACCATCCACCCGTCCACTCCACTGCCCCGGCATCCTGAGGGCCGCAACGGCGGTTCCCGCGGGAGTGACATGACCGGTTTCTACAAGGTGGCCGTGGTGGTGCTCAGCATCATCGTGGTGGGACTGCTGGCCGTCGTGACGCAGGGCCCCGGGCAGAGCGCCGCGCCCCAGGCCACCGTGACGGTCACCGTCGACGGGGAGGCGCCGCTGCAGGATCCTGCGCCCACGTCCGATGAGAGCGTGAATCCCGAGCAGGACGCCTTCCTCACCAGCCTCCCCCGCCGCGAGGACGGGGACCCGCTGGCCAAGGGGCGCGTCGACGCGCAGATCGTGATGACGGAGTGGGCCGATTACCGCTGCCCCTTTTGTTCCGTGTTCGCCGAGGACACCCTGCCGCTGCTGCAGCCGCTCATCGACGACGGCACACTGCGCATCGAGTTCCGTGACCTCGCGATCTTCGGCGACGACTCCATCAACGCCGCAGCAGGCGCCCGGGCCGCCGGGGAACAGGGCCTCTACTGGGAATTCGCCGGCGCCCTGTACGCGTCGCTGCCGAACCAGGGACACCCGCCGGTGGGGGATGACGTCGTCGGCTCCATCGCCACTGAGGTCGGCGTTCCTGACATGCAGAAGTTCCAGGCCGACTACAAAAACCCTGCAACCCGTGCCGCCATCGACGCGGACAGCTCGGAGGCGCAGGGCTTCGGCATCTCGTCGACCCCCACGTTCCTCATCGGCACCCAGGTGATTTCAGGTGCACAGCCCCTGGAGGTCTTCGAACAGGTGATCGCCTCCGAGATCGCCAAGCAGGACTGATGGGCGTCGGATTCGCCGGGGCATTCCTCGGTGGACTGGCTGCGCTCCTCAGTCCCTGCGCGGCGATGCTCCTGCCGTCCTTCTTCGCCTACGCGTTCGGCTCCTCCCGCACACGGCTCCTCGGACGCACCGGGCTGTTCTACCTGGGTCTGCTCATCACTCTGGTGCCCTTGGGGCTGGCCGCCGGATCGCTGGGCGCGCTGCTCGCGACGCATCGCAGTGTGTTGGCGCTCGGGGGTGGCATTCTGCTCATCGCGCTCGGTCTGCTGCAGGTGTTCGGCATCAACGTCAACCTTCCAGGCTTCCGCAGCGGCGGGGGCACGGGGCCCTTTGCCGTGATCGCGCTCGGAGCCGTCTACGGTCTTGCCGGTGCCTGCACCGGGCCGCTGCTCGGTGCCGTGCTCACCATGGCTGCTGTCGGTGGATCGCCGCTCTACGGCGCCCTGCTGCTGGCGATGTTCGGCGCGGGCATGGTGGTGCCCCTCATCGTTCTGGCCTGGGTCTGGGACAGCACCTCCCTGTCGGAGAAGCTGCGCCCCCGCCCGCTGACGATCGGCCCCGTCACCACGTCGGTGTGGGGTCTGGTGTCCGGGGTGCTGTTCATCGTGCTCGGTGTCCTGTTCCTCACCACCGACGCCACCAGTGCTCTCGGCGGGATCTTCGACGCCCGCCAGCAACTCCGGTTGGAGACGGCACTCGGGAATTTCGCCGACGCGATCCCGGACATCGGCGCACTCCTGGTGGTGGCAGCCGTCGTCGGCCTCATCGTGTGGCACGCGCGAAAGCCACGCGCCAAGGTCTCCTCCCCGACCAAGGACGATTCAGAAGCCCGCTGAAAAGCGTCCTCTGACCGCATTGTTGGACCCAGTCTGGAACCGGTGCCTGACGTTGAGCGATGTGCCGGGTTGCATGCCCGGGAACGGCTTTCCCTTCGGTCTTTCCCTGGGCAGAGCGTGAACACTGTTGACAGGATTCAGGCCGCCCTCTCACCCGCAAGGCGTCTCGATTGGGCCCTAGATGGACCACCTGCTCGTCACACAGCAGAGGTGGTGGGGCGGTGATCGCCTTCGTGAAGGACTGCATGCGACGTGTTCATACGACGCCGCATGAGAGAACGCAGCAGTGCGACCACCCAGACCGCGAGCAATGCGGACCAGAGAAACGCGATGACGTCCAGCCGTACAAGGATGAGCATTTGATCTGACATCCACAGAGTCACCACACCACCGGCTCCACTGGCGAAAGCGAGGAACACGCGTTTCACCGGGGCCTTTGTGGAATCCGTCAAGAACGCCGCTGCCGTGCACAGCCCAACTCCCACGAATGGCACTAGAACAACGGCCATCAGCTGCGCCCCAGGGTAGTCATACGACACCCTGTCACTGAAGGGGATCATCGAAAAAATAGCCCATGGAACGATGGCCGCGGCAACAAAGGGAGCAATGGCGGGGACGACAAATGACGAGGCGCTGGGTTTTGGATTGTTGGGCATGACTTCCTTCGAACGTCGGTGACGCGATGACCATGAGGGAATCATGCCTCATGGCGACCCGTCGCGCTACGGAAAACCGTAAGCCGGCCAGTGCGGGACTACTCCCGAACCGTGCGATTCATCGTGCTCAGGATGGTGGGTTGTGAGCGTGTCGATATACCCCGTGTCCTCATCAACGAGTCGGATTGTTCGTGATGCTGCTGGAATTGTTTAGTGGATGCGGCGGGTTCCGTTGTTGTCGAGGGTGTAGCGGAATCCGAGTGGGCTGGTCCACACGAGTTGGCCGATGCAGGGTTGCATACATGTCCAGAATCCGGCCGTTTTGCCGCGGTGGAGTCGGCGGCTGAACGGCCCCAGATTCCCCAGCCGGGTTTGTGGGTCCCGGCAGGATTGTTGGTAGGCGGTGGTGTGATCGAGATCGAGGCCGCGGCTGGTGCGGTTGCTGTACGGGAATGCCTCTGTGGGGAACAGCAGGCACGCAGCTTCGCGTAGCCGGCGGGAGGGCCGGTATTGGTGCTCCGGGGGGATGGTGTTGAGGTCCAGGACGGGTGTCACGCGGATCTGTTTCCCGTCCAGCAACTCCCGGAGCGTTGCCACGGCGATGGTGGCGGTGTTCTCGATGACGGCTGTTGCGTCGGGGTGGAGGTGGATGTAGATCTGCACTCTGGGCTGGAGCCTGGCGGGGTTGATGGTGATGGTGCCGCAGGTGTGGCCGGTGCAGTGGGCGGGGTCGGAGGCGACTCTGCCGGTCTCGGGGTCAATCGGAAGTCCCTCTCCAACCGGCGCCTCATCCAGTCCGCCCTCGGATCGGTAGCTGGCCGTCTCGTACTGAGTGGTGCCGAACGTGTGGGGCTGGAGTGCTGCCTGGAGCATGGCCAGGGCGATGGCGGGGTGGGCCATGATGCCCAGTGCTTTGGATCGCAGGACATCGGCTGCGTCCCGGCTGTACTCAGGCTTTGCGTGGAGGATCCCGGCCAGTTGTGTGATGGTGGCGTTGACGTATTTCGCGTCGAGGAGGTCGAGTTTGGCGGTGAGGTTCACGGTGGCCTCATACGGTTCCCAGAGGCGGACGTTGCGGTCCTGCAGTTGGCGGGCTTCCCGCGCCGCCGCGATGGCGGGGTCGGCGGCGATGATCAGTGTGTCGCACAGGTCGATGGCGCCCTGCCACGAGAACCGGTGCTGTTTCGTGACCCAGGCCCGGCCCACAGTGTCGGCGGTCTCCGGGTCGAGGATGCCGAACTTCCCGGCGGCTTTTCGGGCACGGTGGGCGTCCAGGCTCAGGTCCTGCACCGCATCCCACAGGCTGGGGTGGCGGTGGTACAGGTTCAGGGTCTCGAACATGATGGTCTTGGCCCGTGCCGGGCTGCATCCCATGAGGGGGCCGAGTTCCATGGCGGCGAATTCGGAGATGGGTGCAGTTCCGGGGGACCCGCCCGGTGTTGTTTGCTCGACGAGTTCGTCGAGGAGTTCATCATTGATGACGGAATCGGTGGCGGCGGTGTAATTCTGGGCGAGCGAAACAATGGCGCGCAGCTGGTCGGCCTGTGCCTGTTTCTCTTGCGTCACGGCGTTCAGCAACAATGTTGTTGCTTCAACACATCTCTGCTTCTCCATATATACAGAATAGATGGCATCACTGACAATTCCATTATGGGCTCAGTGGATGCATTCCGGAACCATGGAACAGGGCTCAGCGGTTGTCGTCGTCGTCCTTGTTGGGGTTCGGGAGCTCATTGGTGCCGCCGGATCCGGGGAATCGTTCGTTGCCGCGCTTCGCCCTGCCGATGATCTGGGGGAGGACGAAAAACATGAACGGCCAGATCATCCACACCATGGCGCTGCCCGCGCCGTTCAGGACCAGCAACAGGACCGCGACGGCGATGAGTGCACCGGCTGATGCACTGATGGCGCGCACCAGGGGAGTCCTGAACCATGGCACGACGGGGCGCGGCACCTCCGGGACCACCAGGGCCGTCGGTAGGGCCAGGTCACTGACGAGTGGCATGAAGTCGCGGAGATAGGTGGCCTGCAGAGCCTGCTCAAGTCGCTGGGAATACTCGGGGTCGCGAAGCCGGCCGTCGGCGTATGCCTCTGCGAGGATGTCGGCGGCGTGGTCGCGGTCGAAGTCTGAGGCACGCAGACCCGAGGCCTCAGGGCTGCGTGGGTCCCGGGCGAAGCCTTGCCATGGATTGGACTGTGGTGTGTTCGTCATGATCTCTGCTCAAGCGTACTGCCCCTGAAGTGCCTGTTCGTGGGGCGGCAGTCCTCGCCCGTCAACCGCTCGTGCAGTTCGTAGACGGCGAGTGCGGCGCTGGCGAGTTCGGCCCACGGCTCGTTGCCGGCCGGTGAGCAGGCTGAGGCGGCGAGAAGATCGCCGACGATGGGTGTGCGACGCAGCCACGCGCGGCCGCTGTCGGGGGCGAGACCCCAGTCGGGGTCCGGGGTGCCACGACGGTGGTCGTGGGTGGTGGCCATGAGAGCGTCCGCCACGGGACGCAGCCAGGTGGTCACAGGGCCTGTGGGGGTGTGCTCGACCGTGGTACGCAGGGCAAGGATGCCGTCGTCGTCGCGCAGTGCGTGGGAGATGGCGGGTCGAAGAGTGCGGCGAGGGGCGGGCCGGAGCAGCGACCGGGTGGTGCGGGGGCGGCAGTCGATGGAGGTGGGTGTTGCGCTGTGGTTCACGACGGAGACCCCGCGCTCGATGACACGATCCGCCAGCAACTCCACGAGCCGTGACGCCCTCTGGCCCCGGCCATCCTCGTCGACAAGCTGCCAGCGGCCAAAGGTCCGATCGATGGCGTGGGTGGCTGCCAGCAGAGCCGGGGCCGAGGGGGAGTGTGTTCCGAGCATGGGGCCGAGGTCGGTGACGAGGACGGACAGTTGCGGATGGTCGAGACGGTCACCCAGGCCGCTCAGCGTCCGATCCAGCCACAGTTGCTGGCGGCCAGTTCTCTCCAGGGGAAGCCCCGGGCCATCGATGCCGAACGCCCGTCGCGCCGCCCAGACCGCGTCCAGGTCATCGATGAGGTCGCGCCACCGCTCGGCAGCCGGGGTTCCGAAGCGATGCGAGATGGCATGGAACTGGGCCCCCCGTTCCGCAGGCAGTTCCAGCGTGGAGCCGTCAGGGAATCGATGCTCGACGGCAGGGGCCTCGACGAGCGCCAGTCCGGCACGGTTCAACTCGGTGACGAGGTGCCCACCCGACTTCTTGAACACATCGCGCCATGTCGCGGGGAGGGACACGAGCTGCGGAAGCGCGTCGACGAGGTGCCCACCGGGGCCCTCGGTGGCGGCCCACCGTCCTCCCAGGGAGGCGCCTTCGGTGACGAGTTCCACGTCGTGGCCAAGCTTCGCCAGACGGGCGCCAGCAGCCAGACCGGAGAGCGTTGCGCCGTGCACCACCAAGGACATGGCCATCAGGATAGTCGGCAGTCACGCTCTGCGACCCGCTGCAGCCGGGGGGCGGATGGCGTGAACGGTCACGGAACCGAGTGGTCCAGGAGAACAGCCAGGGCCCCACGGCGGAAGCGGCAACAAGAGTGTGTGCAGACGCCACCGAAACGAAGCTGGAGATCGAGAACCCCGGGTCGAAGGTGATCGTTCCGCGAACCGAACCACTGGTCGCTGCGCTGCGCAGCGACACCGCACCGGTTCTCACCAGCATCCTTCTGCGCTGAGCGAGCGGTGGGCCCAGACGACACAGGTCCTCCACCGTGACCTGGTTCTGCGGTTGCGGTTGCGGGGGACCGTGCGGTGTCTGGACGACCACGAGACCGGTCAGCCGATACGGACCAGACCGTGAGGCGTCTCCAGTTCCACTGAGAGGGACACGGCACCCTTCCGGATCTCCGACACCGACTCGAGGGCGTCGACGGCTCCCAGAGCTGCCCGGACATCGTCGGGTGCGGGATGGGTGAGCGTCAGCGACAGCAGCGTGACGTCGGGCAATCCGACGGAGGGATGTGTACTGTCCTGCCAGTCGATGAGGAACGGGATGGTGCCCTCGAGTCCGCCGCGGGGCGGGGTCAGACGCCACGTGAGGATGTGCCCGTCGGGGGTCGCGCGATCCATGGGATTCGGCTCGCCGGGGTCGTAGCCGGCCTCGCGGGCCGAGGCGACCTGCGCGTCGAGGTCATCCGGCCGCACCGCCCACCCCACCACCGTGGTGGCGGTGACCTCGTCGACCCGCAGCGGACGCGGTTGCCCGGGCTCGTCCTGGGATGGGTCAGGACCGATGAGCTCGATGTAGCGGCCCTCACCCAGACCGACGAGGTGGTTCGCCGTACCCTGGCCCCCGTGTCTACCACCGGCCACCGGTTGGACGCCGGTGAGGGTGTGGAACTCGGCGACGAGCGCCTCCAGATCCGGGGATGCGATGACGATGTGGTCGAGTTGCGACATGCGTCGACTCTAGTCCGGGATGGTGGACAACGCGTGAGCTCGGCCCAGGGTGACCTGGCCTCTTCGTGTACCGGTGGGGGGGTGTACCTGGCCCGGAGAAGACGTCGACGACGGCCGTCCGGCACGGGTCTTCAAGGTGCTCGCAGCGATCACGGACCGTATGGCTGGCGCTGGTCCTCCATTGGCTCGGTGGACCATGGCGCGATCCACGCCCCCGTGCCCTCGGACGTGTCGATGATCCCGGATTCCAGCCAGGTGAAGTCCCCGGCCAACACCTTCTGTGACAGCTTCCTGTCTGTTTTGTCGCTGTTGGCCCACAGGTCCCGGAACAGGGCTTCGCAGCGATGCTCGGACTGTTCGCAGAACGCCAGGGCCAGCAGCTCGGCCGATGCCGCGTTGTCAGGATCCTGAGTGCGCATGAGCTCGACGCGGGAGATGCAGGCCGCCATGGCGAAGAGTTCCGCTCCCACATCCACCACCCGGCCCAGGAACGCCTGGTGGGTCTCCATGCCCGCCTGCCACGTGGCCATCCCGGCGAAGGTGTGCCGGGCCAGGCGTCGCGAGGAACGCTCGATGAAGCGCAGGATTTTCGCCATCCGGCCATGGTCCGCGAAGGAGTTGGGCAACATGCCGGAGCCAACGGCCAGGGTCGGCAACCATGTGGCGTAGAACCCGGAGGCGCCCATGGCGGCCCTGGCCTTTGCGGACAGATCGGCGTCCTTGTTGGCCAGGTCCCCGGCCGCTTTGAGGTGGGAGTCCACGGCCTCCCGGGCGATGAGGAGGTGCATGATCTCGGTGGAGCCCTCGAAGATGCGATTGATGCGCAGATCCCGCACCAACTGTTCGACGGGGACGCCACGTTCGCCGCGTGCCCGTTGCGACGAGGCGGTCTCGTAGCCGCGACCCCCACGGATCTGCAGCAGCTCGTCGGCGATCCTGCTGGCGACCTCCGAGCAGAACAGCTTGGCGAGGGCGGCCTCGATGCGCACGTCCTTCATGCCGGAGTCGGCCAGGGCGGCGGAGAGCTCGAAGACGGACTCCATGGCAAACGTGCTCGCCGCGATGTAGGAAATCTTCTTGCCGACTGCCTCGTGCTCCCCGACGGGCTTGCCCCACTGGACCCGGACGCTGGACCATTCGCGCGCGATCTTCAACGACCACTTGCCGGCGCCGACGCACAACGCCGGAATCGACAGGCGTCCGGTGTTGAGGGTGCTGAGCGCGATCTTCAGTCCGGCACCCTCCCTGCCCAGGCGGTTCTCGACGGGGACGACCACCTCGCGGAAGCGCGTGACGCCGTTCTCGATTCCGCGGAGCCCCATGAAGGCGTTGCGGTGCTCCACGATGATCCCGTCGGAATCTGCTTCCACCACGAACGCGCTGATCCCACCGCGGGCTGCCGTCCCGTCGGGCAGCGTGTGGGGTGGGACCGTAGCCATCACGACCAGCAACTCCGCCACCACACCGTTGGTGGTCCACAGCTTGGCCCCGTTGATCCGGTAGCTCTTCCCGTCCTCGGACAGGGAAGCTGTCGTCCCGAGACGTGCCGGATCCGAGCCGACGTCGTTCTCGGTGAGCAGGAACGCCGAAATGGCACCTGCTGCGCAGCGCGGGAGATAGGCGCGCTTCTGCTCCGCGGTGCCGAACATCTTCACGGGCTCGGGAACACCAATCGACTGGTGCGCCGACAGGAGTGCGCCCAGGCTGGGGTTCACCGACCCCACCAGCACCAGAGCCCGTCCGTAGTCGGCCAGATCCAGGCCCAGACCGCCGTATTCGCGCGGGATCTTCATGCCGAAGGCACCCACGTCGCGCAGCACCCGGATGACCTCGTCGGGGACACGGGCGTCACGCTCGATGGTGGAGGCGTCAATGTGGGCCATGGCGTCGCGCAGTGTGATCAAGAATTCTGCGCCCCTGGCTGCGGCGTCCGGATCCTGCTGTGGGTGGGGGTGGACCAGGTCCCAGTCGAACCTGCCCATGTAGAGGCCCTTGGCGAAGCTGGGACGTTCCCACCCCTGCTCCCGGGCGGCCTCCGCCACCTGACGGGCGACTTTCTCGTCGACGCGTTCGTCGGCATGCCTCTCATCGATGCTCACGGCGGGCTCCTCTGTTCAGGAAAAGGGCCTGCCACGGACTCCCACAGGCCCTGACGCAACTGATGTCAGCCTATCCCTGTGACGCTCGACCCGTCGGTGAATCCTCTGCTCTGTGAGGTCTCGATCCCGCCCCTGATGGGCGACGTGGGCTGCCCCGCCGTGATGGCCTGCAGCGTGTAGCTGAGGGGAGTGGTTCGTGGCGCTCCCGGAGCCAGAACTCGCCCCCACGGGCCGGCCACCGTGGCAACCCACCGTTGAATGCGCGGCAGCCAGCCGATGGCTCCCACGCGGTGTTGTCCCACGCCGGTGTGGACGAGGCCGAACCGTTGCGCGCCCCAGGCCGCCAGCCATGAGAATTCATTTCTGACCATCCTGATCGCCCTCCCGATCTAGTATGGCGAACAGTCCTGCGGCGCACTCCTCCCTGTTCCCCCCTGAGGTGGGCGCCGGTCTCAGAGAGGAGACACTGGCATGAGATCCATCCCAAAATCTGCTGCAGCGGTTGTCGCTGCCCTGGTGCTCGCCGTCACGAGTGCCACCCCCAGCGTGGCGCACGGTCCCGATCCGAAGCACCACGACCAAGCAACCCTCCCCGTCGTGATCGCCCACCGTGGCGCGTCCGGATACCGTCCCGAACACACGATTGCGGCCTACCAGCTCGCCATCAAGCAGTGCGCCGATTACATCGAACCTGACCTGGTGGTCACCAGGGACGGGATCCTCGTGGACCGTCACGAACCGGAAATCGGTGGTACCACCGACGTGTCGTCCCGGCCCGAGTTCGCCAACCGCAAGACCACCAAGCAGCTCGACGGGAAGCCGGTGACAGGTTGGTTCGCGGAAGACTTCACGCTCGCAGAGCTGAAAACCCTGCGCGCCGTTGAACGGCTCCCGGAACTTCGCCCCGACAACACCGCCTACAACGGCCTGTACCAGGTGCCCACGTTCGAGGAGGTGTTGAAACTCGCGGTGAAGACCAAAGCGTGCTCAGGAAAACGCCTCGGCGTCATTCCTGAAATCAAGCACTCCACCTACTTCCGTCACCAGGGCTTCGACATGGAACGAAAGACCGTGGCGATGTTGAAGAAGTTCGGTCTGACGAGTCATCGCGACCCCGTCGTGATCCAGAGCTTCGAAGTGAGCAATCTCGTGCGGCTCAGCTGGATGACCCGGGTGCGTCTCGTGCAGCTGGTCGACTGTCAGGGCGGCCCCTACGACGCGACCGCCAACGGCATCCCCCTCACCTACGCCAAGATGTCCACCGCCAAGGGGCTGAAAGCCATCAGCCTGTACGCGGACCAGGTGTCATTCTGCAAGGACGTCATGATCCCCAGGCAGGCCGACGGCAGCCTGGGTACACCCACTCGCGTGATTCGGGATGCACATCGCGCGGGGCTGGTGGTGGTCGGCTGGACCTTCCGGCGAGAGAACAACTTCCTGCCGCTCGAGTTCCGCAGCAGTGACAACCCTGCCGATCCGGGTGATCTGGTCGGTGAGATCCAGGTGTTCCTCGACGCCGGGATGGACCAGTTCTTCACCGACAACCCCGATCTGGGGGTGGCCGCGGTCAAGGAATGGAACGGATAGACCACCTCGGCACTGCACATCTCGACATGTTCGACTGCTGGACGGGCGATCCCATTGCCTGTCCGGGACTTCTCGACCGAGGGTATGGCACCCTCTTCCCGCAACCGCACCGCTACCCCCAGGGAGCAACACAATGGTCGCACCACATCGGACTCGGGGGCTGGCCGCACTCGGCCTCGCCCTCGTCCTTGCCGGCGTCTCCGGCACCCCCACCTTCGCCTCACCTCCTACCGACACCGTCTCGAACACCCCACCCTCTGTGACGGCGACGCCATCCGGAACCGTCGCGTCCCCTGCGGGGGACCTCAACACATCCGACAAGAAGCGCTGTCCGCAGCTTGAACTGGCCGCCAACTGGTCCGGTGACAACGCTCGACTGATCCAGGACGCCATCGACAAGTACGGCCGTTGCAGTTGGAAGGCCGGGAACCCGCCGCAGGTTCGCCCGTACGCCGTCTTTGACTGGGACAACACCGTCATCAAGAACGACATCTCCGACCAGACCATCTTCTGGGCTCTCCGCAACGACAAGATCCTGCAGCCGCCCGGACGCAACTGGCACAACACCAGCCGCTACATGACGGTCCAGGGTGCGGTGGCGTTGCGCCGGGCCTGCGGCAGCCTGGCCAAACCCGGCAAACCGTTGCCCACCAGCACCAACCTCCGGTGCGCCGACGAGATCCTGTCGGTGCGCAAGACACAGAAGACCACCGACGGCAAAGCAGTGTTCTACGGCGAGAACCAGCGCTACATGCAGGCCATGTACGCGTGGGTCGGCCAGATCATGCAGGGCTACACGCCTGCACAACTGCGCGCCATCGCCGCCGAGGCAAGGGACGCCGCGCTGAGTGCCCCCATCGGGGCGACGCAGGAGGTGGGTTCCAGCACGGAAACGGCGTGGATTCGCTACTACCCGGAGATGAACGACCTGATCCGCACGCTGAAGCGCGCAGGCATCGAGCCGTGGATCGTTTCCGCCTCGCCGAAGGAGTTCGCCGACGTCTGGGGGCCCGGTGTGGGAGTTGATTCCGCCCACACCATCGGCATCAGCCAGGTGGTTCGCAACGGCAAACTCACCGGTCACCTCAAGGGATGTGGGGGTCTGCCGGACGGCTCGGATGCGATCATGCCCTACATCGATGGGAAGCGTTGTTTCATCAATCAGACCATCCTGGGTGTCAAGGGCGCCCGCGCACTCCGTCCGATGCCGACATCGCTGAGACCCGTCCTGGCGGGCGGCGATGCCACCACGGATGTCTCGATGGTGCTGGATGCCAAGGGTGTGCACGTCGTGCTCAACCGCAACAAGGCAGAACTGATGTGTCGCGCCTACGACAACGCCGACAAGCGCTGGGCCGTCAACCCGATGTTCATTGAGCCGTTGCCGAAGATGGAGGGGACCTACCCCTGCTCCACCACGGCCTTCACGGACGCCGCGGGCAATCCGGGTCCCGTGCGCAGAGCCAACGGATCCATCATCCCGGACCAGGAGGACACTGTTTTCGGTCTCACTCAACCCTGAGATCACACGCACCACCGCCCCGTGCCTTCCGAGCCCCTCCCGTCCACGACGGGGAGTTCGGAGGCACGGGGCCCGGTCCGCTTCGCCGCCCGCGAACCGGAGACGGGAAGTCGCCGATGACAGGACCGCAACGCCTGTCACGGTCAGCCCTGGACAGTCGACGAAAAGGACCCAAGGTCAATGATGAGCCACAGCAGCCCCGAGATCGTCAGCCCTGAATCGGTGGGCATGTCCAGTCAGCAACTCCGCCGCCTGGACGAACTGGTCGCACGCCACATCGAGAGCAATGCCTACCAGGGCAACGTCGTGTTGGTGGCGCGCCACGGCCAGATCTGCCACTTCGCCGCCGCGGGCAAGGCGGATGATGGCGTCGAGATGACCACCGACGCCATTTTCCGGCTGGCGTCGATGTCCAAGGTCCCGGCGGCCGTCGCCGTCCTCCAGTTGTGGGAACGTGGGCTGATCAGCCTGGCGGACCCCATATCGGCGTACCTGCCCGAGTTCGCCACGCCGCAGGTGGCGGTCTGCGCCCCGGACGGCACTTACGAACTCCGGAACGCGAGCCGCGAGATCACCATCCACCACCTGCTCAGCATGACGGCCGGTATGACGAACACCTGGTGGGACGGTGCCTTCACGCACCCCGCCTACGGCGTGGTGCCGGCGCTGTATGCCGAGGCGGGCGTCCGTGATGACATGAATGCCCCGGACCTCACCCTCGAGGAGAACATCAGAGCGGTCGCCACGGTGCCTCTGATCGCGGACCCGGGCGAGATGTTCGACTACTCCAACAGCAGCGTCGACACCCTGTGCCGCCTCGTGGAGGTGGTGTCCGGGAGCAACTACGACGATTATCAGCGCGCCCACATCCTGCAACCGCTGGGGATGGACGAGACGTGGTTCTTCCTACCCGACGAGCACCGGTCCAGGTTGGCCGAGGTGTACTGGCCCGGACGTGACGAGAAGCAGACCCACAACGTGCAGGTGGGGCCGTTGACCCTGGGCCCGGAGGGTGCCCACAGTCCACACCACACCTACTTCAGCGGTGCCGCGGGTCTGCACGGCACCACCCACGACTACTTCAAGTTCGCCCAGATGCTGCTCAACAAGGGCGAGTTCGGCGGAGAGCGGATACTCAGCCCCGCCGCCGTGGGGCTGATGACCAGCAACCAGATCGGTGACCTGGACAACTGGCAGCTCACCCAGAACAAGTGGGGCTACATGCTCGACATCCAGCAGGGGGTCAACGCGGCACCCGGATCGATGCACTATCTGGGAGGGCCGGGCGCCTACAGCTGGCAGGGGTACTTCAGCACCAAGTTCGTCAACAACCCGGCACTCGACACTGTCATCCTGACGATGACCACCCCGGCTGCCGACGGCGCGCTACCGCACAACCTGCGCCTGATAGCAGCGGCAACGGCTGCCGTTGTCGACTGAAGGACGCAGTCCACTGAAGGTGTGACAGGGCCTCAGGGCATCTGACTCCCCGACACATGCCCAGGGTATTCAATGGGTGCATGGTGAATTCCGTCGATGTTTCGTGGCAGCTGGATGGCATGGCGATGGAGGGCACGCTCGCGCGCCCGGAGGGGGAGGGACCGTTCCCGGCCGTGGTCCTCGTCGCCGGGAGCGGGCCGACGGACAGGGATTGGTGTTCGCCCATGCTGCCCGGCACCCAGGGCAGCGCGCGGCTCTTCGCCGAGGCGTTCGCCCGGGCCGGTATCGCCTCCCTGCGCTACGACAAACGGGCCTCGGGCCCGCATGTCATGGACAACCTCCCCCGGTTGAGCGGCAGGATGAGCATGCAGTCCCACCTGGACGAACTGGCCGCCGCCGTCCGGGTCCTTGCGGGGCAGGATTTCGTGGACGCCACCAGGATCGTGGGGCTCGGCAACAGCGAGGGCACGCTGCACGTGCTCCACTACGCGACCAGTGATCAGGACGTGCCGTTTGCCGGTGTCGTCCTCGCCGCTCCGCCGGGGCGTCCCATCAGCGAGTTGCTGGTGTCCCAGTTGGCGCTGCAGGCAGCCCAGGTGCCGGGCGGTGCCGCCATGATGCCGAGGGTGGAGGAGGCCGTCGCCCGCTACACGGCAGGGCAGCCGATGGATCCCGACCCCACGCTGCCGGAGAGCGTCCGGATGGTGCTGTCCAGCTTCGAGACACCGATGAACCTGCCGTTTGCGCGCGAACTGTGGAGTGAATCCGCGAAGGAAGCACTCGTGCGGTTGGAGATCCCGGCGCTGGTCCTGATCGGTGGGAGGGACGTGCAGGTGGACATGCACGCCGACGGCGACCCGCTCCAACGAGCCGCAGCCGGGATGCCGAACGTCACCTTCGCGTTCCCGGCCAACGCCAACCACGTGTTCAAGGAGGACACCCGGACGCCCGCCGAGGTCGCGGCGTCCCCGGGGAACGGGTACAACGATCCCGACACGCACCTGGACCCCGAGAGCCTCACCACCATCCTCGACTGGTTGCGCACCATCCTCAAGGCGTGAGGCTGGGGCTGGCGGGTCACCCACTGGCCCATGTGGGTCTGGAGGTGGCCGGTTGCTGGCCGACTTTTCAGTTGAACAGGACCTGGTTGTTGAACACCCAGAGGTTGTCCTGGGTGTACTTGCCGCCCTTGTGGTCGATGACCGTCGTCAGGATGTAGCTGCGGCAGGCACCACGGCCTGTGTTGGGTGTGTCGCACTCGGTGCGCCACTGACGGCCCTCGGCGCTGGTCCATTTCCCGGTGCGGCCCAGGGGGTTGGTCTTCCACAGGGCGCGGTCGGACCAGCGGTAGGTGAGGGAGTTGAAGGCCCATCCCTTGACGGTTTCGAAGCCAGTGGGTGTCTTCTTGATGACCGTGGCGAAGATGTCGGTGCGGCATCGTGCGGTGGCGGAGTAGCTCTCGCAGGTGGTGCGCCACTGGCGGCCGTTGACGGTGCGTTCCCCGGGGATGGTGTAGACCTCCATCATCGGCCGAAACAGTTTGGCGACCGGCACTGTTGCTTTGCTCAGCCATGTGAGGCCGAGGTCCATTCTTGCTACGGCGCCGGGGGAGAACTGCCAATTGACATCGGTGAAGATGCTCGCATCGGCCCACGCGAACGCCCCGCTGCCGAGCGCCGGAAGCGGTTGCGGCGTGAATTCGTAACCGATGGAATTACTTTCGTAGACTGCCCGGATGCTGTCCTCGACCTCTTTGGGACTCGAGAAGTCGGGGGAGACGAAGAATATCAACCCCAAGGGGATGTCGGGGAGTCCCTTTACCCCGTAGCTGCAGGTGGTGGGAGTTGCCTCGAGGCTCGCCAGGAGGGGTTCAGTGGAAGCGGCTGGGCGGAACTTGTTGATCTCGGCCACGCTGGGACAGGACACACGCTTGACGGGCGCGACGTCAGCGGCTGCCGTGGACACCGGCCAGAGCGCCGAGGCGAGTGCAACGGCAAGCGCCGCTGCAAGGACACGGGGATGACGCTTCATGGCTGCTCCTGGCGTTGTCGAGGAAACCGAGTTGGCTCACCATACGTCGGGCGGGTGCTCTGAGGCCCGACTCGTGGCAATGTGCGTCAGCCAACGGTGCAGCGGTCCCGTATTCTGTGTGGTGACCGCGGCGGGGGATCCGACTTCCCGCTGAAACGGTTCGCAGGCGTGGAGGTTGTTCGTGGTCGGTCAGATCGTGTGGGCCGTCGTCGTGGCTGTGCTCCTCGTGGCGGTGTCCGTCGGATGGGCCATACGCGGGGCCGTGGTGGTCCGCGAGGCTCTCGTTCCACCGAAACAGCGTGGGCAGGTGGCCGTCGTGCACCCCGCGCTCCTCACGCTGCTCAGCGGACGCGCAACTGTCTTCGCGTGGTGCTTTCTCCTCGCCTTCGCGCTCCTGTTCCTGACCCATTCCATGGGTCGTGCCCAGACATGGGTGGGGGCGATGGTGCTGGCTTTCGCCTACGCGCTGTTGTCTGCGATGCTCACCGGGTTCACGGTCTGGGTGCGTGCCCAGCGCAGCGGCCAGGGCACTCTTCCCCCGATCCACGCCGGATCGTTCCGCTGGGCCGCATGGGTGGGGCTCGGTGTTGGCGTTGTGACCATCGCCTATCTCGTGGTCGATGTCGTCACCAGCCTGACCCTCTGAGGCCGCTGTGGTGTCCGCGCCCACGGCGTGTGACCGACTGGTTCGCGCTCATCGTCGCACCGGAATTGGAACACCCGGGTGCTGCCCGGCCACGCGACTCGCGGGGACCTTGACGGACTGTCAGGGGCCGGGCTTATAGTGGTTGTCGTATCGAACAGTTGTTCGAATGAAGCCTTGGGAAGAGGCTCCGAACCACCGCCGATGCACGGAGGGCCGCTTTGGGCCCCGGCGTGGCCTCGACCCCTGCGCCGGGGCCCAAAGCCTCCTCCGGGGACTCCGTCCCGGTGCTCTTGGGCGCCGGAACGAGCGTTTCAGGGGCGCCGTCCTGAGGAGCGAGCATGGGAAAGGATGCCGCTTC
The DNA here is from genome assembly GCF_003688855.1 of Tessaracoccus antarcticus. GTDB lineage: Bacteria > Actinomycetota > Actinomycetes > Propionibacteriales > Propionibacteriaceae > Arachnia > Arachnia antarctica. The sequence goes on from NZ_REFW01000002.1 coordinate 129,915, forward strand.
GAAGAGTGACAGGCGAGCGTCTCGAAGGATCGAACGCAGTTCTCACGAATGGCAACGAACCCGGAAGGCCCCCATGCGTAGTTATGACGAACCCATTTGCGTCCTGTTCAGCGACCGTCCCCAGCAGTTCATCTGGCGCAACCGGTTGCTGCTGGTCAAGGAGGTCCAGGGCAGGTGGAGCAGATCGACGGCCTGGTGGGAGTCCCCGCGGGTCTCCGCAGCCCGTGGCGATGCGGCCACCACGGGCGCAGCCGTCGACACCGGGCGCCCCCCTGCAGCGGACCTGCTGGAGGAAATGGAGGTATGGCGCGTCGAGGCCGGCAACGGCATGCAGCGGGGCGTCTACGAACTGGCCCGCTCCGTGGGCCGCGACGACTGGGTGCTCCAGGCGGTGTGCGACTGATGGCCTCCGCAACCTCTCGAATGATGGAGGCCCAGGAGTTGGCCACCATCGGCTGCATCGAGCACCCAGCTGACCGCTACATGGCCGCACATCGAGCCGCCGAGCAGTTGGCGCTCGTGGTGATCTCGGGTACACCGGGGCGGGTGCGGGGACGCCACGACGTCTGGGAGCTGCTGGCGCGTCGCGCCCCGCACCTGGCCGAATGGGCGGCCTTCTTCGGATACCTCTCCACACGGGTGAAGGTGGTGGCAGCGGGTGAGCGGGCCATCGTCGGCGAACGCGAGGCCGACGACCTGGTGCGGGACCTCGAACGCTTCCTCACCGACATCAGCCGCCGGACGCGTGTCCGGAGGGTTGTTTCGTGACCGACCAGTTCAGCCACCTGCGGGTGGCTTCCGGGTACTCGTTCCAGTACGGCGCGTCCCATCCCCGAGCCCTGGTGGCTGCGGCGGCGGACTTCGGCATGGACACCCTGGCACTGACGGATCGCAACGGTTTGTACGGGGCGGTGCGGTTCGCCAAGGCATGTCTGAAGTCGGGCATCGCACCCATCATCGGGGTCGACCTCGCCGTGGGTGACGGCAGGCCGCAGACGCGTCGCCCGACGGCCGCCAAGGGGGGACAGCTGCGCGACCTCCGTCTGCCCCGCGTGGTGGTGACGGCCACTTCGCGGGCCGGCTGGGCCACGCTCTGCGCACTCATCACCGACGCCCACCTCAGCGGGGACCGCGGGGACCCGGTGGTCACACCCGAACTGGTGTTCCGGCACTGCGCCGGCCGCGACGTGGTGGTCACGCTGGGCGCCGACTCCGACGTCGGCAACCTGCTGGCTGAGAATCGCTTCGACGATGCGCGCCGGCGTCTGTCCACATGGCGCGACGCGCTGGGCAGCCAGGTGGTGCTGGCGGTCACCAACCACCATGTCGGGGGCCGGGGCGCCACATCGGCCCACCATGCCGCGGGCATCCTGCGGCTGGCATCGGGGGCGGGGGTGCGCTCCGTACTCACCAACATGGTGCGGATGGCGCGCCGTGAACAGGCGGCCACCGTCGACGTCCTCGACGCCACCCGCCGACTGGTCCCGCTGGATCTGCGCAACATCGACCGCCGCAACGCCGAAGGTCACCTCAAGCCGGCCGCCGCCATGGCCTTCGCTGCGCAGGAGGCGGCGCTCCTGGCCGGGGAGGACCCCGACGCGCTGCTGCACCGCACCCGGGAGCTGGCGATGGAATGCGTGCTGGACCCCATCGCCGACATCGGGCTGGGGGAGATCCGTCTGCCGGAGTTCGAGACGCTCGGCACCACCACCGACCAGGCGCCGGGGGTGCTGCGCGCCCGCTGCGAAGCCGGTCTGGCCGCCCGGTTCCCCGCGCTGGGCCGCGACGTCTCGGACCGCCTCGAGGACGAGTTGGCCGTCATCGGGAAGTTGGGGTTCGAGTCCTACTTCCTGACGGTGGCCGACGTGGTCCAGCTCATCCGCGACCTCGGCATCCGTTGCGCCGCCCGGGGCTCGGGGGCCGGCAGCCTCGTCAACTACGCGCTCGGCGTCTCCGGCGTCGACCCCATGGCCCACGGCCTGCTCATGGAGAGATTCCTCTCCCCGCTGCGGCAGGCACTGCCGGACATCGACCTGGACGTCGAGTCCCACCGCCGCACCGAGATCTACGAGAAGGTACTGGAGACGTTCGGCGGCCAGCGGGTCTCGTGCGTGGCCATGCTGGAGACCTATCGGGTGCGCCACGCAGTCCGCGACGTGGGCGCGGCCCTCAGCCTGCCGCCCGCCGAGGTGGACGCCATGGCCAAGGCGTTCCCGCACGTCCGGGCCCGCGATGCGAAGGCGGCACTGCGCGACCTGCCGGAACTGCGGGCCGCCGGCCTGGGGGAGCAGCGGCTGGAGGTGCTGTTCACCCTGGTGGAATCCCTCGACGGGTTGCCCCGTCACATCGCGCTGCATCCCTGCGGCGTGCTGCTCAGCGACTCCTCGCTGGGGCAGCGCACCCCCATGGAGGCCAGCCACGGCGGGTTCCCCATGAGCCAGTTCGACAAGGACGACGTGGAGGACCTCGGCTTCCTGAAGCTGGATGTGCTGGGCATCCGGATGCAGTCGTCGATGGCACACGCCCTGGCCGAGATCGACCGCACGCAGCCGCCGGGACCCACCCCGGACATCGACGCGCTGGCCCCGTTCGACGACCCGGCCACCTACGACATGATCGCCCACCGGGCCACGCTCGGCTGCTTCCAGATCGAGTCGCCCGGCCAGCGAGAACTGGTGGGCAAGTTCGGGCCTGAAACCTTCCACGACATCATCATCGACATCTCCTTGTTCCGGCCCGGTCCCGTGAAGTCGGACATGGTGACCCCCTTCCTGGAGGCGCGGCAGGGCTGGCGGAAGCCGGAGTATCTCCATGCGAGCTTCATCCCGGCCCTCGAGCAGACGGGCGGGGTGGTGGTGTTCCACGAGCAGGTCATCATGTTGATCTCCATCGCCACCGGCTGCTCCCTGGCCCAGGGCGACGAGGTGCGTCGCGCACTGGGGGACAAGGAGGGCCAGGAGGAGGTCAGGCAGTGGCTGTGGCCGCGTGCCCGCGAGCGGGGATATGAGGAGGTGGTCATCGAGCAGTTGTGGCACATCCTGGTGGCCTTCGCCTCCTTCGGGTTCTGCAAGGCCCACGCGGCAGCGTTCGCCCTGCCCACCTACCAGTCGGCGTGGCTGAAACGGCACTATCCGGCGCACTTCATCTCGGGAATCCTCACCCACGACCCGGGCATGTACCCCAAGCGGTTGCTGCTGGAGGAGGCCAGGCGCATGGGCGTCCAGGTGCTGGGTCTGGACGTCAACCACAGCGGCGGCACCTACCACGTGGAGCGGCTGGACGGGGAGGAGAAGGCACTCGACCTGGATGCCACCGCCCTGCCACCGGCGTGGCGATCCACCGGCGACAGTGCGGCCACGGGGCCACCGGGCAGCAGGGTGTCGCAGGTTGCGGGGGTGGGGAAGCCCACCGCAACCACCACGGACACCATCGCCGACGGGGCACACACCGGTGTGCCGGTGGCCGTCAACGGACTACCCGTCATCTCCGGGTGGGGCATCCGGTTGTCCCTGGCGGACGTGAAAGGCATGGGCGAGGCGGAGATCGGACGCATCGTCGCAGGGCAGCCCTACGCGTCGCTGAGCGACTTCTGGTCGCGTGCTGCTGTGGAGTACCCCGTGGTGGAGCGACTCATCCTGGCGGGTGCGTTCGACAAGGTGTACGGCATTGGCCGCCACGCCGCCGTCGCACGCCGCGACCAGGTCACCCGCCGCGACCTGCTGCTGGCGCTGGCGGACCTGCACCGCATGCGCCGCTACGACGACCGCGCGCGGTCGCGTGCCGGTGGCCGCCGTCGCATGGTCCTCCAGGGCACGGAGGACCCGGGGACGCTTGCCCGCGCACAGAGCCAGAAGACCCGCGTCCCCGTGGACCTGGCGGTGCAGGGGGCGTTCGACTTCACGGAGGGCGACGAGGTCTCCGACGTGGTGGCCACGGGGCTGCCGGAGATGGATGACGACCAGCGGCTGCACTCCGAGCTGGAGATCCTGGGGCTTGACGCCAGCCAGCACATCATGGAGCGATACCTGCCGTTCCTTCGCGCGTTCGGCGCCACCAGTTCGCAGCGCCTCATGCAGCAGCGCAACCGCTCAGAGGTGTTCGTCTGCGGGGTGAAGGTGGCCACGCAGACCCCGCCGGTGCGCTCAGGTCGGCGCGTGGTGTTCCTCACCCTCGACGACTCCACGGGACCCACCGACGCGACGTTCTTCGAGGATGCGCAGGGGCCGTACGCGTCGACGGTGTTCAACAGTTGGATGCTGATGGTGCGCGGCACCATCAGGCGCACTGGTCCACGTGGTCTCTCCATCCGCGCCACAGGTGCCTGGGATCTCGGGTTGCTCTACGACGCGTGGCGCGGGGCACTGGACGTCGGCGCCAACGGCGAGGAGGCGCTGGCCGCCGTGCGGGAGATCGTCGATGCTGAGCCCATTGGCTTCGGACCGGTCGGAGAGTGGATTCCCGACGATTGGGGGGAGAAGGGTGAGCAGGAACGCCGCGACGCCCGAGCCTCACACCGCAGGGTTGGGGGAGTCGGTGACAAGCCGGCGGAGCCCGTGCCGGAGGGCTTCGAGCCGCCGCCGGACCCCCAGGAGCACACACGGGCGGGCGGTATGGGGCGCCGCCGTGTGATCGTGCACGCCAGCGGGTTCGAACAGTCGCCCTACGCCGACATCAAACCATCAGGGACAGGGGCCGCAGAGGCACCACGCAAGCTGTGGCACTCCAGCCCCGGAAGCTCAGGAAGATGAGACACATGAAGACGATCCTGCACGTGGACATGGACGCGTTCTACGCCTCCGTGGAGATGGCCCGCGACGCCTCGCTCGCCCACATCCCCATGTTTGTGGGGGGCTCCGCCCGCGGGGTGGTCCTGTCGGCCAACTACCCGGCCCGGGTCTACGGCATCACGGCTGGCATGCCGTCCACCCGGGCGCGGCGGCTGTGCCCGCAGGTGGCGGTGGTGCACCCCGACTTCGACCACTACACCGAGGTGTCCAAGGCGGTGGCGGAGGTGTTTGACACGCTGACTGACCGGGTGGAGATGGCCTCCATCGACGAGGCCTTCATCGACCTCACGAGCGCCCTGCGACGGCTCGGCGGGGACGCCGCCGCCGTCGCGGAGGGCGTGCGGGCGCAGGTGATGGATGAGCAGGGCATCGCCTGCTCGGTGGGCATCGGTCCCAGCAAGTTCATCGCCAAGCTCGCCTCCAAGGCGGCCAAGCCCGATGGTCTGAAGGTGGTGCACCCCGACGACGTGATCTCCTTCCTGCATCCACTGCCCGTCGACGCCATCTGGGGTGTGGGGGAGGTGACGGCCGAGAAGCTGCACCGGCTGGGGCTCATGACGGTGCGCGACATTGCGAACACGCCCCGCACCACACTGCAGCGGGCGATGGGGGAGGGGCAGGGCGGGTTGTTGTTCGACCTGGCGTGGGGGCAGGACGAACGGTCGGTGCTGGCCCGCGAACCGGCCGAGCGCAGCATCGGTTCCCAGGAGACCTTCGGGCGTGACACCGACGATGAAGAGGTGGTGGCCACCGAGATCCTGAGGATGGCGGCGCGCACGGCCTCCCGGATGCGGGCACAGGCGATGGTGGGCAGGGTGGTGACGTTGTCGGTACGGTTCGCGGACTTCACCACGATCACCCGCACGGGCACGTTGAAGGCCCCCACGGACCTGACGGGCGACATCCACTCCGAGGCCATGCGGTTGTGGCGCAAGCTGCACCTGTCCCGCGCTCGTATCAGACGGGTGGGGGTGCGGGTGGAGAAGCTGGCCTCGAAGGACGACACCTACACCCAGCCAGCACTCGACGAGCCCCGCTGTGGGTGGGAGCAGGCAGAGCAGGCAGTGGATCAGGCGGTCCTGAGATTCGGTCCAGCGGCTGTGCAGCGTGCGCGTCTCACGCGACGCGGCACGAGAGCCCCCGTGGGATGAGCCTCGGGGGTGGGGGGCGCCCTCAGAGGTCGCCGCCCTCCTGACGCTTGCGCCAACGCTCCTCGAGCTTTTCCATGAAGTCCTGGCTCGTGGGCTTCGGCGGAGGAGGCGAGTCGGATGGGCGCTCGGACGGCTGCCCCTCACCACTGACCCGTTGCCACGCGTTCACGCCGATGATGGCGGAGGCCAACATGACCACGAACCCCACGATGCTGACGGCCGGGTGGATCTGCACTCCGCCGATCAGCAAGAGAAGTCCAAGGACGAATCCCACACCCGCCAACGTGGCGCGTCGACGGTGGACGCGGATGCTGCCGGCCCCGCTCAGCGTCTGGGCGAATTTGGGGTCTTCGGCCATAAGGGACGCCTCAAGCTGTTCCAACAGCTTGCGCTCCTGCTCTGATAGAGCCATACCGATCTCCCTCGCCTCGATTCGGCTGATGTCCTCGATTGTATGTCCGCTCGACGCCCCACGAAAGCTTTAGCCTCTTCGTATGTTCATCGGTGCCAACGACAGGGGCAAGAGTAGTGCCCGTGTCTGTCGGTTACCCGGTTGGGTCCGTAACAGGGCGCGTCGGAATTGCCGCACATGGACCCCCAGATCGGAGGTGTCGGCGCCGTCCCGGGCGTAGCGCGCCCGCTGCACGATGCCCGCCACCGCGCCCAGCTCGGACGCGGCCGAGGGATCCAGGTGCTTGCCCAGTTCTTTGGCCGCCAGCACGGGCGAGGCGTCGCTGAACTCCAGTCCGGTGTCGGTGAACAACGCACCCACCTCCCGCCAGGCCGCGTCGGCTGCGGCAGCGGGTTCCTGCCCGGCCCGCAACCGCCACACTCGCACGCCGCTGCGTGCGGCCATGGGTGCGGCGAGGAGCACCAGCACACCCAGCAGCAGGAACCATCCACCCGGATTGGAGGAGTCGGACCCCCCCGGGGGTGTTGGGGCCACGGTGGGCTCCGGTGGCTCCACGGGAATGCTGGGGGATGCACTGGGCGCCCCCGTCGCGCTCGGGCTGGGCGTTGGGGAGGGCGACGCGTTGGGCGCCACGTCAGGGTCGGTGTACTCGGGCGGCGACGCCACGGACTTGGTGGGCTCGAAGGGGACCCAGCCCAGCCCCTCGAAGTACAGCTCCGGCCAGGAGTGCATGTTGTGGGTGGTGACGACCCATTCGTCGCCATCCCTCTTGCCGGGGGTGAACCCGATGGCCATGCGGGCCGGGATCCCCTCGATGCGGGCCATGGTGATCATGCCGGCGGCGAAGTGGATGCAGTAGCCGGCGTGGTCGGTCAGGAGGAAGCTGCTGATGGCGTCGGTGTCGGCCTCCTCCGGGGCGTTCAGGCTGTAGCTGAACTCGTCGGAGCGCAGGAAGCTCTGGATGGCCAGGGCTTTCTCGCCAGCCGTCCTGGCCTGCGCCGTGACGGAGGCGGTGAGTGTCGCCACACCGGGGTCGAGGCCCCCCGGAACGCTGAGAGTGTCGTCGCCGGCGGGATCAGTGCCCGCCGCCGCAGCCTCCAGTTCCGAGCGATCAGGTCTCGGAACTGTGGAGGACACCTCGTACTCAAGGCCCTCCGTCTGTTCGGTGCGTGCGCCGCCGGTGGCGACGATGCTCATGGTGTCGCGGTCGTGCGCCCAAGCGCCGGCCGCGGAGAACCGGTCCACCGCGAACGGCACGGGCAGGTACTCCGATGCCAGGAGCATGCGAACCCGGGTCTTGACGCTCTCCCCGGGTGCCGTGTAGGCGCCACTGAGGCCCGTGGTGGACAGGCGCATTCCCGTGAGTGCCGCACCGTCGGTGGTCAGCCGGGTCAGCGCCACGGTGCGCAGGTAGACGGGTGTCTCCGAGTCGGTGCTGTAACGCAGCACCACTTCGTCGGCGGGCCGCCGCAGGTTCTCGTTGAGGGCCACCGTGGGGTCGGACAGTGTGATGGGCTTGTTCCGGCCCGCCTGGAGCCACGGCTGCTTGTCGCCCAATGGAACGAAGTTCGTCAGAGCGGGTGCCAGCACCGATGCCACGACGAGCGTCACCAGGATCACGGCGGCTCGAGTGGCCTGGTGGCTGGTCCGCCCGGGGCTGGCGCCGGACAGGTGGGTGCTTGTCGCCAGGACGAGGGCGTAGCCCACGGCCACGGCCGCGAACGAGGTCCACTCCATCTCGTTGGCAAGGGTCAGCGCCCCCACCCCGTAGATCACGCCCAACGGGGCCAGGGCCCAGGCCGGCTGCTCCAGCACGTTGACGAGCGTCTCCATGGCCAGGACCACGAGGGCAAGGATGCACAACAACAGCCAGACCAGCCCGGGTTCGGTCGGCAGTGGAGTGCTGCTCTCCCGCACGGCCTTGGTGCCCAACGCCCCCAGCATCACGAGCGGCTCGTACCAGGATGCGTCCGGGTCATCACTGCGCGGAGCGTCCCGGAACCCCAGCCACAGGAGCAGGGAGGCCATGACCACGGCCTGCGCCCCCAGCGTGACGGCCCGGGGGAACCGCAGCAGGACGCCGAGAGCCCCCACCACGGCGGCCGCACCCACCAGGGCCGGAACCCAGGTGAGGAAGGCGGTGTCGATGAACATGGGGCGCAGTGTCCACGCGGCCAACCACACTGCCAGGGCGATCGCGACGGAACTCAGGGCGCTCGGCTGGAACCTCATGCTGCCTCCACCCGCGCCATGAGCCGGTCCCATGCGTCCACGACCCGTTCGTCCGGGCCGTAGTGGTGCAGTGTCCACCCCGACGAGGTGAGGAGCCGGCACGCGGCGCGGTGTGCGTCGGCGATGGCTGGTGTGACACCCCAGGTCACGGGGTCGGGCACGAGTGCGGACGCCTGCTGCATTCTGGACCCCACAGCCGTGAGTGCAGCCGCGTCGGCGGCCTGAAGGAAGCCGAGGGCGGCCATGATGGACTGCGAAGTTCCCATGGAGTCGGAGTTCGACAAGCCGCTGCTGAGGGAAGGACGGTCGGAGCCGGTCAGGTCCACCATGGCACCCATCATGGTTTCCCGGGCGGCCAGTGCGTCCGTGTGCAGGGTGGTGTAGATCTCGGTCTCCGCCGAGACGACGGTGATGCGGCAGCGTGAGGCCAGCAGGGTGATGGCGATGGAGGTCACCGCGGAGATCGACCACTCGAATCCACCGTCCGGGCCGGACCCGGCGTGCGCCGCGCTGCGGTTGTCGACGACGAGGGTGACGGACGGGTCCCAGGGGTGCTCTTCCAGGCGGACCATCAGCTCGCCCTGTTTGGCGGTCATCCGCCAGTGGACGCGGCGCAGGTCGTCGCCGTGACGGTGCTCACGCACCAGCACGTCGTCCTGGCCGAAGTGGCCGATGCGCTGTGGGGTGCTGTCCCCGGAGGAGCCGGACCCGATGAGGCGGCGCGGCAAGGTCAGGTTCCAGACGCGGGGGGTGACCCGCAGGCTGGAGGCGTTTCCCGGCACCTCCCAGGTGCAGCGGGCGAGGCCGAACGGGTCGTGGTGTGTCACGTCGAGAGGGCCGAGCTCGAAGTGTCCGCGGTGCTCCGCCCGCACCTCGTAGCCCACCGACTGGTGCCAGCGGCCGACGCCGTACGCCAGCGCGAACCGGGCGGCAGCACCGAGGGCGCCGGGGCACGTGTCCCGGAACTCCAGCGAGGAGAAGGACAGGAATCGCGAGTTCTCGATGGAGAGCTCCGTGCGGGGGCGTTCGCCGATGGGTACCTGAGGCGGGGTGATCTCGCGTGTCACCCGCAACTGGGGGCGGAGCAGGAATGTCAGCAGCAGACCCACCAGGGGCAGCCCCAGCAGGAGGAAACCCAGCCACACGAGGTCGGGTTCCCCCACCCATGCGGCGGCAACGATGATGATGACGCCGACGATCAGCAGCGCCAGGCCCCGGCCGGTGAGGCGCAGGGTCTGCCCGGCCAAGGGGTCAGCCCCTGTTCGGTCGGGGAACCTGGGTGACGACCGCAGCCACCACCTGTTCGCTGGTCCTGCGCGCCACCTGCGCGTCCACCGTGAGAAGGACTCGGTGGGACAACACTGTGGTGGCGAGCTGGGCCACGTCCTCGGGGATCACGTAGTCGCGCCCGGCCAGGGCGGCCTCCACGCGCGCCGCCCGCATCAGGTGGAGCGAGGCGCGGGGGCTGGCGCCGAGACGCAGGTCCGGGGAGTTGCGGGTGGCTTCCACCAGCGTGACGATGTAGTCGTTGATGATGGGTGCCACGTACACCTGCCGCACCGTCGTGACGGCGCGGGCGATGAAGTCGACGTCGGTGACGGGGGAGATGCTGGCCATCTGGTCCCCGGCGGCCTGCGAGGTCAGCATGGCCACCTCCGAGGATCGGGCCGGGTACCCCATCTGGATGCGTGCCATGAAGCGGTCGCGCTGGGCCTCCGGGAGGGGGTAGGTGCCCTCCATCTCGATGGGGTTCTGCGTGGCGATGACCATGAACGGCTGGGGCAGTGGGTAGGTGTGGCCGTCCACCGAGACCTGGTCCTCGGCCATTGCCTCCAGCAGAGCGGACTGCGTCTTGGGGGACGCACGGTTGATCTCGTCGCCCACCACGATATTGGCGAAGATCCCGCCGGGCTTGAACTCGAACTCGCGGGTGGTCTGGTTGAACACCGACACGCCCGTCACATCGCTCGGGAGCAGGTCGGGTGTGAACTGGATCCGCTTGGCCTCGCCGTCGATGGAGCGGGCCAGCGCCTTCGCCAGCGCAGTCTTGCCCACCCCCGGGACGTCTTCGATCAGGAGGTGGCCCTCGGCAAACAGCACGACGACGGCCGTGTGGATCTGACGGGGTTTGCCCTCCAGGACACGGGCGATCGACTGGCCCACAGAGGTGGCGACGTTGGCCACCTCGGCCAGGGACGGGGTCGCAGCGTTGTCCACGCTTGGCTCCTCACAGGTTTGCGTCGTGGGCGCAGCAGCGCACACCACAGCAGCGTAGTTGGTATCCCGCAACCACGACGACCCCGTGGGGTGGCTGCGACCCCCATGACACGCCGCTTTCGCATTCCAAGTGGAGGGATGTGGGGTAATGTGGAGGCAAGTGGAGGATCGTGGAGAACCGATGGCGAAGAAGGGGGGTGGCCGCGCGTGCTGATGGGGACATACACACCCAAGCTCGATGACAAGGGCCGCCTGATCCTGCCCGCCAAGTTCCGCGATGTCTTCGAGGGCGGCCTGGTGGTGGCCCGAACGCAGGAGCGGGCCCTGGCCATTTACACGGCCGAGGCCTTCGAGGAGTTGATGACCCCGGTCAGTTCAGCCCCCAACACCCTCAAGCAGGTCCGCGACTATCAGCGCATGATGGCCGCCGGTGCCAGCTTCGAGGTCCCCGACAAGCAGGGCCGGATCACCATCCCGCCCATGCTGCGCACGTACGCGGGACTGGACCGTGACGTTGTGGTCATCGGTGCGTTCGGCCACGCCGAGGTCTGGGACGCCACCCAGTGGGCGAGGTATTCCGAGCAGGCCGAGGCCGGCTTCTCGGAGATGGATGAGGAATTGCTGCGCCCGCCGGGGTGAGCAACGCGCCTGGTCGGTGGTTCCCGGCCGGAATGCGGCCCTGACTTCCCTTCCCCGATGTCAGGTCCGCAGGCCGGAAGGGAACCACCCCCCAGGGGCACAGAAAGCAACGAAGGGTCGAGATGCAGCAGTTCGCGGACGTGCACGATCCGGTCATGCGTGACCGGATCGTTGATCTGTTGCGCCCTGCACTGACCCGCCCCGGCGCCGTGTACGTGGACGGCACCCTGGGACTGGCCGGCCATGCCCGCGCCATCCTGGAGGCCTGTCCCGAAGCCCGACTCATCGGTATCGACCGCGACCTCGACGCGCACGAGGTGGCCCTGCAACGGCTCGGCCCGCTCGCGGATCGTGCCACCCTGGTGCACGCCGTCTACGACGAACTGCCCGAGATTCTGGAGGACCTCGGTATCGACCACGTCGACGCCATGCTCCTTGACCTCGGCCTGTCCTCCCTCCAGATCGACCGCACCGAGCGCGGCTTCGCCTACAGCGTCGACGCACCACTGGACATGCGCATGGATGCTGTGGACGGGCCCACGGCCGCCGACGTCCTCAACACCTACGCGCCCGGCGACCTCCTGCGGATCCTTCGCCGCTTCGGTGAGGAACGCTTCGCGGACAGGATTGTGCGCGCCGTCGTGGATGAACGCGCCAAGGAGCCCTTCACGCGCTCCGGCCGCCTCGTTGAGGTCATCAGCAACGCCTTGCCCGCCGCGGTGCGCTACAACGGCAGTCACCCCGCCAAGCGCACCTTCCAGGCCCTGCGCATCGAGGTCAACCGGGAACTCGAGGCACTCGCGGGCGCCGTGCCGGCCGCCATCGACGCACTCGCCGTCGGTGGACGACTGGCGGTGTTGTCGTACCACTCGCTGGAGGACCGGCTCGTGAAGAAGGCGTTCGCGGCCCTGGCCACCGACCGCGCGCCGCGTGGCATGCCCGTGGTGCCCCACCACCTCACCGCTGAACTGCGCCTGATCACCAAGGGCGCCGAGAAACCCGGCGACGACGAAGTCGCAACCAATCCGCGAGCCGCATCCGCCAGGCTCCGAGTGGCAGAACGAACGAGGGAATCATCATGAGTGCACAGGCAGCGTTCTCGACGGAGGAGCGCCAGGAGCAGGGACCCAGGCTGACGTTGGTCCCGCCGTTGCGCTCCACCGTCTCCACCGTCGGGTTCGCCCTCATCATCATGGCCCTGGTGGCGGTGGGCATGGGGTTGGTGATGGTGGTGACCACCTCCGTGGCCGCCCAGTCCAAGGAACTCTCGGGTCTGCGTACTGAGGCGACACTGCTGGAGTACCGGACCGCCTCGCTCACCACGGAACTGCAGACCACCTCTGCCACGGGACGCCTGGCCACGCGCGCAGCCGATCTCGGCATGGTGCCCAACCCGTACCCCGCCTTCATCCGGCTCTCGGACGGGAAGATTCTGGGCGAGCCCACACCCGTGCGCGGCAACGAGGTGCCCTACCTGCGGCAACACGAACTGACACCTCCCACGGCGCCCCGGATACGCGTGTTGGCCGGACAGGATGACGCAGCCGCGCCCACTCCGACGCTCCCGATGGCACCCGGGGTCGATCAATGACGGGCAGCCGGCGCCCCGCAGGCAGCAGCGGTCGGCCGCGCCCGGCCGCCCACCAGAAGCCCACCGCGGTGAAGCCCCGTGGTGCCAAGGGTTCATCCACGGCGCCGACGACCCCTCCGCATGCGCGGCGCTACCGCAGGAGTTGGCAGCTGCCTGTTGGTCGGTCCTCCCTGCGGATCCGGGCCTTCATGGTGGTGATGGCGCTGCTCGTGGCCGTCTGCGTGGGGCGTGCCTTCCAGTTGCAGGCCATTGATGCGCAGGCCTTCGCCGCCGAGGCCTCCAGCAAGATGCAGTCCACTCGTGAACTCCCTGCCACCCGTGGCACCATCACGGACCGCAACGGCGTGGTCCTGGCCGCCACTGAACCGGCCATGCGGATCACGGTGGATCCGGACATGGTGGCCAGCAATGGCGCCGACAAGCGGTATCCCATGAATGACAAGAAGCAACTGGACGCCAAGGCGGCCCCCGGCGCCGTCGCCCGGATTCTGGCAAAGCACCTCGGCGGCCAGCCCACGGACTACCTCAAGGTCCTGCAGAAGAAGAAAAAGGACTCCAAGGAGTACTCCCGCTACGAGATCGTCGCCAAGCAGGTGCCGGCCTCGGTCTGGAGCGAGATCCAGGCTGACATGCGCAAGGGCATCGACGCCGACGGAAAACGTCCCCTGTACGGGCTCTTCGCCGCGTCCGACCCCATGCGCACCTACCCCAACGGCCGCCTCGCCAGCAACGTGCTGGGTTTCGTGAACGCCGAGGGCAAGGGCGTCGCCGGTTTGGAGGGCGTCCTCGAGGACGACCTCGACGGCGAGCCCGGACAGAGCATCTACGACTCCTCCCGGTACGGGCGCATCCCGCTGGGGACGAACGTGCTCACCCCGCCGATCGACGGTGTCAGCTACGAGACCACGCTCGACAGTGACCTCCAGTGGCTCTCGGAGCAGGCACTGGCCGACGGCATGGCCACGTCCGGTGCCAAGACCGGTATCGCCATCGTCCTGAACGTCAAGAACGGGCAGATCCTCGCCCTCGCGAACGGCCCCTCCTTCGATCCCAGCGAGCTGGCCGGCGTCGACGCGGGCGACCTCGGCAACCGCGCCGTCACCGACGCGTACGAGCCCGGCTCCGTGCAGAAGGTGCTGACCATCGCAGCCCTCGCGGATGCGGGACTCGTGACCGGTGACACTGAAGTGGTGGTGCCACCCCAGATCGCCTCCGGTGGCGGCTTCGTGCGCGATGCGTTCAGCCACGGCACCATCAATCTGACGACCCGGGGCATCATCGCCCAGTCGTCCAACATCGGCACCATTGACCTGGCGCGCCGCATGCCCAAGGACAAGCTCAGCCAGTACCTGAAGGACTTCGGTCTGGGGAGCAAGCCCAATTCGGGCCTGCCGGGGGAGACGTCAGGCTCCGTGCCCGGCGGCGACATGGCCGACTACACGCGGGACCAGATCTCGTTCGGGCAGGGCCTGTCCGTGTCGGCCGTCCAGATGTCTGCGGCCGTGGCGAGCGTCGTCAACGGCGGCGTCTACCACCAGCCCACCATCCTCAAGTCCGCCACCCGCGCCGACGGCACCCCCGTCGAGCTCCCGCAGCCGGTGGAGCGCCGCGTCGTCTCGGAGAAGGCCTCAGCGGTCACCCTCGACGTCATGGAGGCGGTCATTGCACAGATGGGCAACGGCAAGCGGACCATTCCCGGCTACCGCACAGCCGGGAAGTCGGGGACCTCGCAGCGGTTCGACCCGAAATGCAAGTGTTACAACGGCTACACGGCATCCTTCGTGGGTGTGGCACCCGCCGAAGATCCCCAACTGCTGGTGTACGTGGTGCTGGACCAGCCGAAGAACGGCAACCTCGGCAGCCAGCTCGCGCTGCCCGTCGTCAACAACATCCTGCAGGCCGCCCTGCCGCGCTACAACGTGCTGCCCTCCACCACGCCGGCGCCCGAGCGTCCGCTCACCTTCGATTGACATGACCTTCTGAGATGACAGCGATCCGACCCGCCCGGTCCCACCCTGCCCCGCTGACCGAAATGGTCGCGGGGCTTGGCCTGTCCGGCCCCATCGACTCCACGGCGCTGATTCGGGACATCACACTCGACTCGCGCGACGCCGCGCCGGGAACGCTGTGGGTGGCGCTACCGGGCAGCCGCGGGCACGGGGCCTCCCATGCCGCGTCCGCGGTGGCGGCGGACGTGACGGCGATCCTCACGGATGAGGCCGGGGCCGCCCTGCTGGCGGGCGTTGACGTCCCGGTTCTCGTCTCCGGCGCTCTGAGGCGCGACATGGGTGTGGTGGCGTCGCGCGTGTTCGGGCACCCCGCCGACCGCATGATGACACTGGGCGTCACCGGTACCAACGGCAAAACCACGACGGTGGCACTGCTCGAGGCTGCACTGGCGGGAGCCGGCCACACGGTGGGCACCATCGGCACCATCGGATTCCGCCTCGCGGGACAGGAGCTGCCGTCGGCGCGCGGCACGGTGACCACCCCCGAGTCGCCGGACCTGCAGGCGCTCCTGGCCGTGATGGGGGAACGGGGCGCCGACGCCGTCGCACTCGAGGTCTCCAGCCATGCCATGGTGCTGGAACGCGCCACCGGGATGGTGATGGACGTCGCAGGTTTCCTCAACCTCGGACGGGACCACCTGGACTTCCATGGCGACATGGACAGCTACTTCGAGGCCAAGGCCCGTCTTTTCACTGCCGCACACACCAGGGCTGCCGTGTGCTGGGTCGACGACCCCCACGGCTCCCGCATCGCGGAGAGGGCACGCCTGTCCGGGCTGCCGGTGACAACCGTCGGTACCGGTGACGACGTGGACTTCCGCCTGTCGGGGTGGGAACCCGTGGACCCCCTCGGGGGGCGCGCCGTGATCAGCCACGACGGCCGGGATCTGGGGATCACCATCTCCATGCCGGGCCTGCACAACATGGTGGATGCGCTGATGGCCCTGGCCATGGCCCACACCGTCGGGGTTCCCCCGGAAGTGGCGGTGGAGGGC
Source organism: Tessaracoccus antarcticus (assembly GCF_003688855.1). GTDB lineage: Bacteria > Actinomycetota > Actinomycetes > Propionibacteriales > Propionibacteriaceae > Arachnia > Arachnia antarctica. Next base: position 145,948 of record NZ_REFW01000002.1, read on the forward strand.
TTGCGCTTCGCCCAGGTACCCGGGCGCATGCAACTGCTGGACCTGCCCCACGGTGCGCCCACCGTGGTCGTCGACTTCGCGCACACCCCCCAGGCTGTTGCCGCCTCACTGGACGCACTGGCGTCGTCCTTCTCCAATGTGATCACGGTGTTGGGGTGCGGCGGTGACCGTGACCGGGAGAAGCGGCCCCTCATGGGCCGCGCAGCCGCCGAGCGCTCCGACCTGCTCGTGGTGACCGACGACAACCCCCGCACCGAGGATGCCGCCAGCATCCGTCGCGCCATGCTCGAGGGTGCCTGCGACGCGCGTGCGGACGTGGTGGAGGTGCCGGGCCGAAAGTTCGCCATCGAGCATGCGCTCGCGGCAGCCTCCGCCGGTAGTGTGGTGGCGATCCTCGGGAAGGGACACGAACGCGGCCAGCAAATCGGACATGAAGTCCTGGAATTCGACGATGCCGTGGAGGCGCGCCGTGCCTGGGGCAGGAACCTGGAAGGACACCCTTGATGAGGCAGCGCATGCTCTCTGAGCTCGTCGGGCTCATGCACCCTTCACCCGCGGAGGTCTTCGGTGACGATGTCCTCGTGGGCCCCGACATCATCCTTGACAACAGATCCGCCACACCCGGATCCGTTTTCGTTGCCATTCCCGGCGAACGGGTCGACGGCCACGACTTCGCCCCGCAGGCCGTGGCGGGTGGCGCCACCGCCGTCCTCGCGTCCCACACCACCGACGCCGATGCCGCGCACCTCCTGGTGCAGGACACCGTGGTGGGGCTGTCCGCGCTGGCGCGTGGCCTCGTGCGGGAGGCCCGCAGCCGCGGGATGCTGAGCCTGGGTATCACCGGCTCCTCCGGGAAGACCAGCACCAAGGACCTCCTCGCGCAGATCCTGGAGGGCCACGGCCCCACCGTTGCCCCCGTCGGCAGCCAGAACAACGAGATCGGCGTGCCACTGACGGCCTGCCGCATCGACGACGACACCGCCCACCTCATCAGCGAGATGGGGGCCCGGGGGCTGGGCCACATCTCCTGGCTGACCTCCCTGGTCCCCCTCGACGTGGCCGTCGTCCTCAACGTCGGTCACGCCCACGTGGGGGAGTTCGGTGGACTCGCCCAGACCGCTCAGGCCAAGGGCGAACTCGTGGAGTCCGTCGGCCCGAACGGCTGGGCGGTCCTCAACGGCAACGACGACGCCGTCGTCGGCATGCGCAGCCGCACCGGCGGCCACCTCGCATTCTTCGGCGAGGGTGAACTGCCCGCCGGCGACATGCATGTCAGGGCACGCAACGTCACGATGGGTGCTTTCAGCCAGGCGCGTTTCGATCTTGTCGTCAGCCGCGACGGGCGCGAGGAGAACGCCACCGTGCAACTACAGGTGGTGGGCCGCCACCAGGTGGCCAACGCGCTGGCCGCAGCCGCCGCCGCCGTCGCCGTCGGTGTCCCCGTGGATGCTGTGGCCGCCGCCCTCTCGGATGCGCAGGTGCGTTCGAGTTGGCGCATGGAACTCCACACCCGCCACGACGGCGTGCTGGTACTCAACGACTCCTACAACGCCAATCCCGACTCGATGGAGGCCGCCCTGCGCACCGCCACCGAACTCGTGCAGTTCCAGCGCGCCGAGCACCCCGACGCCCGCGTCGTCGCGGTCCTGGGGGACATGCTGGAACTCGGCCCGTTGGCCGACGATGCGCATGCCGCGCTCGGTCGGCTGGCCAAAGACCTGGGGGTTGCACAGGTGGTGGCGGTCGGTGGTTTCGCCGACCAGATCTGCGAGGGTGCCCGGCGCGAAGGCCTTGAGGCCCGCGTCGCACACCGCGACGACGTCATCGACAACATGGATTTGCACGCCGGGGACGTGGTGCTCATCAAGGGCTCCCGCGGCGTGGGACTGGAAGCGGTCGCGAACGCTCTCATGGAGGACAACGCATGATCACCATCGTCCTGGCGGGAGGGTTGTCGCTGATCTTCACGCTCATCGGCACACCCCGCCTCATCAAGTTCCTGACGGCCAGACAGTACGGCCAGTTCATCCGGGAGGACGGGCCCAAGGAGCACCTCGTCAAGCGCGGGACCCCCACCATGGGAGGCATCGTCATCGTCGCCGCCACGGTGCTCGCCTATTTCGTGGCGCACCTGGTCCGGTGGACGGAGCCCACCCTGTCCGGTGTGCTGTTGCTGGCGTTGACAGCCTCGCTCGGGTTTCTCGGGTTCCTCGACGACTGGGCCAAGATCTCCCAGGAACGCTCCCTCGGTCTGACGGCCCGCGGGAAACTGATCGGCCAGTTCTCCATCGGTGCCGTCTTTGCTGTGATCGCCCTCAACTTCCCCGACGAACGGGGCCTGCGTCCCGCCTCCCAGTTCGTCTCATTCCTGCGGGATGTTCCCTGGCTGTACCTGCCGTTCATCGTGGCCGTCCTCTGGATCCTGTTCCTCGTGATGGCATGGTCCAACGCCGTCAACCTCACCGACGGCCTCGACGGTCTGGCGGCGGGCAGCGCCACGCTGGTGTTCGCAGCCTTCGCCATCGTCAACATCTGGCAGTTCAACCAGTGGTGTGCACGCACGTCGACAGCCGGCCCCCGCTGCTACGAGGTGCGTGACCCGCACGACGTCGCCGTGGTGGCACTGGCACTGGCCGGGGCATGCTTCGGATTCCTGTGGTGGAATGCCAAGCCCGCGAAGATCTTCATGGGCGACACAGGATCCATGGCGCTCGGTGGCGCCCTCGCCGGCCTGTCGGTGCTGACCCGCACCGAACTGCTGCTCGTGATCATGGGCTTCCTCTTCGTCATGGAGGCCGGCTCGGTCACCCTCCAGGTGGCGTACTTCAAGGCCACGCGCGGCAAGCGCATCTTCAAGATGTCGCCCATCCACCACCACTTCGAGTTGTTGGGGTGGCAGGAGGTCACCGTCACCATCCGGTTCTGGATCATCGGCGGCATCTGCGTGGCTCTGGGCCTCGGGATCTTCTACGCGGAATGGGTGGTGGGACAGTGACGAAGGACTGGATGGCGACGGCGGACCGGCTGAGCGACTGGCGCTCGGCGCACGTCGTGGTGGCAGGCCTGGGGGTTTCGGGCTTCGCGGCCGCGGACGGTCTCATGTCCCTGGGCGCCAGGATCACGGTGCTCGACGAGTCCGAGGCGCACGCCGAGAAGGCCGGGCTGCTGGAGATGCTGGATGTCACGGTGCGGCTCGGTGCCGGGGCCACCGCCACGCTTCCTGACGATGTGGACCTGGTGGTCACCTCACCCGGGTGGCGGCCCACCGCGCCGCTCCTGCAGCAGGCCGCGGAGCGGGGCGTCCCCATCTGGGGAGAGACCGAACTCGCGTGGCGAATGATGCACCCCGATCGCGTCGTCCCCTGGCTGGCCGTCACCGGCACCAACGGCAAGACCACCACCACACAGATGCTCGAGTCCATGCTGCGGGCCGCCGGGCTGAAAACGGCCGCCGTCGGCAACATCGGACGGCCCATCGTCGAGGCCATCCTGGACGACACGGATTACGACGTGCTGGCCGTGGAGTTGTCGAGCTTCCAGCTGCACTGGATGCACACCGTGGAGATGCACTCCGCCGCGGTGTTGAACCTGCACGCCGACCACCTCGAGTGGTACGACGGCGACGACGGGTACGAGCGCTACGTCGCCGACAAGGCCAAGATCTTCACAGGGGTTCGCCACGCGGCTGTGTACAACGTGGCCGAGCCCGCCACCGAGAAACTTGTGGAGGAGGCCGAGGTCACCGAGGGCGCACGCGCCATCGGATTCACCACGGGCATCCCCAGCGTCAGCATGCTCGGCGTCGTCGACGACCTCCTCGTCGACCGCGCCTTCGTCACACAGCGCCGGGACTCCGCACTGGAGTTGGCGAAACTCTCCGACGTCACCCCGTATGCACCGCACAATGTGGAGAACGCACTGGCTGCCGCGGCACTGGCCCGCAGCTTCGGCGTCCCGGCCGCGGCGATCGCGCAGGGGCTGCGGGACCTCGAACTCGCTGGTCACCGGATCCAGAGCGTCGCCACAGGAGACGGTGTCACCTGGGTCGACGACTCCAAGGCCACCAACCCGCACGCCGCGAACTCCGCCATGTGCGCCTTCCCATCCTTCGTGTGGATCGCTGGCGGCCAGGCGAAGGGCACCACCTTCGACGACCTCGTGTCCGAGCACGCTGCGCAGATGCGCGGGGCCGTCGTCATCGGCGTCGACCGCGCCCTGGTGGCCGACGCACTTGCACGACACGCGCCCGAGGTCCCCGTCCACGTGCTCGAGAACACCGACAGTGGTGTCATGGATCAGGTGGTGACGCTGTGCGCGCAACTCGCACGGGACGGCGACGTGGTGCTCCTGTCCCCGGGCTGCGCCAGCCTGGACATGTTCACGGGCTACGACGACCGCGGCGACCAGTTCGCCGACGCCGTGCGCCGCCACCTCGCCACGACCGACACCGACCACTGAGAGCGACGGGAACATCATGGCCATCGCGACCGACACCGCCGCCCCACCGCGGCCCACGGAGGCTCCCACGGGGATCCGTGCCCTGGCCGCCTCGCCCATGGCTGACTTCTACCTGGTGACGTTCGCCGTCACCATCCTGTGCGCCATCGGCGGGATGATGGTGCTCTCAGCCTCCTCGGTGCTGGCCCAGGCCGACGGTCGCTCGCCCTACTACTACGCCACCCGCCAGATGATCTTCATGGTCGTCGGGGTCGTCGCCGCAGTCGCCATCAGCCGAATCAACCCCCGCGTGCTGCAGCGGCTGGGATGGGCGGGCTGGGGTATCGCCATGGGCGGTTTGCTGCTCGTCCTGAGCCCGCTCGGCCACAGCGTGAATGGCAACCAGAACTGGATCAACATCGGTGGCTTCACCTTCCAGCCCTCGGAGTTCGCGAAACTGGGCCTCATCATCTGGGCGGCTGCCATCTGGCACACGAAGCGCGGACGACTGCACGAGGTGCCCCAGTTGCTCATCCCCTTCGTGCCCGGCGCAGGGATCCTGCTGGCGCTGATCCTGGCAGGCAAGGACCTCGGCACGGGCATCGTCGTCGGCATCGTGATCATCGCCCTGCTGTTCTTCATCGGCACCTCGCTCAGGGTGCTCGTGCCCTCCATGATCCTGGGCGTCACGGCCATGTTGCTGCTCGTGATCGGCTCCGGCAACCGGATGGCCCGGGTCAACGTCTTCCTGGATCCGCAGTCCAACACCGACCTCTCGTCGCAGCCCATGGCCGCCGTCTACGCGCTGGCCTCCGGTGGCTGGTGGGGTCTCGGGCTCGGCGCCAGCAAGCAGAAGTGGGGAGGGCTGAAGGACGCCGCCCACACCGACTTCATCTTCGCCGTCATCGGGGAGGAGTTGGGGCTCTTCGGCGTCCTGGTGGTCATCGCCATGTTCGCCCTCCTGGCACGGGCCGGGTTCTCCATTGCCCTGCGCTCCGACAAGATCTTCAACCGCATCGTCGCCTCGGGCATCACTGCCTGGCTGCTGGTGCAGGGCCTCATCAACATCATGGTGGTCATGCACCTGCTGCCGGTGCTGGGAATTCCGCTGCCGTTCGTCTCCTCGGGCGGCTCGGCGCTCCTGGCGAACCTTCTGGCCGTGGGTGTGCTGCTCGCCTGTGCCCGCGACACCCCCGATGCCCGACGCCACCTGGCGTCGAGGAAACGCGTCGCCCGCCCCCGCATGACAAGCATTCTCGCGGCCGGCCGGGCCCGATGACCAGCGTGGTGCTGGCCGGTGGCGGAACAGCCGGTCACACGTCGCCCCTCATCGCCACGGCCCAGGCGCTGCAGTCGCTGCGGCCCGGCATCGACCTGGTGTGCGTCGGCACGTCCCGAGGTTTGGAGACCCGTGTCATCCCGGCAGCCGGGCTCCGGTTGGAGCTCATCACCCCGGTGCCGATGCCGCGCCGACCCAATCTGGACCTTGTGAAGCTGCCGTGGCGGCTGGCAAAGGCGGTGGGGGAGTCCCGCCGGATCCTGCGCAGCGCAGGCGCGGATGCACTCATCGGGTTCGGGGGATACGTCTCGATCCCCGCCTATCTGGCGGCCCGCACCCTCGGGGTGCCGGTGGTGATCCACGAGGCGAACAAACTGCCGGGCATTGCCAACCGGATCGGTGCACGGTTCGCCGCGTTCGTGGCCACCACCTTCGCCGAGACCGAATTGCCGAACTCCCACCTGCTCGGCATGCCCATGTCCGACGCCATCACCCGCCCCACCCTGGGCAGGGCCGAGGCGCGCGCACGGTTCGGCCTCGACGCCGACGCACCCGTGCTGCTCGTGAGCGGTGGCTCACAGGGCGCCCGGAGCATCAACGAGGCCACCCGCGCCGCCGCTGACGACCTCATGGCCGCCGGCATCCAGGTGCTCCACGTCCTTGGACCCAAGAATTTCACGCACGACGACGTCGCCCGCAGCCATCCCAGCGGCGGCCGTTACGAGCCGGTGGCGTTCGTCGAGCAGATGGCCGACGCCTACATTGCCGCGGACATGATGGTGGCCCGCGGGGGTGCGGCAACGGTGATGGAGACCGCCGTGAGTGGTCTCCCGGTGGTGTTCGTCCCCCTGCCGTGGGGCAACGGCGAGCAGGAGAAGAATGCAGCCGACCTCGTCGCCGCCGGTGCGGGCCTGCTGCTGCAGGACGACGCCTTGGATGGTCGTACACTGTGCTCGGTGGTGTTGCCACGGATCTCCGATCCGTCGGTGCTGCGGGGAATGTCTCAGAAGGCACGCACGCAGTACCCGCGCGATGCGGCTGAAGCCCTCGCCCGCGCGACCGTCACCGTGATCGAAGCGAAGGACTCCTGACTTGACTCTCCTGAACCCCATCGACGTTCTGCCTGCGCGCACCGTCGGCCCCGTGCACTTCATCGCTGCCGGCGGCTCCGGCATGAGCGGCATCGCCCGCCTGTACGCCGAACTCGGCATCGAGACCTCGGGCTCGGACCAGAGCGATTCCACGGCCCTGCAGTCACTCACCCGCGTCGGCGTGACGACGCACGTGGGTCACGACCCGGCCAACCTCGGGAACGCCGCCACAGTCGTCATTTCCTCCGCCATCCGCACCACCAACGTCGAACTCGTCGAAGCGCGCAGGCGTGGTCTCCGGATCTGGCACCGGTCGGCCGCGCTGGCCGCGCTGATGAGCGGCAAGCGAGCCGTCTCCATCGCCGGCACCCACGGCAAGACCACCACCACGGCCATGACCTCGGTGATGCTGGCTGAGGTGGGCGCCGATCCCAGCTATGTCATCGGGGGACCACTGTCCACGACAGGGGTCAGCTCCGCCATCGGCGACGGCGACGCGTTCGTGGTGGAGGCGGACGAGTCCGACGGCTCCTTCCTCCAGTACCCCACCGAGATCGCCGTCATCACCAACGTCGGCGCCGACCACCTCGTGAACTGGGGCACACCCGAGGCCTACGCCGACGGGTTCCGTGCGTTCGCCACCCGGCCCCATGTCCGTCACGTCGTGATCAACATCGACGATCCGGGTGCCCGCGTGATCGCCGGCCAGATTGCCGACGACGTGCCACACCTCATCACCTACGGCGAATCAGCCGACGCGGACGTGCGCATCACGGATGTACGGGCCGCGGGCAATGGGGTCACGGCCACGCTCACGTACGGGGACGATCACGGCCCCATCACGCTGCAGGTGCCCGGCAACCACAACCTTGCCAACGCCTCCGCCGCCTACGCCGTGGGACGTCTGCTCGGCTACAGCCACGACACCTGCATCATGGGCCTCTCGCGCTACGAGGGCACGCTGCGAAGGTTCCAACTCATCACCGACACCGCCGGGATCCGCGTTTTCGACGACTACGCCCACCACCCCACGGAGATCCGGGCCGCCCTGACGGCGGCCCGCCGCGCCACCGAGGCGGGCAACGAGGCCACGGGGCTCCCCGGCCGCCTCATCGCCTGCTTCCAGCCGCACCTGTACTCCCGCACCGTCGACTTCTCCGACGAGTTCGGCGAGGTCATGACGCTGGCGGACATCGCCGTGATCAACGACATCTGCGGTTCGCGGGAGGATCCCATCCCCGGTGTCACCGGTCAGATGGTGGTGGATGCCGCCAAGCGGCACGGCGCCAAGGACGTGGTCTACGTGGTCGACAAGTACGACCTGCCCGAGGCGTTGAACGACATCGCGAAGCCCGGGGACCTCATCATCACGCTGGGCTGCGGGGACGTCACGATCGTCGGGCCCCTGCTGGCTCCTCTCCTGGCGCAGCGGCCGGAGGCCCGAGGCGCTTGAGCACCACCAGTCCGGGAGAGTTCGCAGCGGCCCTGCAGGAGAAGAAGCTGCGTGACCGACGGCGTCAGCTGATCCGGTGGGGCGTGGGAGCCGGGACTCTGCTGCTGGCCGCATTCCTCGTGTGGCTCCTCGGGTTCTCACCCGCCTTCCGGGTGCACTCCGTCACCGTGTCGGGAACGTCCCTGCTGCGCGTCGACGACGTCACCGCTGCCGCCGTGGTGCCAATGGACACCCCGATCCTCGCCCTGGACACGGGTGCCATCGCCGCCCGTGTCAGGAAACTCCCCGCCGTGCGCTCCGTCGAGGTGACGCGCGACCTCCCCACGACCGTGGCCATATCCGTCGTGGAGCGCGCAGTGGCCTACCAGAGGGTGGAGGGGGAATCGTTCGAGTCCGTGGATGCCGACGGTGTGGTGTTCGCCACCTCCAGTAGCCGCTCGAAGGGTGCGATGCTGGCGGTCACGGCCGGCAAGGACACGCGGCTGCTGCGCGATGTCGCCACGGTGGTCAGCCATATACCCCTGGCGCTGCTCCCCAACGTCGAAAAGGTCCAGGCGCAGGCCGTGGACCGCATCACCCTCCAGCTCGATGACGGTGACCTGGTGGTGTGGGGGAGCGCTGAGCAGTCGCAGTTGAAGGCGGATGTCCTGCTGGCGCTCCGGTTGCAGGTGGAGGACGCGACGCTCTACGACGTGTCGGCTCCCAGCTACCCGACCACCAAGTAGCGGGGCGCCCGGCCGGGCCAACCCTGAAGTTGCACTTGAGGTGATGTCGGGGGGTTGGGGGTGTGCGTTGGACTGGCACGCATCAGGCCCCCTAGCCTTCAGTAGCAAGAGACTGGGCGATCCGACAGAACAGTAGGGCAGGCATGGCAAGCGCATCACAGAACTACCTCGCAGTGATCAAGGTTGTCGGTGTCGGTGGTGGCGGCGTCAATGCCGTCAACAGGATGATCGAGGCCGGTCTTCGCGGCGTCGAGTTCATCGCCATCAACACCGATGCGCAGGCGCTGCTCATGAGCGACGCCGACGTCAAGCTCGACATCGGGCGTGAACTGACCCGCGGGCTCGGCGCAGGCGCCGACCCGGCCAAGGGCCAGCAGGCAGCCGAGGACCACGCAGACGAGATCGAGGAGGCGCTCAAGGGCGCCGACATGGTCTTCGTGACGGCGGGCGAAGGCGGAGGCACCGGAACGGGTGCTGCACCCATCGTCGCCAAGGTCGCCCGCTCCCTCGGTGCGTTGACCATCGGCGTGGTGACGCGTCCGTTCTCCTTCGAGGGACGACGCCGCTCCAACCAGGCGGAAGCCGGCATCGATGCGCTGCGCGAGGAGGTGGACACCCTCATCGTCATCCCCAACGACAAGCTGTTGCAGATGACTGACCACACGGTGGCCATCCTTGACGCCTTCAAACAGGCCGACCAGGTGCTGATGCAGGGCGTCTCCGGCATCACGGACCTGATCACCACCCCGGGCCTCATCAACCTGGACTTCGCGGACGTGAAGTCCATCATGAGCCAGGCCGGCTCCGCGCTCATGGGCATCGGCTCCGCCCGCGGCGAGGACCGCGCCCGTGCCGCAGCCGAGATGGCCATCTCGTCCCCGTTGCTGGAAGCCAGCATCGACGGCGCACACGGCGTCCTGCTGTCGGTGGCCGGTGGCAGTGACCTCGGACTCTTCGAGGTGTCGGCTGCTGCTCAGCTCATCGAAGAGGCCGCACACGACGAGGCCAACATCATCTTCGGTACGATCATCGATGACTCCCTGGGCGACGAAGTCCGGATCACGGTGATCGCCGCAGGTTTTGACGGCGGAATGCCGCAGAAGCGCACGACCCGGCCCGATTCGGCGCGCCCGCCGCAGAACCGGCCGTCGCCCCAGCAGAACCCGTATGGCAGCAACTCGCCGTCGGCGCCCCACGCCAACCCGATGCCGTCGCAGCGCGTCGAGTACCAGAACACGGCGCCGCGTCCCGCTGCGCCGCGGCCGGCCGACGACGACGAACTGGATGTGCCCGACTTCATGAAGTGATCCCCACGGGGTCACCAGAGGTCACGAAGCGATGCAAGGGCGGCAACCGCCCTCGCATCGCTGTCTTTTCTGAGCGTGTCAACCGTGGCTGCAACGCATGCGGGCATCGGGCAGGATAGGGTTCCACGGGTAGGCACGGACATGAGGAGATCACTGTGGGCGTACGAAAGCTGGCCGAATGGATGGGCCTGGTGGAGGACAGCCGGTACACGGACCCGTCCGAGGAAGTCTCAGCCGAGCTCACCGAGGATGTCTACGTCGATGAAGAACCCGAGGAGTTGGTGAGCCGAGTGTCGAAGTTGCCACAACAGCGACCCCATGTCAGCGTTGCGACGACCGAGCCCGAGGTGGCCGACATCAGCCGCATCGTCAGCGTGCGTCCCCGGTCCTACAACGAGGCCCGGGCCATCGGTGAGAACTTCCGCGACGGCATTCCGGTCATCATGAACCTCTCCGACATGGAGTCCGGCGAGGACAAGCGACTCGTCGACTTTGCCGCCGGCCTGATCTTCGGCATGCGAGGCAACATCGAGCGCGTCTCCAGCCAGGTGTTCCTGCTGTGCCCGCAGAATCTGGTGGTGGGCCCCGAGGACAAGGAACGTCTCGCCACGGGTGGCTTCTTCAACCAGAGCTGACGCGTGATCGGGTTCCTGCTCTTCCTCCTGCTGCGCCTGTACCTCCTGGTGCTGTTCGGCAGGATCGTGCTGTCGTGGGTGCCGTCCTTTGCACCCGGATGGCAGCCGCGGGGACCTGTACTGGTGGTCACGGAAGGCATCTACTGGGCGACGGACCCCCCGCTCACGTGGTTGAGACGTGTCTTCCGCCCCGTCCGCCTTGGTGGCGTCGCACTCGACCTCAGCGTCATGCTGCTGTTTCTGGGAGTGCAACTGGCAGCCAGCATGGCTCGCCTCCTCCCCGTCTGATCCGCCCGGTTTCTCAGCGACTCAGCGATCACTGCACGCCCTGACTGCGTTAGAGTAATGTCGAATGTGTGCCCCCGGGGCTCCACGCCCCTCCACCCAGCAATGGAGTAGAAGATGAGCCTTACCCTCGAAGAGGTCCGCCGCGTCAGATTCCGCATGGCCAAGCGCAATGTCAGCGGGTACGAGGTCGGCGACGTCGACACGTTCATCGACAAGGTGGAGGAGTCCTTCTCCCAGTTCGAGAACGAACGCGAACTTCTGCGCCGCGAGGCTGACTCTGCACGCAACGCAGGGGATGCCGCCGTGCAGGGCGGCGACGTCGAGGCACTGTCGGCCAAGGAGGCCGAGATCGCGGAGCTCCGCGCCGAACTCGACCGCGTCAAGGGTGAGGCGGCTGCCTCACCTTCCGCGTCCGGCGACGACCAGGCCGATGAGCGCACCCAGCGCCTCGCAACGCAGAACGAGCAGCTGGAAGCGCAGAATGATGGACTGCGCGCCGAACTCGCCCGCGTGCGTGCTGAGCTCGACGAGGTCCGCACCCAGCGCATCAGCGAGGTCGCCGGACAGGTGCAGACCATCAAGGTCGGTACCCGCGACGACGCCAGCCCGGCGGTCATCCGCCTCGTGCAGCTCGCCACCGAGCAGGCCGAACAACTCGTCGAAGAGGCCGAGGCCGAGGCGAAGCGAAAGATCGAGGACGCCAAGCAGCAGTCCTACGAAATCACCACGGATGCCCGCACCAAGGCGGAGCGCGTCGAGTCCGAGGCCCGTGTCAATGCCGAGCAGATGACCCGGGAGGCCGACTCGCGCGCCCACAACGTGGACGCCGAGGCCACCCAGCGTCGCACCGAATTGTTCTCTGACCTGGAGCGCGAGCAGAGCGAGCTGACCACCAAGGTCGGGGCGCTGCGGAGCTTTGAGAGTACCTACCGCGCCAACCTCAAGGGCTACCTCAGCCGGCACCTCGCCGTGCTCGACGAGGACCTCCCCGAACCGGCAGATGCGCCGGAACTTGCGCAGCGTCGCGAGTCCGACACGCCCCGCCTGGATGCTCTGGCACAGGGCCACGACGCCTGATCAACACCCCTTTCCAGAAGCTGGCCGGTCCCTCCGGGGGCCGGCCAGCGTCTTCAATTGACTTGCCGCCGCTGGGGTGTATTCTCTGCGGACACTCATGAGCCAGAAAGACCCATCATGCCCACGAAGAAAGCAGTACCCACCGCGCCGAGCGTTGACCTCCCGGTCCGTGACGGGGAAGATCCGTGGACCTCTGAGGAGGTCGTCGAGCAGCGCACCGCGCTGGCCGAGGAACTGGAGCGACTCGAGAAGAAGATCGCAGCCAGCGAGCAAGAGCTGAGCGACATGCTGAAGGGTGGCACCGACGGTGCCGGCAGGGACCCGGCCGACCTTGGCTCCAGCAACTTCGAGCGTGACCAGGAGGTCGCGTTGGCCCAGAACGCCCGCGAGATGGCCGACCAGGCCCGGCTCGCGCTCCACCTCTTCGACGATGGCAACTACGGTCTGTGCGAGGTGTGCGGCAACCCCATCGGCAAGGGTCGGCTGCAGGTGTTCCCGCGTGCGACGCTGTGTGTCACCTGCAAGCAGCGAGAGGAACGACGCTGACCGCTGCACGGTGGCGGCCTGCTCTCCTGTTGGCGATCGGCGTCGGGGTCCTCGGCTATTCGCTGGACCAGCTCACCAAGTGGTTGGCGGTCAAGAACCTCGTTCCTCGGCAACCGGTGGAAGTCCTCGGTCCGGTCCTCCGGCTCACGCTGATCCGCAACCCCGGTGCTGCCTTCAGCATGGGCAGCAACTCGACGGTGGCGCTGTCCATCTTCGCCATTGTTGCCCTGCTGGCGTGCCTCGTGGTCGGAATGCCGCGGGTTCGGACGATGTCCCAGGGCCTTGCCCTGGGGCTCCTGACGGCCGGCATCGCCGGCAACCTGCATGATCGGCTCACCCGTGAACCCTCCCCGCTCCGGGGACACGTGATCGACTTCTTCCAGTTGCCGTACTTCGCCATCTTCAACGTGGCCGACATCTGCATCACGAGCGCCGCAGTCCTCGTCATCTGGTTGGGCTTCCGCGACACCCGGGCCGCCAAGCCGGCCGCGCCGGCCGCGCAGGACCCGGACGCATGAGTGTGTTCCTGGTGCCCCCGGACCTCGCGGGCGAGCGTCTTGACGCCGTCGCGGCCCGGATCACAGGGCACAGCCGTTCGCGCATCGAGGCGCTGATCGCGGCTGGGGGCGTCGAACTGGCCGGCGTGCCCGTCACAAAGCCGTCCCTGCGGGTGATGGGGGGCGAGATGCTGGAACTCGTGTCCGAGCCCCGCCCCGACACCGTCACGGTCCGGCCGCGCGAGGCGGCTGGCATGGGCATCGTGCACGAGGACCACGACCTCGTCGTGGTGGACAAACCCTCTGGTGTCGCAGCCCATCCGAGCCTGGGCTGGGACGGGCCCTCGGTGACGGAGCATCTTGCGGCCGCCGGCATCCGCATCTCCACGTCAGGTGCTGCGGAGCGCCAGGGTGTGGTGTCGCGGCTCGATGTCGGGACCAGTGGACTGATGGTGGTGGCCAAGTCGGAGAACGCCTACAGCGTGCTCAAGCAGGCCTTCCGCGACAAGACGGTGGACAAGACCTACCTGGCGCTCATCCAGGGCCATCCGGATCCCTTCACCGGCACCATTGAGGCGCCCATCGCGCGGCATCCGGGTGCTCAGTGGAAGATGGCCATCGTGGAGGGTGGTCGGGCCAGCACCACCCATTACGAGACGCTCGAGGCCCACAGGGCCGCAACGCTCGTGGAAGTGAAGCTCGAAACTGGGCGGACCCACCAGATCCGTGTCCACATGGCCGCCATAGGCCACCCGTGCTGCGGGGACCCGCTCTACGGGTGCGATCCGGCGCTCGCGACCCGGCTGGGGCTCCAACGGCAATGGCTGCATGCTGCCGGGCTGGGATTCACGCATCCCGGCTCCGGTGAGTGGGTGGAGTTCACGTCCCCGACGCCTCTCGATCTGGCCCGGGCACTCGAGATGGTCCGTCAGGACTGACCCGGATGACGCCCTGCGTGGGCTTCACGGGGCATGTCCAGTACAGTGTCCCCGTGCGCAGAGCTAAAATTGTATGTACCCTCGGTCCCTCCTCCAACACGACTGAGCGTCTGGTCGAGCTGATCAACGCCGGTATGAACGTTGCCCGACTCAACATGAGCCACGGCGACTACACCGAACACGGTGAACGCCTCAGGGCCGTCCGCGAAGCCGCCGAGATCACGGGTAAGACCGTGGGCGTGCTCGCTGACCTCCAGGGCCCCAAGATCCGTCTGGGTCGGTTCGCTGGTGACAAGAAGCACCAACTCAACGTCGGTGACCGCTTCACCATCACCATTGACGACATTGAGGGCGACGGCACCCGTTGCTCCACCACCTTCAAGGGCCTCCCGGGCGACGTCAACATCGGCGACGACATCCTCATCGACGACGGCAAGGTCGGCCTGAGGGCCATCGAGGTCACCGCCACTGACGTTGTGTGTGTGACGACCGTCCCCGGACCCGTGTCCAACAACAAGGGCATCAACCTTCCCGGTGTTGCCGTATCCGTCCCCGCCCTCAGCGAGAAGGACGAAGCCGACCTGCGGTGGGCCCTCGGCCAGGACATTGACCTCATCGCCCTGTCGTTCGTGCGCTCCGCCGACGACATCAAGCGCGTCCACGAGATCATGGACGAAGTGGGTCACCGTCTTCCGGTGATCGCCAAGCTGGAGAAGCCGCAGGCCATCACGAACCTGCAGGCCATCATCGACGCGTTCGACGCCTTCATGGTGGCCCGTGGTGACCTTGGTGTGGAGCTGCCGCTCGAAGAGGTGCCGCTGGTCCAGAAGCAGATCGTCCGTGCCGCCCGCAAGTGGGCCAAGCCCGTCATCGTGGCAACACAGATGCTCGAGTCGATGACCACCGCCCCGCGCCCGACGCGCGCCGAGGTCAACGATGTGGCCAACGCCATCCTCGATGGCGCCGACGCTGTCATGCTCTCGGGCGAGACCTCCGTCGGTGACTTCCCGGTGGAGACGGTGGCCACCATGGCCCGGATCGCCGAGAACACCGAGCAGATGGGCCACGATGAGATCAACATCATCGACTGGGACCCGCACACCACCGGTGGCGTCCTGGCCAAGGCTGCGGCCGAGGTTGCTGACCGTGTGGGCGCGCGCTACCTCGTCGCGTTCACCAAGTCCGGTGACACGGCACGCCGCCTGTCCCGCCTGCGGTCCTCCATCCCGCTGCTGGTCTTCTCCCCGGAGCACAGCACCCGTCAGGCCATGACCCTCTCGTGGGGCGTCGAGACCTACATCACTCCGGACTTCAACAACCAGGACGAGATGGTTGCCGCCGTTGACGCGTTCCTGCGGGAACGTCAGCTCATCGAGGTGGGCGAGCGGATCGTCATCCTGTCAGGTTCCCCCATGGGTGTGCCCGGCAAGACCAACAACCTTCGCGTCCACAAGATCAAGGAATCCGGCGAGAGCATCTGAGCCGGTCCTCGGTCGTACGGCTGAGACACAGAAGAAGGGGAGCCCGCGCAGGCGGGCTCCCCTTCTTGCACGATGACTCTGGGACACCACTTCGTGTGGTGAGTACCCGGAAGGGGAGTCGAACCCCTACGGCCTTTCGGCCAGACGGGTTTGAGCCGTCCGCGTATACCATTCCGCCACCCGGGCTGGGCGTCCAACATTGTGCCACAGCTCACACCATTGGCGCTCCTCGGAGGCCCGAGCCAGGCCGAGGCCGTGCAGTCGGTGGCTCCAAGTATGCGTCCGCTTGGCTTCCGCGTGAGCGGTCACGGTAGTATTCCACACGCTGCGCAGACGCAGCGTTCACACCCCATTGATGAGGGAGCAAGAATGCCCGACAACTCACGACCGACGCGGGTCCTGGTCGCCGAGGATGAGGCTCTCATCCGGCTGGACCTCGTGGAACTCCTCACCGACGAGGGTTTCGAGGTCATCGGTCAGGCGGCTGATGGTGAAGAGGCCATCAAACTGGCCCGTGAACTGCAGCCTGACCTCGTCATCATGGACGTCAAGATGCCGAAGATGGACGGCATCACCGCGGCTGAGGCCATCGCGGAGGAGCGCATCGCGCCCATCGTCATGCTGACCGCCTTCAGCCAGCGCGACCTGGTGGAGCGGGCGCGCGACGCTGGCGCCATGGCCTACGTGGTCAAGCCGTTCGATGCCTCCGACGTCATCCCCGCCATCGAGATCGCCATAGGCCGTTTCGCCGAGATCAAGGCCATTGAGGAAGAACTCGCCTCCCTGGAGGACCGGTTCGAGTCCCGCAAGATCATCGACCAGGCCAAGGGCATTCTGCAGGAGGGACTGGGGCTCAGCGAGCCCGAGGCGTTCCGGTGGATCCAGAAGACCGCCATGGACCTGCGCAAATCAATGCGCGAAGTCGCCGAGGGCGTCATCAGTCACCGCAAGAAGTAATGCACGCGCGGGGGCTCCGCCCCCGTGCCCACGGCTGCCGTCACGAGTGTTCCGGTTCCCCCGGGCGGTCGATCATCTGACATGTGAGGCGGCCGATGGCCGTGCGACGGCCCTCGTCGTCGGTGATCTCCACCTCATAGATTGCGGTGCGACGGCCAAGATGCAGCGCCGTTGCCACGCCCGTCACCCTGCCCCGGGTGGCCGAGCGGATGTGTGTGATGTTGAGGTCGACGCCCACCGCCACCTTGCCCTGCGGCCGACCGTGCGCGACGGCACCCATCGAGGCCAGCGACTCCAGCAGCACCGCCGAGGCGCCGCCGTGCAGGATACCGAAGGGCTGGGTGTTGCCCTCCACCGGAATGCTGCCCACCACCCTCTCCGCCGTCAGCTCGTGCATCACGAAACCCATCTTCGAGTCGAGCGGGAACTCGAGGTCCTGCAGCCAGTCGGGCAAAGGGGTACTCATGGTGTCACTGTGCCACACCGAAATCACCCGTCCCCGGCGGCCGCTATCCTCGGTGGGGTGAATTCCAAACCGCGTTTGCTGCTCATTGACGGTCACTCCGTGGCGTACCGGGCGTTCTTCGCGCTGCCCGTCGACAACTTCTCCACCTCCACGGGCCAGCACACCAATGCCGTGTTCGGTTTCACCTCGATGTTCATCAACGTGCTCCGCGACGAGAACCCCACACACGTGGCGGTGGCCTTCGACGTGTCACGACACTCCTTCCGGACCGACAGCTACCCCGAGTACAAGGCGAACCGTTCCGCGTCCCCTGATGAGTTCAAGGGCCAGGTCACCCTCATCAAGGAAGTGCTCGACGCCCTCAACGTCCCCCATGTTGAACTTGCCGGTTTTGAGGCCGACGACGTCATCGCCACACTGACCACCCAGGCGGTCGCGGACGGGTTCCACGTTCTCGTGGTCACCGGCGACCGGGATGCGTTCCAGCTGGTGACACACGACGTGACAATCCTGTACCCCCGCAAGGGCATGTCCGACCTCGCACGGATGACACCGGAGGCGGTGGAGGAGAAGTACCTGGTGCCACCGGGACGCTACCCCGAGATCGCGGCGCTGGTGGGGGAGACGAGCGACAACCTCCCCGGCGTGCCGGGTGTGGGACCCAAGACTGCGGCGAAGTGGATCACGGAGTACGACGGCCTCGACAACATCGTGGCCCGGGCCGAGCAGATCAAGGGGAAGGCCGGCGAGTCGCTGCGCGCGCACCTGGATTCCGTCGTGCGCAACCGCCGTCTCAACGCCCTCGTTCGCGACCTGGAACTACCGCTGGCCATCCCCGCCACCCTGCGGCAGGAGTGGGATCGTGAGCGGGTGCATGAGCTGTTCGATGCTCTGGAGTTCCGGGTGCTGCGGGAGCGACTGCTGGAGCTGTCGCCCGAGGCCCCCGAGACTGCCACGGGTGCCTTCACCGTGGAGGGGAGCGCGCTGGCTCCCGGTGAGGTGCAGGCGTGGTTGTCGGAGCATGGGCAGGATTCCACCGGTGTCCACTTCGTGGGCGAGTGGGGCTCCGGCGCCGGCGACATCCGGGGTATGGGGCTGGCTGCCGCTGACGGTGCGGGTGCCTGGATCGACGTGACGGAGCTGTCGCCGGCCGACGATTCCGCCCTTGCGGACTGGCTTGCGGACGAGACGCCCCGCAAGGTGGTGCATGAGGCCAAGGGCCCGACGCTCGCTTGCTGGGCGCGTGGCTGGGACGTGCGCGGTATCGAACTGGACACGCTGCTGGCCGCCTACCTCCTGCGCCCCGACCAGCGCACCTACGACTTGGGCGACCTGGTCCTGCGGCACCTGAAGCGTGAACTGGCAGCCGAAGCCGCCACCGATGACTCCCCACAGCTCGCGCTGGACTTCCCCAGCGACGAGGACGAGTCCGCCAACATCGCCATGCTGCACGCGCGTGCAGTGTTCGACCTGGGGGAGGCGCTGCGGGTCGAACTGGTGGAGCGCGACGCCGACGATCTGCTCCGGGAGGTGGAGCTGCCCCTGCAGCGCACCCTCGCCGAGATGGAGAAGGTGGGTGTCGCCGTCGACGTCGAACGTCTCGAGACCCTGCGCAAGGACTTCGACGGCGCCGTCACGGCGGCCCAGGACGCCGCCTGGGAGGTGCTGGGCCACGAGGTGAACCTGGGGTCGCCCAAGCAGTTGCAGAGCGTGCTGTTCGACGAGTTGGACATGCCGAAGACGCGGCGCACCAAGTCCGGCTACACCACCGACGCGGAGGCGTTGGAGGGGCTGTTCGCCAAGACGGAGCATCCCTTCCTGGGGCACCTCCTCCAGCACCGGGACTCCATCCGGCTTCGACAGACCGTGGATGGACTGCTTTCAGCCATCCAGCCGGACGGACGCATCCACACCACCTATGTGCAGACCATCGCGGCGACGGGCCGGTTGTCCTCCACCGACCCGAACCTGCAGAACATCCCCATCCGGACCTCGCTCGGGCGTCAGATCCGCAGCGCCTTCATCCCTGGCCCGGGGTTCGAAACGCTCATGAGTGCCGACTACTCCCAGATCGAGATGCGCCTCATGGCGCATGCCAGCGGTGACGCAGGGCTCATCGAGGCGTTCCGCTCGGGGAGGGACTTCCACAACGAGATGGCATCCAAAGTGTTCTCCGTGGAGCCCACGGGGGTCACGCAGGAGATGCGTGCCCGAATCAAGGCCATGAACTACGGGCTGGCCTACGGTTTGAGCGCCTTCGGCCTGTCCAATCAGCTGAAGATCTCCGTCGGCGAGGCCAAGGTGCTCATGGAGGACTACTTCTCGCGTGTCGGTGGCGTGCAGGCCTACCTCGCCGACGTGGTGTCCGAGGCTCGTCGCTCCGGCTACACCTCCACGATGCTGGGCCGCCGCCGCTACCTGCCGGACCTCACGTCCAGCAACAGGCAGCGCCGTGAGATGGCGGAGCGCGCAGCCCTCAACTCGCCCATCCAGGGGTCGGCCGCAGACGTGATCAAGATTGCCATGATCAACGTGGGACGCGCCCTGGAGGAGGGCGGTTTCGTCAGTCGCATGCTGCTGCAGGTGCATGACGAGCTTGTCATCGAGGTGGCCCCCGGCGAGCAGGATGCAGTGGCCGAGTTGGTGCGTCGCCACATGGGCGCCGCCATGGACCTGGACGTGCCATTGGAGGTGTCCGTGGGCGTCGGCAACTCCTGGTTCACCGCGGCCCACTGATCGCGCAGATGCCCCCATCGTTCCCTGAGTAGCCCCGCGACGAAGGAGGGCGTGTCGAAGGGCCTCCTGCACGTCTCTGGCCCGTCGATACACCGCCGGCTCGTTCCTCGCGGGCGGCACTCAGGAGACGAAGCATCCGAGGGGCCCCCGCACCTCACCAGCCCTTGTTCAGTCGCCCACAACCTGCTTGGAGTAGAAGAACACGCGCGAGTCCCATGCCTTGGAGCCCTTGACGTAATCCCAGCAGACGATGATGGTCAGCAGCGGCTTGCCGTCGTAGTCGACCATGTCGTTGGAGGCGGGGTCGTAGTCCACCACCGCCACCTTCTTGGCCTCCACGAAGTCGTAGCACGCCACCTCGCCAGCAGCGCCGCGCAGGATGATGCGGTCACCCGGCTGCAGTGCGCTCTTCCCCCCGTCGAACAATGTGTTCCCCATGGCGCCGCCCCGGCGGTACGTGTGGATGGAAAGGACCACCTTGCCTGCTTCCGAACCTGCACGGGGGCCCTGGTTCCACCAGGAGGCGATGCGGGGTTCATCCAGAGGGGGCGCTGCGATGGAGCCCTCCTTGTCGAGGCCCAGCGACACCACCTTCTCGTCGGAGCCGAACCGCTCGATCTCGTAGCGGACGGGCACGAATCCCTCCGCGCTGGGGGGCTCGCACAAGCCCGTGGGGGAGGGCGACGGGGACGGCGGTGGCGGTGGCGGTGCGGAAGTGCTCGCAACAATGCTCGCAACCACGGTGGGGGACGCGGAGGGTGAGGGTGACGGTGATGGCGACGGGGGTGCGACCGTCGACGGTGCGGCCCTCGTGGAGACGGGAGCCGGTTCGGCCAGAGTCGTCGCGGGTGGGCTCAGCAGGAACCAGCTGAGCAGCCCCACGATGACCACCACTGCAGCAATGAGGACGATGAGACGACGGCGATCACCGATCACGGGGAGGTTGGTCACACCACAAGGGTAACGGGTCGATCCATAGGGATGACGGGTTGATCCGCGCGGCTTGTTTGACCGGCGAGGGCGCACCCGGCTAGAGTGAAACGGCATTGTGGCCTGTCCATCCCCGGACGTAGTGGGGTGGACGCGTTGAACGGTCCTACTCGAAGTTACTGGCTCCCCGACGACAAGGCTGCGAAGCGCCTGACACACCCCTTTTCGGAGCCCTACTACATGACCTCCTCCTCTGAGGCATCGACTATCGCAGTCGACGACTTTGGCACACCAGAAGCCTTCATGGCTGCCGTGGACGCCACCATCAAGTACTTCAACGACGGCGACATCGTCTCCGGCATCGTCGTCAAGGTCGATCGGGACGAAGTCCTGCTCGACATCGGTTACAAGACCGAAGGCGTCATTCCTTCCAAGGAACTCTCCATCAAGCACGACGTCGACCCGTTCGACGTGGTCAGCGTCGGCGATGAGATCGAGGCTCTTGTCCAGCAGAAGGAGGACAAGGAGGGTCGCCTCATCCTGTCCAAGAAGCGGGCTCAGTACGAGCGCGCCTGGGGCACGATCGAGAAGATCAAGGAAGAGGACGGCGTCGTCTCCGGCACCGTCATCGAGGTCGTCAAGGGCGGCCTCATCGTCGACATCGGCCTGCGTGGATTCCTCCCCGCATCGCTCGTGGAAATGCGTCGTGTCCGCGACCTGCAGCCCTACGTCGGCATGGAACTCGAAGCCAAGATCATCGAGCTCGACAAGAACCGCAACAACGTGGTCCTGTCCCGCCGTGCCTGGCTCGAGCAGACGCAGTCCGAGGTCCGCCAGACGTTCCTCACGCAGCTGCAGAAGGGCCAGATCCGCAAGGGTGTCGTGTCCTCGATCGTCAACTTCGGTGCCTTCGTGGACCTGGGTGGCGTCGACGGCCTCGTGCACGTCTCGGAGCTGTCCTGGAAGCACATCGACCACCCCAACGAGGTTGTGGAGGTCGGCACCCCGGTCACCGTCGAGGTGCTCGAGGTGGACATGGACCGCGAGCGCGTCTCCCTGTCGCTGAAGGCCACGCAGGAAGACCCGTGGCAGACGTTCGCACGTCTGCACCAGATCGGTCAGATCGTGCCCGGCAAGGTCACCAAGCTGGTGCCGTTCGGTGCATTCGTCCGCGTGGGCGACGGCATTGAGGGCCTGGTCCACGTGTCCGAGCTCGCCGAGCGCCACGTCGAAATCCCGGAGCAGGTTGTCTCCGTGGGTGACGAGGTCATGGTCAAGGTCATCGACATCGACCTCGAGCGCCGTCGCGTCTCACTGTCGCTGAAGCAGGCGAACGAGGGCTTCGACATCAACGCCGAAGAGTTCGACGCGTCCCTGTACGGGATGGCCGACAGCTACGACGACCAGGGCAACTACATCTACCCCGAGGGCTTCGATTCGGAGACCCAGGAGTGGAAGCCCGGCTACGAGGAGCAGCAGGGTGCATGGGAGCGGCAGTACGCCGAGGCCCAGACCCGCTGGGAAGCCCACAAGAAGCAGGTCTCCGATGCGGAGAACTCCGAGCGCGAGGCTGCCGTGCAGGCCAGCACCGGCTTCTCGTCGGCTTCCACGCAGGAGGACACCGGCGAAGGTTCGCTGGCCTCCGACGAGGCGCTGCAGGCGCTCCGCGACAAGCTCACCGGCGGCAACTGATCACCAGTTGATCGGCTGCCAGTAGCAGACAAGGAGGCCCGCCCCGGACAGGGGCGGGCCTCCTTGTGTCATGCAGTCATGCACGCGGGGTGCAGCGGGCCGGAGCCCATGCGCGCGGATCGGCGGGTCAGAGGGTCTTGCGACCCGTGATGAGGTTGATGACCAGCACGACCAGGGCCACGACGAGGAGGATGTGGATGAGGCTGCCGGCGACGTGCGTGAGGAAGCCGACGAGCCACAGCACCAGCAGTACGACGAGAACGATCCAGAGAATACGAGCCATGATGGTTGTGCCCTTCTTGGGTTGTGGGGCCGAATGGCTCCGTGTGAACGACTCAAAATCGTAGCGGTACAGCGGGCCATCGTCGCATGGCGGCATCATCGGAGGCCCTCACCGCCCGCTAGGGTGCCAGCATGGTTCGCATCGGGGTGACGGGCGGCATCGCGTCGGGAAAGACGTTGGTGGCCGATGAGCTCGCAGGACTCGGCGCCATCGTCATCGACGCCGACGTGTTGGCGCGACAGGTGGTCCAGCCCGGAACCACGGGCCTGGCGGAGATTGTCCTCCGCTTCGGGAGCGAGGTGCTCCAGCCCGACGGGTCGCTCGACCGGGCCCGGCTGGGCGATGTCGTGTTCCGCGACGATCGCGCCCGGGCAGACCTGAACGCCATCGTCCATCCGCGAGTCAGGGCAGAGGCTACTCGGCTGGAGGAGGCAAGCCCCGCAGGCGCGGTGGTGGTGCACGTCATCCCGTTGCTGGTGGAGACGGGACAGCAGAACAGCTTCGACGGGGTCATCGTGGTGGATGTTCCCGAGGAGACGCAGGTGGAGCGGTTGATGCGGCGCAACGGTCTCACGCGACAGCAGGCACACGACCGCCTGAACTCACAGGTGTCGAGGCAGGAACGCCTGGCCGCTGCCGACTGGGTGGTGGACAACGCTGGAGCCCCGGAGAGGACAAGACGCCTCGTGGGAGACCTCTGGGACGGTGCGCTCGCGAACCTGCGAAAGGCTGTCAGCGGGGACTGACCGCCGAACGGGCTCGTGAATCCGGCTGGAACGAAGACGCGTAGCGCAACGGATGCGCCGCGAGGTGGGCTGCCCTATTTGTTGGCCTCAATCATCTGCCGCAGTTCCTTCTTCAGGTCCGAAATCTCGTCGCGGTGGGCGGCTGCCACCTCGAACTGGAGCGCTGCGGCGGCTTGGTGCATCTGGCTCGTCAGGTTCTCGATGAGATCGCCCAGCTCGCCCGTGGCCATGGTGGAGGCGTCCAGTCCGCCGCTGCGCTTCGACGTGCGGGTCATCTTGCCCTTCGCGAGCAACTCCTCGGTGTCGGCGTCCTCACGGTTCAGCATCTCCGTGATGTCGGCAATCTTCTTGCGCAGCGGCTGGGGGTCGACGCCGCGTTCCTTGTTGTAGGCCACCTGCTTGGCGCGCCGCCGGTTGGTCTCGTCGATGGCCGCCTCCATGGACCGGGTGATCCTGTCGGCATACATGTGCACCTCACCGGCCACGTTGCGCGCCGCGCGGCCGATGGTCTGGATCAGGGAACGCTCCGAGCGCAGGAACCCCTCCTTGTCCGCATCCAGGATGGCCACGAGTGACACCTCGGGCAGGTCCAGGCCCTCCCGCAGCAGGTTGATGCCCACGAGGACGTCGTACTCACCCATCCGCAGCTCCCGGAGCAGCTCGATGCGCCGCAGGGTGTCGATGTCGGAGTGCAGATACCGGGTCTTGATGCCGTTGTCCATGAGGTAGTCCGTGAGGTCCTCGGACATCTTCTTCGTGAGGGTGGTGACCAGGACCCGCTCGTTGCGTTCCACCCGCAGCTTGATCTCGCCCATCAGGTCGTCGATCTGGCCCTTCGTGGGCTTCAGCACCACTTCGGGGTCCACAAGTCCGGTGGGGCGGATGATCTGCTCCACGTAACCGTCCGAGCGGTCCAGCTCGTAGGGGCCGGGTGTGGCGGACAGATAGATGGTCTGACCGATGCGGTCCACGAACTCGTCGAACTTCAGAGGCCGGTTGTCCATGGCGCTCGGGAGGCGAAACCCGTGCTCCACGAGGGTGCGCTTGCGGGAGGCGTCGCCCTCGAACATCCCCCCGATCTGGGGGATGGTCACGTGGGACTCATCCACCACCAGCAGGAAGTCCTCCGGGAAGTAGTCCAGCAGGCACGACGGCGCCGTGCCGGGTGCGCGGCCATCCACGTGCGACGAGTAGTTCTCAATGCCGGAGCAGGTACCGATCTGGCGCATCATCTCGATGTCGTAGCTGGTGCGCATCCTGAGCCGTTGGGCCTCCAGGAGCTTGCCCTGGGCCTCGAGTTCCTGCAGCCGCACCACGAGTTCGGCCTCGATGCTGGTGATGGCCCTCTCCATCCGCTCTGAGCCCGCCGAGTAGTGGGTGGCAGGGAAGACGTAGATCTCCTGCTCGTCGTGCAGCACCGTGCCCGTGAGGGACTGCATGGTGGAGATCCGCTCGATCTCGTCGCCGAAGAACTCGACGCGAATCGCGTTCTCCTCGTACATGGGAAAGATCTCCAGGGTGTCGCCCCTGACACGGAAGGTGCCTCGTGTGCCGGCGAGGTCGTTGCGTGCGTACTGGATGTTGACGAGGTGGCGGAGCAGCGAGTTCCGGTCGAACTGTTCGCCGACGCGTAGTGTGACGCGTTGTTTGAGGTACTCCTCCGGTGTTCCGAGGCCGTAGATGGCGGACACGGAGGCCACCACGATGCAGTCGCGACGCGTCAGCAATGAACTGGTGGCCGAGTGGCGGAGCCGTTCGACCTCCTCGTTGAGGGACGAGTCCTTCTCGATGTAGGTGTCCGTCTGCGGAACGTAGGCCTCTGGCTGGTAGTAGTCGTAGTACGACACGAAGTATTCGACGGCGTTGTCCGGGAAGAAGGACCGCAACTCGTTGGCGAACTGTGCCGCCAACGTCTTGTTGGGCTGCATCACCAGCATGGGCCGCTGCACGCGCTCCGCGAGCCAGGCGACGGTGGCCGTCTTGCCCGTTCCCGTGGCGCCCAGCAGCACCACGTGCTGCTCGCCGGCGTTGATGCGCCGCTCGAGTTCGTCGATGGCCTTGGGCTGGTCACCGGAGGGTTCGAACTCGGCCTGCACCTTCAGGGGGGCCACCTGTCGGCGCAGTTCATCGATGGGTCTCATGTCAACAGCCTAATCTCGTCCGCCGACAGTTCCGCTGACAGCCGAAGCGCCCCACCACGTTGCGTGGTGGGGCGCTCATGCAGCCATGTGGGTGTCTGATCCGTCTACTCCTGGAAGGCGACGCAGTAGGTGCGCGCCGGCAGCATGTAGCTGACGGGCGACTCATCGGCGGCGCACGTTGCCTCCGACTCCTCGATCACCTTGGTGACGCGGAGCGATGCGCCATCGCAGGGCGCAATCTCCTGCACCTCGTCGGTGATGTTGTAGCACTTGCCCTCGAAGAGCTGGGGGATGACGCAGCCCGTCTTCTTCGTGTTCGTCTTGCCGGAGTTCTCCGTCGTCAACGTGTACGGAGATGCGCCGGGGTCCGTGCACGCTGCGCTGCCGTCCACGACCTCGCCCACGTACTCGGAGTACAGGCTGTCATCCGTGCAGTCGACGGTCTTGACGTCGAGGTCCTCCTGGTTGTCGCCGGCCCACACCAGGCAGTTGCCCACCGTCAAGGCAGCCTGCTTCTGCTGGTCACCCCAGATGAAGTACGCGCCGACGGCGAGGACTGCGACCACCAGTAGGGCGCTCAAAAGCTTCTTGATCCCGAAGGGGTTGCTCCTGGGTGCCTCGGGCGGTGGTGCAAAACCCATGGGCTGGCCGTCGGGTCCGGTGGGGCCGTTCCAGGGCTGGCCGTCGGGTCCGGTGGGGCCGTTCCAGGGCTGGCCGTCGGGTCCGGTGGGGCCGTTCCAGGGCTGGCCGTCGGGTCCGGTGGGGCCGTTCCAGGGCTGGCCGTCGGGTCCGGTGGGGCCGTTCCAGGGCTGGCCGTCGGGGCCAGCGGCTGCGGGCTGCTGCGGCGGGGTGGCGCCGGGGTTCTGTGGGTCCCACTGGGGACCGCTTCCGGGGGACTCGGGTGGCTGGCTCATGCGCAGGCTCCACTTCATGGCTGGGTTGGTGACCGTTGGGGTTGGTCGGGAGCCTAGTGGCCGCATGAATCACTCGCCAAAACACCGAGCGAACACACTGTGTGGGCGGGTGGCCTCAGACGACGGAGGTGCGGTCCCAGGCGCCACGCAACCGTGGGGAGACGATGCCCCGTGCCAGCCACAGCACCAGCTCGTCCGCAGGTCCGCCGATGGTGCTGAAGTCACCTTCGGCACCCAGACGAATCTGTGGGCCCTCGTCGGGCAGCAGCAGCATCCCCGGCAGGTCCGGCCGGCGGCCGAGCCGTTCGGATTCAAACGCCAGCAGGTCCAGCGCGATATCCGTGTGCAGATGCACCTCGTGCCCCGCGACGTCGAGGTCGACGGAGTGCACCACCACTTCGAAGAGGCGTGCCAGTGGGATCTGGTCGGCGGGCATGGGATCGCCGGCCCGCAACTCCACGGGGGTGCTGTTCCCATGGAGCATCGGCAGTTGGGTCTGCAATTCGCTGGCCGTGGTGTCGAGGTTGATCTGGAGACGCAGGCCACCGGCGAGCGCACCGCGTTCTATCGAGCGCATCTTGTCAGCGTGGGAGGGGTACATGCGGGCGGGACGGCCTTCGGCAAGGCCCCGGCAGACGCGCACGAGCCCGCGGGCATTCTCGACGAGGTGGGAGGCAACGTGGCTTCGCGTCCACCCGGGCAACCCGGTCGGCTGCGCCCACTGCTCGTCGGAGAACCCGATGGTGGCGCCGAGAAGGACGTGGGTGTGCTCCCGCACCGCCTCGAGGATCACGTCGAAGGCGGCGCCGGGTACTGCGGGGCGGCTCGACATGACGGACAACCTACCAAATCCTGCGACGGTGTCCACGGATCCAAATATTGTGGGGGCATCAGGGTGTTCGCCCTCGGCCTCACCCGCCGGAACAAGCTTTGTCGTACCTGTTGCGTAGAGTTGCCCGAGTGGATGAACACTTGAGAGTGCGCGGGGCCCGGGTCAACAACCTGAGGAATGTCTCGCTGGACCTGCCCCGCGACGCCATGATCGTTTTCACGGGACTGAGCGGGTCCGGCAAGTCGTCGTTGGCCTTCGACACGATCTTCGCGGAGGGCCAGCGGCGCTACGTGGAGTCCCTGTCAGCGTATGCCCGCCAGTTTCTGGGGCAGATGGAGAAACCCGACTGCGACTTCATCGAGGGTCTGTCACCGGCGGTCTCCATTGACCAGAAGTCCACGAGCCGCAACCCGCGCTCCACGGTGGGCACCATCACCGAGGTCTACGACTACCTGCGGCTGTTGTTCGCCCGGATCGGAATCCCTCACTGCGAGGTGTGTGGCGCCGCCATCGGCAAGCAGACCCCGCAGCAGATCGTCGACCGGCTCATGGGGCTGGAGGAGGGCACCCGTTTCCAGATCCTCGCGCCGCTCGTCAAGGGCCGCAAGGGTGAGTTTGTCGAACTGTTCCGCCAACTCGTGACCGACGGTTACAGCCGAGTCCGGGTCGACGGTGGTGTGTACCAACTCACGGAGGTGCCGGAACTCGACAAGAAGCGCAAGCATGACGTTGACGTGATCGTCGACCGTGTCGTGGTGCGAGAATCCGCGAAACAGCGCATCACCGAGTCCGTGGAGGCGGCGCTGATCCTTGCCCACGGTGTGGTGGGTGTGGAGTTCGTCGATCTCGACGAGAAGGACCCGGAGCGGGAGAAGCGCTTTTCGGAGAAGCTCGGCTGCCCCAACGAACACGACATCAGCATCGACGAACTGGAGCCGCGCCAGTTCTCCTTCAACGGACCCTGGGGTGCGTGCGCTGTCTGTTCGGGTCTTGGCACCACGCTTGAGGTGGACCCCGAGCTGGTCATTCCCGACGAATCCCTCAGCCTGGCTGATGGCGCCATCGCCCCATGGGCCACACCGCACCTGCGTGGCCACTACGACCATGTCCTGGGGTCCTTGGCGGAGGAGCACGGATTCAGCATTGACGTGCCCTGGGAGGGGTTGACCCCCCGGCACCGCAAGCTGCTCCTCGAGGGGGTGTCGGACCCCGTGCTGGTGAGCTATCGCAACCGCTTCGGTCGGGTGCGCTCCTACACCCAGAAGTACGAGGGCATCCTCCCGTTCGTCCGCCGCCGCCACGGGGAGGCGGAGACCGACTCCGCACGCGACCGGTGGGGCGGGTACATGCGTGAGATCGACTGCTCGGCCTGCGGAGGCTCACGCCTGCGGCCGGCCACCCTCGCGGTCACCGTCGCCGGCCGCAACATCGCCGACATCGCGGGGCTCTCCATAGCGGACGCGTCGGAGTTCCTGAACGGACTGGAACTCTCGTCCCGTGACGCTCAGATCGCGGAGCGTGTTGTGAAGGAGATCAGGGAGCGGCTCCGGTTCCTGCTCGACGTGGGTCTGGACTACCTGACGCTTGCACGCGCGGCCGGGTCTCTTTCGGGAGGCGAGGCGCAGCGGATCCGCCTGGCCACCCAGATCGGCTCCGGGCTCGTGGGGGTGCTCTACGTCCTCGACGAGCCCAGCATCGGCCTGCACCAGCGCGACAACATGCGCCTCATCCAGACACTGATCCGTCTTCGCGATCTCGGCAACACCCTCATCGTCGTCGAACACGACGAGGACACCATCCGCGCTGCCGACTGGGTGGTCGACATCGGTCCCGGAGCGGGGGAGTACGGCGGCAAGGTTGTGGTCTCCGGCAGCGTGGAGGACCTGCTGGCCGCTGAGGACTCCCTCACGGGTGAGTACCTCTCAGGACGGCTGTCCATCCCCGTGCCGTCGGTCCGCCGAGCGGGTAACGGCCTGGCCGTGCGTGTCGTCGGCGCCACGGAGAACAACCTGCGCAATGTCACCGTGGACTTCCCCCTGGGCAAGTTCGTGGCGGTCACGGGTGTCAGTGGCTCCGGCAAGTCGTCGCTCGTCAACTCCATCCTCTACACCGCCGCGGCGAAGCAGATCTACGGCGCCAAGGCCGTGCCCGGTCGCCACCGATCGCTGAAGGGGCTGGACAACCTGGACAAGGTCATCCAGGTGGACCAGTCACCCATCGGCCGCACCCCACGCTCGAACCCCGCCACCTACACGGGTGTGTTCGACAAGATCCGCACCCTGTTCTCCCAGACACCGGAGGCCAAGGTTCGCGGCTACATGCCGGGCCGCTTCTCCTTCAACGTCAAGGGCGGCCGCTGCGAGAACTGCGCGGGCGACGGCACCATCAAGATCGAGATGAACTTCCTGCCGGACGTCTACGTGCCGTGCGAGGTGTGCCACGGCGCCCGCTACAACCGTGAGACGCTCGAGGTGCACTACAAGGGCAAGTCCATCTCCGAGGTGCTGAGCATGTCCATCTCGGAGGGTGCGGAGTTCTTCGCCGCCATCTCCTCCATCGCCCGCCACCTCACGACGCTGGTGGAGGTGGGGCTGGGCTACGTCCGGCTGGGGCAGCCCGCCACCACCCTGTCCGGTGGCGAGGCCCAGCGCGTGAAGCTGGCCGCCGAGCTACAGAAGCGTTCCACGGGCCGGACCTTGTACGTGCTCGACGAGCCCACCACAGGCCTGCATTTCGAGGACGTGCGGAAACTACTGGGCGTCCTGCAGAAGCTGGTGGACACCGGCAACACCGTGGTGGTCATCGAACACAACCTGGATGTCATCAAGAGCGCAGACTGGGTCATTGACATGGGCCCCGGGGGCGGCTCCCACGGCGGGGAAGTGGTGGCGATCGGCACCCCGGAGGACATCGCCGACGCACAGGACTCCGCCACCGGCGAGTACCTGGCACCCATGCTGCACGGGGGGCGGGAGATCCTCAGCCGCGTCGCGTCCTGAGGACGGACGCCCGCCCACGTGTCTCAGGGGGTGTGGGTGAGCGAGTCGCCGTTGTCGACGAGGACTACGAAGCCCAGCGGCGCACTCGCCGGCCCGGCCGTGGGGGACCCGTCGGTGATGGAGAACAGCGACCCGTGGCAGGCGCAGTAGATGCCGTCCTCGCGCACTTCACGCACGTCGCACTGCTGGTGTGTGCACACGGAGGTGAACCCGAGGAACGTCCCCGCCTCGGGTTGGGTGATGACGACGCCGGACTCGGCCCGCACCACGCCACCGCCCACGGGGATGTCGCTCTTGGCCACCGTCACGGCCACCAGGTCCTCGGGGTTGCTCCCATTGCTGCATCCCACCAGCATGGCCGCGGCGATGGCTGCGCCTGATGCCAGCAGTTCGCGTCTCGTGCTCATGGGGCCCAAGCATAGGCGCGCGTCGCCGGTGCGCACGGAAACTGTCGTGGCGGCGACCTATCATCGATGATCATGGCTGACCCGTCCACGTACCGACCCCGTCCCGGATCCATCCCCACCGATCCCGGCGTCTACCGCTTCTTCGACGCTTTCGGCAACGTCATCTACGTGGGCAAGGCCAAGAACCTGCGTTCGCGCCTCAACTCCTACTTCGCGGACCCCGCCTCGCTGCACTTCCGCACCCAGACGATGGTTCGCACTGCCTCCCGCGTGGAGTGGACGGTGGTGGGCAACGAACTGGAGGCCCTGCAGCTCGAATACACCTGGATCCAGGAATTCGACCCCCGGTTCAACGTCAAGTACCGCGACGACAAGTCCTACCCGTGGTTGGCCGTCACCTGGTCCGAGGACTACCCGCGGGTCTTCGTCGGGCGGGGAGCGAAGAAGAAGGGCACGAGGTACTTCGGCCCGTTCGGGCAGGCGTGGGCCATCCGGGACACGCTGGACATGCTGCTGCGGGTGTTCCCCATGCGGTCCTGCACGCAAGGCGTGTTCCGCAATGCCCGCGCGGCCGGGCGCCCCTGCCTGCTGGGCGACATCGGTAAGTGCTCGGCCCCCTGCGTGGGTCGGGTGAGCGAGGTGGAGCACCGCCACATCGTCGCTGATTTCTGCTCGTTCATGGCGGGCAACACCGCAGGCATCATCGGTGAGATCGAGCGGGACATGATGCAGGCCTCCGCGGACCTGAATTTCGAGAAGGCGGCCGTGCTTCGTGACTCGCTCGGGGCGCTGCGTCGCGCACAGGAGAAGAACTCCGTGGTCCTCACCGAGGACATCCGCGCTGACATCGTGGGGTTCGCAGACGACGGACAGCAGGTGGCGGTCCAGGCCTTCCACGTCCACGGTGGACGCATCACGGGCGAGCGGGGTTGGGTGGCGGACCGCACCGATGACCGTGACATCACCGAACTCCTCGAGTCCTTCCTGCTACAGCTGTACTCCGAGAACGGGGTCGAGGTGCCGCCACTGATTTTGTCCTCGGTGGAGGCCGAACACACACTCGTGGACCTGCTGGCGGCCCGTCGGGGCGCGAAGGTTGACATCCGTGTACCTCTGCGCGGGGACAAGCGCATGCTGCTGGACACGGTGGTGAAGAACGCCACCATGGCGCTGTCGCAGCGGCAGACCCAACGAGCATCCGACCTCACCACCCGCAACATCGCGCTCGACGAGGTGGCGGAGGCGCTCAAGCTGCCGACCGCTCCGCTGAGGATCGAGTGTTACGACATCTCCCACACCCAGGGAACCGAAGTGGTGGGTTCCATGGTGGTGTACGAGGACGGTATGGCCAAGAAGTCCGACTACCGGCGCTTCATCATCAAGTCCTTTGAGGGCTCCAACGACATTGCCGCCATGGATGAGGTGCTGCGCCGCCGGCTGCGTCGGCTGCTCGACGACCGCCCGGACACGGGAGCGAACGGGGACGCCGACGGCCCGCTGCTCGTCGACCCCACCACCGGTGTGCCTCGCAAATTTGCCTATGCCCCGGCACTGATCGTGGTCGATGGGGGACTGCCGCAGGTCAATGCCGCGCAGAGAGTGCTCGAGGAGCTGGGGCTCGCCGACGAGATCGCACTCTGCGGTCTCGCGAAACGGCTGGAGGAGGTATGGGTGCCGGGTGTTGAGTACCCCGTCATCATGCCCCGCGCCAGTGAGGGCCTGTACCTGCTCCAGCGCCTCCGTGACGAGGCCCACCGGTTCGCCATCACGCACCACCGGTCCAGGCGGGCCAAGAACATGGTGGCGTCCACGCTTGATGCTGTCCCAGGGCTGGGTGAACTGCGCCGTAAGGCTCTGCTCACGTACTTCGGGAGCCTCCGCAAACTGCGGGCCGCCACGCTCGAGGAGATCGCCGAGGTGCCCGGCTTCGGTCCGCGGCTCGCCGAGGCGGTGTTCCTGGCGGTTGCCGACACCGGTGGTGAGGCCATCAACCTGACCACGGGTGAGGTCACCGAGACATGAGCGCGCTCGGTCGGGGCCGGGCTGGGCAGCGGTCCCAGCGATCACCCCATGACCCATGGACTCCAAGCCCGGAGGCGCCGCACGGCTCCAGACTTGAACACTGTTCAAGTGCGGGTGTTGAATGGTACGTGAAGTACTCAGCCGAGCCCCCGGAAGGGATCCGAACGACATGACAACACTGGTGGACACACCTTCGCGACGAAGGACGCTGGCCCCCAGCGACCTGGCGCGCATCGCCGTCTTCGCTGCGCTGGTCTCCGCGCTGTCCCTGACTCCGGCCATCCCTCTGGGGCCCGTGCCCATCACCCTGCAGACGCTGGGAGTAGCGCTCACGGGCCTCTGCCTCGGACCGTGGCGTGGATTCGCAGCCATGGCCCTGTATCTCGCTGTGGGTGCCGCAGGGCTTCCAGTCTTCTCCGGGGGCGCCTCCGGTGTGGCAATCCTCGTGGGGCCGACCGGTGGCTACCTGCTGTCCTTCCCGTTGGCCGCCCTCCTGAGCGGTTTCGTCGCCCGGTGGGCGGTGCGACGCGGCCTCAGCAGGGTCACCCCGTTCATCCTGCTGGGGGGCCTGCTGCTGGCCCGCTACCTCATCATCCTGCCCATCGCCGTCACGCATCTCACCCGCGTTCTGGGGATCACCTGGATGCAGGCGGTGGCCATCGACGCGCCTTTCTGGGTGGTTGATCTTGCCAAGTCCGTCGTCGCAGTCATCCTGGCTGTCGCCGTCCACAAAGCGTTCCCTCGCCTGCTGGGTCGATGATCCATCTCGACGGGGTGAGCGTCGTCGTGCCGGCATCCCGGCGCGGCGACGCTGACCGCACGCTCCTTGCCGACGTCACGCTGACGCTCACCGAGCACCGCATCGGCATCATCGGCGCCAACGGATCCGGTAAGTCGACGCTGCTGCGGCTCCTCAACGGTCTGAGGCTCCCCACCGCCGGGACCGTCACCTCGGGCGGGTTCGACACCGCCTCGCAGGGGCGGCAGGTGCGTACCCACGTGGGGTTCATCTTCACGGACCCCCTCGCGCAGCTCGTCATGTCCACCCCCATCGAGGACGTCGAGCTCAGTCTCCGCAGCCGGATCAAAGGGCGGGAGAACCGCACTCGCGAAGCACTGCGGCTCCTGGAGGAACGTGGCCTCGGCAAGCTGGCCCACCAGAGCATCCACGACCTCTCCGGCGGGGAGCGCCAACTCGTGGCGCTGACCAGCGTGCTGGCCGTGGAGCCGAAGATCATCGTGGCGGACGAACCCACCACACTGCTCGACCTCCGCAACCGGCTCGCCCTGCGCGACACGTTCGCCCGGCTGCCCCAACAGCTCATCTTCTCCACGCACGACATGGACGTGGCCTCCGACGCCACCCGTGTGCTCGTCGTGGATGGCGGCCGCATCGTCGCCGACGGTGACCCGGCCGCCGCCATCCGCTTCTACGAGCGCTCCATGGCGATGACCCCATGAATGCCCATGCCAACGTGCTGGGCTTCCACGAACCCGGCGACGGCTGGCTCTTCCGGTTGCCCGTCGGCATCAAGTACCTGCTCATGCTGGCCATGGTCGTCCCGCCCCTGGCTGCTGTGCAGTGGTCCGTGACGCTGGCCTGCCTCGTGGCGACCCTCACATTCCTCCTGACCAGCGGCATCCATTTGGGGCGTGCACTGCGCCTCGGATGGATGATGTGGAGCATCCTGTTGACCCTGGCCCTGTTCCATCTCGCCACCCTGGCGCCGGTCTCCGCCTTCGTGCGGCCCGGCAACCTGCTCGTGGCCGTGCTCGCGGCCCGCATGCTGACACTCACCACACCCACCCCCGAGCTCATGGACGCACTCGTGTGGGTACTGCGTCCGCTGCGCCCGCTCGGGGTCAACGCGGACCAGGTTGCTCTGGCCGTGGCGCTCATGATCCGCTCCATCCCGTATTTGTTGGGCACCGTGGACGACGCGCGCATGGCCGCCCGCGCGCGGGGCCTGGAACGCAATCCGGCGCTCCTCCTGACGCCCGTCATCCTCGGGGCAGTGGCGTATGCGGAGCGCAGCGGCGAGGCGCTAGTGGCCCGCGGTATCGGCGAACGACCACTCGCTGACTGAGGCGCACGGCGCAGGGCCACTGCGCACCCCGTTCGTCGCACTAGGGTGGGAGACATGCCAAGCACTGAACCCACGCAGCGGCTGGTCATCGTCACCGGCATGTCCGGCGCAGGCCGTCGAACCGCCGCGCACGCCATGGAGGACCTCGGCTGGTACGTCGTGGACAACCTGCCCCCCGTGATGTTGCCCGGCCTCTCCGATGAACTGGCGCGCACCGGCACCCGGCGCGTCGCCGTCGGTTTCGACGTCCGCAGCCGGGAACAGTTCGAACAGCTCCCCGAGGCGCTCATGAAGCTGCGCGCCGCCGGTGTCGAGGTCACCGTCATGTTCCTGGAGGCCAGCGATGACATCATCGTCCAGCGCCAGGAATCCAACCGCCGTCCCCTGCCGCTGCAGGGCGACGGACGGCTCGTCGACGGGATGGTGCGGGAGCGGCTGCTGCTGGCCGATCTGCGCGCCCGGGCGGACATCGTCGTCAATACCTCGGGGCTCACCCCACGACAGTTGACGCAGCGTGTGGCCAATCACTTCGGGGACGACCGGACGGACACGCTGCGCGTGGCGCTCATGTCCTTTGGATTCAAGAACGGGCTGCCCATCGACGCCGACATCGTGTTCGATGTCAGGTTCCTCCCGAACCCGTTCTGGGTGCCAGCCCTGCGCCCCAAGACCGGTCTTTCGCCAGACGTGGCCCGCTACGTCCTGGAACAGCCCGCCGCCCCAGCCTTCCAGAAGCATGCACTGGCGCTGCTGGAAACCATGGCGCCCGGCTACATGCGGGAGGGGAAGCGGCAGGTCACGGTCGCCGTCGGCTGCACCGGGGGCAAGCACCGCTCCACCGCCATCTGCGAAGCCCTCGCACCCCAGCTGCGGGAACGGGGCTACGGCGTCACCATCCTCCACCGCGACATGGGCAAGGAATGATGGACATGGAGGGGCTCGGACGGCTGCCCAAAGTGGTGGCTTTCGGTGGCGGGCATGGTCTGTCGGCGTCCCTCACGGCGCTGCGCCGCGTCACCGACCACCTGACGGCCGTCGTGACGGTGGCCGACGATGGCGGCTCGTCGGGTCGGCTGCGCCGAGAACTCGGCTGCCTGCCACCCGGCGACCTGCGGATGGCGCTGGCGGCACTGTGCAGCGACGATCAGGAGGGTCGGACCTGGGCGAGCGTGTTGCAGTCCCGGTTCACGGGGGAGGGGACACTCGCCGGTCACGCCATCGGGAACCTGCTCATCGCCGGCCTCTGGCAGCAACTCGGCGACCCGGTGGCCGGCCTCGACATGGTGGCGGACCTCCTGCGCACCCGTGGCCGGGTGCTGCCCATGTCGTCCATCCCACTGGAGATCGAGGCCGACGTCCTCGGCCTGGACGCCACCACCCCGGACGAGTTGAGCACCCTGAGGGGCCAGGCCACCATCGCCAGCAGCGCCGGCACGGTGCAGGCCGTCCGCCTCATCCCGCAGGGGCCCCCCGCCTGCCGCGAGGTGATCGAGGCCGTCATGGACGCCGACTCCGTGGTACTCGGGCCCGGTTCCTGGTTCACATCGGTCATCCCACACCTCCTCGTGCCTGACCTTGCCCGGGCCATCACCACCACATCCGCGCGGCGCGTCCTGGTCCTCAACATCGCACCCGCCGACGAAACCGACGGCTTCACGGCCTCCCGCCACATAGAACTACTGGCCGAGCACGCGCCAAACCTCCGCCTCGACGTGGTCATCGCCGACGACGGTTTCGCGGGAAGCGACATCCACCTTGAGCGCTACGCCGCATCCCTGGGGGCGCGGCTGGTGGTGGCCGACATCGGTGTCCGGGGCGGTTCCCCGCGTCACGACACGAACCGGTTGGCGTCAGTGTTCTCCGAGGTACTGGCCCTCTGACGACGATGTGGAGGAGGGCATGGCAGTATCTACGGCATGGCCCTGACACAGAAGGTGAAGTCCGAACTCGCTGCAGTGGCCACCCCGCACCCGAATGCGCGGCGCGCCGAGGTTGCCACCATGTTGCGCTTCGCGGGTGGTCTGCACCTGGTTTCCGGGCGCATCGTCGTGGAGGCCGAGATGGACACCGGAGCAGCGGCCCGCCGCCTGCGTGCGTTCATCAACGAGCTGTACTCGCTGGACAGCGAAATGCTGGTGATCAACTCCTCCGGCCTGCGCCGCACCACCCGCTACACCGTCCGCGTCGTCCGTGACGGGGAGGCTCTCGCCCGGCTCAGTGGCCTCGTCGACCAGAACCGGCGGCCCGTGCGGGGACTGCCCCCGTCCGTGGTGGGCGGGTCTCTCGCCGACGCCGTCGCCGTGTGGCGGGGGGCGTTCCTGGCTCGGGGTTCCCTCACGGAGCCCGGACGCTCCATGGCGTTGGAGATCACCTGTCCCGGCTCCGAGGCGGCACTCGCACTGGTCGGCGCGGCCCGACGCCTCGGTATCTCCGTGAAGGCTCGCGAGGTCCGTGGGGTCGACCGCGTGGTGCTGCGCGACGGTGAGGCCATCGCTGACCTGCTGACGCGCATGGGGGCTCAGGAGGCCCGGCTGGTGTGGGAGGAGCGACGGCTGCGCCGTGAGGTCCGCGCCCAGGCCAACCGTCTCGCCAACTTCGACGACGCGAACCTGCGCAGGTCCGCACGCGCTGCGGTCGCGGCTGGCGCCCGCGTGGAGAGGGCGCTACTCATCCTGGGCGACGATGTCCCCGATCATCTGCGCATGGCGGGCGAACTGCGGCTGGAGCACCGCCAGGCCAGCCTTGAGGAGCTCGGGAAACTGCACGAGCCGCCCCTGACCAAGGATGCGGTGGCCGGCCGGATCAGGCGACTTCTGGCGACGGCGGACAAGGCGGCCATCGCGGCCGGCATCCCCACCACGGAGGCGAGCCTCCCTTCGGGGATGCGCGACCTCGACTGAGCGGACCCCCTTGGCCGTGGAGCCCCGGGTGTCGTTAGGATGGGAGTTGTCCATCAGATGCTTGCGCACGTGGCCGTTGGCCCTGCGCGGCGACAGTCTCTCGAGAGGGATCCATTCATATGACCGTCAAGGTTGGAATCAACGGCTTCGGCCGCATTGGCCGCAACTACTTCCGCGCCATCGTGGCTGCCGGTGCTGACATCGAGGTCGTGGCCGTCAACGACCTCACCGACAACAAGACGCTGGCCCACCTGCTGAAGTACGACTCAATCCTGGGCCGCTTCCCCGGCGATGTCACCTCCACCGATGACGCCATCGTCGTCAGCGGCAAGGAGATCAAGGCATTCGCCGAGAAGGATCCCGCGAACCTCCCCTGGGGCGAGCTGGGTGTTGACGTGGTCATCGAGTCCACCGGCTTCTTCACCGACGCCACCCAGGCCAAGGCGCACATCACCGCCGGCGCCAAGAAGGTCATCATCTCCGCCCCGGCGAAGAACGAGGACATCACCATCGTCATGGGCGTCAACGACGACAAGTACGACGCCGCAGCGCACCACATCATCTCGAACGCCTCCTGCACCACGAACTGCCTGGCCCCCATGGCCAAGGCTCTGAACGACGGTCTGGGCATCGAGAAGGGTCTCATGACCACGATCCATGCTTACACGCAGGACCAGAACCTGCAGGACGCTCCCCACAAGGACCTGCGTCGCGCCCGCGCCGCCGCCCTGAACATGGTTCCCACCACCACCGGTGCAGCCAAGGCTGTCTCCCTGGTCCTCCCGGAGCTCAAGGGCAAGCTGGACGGCTACGCCATGCGCGTCCCGGTTCCCACCGGCTCGGCCACGGACCTGACGTTCGAGGCCTCCCGCGAGACCACCGTCGAAGAAGTCAACGCCATCGTGAAGAAGGCCTCTGAAGGCGCCATGAAGGGAATCCTCATCTACAACGAGGACCCCATCGTCTCCACAGACATCGTCACCGACCCGGCCTCCTGCGTCTTCGACGCACCGATGACCAAGGTCATCGGCAACCAGGTCAAGGTGCTTGGCTGGTACGACAACGAGTGGGGCTACTCCAACCGCTGCGTGGACCTCACCCTCCTCGTCGGCGCCTCGCTCTGACATCCACAACACACCCATAGATGAAGGGAAGGCCTAGACACGTGAAGTCCATCGATGACCTCGGCAATCTGTCGGGCAAGCGGATCCTGATCCGCTGCGATTTCAACGTCCCGCTCGACGGCGAGACCATCACCGATGACGGCCGCATCCGCGCCGCCCTGCCCACGCTCACCGCGTTGCGTGAGCAGGGTGCGCGGGTCGTCATCATGGCTCACCTGGGCCGACCCAAGGGTGCTGTCAACGCGAAGTACTCCCTTGCCCCGGTGGCCGCGCGGCTCTCCGAGCTGCTCGGCACCGAGGTGAAGCTCGCCACCGATGTGGTGGGCGAATCCGCAGCCCGGACCGTCGAAGGACTGGCTGACGGCGACGTTGCACTGCTGGAGAACGTCCGCTACGAGCCGGCCGAAGAGTCCAAGGACGAGGCCGAGCGCGTGGAGCTGGCCAAGAAGTATGCCGCCTTCGGCGACATCTTCGTCTCCGACGGCTTCGGCGTCGTCCACCGCAAGCAGGCGTCCGTCTACGACGTGGCCAAGCTGCTGCCGAACGCTGCCGGATACCTGGTGGCCAAGGAGATCGACGTCCTGCGTCGACTCACGGAGACACCTGAGCGCCCGTTCGTCGTGGTGCTCGGCGGCGCCAAGGTGGCGGACAAGCTGTCCGTCATCGACAACCTCCTGAAGGTTGCCGACACGCTGGTCATCGGC
This sequence comes from Tessaracoccus antarcticus, assembly GCF_003688855.1. Taxonomy (GTDB): domain Bacteria; phylum Actinomycetota; class Actinomycetes; order Propionibacteriales; family Propionibacteriaceae; genus Arachnia; species Arachnia antarctica. Next base: position 185,642 of record NZ_REFW01000002.1, read on the forward strand.
GGCGGGATGGTGTTCACGTTCCTCAAGGCGCAGGGCTACGACATCGGCAGTTCGTTGGTCGACGACACCAACCTCGAGACGTGCCGTGGGTACCTCGAGTCAGCCAAGGCCCAGGGCAAGCAGATCCTGCTGCCCGTCGACGTCCGCGTCGCCGACGGCATGGACTTCGGTGCACGCACCGTCACTGGTCCCGTCGACGTGGTGGCCTCCGAGTCCATCCCTGCGGACAAGATGGGTCTGGACATTGGGCCCGAGAGCGAGAAGATCTTCTCCGAGACGATCCGTCTCGCGAGGACCGTGTTCTGGAACGGCCCCATGGGCGTGTTCGAGATCAAGGAACTCAGCCTCGGCACAGCAGCGGTGGCCAAGGCGCTCACCGAAGTCGACGGCCTGTCCGTCGTGGGCGGCGGCGACTCCGCCGCAGCCGTGCGCATTCTCGGCCACGCCGATGAGGAATTCGGCCACATCTCCACGGGCGGCGGCGCCTCGCTGGAGTTCCTCGAGGGCAAGGAACTGCCCGGCATCTCCGTCCTGGAAGAAGGAACCAACTGATGACCCGCAAGCCGATCATGGCAGGCAACTGGAAGATGAACCTCGACCACGTCGAGGCCACCGGCATGGTGCAGAAGCTTGCGTGGACGCTGGCCGACAAGGAGTTCGACGGTTCCACCGTTGACTGCGTCGTCGTGCCGCCGTTCACGGACCTGCGCACCGTCCAGACGCTCATCGACGGTGAGCGCATGCCCATCACGCTGGCCGCGCAGGATGTCTCGGAGCACGACTCCGGCGCCTACACGGGTGAGGTCAGCGCGGCCATGCTCGCCAAGCTCCGCGTCAAGTACGTGGTGGTGGGGCACTCCGAGCGTCGCCAGTTCCACGCCGAGACCGATGAGGTCGTCAACACCAAGGCCGCCAAGGTTCTGGCAGCCGGCATGACCCCCATCATCTGTGTGGGGGAGGGGCTCGACATCCGCAAGGAGGGCCGCCACGTCGAGTACACGCTCAACCAGGTCCGCGGCACCCTGGCCGGCCTCACGGCCGAGCAGGTCGCCAGCCTCGTCATCGCCTACGAGCCCGTCTGGGCCATCGGCACAGGTGAAGTGGCCACGCCCGAGGACGCACAAGAGGTGTGTGGTGCCATCCGCAAGGAAGTCGCCGACCTCTACGACGACGCCACGGCTGAGGCGCTCCGTATTCAGTACGGCGGTTCGGTGAAGTCCGGAAACGTCGCGCAGATCATGAACAAGCCCGACGTCGACGGCGCCCTCGTGGGAGGCGCAAGCCTCCAGCCCGAGGAGTTCGCGGCCATCGTGTTGTACCAGAAGCTCCCCGTCTGAGGGGTCTCACCAACGTGACCCGAAGGGGCCGTCCGGCACACGCCGGACGGCCCCTTCGGCGTCGTCGGGGAACAACATGGGTGAGCGGACACGGGTGGGTTCCGGAGGTGGGGTCCGCGGGGTAGGCCGATGTGGAGATTCGGTGCCCGTCAGCTAGACTTCACGCGTGATTGTCCCCCTCGTCAGCTGGCCGATTTCGACCCTCTCGATCATCCTGATCCTGCTCAGTGTCCTGTTGGCTGCTTCAGTCCTCCTCCACAAGGGTCGTGGCGGCGGCATGTCTGACCTCTTTGGTGGCGGCATGTCAACGTCCATGGGTGGGGTGTCGACCGCTGAGCGTCGACTCGACCGCATCACCCTGGTCCTGACAGGCGTCTGGGTCCTGACAATCGCCGCGCTGCTGGTCCTGTACCGGCTCGGCGTGTGAACATCCGTACAACCCACATCCTGGAGGAGTAATCGTGGCAGGTGGCAACGCCATCCGCGGTAGCCGTGTCGGCGCCGGTCCCATGGGAGAGGCCGAGCGGGGCGATTCTGCCCCGCGTCTGCACGTCTCGTACTACTGCTCGAGCGGGCATGAAACCCGCCCGGCATTTGCTATCGACGCGGCCATACCCGAATCCTGGGATTGTCCGCGCTGCGGCCTTCCCGCAAACACGGACGCGGACAACCCTCCGCCTCCGCCGAAGATCACGCCGTACAAGACGCACCTTGCCTATGTGAAGGAACGTCGCAGCGACGCCGAGGCGGCCCAGATCCTCGACGAGGCCATCGCCTTGTTGAGGGCGCGTCGCGCCTCGGGTGAGGTCATTTACTGACCCCCCGGGCATCCACCCGGACAATCCACGAATGGGGCTCCCGCACATGTGCGGGAGCCCCATTCGTGCGTTGTGATGGTGGTGCGCTGACCAGTCAGAGGGCGCAGTTGTAGGGTTCCGGCAGTTGGGCGGCGGCGTCGGCGTCGAGGAACCAGTACGTCGCCTCACGTGCCTGCACATGGGACGCCGGCAGCGCGGCATCCCCCTCGAGGGCCCGTGCCACTGCATCGGCCTTCGACGCGCCCGTGGCGATGATCCAGATCTCCTCGGACCGGTTGATGGTGGGGATTGTCAGGGAGATGCGCTCTGAGGGTGGCTTGGGGGAGTCTGTCACCCCGATGACCTGGCGGTTCGTGGGCTCGAAACTGGGATGGTCCGGGAAGATGGACCCCACGTGTCCGTCAGCGCCGATGCCCAGCAGGGTGATGTCGAAGACGGTGTCCCCGAGCTCGGCCTCGTACTCAACGGCGCACTGGTGCGAATCTGCGCGCCCATCCTGGGCCGGCATCATGTGGATGTCCGCAGACTTGATGGACACGGTGCGTGCCAGCCGAGAGACGGCCTGCAGGGAGTTGCGGTCAGCGTCCGTGGCAGGAACGAATCGCTCGTCGCCCCACCACAGCTGCAGCTTGGTGGCGTCGAGTGCCGAGTCGGGCACCAGCGCAGCGAAGCGCTCATACATCTGGTTGGCGGTCTCCCCACCGGTCAGACAGATGTGGACTTGAGCACTCGTGTCCTGCAACTCCACGATCCTGTCCAGGAGACGCCGAGCCACGACGTCGGCCACTTCGTCCGCGTCATCCAGCCGGATCGTGCGACGGTACACCTCAGGCGTCCTTCATCTTCAGGATGCGACCCACGGCCGCCTCGAACACGTCGTCTGCGTCCATCCGCTGCAACTCCTCGGTCAGCAGGTCGGTCAACGGGCGACGACGCAGTGCCACCTTGCGTTCTGGCTGGCCGGGCACGTTGTACAGGGCGATGCTGTCGGACTGTCCGCGGTTGATGACGATGTCGCCGGTCTTGGTGGTGAGCCGGACCTCTGACACGCCCGCCTGGGTGCACTCCTCATTCTTGACCTCCACCCCCAACCGCTCCTCCAGCCACGCCATCAGCAGGAGGGCGGGCGCGTTGTCCGGGGCGGAGCGCACCAGGGCGCCCGTGACGGTGTGCGGGTACTGATCCAGGGCGGCCGCCAGCAGGGCGCGCCAGCGTGTCAGCCGGGTCCACGTCAGGTCGGTGTCACCGGGCGTGTGGTTGCGTGCCCGCGCGATCAGAGCCTCCTGTGGGTCGGCCGCGCTGGCGGCGTCGGTGATCCGACGATCGGCCAACTTGCCCACAGGGTCCTGGCTGGGGTGGTCGGGGGCGTCGTGTGGCCACCAGACGATGGTGGGGGAGTCCGGCAGCAGCAGCGGCAGCAGGACGGAGCCGGCGTGTTCCGCCAGTTCCCCCCGCATTGTCAGTGCCAGCATGTCACCGGGTATGCCCTCACCCACCTGGATCTGCGCGTCGAGTTGCGGAGTGCCGTCGGCGTACGTGACGACGATGACCCGGGAGGGGTGCGCCGTGGCGGATGCCCGGGCGGCTTGCAGGGCGTCATCGCGGTGGTCCTCGTCGGAGACGACCAGCAGCGTCAGGACCATGCCGCTGGCGGACCCGACGTTGCGGCGCGCGCGCAACAGTTCGGAGGCCACCTCGCGGGTGGTGGTGTTCTTCAGTTCGATGATCACGTGGGGATTCCTTCTGCGTTCAGGGCCGGCGCCAGGCGAAGCCGTCACGGGCGAGCATGTCCACGGCGTTCTGCGGGCCCCAGGTGCCGGACTCGTAGGGCTCGGGCTGATCGGGCTGGGCGGCCCAGTGCTCGAGCACCGGGTCGAGGATGCTCCAGCTGAGCTCCACCTCCTCCTGCTGCGGGAACAGGGGGGCGTCTCCCAGCATGACGTCAAGAATGAGCCGTTCATAGGCTTCGGGCGAGGATTCCGTGAACGAACCGCCGTAGGCGAAGTCCATGGAAACTTCCCGGATCTCCATCTGGGTTCCGGGGACCTTCGCACCGAAGCGCAGGGTCACGCCCTCGTCGGGCTGGATGCGCATGACAAGGGCGTTGGTGCCAAGTTCTTCAGTGTCCGTGGCGGTGAACGGCAGGTGGGGGGCCCTCTTGAAACTGAGTGCCACCTCCGTGACCCGGCGGGGCATGCGCTTGGCAGCCCTCAGGTAGAACGGCACACCGGCCCAGCGGCGGTTGTCGATGTCCACGCGGATGGCCGCGAAGGTTTCCGTGGAGGAACCGGCGTCCACGCCGTCCTCCTCCAGGTAGCCCTTCACCTGCTGCGCACCCTGCCAGCCGGCGCAGTACTGCCCTCGCGCCGTCGTCTGCGAGAGGTCACCGGGGACATGCGCGGCAGCCAGAACCTTCTGCTTCTCCGCGCGGAGCTGGGACGCCTCGAACGACGTGGGCTCCTCCATGGCGGTGAGCGCCAACAGTTGCAGGAGGTGGTTCTGGATGACGTCGCGTGCTGCGCCGATGCCGTCGTAGTAGCCTGCCCGGCCTCCGATGCCGATGTCCTCGGCCATGGTGATCTGGACGTGGCTGACGTAGTGGTTGTTCCAGAGGGGTTCAAACATCTGGTTCGCGAAGCGCAACGCCAACATGTTCTGGACGGTTTCCTTGCCCAGATAGTGGTCGATGCGGAACACCTCTTGGGGCTCGAACAGCGAACTGACAACGGCGTTCAGTTCCTTCGCGGACTCGAGGTCGTGACCGAAGGGCTTCTCGATGACCACCCGGTTCCACCCACCCTGCTCCTCCTCGGTGAGGCCGTGCTTCTTCAGCTGGGACACCACCACCTCGAAACTCGACGGCGGAATCGACAAGTAGAAGGCATGGTTGCCGCCGGTGCCGCGTGCCTGGTCCAGCTCGCAAATGGTGTCCTTGAGCTTGTCGAACGACTCGTCCGAGTCAAACGTTCCGGGGACGAAGCGAATGCCCTCCAGCAGTTGCTCCCACACTTCCTCGCGGAACGGGGTGCGTGAGTTCTCCTTGACGGCGTCGTGCACCACCTTGGCGAAGTCCTGGTCCTGCCAGTCCCGCCGGGCGAAGCCCACGAGACCGAAACCGGGAGGCAACATGCCGCGGTTGGCCAGGTCATAGACGGCAGGCATCAGCTTCTTGCGGGACAGGTCGCCTGTCACACCGAAAATTACGAGGACGCACGGTCCCGCAATCTGGGGCAGACGCCGATCCTGTGGATCGCGGAGAGGGTTGTTCGACGAGTGGGGCATCGGCTTCCTTGGCTGGAAGAGGGGAAATGGCAGCCACACAACCTTAGCCACTGATGCGGCAGTGACGCGGATGCGTTCACCAAGAGTCTGGTCGCGGCCGTTCGCCGCGTCTTGGGGTGCCAAGTGTGCGGGGGTAGACTCGTGCAGAAATGTCACCGATTGTGAAAGAGGGCGTGTTCGTGGTTGCAGGAGCCGCCGAGGCACCTTCCCTCAGGGTCGCGACGATGGACGTGGTGAAGGCGTACGTCGCCCTGACCAAGCCGCGCATCATCGAACTACTGCTGGTGACAACGGTTCCGGCCATGTTTCTCGCGGCGGGCGGTCTCCCACCGTGGAACCTCGTGCTGTGGACCATGATCGGCGGCATGTTCGCCGCGGCCAGTGCCAACACCTTCAACTGCGTGATCGACGCCGACATCGACGAGATCATGCGGCGCACACGCCGTCGCCCCGTCCCGCGTCACCAGATCAGCACGGGTTCTGCCACGGCGTTCGGTGTGGCCCTCGGAATCGCGGCCACGCTCGTGCTCGGTTTCGGCGCGAACTGGCTGTCCGCGATCCTCGCGCTCGTGGCCAACGCCTTCTACGTCTTCGTGTACACGATGTGGCTGAAGCGGCGCACGTCGCAGAACATCGTGTGGGGCGGTATCGCGGGCTGCTTCCCGCCGCTCATCGGCTGGACGGCCGTCACCGGCCAGCTCGCCTTGGCTCCGTTCGTCCTCTTCGCCATCGTTTTCCTGTGGACCCCGCCACACACCTGGGCACTGGCGTTCCGCTACCGGGACGACTACGCCGCCGCCTCCGTCCCCATGCTGCCAGTGGTGAAGCCCGCCCCCCACGTGGCAATGCAGATCTTCTGGTACTCGGTTGCCACCGTCGCCGTCTCGCTCCTGTTGTGGCCACTGGCCCCCACGGGCTGGCTCTACCCCGTGGTGGCAGTCGTGCTGGGCGCCGTGTTCCTCGTGGAGGCCTGGAAGCTGTGGCAACGCGCCCGCTCAGGCGTCGAGATCGCGCAGCTCAAGGCCATGCGGCTGTTCCACTGGAGCAACACCTATCTGGCGCTCCTCTTTCTGGCGATGGCTGTCGACCCCCTCATCACCTGAGCGCTCGCTCCACCCGGGCCCGCCGAAGCTCAGGGCTGGGTGCCTCGGGACGTGGATGAGAACAGGAGTCGGGCGGCGGCCAGCGCCACCAGGGTGAGGCCAATGAGGTGCAGGATCACCACGCCGACGGGCAGGCCCGTGAAGTACTGGATGTAGCCGATGACGCCCTGGAGAATGACCGTGCCCAGAAGCATTGTCGCGGCACGGGTGGCGCGGCGATGGCCCGCCCGGCGCAGTACGACGAGGGACGCGACGGACGTGATTGTGAGCAGCCACGCGGAGGCCGAGTGCACGCGCGCCACGATCAGGATGTTCAGGCCGTTGCGGGGAGAGTCGAGATCGCCGGCATGCGGCCCGGCCCCGGTGACGATGGTGCCGATCCAGATGGCCACCATGGCGATGGCGAACGTCAGGATCACCAGTGCGCGGGTGCGGGTCGACACCTGATCTGCTGGCACGCCACGGGCGATCGTCAGTGCCCAGGTGGACAGCACTATGAGCGCCACCGACAGCAGCAGGTGCAGCGCAACCAGCCACGGGTTGAGGTCCAGCCGTACGACGATTCCGCCGATGACGCCCTGGAACGGGATGCCCAGACCAATGCCCAACGTGAGCCACCACAGCTTGCTGAACGCGCGACGGTTGCGCCACGCGGAGACGAATGCCGCCAGCGCCACGATGATGAGGACGAACGTGATGAGGCGGTTGCCGAATTCGATGATCCCCTGAATGCCCGCTTCCGGGTGCGGGGTGTAGGAGCCCTCGAAGCACTCCGGCCACGTGGGGCAGCCCAGCCCTGATCCCGTGAGGCGCACGACGGCACCGGTCACGATGATGAGCATGTTGGCCACCAGGGATGCGACGAACCAGCGTCGCATCGCCTGCTCGCCGTCCACCAGTCGCAGCGGGGTCCATCCAGCCCGGTGAACAGGGTTGTGTGTCATGACGTCCATCGGAACACCTTTCGTGCCACCACCAGTGTGCCTGCACACCACACGGCCAGAACGACCAGCGTCATGGCGGTGCCGTTGCGGAGGGCCTCCCCCAGAGCGGCTGTGGGGAGGAGTGAAATGATCGGCCTGGCCCAGGCCGGATGGCTGGCAACGGGCAGCAGGATCCCGCCGCCCACCAGGCCGATGAGGTAGACGAGATTGGCCACTGCGAGCGTGATCTCCGGTCGGGCCGTTCCTGCGAGGCAGAGCGCCAGGCCCGCGAACGCGCCGGCTGCGAGCAGACAGGCGACCACGGCGATCACCAGCGCCACGGGGTCCAGACCGGGGCGCCATCCGAGCACAAGGGCGACGCCCAGCAGGACGACGAGCTGTACGCCCGTGACCAACGCGATGGCCGTGGCCTTCCCCAGCAGGATGCCCGACTTTCCGAGGGGGGTGGCCGCCAGCCGCTCCAGCACGTTGTAGCGGCGTTCGAAGCCGGTGGAGATGGCCAGCGACGTGAAGCAGGAGGACCAGATGGCCAGCGCCAGAACCGACGGCGCCAGCGTGGGGAAGTCCAGACCGAATCTGGACCCCAGGAACCGGCCGGCCACGAGGATACCGATGGGAATCACCAGGGCCAGGAGCGCCTGCTCACCGTTGCGCAGGATGAGGCTGGCCTCGGTGGTGGCGTGTGCCCACACCTGGCGGGAACGGGGTGCCGCACCGGCGGCGGGAGTGAAGTCGAGGGCCGTCATGCGTCCGCCTCCGCGGGTGAGGTGTGGGCCAGGAACACCGATTCGAGGTCCCCGTTGCGCGTCAGTTCTTTCACGGTCCCCTGCAGGGTGATGCGGCCCCTGTCGATGATGTGCACGTCGTCTGCCAGGTTTTCCGCCTCGTGCATGTCGTGCGTCGTGAGCAGCACGGCGACGCCTGCGTCCCTCACCCGCCCCACGAGGTCCCAGACGGAACGCTTCATGCGGACGTCAAGGCCCGCGGTCGGTTCGTCGAGAAAGACCACGTCCGGGCGTCCTATGAGTGCCCCCGCAAGGTTGACGAGTTGCTGCTGCCCTCCGGACAGGCGGCGATAGGGCGTGCTGGCGAAGGCGTGAATGCCCAGTGCGGTCATCAATGAGTCGGTGGGCAGGGGATCGGCGTAGAGCTTCGACAGGTAGGTCAACAGTTGGCGGGGTGCGATCTGCGACCACGCGCCGGTCTGCTGGGGCATGAGGCCCACACGTGGCAACACCTGCGCGGAGCCGGGCGCGTGCCCGAACAACGCCAGGGTTCCAGCATCCGGCTCGACGAGGCCCGTGCAACAACGAATGAAGGTGGTCTTGCCAGCCCCATTGGGCCCCAGGAGGGACGTCACCCGACCCGGGTGCACCTCCAGGGACATGCCGTCCAGTGCGGTGCGTGAACCGAACGCGACACGCAAGTCCCGGGCGGAAACGACGGATGGTGGCGGCACGTCGCCAGAGTACCGCCAGCCGTGATGGAGCATCCATTCGGGAGGCGGTCATCGTGCTCCGACACATCAATTTCAGGGAAAGGGCTGCACCTGATCCATCCGTGCCATACATTCAATGCAAGCGCTTGCACAGATCGATGACGATCAGAGTCGAAGGGGGACCTGCATGACGAGGAACATCTACGCGGTGGCCGAGATGGCGGGCGTGTCCACGTCCACCGTTTCCCGCGCGCTGCGTGGAGATCCCCGCATCCGGCAGAGCACCCGTGAACGCGTCGAACTGGCGGCCGCGACGCTGCACTACGTCCCGCAGGCGGCGGCGCAGAAGCTCGCGGGGGGTTCAGTCCGAGCGCTCGGAGTGGTCCTCCCCCGCATCGGCGGCACCTACTATGCACAGTTGGCCGTGGGGTTCGAGACCCGGGCCAGCGAACTCGACACCTCGGTTCTGCTCCTGTTGGCCAACCCTGATACTGACCAGCGCGCGGCCGTGCAGAGACTCATGGGCCAGGTCGATGGCGTGGCGTTCATGGCCATGAGCGCCGCCACCGACGAACTCGTCAGCCGCATGGCCGCCCGGATGCCCGTGGTCACAGTCGCCCGCACGAAACTGCCCGGCGTTCCCGCCATCTATGCCGAGTCCAGGGCATCCGCAGAAGAACTGACCACCCACCTGATCAGCCTGGGGCGGACCCGTCTGGTCTTCGTCGGGCAGGTGGATCCCGGCTCCGACATCGAAGCCCGGTATGAGGGGTTCTGCGCGGCGCTGTGCCGTGCGGAGCTGCCAATACCACCGGCGCTGGGCGTAGCCATGGATGAGTACACCGGTCGGGGGCTGGCCCGCGACATGGTGGCCGGGGGGCTCGAATACGACGCCCTCGTCTGCGGCAACGACGAGATCGCGGTGGCGCTGGTCCACGAGATGCAGGAACTCGGGATCGACGTGCCCCGTCAGATCAGCGTCGTCGGCTGGGACGACATCCGGGCATCCCGGTACCTGCGACCCGGTCTCACCACCGTGAGCCAGCCCGTTGCGCAACTGGGCGCCATGGCCGCTGAGCAGCTCCACCGCCTCATGGCGGGGGAGCGGGCTGACGAGAGCGTCGTCCTGCCCACCACGATCGTGCACCGTCAGTCCTGTGGCTGCGGCGTGCTCCAACCATTCACCACTCAACGAGGAGAGTCATGAAGAATCGGATGAGGACTGCTGCGGCGCTCACCGCGCTGCTCGCACTCGTCGGCATGTCCGCATGCGGACGTGACGCCGGCGGCGACACCACCAATGCACCCAGCCAGCAGGCCGTCGACACCGGCAAGGCCACCGGCACGCTGACCATGTGGGCCATGGGTACTGAGGGCGACAAATTGCCGGACCTGGTCAAGAAGTTTGAGGCCGACAACCCTGACGTCAAGGTGGAGGTCACCGCCATCCCCTGGAATTCTGCGCATGACAAGTTCACCGCTGCCATCGCCGCCGGCACCACACCGGACCTCGCGATGATCGGTACCACGTGGATGGGTGAGTTCGTCGGTCTCAAGGCCCTCGATCCGACCCCCGAGATGATTGATCCGTCGAAGTTCTTCGAGGGGGCCCAGGCGACCACCGTGGTGCAGGACACCTCCTACGGCGTGCCCTGGTACGTGGAGACGCGGCTCGTCTTCTACCGCACCGACATTGCCAAGAAGGCCGGCATCACGGAAGCTCCCACCACGTGGGAGGGTCTGCACGACATGGCCAAGGCCATGCAGGACAAGGGCGGCTCCAAGTGGGGCATCAGCCTGCAGCCCGGTCAGACCGGATCCTGGCAGACGGTGGTCCCGTTCATGTGGTCCAACGGTGGCGAGATCGTGAACAAGGACATGACCGCGTTCACCTTCGACGACCCGAAGAACGTCGAGGCACTGAAGTACTACCAGTCCTTCTTCACCGACGGCATCGCCAACAAGGCACCCGCACAGGGCACCACCGAGGCGGACTTCGCCTCGGGCGCCGCGCCCATGTTCATCTCCGGTCCCTGGATGATGGCGTCGGTGGAGACCGCCGGTGGAGCGGGGTTTGCCGACAAGTACGACGTTGCCCTCATGCCCAAGAAGGAAATCAGCGCATCGTTCGTGGGTGGTTCCAACCTGGGCGTCTTCAAGAGCACCGAGAACCGGGATGCCGCGTGGAAGCTCGTCGACTTCCTGACCACTGACACCACCCAGGTGGAATGGTTCGGGATGTCCACGGACCTGCCATCCGTTCAGTCCGCCTGGGACGACGAATCCCTGAAGAGTGACGCGAAACTGGCCAAGTTCGGGACACAGCTCAAGACCGCCTTCGCCCCGCCTCCTGTGCAGACCTGGGAACAGGTGTCGGCCAGCTTCGACGCGCAGGTGGAGAAGGTCACCAAGACCGGCACCGATCCTGGCGAAGCACTGAAGACGGTGCAGCAGGAAGCCACATCGATTGGCATGGGCTGAGCCATCATGTCCGCCCCAGCCATCACGGAGCGCAGTCCTCGCTCACGTCCCGGGCATCGCCGGAACGGGAGCGAGGCGCGGGCCGGAATCCTCTTGGCCGCACCCTTCCTCCTCCTGTTCGCCGTCTTCACGCTCTGGCCGGTCATCCAGTCAATGTTCATGAGTTTCACCGACACCAGGGTCAGCGACATCCGGTCGCCCTTCTCGGTGAACTTCGTGGCATTCGACAACTACATCAAGGCGTTGTCGGATCCCGTGTTTCGTAGGGCGGCCCTCAACACAGGGGTCTTCGTCGTGGTGGGGGTCCCACTCACCATCGCGGCGGGTCTGGCGGCCGCCCTGGCGCTGGACAAGGGCATCACCCGCTTCCGTGGGGTCTACCGTGTGGGCTTCTACACGCCCGTCATCACCAGCATCGTCGCCGTCGCGGTGGTGTGGAGATTTCTCCTCCAGCCCGACAGCGGACTGGTGAACACCGTCCTGGGCTACGTCGGCATCACTGGCCCCAACTGGCTCGGTGACACCCGGACGTCACTGCTGTCGCTCATCGCGATGGCGACATGGAGAAACTTCGGCACGGGCATGATCATCTTTTTGGCCGGTCTGCAGTCCGTGCCCTGGAACTTGCACGAAGCCGCGTCCCTGGACGGGGCCTCGAGCTGGCAGCGCTTCTGGAACATCACCCTCCCCCTGCTGCGCCCCACCATGCTGTTCGTGCTGGTGACCACCACCATCGGCTACTTGCAGTTCTTTGAGGAGCCGTTCGTCATGACCCAGGGTGGCCCGCTCAACAGCACCATCTCTGCATCCATGTACACCTACCAACAGTTCGGCTTCGGCAACTACGGCGTCGCCGGCGCCATGGCCTACCTGACGTTCGTCGTGATCGTCGTCGTGACAATCATCCAGTTCCGACTGACGAGGGAGAAGTGATGGCCCGCACCCAATCCCGCTGGTGGCTCTACCTCGTCCTCAGCGTGCTGCTCCTGCTCGTCATGACGCCATTCATCTGGATGGTGTTGGGCAGCCTCAAGACCCAGGGCGAACTGCTCAGGGTCCCTCCCACGTGGCTTCCTGAGAGCCCCACTCTTGACAACTTCATGCGACTCTTCCAACGATTGCCCTTCGGGCAGTTCTTCCGAACCTCCGTGATCGTTGCGGTGGTCGTGACGGTAGGGAACCTACTGTTCTGCTCGATGCTGGGCTATGCCTTGGCACACCTGAACTTTCCGGGTAAGAGGATCGTCTTCGGGGCGGTGTTGGGGACTCTCATGATCCCCGGACTGGTGACGTTCATTCCCCAGTTCGTGCTCGTGGTCAACATGGGGCTGGCCAACACCATCCCGGCCCTGTTCCTGCCCTTCCTTGCGGCGCCGTTCGGCGTGTTCCTGATGCGGCAGTTCTTCCTGGGGACCCCTCGCGACCTGCTGGAGGCAGGACGTCTCGACGGCGCCAGCGAAATTGGCATCTTCTTCCGCATCTTCCTCCCGCTGGCCACCCCGGCCATGGCGACGCTGGGCATCCTCACCTTCCTCGGCTCCTGGAACAACTTCCTGTGGCCGCTGGTGGTCTCCAGTTCCGAGAAGACCTACACGCTGCCCGTGGCGCTGGCCCTGGTCTCCACCGGCCAGAACCAGACCGACTACGGGCTCCTGCTGGCCGGCGCCTGTGTCGTCGTCCTCCCCATCGTGCTCGTCTTCCTGTTCTTCCAGCGCTACTTCATCGAAGGCGTTGCCAGCACGGGCATCAAGTAATCCCCCCACTCTTGAGACACCAAGGAGTTTCACCATGGACATCTCTCTCTCACGCCGCGCCCTGCTGGGCGCCACCGCCGGCGCCGGCGTCGTCACGGCGCTCTCGGCGATCCCCGCCGACGCACACGGCAAGCACCCCTCGTGGCCCAAGCACGACAAGCAGCTCTACACGTGGGCCAGGGACACCTGGATCTCACTGGAAGCGATGGCTGACGAGAAGTCCGGGCTCGTGGCCGACAACATCGACGGCAAGCTCACCACGCGCAGCGGCTACACCTCTCCCACCAACATCGGCGGCTACCTGTGGAGCTGCATCGTGGCGCGGGACCTGGGCATCATTTCGGTCAAGAAGTCCGTCACCCTCATCCGTCGTACCCTCACCTCGCTGGCGAGGATGGAGAAGCACGAACCCAGTGGCATGTTCTACAACTGGTACGACGAGGCGACGGGTGCGGTGCTCCACACGTGGCCGACCGACGGCAGCCCCGTGTACCCCTTCGTCTCGAGCGTCGACATGGGATGGCTGGGGGCCGCCCTGCATCTGGTGGGGAACGCTGATCCGTTCAACTGTCGCGCTGCTCGCAAACTGTTCGACGACATGCGGTGGGACATGTTCTACGACAAGTCGTTTGGTCCAGTCGTGGGGGATGGCCACACCGGCGGTATTTGGGGTGGCTTCTGGACCGAGGACCCCGCGCCATCAATGGTCGTGCCTCTGCTGCCTTCGGCCATCGGGAAGGGGCCGGACGTCTGGTACACCCCCAACCACTACGACACAACGATTTCCGAGGCCCGGATGGTCACCTATCTCGGGATCTTCCGCCGGCAACTCCCCGACAAGGTGTACTTCAGCACCTACCGCACCTTCCCGCCCGACTTCGACTGGCAGGAGATGCCGCCTGTCGGCGACTGGAGCACGCAGCTGGGTGCCCGGTTCTACGAGGGGGCCTACACCTACCGCGGATTCCAGGTGGTGCCCGGCTGGGGCGGATCCATGTTCGAGGAACTCATGCCCGACCTGTTCGTTCCCGAGGCGAAGTGGGCGCCCAAGAGTTGGGGGAGGAACCACCCGTTGCACGTGCGCGCCCAGCGTGAACACGGCCTCGACGACGCCAAGTACGGCTACTGGGGATTCTCCCCGTGTTCCGACCCCGCCGGCGGATACCGGGAGTACGGCGTCGACGCACTGGGGATGAACCCGGCGGGCTACTTCTCCGACCAGGAGAAGACGGACTACCACTGGAACAAGCCGCCCACCGCGTACGGGGACGGCGTCGTCACCCCGCATGCCGCGTTCCTGGCCATGGCCTACGAACCGAAGAACGCCACGACCAACCTGAAGAAACTGCAGAAGAACTTCGACTCCTATGGCAAGGGCGGTTTCTACGACGCCGTGGCCGTGCGCAGCGGCACGGTGGCCAAGCGCCACCTGTCGCTGGACCAGTCGATGATCATGGGTGCCCTCGGCAACGTCATGCTGTGGGGGCGCCTGCGCACGTACTTCGCCACGAGGCAGGTGGAACGCGCCCTGCGGCCCGTCATCGGTCTCGAGGAGTTCAACGTGGGCGGCTGACCGTGTCGAGAATCGAGCCCATCACCCGTGACGGTGTGACCTTTCGCGACCTCAACGGCAATGGCCGTCTCGATCCCTTCGAGGATCCGCGACTGACGCCGGAGGAGCGGGCGGTCGATCTCGCGCAGCGCATGGATGTCGACGAACTCGTGGGGCTCATGTTCCACACCGTGATCGAGGCCGGACCGGACGGGGAACTCCTCGCCGGTCCCGGCCGGATCGCCAAGTCAGGCACCCGCGACGTCGTGCTGGGCAAGCGGCTCACCCATTTCAACGTCCATGCACTGCAGGGCGCCCGCTCGGCCGCACACTGGTCGAACCTGCTGCAGGAGCTGGCGTGTGAGGCGCCGCACGCCGTCCCCGTGACAATCTCCACTGATCCCCGCCATTCCGTCGCGCAGAATGCCGGCACCAGTTGGGCGTCGACGTTCCTCTCCCAGTGGCCGGACCCCATGGGCATCGCCGCGTTGCGGGATGTCGAGGTGGTGCGCCGGTTCTTCGACGTGGTTCGCAGGGAGTATGTGGCCGTGGGCATCCGCGCGGCCCTGCACCCCACCGCCGATGTGGCGACGGAGCCGCGTTGGGCCAGGCAGAGGGAGACGCTCGGTGCCGACCCCGGCTTCGTGTCGCAGTGCATGGAGGTGGCCGTCGCGACTCTGCAGGGCAGTCGATTGGCGCCAGGCTCGGTCAGTGCCACGACGAAACACTTCCCCGGCGCCGGGCCGCAGGCGGACGGGGAGGACGCGCACTTCCCCTACGGTCGCGACCAGGTGTACCCCGGCGGCCGCTTCCACGATCACCTCAGACCCTTCGAGGCTGCCATCCGCGCCGGCACGGCCGCGATCATGCCGTACTACGGCCGACCCGTCGGGCTGGTCCTGGACGGGGAACCGGTGGAGGAGGTGGGGTTCGCCTACAACCGACGACTCCTGACCGGGCTCCTGCGCGGCACCCTGGGCTACGACGGCGTGATCCTGTCCGACTGGGAACTGGTCAACGACAACCAGGTGGGGGACCAGGTTCTCCCAGCCAGGGCCTGGGGGGTCGAGCATCTCAGCCCCGAGAACCGCATGCTCACACTGCTGGAGGCCGGCGTCGACCAGTTCGGCGGTGAGGAATGCACCGACCTGTTGCGTGGCCTCGTGGACCGGGGGTTGGTGACGCGCGACCGTCTGGAAGAATCCGCGCGTCGCCTCCTGAGGGTGAAGTTCGCCCTCGGCCTGTTCGATGACCCGTTCGTCGACGAGGGTGCCGCGGAAGAACGTGTCGGCCGGCGCGACGACGTGGAGGAGGGGTGGCGCACGCAGGCACGATCGGTGGTGCTGTGCACCAACGACGGTGTCCTGCCCGTCGCCACGGAAGCTGGGACCCGCGTCTATCTGGAGGGGTGCGCGGCACAGTCCCTGCCGCCCGGCATGGTGGCGGTGCTGCGACCCGAGGACGCGGACGTGGCCCTCGTACGGTTGGCGGCGCCGTACGAGCCGCGTGATGACCTGTTCCTGGAGGTGCAATTCCACCAGGGCAGCCTGGACTTCCCGCCGGGGCTGGAGCATCGACTGGCGCGGCTGACGACGTGCTGCCCGCTGGTGATCGATGTGGCGGCCGACCGCCCTGCCGTCTGCACGCCGCTCCTGCGGGTGGCCTCCGCCCTGACCGTCTCCTTTGGGGTGACGGACTCCGCCTGGCTGGCAGCAGTCACGGGGGAGGTGCCGCCGGAGGGCCGGCTGCCCGTGGAGTTTCCCTCCTCGATGGACGCCGTCCGTGCATCCCGCGAGGACGTCGCGGGGGACACCAGCGCCCCTCTTTTCCGGGCGGGCCACGGGCTCGCACTCCCGACGTCCCAGAAATGAGCAGGACAGTGACCACGACAGAGGAAACCCCGGCCCCACCCATCCGCGCCCGGTTCAGCACCGCGGGCGCGCTCGAGAGGCTGGACGCCGGAGACCTCAGTCTCCTGCAGTACCCGGGAAGTGAGCTTGAGTCGGGCGGGCACCAGGTGTGGCTCCGTCGCCGCAGCGAAAAAGTCGGGCACACAGCCCTAGGACTCCTCGGCCCGGCCAGCGGAGCCACCGTGTCGGTGACGCACGAGGGCGTCGTCGCTCGGGGCAGCCTCGGCGACGTCGAGTGGTGCCTGGGGTGGCAGCAACCCGCGGACGGTCTCTTCGGATGGGGACTGCAGGTCACCAACACGGGGGAGACCGTCGTCGAACTGGATGCCGTGTGCACGCTGGATGCCGCTCTGACCCCCTGGGATGCGCTGCGCCGCAACGAGTTCTACGTCTCGCAGTACCTCGACGTGAGTGCACTGGGGAGTGGCGGTGGCACCATGCTCGCCGTCCGGCAGAACATGCCGGGTGATGTCACGCCGTGGCTGGCGCTCACCTGCACCCGTCCCGTGGCGGGATGGTGCACCGACGCGCTTCAGCTTGCCTCCGCCGACAAGACGGGGCTCGACCTCACCGCCGACCTGCCGTCCGAGCGCCTCCAGCACGAGCACACGCTGGCGGGCCTCCAGTGCGAAGAGATCAGCCTGGCGCCCGGCGAGAGCGACACCGTCGGCTTCCGGGTTGTGGTGGAGGCTGACCATCCGACCGCATCCTCCGACGGCGACGTCGAGCTGGTGCGCGCCCGGCTGGCAGCCGCCACATGGCCCGTGGCCCCCGCCGCCCTCCCGGAGGGGACCGCAGTGGTGAGCACCCTGTTTGGCCCCGTCTCATGGCTGCATGGCGAGGATCTGGCGGCCGATGAGTTCCTGACGGTGACGGGGGCTCCGGCGAACCATGTCGAGACCGGCCCCGACGGCCGGCCCTGGGCGTATCGGGCAGGCGACGCGCATGTCGTGGCGGGAAGCAAGGAGCGTGCCGTAGTGCGTCCCCACGGTCACATTCTGGCCGCAGGGGAGGGACCCGGCCCGCACGACACCGCCTCGGCCGTCACGGTGTGGATGAACGGCACCGTCGCCTCCCAGCTCACGCGGGGTCACGCTGACGCGGCACCGCTCCTCAGTGTCCGGCGCAGCTACCTGGGCATCACGCACGCGGAGGGGGTGCGCGTTTTCGTGGACACCGGCGACGGGTGGCGGCTGCTCGGCATCCCGAGCGCCTGGGCCGCCACCGCCGACAGCGCCTCCTGGTGGTGGCGCTCCGGCGGGCACACCGTTGTCGTGCGCACCACGCTCACTACGGGAGAACTTCGCGTGGACGCCCACGTCAAGGGTGGCGCGCTTCCGCTGCTGCTGGCGGCCAACACCGGGGACTCGGGCCATGACGAGGGTGGGCTGCTCTTCTCGGACGGTCGTGCGTCCGCGGGGGGCTGGCTGACACGACGCAGCGATGACGGCCCCGTATGCCTGCGGGTGCCACTTCTCCCGGGGGAGTGCCCGGAGACGGATCGCACCCTGGTGGAGAGCATTCCGCGACTGGAGGGTCCGCCTGCGTCCGACGCCCTGGCGGAGTTCCTCCCGTGGCTGGCGCAGGACGCAGTGATCCACTACCAGGTGCCCCGTGGGCTGGAGCAGTTCACAGGAGGCGCCTGGGGGACCCGGGACGTGTGCCAGGGGCCGGTGGGGCTGCTGGTGGCTGCCGGCCGCGCGGATCTTGTCCGTGAGGTGCTGACGGTGGTGTTCGCCGCCCAGCAGGACGACGGGGACTGGCCCCAGTGGTTCGAATACCTGCCGGAGCGTCGCGCACCCGGTCACCGGGAGAGCCACGGTGACGTCGTCTACTGGCCATTGCTGGCGCTGGGGGACTACATCAGCATGTCCGGGGACACCTCCATCCTCGACGAGCGTGCGGGATGGGTGGGGGAGCAGGACCTGATGCCGGGCACCCCGATCCGTGAGCATGTACGGGCCGCCCTTGACCACATCAGCACCCACCGGGCACACGATGCACGGCTGCCGGCGTACGGTCACGGCGACTGGAACGACTCCCTCCAGCCCGCCGACCCCCAGGTGGCCCGCTGGATGTGCTCCACGTGGACGGCGGAGCTCGAGATCAAGGTGTTCTCCACGCTCGCCGAAGCCCTGCAGGCGGAGGATCGGGGGCTCGCCGGGCAGCTCCGCACCATGGCCGGCGATACGCAGGCGGCACTGCGGGAGCATCTGCTCGTGGACGGAGAACTCGCCGGCTACGCCATCATGGACGAGGGCGGGGTGGAGTTGCTGGTGCACCCTCGGGATATTCGCACGGGCCTGACCCACGGCTCGCTCCAGATGATCCACGCCATCGCGGACGAACTGCTGACGCCCGAGGAGGCTCGGGCTCACGTCGCCGTCATCAACGACCACCTCGACGGCCCCACGGGCATCTACCTGTTCGACACCCCCGTTGCCTACCATGGCGGGGAGACGCATGTGTTCCTGCGCGCGGAGGCTGCCACGTTCTGGGGACGGGAGATCGGCCTCATGTACACCCACGCCCATCTTCGGTGGGTGGAGGCGCTGCTGCGTCTCGGTGAGGCGGACCGCGCCTGGCGGGCGCTCCAGTTGGTGGTGCCCACTGGGCTGGGTGCGGCCGTACCCGGCGCAACAGCCCGGCAGTCCAACTGCTACTACTCATCGGTGGACGCCGTGTTCACGGATCGTGTGGATGCCGAGGCGCGCTCATCGCGCATGTTCGACCCGAAGTTCGGGTTCGAGGGCGGCTGGCGCGTCTACTCGTCGGGTCCGGGATTGGTGCTCCGACTCGTCTCCGAGGGCTTCCTGGGGCTGCGGTGGCGGGCGGGCGACGTGGTCGTCGACCCGGTGTTGCCGCACTCCCTCCACGGTCTGGTCGCCACCCTCGTCCTGGGCGGTACCCGGGTGCGCGTCCGCTACCGCGTGGCTGGTTCCGGCACCCGCGTTCGCTCGGTGCGGATCAATGGTGTTGAGGTGCCGACCGTGGGGGAGCCGGCCCGGTATCGCGCCGGAGGTGCACGCATAGCGGCATCGGACTGGCAGGACGCTCTGTCCGTTGTTGACCACCGGGAGGTCCGGATGGATGTTGAGCTTGGGTGACGATGCGTGACGCGCCGGGAGGAAATCAGCGGTGGGCGAACGCACCCGAAGTAAGGGTTGCCTCGCTTGAAACCCACCGATCAATAGGAAACACTGGCGTAGTCAAATGATTCGATCGGGAGGAGGGTGACATGCAGCACAACGAACCCGATGACCGCTCGACACGTCAACGCGTCATTGATTCTGTCCTCCAACACGGGCCATCCACCGCAACGCAACTTGCCGGACGCCTCGAGTTGACGCCGGCCGCCATTCGCCGCCATCTCACCGCACTGTTGCTGGACGGCACTCTCCTCGACAGCGAGCAGCGAGTGTACGGCGCGAGGGGACGGGGCAGGCCGTCCAAGGTCTTCTCACTCACCGACCTCGGCCGCTCGGAGTTTCACCACACCTACGACGCACTGGCCATCTCTGCCATGCGTCGCCTTCGCGACACCGCCGGTGCCGACGCGGTGCGTGAGCTTGCCGCAGAACGGCTCGACGGCGTGGAGCAGCGCTTCCACGAGATGCGCGCCGCCCACCCCGAGCGCCCGGCCGTGGATGTGCTGGCCGACAGTCTGGCGGTCAATGGTTACGCCCCAGCTGTCAAGCCCGTCGCATCCGGTGACCAGTTGTGCCAGCACCACTGCCCGGTGGCCCACGTCGCCGCGGAGTTCCCCATTCTTTGTGAGGTGGAGACAGCGCTGTTCGCTCGACTGCTCGGCAGTCACGTCCAGCGCCTCGCCACCATCGCCCACGGCGATGGCGTGTGCACCACACACGTGCCGCATCCCGTCACCACCAAGTCCATCGCAACCAGCAGGAAGTGAATCCACCATGACTCAGACAGCACCGCAGCAGGCACCCGGTCTGGGCGCCACGCAGGACGAACACCTCGATGCGCTCGCCAATTACCAGTGGGGTTGGCACGACAGCGACAGTGCCGGCGCCACGGCCAAGCGCGGCATCAACGAGGCCGTCGTCAGCAACATCTCGGCGCTGAAGGACGAGCCGGAGTGGATGCATGACATGCGTCAGAAGGGCCTGAAGCTCTTCCGCAAGAAGCCCATGCCCACCTGGGGCGCGGACCTCAGCGGCATTGACTTCGACAACATCAAGTACTTCGTACGCTCCACGGAGAAGCAGGCCCAGACCTGGGAGGACCTGCCCGAGGACATCAAGAACACCTATGACCGTTTGGGCATCCCGGAGGCCGAGAAGGCACGCCTGGTGTCCGGCGTTGCCGCGCAGTACGAGTCCGAGGTGGTCTACCACAAGATCAACGAGGAGCTCGAGCGCCAGGGTGTCATCTTCATGGACACCGACACCGCGCTCAAGGAGCACCCGGAACTCTTCAAGGAGTACTTCGGCACCGTCATTCCCGTCGGTGACAACAAGTTCGCCTCGCTGAACACCGCCGCTTGGTCGGGTGGCTCGTTCATCTACGTGCCCAAGGGCGTCAACGTGGAGATCCCGCTGCAGGCCTACTTCCGGATCAACACCGAGAACATGGGCCAGTTCGAGCGCACGCTCATCATCGTCGACGAGGGCGCCTACGTGCACTACGTCGAGGGCTGTACCGCGCCCATCTACTCCAGTGACTCGCTGCACTCCGCGGTGGTCGAGATCATCGTGAAGAAGAACGCCCGCTGCCGCTACACGACCATCCAGAACTGGTCGAACAACGTGTACAACCTCGTCACCAAGCGCGCCACCTGCGACGAGGGCGCCACGATGGAATGGATCGACGGCAACATCGGCTCCAAGGTCACCATGAAGTACCCGGCCGTCTACCTCATGGGTGAGCACGCCCGTGGAGAGACCCTGTCCATCGCCTTCGCGGGCGAGGGCCAGCACCAGGACGCCGGCTCGAAGATGGTGCACTGCGCGCCGTACACGTCGAGCTCCATCGTGTCGAAGTCCGTGGCACGTGGAGGCGGGCGCTCCTCGTACCGCGGCCTCGTGAAGGTGGAGCCGGGGGCACACCACTCGAAGTCGTCCGTCATGTGCGACGCGCTGCTCGTGGACCAGATCTCCCGCTCGGACACCTACCCCTACGTCGATGTGCGCGAGGACGAGGTGTCGATGTCGCACGAGGCCACGGTCTCAAAGGTGTCGGCCGACCAGTTGTTCTACCTGATGAGCCGTGGCATGGGGGAGTTCGAGGCCATGGCCATGATCGTGCGCGGCTTCGTCGAGCCCATCGCACGTGAGCTGCCCATGGAGTACGCGCTCGAGCTGAACCGTCTCATCGAACTGCAGATGGAGGGTGCGGTCGGCTGACGCCACCACCCCACCGCCACCGCCTCCACGAAAGAAAGTACACAGATTGTCCACCACCGCTGACACCATTTCCAACGCTGCCGCCCCCCAGGCCGTAGCACCCAACGTGGCATCGGCCATCGAAACGGTCGACTCACACCTGCACCCCACCCCGTCGTGGGACATCGCTGACCACCCCGTCCCGCATGGCCGTGAGGAGATCTGGCGCTTCACGCCCATCAAGCGGTTCAAGGGGCTGTTCTCCGACGAGCCCAGGACCGACTCCCTCGAGTGGAGCAGCGACCTGCCCGAGGGCGTCACCATGGAGCCCATCACTCCTGAGCAGGCACACGCGCTGTCCGTAGAGGCACCCGTCGACCGGGTCTCGGCCCTGGCTGCCAAGAACGCAGCCAAGGCCTACCACCTGAGCGTGGCTGCCAATGCGGAGATCGCCGACCCCGTGATCCTCAATGGCAAGGGCACCGGCTCCGCCGTGGCCGACCATGTGATCATCAGCGTCGGAGCCAACGCAGAGGCAACCATCGTGTTGCACTACACCGGCTCGGGCAGCTACGCGGAGAAGACGGACATCATCGTCGGCGACGGCGCACGCCTGAACCTGGTGACGCTGCAGGACTGGGCCGATGACGCCGTGCACGGCGGGCAGCGGTCGCTGCTCGTGGGCCGAGACGCCCGCGTGAAGACCATCACGGCCTCCATGGGCGGCGACGTTGTCCGGTTGCAGGAGAACTCCCGTTTTGCCGGGCCCGGTGGAGAGGTGGAGGCCTACGGCCTGTACTTCGTCGACGCCGGTCAGCACGTCCAGCACCGCCTGTTCGTTGACCACAACGAACCGCACACCAAGAGCAACGTCGACTACCGCGGCGCTCTTCAGGGCAAGGGTGCGCACTCCGTCTGGATCGGGGACGTCCTCATCCGCAAGGAGGCCGAGGGCATCGACACCTACGAGTCGAACAAGAACCTTGTGCTGACTGACGGTTGTCAGGCGGACTCCGTGCCGAACCTCGAGATTGAGACGGGCGAGATCGCTGGCGCCGGCCACGCCTCGACGACCGGGCGATTCGACGACCTGCAGCTGTTCTACCTACGCAGCCGGGGCATCACCGAGTCAGAAGCTCGCCGACTCGTCGTGCACGGCTTCTTCTTCGACATCATCCGCCGCATCGGCGTGCCGAAGATCGAGGACCAGCTGATGGAGCAGGTGGAGCGCGAGCTCGAGCAGGCCGCCATCACGCAGGCACTCGAGTCGTGAGCTTCCAAGCAGTCGCCGACGTGTCCGAGGTGACGGCCGACCGGCCTCTGGCCGTGGAGGTCGATGACCTCGACATTGCCATCGTCCTCCACCAGGGCGAGTACTTCGCCCTGGTCGACGAGTGCACCCACGGCGCGGTTCCCCTCAGCGAGGGCGACGTGGAGGACGGTGCCATCGAGTGCTACCTCCACGGCTCGGTCTTCGACCTGCGGACCGGAAGGCCGCGCTGCCTGCCTGCCACGGAAGCCGTGAAGGTGTTCCCCTGCCGTGTCGACGGCACGTCCATCGAGGTGGACATCGACAACCCCATCAACCAGCACGCAACTTCAGGAGCCTGAAAACCCATGTCCACACTCGTCATCTCTGACCTGCACGTCGACGTCCTGACCGAGTCCGGTCCCAAGGAAATCCTCAAGGGTGTCAACCTGACCGCCAGGCCGGGTGAGATCCACGCCATCATGGGCCCCAACGGGTCGGGCAAGTCGACGCTGGCCTACGCCATTGCCGGCCACCCCAACTACAAGATCACCAGCGGCTCAGTGACCCTCGACGGTGTCGAACTGACCGAGATGACCGTTGACGAGCGCGCTCGCGAAGGCCTGTTCCTGGCCATGCAGTACCCCGTCGAAGTACCGGGCGTCTCCGTCGCCAACTTCCTCCGCACCGCCAAGACTGCGCTGGACGGCGAAGCACCCAAGATCCGCACCTGGGTCAAGGACGTCGAGAAGGCACTCGGCAACATGCAGCTGGACAAGACGTTCTCGGCACGCTCCGTCAACGAGGGCTTCTCCGGTGGCGAGAAGAAGCGCCACGAGATCGCCCAGCTCGAGCTGCTGAACCCCAAGGCCGCCATCCTTGACGAGACCGACTCCGGCCTCGACATCGACGCGCTGCGCGTCGTCAGCGACGGGGTCAACCGCTTCACCGCCTCCGGTGATCGTGCGCTGCTGCTGATCACGCACTACACGCGCATCCTGCGCTACATCGAGCCCACGTTCGTGCACGTCTTCATCGACGGCCGCATCGTCGACGAGGGTGGCCGTGAGCTGGCGGACAAGCTCGAGGCCGAGGGCTACGAGTCCTACGTAAAAGCCGCCGCCGCTGCTGTTGCCTGATCGGATCCCGGCCCCCGGCATCCGCCTGGCTACGTTGTCGATCGGTCGCGGTACGTTCGTACAGCTTCCCTCCTCCGCCTTGCCAGCGCGGCGCCGGAGACCGGGACCCTGTTTGGTCTTGGCGCAGGATTGAAGATCGAGCGCTTGAACGGATTCAGTCTCCGCCTTGCCAGCGCGGCGCCGGAGACCGGGACCCTGTGGTCCCCTTGATGGATGCTCCAAAGAAAAAACATGATCAATAGGCGCGACTCAAGAAACACGATGAAAGGGGTGGTTGTGATGTTGGACGTTGAGAAGGTCCGGAAGGACTTCCCGATACTCGGCCGGACCGCCGGTGAGTACCCCTTGGTGTACTTGGACTCCGCGAACACGTCGCAGAAGCCGCAGGTGGTCATTGACGCGATCGCTGAGCACTACGGCCAGCACAACGCCAACGTCGCCCGCGCCATGCACATGTTGGGAGCCGAGGCCACGGAGGCATTCGAGGGTGCCCGGTCCGGCCTCGCCCAGTTCATCGGCGCCGAGCGAAGCGAAGAGGTGGTGTTCACCAAGAACGCCTCCGAGGCCCTGAACCTTGCGGCCAACACCCTGGGTGCGAGCCTGAAGCCCGGTGACGAGGTGGTGATCTCCGTCATGGAGCACCACTCCAACATCGTTCCGTGGCAGCTGGTGTGCGAGCGCACGGGTGCAACCCTGCGGTGGTTCGACATCACCGACGAGGGGCGCCTCGACCTCGAGGGCGCCGAGCGCGAGCACCTCATCAACGAGCGCACCAAGATTGTTTCACTGACGTCGGTGTCCAATGTGTTGGGTACTCACAACCCCATCACCGACATCGCGCGCCAGGCGCACGAAGTGGGAGCCGCCATGGTGGTGGACGCCTCACAATCCGTGCCCCACCGCGTGACGGACGTCTCCACGCTCGGCGCCGACATGGTCTGCTTCACGGGCCACAAGATGTGCGGTCCCACGGGCATCGGCGTCCTGTGGGGACGCCACGACCTGCTGGAGAAGCTGCCGCCGTTCCTCGGAGGCGGCGAAATGATCGAGGTGGTGGAGATGGCGCGTTCCACCTTCGCGCCCCCGCCGTACCGGTTCGAGGCGGGCACACCGCCCATCGCACAGGCCGTGGGCCTCGGTGCAGCCGTGGACTATCTCTCGGGCATCGGCATGGCAGCCATTGCCCAGCACGAAGAGACCATGACGGCGTACGCGCTGGACAAGCTCACCTCCATCGACGGGCTCGTCATCCTCGGCCCCACAGAGGCTGTGGACCGGGGGAGTGCCATCTCGTTCAACCTGGCCGACGTTCACCCGCACGACGTGATGCAGGTGCTGGACTCCCGAGGGATCGCCATTCGCGGGGGCCACCACTGCGCGCGGCCGCTGCATCGCCGCCTGGGACACCAGTCCTCGACGCGCGCCTCTTCGTACCTGTACACCACGACGTCGGAAATCGACGCCCTCGCGGATGCCCTCGTGTTCACCCGCAACTACTTCGCACCCCGGTTCAACCAAGGCTGATACCAACACCGTGAACATTGACGAGCTGTACCAGACCATCATCCTCGACCACTACCGCGAGAAGCACCACACCGGTCTGCGCGAGCCCTATGACGTGCAGGTTCACCACGTGAACCCGTCATGCGGCGACGAGCTGACCTTGCGCGTGTCCCTCGCCGGCGACGTGATCAAGGACGTGTCCTATGAAGGTGAGGGGTGTTCCATATCGCAGGCCTCGACGTCGGTGATGACCGACCTCGTGATCGGTGAGACGGTGCGGCACTCGATGGGTTTGTACGATGATTTTCTTGAGATGATGCAGTCCAAGGGGGAGATCACCCCCGATGAGGATCGCTTCGAGGACGCCATCGCATTTGCGGGCGTTTCCAAATTTCCGGCGCGCGTCAAGTGCGCCCTGTTGTCATGGTCGGCGCTGAGAGACGCCGTCGGCCAGGCCAGTGACAAGGAGTCCTGATATGTACCAGAACGACACCCAACGTCCCAGCGACCTCGTCAAGGACGAACTCCCCGACGTGGACGTCGCGCGCGCCGTCCCCTCCGAGGAGGAGATCGAGGAGGCGATGAAGGACGTCGTCGACCCTGAGCTCTTCGTCAACATTGTTGACCTTGGGCTGCTCTACGGGGTGACCGTCGACGATGAGGGCAACGTCACGCTCGACATGACGCTCACCTCGCCGACGTGCCCGCTCACCGACAAGATCGAGTACGACACGCGCTACGTGCTGGAGGGCCTCGCGAAGTCCGTGACGGTGAACTGGGTCTGGCTGCCGCCGTGGTCGCTGGAAAAGATCACCGACGACGGCCGCGAGCAGCTGCGGGCCATCGGCTACAACCTCTAGGAATTCGCCTTCTCGGCGAACAGCGGTTCAGCCACAGGGAAGGTCGCCGGTTGGCTGCCGTTGGTCTCCATGCCCAGGGGCAGCGTCGCCTGCAGCACCCAGCGACCGTTCTTCAACTGCACGGAACAGGTGCCGTCCAGGAGGGTCAAGCGCTCCTGGACACCCGTGAGTCCGAAGCCCTGGCGCACACTCTTGCTGTTCTGCCGCACGTTGGTGAACTCACCCACCACGTTTTCTGTCCCCTGGACGATGGAGAACGTGCAGCGTGTGCCTCGTTTGGCGTGCTTCACGATGTTGTTTGCGGCCTCCACCGTGATCGCGGCCAGCGTCTGGCACCGAGCTGCGCTCAGCTTCGTGATCCGGAGATCCAGGGACACGATGAAGCCCTCTCCCCGCAACCGTTCAGCCTGAGCATTCACTGCCTGGCGCAATGACTCAACATCTGCCAAGGGCCCAGGGGTCACATCCCTTTCGGGCGCGTCGCGCAGTGCCGACAACAATTGCCGCAGGTCGTGCGCGGATGAGCGGCATTCATCGGCGATCCGCTCGAGTTGGTCTTTCGCGAGCGGCGACAGAGCCGGATCGCTCATCACGATGTTGGCACGCATGGCCGCACTCGACAGGGTCTGTGCCACGCTGTCATGCAACTCTCGGGCGAGGGACACTTGAAGGTCCTGGAGGCGCTGCTGACCCGATTCACGTTCACGTTGAATGCCCTTGTCGGCAAACCGGAAGGCAGTTCCGCCCGCCCAAGCCACGACAAGGACGACGATCAGTAGTATGGACGTGGACCAGCGGTATGAGGCTTCCTGCACCGCATTGCGGACGAGACTCAGATAGGCCAAACCTCCGAACCCCAGGGCCAGAGGGAGTTTCCACGTCAAATCCATTCTCGCCGCGGCGAAAATATTGATGTAGAAGGACATCCCACTGATGCTGGGAAGAACTCCCGGGAAGGGGAGCCACACCGCCAGACCGACAGCCGTCAGGACAGCTCCAGCGACCGGCCAGCGCCTCGATAAGGCAGCTCCAGTGCACGAGACCACGTCGATGACCCACATATAGGGCCACTCGTCTCCACTGTTGATGAAGAGGGCCAGACCAAGAACGACGGCAGCGGCGACCGGTTCCAGCCACATTGCAGTGCTCGGTCTGGGCTCGGCGTCATTCATGGATCGCGAGTCTAGTGCCTCGCGGTTGAGGGCTCCCATTCGCGGGGTGTGAGTCACCAGCGGCAGAGCCAGGGAA
Source organism: Tessaracoccus antarcticus (assembly GCF_003688855.1). Classification (GTDB taxonomy): domain Bacteria; phylum Actinomycetota; class Actinomycetes; order Propionibacteriales; family Propionibacteriaceae; genus Arachnia; species Arachnia antarctica. The sequence goes on from NZ_REFW01000002.1 coordinate 213,608, forward strand.
GGTAGTTGCAGTAACCGGGCTTCGATGCCAGGAGGCGGAGGCGCAAGGAGCTGCGCAGTGCGCTCTTCACTGTGAACGCGACGTAGGGGAGTGCGATGAGTGCGGGGGTGAAATCATCTGGCGAGAACATGTAAGCCTCCGGGGGAAGTGGTTGTGTCACCCTGACCGTATTGCCACGTCGACGTTGGAAGCCACTGAAACAGACATCTGACAACACCCGTTGAGGTGAAGCTGCACAAAGTCAACGCATGGATCAACTTTGGGGGACACGGCCCTCTTGGCGGTTGCCGGGTTCCCGTTCTGCATTGCGTGTGCCCCATCCATGGGGTGTCATTGGGAACGTCGAAGGCCTTTCAGCCCGACCGGTAAGAGGGGTGGGACATGGACTTCAGTAGGTTTGACGGCACGTATCTTGCCATAGCTGGTGTGATGTTGATGCTGCTGGGCGTCCAGAGCCTGATGGTTACACGGCGTCGAGCGTGGCTTGGAGTTTTCGTACCGGCTGTGTATGTTGGGATTCTTGTCTACCTGGGCGCGACGGGCAGAGTATCATCCTTGGCCGACTTCGTCGTCTCAGCCCTGGGCCTACTCGGTCTGGTGGCGTGGTGGGCAAGCGCGCGTGAGTCGAGGAGTCAGAAGTCCGAAGAGGACCAACACCTCGTCATCACCTCATGGACCGCGGCGGACTCCGGTGTTTCGTTCCCCCCACCGGGCACAGGAGTCCGCCGCCATTCTCATGTTCGGGTCGGCTGACCAGTCCTCCCAGGACGCGGGACGGCCGACCCGGCGACTCAAATCTCCACAAGGCCCCATTCGTGGGCCTTCGCTGCAAGCTGTGCGCGGCTTCGACAGTCAGTCTTCTTCAACAGACGGCTGATGTAGGTCTTGACCGTGCTGGGAGCCAGGAAGACGGCGGCTGAAATATCGCCGTTGTCCAGCCCCCGACCCACGAGGCGCACCAACTCCAGATCCATGTCGCTGAGGTCGGACGGCGGCTGATTGTGGCGCTGGAACTGGCGCAGCACGCTCGCGAGAAGCTTCGGGGACACGAGCGCGTCGCCGTGATAAGCGCATCGGATGCCATGAATCAGCATGTCGGGAGGGTCCACCTTCAGCAGGAACCCACTGGCTCCTGCCTCCAGGGCTGTGCGCATGGTGTTCTCGTCACCGAGCACCGTGAAGCACAGGACCCGGGGCGGATCGGGCAGCGCGAACACGTGGCGGATGAGCTCGACGCCGGTCATGTGGGGCATGTGGATGTCTGTGAGCAGGACGTCCGGTTTCAGGGACTTCACCAATTCCAGAGCTGGTTTGCCATCGGGGGCCGACCCGACGATCTCAATGTCGTCAACACGGGCGACGTAGCTCTGGATCGCCAATTGCGCCAGAGGATCGTCCTCGGCCACGACCATGCGAATTGTTGGTTTGGACACCGTTATCCTCCTTTGACGCGGCGGGGGAAACCGCGCACCCAGACATGTTAGGGCCAAACATGTCTACACCTGGCAGCCCGAGCGTGAAAACGCTCCCGCAATCGGCATTGTGCATCGTTTCGTGGGGTAGCGTCGGGCCACCACCCCTTGTGAGCAGGAGGCAACGATGCCAGACATCACCACCACGGGAGACAGGCCCGTCACGCTGCACTACACCGACACAGGCGGGGGTGGGCGCGCCATCGTCCTGATCCATGGCTGGCCGCTCTCAGGGGAGGCGTTCCGCACCAACATCCCAGCCCTGAGCGCCGCCGGCCTGCGGGTCATCACGTACGACCGGCGAGGATTCGGCCAGTCCGACAAGCCCTCCGGCGGATACGACTTCGACACGTTGTCCGCGGATCTTGCGGACCTCATGTCAGCGCTCGACCTCCAGGACGCGGTGCTGCTCGGATTCTCCATGGGCGGTGGGGAAGTGGCGCGCTACATCGGCACCCACGGGACGGGACGCCTCGCTGGCGTCGTGCTGTCCAGTTCGATCTGCCCTGCACTGGCCGTCACCGACGACAATCCTGATGGCGCCATGCCAGTGGAAGCGTTCCAGGACATGGCCAGGCAGTGCGCCGCCGACCATCCCGGATTTCTTGACCAGTTCACCACGGCCTTTTTCAGCAACGAGGACGGACTGACGGTGTCGGAAGCCACCAGGCAGGAGGCGCTCGCGATCGCGTTGCAAAGTGATCCAGGGGCCGCGAGCATGACCATTGAGGCCTGGGCCACGGACCTGCGCGACGACTGCGCAGCCATTGACGTCCCCCTGCTGGTACTGCACGGCGACGGCGACCAGAACGTTCCCCTGGCTGCTTCCAGCCAGCGGCTGCCGGAGCTCGTGAGCGGCAGCAGCCTGCACATCGTCGCAGGGGGCCCGCACGGCCTCAACCTCTCCCACCAGGCCGAATGGGAGCAGGCCGTGGTGGAGTTCGTCGCCGGTCTCTGAGGCAGTCGGTCCGGGTGCCTCATGATGTCGGTCCCATCGCGCTGACACGAAATGTCACGGCCTTCATGGTCCAGTGAGCCGCCGACAGCCATGACTCAACCCCTCAATGGGTGCCGCTCCACGACGGAGTAGCGGGCAGGCTGTTGGTGCCCGCCCAGGGTCGATTCGATGAGCAGCAGTTCCGAGACCGTCCAGGGCGTGCCGCGGAATGCGTCCAGCTTCTCCAACCAGAGTTCCCCATGCCGGGCGGGTCTGTGGCGCGACACGGTCAGGTGGGGACGGAAGTGCTGTGACGATTCCACCCTCGCCCCGCTGCGGTGACAGGCCGCGAGGGACCCGGCCGCCAGGGCGATGAACGACGGGAGGTCGCCGTCGACACCGATCCACATGGGGGTCGCTGCCCCCGATCTGGCGAACGAGCCGGCGCCGCTGAGCCGCAGATCAAGTGGTGGGGTACGCGTGGCGAGTTCCGTCAGGGCATCGTGCAGCGCACCGACCTGCTCGGCTTCCACCGCAGGCATGAAGCTCAGCGTGATGTGCCACTTGTCAGGCGCAACCCACCGTAGCCCTGTCGAAGAGATACCGCTGGCGTCGAGGAAGTCCTCGAGTTCCGTCAGTTGCAGGCGTGGGGGCGACACTGCAGTGAACATTCTTCTTGTCCCCATGTAGCCATGCAACCACATGGAATGGGGTGAAAGACGTTCAGCGCGTAGCATGGTCCCTCGTGTTGCAGGTCAAAGATGTTGAAGTACGCGCTGGTGCGCGGTTGTTGTTGTCCGCAGTGTCCTTTCAGGTCATCGGTGGCGATCGAATTGGGCTCGTGGGGAGAAATGGCGCGGGCAAGACGACGCTCACCCGCATCCTCGCCGGCGACGCCCTTCCGGTGTCGGGTCTGGTGACCCGAACCGGCCAGCTCGGCTACCTCCCCCAGGACCCCCGCTCGGGAGATCCGGAGCAGCTCGCACGTGATCGCATCCTCGGTTCCCGGGGACTGGACCATGTCATGAGGCGCCTGCGTGAGGCCGAAGTGAAGATGGCCGAATCCGAGGGCGATGACCGTGAACAGGCCATGGCCGCCTACACCCGCGCCGAGAACGCGCTCCAGGCCGCGGGAGGCTACGCCGCCGAGGCCGAGGCTGCGCGGATCTCCGCCAACCTCGGGCTCCCGGACCGTGTGCTGGACCAACCGGTCTCCACCCTCTCCGGTGGACAGCGTCGCCGCGTCGAGCTTGCGCGGATCCTGTTCTCCGACGCTGAGACCCTCTTGTTGGACGAACCAACCAACCACCTCGACGCGGACTCCATCGTCTGGTTGCGGAGCTACCTCCAGAACTTCTCCGGCGGCCTCATCATCATCAGCCACGACACCGAGCTGCTGAATGCTGTGATCAACAAGGTGTTCCATCTCGACGCCAACAGGGCCGAGATGGACATCTACTCGATGAACTGGAAGCGCTACCTCCTGCAGCGCGAGACGGACGAGAAGCGACGCAAGCGTGAGCGCGCCAACGCCGAGAAGAAGGCCGGCCAGCTCATGATGCAGGCCGACAAGATGCGGGCCAAGGCCACCAAGGCAGTTGCCGCCCAGAACATGGCGAAGCGGGCAGACCGGTTGCTGGCAGGGCTCGAGGGCGAACGCCAGAACGACCAGGTGGCCAAGATCCGGTTCCCCGAACCGGCGCCGTGCGGCAAGACGCCTCTGCGTGCGCTCGACCTGTCCAAGGCCTACGGCTCCCTGGAAGTGTTCACAGCCGTCGATCTGGCCATCGACAAGGGCTCCAAGGTGGTGATCCTCGGCCTCAACGGTGCCGGGAAGACCACGATGCTGCGCATCCTGGCAGGCATTGAGGACCCGGACACGGGCAGGCGCCTGCTGGGACACGGTGCCAAACTCGGCTACTACGCGCAGGAACACGAAACGCTTGACGTGTCGCGCAGCGTGCTGGAGAACATGACCTCCGCGTCCCCGGACCTCAACGACACGCAAGTGCGCAAGGTGCTGGGATCATTCTTGTTCAGCGGTGACGACGTCGAGAAGCCGGCGCGAGTTCTCTCCGGCGGGGAGAAGACACGCCTGGCCCTGGCCATGCTCGTGGTGTCAGCCTCCAACGTGCTGCTGCTCGACGAGCCCACCAACAACCTCGACCCCGCGTCCCGCGCCGAAGTGCTCTCCGCGCTGCGGACCTACGCCGGCGCCGTCGTCCTCGTGACGCACGACCCCGGCGCCGTGGAGGCGCTGGAGCCCGACCGTGTCCTGGTGCTGCCCGACGGTGTCGAGGACCTCTGGGGCGACGACTACTCGGAGCTGGTCTCCCTGGCCTGATGGGGGCACGTGCCTTGCCATTCACGTGAGATGGCAGGTGGACGGCCCACATGCTCGTTTCGCCGGTCACCCGGGGGTGTGTCACTAGTCTGGAGACTCATCAGCGACGAGGAGAGATGATGGCACGCATCAAGTTCGGTACGGGTGGTTGGCGGGCAATCATCGGGGATGAATTCATCCGAGCGAACGTGAGGCTGCTGTGCGGGGCCCTGGCGCAGCGCATCATCGACGAGGGTGTCCAGGAGGCTGGCATCGTCATCGGCTACGACCGTCGGTTCCTCTCCGACGTGGCCGCCGAATGGGCCGCCGAGGTGTTCGCCGGAGCCGGCATCACCTGCCAGCTCATTCGTGTGGCCCAGGCCCCGACGCCTCTGATCATGTGGACTGTCAAGGACCGTGAGCTGCCCTACGGCATGGCCATCACCGCCTCCCACAACCCGGCGCTGTACAACGGCATCAAGGTGTTCACGGCGGGCGGCAAGGATGCCGACGAGGACGTCACGCTGGATGTGGAGCGGCGCATGGAGGCGCTGGAGGGTGCCGGCGAGGCCGAGTTGCCCAGCATCGACTACAAAAAGGCACTGGCCAGCGGCGCCGTCAGGGAAATCGACTCGTTCAATGGCTACATCGACTCCATCATCTCCCAGGTGGACATGGACGCCATCCGGAACGCGCACCTCAAGGTGGCGCTGGACCCGATGTTCGGTGTGTCGCGCACGTCGCTGCAGACCATCCTGCTGACGGCGCGCACCGAGCTGGACGTCATCAACGACCGACACGACACGCTCTTCGGCGGTGCACTGCCCTCGCCCACCAGTGCGGGTCTGTCCATGCTGAAGCGCTACGTGGTGGAGAACAAGTGCGACATCGGCATCGCCACCGACGGTGACGCCGACCGCATCGGTGTCATCGACGACAAGGGCAACTTCCTCCACCCGAACCAGCTGCTGGTGATCCTCTACTACTACCTGCTCAGGTACAAGGGATGGGAGGGCCCGGTTGTCCGCAACGTGGCCACGACATCCCTGCTGGATGACGTCGCGGAACGCTTCGGCCAGAAGTGCTACGAGGTGCCCGTCGGCTTCAAATGGATCTCCGGCAAGATGCTGGAGACCGACGCCATCATCGGCGGCGAATCCTCCGGCGGCCTCACGGTACGAGGCCACATCGCAGGCAAGGACGGCATCTACGCGGCCGCCCTGCTCGTGGAGATGATCGCCGTCGTGGGCAAGTCCATGAGCGAGATCTACGACGAGATCACCGGCCAGTTCGATCCCCACTACATGGCGGAGACCGACTTCTCGTTCCCCATGGAGCGCAAGCCCGAAATCCTCACGACGCTCATGGTGGACAAGCTGCTGCCGGAGTTCACCGCCGAGGTCACCCACACGTCCTACGCCGACGGCTGCAAGGTGTACTTCACCAACGGCTGGATCATCGCCCGCTTCTCGGGTACCGAGCCGCTGCTGCGCATCTTCTGTGAAATGCCGAACCAGATCGAGGCGGAGCGCGCCTGCGACGAGTTCCGGGCGTTCCTGGGCCTGTAAGGACACGACGGAGAGCGGCCAGCGGGGTTCCCGCTGGCCGCCTCGCCACGTCTGGGGGACGCCGTGCGTCCTCCGGTGATGGCCGTGCGTGACCCGCGGTCGGCTCAACCGTTGGCGGCCTCGAAGACCCTCTCGATGATCGCCTCGGCGATGCCGGGCATGAGCTTCTCGTCGCTGAAGTGGCTGCCGTCCTTGCGCGTCAGTACACCGTCGTGTTCGTCATCGCAGGGGACGCCATCATCGGTGCAGTACAGGTCGTCGACGCCGATGACGGTGACGCGGTCATTGTCCTTGGCGAAGGCCTGGACCATGGCATTCCATCGCTGGCGGTACTCGTCGTGGTGGGCCAGGCGGTCCAGGAAAGGATGGCAGTCCTCGGGGGTGCAGGCCGCGTAGACGCCCACGCCGATGCGGTCGGTCGCCACCATCACCAGGGTGGCACCGTCGGAGCGCAACCGATCGGCTGCCACCTGCAGGTTGTCCGCGGTGATCTTCCAGAAGCGTTCGGTTTCCGGCCCGATGATCTCGCCGTCGACACGCATGTCGGCGAGCTCGTACCGGCTCCACCACACGACCGTGCCGGGGTGGAACTGCTCGAGTGCCTGGGTCTGGAAGCCGATGACGCCGGAACACACGACGTCGGGCTTGCCCACGTAGAGCGGGATGTCGATGCCACTGGGCGCACACCCACCGGCCGTGGCGCTCGCGATCCGCAGGCCCCGCCCGGCGGCGGCCTTTTCCAGCTCAGGATTGAACCGCTGGGGCACGGAGTCGCCCACCATGAGGACGATGTTGCGGTTGAGGGTGTCACCCGGCCGGAGCTTCTGCAGGACGGGGGACAGGGGGGTGCCACCACCGAAGCTGACCGCCACCAGCATGGTGACCAGCAGCACCACCGCCAGCACTGCCGAGCGCTTCGCCGTGAACCACTTCCACGTGCGCACGGGCATCTCGACGAGGTGGTACGAGGCCGCCGCAGCGGCCACGGTGAGCACGACCACGGCCAGGGCGCGGATCCACCGAAAGCCCTCCCGGTCGCCGATGATCCAGATGGCCAGGGGCCAGTGCCACAGGTACAGGCCATAGGAGATGCGGCCGAGGTAGGCGATCGGCTCCCATCCCAAGACCCGTGCCAGCAGTCCCTGACCCTGCGCCAGCACGAGGCCGACGATCAGGAACAGGGCGCCGACGCTGAACGCGAGCGCACCCCACTGGTAGTAGAGGGCGGGCGGGCCGTCGAGGAAGGGGAACAGCGCCAGCATGACGCCCACACCGATCCACCCCAGCAGCCGGTGGTGGCGGGTCAGCCACTGCTTGATGCCGGGGTTGGTGAGGAGGATGGCGGCGAGGGCGCCGAGGAGGGGTTCGAAGGCCTTGGCGTCGGTGCCCATGTAGGCGCGGTCAGGGAACGCGGGGTCGTACACCGCGTACAGCGTCACGGCGGAGGCGATGATGAGCACCACGGTGAGCCACCCCGCCACGTGGCCGAACAGCTTGACGTGGCCCTCAGGGGTGCTCTGGCGGCGACGACGCGTGATGAGCAGCGCCACGCCCAGGGTCGCCAGCAGAATCAGGGGCCAGGCCACGTAGAACTGCTCCTCGACGGCCAGCGACCACATGTGCAGCAGTGGCGACGCCGCACCTGTGTCGGAGAAGTAGGAGTTGGCGGCCATCAGGTGCCAGTTGGCCACGTAGAGGAGCGTCCACCACAGGTCCGTGCTGACGCTGCGGATCTGGTACAGCGGAGCGATCCACAGCATCCACACCGTGACGGCAGCCAGCGTCAGCAGGGCGGCCGGCATCAACCGTTTGAACCGCCTCAACCAGAAGCCACCGAGGCTGATGCGGCCCTTGCGCTGGGTCTCCCGCATCAGGCCGGCCGTGATGAGGTACCCCGACAGGACGAAGAAGATGTCCACGCCGATGAACCCGGCAGCGGCGCGGGGGGCGGAGACGTGGAACAGGATCACGAGGAACACCGCGATGGTGCGGATGCCGTCGAGTGCAGCCATGCGGCGCGCGCCGTGCGGGCTTGTCGGGGTCACCGAGGCTGTTGTCACGTGGAACCGGTTCTTTCAGACGTCGTGGTGGACCTCACCCTGTGACGGGTGCTGCAGGACCACGGGTCACGTTATCAGCGGGGGCCGGTGATCAGACCCTCTCTGAGGCCGTGTGTGGCGTCCACTTCAGGGCGCAGCGGGCGCCTGCAGCACGGCGCAGGTGACGGATACCCTCACCGTCGCAGGTGGGGTGTCCGCATCGCCACCCGGCCTACGCGAGTGGAAGGCGTTGGGTCCCATGCCAATGAGGTCGGCCACTTCTGCCCCGGTGAGGGCTGCGTCGTAGGCGACGTCGGTGCTCGCGACGTGCTCCAGATGACCGTGCGACGAGGCCGCCAGCCTCTCCAGCTTGTCATCCCCGACCCCGAGGAGGCCGTGGGTGCGACGGAGTTCTCGGAGGTGGTCCGGGGCTGGCATGACCACTACCGCCCGCCCGCCCGGCCGGAGCACCCGGGCGAACTCTGCAGGGTTGCGGGGGGCGAAGATGCACAACACCGCGTCCACGGAGTTGTCGGCCAGTGGCAGCCCCGACCAGGTGTCGGCGACAACCGACGCCATTCTCGGGTGGGCTTTGGCAGCGCGGCGGCAGGCGGGCACCGACACGTCCGCGGCCACCCCCACGGCGTCGGCCAGACGGTCCAGCACTTCGGCGAGGTGGTGACCGGTGCCGGCGCCCACCTCGAGGAGACGGTTGGCCATGGGGAGGGCTGCCAGAACGGCGGCGGTGATGGGTGCATAGTGCCCTGCTGACAGGAACCTGTCTCTGGCGGCCACCATGTCGGCGGTGTCGGCGTTGGCGGGTGCCGCACGGCCCAGGAGGTTCACGTACCCCTGGCGGGCCACATCGAAGCTGTGGTGATCAGCGCAGTGCAGGGTCCTGTCCGCCAGAACCAGGCTGTGGCCGCACACGGGGCACAGCAGCCACGGCGCCGCCGTGGACAGTGCCGTCACCGCACCGCCGCTTCCTCGTCGACGGGCCGCCCTCTGGCGGCTCGGAGCGCGGCCTGGCGCTGCGCCTTGCGGCGGTCTGCCAGGTCGGCCCGGATCAACACGAAGATGCCTCCCACGGCGATGACACTGAAGGAGAACCACTGCAGGGCGTAGGAGAAATGGTTGCCCTCTGAGGGCTCCGGGGGCGTGATGGGCTTGAGCTCCGGACCGTTGGCGGGGGTCGACTCAGTGAGGCTGACGTAGCCCGGCAACACGTCGCGCCCCAGCGACTCGGCGATGGCGCCGGAATTGATGAGCCGCACCTTGAAGTCGTGCGGCACGATGGCGGTGTCGTCACCCCGCTCGTCCCGGCGCAGGTAGCCGATGACCTCCACCTCGCCGGCGGGCGGTGCGGGCAGGATCTCCGTGTCAGCGCGGCCCACCTGCCGGGGGATGAAGCCCCGGTCAACGACCACAGCGACACCGGTGTCCGTCTCGAGGATCGCAGCGACCTCAATGCCGGGGCCGTCCTGGTTGCGGTAACGCACCTGGTACTGCTCCCCGGTGTAGGTGCCGGTCACGCGTACGCGCTGCCACTGCCCGGTCTCGGCGACGGGCTCGCCCATGACATCCGTGTAGTCAACGACGGGCTCGTCCCTGTTGGCTGCCACCACGTCGTTGCGCTCCCGGGTGCCCTCCAGTCGGTCCAGTTGCCATTCGCCCAGTCGGATGAACACCAGTGCCAGCAGGATCAGGAACACGGCAAGCGCAACCCATCGCAGCACCAGCTTCTTCACGCCACGTCCTCCTCGATGTCGCCCTCGATCACCTGTTGTGAGGGTAGGGCCAGACGGCCAGTCTCCTCCTCGGGCTCGGGTGACGCCAACGGGGGAGGCCGGTTGTCGGTGGCGTTGGCGAACAGCACAGCGAAGGCGGGGAGGATGGCTGCGCCCACGAGGGCCGCCACCTTCCACCAGCCCGGCACCACCAGAAATGCGATGAAACAGGCAGTGCGCAGCACCATGGTGATGAGGTAGCGCTTGTTGCGCTCGTCGATGTCCAACGTGCGGCTCCGCCCCGCGCTGGTGATCAGCGTCCGGTCGGACTCGGGCTTGTTGGCTGGCACTGTTTCAGCATAGTTCTGCCCACCAACCGTCCCCTGTGTTACGCCATCGCCTTCCCGTGCCGGGCGCCGCGGGTGCGATAGGTTGTGGCCGTGCAGGAATCTCGCGTTGTGCTGATCACTGGTGGCTCCAAGGGCATCGGCCGGGTCATCGCCGAATATTTTCGCGACGCCGGGTACCGCGTCGCCGCCACACACCGCACTGGTTCTGTACCCGAGGGCGTGCTCGGCGTGGTCTGTGATGTGACGGACCAGGCCCAGGTGGATGCGGCGTTCACGACGGTGGAGGCCGAGCTCGGCCCCGTGGAGGTCCTGATTGCCAACGCCGGCGTCACCAAGGACACCCTCGTCGCCAGGATGTCTGATGACGACTGGAACAGCGTCATCGACACCAACCTGACAGGCACGTTCCGCGTGGTGCGTCGGGCTGCACGCCCCATGACCCGTGGCCGCTTCGGCCGGATCATCCTGGTGTCGTCGGTGGTGGGGCTCCTCGGCTCGCCCGGGCAGATGAACTACGCGGCCTCCAAGGCGGCGCTCATCGGTATGGCGCGCAGCCTCACCCGCGAACTGGGCAGCCGCAACATCACCTGCAACGTCGTCGCACCCGGGTTCATCGATACCGACATGACCGCGGTCCTGCCTGCGGCGACGATTGACGGCTACAAGGCACGCATCCCTGCAGGCAGGCTGGGTGACTCCGCCGACGTCGCCGCCGCGGCCCTGTTCCTGGCCGGCGACGGTGCAGGCTACATCTCCGGTGCAGTAGTACCGGTCGACGGCGGCCTCGGCATGGGCCACTGACCCCGGGCTTCCGCCCATCCACCGCAGCGACCCACCCCACCTCACCCCACCCCGACACTCCTGGAGAAGACACCCATGGGAATCCTTGAAGGCAAGAACATCCTGGTCACCGGCCTGACCATGAACACCTCGATCGCCTACGCCGTCGCCGACATCGCCCAGCGCGAGGGCGCCAACGTGGTGGTGTCCTCGGCCGGTCGTGCAGTCTCGTTGGCGCGCCGCGTGGCGGGTCGTCTGAACCCCGTGCCGCCCGTCATCGAACTGGATGTCACGGACGCGGCACACCTCGAGGCGCTGCCCGGTGTGCTGGCCGAGTACTTCACCGGCGGTCTTGACGGTGTCGTCCACTCCATCGCCTACGCCAATCCCGAGACCGCACTGGGTGGCAAGTTCCTCGAGACGGGGTGGGACGACGTCGCGCAATCCCTGCACGTCTCCGCGTATTCGCTGAAGAGCCTGACCATGGCCGTCAAGCCGTTGTTGAACCGCGGGGCCGGGATCGTCGGATTGACGTTCGACGCCACGGTCGCGTGGCCCACCTATGACTGGATGGGCGTGTCCAAGGCCGCCCTGGAGTCCACGTCCCGCTACCTCGCTCGCTACCTGGGCCCCGAGGGGATCCGTTCCAACATCGTCGCTGCGGGCCCCATCGATTCTGTGGCCAAGAAGGCCATCCCGGGTGCCAACACCTTCAACGACATCTGGGCAGCACGTGCCCCGCTCGGCTGGGACGCGTCGGACGGCACCGCGACTGCCCGCGCCGTGGTGGCCCTGCTGTCCGACTGGTTCCCCGCCACCACCGGTGAGATCGTGCACGTCGACGGCGGTCTGCACGCCACCGGGGCCTGAGGCCCGTCGGTCCCGTCTGTGTCTCCACAGTCGGGTAGGTTTGACGCATGGCAGCGGTGGCAGAACTTGCGGGCGTGACGATCACTCGGGGAACATCCGTGCTCCTCGATTCGATTGATCTGACCATCTTCGAAGGTGAGCGGTGGGTGGTGCTCGGGCCCAACGGTGCGGGCAAGACCACGCTGTTGCAGGTTCTGGCCGCACACATGTACCCCAGCGACGGTGTCGTCGGCCTGCTGGGTGACGTGGTGGGCACCGTTGACGTGTTCGAACTCCGGCCCCGCATCGGGCTGACCTCCGCCGCGCTGGCGGACCGCCTGCCCCGTGGGGAGCGCGTGCTCGACGTCGTGGTCTCCGCTGCGCACGCGGTCCTCGGCCGCGGCAACGAGGAGTACGAGCAGATGGACCTGGAGCAGGCAAGGAACCTCCTGTCCGATCTGCGGATCGACCATCTGGCCGACCGGACCTTCGGCACCCTCAGCGAGGGGGAGCGCAAACGGACGCAAATCGCGCGGGCACTCATGACCGATCCCGAACTTCTTCTCCTCGACGAGCCCGCCGGTGGCCTCGACCTGGCGGGGCGTGAGTCCCTGCTGCTCACGCTGTCGGAACTGTTCGTCGATCCTGACGCTCCCGCGACGGTGCTCGTCACGCACCACGTGGAGGAGATCCCCGAGGGCGTCACGCACTGCCTCCTGCTGGCCGACGCCACCGTTGTCGCGGAGGGGCCCATCCGCGAAACCCTGACGGACGAAAACCTGAGCAGGACCTTCGACATGCCGCTGCATGTGACCGAGTTGGACGGTCGATGGAGCGCGCGGTCGGTGTCACGCCATGGGTGAGGACGGCCTCTTCGGGTGGCTCGCCGCCCACGCCTGGGCCTTCTGGGGCGTCATCGCCCTCGGCCTGGCAGCCGCTGAACTGTTGACGCTCGACCTGACCCTGTTGATGCTGGCGGCAGGGGCCGCCGCCGGAGGCGCAACCGCACTCGTGTTCCCGGGGGTGTGGTGGCTGCAGGTGGTGGTGGCCATCGCCGTCGCCATCCTGACGCTCGCGGTGCTGCGGCCCACGTTGTTGGCCAAGGTGCGCAACGCACCCGGCTACCGTTCCTCCCTCGAATCCATCGTGGGAAGCTCGGGTGTCGCCACCGCGCAGATCACGGGCTCGGTGGGTGAGGTGAAGGTGCAGGGGCAGGTCTGGGAGGCCCGCAGCTTCGACCCCTCCATCACCGTCGCGCCCGGCCAGGACATCGAGGTGTACGGGCTCGAGGGCATCACACTGATCGTCTATCCCGTGGAGCACCTCACCCGTGAACTTGGCGCGGACTGACCAGACCATCCACTCGACTCTTTGACCTCTGGAGGAAAAATGCCGTATGTACTACTCGGCTTGGTGATCGTCGTCGTCCTGCTGTTGTCCATGACGCTCAAGATCATCCGGCAGCAGCATGTGGGCATCGTGGAGCGACTCGGCAAGTACCGCCGCAAACTGGAACCGGGCCCGCACCTCGTGATCCCCATCTTCGACAAGATCGTTCATGACCTTGACGTGCGCGAGGAGGTCGTCCCCTTCCCGCCGCAGGGCGTCATCACCGAGGACAACCTCATGGTGTCCATCGACTCCGTCATCTACTTCCAGATCGTCGACCCCGTCCGGGCCGCCTACGAGGCGCAGGACTACCGGGGAGCCATCGAGCAACTCACCATGACCACGCTGCGCAACATCATCGGCGGCATGGACCTGGAGACGGCCCTCACGTCGCGCGACGAGATCAACCAGAAGCTGCGCATGGTGCTCGACGAGGCCACCGGCAAGTGGGGCATCAAGGTCAACCGCGTCGAGCTGCGCGCCATCGACCCGCCCGCCACCATCCGTGACGCCATGGAAAAGGGCGCCCGCGCCGAGCGGGACAAGCGCGCCACCATCCTGATTGCCGAGGGACAACGCCAGTCGCAGATCCTGAGCGCCGGCGGTGACCGCGAATCAGCCATCCTGCGGGCACAGGGTGCCCGCGAGGCGGCAGTGCTGGCAGCGCAGGCCGACAGGCAGGCGGCGATGCTGCGCTCGGAGGGTGAGGCGCAGGCCATCACCACCGTGTTCAACGCCATCCACGCTGGCCAGCCGGACCAGTCGCTGCTGGCCTACCAGTACATGCAGATGCTGCCGAACCTGGCCAAGGGTGACTCCAACAAGATGTGGATCATCCCCAGTGAGCTCAACGACGCGCTGAAGGGCCTGGGACAGGTGGCCGGCGCTGCCATCAGTGGCGTGGAAGCACCCGACTACAGCCCCCGGGCGGGTGGTAACTTCACGGCACCGGAGAAGGTGGACGTCCAGGCTGAGATTGAGGAGCAGACGCGGCTGGACCGGGAGCGCTCCAAGGAGACAGTGCAGCAGGCCATCGACGAAGCGCGGTCACTCGACAACCCCGGGCTCGGAAAACGCGGTAGCAAGCTGGGCGGCAAGTCCGTTCTCGACACGATCGGGACCACCCCGCAGCTGGATCAGCCGCAGCGTGGAGCGCAGGACATGGAAACTCTCGAAGACGCACCCACTGAGAAGGTGGGCGATGACTCGAGCCCGTGGGCGGATCCGCAGGAGAACTGACCGGGGACTGGATCAGGCCGGCTTCTGCTGGTCTGCCAGGCGCTGGGAGATGACGGTGCAGGCCATCAGCTGCGCCTGATGGAAAACCATCAGCGGCAGCACGATGAGCCCCACCGCCTGACCGGCGAAGAGCACGCTGGCCATGGGTACGCCCGTGGCCAGCGATTTCTTTGTCCCGCAGAACATGATGGCTATCCGGTCCTCGCGGCTGAAGTGCAGCACCCCGCCGAGCCACCAGGTGAAGGCCAGCATGACTGCCAGCAGGATCAGGCACAGCGCGATCATGACGAGGAATTCCATGAGGTCCACGCTTCGCCACGCCCCGGTGGCGAAGAAGTCGGAGAATGCGCCGTACACCACGAGTGCGATGACGAACTGGTCCAGCTGCTTGATCCTCTTGCGGTGACGGCTGACGAATGAGGCCGTCACAGGGCGGGACAACTGCCCCAGCACGAACGGCAGGAGCAGCTGCAGCAGGACCGCCACGAACGAATCCAGGCTGATGGTCCCGCCGCCGGCCGACGGCAGGATCAACACCGCCAGCAGGGGAGTCAGGATCACCCCGAGCAGGTTGGAGGCCGTGGCCGAGACCATGGCCCCGGCCACGTTCCCGCCCGCGATGGACGTGAACGTGATGGAGGACTGGACCGTCGATGGCACCAGGCAGAGGTAGGCGAACCCGAGGGCCAGCGAGGGCCCGATGAGTCCGTCGGGCAGCGCCAGGATCCCGAGGGCAACGAGGGGGAAGAGCACGAACGTGACGCCCAGGATGAGCAGGTGCAGCCGCCAGTGACGCAGTCCCGCCCATGCCTCCGCGAGCGACAACCGGGCGCCGTAGCCGAAGAACAACGCGAAGATGGCGGCGGTGGTCGCCCGGTCCACGACGCCGGCGGCGGAACCCGTGGCAGGCAACAGCAGTGCGAGCAGGGCGGATCCCACGATCATGAGGAGGAAGGTGTCGATCCGCAGCTTTGACATGCCTGTCCTGTCATGGGGGAGGAGATGTGTCGTCGGGAACAAAACGACCGCCGTCCACACTATCCACAGCGTGACGGCGCCGGGCCGCCGACCCTGCTCCGGTGGGCACTCTTTTGGAAAGGCGACCCTCACTCTGGCAGCCTGAACCCCTGTTAACCCGTTGCCCCCCGACAGGATCGCCCGTGCCCACGACGCCGCCCGAAACACCGCTGGAGGAGACTCCCGAGGTCCGCTACGCCAAGAAGCCCAAGGCCGGGGTGTTCTACCCGGCGCTGGGTGTCATCCTCGTGTTCGTGGTCCTGGCCATGGCCATGCCGAAGAAGTTCGCTGCCTTCGTGGAGACCGGCAACACCGCCGTCGTCAACGGTCTCGGCTGGTACTACGTGCTCCTCGTCACGGCATTCGTGTTCTTCAGCGTCTGGATCGCCATTGGCCGGCGGGGCGACGTTGTCCTGGGGAAGGACGACGAGACTCCCGCGTACTCGATGCGCAACTGGTTCGCGATGCTGTTCGCCGCAGGTATGGGCATCGGCCTGGTCTTCTGGGGCGTTGCCGAACCCCTCTCCCACATGGCGACACCGCCCCCCGACGTGGCGGGAGGGACACAGGAGGCCATCGCGCAGGCAGCAATGAACCGCACATTCCTGCACTGGGGGCTGCACGCCTGGGCCATCTACGTCGTCGTGGGCCTCTCCATCGCGTATGCCGTGCACCGCAAGGGGCGCCCCGTCAGCATCCGCTACGCCCTTGAGCCCGTGCTGGGAGATCGTGTCCACGGCTGGCTAGGCAACGTGGTGGACGTGGTCGCCATCGTTGGCACCATCTTCGGTGTTGCCACATCGCTGGGCTTCGGCGTGGCCCAGGTCGCTGGTGGGCTCGAGTTCCTGGGCATCGCCAAGGACACCACGCCCCTGCAGGTGGGGCTCATCTTCGGCGTCACCGCCCTGGCGACCCTGTCGGTGGTGAGCGGTCTCGACAAGGGCATCAAGTGGTTGTCGAACCTCAACATGGGGTTGGCTGCCCTGTTGCTCATCGTGGTGCTCATCGTCGGCCCGGCCACGCTGTTCATCCTCCGCGAATTCGTGCAGTCGATCGGCTCCTACCTGCAGAACTTCTTCGGTCTCAGTTTCAAGACCCTGCCGTTCCACGGAGCCGTCGGTGAGACGTGGCTGGGCGGCTGGACAACGTATTACTGGGGCTGGTGGATGAGCTGGTCGCCCTTCGTCGGTGTTTTCATCGCACGCATCTCGCGTGGGCGCACCGTCCGCGAGTTCGTCGCCGGTGTACTGCTGGTTCCCACGCTCGTGACGTTCCTCTGGTTCTCCGTCCTGGGCGGCACGGCGCTGTGGGAGCAGCAGTTCGGGGGCGCCTCCCTCATCGACGCCGACGGCGGGGTGGACCAGAACATTGCGCTGTTCCAGATGCTCGAGATCCTGCCCGGCACGGCTGTGCTCTCGGGGGTGGCCATCGTCCTGATCGTGGTGTTCTTTGTCACGAGTTCCGACTCGGGCTCCTTCGTCATCGACATGATCTCCCATGGCGGTAGCTCAACCCCGCCCGTCTGGTCGCGCGTGATGTGGTCGCTCCTGGAGGGGACCATCGCCGCAGTGGTGCTGCTCGCCGCCGGCGACGCACTGGGGTTGCGCGCCCTGCAGGTCCTGGCGATCCTCGTGGCTGCGCCGTGGAGCATCGTCATGATCATCATGTGCTTCTCGACGGCGAAGGCGCTCGGCGCCGAGGCGAAGCGCACCATGAGACTCGAACGCGCGACATTCCGGCGGGAACTTCTGGAGGAGATGCGCGAAGATGGCGGAATCACCTAGGTCTCCGCGCATGGCGCGTCGTGTCGTCGTCGTCGACGATCCACGGGACCCGTCCCTGTCGGACTATGTGAGTCTGCGCGATTCCCAGCTTCGGCGAAGCCTTGAGACCTCACGAGGCATGTTCATTGCCGAGGGTGAGAAAATCATCCGTCGCGCTGCCGAGGCGGGATGCCGCGCCCGCTCGTTCCTGTTGCAGGACCGCTGGCTGGACGGCCTCTCTGACGTGGTGGAGAATTGTGGTGACGCGCCCGTGTACGTCGGCAGCGCCGCCCTCGTGGAACAGGTCAGCGGCTTCCACGTCCACCGGGGCGCCCTCGCAGCCTTCGAGCGGCCGCCGGCGCGGTCGTGGGAGGACGTGCTGGCGGGGGACCGCATCATGGTCTGCCAGGACCTCGTGGACCACACGAACATGGGGTCCATCCTCCGCGTTGCGGCGGCGCTGGGCTGGGATGCCGTTGTGGTGTCGCAGGGCTCGGCGGACCCCTTGTACCGACGCGCCATCAAGGCGTCGATGGGTGCGTCCCTGCAGCTGCCCTGGAGGCGGATGGACCACGATGGTGCCGACCTCCAACGGATCCATGACGCGGGCTTCCACGTGGTGGCGACGGCGCTGGTGGAGGACGCCGTAGCGCTGGAGAACTTCCGGCCCAGGCAGCGTGTGGCACTCCTGCTGGGCACGGAGGGCCACGGGCTCTCCGCCGACTGGATCGCGGCGGCCGACGTCAGCGTCCAGATCCCCATGGCCGAGGGCATCGACTCCCTGAACGTCGCCACGGCCGCCGCCATCTGCGGTTGGGCCCTGCGCTCATCACCTCCCGCAGGCGATGTGTTTGTTCCCTGAGTCCTGCCCGAGAGTCACGAATGGACGGTGTTTCGAAGGGCTGGTGGGGTGTGGAGGGGTCCTTCGATATGCCCGGCTGATTCGTCGCGGGGCCACTCAGGAGGCACATTGCGGTGCCCTGCTCCTCCGTCGCGGAGTATTTGAGGTTCCCTCACGTGACAGCGCAGCCTTCCCACCCCACGGTGCCGGAACGGCCGAATAGCTGAGCGCCTTCGGTGAGGGACGAACCGGCGGTGCATCGAGGGGCAGCTGGCTTTCGTTCGTACTGCAACGCGGAGCGGGGGCAGGCCTGGTGGCCGACCCCCGCTTCGCGCATCAACCCCAGCGTCAGTTGCTGAAGCGCACGATGTTGTTGAACACGAACTTCTTGACCAGAGCGTAACCGGAGCCGGTGGGCTCGATCACCGTGGCCTCCGCCCAGCTGCGGCAGCCGTTGCGGCCGGTCAGCGCGGTCTCACACTCTGTGCGCCACCTGCGACCATCCGCGGCGGTCCAGCTGTTGTCGTAGGCCAGTTTATTGTCCTTCCAGACGCTGCGCGGCGCTGCCACATAGGTCAGGTTGTTGAACAGCCATCCATTGACCTTCACGAACTGGCCGCCCGTGTACTGCACCTGGGTGCCCCAGATGTAGGTCCAACAACGGACCGTCACCGAGTAGGGCTCACAGGTCGTCATCCATTTGCGACCGTTGACGTAGTGGAAACCGGGCGTCTCGTAAAGGTCACCCGTGGGCGGCGCCGGCGTGGCCGTGACGGTCACGGTCGGCGCAGGCGAGGGCTGTGCCGTGACGGTGACCGTCGGAGCCGGGGTGGGCTCCGGGGTGACCACGTCGCCCATTTGCAGGCCGATGATCACGGGGTCGTGGTCGGAGCTGCGGTAGGGGTTGGCCTGCCACAGGTTCTGCTCGGCAGGTGCCTTGAAGTCCAGTTCGTAGTCGAACAGCGTCGCTTCGTCGGCGTTGATGTGCCATGCGGCGGTACCCGTGATGTCGCCGCGGGCTGCGTCGTTGGCCAGGGCATGGTCGAGATAGCCAATCTGGCCGTCGAACACGTAGCTGTAGGCGTACTCCCCACCGAACTGCTTCATCATGTCGGTATAGCCGGCCGCCACCAGGGCCTTGATGGGATCCTCGTGGTCGTAGGAGTTGAGGTCGCCGATGATGACGGTGCGGTCAGCCTTCTGACCCGTGGGGTCGGTGGCCAGCCACGCGCTCATGTCCTGTGCGGCCTTGGTGCGGGTGAGGTTGCAGTTGCCTGCACCGTCGCCGAGGTCAGGTTCGCCAGCGCACGCCGACCCCTTGGACTTCAGGTGGTTGATGCTGACGTTGACCATCTCGCCGGAGGCCTTGTGCGTGAACGTCTGCACCAGGTTGGGCCGGTTCTTCTGGTCCATGAAGTCGTAGGCAGCCCATTTGCCGGCCAACGCAGTGGTGGCGGGCTTGTAGATGATGGCCTGGATGATGGCGTCGGAGCCCAGCACGCCGGTGTTGACGGCCTTGTACGTCTCTGCACCCATCTCGGAGTTGAGGCCCTTCACCAGGTTCTCCACCGCCGTACCGTTGTTCTCGATCTCCATGAGCCCGAAGACGTCGGCGTTGATCTCAGCCATGGCCTTGATGATCTTGATCCTCTGCCGCTCGAACTCCTCCGCATTGTCGGCACCCCGGGCGTCCTTGCTCTCGCTGGTGAGAGTGGTGAAGTAGTTCAGCACGTTGAAGGAGGCGACCGTGAAGTCACCGCCCACGACGGGTGTGCTCGGCCGCGGGTTGGAGTTGGTGTAGCCGGCGCCAACCGTGGGCTGGAGCTTCCAGGCGTTGTTGCGGTAGCTCATGATGCCGGTGACGTCGATGAGCTTGTCCCCACCGCGGAAGAAGTTCGTGGTGGTGAACGGCTTCCCGTTGGGGTGCATGGCAGGGGTCGGGTTCTGGTTGCCGCGACCGTCGTCGAGAATCAGTCGACGCTGGCCGTTCTGCACTGCCAGGGCCGCGGCAACGGGGCCGGGGTCCAGCACCGCAGTCGGGGTGTTCTGCCGCTCGGGGCCGACGACGATCTCACCGAAGCGCCCGTACTGGAAGAACTCCAGGATGGTCAGCTTCTGAGGGAACGTGACCAGCATGCCCTCAACGCTCTCCGGGTTCGGCACCGGAACGGTGAGCTGGGTGGCGGCTGGCGGCGTGCCAGCATCCTCCTGCACGACGACGGCGCTCTGGTCGATCTGCGTCTGGCCGAAGGCCTCCTTGACGGTGCCGGTGACGGCGACGTGTGTGCCGTTGGTCAGCGGTGCCACGCCGGGGGCGTACACGAAGATGCCGTCGCTCGTGGCGCTGTTATCGTCGCCCGCGTCCTGAACGTAGTAGCCGCTGAACTGGTTCTCGCCCTGGAAGGAACCCACGACGTGGCCCTGCACGGTGACGGTCCCACCGGCCAGGGGACTGGTGTCGCCCTCACCCTGCACGGTACCGATGAGGGTGACGCCCTCGACCGGTGGGTCCGTGGGGTCCGTGGGGGGATCCGTCGGTTCCACGGCGTCGCACTTCAGGGTGCCGAGCGTCGTGTAGTCGTCGATGGCAGCGGCCGCGTAGTCGACCGAGGGGTCATAAACGTCCGACGGGTCCGTGTCGACCGTGCAGGCCTTCTTCGTCAGGGTCATGTTCACCATGGAAACGCCGTTGGCCGTCCACCCTGCAGCGCCCGGGTCGACACCCAGTTGCCCCATGGAGTCAACGGTGACGGAGCCCTTGGTGAGCGTCAGGACGTCGTTGCCATTGAACGCCGTCACGCCCGAGGTGACGTCGCTCTGTGCCACCAGGTCGGCCTTGACGGCCTGCGGGTTGGTGATGACGTAGTAGCCGCCCGCCGCGAGCGAGCCCTCGGGAACGAGAGTGGCCTGCGTCGTGGTCTTGCCGTTGACGTACAGGCTGATCCTGTACGCCGACATGTCGACTGCTGCCGCCGTCGGGTTGTAGACCTCGATGGCCTTTTCGTTGGCGCTGCCCTCGATGTAGACACTGAACATCAGGTCGGAGGCCGGGGCGGCGTGTGCCGTCGTGGTGGAGGCCAGGGCCCCCAGGCCCGAAAGGGCCAGTGCTGTGGCGGAGAGGACCGCCAATGAGCGTGTGCGAAGCAAGAAAAGTCCCACCTTCTTGAGTTGGAAAACCCCTGACGACTGGCGCGATCGTTGGGCCAGTGGAGGCCCTGAGCCTAACGCCAGTCGGAGGGGTTTTCAGCAGAATGTGGAACCCGTGGGGGCGAGAGTACTCGTCAGGAGGGTTTCGCGGCACCGGGCCGGGCGTAGCGCCACCATGTGATGCCGATGCACATGATGGCCCACACCACGCCGATGCCGTAGAACACCGTGACACCGACGAACGCCAGACCGACACCGAAGATGAAGGGGCCGAAGGCGGCGATGGCGGCCGTCCAGCCGATGACCCCGCCGGCCTGCCGGCGCTCGAAGATCATGGGCATCTGCTTGAACGTGGAGGCGTTGCCGATGCCGGAGAACAGGAAGATGGCCAGCATGCCCCACAGGAATCTGGCGAAGCCGGCGCTGAGGGCCGCCGATGACGACGTGTCGGGGACGAGCGCCGTCATGGTGAACGAGATCGAGATCACCAGGCCTATCCCTGAGATGAGGGTCCAGATGGCGCCGCCCATGCGGTCCGTCAGCGGTGAGAACAGGACGCGCGCACCAGCCCCCACAAGGGGACCGAGGAAGACGAAGGCGGCTGGCACCGGCAGTTGGTACCCCTCCACCAGCATCCGGGCAGAGGCACCGGTACCGGTGACGATGTCAGGGTTGCCGGCGCCGTACAGATTCGACATCAGCAACCCGAACTGGGCGGCAAGGCCGGAGAACGTGCCGAACGTCATGATGTAGAGCAACGTCATCCACCATGTGTCCTGGTTCTTGAAGATGTCGAACTGCTGACGGATGTTGGCCTTGATGGGCACGGACTTCAGCATCGTCCAGGCCAGGATCGCGCCGAGGATGATGATGGGGATCCAGACGAACGCCGCATTCTGGTACCAGACCTCGCGGTTCTCCTTACCGGCCTGGACCAGGGTCTGGCTGTTGCCGAGGAAGGCCAGCATGGAGAACCCGATGAGCCAGGGCGTGAGCAGTTGCACGATGGAGACGCCGAAGTTTCCGAGACCACCCTGGAGTCCGAGCGCGACACCTTGCAGACGCTTCGGGAAGAAGTACGACGTGGACGGCATGAAGCCGGAGAATGCGCCGCCGCCGATGCCTGCCAGGAATGACAGCACCATCAGCTCCCAGTAGGGGGCCGTCGGTTCGATGACCCGGACGCCCCACCCGAGCAGCGGGAAAATCAGCAGCAGGGTGGTGAGTGTGACCATCTTGCGGGTGCCGAGGATGGGGGGCACCACCATCCACAGAAGCCGCAGCAGGCCGGCGGCGAGGCCGGGCATGGAGGCCATCCAGTACAACTGCGACTTCGTGAACTCGTAGCCGATGGCATTGAGCTGCGGGATGATCGCGCTGGGAAGGAACCATGTGATGAAGCACATGGTGAGGGTGAACGTGGTGATCCACAGGGTGGCCCACGCCAGCTTCTTGTCCCAGTTGTCCTCGTCCTCCGGATCCCATGACGTCAGCCATTCGGATCCGGATCGGGTGGTGGTGCTCACGGGTTCTCTTTCTCGTCAAAGACTTGCGGGGGAGTGGGGGAGGGGCCGGGACGTCAGGGCTTGTAGACGTCGTCGCCCTTCTTCTGCCGGTCAGGCGTTCCGATCTTGTCCCACCCGCGGCCGTGCGTGTGGGTGCTCTCGACACTCTTCGGACGGGAGCGGTAGATCATGTAGGGCCGGAAGAAGAAGTGCAGCGGCACGGTGAAGGCGTGCACCAGCCGGGTGAAGGGCATGGAGGCGAACAGGAGGAAGGCCACGAGGATGTGGATCTTGAACTGGATGGTGGATGCGGCCATGGCCGCGATCTTGGGCTGGAAGATGAACAGCGACCGGAACCAGACGGAGACGGTCTCGCGGTAGTTGTGGTGCTCGCCCGTGGCTGTGTGGTCACCCGTGAGCGTCGCCCACATGCCCAGCACGAGCGCTCCGACGAGCACGAGGTACATGGCCTTGTCATTCTTCGTGGTGGCCATGAACACCGGGCCGGTGGTGCGGCGGCGATAGATCAGCATCCCTATGCCCAGCAGCGTGGCCACGCCGGCCACCATTCCGAGGGACAGCGCCGTGAGGTGGTACATCTCCTGCGAGATCCCCACGGCATCCGTCCAGTTCTTGGGGATGAAGAGGCCCACGAGGTGCCCACCCAACACCACGAACAACGCGTAGTGGAACATGGGGGAGGCAATCCGCAGAATCTTCGACTCGTACAGCTGGGAGGAGCGCGTGGTCCAGCCGAACTGGTCGTAGCGGTAGCGGTACCACAATCCCCCGAAGAAGATCGCCGCCGTCAGGTAGGGCAGGACGCCCCACAGGAACACATCCATGTCAGCCTCCGGTACGTGTGGGGAGCATTGTGAGGAACGTCAGGCCGACGCTCTCGGGTTTCTCGGTGGCCTTCAGCATGGCCTTGGCGTCGTCGCGCGTCACCGGCGACGTGCCGGGCAGTGTGGCGCACACGGCGGTCAGGACTCCGGCCTGGGGCAGGTGGTCATCCGTCACGCTGATGCGCAACATCTCGAGCTCCGCGCGGTGACGCAGCAGCAGCTCGAAGCCAGCCTTCTCGTCGATGCAGGCGGCGAATTCGAGGATGGCAGGGAGGTAGTCCGGCAACTCCCCGTTGCCGGTGAGGTCGACGCCACTGGTCTTGAAGGTGTCCTTGTACCCCAGTAACTCCATTCCCCGCTGACGGGTGTCGCCGCACGACCAGTAACTGAGGTGCAGGCTGTGCCGCCGGGACAGGTCGAACTCCTGGATGTAGTTCGACTGGAGTTCGTTGAGCGGCCTGGTGGCCAGTTGGTCCAGCCACGGCTGAAAGTGATGGGCCAGGCCCGTGCCGGCAAGGGCCTCGCGGAGGAGGTCCAGCCGGTCCAGCAACTCGGTGGTGGGATAGCAGAGCAGCAGGTTTGCCGCCTGGTAGACGATGCCGCGTTGGGTCATGGGATCAGTTCCCGTCCCAGTTGGTGTCGCCGGTGCGGTCGCGGAGTGACTCCGAGGATGCCGCGGTGTCGGCGGTCGCACGGTCCCGCAGAGCGTTGAAGCTTTCGATGGCCACCGGTACGGGGCCCCCGGAGGCTTCTCCGAAGGGTCCGGAACCGCCCATGCCAGGGCCGCCCTCTTCCTCCAGTGAACAGCCCATCTCCTCCAGGTTGTGCGCCTGGTCGCGATGGGCGGGCGGGATCACGTAGCGCTCGTCGTACTTGGCGATGGCCAGCAGCCGGTACATCTGCTCCATGGCCTTGCCCGTCATACCGACGGCCTCCGCGAGGCTTTCATCGCGCTCGTTGCGGAGCGTGACGCCGCGCATGTAGGAGCGCATGGCGGCGAGCTTCTGCAGGACCAGGGTGACGATGTCGGCGTCTCCGGCAGTGAACAGCTCCGCCAGGTATTCCACGGGGATGCGGAGTGCGTCGATGGCGCCGAACAGGTTGCCGGGGGCCTCGGCGTCGTGGCCCTGCTCGCGCAGGAGGTCGACGACGGGGCTCAGTGGCGGGATGTACCAGACCATCGGCATGGTGCGGTACTCCGGGTGCAGAGGCAGGGCCACCTTGAAGTGCTTGATGAGTGCATAGACGGGGGACTTCTGCGCGGCCTCGATCCACTCGTCGGGGATGTCGCCGAGCTTGGCCGCGGCAATCACCTCCGGATCGTGCGGGTCGAGCATGATGTCCAGCTGCGCTTCGTAGAGTTTCTGCTCGTCCTTGACGGCAGCGGCCTTCGTGACGGCGTCGGCGTCGTAGAGGATGATGCCGATGTAGCGGAGTCGGCCCACGCAGGTCTCGGAGCACACCGTCGGCAGCCCAACCTCGATGCGGGGATAGCAGAAGTGGCACTTCTCGGCCTTGCCGGAGCGGTGGTTGAAGTACATCTTCTTGTACGGGCAGCCGGTGATGCACTGCCGCCAGCCACGGCACTTGTCCTGGTCCACCAGGACGATGCCGTCCTCGGCCCTCTTGTAGATGGCGCCGGACGGGCAGGCGGCCATGCAGGACGGGTTCAGACAGTGTTCGCAGATCCGGGGCAGGAAGAACATGAAGGACTTCTCGTACTCGAGCTTGATCTGCTCGGCGGAGTCCTTGCGAAGCTTCTGGAGGATGGGGTCGTTTGCCAGCGTCTCCGCGGTGCCCCCCAGCGAGTCGTCCCAGTTGGCGGACCACTCGATCTTGGTGTCCTCGCCCGTGATCAGGGACTTGGGCCGGGCCACGGGGAAGTCGTCGCTCAGCGGGGCTGAGACGAGGTTCTCGTAGTCGTAGGTCCATGGCTCGTAGTAGTCGTCCAGCTTGGGCTGGACCGGGGAGGCGAAGATTGACAGCAGCTTCTGGAACCGGCCGCCGCTGCGCAGGCGCAGTCCGCCGGTGGCCGTGCGCACCCAGCCGCCCTTCCACTTCTCCTGGTCCTCGTATCGGCGCGGGTAGCCCTGCCCGGGGCGGGTTTCCACGTTGTTGAACCACACGTACTCGGTGCCGGCCCTGTTGGTCCACGCCTGCTTGCACGTGACGGAACAGGTGTGGCAGCCGATGCACTTGTCGAGGTTCATCACCATCGCAACTTGTGCCATGACTCGCATCAGTACGTCACCTCCTGGCTGCGGCGACGGATGGTGGAGACGATGTCCCGTTGCACCCCCGTCGGTCCGAGATAGTTGAACGCGTACGCCAGGTGGGCGTACCCGCCGATCAGATGTGTGGGTTTCAGCATGATCCGGGTCACGGAGTTGTGGATGCCTCCACGTTTTCCGGTGGCCTCTGACTTGGGTACGTCGATGGTGCGCTCCTGGGCATGCTGGATGTAGGCGATGCCCGGTGGAAGCTTGTGCGTCACGACGGCGCGTGCCACGAAGACGCCGTTGGCGTTGGTGCACTCGATCCAGTCGTTGTCCTTGACCTGTATGGCCTTCGCGTCCTGCTCGGAGAGCCAGGCCTGCGGCCCGCCGCGTCCGAGTGAGAGCATCAGCAGGTTGTCCTGGTACTCGGAGTGGATGGACCACTTGTTGTGCACCGTCAGGTATCGCAGGGTGATGGCCTTCTCGCCGTTCGGGCCGAGTTCGGGCTCGCCGAAGTTCCGGGACATGTCCAGGGGTGGACGGTAGATGGGAAGCTGCTCACCCGCGTCGATGAGCCAGTCGTGGTCCAGGTAGAAGTGCATCCGCCCTGACAGCGTGTGCCATGGCTTGAGCCGCTCGACGTTGATGGTGAACGCGGCATACCGACGGCCACCCTTCTCCGAGCCGGACCACTCCGGAGAAGTGATGACCGGCTGCGGGGCAGCCTGGGTGTCGGCGAACGTGATGCGGTGGTTCTCCTCGTCCGAGGACAGGTCCGCGAGTTGGCGACCCGTCTTGGTCTCCAGATCCCTGAAGCCCTGCGTGGCGAGTTTGCCGTTGGTGGTGCCGGAGAACATCAGGACCGCCTCGGCGAACAGGTTGTCCTTGTGGATGGTGGGCCTGCCGTCAGCGACGCCGCCAGTGACCGTGCCGTTGATCCTGCCCAGTTCGGCAGCGGCCTCCTTGACGTCGTAGGTGACGTTCTTCACCGTGAAGCCCAGCCTGTCAGCGAGCGGGCCCACGGATGTCAGCTTCGCGGCGATCTGCGTGTAGTCGCGCTCCACCACCTGCAGAGCCGGCATGTTCTTGCCGGGCACGGCCTCGATGTCCGTGCCCCGCCAGTCGGCGGCCCGGCCACCGGGATTGGCCACCTGGGCGGGGGTGTCGTGTTGGAGGGCGGTGGCCACGATGTCCTTGCGGACGCCGAGGTGCGTTACCGCCATCTCGCTGATCCGCTCCGCGAGCTGCACGAAGATCGTGAAGTCGGAGCGTGCCTGCCACGGCGGGTCGATGGCGGGGGTGAACGCGTGGACGAAGGGGTGCATGTCCGTGGAGGAGAGGTCGTACTTCTCGTACCAGGTGGCGGCCGGGAACACGATGTCGGAGAGCAGGGTGGTCGACGTCATGCGGAAGTCCGCACTGATGAGCAGATCGAGCTTGCCCTCCACGTCCTCCTCCCTGTACTTGACCACTGAGGGGCGCTTGTCTGCGCCGTGCTGGTTGGGCATGAGGTTGGAGTGCGTGCCGAGTAGGTGCTTCGAGAAGTACTCGGCACCCTTGGCGGAGGATCCGAACAGGTTGGAGCGCCACAGGATCATGGTGCGCGGCCAGTTCTCGGGGGCGTCGATGTCCTCCACCGAGGAGCGCAGGGAGCCGTCCTTCAGCCGCCTGGCCACGTAGGTGCCCACGTCAGGGGCCTCGCCGGCCTCGACGGCGGCGGTTGCCTCATCCGCCAGGTCGAGGGGGTTCTCGTTGAACTGCGGATAGAAGGGCATCCATCCGAGCGCCGCGGACTTCGCGATGGCGTCGGCGTTGTGCACACCGTCGAGGTGCCCCAGCGACAGCGGTGAAGTGATGGCGTCGGCGGAGAAACCGTCGGTGCGCCACTGGTCCGTGTGCATGTACCAGTAGGCGGTGCCGATCATGGTGCGCGGCGGGCGCGACCAGTCCATGGCGTTGGCCAGGTTGAACCAGCCCGTCATGGGCCGGCACTTCTCCTGCCCCACGTAGTGGGCCCAGCCACCGCCGTTGCGACCTATGCATCCGGTCAGCATCAGGAGCGACATGATCGAACGGTAGGTGGCATCAGCGTGGTACCAGTGGCAGATGCCGGCGCCGATGATGATCATGGTGCGACCCCTGGACTCCGCGCTGTTGGCGGCGAACTCGCGTGCCGTGCGGAGGCAGGCCTCGGCGGGCACGGAGGTGATCTCGGCCTGCCAGGCGGGGGTGTAGGGCACGGTGGGGTCGTCGTAGCCGGCCGGCCACACACCGGGCATGCCGGGGCGCTCCACGCCGTACTGCGCGAGCATCAGGTCGAACACGGTGGTGACCAGGTGCTCACCGACACGCTTGGCCGGCACCCCGCGCGACAGGATGGTGCCGGCACCTCGGGGATCCTCGAAGCAGGGGAGCACCAGTGCCGTGGGCTCGCTGCCGGCGACGTCGGCCATGCTGAGTGCCGGTGTGATGTCCTCGAGGTCGAGGTTCCAGTTGCCCTGCCCGGACTCGCTGTAGCGGAAGCCCATGGAGCCCTTCGGCACCACGGGCGCGTCGGTGGTGCGGTCCCACATGATGGTCTTGAACCCGGGGTCCTCCACGTCCTTGTGTTCTGGGAGGTCGGCTGCTGTCAGGAACTTTGACGCGGTGAGGCCGTGGCCGTCGGGGTGCTCCACGAGCGTGAGCAGCATGCCGAGGTCGGTGTACTTCTTGACGTAGTCGTCGAAGAACTCCACCGACTTGTCGACGAAGTTCTCCTTGAGGATGACGTGTCCCATGGCCATCGCCAGTGCGGCGTCGGTGCCCGCCTGGGCAGGCAACCACTCGTCGGCGAACTTGACGTTGTCGGCGTAGTCGGGTGCGACCGTGACCACCTTGGTGCCGCGGTAGCGCACCTCGGCCATCCAGTGGGCGTCGGGTGTGCGTGTGACGGGGACGTTGGAGCCCCACATCATCAGGTAGGTGGCGTCCCACCAGTCGCCGGACTCCGGCACGTCGGTCTGGTCGCCGAACACCTGCGGGCTGGCCACCGGGAGGTCGGCGTACCAGTCGTAGAACGACGTCATGGCGCCACCCAGCAGGTGGGTGAAGCGGGTGCCGATGGCATGGGAGACCATGGACATGGCCGGGATGGGGGAGAACGCCACGAGACGGTCGGGGCCGTAGGTCTTGATGGTGTGCACGTAGGACGCGGCGGAGATCTCCAGCGCCTCGTCCCAGTCGATGCGCACGAGGCCACCCTTGCCGCGGGCCCGCTGGTAGCGACGGCGTCGCTCCGGGTCGCCCACGACGTCTGCGAAGGCCAGCACCGGATCGCCCAGTCGCTCCTTGGCCTCCCTGTACATCTCGATGAGGACGCCACGGCCATACGGGTAGCGGACCCGTGTGGGGGAGTAGGTGTACCAGGAGAACGCGGCGCCGCGGGGGCACCCGCGGGGCTCGTAGTCCGGGCGGTCGTCACCGGCCGACGGGTAGTCGGTCTGCTGCGCCTCCCATGTGATGAGCCCGTCCTTGACGTAGACCTTCCAGGAGCAGGAACCCGTGCAGTTGACGCCGTGAGTGGATCGCACCACCTTGTCGTGCGCCCAGCGTTCGCGGTAGAAGGCGTCGCCAGCGCGGCCCCCCTCGCGGAAGACGGCGCGGCCGTCGTCGGTTTCCTCCCAACGGGTGAAAAATTGTCCAAGTTTCAGGAGTGCTTGTTCAGCCGGACTGTCAGCGGAGACCTTGTTCGCCATGGGACGAATCGAACCACATCGGGCTTGTAGTTACTGGCGCGGGGTGCATTCCGCAGCCGGTCGCCGCTACCGTCGATGGTGACGGGATGAAAGTTCCCCGAGGTGAGGAGCCCACGTGACCGACCACATGCCCGACGAGGTGTCCGCAGTGGGCCGGGACCACCGTGCCTACACCGATGAACTCCGGTCGCACCACGACGTGGTGAGGAATGTGGCGGGGGAGTGGGTGCTGCTGCGGCACGCCGACGTCGTGGCGGCCGCGCTGGACCATGACACCTTCTCCAGCGCGGTGTCACGGTATCTCCAGGTCCCCAACGGGCTGGACGGCGAGGAACACACCCTCTTCAGACAGGTCATCGAACGGCACCTCAGCGAGGAGGCACTGGCGCCCTTCCTCCCCGTCTTCGAGGAGGTCGCTGCGGCTCTGGTCGACGAACTGCCACGCGGTGTCCTGCTCGACGCCGTCAATGACATCGGTGCCGTTTTTGCGGTGCGCGCCCAGTGCGCCTGGTTGGGCTGGCCCCAGGAACTCGAGCCCCGGCTGCTGGAGTGGATGGCTGACAATCATGCGGCCACCCGCTCAGGGGAGCGCACCTGGATGGCGGACGTGGCCGACCAGTTCGACGAGATCATCCGCTCGGTGCTGCTGCCCCGGCGTGCTGCGGGCAGCGACGCGCCGGATGATGTGACGACCCGGCTGTGCCGGGATGAGGTGGACGGTCGCCGCCTCACGGAGGCGGAACTGGTGTCGATCCTGCGCAACTGGACAGGGGGGGACCTGGGGTCGATCGCCCTGTGCGTGGGAGTGATCGTGGTCCATCTGGCCGAGGAACCGCCGCTCCTCGAATGGCTGCTCGGCGCCACCGACAGTGAGGTGGACTCCATCATCCACGAGATCCTGCGCATCGACGACCCCTTCGTCTCGAACCGTCGCATCACCACATGCCCGGTCACGGTGGCGGGCCAGGAGATCCCGGCTCAGGCGCGGGTCAAGCTGCACTGGACCTCGGCCAACCGCGACGAGGAGGTGTTCGACGCCGACCGGTTCGACCCCAGCGGGCACGCTGCGGACAACATCGTCTACGGCATCGGCAAGCACGTGTGCCCCGGCAGGTTGTTGTCCACGTGGGAACTGCGCGTCGCCGTGAAGGCGCTCATC
Organism: Tessaracoccus antarcticus; assembly: GCF_003688855.1. Taxonomy (GTDB): domain Bacteria; phylum Actinomycetota; class Actinomycetes; order Propionibacteriales; family Propionibacteriaceae; genus Arachnia; species Arachnia antarctica. The sequence continues at coordinate 244,508 of NZ_REFW01000002.1, forward strand.
TCGTCGGTGCGCTCCATTGACCTCGCGTCCCACGATGCCCTCGAGCGTGAGGTGGCACCCGTGGGCGGCTACCAACGGGTGCCGGTCCTCCTCACCTAGCTGACTGCGTTCTCCGAGGTCGAGTCCTCCGGCGACGGCGTCGCAGCGGCCTTGGGGGAGATCGGCCAGTCGGCCGGGTAGCGGTAGTCCAACTCTGCTGTCTGCTGGTCAAGCTTGCGGCGGGCTCGTGCGGACAGGCGGTCGCCGAACACTATGCCGTTCAGGTGATCCGTCTCGTGCTGGAAGCAGCGGGCCAGGTAGCCGGTGCCCTCGAGTTCCAGCGGGTTGCCGTCGGCGTCCTGTCCGACGCATCGCGCCCAGGTGGGTCGGGCCAGGGACTGGTAGCCGCCGGGCTGTGACAGGCATCCCTCGTCGCCGGCCTCGAGTTGGCGGTCCTTGCCGGTGGGCAGCTCCACCTCGGGGTTGCACACCACGCCGGTGTGGATGACGTCGTCGGCGTCGGGGCACTCGTAGACGAAGACGGCGAGGTCAACCCCCACCTGAGTGGCGGCGAGACCGACCCCCTCGGCCGCCCGCATCGTGGCGAACATGTCGCGCACGAGCGTGTGCAGCTCCTCGCCGAACTCCGTCACCTTCCGGGTGGGTGCGTGCATGACCGGGGTTCCCCAGCGTGTGATGGGGCGAACCGTGCCGCCAGTCGTGAGGTCTGTTGCCATGTGCTTCTCCTGTTGTGCCTTCATATCCGCACCCAGTATGCCGTCGGTGCACACTGGGCGCATGACAGAGGGTGACTGGGACGCACTGTTGCGCGAGTACGACGATCACCTCGCGCTGCGAAGGCACCTGTCCGCGAACACCGTCCGCGCCTACATCTCGGACCTGCGGCAGATGTCCGAATCCCTTGACCAATCAGTCCGCGACGTCACGCTCCAGGTCCTGCGTGGCTGGCTTGCCGGGCTGCTGGAGGATGGTGCGGCCAGTTCCACCATCCAGCGCAGGGTGGCGGCGGCAAGGGGATTCTTCGCGTGGGCCTGTGAGCAGCAGTTCATCGGTGAGGACCCGGCGGTGCGGCTGCGCTCACCGAAGCGTTCCCGCCGCCTCCCAGTGGTGCCCGGGCAGAAGAATGTGGAGGAGGCGCTGCAGTCCACGCAGGCGCGGGCCGATGAGGGGCCGCTGGCTGTCCGGGATCTTGCGATCCTCGAGGTGCTCTACGGCGGGGGCATCCGTGTGGCCGAGCTGTGCTCCCTGGACCTCGCGGACGTGGACGATGACCGGGGCCTGCTGCGCGTGGTGGGCAAGGGCGACAAGCAACGGTCGGTGCCCCTCGGTGCGCCGGCGCGCAGGGCGCTGGACGCATGGCGTGCGGTGCGGCCCGCCGTCGCCTCCGCCGACAGCCCGAATGCGGTCTTCCTCGGTGCCCGGGGTGGCAGGATCGATGCCCGCGTGGCTCGACGGGTGGTGCACGAGGCGACGCGCGCCGGCGGTGCAGAAGTGGGTCCCCATGGGCTCCGCCATGCCATGGCCACCCACCTGCTGGAGGGCGGCGCGGACCTCCGCAGTGTGCAGGAGATTCTCGGTCACGCTTCCGTGGCCACCACACAGCTGTACACGCATGTGTCGGCCGAGCGCCTGCGCGCCGCTTTCCGGCAGGCCCACCCCAGGGCCTGATGCTGTCGTGCACGTCGGTGCCGGCGCACGGCGGCCGCCGCCGGGTCAGTGCGGCGGACCGTTGCGTCACACCAGCGTCAACGGATCAACGAGCGCCCCGTTTCTCCACGCCATCCAGTGCAGGTGGCAGCCGGTGGACAGGCCCGTTGACCCCACGGCTCCCAGGCGGGTGCCCGCCGCCAGTTCATCTCCGACGTGCACCTCCAACCCGCGGAGGTGGGCGTAGGCGGTGCGGAGGCCGTCGTGCTCCATGATCACCCTGTAGCCGTAGGCGGAATGAAAGGCGGCACCCACCACCCGTCCGGGCCAGGGGGCGGTCACGGGGGTGCCGCACGGTGCGGCGATGTCGGTGCCGTCATGGAGTTTCCGGGCACCGGTGATGGGGTGGACACGCATCCCGAACGGGGAACTGGCACGGCCCGTCACGGGCATCCTGCCGCCGCCCGGCACCACGGACACCCGCGGCGGACGAGGCTGGGGTGTGCTGCCCTGCGGCAACAACCGAATGGTCGGGATGCTCAGTTGGGCCATGGGGTCGAAGTGGTCCAGGCCGTCTGTCAGGCCCCAGTGGAGACACATGGAGCGGCAGTGGTCATCCGTGCCGACGACGCCGATCAGCTGTCCCTGCTCCACCCTCTGCCCCACACTCACAGCCGACACGACGGGCGTATAGGTGGTGCGTACCCCGCCGCCATGGTCCACTGATACCGCAGGACGCCCCGCCACCATGCCGGCGAATGACACGACCCCTGCTGCTCCCGCCCGCACGCCGTCCCCCTCAAACGCCGCGAGGTCGACGCCACGGTGGCCTGCCGAGTACCTCGATGTGGCCCTGTCGAACAGCGCGACAGGTCTGCCCGGCACTGGCGGCCACAGCTCCAGCTCTGCTGCCCGCGCGATGGGTGCGCTGCAGAGCATGAGGCACACAATCAGGAGAGCCGTCAGGGTTCGCATACCGTGCACTGTGGGCAGTGCCGTGGTGTGAACCGCAGATGAGGCGGTGCCTGTGGAGAGGGCCACGGCCCGGAGTTGGTCGCACTGGGGTGCAGCGTCTAGGATCGCGGGTGCAACCGGAAGTGATTTCCGGTTGACATCGCATGCGCTGCGCGGGAGACCGCCGGTGGTCGCGTGGTCCGTGAGCCGTACGGCTTGGGTGCCATCACCGGGCGCATCAGGAGGCCCCCTCCGGGGGTCTGGACAACCACCTCGTGGGGTTCGCCCCACATGACATCTGGGCGCAGCATACGCCCGCGAAAGGAACGGCCATGGCCGTCGTCACCGCACGCCAACTCCTTGAGTCCGGCGTCCACTTCGGACACCAGACCCGCCGCTGGAACCCGAAGATGAAGCGCTTCATCTTCACCGAGCGCAATGGCATCTACATCATTGACCTCCAGCTGTCGCTGGGGTACATCGACAAGGCGTACCACTTCGTCAAGTCCACGGTCGCCCGCGGCGGCCAGGTGCTGTTCGTCGGCACCAAGAAGCAGGCGCAGGAAGCCATCGCCGAGCAGGCGATGCGCGTGGGCATGCCCTACATCAACCAGCGCTGGCTCGGTGGAATGCTCACCAACTTCCACACCATGACCAAGCGCATCCAGCGGCTCAAGGAGCTCGAGGGTGTCGACTTCACCGACGTCGCCGCCAGCGGTCTCACCAAGAAGGAACTGCTGCAGCTCGAGCGCGAGAAGATCAAGCTCGACCGCACCCTCGGTGGTATCCGCGACATGGGCCGCGTCCCGCAGGCCGTCTGGATCGTCGACACCAAGAAGGAGCACCTGGCAGTCGACGAGGCGCGCAAGCTGCACATCCCCATCGTCGGCATCCTCGACACCAACTGTGACCCCGACGAGGTGGACTACGCGGTCCCCGGCAACGACGACGCCATTCGCTCCGTCGCGCTGCTGACCCGCATCATCGCCGACGCCGTGGCCGCCGGCCTCATGGAGCGCTCCAGTGGACGCTCCGGCGAAGAGACCGCCGCCGAGCCCATGCCCGACTGGGAGCTCGAACTGCTGGCCAAGGCTGAGGACGCAGCCCCGGCCGCCGACGCAGCCCCGGCCGCCGACGCAGCCCCGGCTGAAGACGCCCCCGTCGAGGAGGAGCAGCCCGTTGCGGAGACCGTGACGAGCGAAGCCGCCGCCGACGCCGACGTTGCAGAAGCAGAGGCCGAGGTCGACGCCGCTCCTGCCGCCGAGCAGACCACCGAGGTCGAGGCTGCCGCCGAGACCACCGAATCCAACTGATTTCACGAGACGGGACGGATACATACATATGGCAATCACTGCCGCAGACGTGAAGAAGCTCCGCGACGCGACCGGCGCGGGGATGATGGACGCCAAGAAGGCGCTGACCGAGGCTGACGGTGACTTCACCCAGGCCATTGAGGGTCTCCGCATCTCGGGCCTCGCCAAGCAGGCCAAGCGCGCCGACCGTGAGGCCAGCAATGGCATCGTGGCTGGCCGTGACGGCATCCTCATCCAGTTCGCAGCCGAGACCGACTTCGTCGCCAAGAACGCCGAGTTCGTGGGGCTTGCCAACAAGATCGTCGAGGCTGTCGCCGAAAGCGGCGCCACCGACGTGGCCTCCGCCAACGCTGCCGCGCTGGACGGGGGCACCGTCGACAACGCCATCAAGGAACTGGGTGCCAAGCTCGGGGAGAACCTCTCCCTGACAGCGGTCGCCAACTTTGACGGCACCGCCCACCTGTACCTGCACCGCCGCGCAGCCGACCTGCCTCCGCAGGTGGGTGTGCTCGTCGAGTACACCGGGGGTGACGAGACGATCGCGCACCAGGTCAGCATGCAGATCGCCGCCATGAGCCCCACCTTCGTGTCCCGCGAGGAGGTGCCCGCCGATGTCGTCGACAGCGAGCGGCGCATCGCCGAAGCCACGGCACGCGAGGAGGGCAAGCCTGAGGCGGCCATGTCGCGCATCGTTGAAGGACGCCTGGGCGGGTTCTTCAAGGACGTGGCGCTGCTTGACCAGCCCGCCGTGTGGGAGGACAAGAAGACCGTGGGTGACCTCCTCAAGGTGGCCGACGCCGAGGTGACCCGCTTCGTACGGTTCGCCGTGGGCGCCTGACCCACTGGACGACACTGTGACGGCGTACTGCTGCGGGATTCCTCGCGGCGGTGCGCCGTCGGTCACGTCTACGTACCCCCTGTAACCGATAGGGTGGCGAAAACCGCGAACGAAAGGCGCTCATGAGCAAGCCCTACAAACGTGTCCTGCTGAAGCTCTCCGGTGAGGTCTTCGGTGGCGGCAAGCTCGGTGTGGACCCCGTGGTGGTCCAGGGCATCGCGAACGAGATCGCCCAGGTTGTCCGTGGCGGCACCCAGGTTGCAGTCGTCGTCGGGGGAGGCAACTATTTCCGCGGTGCGGAACTGAGCCGCAGCGGCATGGCCCGCGACCGAGCCGACTACATGGGCATGCTGGGCACCGTCATGAACTGTCTGGCGCTGCAGGACTTCTGCGAGAAGGCGGGCATCGAGACTCGCGTCCAGTCCGCCATCACGATGGGCCAGGTGGCGGAGTCCTACATTCCGCGTCGCGCTGAGCGTCACCTCGAGAAGGGGCGTCTCGTCATCTTCGGGGCAGGCTCCGGCATGCCGTACTTCTCCACCGACACCGTCGCCGCGCAGCGTGCGCTGGAGATCGGTGCCGAGGTGCTGCTGATGGGTAAACAAGGCGTCGACGGCGTGTACAACGCCGACCCGGCCATCGACCACACAGCGGTGATGTTCGACACCCTCACCTACGACCAGTTCCTCAGCGAGGACCTCAAGGTTGCCGACGCCACCGCCATCGCCCTGGCGCGCGACAACGACCTCTCCATTGTTTTCTTCAACCTCTCGGTGGCGGGCAACATTTCCCGCGTCGTGAACCGTGAGGCCATCGGGACCACCCTGTCCCGTTGAACACCCAACCCCTGTGAGGAAGGAACGCGCTCAGACATGATCGCCGAAACCCAGAAGGACGCCCAGGCCAAGATGCAGCAGGCCGTGGACTTCGCACGCGAGGATCTCGCGTCGATCCGCACCGGCCGTGCGCACCCCGCCATGTTCAACAGGATCCAGGCGGAGTACTACGGTGCCCCGACCCCCCTGCAGCAGTTGGCCACGTTCACGTCGACGGATCCGCGCTCGCTGCTGATCACCCCGTTCGACCGCAGCGCCATCACCGCCATCGAGAAGGCCATCCGTGACGCCGACCTCGGCGTCAACCCCGGCAACGACGGCAACTCGATCCGCATCGTGATGCCGCAGCTGACGGAGGAGCGCCGCAAGGAATACATCAAGATGGCCCGGTCGAAGGCAGAGGAGGCCCGCGTCGTGATCCGCAACGTGCGCCGTCACGCCCTGGACCAGCTGAAGAAGCTTGAGAAGGACTCCGAGATCGGTGAGGATGACCTCGTTCGTGCCGAGAAGGCCATGGACGCATCCACGAAGAAGTTCGTCGACAGCATCGACGAGATCCTGAAGAACAAGGAAACCGAGCTCAGCGAAGTCTGATGACCACGGCCGCCAGCACCCCTTTGTCCAACCCCCCGACCGGCAGGAACCTTCCCGCTGCCATAGCAGTGGGCGTCGCGGCGTTTGCAGCGGTTGCTGGCGGTCTCCTGTTCCTCCCGTGGCTGTTCGTGGCCGTCATCGGCCTGGGCCTGTGTCTCGCAGTGGTGGAGCTCGACAGGGCGTTGCAACGCAAGGGCATCCATGCCAGCCGCCTTCCCATCCTGGTGGGGACCGGTCTCAGCTTCGTCGGCGGCTACGCCGTGTCACTGTTCCAGTTCGGGTTGTCACCCGTCGCGTTCGTGATGGTCTGCGCCGCCGGGACGATGCTGGCGGCGCTGGTCGCCCGCCTGTCCAGGGGTCCCGAAGGGTTCATGCGCGACGCGGCGGGCAGCGGCTTCATCGTTGCCTACATCCCGCTCATGGGTGTGTTCGTCCCGCTGCTCCTGGGTGCGGAGAACGGGTCCATGCGGCTGGTGGCCATCATCTCCTGCGTCGTGGTCTCCGACGTGAGTGCCTACGCCGTCGGGTCGCAACTGGGCCGGCACAAGCTGGCGCCCCTCATCAGCCCCAGCAAGACCTGGGAGGGGCTGGCCGGCTCCATCGTGTTTGCGGGCGTGGCGGGGGTGCTTCTGGGCGTGTTCCTGCTCGACACCACCTGGTGGGTGGGCCTCATCATGGGGGTTGCACTGTCGTTGGGGGGTACCCTCGGTGATCTCGTCGAGTCGCTCATCAAACGCGACGCTGGCATCAAGGACATGTCCAACTTCCTGCCCGGCCATGGCGGTGTGATGGACCGGCTCGATTCCATGCTGGTTGCCGTCCCCGTCGGCTGGCTCGTACTCCACCTGGCTCTGGGGGCCTGAATGAACACCAAACTTCTCCCGCTCATCTTCGACGCACCCCGTCGTGGCAAACCTCCGCGCCACTGGTTCGACCTCGACCCGGCAGAGCGTCGGGAGGCCGCCGCTGCGCTGGGTCTTCCGGCATTCCGCGCCGACCAGATCTCCCGGCACGTCTTCGACAACCTCTCCGACGATCCCACGCTCTGGTCCGACATCCCCGTGGCCATCCGTGGCGACCTCAAGGATCAGCTGTTTCCCCACCTGTTGGAACACGTGACCCGTCGCACCGCTGACAAGGGAAGAACGATCAAGACGTTGTGGAAGCTCCACGACGGGACACTGCTCGAATCCGTGCTGATGCGCTACCCCAGCCGTTCCACCCTCTGCATCTCGTCGCAGGCAGGATGCGGGATGGCCTGTCCCTTCTGCGCCACGGGCCAGGGCGGACTGAAACGCAACCTCAGCCAGGCGGAGATCACCATCCAGGCGCTGGCAGCCAACCAGATGCTGGCCGCCGGTGAGGTGCCCGGCACGACCGGCAGGCTCAACAACATCGTGTTCATGGGCATGGGGGAGCCGCTCGCCAACTACAACGCGGTGATGGGCTCCATCCGCACGCTTCTGGAGCCGTCGCCGAACGGCTTCGGTATGAGCGCCCGGGGAATCACCGTGTCCACCGTCGGCCTCGTCAACAAGATCCAGCAACTGACGGACGAGGGCCTTCCGCTGACGCTGGCGGTGTCCCTCCACGCGCCTGACGATGAACTCCGCGACGAGATCGTGCCCATCAACAACCGGTGGAAGGTCGACGAGGTCGTGGACGCTGCCTGGGAGTACGCGCGCCGCACCAAGCGTCGGGTCTCCATCGAGTACGCCTTGATGCGCGACATCAATGACCAGGTCGCAAGGGCCGAGATGCTGTGCGACGTGCTGAAGAAGCGCGGCGACTGGGGCTGGGTCCACGTCAACCTCATCCCGCTGAACCCCACCCCCGGCTCCAAGTGGACGGCGTCGCGGCGGGAGGACGAGCGAGCGTTCGTGGCCACGCTGGAGCGCCGAGGCGTGCCCGTGACCCTCCGCGACACCCGTGGCAGTGAGATCGACGGCGCCTGCGGACAGTTGGCTGCGTCCAACACCGTCTGACCCCGACTCAGGAGGCCGCGGTGTCCCCATCGGCTCCGGGGGCGTTGTAACCGGTGGGTCGCTGGCTCGACGTCGTGTCCCCACCTGCCCGGTGTGCGGTGTCGGTCCATTGTCGCCACCCCTTGGGCTTGCGGAACCCTGGCCCGCGCCGCCCTGAGCTCGGTTTCCGGATGGCTGACCTGAGGCGCCCCAGCAGTGTGGGGGGCGGAGGCAACCGGGGGGATTCCGGTTCGTGGTAGTCGCCGGGCACGACCTTCTGGTCGGGTGAACGCTCGAAGTCAGGTCCGGACGGTGTGGCGTGCATGGGGGCAGATCCTATCGACGTATCTGTCCACAAACGGCCGGATGTTCCAGCGAGGGGTCCGCATCGCTACGATCGCTGTGTTTGCCGTATAGGTCGAGGAGCACCATGGAACAAGCGTTGGAGAGTGTTTACGGGTCTGTTGTGGCGCGTAACCCCGGAGAGGCCGAGTTCCATCAGGCCGTCCGCGAAGTGTTCGAGAGCCTCGAGCCCGTCATCAAGAAGCACCCCGAGTACCTCGAGTCCAAGATGCTTGAGCGCATCTGCGAGCCCGAGCGCCAGATCATCTTCCGGGTGCCGTGGATGGACGACTCCGGCACCGTGCAGGTCAACCGCGGATTCCGCGTCGAGTTCAACTCCGCACTGGGTCCCTTCAAGGGCGGTCTCCGCTTCCACCCGAGCGTCTACCTGGGCATCGTCAAGTTCCTGGGTTTCGAGCAGATTTTCAAGAACTCCCTGACCGGCCTCCCCATCGGCGGCGGCAAGGGCGGCTCGGACTTCGATCCCCATGGCAAGACCGACAACGAGGTCATGCGTTTCTGCCAGTCGTTCATGACCGAGCTGTACCGCCACCTCGGCGAGTACACCGACGTCCCCGCCGGTGACATCGGTGTGGGTGGCCGGGAGATCGGCTTCATGTTCGGCCAGTACAAGCGCATCACCAACCGCTACGAGTCCGCTGTCCTCACAGGCAAGGGCCTCGACTGGGGCGGTTCCCTCGTGCGTCCGGAGGCGACGGGCTACGGCACCGTCGTCTTCGCCAACGAGATGTTGAAGACGCGCGGCGAGAGCTTCGACGGCAAGAGGGTCACGGTCTCCGGCTCCGGAAACGTCGCCATCTACGCCATCGACAAGGTGCACCAGCTCGGCGGGACGGTCATCGGCTTCTCCGACTCCAGCGGCTACGTCGTGGATGAGGACGGCGTGGACCTGGACCTGCTGAAGCAGATCAAGGAGATCGAGCGCGGACGCGTTGCCGACTACGCCGCGCGCCGCCCCGGCGCCCGCGTGTCGACGAACGGCTGCATCTGGGACGTCCCCGTCGACGTGGCGCTGCCCTGCGCCACCCAGAACGAGCTCGACGGGCAGCAGGCCACCACGCTCGTCAAGAACGGCGTGAAGGTGGTCGCTGAGGGCGCCAACATGCCCACCACCCCCCAGGGCACCGCCACGTTCCAGCGTGCTGGCGTGCTCTTCGCGCCGGGCAAGGCCGCCAACGCCGGGGGCGTCGCCACCTCCGGTCTCGAGATGCAGCAGAACGCCATGCGTGACTCCTGGACCTTCGAACACACCGAGAACAGGCTCACCGAGATCATGGTCAACATCCATGACATGTGCGCCGCCACAGCCGAGGAGTACGGGGTGCCGGGCGACTACGTTGCGGGCGCCAACATCACCGGTTTCATCAAGGTTGCCAACGCGATGACTGCCTTCGGGCTGGTCTGAGCGACCGCGGCACCAGGGGAGGGGCCGGGCCATCGCCCGGCCCCTTTTTTCGTACCCGCCACTACCGATCCGCCGGTCGCGGGAAAATACCGTCGATTCTCGTGACGGTGCGGGGTGGGGAAGCGGCGTCTGGACCGCCGGAGAACGTGGCCGTCCAGGGTGGCGGAGCCTGTTGATCGGCGTGGGAGACTGGACCGGTGCGCAAAGTCATTCTGTTGGGGAGCACCGGCTCCATTGGTACCCAGACCCTCGACGTCATCGGTTCCCGACGCGACGCCTTCGACGTGGTGGGTCTCGCGGCCTCCGGATCGCACACCCAATTGCTGGCGCAACAGATCGCCGACTTCCGGCCCTCAGTGGTGGCCCTGGCGAAGGCGTCCTCCGCGCGTGACCTCATGCAGGCGCTCTACGCCGAGGCGGACCTGCGTGGGTGGAGTCTGGGGGAGACCGAACTCCCGAAGCTCCTCCTCGGCCCCGACGCCGCCACCGAGATGGCAGCCATGGACGCCGACGTCGTCGTCAATGCCGTCACCGGCGCAGCCGGGCTGCGCCCAACGCTCGCCTGCCTCGCCGCAGGGACCACGTTGGCGCTGGCGAACAAGGAGTCGCTGGTGATCGGCGGCCGACTCGTCATCGATGCGGCCGCCGCAGGGCAACTCGTCGCGGTCGACTCCGAACACTCCGCGTTCGCCCAGGCCTTGCGTGGCGGCCGGGCCGACGAGGTCCGCCGGCTCATCCTCACGGCCTCCGGAGGCCCGTTCCGTGGGCGGAGCACCGCCGAGCTCGCCCATGTGACACCCGAGCAGGCCATGGCCCACCCCACATGGGACATGGGCCGTGTCATCACCATCAACTCCGCCACCCTCGTCAACAAGGGCCTGGAGCTGTTGGAGGCGGGCCTCCTCTACGGAGTTGCACTCGACGACATCACCGTGGTGGTGCACCCGCAGTCCGTGGTGCATTCCATGGTCGAGTTCGTGGACGGCTCCACGCTGGCGCAGGCATCACCACCTGACATGCGTCTGCCCATCGGGCTGGCCCTCACCTGGCCCGACCGCCTCCCGGGGGCGGCGGCTGCCTGCGACTGGACGAAGGCCGCCACGTGGACGTTCGAGCCCCTCGACGACGACACCTTCCCCGCCGTGCGCCTGGCACGCCGCGCCGGGAAGTCGTCCGGGACCGCCCCGGCTGTCTACAACGCCGCCAACGAGGCCTGCGTCGACGCGTTCAGTGAGGGTCGCATCCCCTTCACGGGGATCGTTGACATCATCGGGCGCTGCCTCGACGAGCACCTCACCGAGGGACACGTGGGCGACGCCGACATGGACATTGACGCCGTCCTTGCCGCAGATGCCTGGGGTCGCCGCCGCGCCGCCGAACTCGTGGGGGAGCGTCCATGACGACTTTCCTGGTCATCGTCTTCGCCATCCTGTTCTTCGTCCTCATCATGGCCTCGATCGCACTGCACGAGGTGGGCCACCTGATCCCGGCGAAGATTTTCGGGGTGCGGGTGCCGCAGTACTTCATCGGCTTCGGGAAGACCCTGTGGTCCACGAAGCGTGGGGAGACCGAGTACGGCATCAAGGCCTTCCCGCTCGGAGGCTTCGTGCGCCTGCTGGGCATGTACCCGCCGGAGCGGAGTGGGAGGAAGGGCTGGCTGGGCCGGATGGCCGACGACGCGCGCAGCGTCGAGTACGAGCAGATCACCGCAGCAGACGCCGGTCGCCTGTTCCACCAGAAGCCTGTGTGGCAGCGCATCATCGTGATGCTGGGCGGGCCCGCCATGAACATCTTCCTGGCGTTCGTCATATTCCTCGGCATCAACCTGTTCCACGGGACCTACCAGCCCACACTGGTGGTCAGTACCGTCAGTGACTGCATCGTCCCGGCCGACCGCGAGGTCAAGAAGTGCACCGAGCAGGACCCCCCAACGCCGGCAGCGGCCTCCGGGGTGCGGGTGGGTGACCATCTTGTGTCGTTCAACGGCGTCCCCCTGACCAGTTGGGAGCAGATGGGCGACCTCATCCGCGACAACCGTGATCAGGAGGCCCGCGTGGTTGTCGAACGCGACGGCCAGCGCGTCGAGCTTGCCCCCACCCACACCGTCGTCACGGCAGTGGCCGACCGACTTGACCCCACCAAGACGCTTGAGGCCGGGTTCTTCGGTGTGTCACCCACCAACGAACTGGCCCGGGGTGGGGTGGGTGCCACCGCCAGCCAGATGTGGGACATGACCAAGATGTCCGTGGTCGCCCTGGCGAGCTTCCCCGTACGGATCTGGAACGTCGGTGTTGACCTTGTCACGGGGCAGCCGCGCGACGTCAACAGCCCCATCTCCATCGTCGGTGCAAGCCGGGTGGCTGGGGAGTTGAGCGTCGAGACACGGATCCCCGTGCCCGACCGAGCGGCCAGTTGGATGTCCCTCCTCGGAAGCATCAACCTGTTTGTTGCACTGCTGAATCTCGTACCGCTCGTGCCACTGGATGGTGGACACATAGCCGGTGCCATCTACGAATGGCTGCGCCGTGGCGTCAACAGGCTGCGAGGCCGCCCCGATCCCGGGGCCGTCGACACAGCCCGGATGCTGCCCGTCGCCTACCTTGTCGGGGGCTTCCTGCTCCTCGGCGGTGTCGTCCTCATACTCGCCGACATCATCACACCCATCTCACTGTTCTAGGATCGACACATGCCCGTGAGTCTCGGAATGCCCGCAGCCCCTCCCCCCACCCTTGCCCCGCGCCGCAAGACGCGGAAGATCAAGGTGGGTTCCACGTTCGTTGGCGGCGACGCGCCCATCAGCGTCCAGTCGATGACCACCACCAAGACCACCGACATCAACGCGACGCTGCAGCAGATTGCGGAACTGACCGCGACGGGCTGCGACATCGTCCGCGTCGCCGTCCCCAGTCAGGACGACGCCGACGTCCTGCACATCATCGCCAAGAAGTCGCAGATCCCCGTGATTGCCGACATCCACTTCCAGCCGCGCTATGTTTTCGCCGCCATCGACGCGGGTTGTGCGGCCGTGAGGGTGAACCCCGGCAACATCATCCAGTTCGACAACAAGGTGGCCGAGATTGCCAAGGCGGCCTCCAGTGCCGGTATCTCGCTGCGCATCGGCGTCAACGCCGGCTCCCTCGACAAGCGCATCCTCGCCAAGTACGGCGCGCCGACGCCCGAGGCGCTCGTGGAGTCGGCCCTGTGGGAGGCGTCCCTGTTCGAGGACGTCGGTTTCTACGATTTCAAGATCTCCGTGAAGCACAACGACCCCGTCGTCATGGTGCGTGCCTACGAATTGCTCAGCGAGAAGTGCGACTACCCGTTGCACCTCGGCGTGACCGAGGCGGGACCGGCGTTCCAGGGCACCATCAAGTCGTCCGTGGCCTTCGGTGCGTTGCTCAGCCAGGGCATCGGCGACACCATCCGCGTGTCCCTGTCTGCCCCGCCCGTCGAGGAGGTGAAGGTGGGACTCAAGATCCTCGAGTCGCTGAACCTTCGCCCCCGCAAGCTGGACATCGTCTCCTGCCCGTCCTGCGGACGCGCTCAGGTGGACGTCTACGCGCTGGCCGAGGCTGTGACTGCCGGGCTGGAAGGCATGGAGGCACCGCTGCGCGTGGCTGTCATGGGGTGCGTCGTCAACGGCCCCGGAGAGGCCCGCGAGGCGGACCTGGGGGTCGCCTCCGGCAACGGCAAGGGCCAGATCTTCGTGAGGGGTGAGGTCATCAAGACCGTCCCCGAGTCAGAGATCGTCGAGACCCTGCTGGTGGAGGCACGTCGCCTCGCAGCGGAAATGGGTGAAGTGGGTTCGCCCGAGGTCCTGGTTTCCTGACATGGGCAACCGGCTCCGGCTGCTCGGACCCGACGACAGGGTCGCTGTGGATGCGTTGCTGGCGCAACGCCCCATCGAGACCCTGTTCCTCGCAGCGAAGGTGGCCATGTTCGGCATCGACCGCCGGCGACTCGGGAAACTGCACGGGTTCGAGCGCGACGGCGTTCTGACGGCAGTGTGCCTCAACGGCGGCACCGTCTTTCCTGCCGGCCTGGACCCCGACGCCATCCCGATGTTTGTCGACGCCATTGGCCCCCTGCGGCGGGCATCGTCGATCCTCGGCCCCAGCATGGCGGCACTGGGCCTGTTCGTGGGGCTCGCGGAGCGGTGGCCCGGCGGCTGGGGGTCGTACGCCAACGTGCGTCGGACGCAGCCGCTCATGGTGCGGCGCGGCGCCCCCGACATCGAAGCAGACCCGCGGGTGCGGCTGCTCACCATGCGCGACTTCGATTCCTACCTGGCCGCGTCCGTGCACATGTACACCGAGGAGATCGGGTCGTCGCCGTACAAGTACGGTCCCGGCTACGAGTCGTTCGTGGCCGAGCGGCTGAAAAATCACGACGCCTGGGGCATCGTGGAGAAGTCCGAGGTCATCTTCAAGGCGGACCTCGGCCCGAAGTTCCGCGACCAGGCGCAACTCCAGGGCGTCTGGGTCCACCCGGACCACCGCGGCAAGGGCCTCTCCGTCCCGGCGATGGCCGGGATGCTGCAGGAGGTCGCGCGCACCCACAACGTGGTGTCGCTGTACGTCAACGACTTCAACATCCCCGCCATCAAGTCCTATGAGCACCTCGGATTCGAACACGTCGGCTCACTGTCGACGGTCCACTACTGAGGTGGGGCGCCGGAGAATCGGAGACGACCCGGGGTCTGCACGCCACCGGGTCACATGCACAATGGTCGCGCGGCCCGCAGGGGATAGAGTTTGGCGGAGTCCACTGCACTGTGAGGAAACCCGTGATCGAGAAGATGTCCCGCCTGTTCGTCCGCACGCTGCGGGATGATCCCGCCGACGCCGAGGTCCCCAGCCACCGCTGGCTGGTCCGCGCCGGCTACATCCGGCGCGTCGCACCCGGCATCTACTCATGGTTGCCCCTGGGGCTGAAAGTGCTGCAGAAGGTGGAGACCGTTGTCCGCGAGGAGATGGTGGCGATGGGTGCCCAGGAAGTGCACTTCCCGGCGCTGCTGCCCCGCGAACCCTTCGAGGCGACGAACCGGTGGAGCGACTACGGTGCCAACCTTTTCCGTCTGCAGGACCGCAGGGGCAATGACATGCTGCTCGGCCCCACGCACGAGGAGATCTTCACCCTCACGGTCAAGGACATGTACAACTCGTACAAGGACCTACCGCTGTCACTGTTCCAGATCCAGACCAAGTACCGCGACGAGGCGCGTCCCCGTGCCGGGGTGCTGCGGGGACGCGAGTTCGTCATGAAGGACTCCTACTCGTTCGACATCGACGACGAGGGGCTGAACGCCAGCTACCAGGCGCACCGTGACGCCTACGTGCGCATCTTCGACCGCCTCGGACTGGAGTACGTGATCGTCTCCGCCATGGCCGGTGCCATGGGTGGTTCGGCTTCGGAGGAGTTCCTGGCCGTGGCCGCCAATGGTGAGGACACGTTCGTGCGCTCACCCGGTGGTTACGCCGCGAACGTCGAGGCCGTGCGCATCGCCGTACCCGACGCCCTGCCCATCGAGGATGCTCCGGCCATCGCTGTTGTGGACACCCCTCTGGCCAGCAGTATCGCCGCCGTCGTGGATCTCCTCAATGCCGAGCATGCCCAGGACCACCCCTGGACGGCGGACCAGATGCTGAAAAACCTTGTCTTCCTCGTCACGCACCCGGATGGCACCAGCGAGCCCCTGGCCATCGGGGTACCGGGCGACCGTGGAGTCGACGCCAAGCGACTCGAGGCGGCCTTCGAACCGTCAGTGGCCCTCCCGTTCACCGCTGAGGACTTCGAGAAGTACCCGTCACTGAAGGTCGGCTTCATGGGCCCCGTCACCGCCACGGGGGAGGCGGTCCTCGGCGAGGAGTCCACGTCCGGCATCCGCTACGTCGTCGACCCGCGCGTGGTCACCGGCACCCACTGGGTCAGCGGCGCCAACACCGTCGGCCAGCACCTGAGCGGCGTCACCGTGGGCCGTGACTTCACCCCCGACGGCGTCCTGGACG
This sequence comes from Tessaracoccus antarcticus, assembly GCF_003688855.1. Lineage (GTDB taxonomy): Bacteria > Actinomycetota > Actinomycetes > Propionibacteriales > Propionibacteriaceae > Arachnia > Arachnia antarctica. The sequence continues at coordinate 260,430 of NZ_REFW01000002.1, forward strand.
TCGCCGACGTCCGCGAGGGCGACCCGGCCCCCGACGGATCCGGTCCCATGCAACTCGCCCGCGGCATAGAGATGGGGCACATCTTCCAGCTCGGACGCCGCTACGCCGAGGCCCTCGGCCTGAAGGTGCTGGACCGCAACGGCAAACTCGTCACCGTCACCATGGGTTCCTACGGCGTGGGCGTGTCCCGCGCCGTCGCCGCCGTGGCGGAGGCCACCTGTGATGACAAGGGCCTCTCCTGGCCCCTGGCGCTCGCGCCCTACCAGGTGCAGATCCTGGCCACCGGCAAGGATGCCTCCGTCTTCGAGGAGGCGGACCGTATCGCAGCCGCACTGTCGGAGCGGGGGGGGCTGGACGTGCTCGTCGACGACCGCAAGGCCAGCCCGGGTGTGAAGTTCGCCGACGGCGAGATCCTGGGCATGCCCATCATCGTGGTGGTGGGTCGTGGCCTGGTCGACGGCGTCGTCGAGGTGCGCAACCGCGCCACCGGTGAACGTCGTGAGGTCGCCGTCGCGGATGCCGTCAGCGCTGTGCTGGAGCTTGCCGGTCGCTGACACGTGGTCTGCGGGCGCCTCGAGCGCCCTCAGGCTTTGCCACGGCTCAGCGCGCGACCCATCCGGGCCAGTTCGGCAGGCGTCCGCCCCACTGGTGCACCCACTGCACCTGCGCGAGCATTGCCGTCAGCCACGTGGCGGCGCTCGTCGTGTCGGCGGCCACCACCACGCCGATGGCATCGAGGACATTGGCCTCCAGTGCAGACCAGGCCGAACGGATCTCCGCCGGCGTGGACATGGCGTTGGGCAGTTCCCATGTGCCGCCCTCGGGCGCGTCACCCGTGATGGCGGCCAGGAGCTGATTGCGCAGCGCCCGGGCGCCGTCCAGACGCAGTGTTCCTGCATCCAGCAGTGGATCCTTCCGGGACAGCCGCCCGAGGCCCACCTCCAGGGCCCGCACGAGCGCCAGGACATGGCCCAGCGCGAGCGCCAGCGACGCCGACACGTCAGGGTCGGCGAAGGGGGCGGGTTCGGCGCCGCCCTCTGCGGGGGGGAGGTCCGGACGCAGACTGGCTGCCGAGGCGGTGGCGATGGATGCGTACAGCAGCCTCTCAGCCCCGCTTCCGGCCGTGGCGATGGCAGCCTGCAGCACCGGCGAGCCCTCAGCCACGCGGGCGGTGAGCAGGGCGACGACGTCGGCGGGCGTGGCTGCCGTGGCGGGTTGTGCGGGTGTGGGGCTGGCGGGAGGGAAATCAACGGTGCCACCCGTCACCGGATCCTCGGACTCCACGCGCGACCCATGCGCTGAAGACTGTTTCGCGACGGCGTCAAGCCATGCGAGATGCTGTGGTGTGGCGCCCCAACTGGCCGCCGTCAGCGTCGCGTCACCGATGAGGGCCGCGAACCCGGCCACCCAGTCCGCGGCTGCCGCGGCCTGCGAAGTCCGCGTGGGCGCAATCGGTTCTGCTGCTGGGCCGGGGGATCCCTGGACGACCGGGCTGGTGGTGCACCCCGCCAGGGCTGCCAGCAGGGGGAGCTGGAGGAGGCTCCGGCGGGTCGCGTGCATGGGGGACACCCTAACCGTCCTCCCCCCGACGGCGCGCAGTGGCTGGCTCAGTCCTCAGCGTTCCAGCGCACGATGGCCGGGTTGTCCTTCTCGTAGCCCAGCACGCTGATGGTGCCCGTCTGGAGGGGGAAGTGCTTTGCCATCGCCACCTCCACGCCCAGCCATTCCATGGCGAGCGCGCGTAGCGAGTGGCCGTGCGCGAACACGATGGCGCGTTCGACGCCGGATGCCCTCACCCGGTCCACCACACGTTGGAGCCGCACCGAGATGTGCTCCAGGGTTTCACCCGGCTCGTACCCGTCCCGCTCGAACTTCGGTGCCCCGTGCGTCCAGATGCGCCAGCCCGGAACCTTCTTTCGGATCTCGTCCGACGTCAGCCCTTCGCCGGGGCCGTATGCCCACTCCACGAGGTCGTCGTCCGTTTCGGCATCCGGGAAACCGGCGCCTGCTGCCGTGTCTCGGGCTCGTCGGCGCGGGCTGGTGAGGACCAGACCGAAGTCGGTACCAGCCAGCCGTGCACCCACGCGCCGCGCGTCCTCATCACCCTCCGTGAGCAGGGGGAGGTCCGTCACCGACGTGTGCTGGCCGGACTGTGACCACTGCGTCGCCCCGTGGCGAACCAGCCACAGCTGTGTGGCATCCGTGCTTGTCATGGTGACCTCCTGGTCTCGGGCTTCACGTTGGCTGATCCTGATCGTAGTTGTGGCGGCGGACGGGAACGGGGCTTCCTGCCAGATCGGTTGCAGGGCTGGCTGGCGAAGGCTGCCGGGACCCGTATGATTGGGCGTTCACGAACTGAGCCCACAACTTAAATCGGAGCACCCGCATGCACGAACAACAGCTCACGGAGCTCATCGCTCCCATCCTCACCTGGCACGGGCTGGAGCTCGACGAACTCGACGTCAAGCCCATGGGTAGGCGTTCACTGTTGCGCATCACGGTGGACGGCGACGGCCCTGACGGCACAGGCCCCCTGCTGGACGACATCTCCGCAGCTGCTTCGCAGATCTCGGCCGCACTCGACGTCAGCGACGCCGTGGGCGCCTCACCCTTCACGCTGGAGGTCAGCAGCCGCGGTGTCAGCAAGCCGCTGACACAGGCCAAGCACTTCCGCCGCAACGTCGGCCGGCTCGTGACCGTGACGGTGGGTACGTCGGAGATCACGGGCCGCATCCTTTCCGTGACGCAGGACGAGGTGGTGCTGGACGTCAAGGGCAAAGAGATGTCCCGCCAGTTGGCCGAGATCGACAAGGCCGTGGTGCAGGTGGAGATGAATCCCCCCAAGGCCAAGACCGTCGACTCCAGCGTCGACGAGGCGCCGGAGTCCGATGGCGACGAAGAGTCGGAGTCCGACGAGGACGAGGACGAGGACGCCGAGTCCGACGACGAGACCACCGACACGGACGAGGAGGCCTGATCATGGATATTGATCTGGCTGCGCTGCGCGCCATCGAGCGCGACAAGGAAATCCCCATGGATTACCTCATCACCACCCTGGAGGACGCCCTCCTCAACGCCTACGACAAGACGGAGCATCCCCTGCGGGGAGTGAAGGTGGAGATCGACCGCAAGTCCGGCAAGGTGTCGGTCCTCGCCCCCGAGTTCGGCGATGACGACGAGGTGGTGGGCTACTACGACGACACCCCCTCCGACTTCGGTCGGGTGGCTGCCTCCACGGCCCGACAGGTGATTTTCCAGCGCCTACGGGAGGCGGAGGACGACCAGAAGTTCGGCCACTTCGCCGGACACGAGGGTGACATCCTCAACGGGATGGTGCAGGCGGACAGGGATTCCAAGACCGTGCGCGTCGACCTCGGCGCCATGGAGGCCATCATGCCGCTCGCCGAGCAGGTCCCCGGCGAGGACTACTCCCACGGCAAGCGGCTCAAGGTGTACGTGGTGAGCGTCCGACGTGAGCTGAAGGGCCCGCAGGTGGTTGTGTCCCGCACCCACCCCCACCTGGTGAGGAAGCTCTTCGCGCTCGAGGTGCCCGAGATTGCTCAGGGGGTGGTGGACATCATGGAGATCGCTCGGGAGGCGGGTCACCGCACCAAGATCGCCGTGCGCAGCAACAACCCCACCGTCTCGGCCAAGGGTGCGTGCATTGGCCCCATGGGCCAACGTGTCCGGGCCATCACCAACGAGTTGGGCAGCGAGAAGATCGACATCGTCGACTGGTCCGAGGACCCCACGAAGTTCGTCGCCGCCGCACTGTCCCCGGCCAAGGTCATCTCCGTCACGGTCGTGGACCCCGCCGCGCGCTCCTGCCGGGCCATCGTCCCGGACTACCAGCTGTCCCTGGCCATCGGCCGGGAGGGTCAGAACGCTCGCCTGGCGGCGCGCCTCACCGGCTGGCGCATCGACATCCAGCCCGACACCGTCGTGGAGCACTGAGCTGGCCCCCGAACCACCCGTGCGGACCTGTCTGGGTTGCCGGGGACGCAGCGCCCAGTCGGAGCTGCTCCGGCTGGTCCGCGTGGGCGACGACGTCATCGACGGGACCGCGCCCCGACTTCCGGGGCGCGGGGGCTACCTGCACCGTGACCCCGCCTGCTGGAAGGTGGCGGAGCAGCGGCGCGCGGTGCAGCGTTTCTTCGGTCCCGGAGCCCTGTGGACGGCCCAGCCGCCCTCTGATTGGGATGAGACGGCGGCGACGCGGTAAGGTGGACGACGGTCCGGCGCTCACTCGCGCCCGGCACCATCATCGCAACGTCGGAAGACTCCGGCGCAACCAGAAAGTGGGCTAACGCTCATGACCACTCGATGAGTAATTACCGATGAGCAACACACCCAATCAATAGGTCCGGACAGAGGTCTGGTCCTTTCAAAGGAGAGTAGTGGCCAAGCCTCGCGTTCATGAGATCGCAAAAGAAGTTGGAATCACCAGCAAAGAGCTGTTGAACAAGCTGAACGAAATGGGCGAATACGTCCGCGGTCCGTCCTCCACGCTGGAAGCGCCCGTCGTGCGCAAGCTGCGTGAGACCTTGGGCACCACGGACAAGCCCGAAGCCGCGCCGGCCGCTGATGCGCGCCCGGCAGCAACCCCCGGCGCACCGAAGCCGACCCCTGCCCAGCCAGCCAGCCCCGCAGCGGCAAAGCCCACCCCGGCAGCACCCGCGGCATCCGTCACCCCTGCAGCACCGACGGCGCCCGCCGCCCCGGCCGCACAGACCACTCCGGCGACGCAGTCCTCCCCGTCGGCACCCAGGCCCGGCGCAGCCTCGGCCCCCAAGCCGGGGGTCAAGCCCGCCGCACCCAAGCCGCCCGTCCGTCCTTCCACGCCCCCGGCGCGGCCCAGCACCCCGAGCGCTCCGAGCGCGGAGCGTCATGCCCCCGCCCAGCGAGGCGACGGCGGAACACCCTCGCAGTCACCGCGTCCCGGTGCACCACGAGCTGGCGGACCCACCCCTGGACCGGCTCGCCGGCCCAGCGGACCCCGCCCCGGCAACAACCCCTTCGCACCGGCACAGGGCATGGGCACGCAGCAGCGTCGTCCCCGCCCCGAGGGTGGAGCCGGCGCGCCCGGCGCCGCCCCCCGTCGTGACGGTGCCCCCGGTGAGCGCATGCCGCGCCCCGGTGGAACCGGTGGTGCCTCCGGCATGCCGCGTCCCAACCCGGCCATGATGCCCAAGCAGCAGTCGGCCCAGATCGGAGCAGCCCCCGCACGCGGTGGTCGTCCCGGCGGTCCGGGTGGTCCCGGTGGCGGCCGCGGTCGCCCCGGTGGCGGCGGCGGCGGTGGCGGTCGTCCAGGCGGCGCACCCGGTGGTGTCGGTGGTCCGCCCATGGGCGGTTTCGCCGGTCGCCCCGGTGGCGGCGGTGGCCGTGGTCGTCCCGGCGGTACGCAGGGTGCCTTCGGGCGCGGCGGTGCCGGTGGTCGACGCGGACGCAAGTCGAAGAAGCAGCGCAGGCAAGAGTTCGACCAGATGGAGGCGCCCGCGATTGGTGGCGTCCGGCTCCGCAAGGGCGGTGGCCAGACCGTACGTCTGCGCCGCGGCGCTTCGCTGAGCGACCTGGCCGAGAAGATTGGCGTCGACGCGGCGTCGCTCGTGCAGGTGTTGTTCCACCTGGGCGAGATGGTCACGGCCACCCAGTCGGTCTCCGACGACACCCTCGAGGTGTTGGGTGCGGAGCTTGAGTACAACATCGAGGTCGTCTCGCCTGAGGACGAGGACCGCGAGCTGCTCGAGAGCTTCGACCTGGAGTTCGGAGAGGACCTCGGCGACGAGGACGACCTTGCGGCACGTCCGCCGGTCGTCACCGTCATGGGCCACGTGGACCACGGAAAGACGCGACTGCTCGACACGCTCCGCAAGAGCAACGTGGCGGGTGGCGAGGCCGGCGGTATCACGCAGGCCATCGGGGCCTACCAGGTGCAGACCACGATCGACGGCGTTGACCGTGGCATCACCTTCATCGACACCCCCGGCCACGAGGCGTTCACCGCCATGCGTGCCCGTGGTGCCAAATCCACTGACATCGCGGTTCTCGTGGTGGCGGCGGATGACGGCGTCATGCCGCAGACGATCGAGGCGTTGAACCACGCCAAGGCGGCCGGAATCCCGGTTGTCGTCGCGGTGAACAAGATCGACAAGGAAGCAGCGGACCCGGTGCGGGTTCGCGGCGAGCTCTCCGAGTTCGGTCTCATCCCGGAGGAGTACGGGGGCGACACGCAGTTCGTCGACGTCTCCGCACTGACGGGCGAGGGCCTCGACAGGTTGCTGGAAGCGGTCGTCCTGACCGCTGACGCAGCACTTGACCTGCGCGCCAACCCCGACATGCCTGCACAGGGTGTTGCCATCGAGGCGCACCTCGACAAGGGCCGCGGCCCCGTCGCGACCGTGCTCATCCACCGTGGAACGTTGCGCATCGGGGAATCGATCGTGGCAGGCTCGGCCTACGGCCGCGTGCGTGCCCTGATCAACGACAAGGGTGAGAACCTCACTGAGGCCCCACCGTCGATGCCGGTGCAGGTCCTCGGACTCACCGCTGTTCCCGGCGCCGGCGACAACGTGCTGGTCGTCGACGACGACCGTATGGCACGCCAGATCGCCGACAAGCGTGGATCGCGGATGCGTGCCGCAGCCCAGGCAGTCGGTTCACGTCGCAAGACGCTGGACCAGCTGTTCGAGCAGCTCGAGAGGGGCGAGACGCAGGAACTGCTGCTCATCCTCAAGGGCGATGGCGCGGGCTCGGTGGAAGCACTCGAGGATGCGCTGTCCAAGATCGACGTGGGCGAGGAAGTCTCGCTGCGTGTCATCGACCGCGGTGTGGGTGCCATCACGGAGACCAACGTCTCCCTGGCAGCCGCCTCGAAGGCCGTCATCATCGGCTTCAACGTGCGCCCCACTGTGCACGCACAGCAGATGGCCGACCGCGAGAACGTGGACATGCGGTTCTACTCCGTCATCTACTCCGCCATCGACGAGATCGAAGCAGCGCTCAAGGGCATGCTCAAGCCGATCTACGCCGAGGAGACACGGGGCCGGATGGAGATCCGCGAGATCTTCCGCAGCTCGAAGTTCGGCAACATCGCCGGCTGCATGGTGCTGGATGGCACCATCCGCCGGAACCAGAAGGGTCGCCTGCTGCGCGACGGTGTCGTCATCTCTGAAACCTCGATCGCTTCGCTGCGTCGGGAGAAGGATGACGCCACGGAGGTCCGTGAGGGCTTCGAGTGCGGCATGACCCTGTCCAACTTCAACGACATCCGCATCGGCGATATCGTGGAGACCTACGAAATGGTGGAGCGCGAGCGGTCCTGATCGCTCTCGTCCGGTCCGTCGGCTTCGGCCAACCAGGAGGAATCATGGCAAACCCCCGCAACGCCAAGCTGGCGGACCAGATCAAGGTGATTCTGGCGACGACGATTGAACGTCGTGTCAAGGATCCCCGCCTTGGGTTCGTGACCCTCACGGAAGTCCGCCTCACCGGCGACAACCGTGAGGCCACGGCCTTTTACACCGTGCTCGGTGACGAAGATGACCGAGCCGCAACCGCGGCCGCGCTGGAGTCCGCCAAGGGCATGCTCCGCTCAACCGTCGGGGGCCAGTTGGGGATGAAGTTCACCCCGTCGCTGGCGTTCATGCTTGACGCCACCCCTGAGGTGGCCAAGAGCATGGAGGACCTGCTGGCCCGGGTCCAGACCCTCGACGCGGAGGCCGCCTCGCACTCCGACGGCAAAACCTTCGCCGGCGATGCGGACCCGTACAAGAAGCCGCGTGAAGAGAGTGACGACGACGAGTGACGCCCTCTCCTGGGACCGTCGGCTCGGGCATCGTCGTGGTGGACAAGCCCGGCGGGCTCACCTCGCACCAAGTGGTCGGCACACTTCGCCGGCTCCTTGGAACACGCAAGGTGGGCCACGCCGGCACCCTCGACCCGATGGCCACGGGTGTGCTCATTCTCGGCGTCAACCGGGCCACGCGACTGCTCGGCCACCTGGCCCTGCACGACAAGTCCTATCTGGCCACCATCCGTCTGGGTGAGCGCTCCACCACGGACGACGCCGAGGGCACCGTCGAGCCCGTCGCCGACGCCTCCCACCTGACGCTCGACGTCATCGATGAGGCGTGCGGACCGCTCCGCGGCCACATCAGCCAAGTGCCCAGCAGTGTCTCGGCCATCAAGGTCAACGGCCAGCGCGCCTACAAACTGGTGCGTGACGGTGAAACAGTCCAGCTGAAATCCCGTGATGTCGAGGTGTCGCACCTGGAGATCCTCGACGTCCGCCCCGGCGATGGGGTCTGCGACGTCGACGTGGACGTGGCCTGCTCGACGGGCACCTACATCAGGGCCATCGCCCGCGACCTCGGTGACGCCCTCGGCGTGGGCGGCCACCTCACGGCCCTGCGCCGCACACGCATCGGTGGCTACGACCTCTCCTCTGCTGTGGTCCTGCAGGACGACGCGCCCACGCTCATGCCCATGGCCGACGCCGCCCGCCTCAGCTTCCCCTGCGTGGACGTGAGCGCCGCCCAGGCGGCAGACATCCTCGTGGGTCGTCGACTGGAGATGGCCGTCCCCGCCGAGGTGACCGGCATGCTCTCACCGCAGGATGAGCTGCTGGCCCTCTACAGGCCGGACGGCGACGGTTCACGTCCGCTGGCGGTGCTCGTGGCTCCCGAGCCGGGGGAGACCCCGTGAGCACGGTCGTTGCCATCGGGAACTTCGATGGAGTGCACCTTGGGCATCAGCGCGTCCTCAGGGAGGCCATGCAGTCCCACGGTGACCCCCTCGTGGTGATCACATTCTGGCCGCACCCCATGTCGGTGCTGCGCCCCGACAAGGCACCCAAGCTGCTCGGGGATCTCCACTCCCGCATTGACCTGCTGAAGGCCGCCGGCGCGCGCGAAGTGCGAGTGGTGAACTTCACCGAGGCCGTTGCCCAGCTCAGTCCCCGCGAGTTCGTGGAGCGTTTCGTGTTGCCCCTGGAACCGTCGCGCGTCGTGGTGGGGGAGAACTTCCGCTTCGGCCACCGGGCCGCCGGTGACGTTGCCGAACTGGCGCGCCTCGGGCAGGGGCACTTCGAAGTGGTCCATCTGGCTCTGGAGTCCATCAACGACATCGTCACCTGCTCCACGCTGATCCGGACCTCACTGGCCGACGGTGACGTGGCGGGGGCCGCGGAGCACCTGGGGCGCCCGTTCCGTGTGCGCGGTGTGGTGGTCATGGGCGACCAGCGCGGACGTGAACTCGGTTACCCGACGGCGAACCTGCCGGTCCCGTCAGACATGGCAGTGCCCGCTGACGGTGTCTACGCCGGCTGGCTGAGCGCCACGGACGGGCTCAGGCTGCCTGCCGCCATCTCGGTGGGCTCCAATCCCACTTTCAACGGCGTCGACCGTCGCGTGGAGACCTACGTGCTGGACCGCACCGATCTGGAGTTGTACGGCGAGGAGATCGTCGTCGATTTCGTCGACCGCCTGCGCGGCCAGGTGAAGTTCGACGGCATCGAGGGTCTCATTTCGCAGATGGACCAGGACATCAGCCACTGCCGCGTGGTGCTGGGCCTCGACGGCTGACGCGCGCCAAGCACCGTGTCGCCGGCGCTCTGCGACGACCACGACGCACTGCTCAGCGTGCGGTGAGTGACTTCTTGTAGATGGCGTAGTGGGAGCTGGCGCGGGACGGGTCCGGTACCTGCTCGACCTCCGGCGCCTCCACGAAGAGGTGCTCACCCGTGGGGTGGTACTCCAGCGAGACGTACAGCGGAACGGCCTTCTCGTTGTTGGGGTCAACAGCCAGGAAAACGGCGGTGTGACCTTCCTCGCGGGCCTTCTGCTCCACCCACTGGGACAGGGCGCGGCCGGCTCCGCGGCGTCGGGCCGACGGCGCCACGAACATGTTGCGCAGCTCGGGTGTCATTTCGGAGTTCAGGTCCAGCAGGGCGGTGCCCACGATCTCGTCGCCGTCGAGCGCCACCGCGAAGTACATCTGACCCAGATCCTGCAGGCGGAAATGCTCATCCACGAGGCGGGGATCGGTCTGACCGAGATGCTGACGAATGGCGGAAAGGTCTGCTGCAGTGGCGGTACGCACAACGATGGACATGAAAACTCCTAACAGGACCTCACGGGCCGGGCACCGCCACCCTATCTGGCGCATGGTGTGCCGTGCACATGGACCCTGCAAGTCAGGTGAGGGGGGAGGGGGACGAATGGGTGATGGGGACGGGTGCGTGGTAATGTTGTGGGGTTGCCGTTTGATCGGCCACGGAAGCCCAAGAGCCCCAGATGCACTCCGCAACGGGGCGCCGTGCAGCGAACCGAAGGAGCCCCCGCATGGAAGCTGTCAACAAGAAGCAGATCATCGAAGAGTACGCAACCGCCGAGGGTGACACCGGATCGCCGGATGTGCAGGTTGCCCTGCTGTCCGCCAGGATCGCACACCTCACGGAGCACCTGAAGATGCACAAGCATGACCACCACTCCCGTCGTGGCCTCATGCTGATGGTCGGCCAGCGTCGCCGTCTGCTCAACTACGTCATGAAGAACGACGTCGAGCACTACCGCGAGCTCATCGCCCGCCTCGGCCTGCGCCGCTGATTCGCATCACCCGAATTCTGGACGAAGAGCAGCCCCCGCCTCTGGCGGGGCGCTGCTCTTCGCCCATTTCCGGGCATGCAGGATACACTCAGGTCACAACTACATAGCAAGGTTTCACGCTGCCCGCTGGAGGTCTCATCTGTCCTCGGTAGTGGTCTTCGGGTGCCATCAAGCGCCCCCGCGGACCTCGATCGAAGACCGGTGGACCACGCGAAACGCCCCCACTGGGGCGGGGTAGCACCCCACCAACTGAAAGGAGACTGTCCATGGAAGGACCAGGTCTCGAATTCTCCGAAGCAATCATTGACAACGGTGCCCACGGGCGCCACGTCGTCCGGTTCGAAGCCGGACTGCTCGCACAGCAGGCCGACGGCTCGGCCGCCGTGTACCTCGACGGTGACACGATGTTGCTCGCCGCCACCACCGCGTCCAAGAACCCGCGGGACTCCATCGACTTCTTCCCGCTGACGGTTGACATCGAAGAGCGCATGTACGCCGCAGGTCGCATCCCCGGCTCGTTCTTCCGTCGCGAAGGCCGCCCCGGCGAGGGCGCCATCCTGACGGCCCGCCTCATCGACCGCCCGCTGCGCCCCGCCTTCGTGAAGGGTCTGCGCAACGAGGTCCAGGTTGTCGTCGACGTGCTGTCGCTCAACCCCACCCACCTGTACGACGTCGTCGCCATCAACGCGGCCTCGATGTCCACCACGCTGGCTGGCCTGCCCTTCACCGGGCCGATCGGTGGCGTCCGCGTCGCACTGATCGATGACGCCTGGGTCTGCTTCCCGACCGTGGAGCAGTCCGCAACCTCCGCCTTCCAGATGGTCGTGGCCGGGCGTGTCCTGCCCGACGGCGACGTCGCCATCACCATGGTGGAGGCCGGCGGCACGGATGCCACCTGGGAGCTCGTGCGTGCGGGCAAGACTGCACCCACCGAAGAGGTTGTGGGTCAGGGCCTCGAGGCTGCCAAGCCGTTCATCAAGGTCCTCTGTGATGCCCAGTCCGAGCTCGCCGCCAAGCTGCCGCGCGAGACCCGCGACTTCCCCATCTTCCGCGACTACGAGGACGACGTCTTCGCCGCCGTGGAGGAGCTCGCCTCCGCCCGTGTCGCCGAGGCCATGACGATCTCCGGCAAGCAGGAGCGCGACGAGGCCACGCACGGCATTCGCCAGGACGTCACCGAGCAGCTCGCCGAGCGCTTCGCTGACCGCACCAGCGAGATCTCCGCAGCCATGAAGGCGCTGACGAAGAAGCTCGTTCGTCGCCGCACCCTCATCGAGGGCATCCGCATCGACGGCCGTGGCCCCAGTGACATCAGGGAGCTTTCCGCCGAGGTCGCGATCATCCCCCGCGTCCACGGCTCGGCACTGTTCCAGCGCGGCGAGACCCAGATCCTGGGTGTCTCCACGCTGAACATGCTGGACATGGAGCAGCGCATCGACTCGCTGTCACCGGAGTCCACCAAGCGCTACATGCACAACTACAACTTCCCGCCGTTCTCCACGGGTGAGACGGGACGCGTCGGTTCGCCGAAGCGTCGCGAAATCGGTCACGGCGCACTCGCAGAGCGCGCCATCCTGCCGATCCTCCCCACCCGCACGGAGTTCCCCTACGCGATCCGTCAGGTCTCGGAGGCACTGAGCTCCAACGGTTCCACCTCGATGGGTTCGGTCTGCGCCTCGACGCTGTCCCTGCTCAACGCCGGTGTGCCGCTGAAGGCACCCGTGGCCGGTATCGCCATGGGCCTCATGAGCGACGAGGTTGACGGTGAGACGCGCTACGTCGCACTCACCGACATCCTTGGCGCCGAGGATGCCCTGGGCGACATGGACTTCAAGGTGGCCGGCACGCCGGACTTCGTCACGGCCCTCCAGCTGGACACGAAGCTCAACGGCATCCCGGCCTCCGAGCTGCAGAAGGCCCTTCTCCAGGCCCGCGAGGCGCGTCACACGCTCCTCGAGGTCATGGGTGAGGCCATCGATGTGCCCGACGAGATGAGCCAGTACGCTCCCCGGATCATTACGGTGCGCATCCCCGTCGACAAGATCGGCGAGATCATCGGCCCGAAGGGCAAGATCATCAACCAGATGCAGGATGACACGGGCGCCAACATCTCCATCGAGGACGACGGCACCATTTACGTGGGCGCCACCTCCGGTGAGCAGGCCGATGCGGCTGTCGCGATGATCAACGCCATCGCGAACCCGCACATGCCCGAGCGGGGCGAGCGTTTCATGGGCACCATCGTGAAGCTCACCAGCTTCGGTGCCTTCGTGTCGCTGCTGCCCGGCAAGGACGGCCTCCTGCACATCTCCAAGCTCCGCGGCCTCGCCGGCGGCAAGCGCGTGGACGACGTGGAGGACATCCTGTCCGTCGGGCAGAAGCTGCAGGTGGAGATCTCTGACATCGACGACAGGGGCAAGCTGTCGCTGATCCCCGTCGTGGACGAAGAGACCGCAGACGCCAACTGAGGCACACGCAGTCACTGAGCAACGGGTGGGCCCCCAGCGGGGGGTCCACCCGTTGTTTCTGTTGGTGGGCGACACTGGTCGCTGGTAGAACTTGGGACTCAATGCAGGGTACGAGGGATGGGGCAGGAAACATGGACCAGATTCGAGTGGGAGTCTTCGGGGCCGGCGGAAGGATGGGCGCGGAGGCCGTCCGGGCCGTGGAGAGGGCCGGGGACCTGCAACTGGTGGCCGGGGTCGACGTGGACGACGACCGTGAGCTGCTGTCCGACGCGCAGGTGGCGGTGGACTTCACCCATCCCGGCGCAGTGATGGACAACATCGAGTGGTGCGCTGCACGCGGCATCCACATGGTGATCGGCACCACCGGGTTCACCGCGGAACGCCTCGCGAGGGTGGCTGCGCTCTGCGAGCAGAATCCCGGCGTCGGGATCCTGATCGCGTCCAACTTCTCCATCGGCGCAGTCTTGATGATGAGCTTCGCCGAGCAGGCAGCAAGGTTCTACCCCAGCGTGGAGATCATCGAACTGCACCACCCGAACAAGGTTGATGCGCCGTCTGGCACCTCTGTGAGCACCGCCCGGAGGATTGCCGCCGCGCGTGCCGCGGCGTCCATGGGTGCGGTCCCCGACGCCACCGTTCACGACGACGGCGCCCGCGGCGCAGTGGTGGACGGCATCCACATCCACGGCGTCCGTCTGCAGGGTCTCGTCGCGCACCAGGAGGTGCTGCTGGGGGCCACGGGGGAGACCCTCACGATCCGCCACGACAGCTTTGAGCGCACCAGTTTCATGCCCGGAGTCCTGGCTGGCATCCGTCACGTCGTCGACCACCCCGGGCTCACCGAGGGCATCGAGACGGTCCTCGGCCTCTAGCCGGCTCCAGTGTTGTCGGGATGTCAGTCTGTCGACATCAGATCCACACCAGGGGCCAGCCCACGTCACCCGGGCGTCCCGACACGCCCTCCCGGGTGTGACCTCGAAAGCCCCGGATCACCACAGATCGACGGTGGGGCCCGCCGCTGAGGAGGCGCTCAGGCAGTGGTGATGTCGGTCACGAGCCGGATGAGCTTCATGGAGACGTCACCGTCCTCCGGGCCCATCTCGCGGTGGGCACCGTCGGTGCCCCAGCCGCACCCCACGAGGAACTCGCGGGTCGCATCGGCATCAGTGGGGAGCCACATGGTGGCCACCTGGTAGCCATCGGCCCTCAGTGTGTCCACGGCCGCGTTGATGAGGCGTGAGCTGTGGCCCGCCTCGATGCTCGGTTCGTCCACGACGAATTCGGCGATGAGGCCGTCCGTGGGCTCGGCGTCGGGATCGTTGCTGGGGCCGGTGACAGCAAAACCGACGATGGCCCCGTCGCCGATCGCGACCAGCACACGGCAGTGCGCCAGTGGGGGCTTGACGATGGCGTCATGCCAGGCACGCACGGTCTCGTCTGCAGAGATTCCCGTCATCGCGTCCGCCAGGACTGGCACCGAGGACCACGAGCGGCGTTGCAGGCGGGCAACGTCGACCGCTTCTGCGGGCATGGCCAAACGGACGGAATCAGGCACGGGCATGGGGACAGTCTATGAGACAGTGCCGAGCCGGGTCCCCGCGTCGGCGCGGGTCCACTAGCCTGAAGCAATGACTGATCTGAAGACGCCACCACCGGTCAAGCCCGGGACCCTGCGCATCACCCCGCTCGGAGGCCTCGGCGACGTGGGTCGTAACATGGCGTCTTTCGAGATCGACGGTGAGATCGCACTCGTCGACTGTGGCGTGCTGTTCCCCGAGGAACACCACCCCGGCGTTGACCTCATCCTCCCCGCGCTGAACAACCTCAACGACCGGCTGGCCGACATCTCCGCCCTGGTCCTCACACACGGCCACGAGGACCACATCGGTGCGGTCCCCTACCTGCTGCGCAAGCGCCCGGACATTCCCATTTACGGGTCGAGGCTGACGCTGGCGTTCCTCGCGAACAAGCTCAAGGAGCACCGCATCCGGGGCCACCAACTGCACGAGGTCAGGGAGGGCGACAGGATCAAGGTCGGCAAATTCGACTTCGAATTCGTCGCCGTCAACCACTCCATCCCTGACGCGCTGGCCGTGGCCATCCGCACGTCGGCGGGCATGGTCCTGCACACGGGTGACTTCAAGATGGACCAGCTGCCGCTGGATGGTCGCATCACCGACCTGCGGGCCTTCGCCCGGCTCGGCGAGGAAGGCGTGGACCTCTTCATGGTGGACTCCACCAACGCCGAGGTTCCCGGCTTCACCACGCCGGAGAAGGACATCGAACCGGCAATGTCGCGGGTGTTCGAGACCGCCCACCAGAAGCTGATCGTGGCGAGCTTCGCCAGCCACGTCCACCGGATCCAGCAGGTCCTCGACCTCGCGGTGAAGCACGGTCGCAAGGTGGTCTACGTGGGCCGCTCCATGGTCCGCAACATGGCCATCGCACGGGACCTGGGCTTCCTGACGGTCCCGGGCGACACCCTCATCGAGATGCGCGACATCGACAAGTACCCCAAGAACAAGGTGGTCATCGTGTCCACCGGATCCCAGGGTGAGCCGATGGCTGCGCTGAGCCGCATCGCCAGCCAGGAGCACCCCGTGGTGTCGGTGGGCCCCGGCGACGTGGTGCTGCTGGCGTCGTCGCTCATTCCCGGCAACGAGAACTCCGTGTACCGGGTCATCAACGGCCTCTCCAAGCTGGGGGCCCAGGTGGTCCACAAGGCCAATGCGATGGTCCACGTCTCCGGCCACGCCTCCGCCGGCGAGTTGCTGTACTGCTACAACATCCTCAAGCCCCGCAATGTGCTGCCGGTCCACGGGGAGATCCGTCACCTGATCGCCAACGCGAAGCTGGCCATTTCCACTGGTGTTCCGGCCGAGAGAGTGATCGTTGCCGAGGACGGTGACGTCATTGACCTGGCCAACGGCAAGGCCCGCCGGGTGGGTCGCGTCGACGCCTCCTACATCTTCGTGGACGGGCAGACGGTGGGTGACATCACCGACTCGCTCACCGATCGACGGGTGCTGGGCGAAGAGGGTTTCATCTCCATCGTCTCGGTGGTCAGCCTCCACACCAGGGAACTGATCAGCGGGCCGGACATCCACGCCCGCGGTTTCGCCGAGGACGAGTCGGTCTTCGAGGGCGTGCGCAACGAGGTCGCCAAGGCACTCAAGGAGGCGCTGGCCGACGACGTCGTCGACGTTCATCGGCTTCAGCAGGTCACCCGCCGGGTCATGGGTGCGTGGGTCTCGAGGAAGCTTCGGCGTCGGCCCATGATTGTGCCCGTGGTGGTCTCCACCTGACCCGTGGCCCCGGTTCTCGCGGCATCTGGGACATGCGCGTCGCCGCGTGGTCCCGGGGGCTGCTCAGGAAGCACATGTTCTGTTCCCTGAGTGCCGTCCGTGAGGGACGAGCGGCGGTGTGTCGAAGGGTTGGTGAAGTGTGGGTGGTGGCTACTGAGGAAACCAATGGTGTGCCCTGCTCTTTCTCGCGAGGGCAGCTCACGAAACGACTATGGGTGCCCAACGTTGTCGCGGGCGGGGCCGGATATGTCCCTCTGCCTCGACACCAAGGCCGCCCGGCCGGTGCTGGTGCACCGGGCCGGGCGGCCGTGTGGTGTGCTGGTCAGGAGAACCTGACGAGGTTGTTCAGCACCCACTTCTCGGCCGTGTTGTAGGTCCAGCCGGAGGCGGTCTGCTCGGCCTCGATGACCGTGACCAGTGATTCGCTGCGGCAGCCGTTGCGTCCGGTGGTGGCGGTGTCGCACTCGGTGCGCCACATGCGGACGTCAGTCGCCGTCCATGCACCTGTGTTGCCCAGGGGGTTGTTGGCCCACAGTGCGCGGGGGCTGGGTAGATAGGTGAGGTTGTTGAACATCCAGCCATTGGTGCGGACGAAATTTCCGTTCACCTGGTCGATCCGGGCCCCAGATCTGGGTGAAACAGCGGGTCGTCCGGGAGTAGGGCTCGCAGCGGGTCCACCAGTTGAGGCCGTTGACGTTGTGCAGGCCCGGGGTGGAGTACACGTCCACGGGGCCGGGCGACGTGGTGACCGTCGGCTTCACGGTGGGTGTGATCGTCGGCCGCACCGTGGGTGTCACGGTGGTGGTGGTGGTGGCGGTCGGCGGCGGTGATGGTCACGCCGTCCGCCCCGGAAACGAGTGTGTAGCCCTCGGCGGGCATGGCGGCAGCGGTGTCCAGCGTCAGCGTGATGGCCTTGCTGCCGGTGGCGGCGACGGGCAACGCCAGGCCCGTGGAGGTGCGCAGTGTGTCGGCGAGCATCTCGGCGGTGCCTACGGCGTTGCCGTTGGCCACGATGGGCGTCACCCCACTGAGCTGGAAGGCGCCTGCATCGGTCTCCACGACGGAGGCAGGCTTCGGGATGACGTCGACGAAGGCGGGCGTCGGCGGCTCGACGACGGGGCCGTCGAGGGTGCCCATGACCATGATTTCCCAGATGGCCATGCCGTAGTTCTGGTTCCTGCCTGTTGAGTCCGAAGTTGATGGGGTCTGCTGCTGGGGCATGGGTTGCCAGTCGCTCGACATTGATGGAGACGACGGTCGGCAGACTAGGTTGGGCATTTGGCCCGCGTCACGCCCGAGGGCCAAAGTGCCGACTTCTGCTGCCCACTTCCGGGCGGGGCTGTGCGGGATCTTCCCACCCGGAGGGGCCTCACGGACTCGCTGGTTGCCTGCGACGGGGCCGCTCCCCGCCGCTGCTTTTGCCGGAGGTGGGAGGCATGGGTTATTCTTTCCAGGTTGCCCACGACTCCAGTCGAGGGCATGACTGATTTTGTAAACCTGACGCACTCAGCGTCGGATCAAGCACCGAGGAGATTCCAGTGGCCGCCGTATGTGATGTTTGCGCCAAGCGACCCGGCTTCGGACACAACGTGCCCTGGTCGAAGAAGAAGACGAATCGCCGCTGGAACCCGAACATCCAGCGTGTGCGTGCGACCGTCGAGGGAACCGCCAAGCGACTGAACGTGTGTACCTCCTGCCTGAAGGCCGGCAAGGTCTCACGCTGATCTGAAGTACGTGTGAAAACTGATGGCCCGTGGGTTCTCCCACGGGCCATCGTTCATGTCCGCGCCCGCTTGTAGGCTGCTCCGCATGGCCACCTGGCGCACACCCATTCATCGCGAACTCAACCGACGGTTGCGCGACGCCGTGGGGGAGAAGACGGCCGTCCAGTTCGCCAAGCTGGGTCTCCACACCGTCGGCGACGTGATTCGCCACACCCCCCGCCGTTACCTGGCGGGCACCCAGATGAGTGACTTCGCCTCGCTGCGGGTGGGCGAGGAGGTGGCGGTGGTGGCAAAGGTGCAGTCCACGAGGATCCGGCAGGGCGCCCGGCAGCGCGTGGAGTCGTTGATCACCGACGGATCCGGCTACCTCACCGTGACGCTGTTCGCCCCCAAGCCCTTCCACGCCACCTGGTGGAGTTCGATGCTGGAGCCAGGCTCACGCGGCATCTTCATCGGCAAAGTGGGTGTCTTCAACAACTCGCTGCAACTGACGCACCCCGACTTCGTCATGATCGACGGCCAGGGGCAGGTCACCGCCAAGAAGGACCACGTCAAGCAGTCCATGCAAAGAGCGGTGCAGCGCGCCACCCTGGTGGGCCTCTACCCGGCCACGGCCAAGCTGCCGACCTGGGTGATCGCCGAAACCATCGCACTGCTCCTGCCGTCCATCCGCTCCCTGGGCGACACGCTGCCACCCTGGGTGGTGGACCAGGCGGGTGTGCTGTCCCTGCCGGAGGCGCTCACCGAAGTGCACGAACCCGTGGACGTCACACGGGCCGAGCAGGGACGCGACCGGCTGCTCTTCGACGAGGCCTTCGGCATGCAGCTGGCCATGGCGCAGCGACGTCGCACCCTCGATGGGTTGGAGGCCACGCCCCGGCCTCGCACTCCTGGCCGCCTTCTCTCCGAGTTCGACAACCGTCTGCCCTTCGAGCTGACGCAGGGTCAGGTTGCCGTCGGGGAGACGATCTTCGACGAACTGGCCCGGCCACGCCCCATGCACCGGCTCCTGCAGGGCGAGGTGGGCTCCGGCAAGACCATCGTCGCACTGCGGGCCATGTTGACGGTGGTGGACTCCGGCGGCCAGGCCGTGCTCCTGGCGCCCACCGAGGTCCTCGCCAAGCAGCACTACGCCACCATCACGGGCCTTCTGGGTGACCTGGGGGACGGGCAGCGCCTGGGCGCTCACGAGCACGCCACCTCCGTCACCCTCCTCACCGGCAGCCTTCCCGCCGCGGCCAAACGGCAGGCCCTCAACGAGATCACCACCGGGGATGCCGGCATCGTCATCGGCACCCATGCGCTTTTGTCGGATCCCGTGGAGTTCTTCGAGCTCGGACTCGTGGTCATCGACGAGCAACACCGCTTCGGCGTCGAGCAGCGTGCAGCACTGGCCGCGAAGTCCGCGCAGCAGCCGCACACGCTCGTGATGACGGCCACCCCCATTCCCCGCTCCGTGGCCATGACGGTGTTCGGCGACCTGGAGGTGTCCGAACTGCGTGAACGGCCTGCGAAGCGGGCCGCCGTCACCACCGTGTTCGTTGACACCTTCAACAACCCGCACTGGGTGGAGCGTGCCTGGCAACGCATCCGTGAGGAGGTGGCCAAGGGTAGGCAGGCGTTCATCGTGTGCCCCGCCATCAGCGCCAAGCAGACAGAGGGCGACGTGGACCCCGCCACCGACATGACGGCCGTCACCGAACTCCTCCCACGTCTCGCCTCAGGGCCGCTGGCGGACCTGCGGTTGGGCATGGCCCACGGCAAGCAGTCCGTCGCCGAGCGCGACGAGGCCATGGCCGACTTCGCGTCGGGGCGCATTGACGTGCTGGTGGCCACCACCGTGATCGAGGTGGGTGTGGACGTGCCCAACGCGTCCGTGATGGTGGTCATGGATGCGGATCGCTTCGGCATCACCCAGCTGCACCAACTGCGCGGCCGCATCGGGCGCGGGGAACACGAGGGCCTCTGCCTGCTGCTGGCGGCGCCGGGGGAGGGGCAGGAGGACGCCCAGCTGCGCATCCGGGCGCTGGTGCTCAGCGACGACGGCTTCGAACTGGCAGAACGGGACCTGGAGCTGCGCAAGGAGGGTGACGTGCTCGGTGCGGCCCAGTCTGGGGGGTCCTCGCTGAAACTGCTGAGGGTCCTGGAGGACGCTGACCTCATCCGTGCCACCAAGGACTTGGCGGACCGGGTGTTGGCCGACCGTCGGGCACTCAACGATCCGCTGCTGGCGGACCTCATGACGCAGGCCGAACTCGTCGCGGCCGGGGAATGGCTCGAGAAGGGCTGACGGGCCGTGGCAGCCGAAACGATGCGCCGCATCGCGGACCTGGTGGAGAAGCTGACACCCGGGTACTTTGCCCTCGTCATGGCCAGCGGCATCGTTTCGTTGGGGCTGGAGCTGGTGGGCGTCCACGTACTGTCCGTGGCGTTCTTCGTGGTGTGCGGGGCTGCCTACGTGGCCCTGTGCGTGCTGAACGTGTGGCGTTTCGTCGCGTTCCGCCAGGCCATGGCGTCGGACTTCCGCGACCCCAAGCGGGCTTTCGGCTTCTTCACCTTCGTGGCAGGTACCAATGTCCTGGGGGCTCGGGTGGCGTCCGCGGGATGGTTCGAGGTGGCGCACGTGCTGCTGGCGCTGTCCGTGGTGGTGTGGATCGTGCTGGGCTACGTCATCCCGTGGAGCGCCGTGCTGGGGCAGCAGCGTCGCCCCGTGGTGGCACTGGCGAATGGCACGTGGTTCATCTGGGTGGTGGCGAGCCAGTCGGTGGCCGTGCTGGCCGCGACGCTGGAGGTGTCGGCCGGCCCCGGGCGGCAGTACCTGGCCATTCTCGCGGTCTTCTCCTGGTCGGTGGGGGTCTTCCTGTACGCGGCCTCAGGGATGATCGTGACGCTGCGGATCATGCTCTACGTACTGGACCCCGTCGAGTTCGACCCGCCCTACTGGGTATCCATGGGTGCCGTCGCCATCACGGTGGTGGCGGGTGCGCGCATCGTGGAGATGGATTCGGCACCCATGGTGGACGCCACGCGTGGACTCGTGGCCGGGGCGTCCGTGGTGTTCTGGGCCTTCGCGACATGGCTCATCCCTGTCCTCGTGGCAGTGGGTGTGTGGCGCCACTTCGTGCACAAAGTGCCGCTGCGCTACGAACCGACCCTGTGGAGCATGATCTTCCCGCTGGGCATGTATGCCGTGGCCGGGATCTACCTGGGGCGTGCTGACCAGCTGCCGGTGGTCGAATGGATCGGGTCCCGGTGGCTCTGGGTGGCCGTCACGGCGTGGCTGATCGTCGCCGTCTCGATGGCGCGCAGCACCGTCCTCAGCCTGCGGGATGGACCTGGCCGGGGCACTAGGGTCAGGGCATGAGTCGGATCATTGCGGGCAGCGCCAAGGGGCGCAGGCTCACGGCACCGAAGGGCACCCACACCCGCCCCACCACGGACCGGGTCAAGGAGGCGCTGTTCTCCGCGCTCGCGTCCTGGTTCGACACGGCCGACGAGCCGCCCGAGCACCAGCTCGACGGCGTCGCAGTCCTCGACCTGTTTGCCGGGAGCGGGGCCCTGGGGCTGGAGGCAGCCAGCCGTGGCGCCGCGCCCATCACCTGCGTCGACACACACACGGCTGGCCTCATCCGCGACAACGCCACGAAGACGGGCCTGCGGGTCCACACCGTCGCCGGGCGGGCGGAACATGCGGTGCAGCGTCACACGGGGACCGTGGACCTGGTCTTTGTGGACCCTCCCTATGACATGCCGGAGGTAATCCTCGACAACCTGCTGGCGGAACTGGTGGCAGGGGAGACGCTGACGGCGCAGGCCCTGGTGGTCGTCGAGCGCTCAAGCCGCTCCGCCGCCCCCCGATGGCCGGACCCGGTCACCCGGTCATGGGATCGTCGCTACGGTGAGACCACGCTCCACTTCGGGGCAACCGATCAGGAGCAACCATGACGCCAGTGCTGTGCCCCGGCTCGTTCGACCCCATCACAGTGGGGCACATCGACATCATCCGGCGCGCACGCGAACTGTTCGGGAACGTGCTGGTGGGGGTGGGCCGCAACAACCAGAAGCAGTACCTCTTCGGTGACCAGCGCATCGACCTGGTCCGTGAGGCGCTGGACGGCATGGATGGCGTCGACGTCGCCCCCATCGAGGGGCTGCTCGTGGACTTCTGCCGGGACAACGGCATCACCACCGTCATCAAGGGCCTGCGCTTCGGCGCCGACTTCGACTTCGAGCTGCAGATGGCCCACATGAACCGTGGGCTGACGGGGTTGGAGACGGTGCTGCTGCCTGCCGCGGCAGAGCACGTGACGCTGTCCAGCACCATCCTGCGGGAAGTGATGAAACTCGGCGGCGACGTCGACAAGTACGTCCCCGACAACGTCGCCCGTGCCATCCGGGTGTGGCGTGACACCCTCCATGGATGACGCCGATTTGGGTAGCATCCCGCTCAACGGGTAGAGTTCGTCGTCGGTCACGACGTAATTGTGATTGACGGGTACGAAGGGGGATTGTGAGCATGACTCCCATGGATCGACACCCCGATCGCCGTTCTCCTCTGGTGTTTGACACAACAGAGCTGAGCAGGCGAGCGGGCACGATGCGTGAGGTCGGGCGTACGGTCCCAGCACCCGCCGATCTCGGTCTTGAAGTGATTGCAGTACCAGAGGGCTCCGACGTCGAGCTCGACCTCCGTCTGGAGGCCGTCGTCGAAGGAGTGCTCGTCACGGGCACCGCCACCGTGCAATTGCAGGGTGAATGTGCACGTTGCCTGACGGGGATCGAGGACGAAATGTCCTTCGATCTCCAGGAACTCTTCTTCCATCCCGGTAGGGAAGTGGATGAGGACGAAAGGCTCGTCGATGACGAGTCAATCGACCTGGAACCCACTCTTCGTGACGCCGTGGTGATGGATTTGCCGTTCACGCCCTTGTGCCGTGAGGATTGTCTCGGTCTGTGCCCCGAATGTGGCGCCGACCTCAACGATGATCCGGATCACGAGCACGATCTGGCTGTCGACCCTCGGTGGTCGAAGCTGGTGGGTCTGGACGTCGAAGAGTGACAATGTGGAATTCAACAGTCCTTGTTTGACAGGAGAAGATCGTGGCCGTTCCGAAGCGGAAGATGTCGCGCAGCAACACCCGGTCGCGTCGGGCCCAGTGGAAGACGACTGTCGTCCCCACGGTCGTCTGCGTGAACCCGGCTTGCCGCGAAGCGCACCTCCAGCACACTGCGTGCCCGAGCTGTGGCCAGTACGGTCCCAGGGCGGCACGTCGCCAGGTCCTCGAGGCCTGATCCAGGGTCTCGACCCCGCACCGCGGGTGAGCAGGCTGGTGCAAAAACTTGATGAGCTGGGCGTCCATGTTGACGCCCAGCTTTTCGAGTTGGCATTCACACACCGCTCCTGGGCCTACGAGAACGGCCGCATCGAGAGCAATGAACGCCTGGAGTTCCTTGGCGACGCCGTCCTCCAGATCGTGGTGACGGAGTTCATCTTCCGCCGCTACCCCACGCTGGCGGAGGGGCAGATGGCCAAGCTGCGCGCCTCGGTGGTCAGTTCCCACGCTCTGTCGCAGGTGGCACGGGACCTCGGGCTGGGCGAGCACGTCAAGCTCGGCAAGGGAGAGGTGTCCACCGGTGGTGACCGCAAGACCTCCATCCTTGCCGACACGATGGAAGCCCTCATCGGGGCCATCCACATGTCCGGCGGCAGCGAGGCCTCCGACGCCTTCGTGCACGGCGTCTTCGACCCGTTGATCACCAGGTCGGAGGAAGAAGGCAGCTACACCGACTTCAAGACCGCCCTGCAGGAGTTGTGCGCCCACCACGGCTGGGGTGCACCCGTCTACGAGATCACGGGGACGGGCCCGGACCACCAGCGTGTGTTCACCGCCGTGGCCGTCGTGGACGGCAAGTCCGTGGCCACCGGCACCGCACCCAGCAAGAAGACGGCCGAGCAACGCGCAGCCACCCTGGCGCACCGTGTGCTGACCGGGTCCCCGGATGCCTGAACTGCCGGAAGTCGAGGTGGTGCGACGCGGACTGGCACAACACCTCACCGGCAGGCGCATCGATCACGTGCAGATCCTGCACCCGCGACCCGTCCGCTCCCACCCGTCCGGCGCCGACGGCATGCGCCAGGTACTGGAGGGTGTCACCGTCGACGCGGTACGACGCCGTGGCAAGTACCTGTGGCTGGCCCTGGACGACGATGCCCTCGTGGTGCATCTGGGCATGAGCGGACAGTTCCGGTTCAATGATCCGGGCGACGAACTCGTGCGCAACACCCGTGTCATCCTCGACCTCGACGACGGACGCCAACTCCGCTTCATTGACCAGCGCATGTTCGGCGGACTGCACTGGGAGCCGGACACCGCCGACTGCCCCGTGCCGCACATCGCGCTCGACCCCTTCGACGAGGACTACGACGAGTCCTCCGTGGTGGATCGGATGCGCGCGAAGCGCACCACCGTCAAGCGGGCGCTGCTGGACCAGCGGCTCGTCTCCGGCATCGGCAACATCTACGCAGACGAGTCCCTGTGGCGGGCCAAGCTGCATTTCGACCATCCCACGCAGCGACTGACTGTCCGACGGGCCACCGATGTTCTCCGCCACGCCCGCGACGTCATGGGTGAGGCTCTGGAGCAGGGCGGCACGTCGTTCGACGCCCTCTACGTGAACGTCAACGGGGAATCCGGCTACTTCTCACGCACCTTGGACGCCTACGGCCGCGAAGGCTTACCGTGTCATCGTTGTGCGACGCCGATGGTGCGTCGCCAGTTCGCCAACCGCAGCAGTTTCCTGTGCCCCAGGTGCCAGCGGCTCCCGAGAAAGGTAGGACCGGGACGATGAACTGGTTGAACACCCAGTACGCGCGCTACCGCAACTCCATCGGACAACTGTTCCGGTTCGGGGTGGTCGGAGGACTGGGCGTGCTCGTCAACACGATCGCGCTCATCACCGCGACCAAGCTCTTCCCCCTGGTGTGGCCCGGTGCGGGCATCCCTGAGGGTGAAGGTGTGTGGTGGCCCATCGCAGGCACCGCCTTCAACGTCCGCTGGTACCACGTGATGGCGTCGGTGGCCTTCATGGTGGCCAACGTCTTCAACTTTCAGCTCAACAGGTGGTGGACGTTCAAGTCCAACCGCGCGTCAGGCTGGTTTCGTGAGTACTGGCCGTTCCTGACGGTGGGGCTGGCCGCGCTGGCCATCGGGCAACTCGTATTCACGGCACTCATGAACCAGGGGTCACCCGTCGCCCTGCCCACCGACATCCTGGACGGGTCCAGCGGGTTCCGCAGCCGCATCTACTGGGCCAACCTCATCATGATCGTGTGCACCATCCCCATCAGCTTCCTACTCAACAAGTTCTGGACGTTCCGGGCGGTGCGTGAGGTCCGCGAGTCCGAGGAGTTGGATCACCCGGAGGACATCGTCGTCGTTGACGAGGCCGAGGCGTGAGATGTATCTCAAACAGCTGACCCTCCGCGGGTTCAAGTCGTTCGCCTCCGCCACCACGCTCACCTTCGAACCGGGCATCACGTGCGTGGTGGGCCCCAACGGGTCAGGCAAGTCCAACGTGGTGGACGCGCTCAGCTGGGTCATGGGGGAGCAGGGTGCCAAGTCCTTGCGCGGCGGGAAGATGGAGGACGTCATCTTTGCCGGCACCACCAAGCGCGCGCCGCTGGGGCGCGCCGAGGTGGAGCTGACCATCGACAACTCGGACGGGGCGCTGCCCATCGAGTACTCCGAGGTGACCATCACCCGCACCATGTTCCGCAGCGGCGGCTCCGACTACTCCATCAACGGGACACCCGCCCGCCTCCTCGACGTGCAAGAACTGCTGAGCGATTCCGGCATTGGTCGGGAGATGCACGTCATCGTCGGGCAGGGGCAACTCGACGCCATCCTGCAGGCCACACCGGAGAGCCGTCGAGGTTTCATCGAGGAGGCGGCCGGCGTCCTGAAGCACCGCAAGCGCAAGGAGAAGGCGCTGCGGAAGCTGGAGGGTACCAAGGCCAATCTGGAGCGCCTCTCGGACCTCATCGGTGAACTGTCGCGTCAGCTGAAACCTCTCGGCCGCCAGGCGGAGACCGCGCGGAAGGCGGCGGTCATCCAGGCCGAGTTGCGCGACGCCAAGGCACGGCTGCTGGCTGAGGACCTGGGCGCGGCCAGGGACGCACTCGCTGCGGACCTGGCCGACGAGGCCGCCGTACTGGCCGCGAAGGACCGCGCAGAGCGTGCGGTCCGTGCCGCCAGCCAGGCCGAGGATGCAGCCGAGGTGGACCTGCGGCAGGCCGGCGCCGCCTTCGATGCGGCACAGGAGACCTGGTACGCCCTGGCCAGCCTGCGCGAGCGGGTGTCCACCACGATCTCCATCTCCGCCGAGCGGATGCGCGCCGGCGCCAACCAGCCGCAGCTGGAGATCACGGGAGGCCGCGACCCCGAGCATCTTGAGCGTGAGGCCGCTGGCATCCGGGAGCGTGAGACCGAGCTGGGCCTCAACATTGACAAAGCCGAGGCGACACTGCGCGACGCCACCCTGCGACGCAACGCCGCGGAACAGCAGCATGCCGCCGCAGATGCTGCCCATGCCACCGCACTGAGGGCTGTTGCCGATCGTCGGGAGGGGCTCGCCCGCCTCACCGGTCAGGTCCAGGCCCTCCAGTCCCGGCTCCAGGCGTCGCACGAGGAAGTGGAGCGGCTGCAGCGTCGCCGCGACGAGGCCACCCAGCGGGCTGAGGAGGCCGCCACCACCTTCGGCGGCATGGAATCCTCCCTGTCGGGACTGGGCGCCCACGAGTCCGATCTCGACGACGCCCACGAAGTGGCGACGGCGCGGGTGGAGCACCACCAGGAAGAGCTCGCGCAGCTGCGCGCGACGGAGGCGACGCTCGCCCGTGACAGGGCCGCTCTGGAAGCCC
The DNA here is from genome assembly GCF_003688855.1 of Tessaracoccus antarcticus. Taxonomy (GTDB): domain Bacteria; phylum Actinomycetota; class Actinomycetes; order Propionibacteriales; family Propionibacteriaceae; genus Arachnia; species Arachnia antarctica. The sequence goes on from NZ_REFW01000002.1 coordinate 287,451, forward strand.
GTATCGAGGCGCTGCGGTTGATGACCGAGCGCAAGGACGCCTCCGCCGGCCTCGTCGCCGCGGGCGGCCCGGGGGTGCGGGGGAGGCTCATCGACGCCCTCGACGTGGAACCCGGCTGGGAGCGGGCAGTGTCCGCGGCACTGCAGGCCGCTGCGGAGTCCGTGGTGGTCGAAGGCCTCGAGAACGCCGTCGCCGCCGTGGCGCACATGGCGGAGCAGGACATGGGGCGGGCATCCCTGGCCGTCACGGGTGCCTCCGCCGGTGACCGCCTGGACGGGTCCGTGCTGGAGTTGGTGGAGCATCCCCTCGACCTTGCGGGTGTGCTGGGGGTCCTGCTGGGCCGTGTGGTCGCCGTCGAGGACCTCGACGATGCGCACCGACACGTGGAGGAGTTCCCCGGCACCACGGCTGTCACCCGTGGCGGGGACGTGGTCTCCGCCTGGCTCGTGGAGGGCGGGTCCGCGGCCACGCCGTCGCTCCTGGAGCTCTCAGCCCAGCTTGGCGAGGCGGAGTCTGCACTGGTGGCACTGGGACTGGAGAAGGACCGGACGCGGTTCGCCGTTGACAGGGCCACGGGGGCCCTGGCTGCCGCCCAACGCGATGCTGCCGAGGCGTTGGCGCTGCTGCACTCCTCCGATGCGGAACTGGCCGCCGCCCAGGACAGGCTGGGGCAGCTCCGCCAGACGCAGGCCACGGCACTGCGTGAGGCCGAGCGGCTGGCTGAGGCCATGACCGCTGCCGCGCAGGCACGGGTCGCCGACGAGGGCAAACTGGCTGCGCTCCAGGCACGGCTGGAGGCCGCCAGCACGCAGGAGGTGGCGGAACCCGACCCTGCTGAGCGCGATGACAAGGCCATGGAGGCACGCCGAGCACGGCAGGCGGAGATGGAGGCGCGTCTGGCGTTGCGAACGCTCGAGGAGCAGGCCAAGGCACTGGCCGGACGCGCCGAAGGGCTGATCCGGGCCGCCCAGGCCGAACGATCCTCACGCGCCAAAGCCAGGGCCAAGGCTGAGCAGCTGCGACGGGAGGCCGAGGTGGCCACCACAGTGCACGAGGCTGCCATCAGGCTCGCGGAACTCGTCGACGGCGTGCGCGACCTGGCCACGCGGAACCGCGACGCCGCCGACACCGCCCGCCGTGAGGCGGAGGCCGCCACCGTGCGTGCGCGCCATGACTCCCGCGCCGCCGCCGCCAGCCTCGAGGAGCTCGTGAGGGGTGCCCATCGCGACGAGATGACCCGCATCGAGCATCGGATGCGCATTGAACAGCTTGAGGAGAAGGCACTGTCGGAGCTGGGCATGGAGCCGGACCCGCTGGTGGCGGAGTACGGACCCGACCAGAGGGTCCCGGTGATCACCCGACCTGACGGTTCGGCGCTGGGGGAGGACGACGAGGTGCCGGACCCGGTGCCCTACGACCGCGCCGAGCAGACCACGCGGCTGCGCCGCGCCGAGCGCAACCTCACGGTGCTGGGCCGGGTGAACCCACTGGCGCTCGAGGAGTTCGACGCCATGTTGGCACGGCACGGATTCCTGGCCGAGCAGCTCGATGACCTGAAGCGCACCCGCGCCGATCTCCTCGAGCTCATCGACGAGGTCGACAGGCGCGTCAAGGAGGTGTTCGAGGCGGCCTACAGGGACGTGGAGACCACCTTCGTCGACGTGTTCTCCCGCCTGTTCCCCGGCGGAGAGGGTCGCCTGGTGCTGACGGACCCGGGCGACTGGCTGACCACCGGCGTCGACGTCGAGGCGCGCCCGGCCGGCAAACAGGTGAAGCGACTGTCGCTGTTGTCCGGCGGTGAACGCTCCCTCGTGGCGGTCGCGTTCCTGGTGTCGTTGTTCATCGCCCGCCCCAGCCCGTTCTACATCCTCGACGAGGTGGAGGCGGCACTCGACGACGCCAACCTCGGACGCCTGCTGACCATCTATGAGGAGTTGCGGGCCAACTCGCAACTGCTGATCATCACGCACCAGAAGCGCACCATGGAGATTGCCGACTCGCTGTACGGCGTCACCATGCGGGGAGATGGCATCTCCACCGTCGTGAGCCAGCGACTGTCGTCGGAGTAGTCCGTTGAGACGCCCTGCAGAGTGAACCCTTCCACCCTCAGCGACTGAAACAAGCAGGCTATCCACGCCTTCACGGGCGTGGAGGCGATCGTCCACTTGATCCAGCCAGAGGTAGGGGGAGAGCAAGGAACCCCGGTACTGTTGTGCCGCGAGCCTGAAGCGGACGGGTGGGCCCCCGCGAAGGTGGAGGCACCCGTTGAACCAGCTGTCACGCAACACCTCCGAGGTGGTGTTCGTGGTAGCAGGGGATGGGCGCTGCGCCATCCTCGCTAGGATGACGCCGTGGACTGGATTTTTTGGGTCATCCTGGGGCTGATCGGCGCTGCCGTGATCGCAGCCAGCATCATCACCCATGTCAATCGCAAGAGCATCGGTGCGCCCGAGCAACCCGACGAGCTGGAGGCGGAGCCCTCGGCCGAGACCCCCGGCGACACCGTCGTGGTGGATGCCGAGCTCGTCGAGGAAGTGGGGCCGGCGGCGCCCACACTGGAGCGCCCCGAGTCGTCCCAGTCACGCTTCGCCCGGCTGCGCCGTCGTCTGTCCTCCAGCAACAACGTGCTGGCTCGCGCACTGGCTGACCTGCTGAGCGTCGACCGCATCGACGCCGACACCTGGGACGACTTCGAAGCCACCCTCATCGCCTCCGACCTCGGCGTCGGGCCCACCACCGAACTGACGGATGCCCTCCGCAAGGAACTTTCCGTCGACGGCGTGGCCGACCCGGAGACGGCACGTCGCGTCCTGCGATCGGAGTTGTTGCGGCTCGTGGACCCCACGCTGGACCGCAGCCTCAACCTGGACTCTGAGGAGGGCAAGCCTGCCGTCGTGATGGTGGTGGGTGTCAACGGCACGGGCAAGACCACCACTGTGGGCAAGCTGGCGCGCGTGCTGGTGGCCGACGGCCGTAGCGTCCTGCTGGGTGCCGCGGACACGTTCCGTGCCGCCGCCGCCGAGCAACTCATCACCTGGGGCGAGCGGGTTGGCGTCTCCACAGTCCGAGGTCCCGAGGGTGGTGACCCGGCCTCCGTGGCGTTCGAGGCCGTCGCCTCCGGTGCCGAGAACGGCATCGACGTGGTCATCGTGGACACCGCCGGACGCCTGCACACCAAGACTGGCCTCATGGACGAGCTCGGGAAGGTCAAGCGCGTCATCGAGAAGAAGGCCGCCGTGAACGAGGTGTTGCTCGTGCTGGACGCCACCACCGGCCAGAACGGCATGATGCAGGCGCGGGTCTTCTCCCAGGTGGTCAACGTCACGGGGATCGTCCTCACGAAGCTCGACGGATCCGCCAAGGGCGGCATCGTCGTTGCCGTGCAGCGCGAGCTCGGCGTGCCCGTGAAACTCATCGGGCTGGGGGAGGGCGTCGACGACCTCGCACCGTTCGACCCGGAGGGCTTCGTCGCCGGAATCCTCGGCGAGTGAGGCTTCGTCTATCCTTGGCCGGTACCGCCACGCCGCATGGCACAACCAATTGATGAAGGACTGACGTGTTCGACACGCTGCAAGATCGCCTCTCCGACGTCTTCAAGGGACTGCGCTCCAAGGGCCGACTGACCGAGGCCGACATCGACGCCACGATGCGGGAGATCCGCATCGCGCTGCTCGAGGCTGACGTGAACCTCAGCGTCGTCAAGGGGTTCATCAGCGCCGTCAAGGAACGCTGCCTGGGCCTGGAGCTCTCCAAGGCGCTGAACCCGACGCAGCAGATCATCAAGATCGTCGACGATGAGCTGGTCGGGATCCTCGGCGGGGAGACCCGCAACGTGCGCTTCAGCAAGCGCCCACCCACCGTCATCATGCTGGCCGGTCTGCAGGGCGCCGGAAAGACCACCCTCGCGGGCAAGCTGGCCAGTTGGTTGCGCGAGCAGAAGCACGCTCCGCTGCTGGTGGCGGCCGACCTGCAACGCCCCAACGCCGTCGGCCAGCTCCAGATCGTCGGCGAGCGCGCCGGCGTCCACGTGTTCGCGCCCCAGCCCGGCAACGGGGTGGGTGACCCCGTGCAGGTGGCGCGCGACTCCATCGAGCATGCACGCCGCCGCCTCTACGACGTCGTCATCGTCGACACCGCCGGACGTCTGGGCGTCGACGCGGAACTGATGCAGCAGGCCGCCGACATCAAGGAGGCCGTCAACCCCGACGAGGTCCTCTTCGTGGTGGACGCCATGATCGGTCAGGACGCCGTCAACACCGCCAGGGCCTTCAACGAGGGCATCGGCTTCGACGGCGTCGTCCTCACCAAGCTCGACGGCGACGCCCGCGGAGGCGCAGCCCTCTCGATCGCCCGCGTCATCGGCAAGCCCATCATGTTCGCGTCCAACGGCGAGGGCCTGAAGGACTTCGACGTCTTCCACCCGGACCGCATGGCCAGCCGCATCCTCGGCATGGGGGACGTCCTGACCCTCATCGAGCAGGCCGAGAAGACCTTCGACGCCGATCAGTCCCGTGCTGCGGCCGAGAAGCTCATGGGCAAGAACAAGTTCGGCCTGCAGGACTTCCTGTCCCAGATGCAACAGCTGCGCAAGATGGGGCCGCTCAGCAAAATCCTCGGCATGCTGCCGGGTGCCGGTCAGTTCAAGGGCGCCATCGACGACATCGATGAGCGCGAGATCGACCGCATCGAAGCCATCATCAACTCGATGACCCTGAAGGAACGCGACGACGTCAGCATCCTCAACGGCTCACGCCGCTCCCGCATCGCCAAGGGGGCGGGTGTGCAGGTCTCCGACGTGAACCAGCTCGTCAACCGCTTCGTTGAGGCGCGCAAGATGATGGAGAAGATGGCCAGTTCGATGGGCGGCATGGGCGGTGGGGTGCCCGCCGGAATGCCCCAGGGCATGCCCGGCGCGCTGCCGGGCGGCCGTGGCCCCAAGCGCCAGCCCGCCAAGAAGCAGCTCAAGAAGGGCCACAAGGTCTCCGGCAACCCGGCCAAGCGCAAGCAGCAGGAGGCGCAGAAGGCGCTCGGCCTGCCTCCGCAGGTGGACGTCCCGCAGTCGATGGATGACTTCCAGCTGCCCGCCGACCTGCAGAAGATGTTCGACCAGAACAAGTAGCCGCTCACCTCGATCCGAGAGTCTCCGGGCCGACCCATTTCTGCGTGGTCGGTCAGCCAAAGGTGTTGTACCGAGTGCCGACGTGCCGGGTCCCGCCGGGTACTCGATAGTCTCGGTGCCATGAGCACCGCACCACACAGGACATCCGAGAGCTACCGCTTCACCCGTGCGGTGGTGCTTCCCGGGACTGAGCCACGCGACCTGTGGATCGCCGACGGGAGGGTGGTCGACGGGCCCGTCGCGGATGCCGTCACCATCTCCGACGCCTGCTGGGTGATCCCGGGGCTCGTGGACGCGCACTGCCACATCGGACTCGGGCCCGAGGGTGCCGTCGATGAGGACACGGCCAGGGCGCAGGCGCAGGCCGACCTTGCGGTCGGCGTGATGTTGATCCGCGACGCCGGCTCACCCTCCGACACACGGTGGGTCCACGACCAGTCCGAGTTGCCGCGACTTCTCCGCGCGGGACGCCACATCGCCCGTCCGAAGCGCTACATCCGCAACCTTGCCGCCGAGGTGGAGCCCGAGGGACTCGTCGAGCAGGTGCGCCACGAGGCCCGATCTGGCGACGGCTGGGTCAAGTTGGTGGGCGACTGGATCGACCGCTCCGTGGGCGACCTCGCACCGCTGTGGCCCGCTGACGTCGCCGCCCGGGCCATCGCTGCCGCCCATGACGAGGGTGCCCGTGTCACGGCTCACTGCTTCGGCGAGCAGTCCGTGGCGGAACTCGTGGACGCAGGCATCGACTGCATCGAACACGGCACCGGCCTTTCAGACGACGTGATCGCCTCCATGGCAGATCGCGGCACCGCGCTGGTGCCCACCATGATCAACCTCGACAACTTTCCCCACTATGCCGCCACCGGTGCCGCAAAGTTTCCGCGCTACGCCGCTCACATGCTGGACCTCCACGCGCGCCGCCACCAGAGGATCGGCAGAGCGATCGAGGCCGGCGTGCAGGTCTACGCCGGAACCGACGCGGGCACCGTCGTCGCCCACGGTCGGGTCATCGACGAGATCGACGAACTGGCGAAACTGGGCGGTGCGGAGTATGCCCTGGGTGCTTCGAGTTGGCGTGCCCGGGGGTGGCTGGGCGCCGACGTGGTGACCACGGGTGCCAGCGCAGACTTCGTCGTCTACTCCGAGGACCCCCGGCAGGACCTTTCGGTGCTGCGTCGACCCTCCGCCCGGATCCTTCGCGGTCGCGCCCTCTGACGGGCCGGTGGCGGACCAACCACCCGGTGGTGCTGGGCCCCACCACACTGAACCCCACAGGACGCGGAGGGGTGGTCGATTTCTCCACGTGGGGCCTCGGGGGGCTGCACTCGGACCCTCCGGCTGCTTGACTTGAGGTGAGCACCCCGACCCCCTGAGGAGCCATCACCATGGACGACACCCCCACGCCCACCCCTGCAGCCCCACCGAACTTCCCTCCACCCGAGCCCGCCGCACTCGCCACAGAGGCGCCCCGGGCCCCCGGCCCGTTCAAGCGGGGCTTCGGCATGGGTGCGGGCCTCGGGCTCGGTCTGGCCGTCACATTCGTTGCCCTTGCCGTCGTGACGGGGGTGTTCGCCCTCATCTCCACGGCCATGGCGCTCGGCTCCATCACCTCCTCCGGGGCCAGCACCAGCCTGTCCACGCTGTGGGGCAAGACGGGAGCCAGCGGGAAGCTACGGGCCCTGTCCATCAGCGGGCCAATCATGACCGACGCGTCCGAGGGTGGACTGCTGGTGGCAGGGACGTTCGGGTACGAGCTCGCGGAGCAGATCGACGCCATCACGAAGGACGACGCCGCGGGGCTGGTGCTGCTCGTCAACACGCCCGGAGGCTCCATCACCGGTTCGAAGGCCATTGCCGACGCGATCGACCGCTACCAGGAGCGCACCGGCAAGAAGGTGCTCGTGCACGTGGAGGGCATGTCAGCCTCCGGTGGCGTGTACTCCACGGCGCCAGCGGACGCCATCTATGCCGACCACGGGTCCATCGTCGGCAGCATCGGTGTCATCTTCGGCCCGTTCCAGCGGTTCCGCGACGTGGTGGCCACATCCGGCTCCTTCATCGAGTCCGGGGTCACCACCACGGGCGGGATCACCCAGGAGTACATCTCCGCAGGCACCGGCAAGGACTTCGGCAACCCCTTCCGCGACATGACGGACGCGGAACGACAGATGATCACCACCATGCTGGACACCGAATACGACAACTTCGTGGGCCACGTCGCCGAGCAGCGCGACATCCCACAGGAGACGATCGTCAACGAACTCGGCGCCCAGGTTTTCGGCAATGACGACGCGGAGCGTGTGGGGCTCATCGACGGCACGCTCAACCGTGAGGAGTTCTTCCGCAAGGCCGCCGTCGAGGCCGGGCTGGATCCGGAGGAGACGGTGGTGCAGGCGCTGCAGCCGCCCACAGGGCTGGAGGCGTTGCTGGGGGCCAGCCGCCCCGCAGGATCAGCGCTGCCGATCGCGGAACTGGGGGAGGGCCACCGGGTCAGCACCAGCTTCTGTGGGGGCGGCGCGCCACTGGTCTACGCCGGTGACCTGGCGGGGGTGTGCAGCTGAGGGGGTCAGCCCCAGCCCAGCTCGTGCAGGCGGTCCTCGTCGATCCCGTGGTAGTGCCCGAGTTCGTGGAGGAGGGTGATGCCGATCTCCTCCAGCAAATCGTCCTCGTCCTCGCACATCCGGGTCAGTGGCCCGCGGAACAGCACCACCCTGTCCGGCAGATTCCCCATCCCGTAGCTGGTGTCGCGTTCGGTGAGGGCGGTGCCCTCGTACCAACCCAGGACGTCGGACCCGTCGTCGGGCTCGTCCTCGACGACGATCAGGACGTTGTCCAGGTTGTCCAGCAGGGCGGGGGGCAGGTGCGACAGAGCCTCATCGACCAGGTCGTCGAACGTCTCCTCGGGCAGCTCCATGGCACCCGATGCTAGGCGCTCCGCCGTCACGCTGGCGCCGCCCCGCCGACTTTTGGCTGTGGGCCCGACATCTGGCAGAATATTGTGTGCAACTTTGATCACTGGCGCCCTCTAACCCCGGTGATCGTCGTTCATCAGGCCCGACAGGAACGCGTGCCCCACACGTGGACAGGTCCGGCCGCCCCATCTCGTCTTGAAACAGACAAAACACAACAGGAGAACCACACTCGTGGCAACCAAGATTCGTCTGAAGCGTTTCGGCAAGACTCGCTCGCCGCACTACCGCATCATCGTCATCGACTCCCGCTCCAAGCGCGACGGTCAGGCCATCGAAGAGATCGGTCTGTACCACCCCAAGAACGACCCGTCGGTCATGAAAATTGACTCCGAGCGCGCCCAGTACTGGCTGTCCGTTGGTGCACAGCCGACCGAGGCCGTCGTCGCAATCATGAAGCGCACCGGTGACTGGCAGAAGTTCAGCGGCGACACGTCGCCGTCGGGCGTCGACCCGCAGCCCCCGCGTCGCGACCGCGAGGCCGAGTTCGCCAAGGCACTGGCCGAGGACGGCAGCGCCACCGCGCCCGCCATCTCCAAGGCACAGAAGAAGAAGTCTGACGAAGCCAAGGCCACCCCGGCCAAGTCTGAGGACGAGTCCTCCGACGAGGCCGCGCCCGCCGAAGAGGCCTGATCATGCTGGCCGATGCGCTCGAGCACCTCGTTGCGGGGATCGTGTCCAACCCGGACGACGTCAGGGTCAAGGACAAGGACCTGCGACGCGGCCGGCTCCTCGAGGTGCGAGTGCACCCCGAGGACATCGGCAAGGTGATCGGTCGCCAGGGCCGCACGGCGCAGGCGCTGCGCACCGTCATGGGTGCGCTGGCCGGCAACGAGCAGCTGCGCGTCGACTTCGTCGACGTGGACAAGCCGCGTCGGCACTGAGCGGCCCACGCAGCACACGCTGTACAACACTGGAGTGCCTCGGATCATCACTGGTCCGGGGCATTTCTCATTGACGTGAAGGTGGGACTGATGGACGAACTGGTTGAAGTGGTGGTCGGCAGGGTGGGCCGCGCGAAGGGAATTCGTGGCGAGGTGTCGATCGACCTGAGGACGGACGAACCGGGGCGCAGGTTCTACGCCGGCGCGAAGCTGAAGATGGCCTCGGGACGGGAGCTCACCGTCGAGAAGACCATCTGGCAGAGGGGCAAGCTCCTGGTGACGTTCGCCGATCACCCTGACAGGACCGCCGTCGAGAAGCTCAACGGTGAGTTCCTCTCGACCAAGGTGTCGGCCGCGGAGCTCCCGAGCGATGACGACGAATACTTCGACCGGCAACTCGTCGGGCTGAAGGTGCTCGACCACCTCGGAGAGCCGGCCGGTACGGTCCGAGAGGTGCAGCACATGCCGTCCCAGGACCTCATTGCGGTGGACACCCCCGCCGGAATACGCCTGATCCCGTTCGTCAAGGCCTTGGTGCCGAGCGTCGACATGGAAGCCGGCACCTTGCAGTTGGCAGACGTCAACGGACTGCTGGAAGACCTCGAGTGAGGCTCGACGTCGTCACGATCTTCCCCGACTACATGGCGCCGCTGCACCTGTCGCTGGTGGGCAAGGCGATCTCGTCGGGGCTCGTGGAGCTCGGGGTGCACGACCTGCGCACATGGACGCACGACCGGCACCACACCACCGACGACACCCCGTACGGCGGGGGAGCGGGTATGGTCATGAAGCCCGAACCGTGGGGGGAGGCACTCGATGCGCTCCGGGACATGGACCCGGCTCCCATGACCGTGGTGGTTCCCACCCCGGCGGGCACACCGTTCACCCAGGAACTGGCCTACGAGTTGGCCACCCGCGACCGCCTCATGTTTGCGTGCGGTCGCTACGAGGGCATCGACCAGCGGGTGCTCGACCACATGGCTGATGAGTATGAACTCGTGGAGGTCAGCCTCGGCGACTACGTCCTCAACGGCGGGGAGGTGGCCACGCTGGCCATCATCGAGGCCATTGTTCGACTCATCCCCGGCGTGATCGGTAACCCCGACTCGCTGCTGGAGGAATCGCACTCCGCCGGGCACGAGAACCTCCTCGAATACCCCAACTACACCAAGCCGCCCACGTGGCGGGGTCGGGACGTGCCGGAGGTTCTCCTGAGCGGCAACCATGGCGTGATCGCGGCCTGGAGACGTGAGCGGGCGCTGGAGCGGACACGAGAGCGGCGTCCGGACCTCCTGCCCTGATCGCTGCCGCGGGCGACGCCCCGAATTAGGCGACCCTGCGTCGGTATCCGGGGGTGCCCGAGCTAGACTGCTTCTCGTGTCCACGACTCTCACCACTCATCAGCGAGCGATGCGATCGACGGTTGTGAAAAAGGTCATCATGGCAGTGACCGGCCTCATCATGATCGCGTTCCTGCTCATGCACATGTACGGCAACCTCAAGATGTTCGCAGGGGAGGAAGCTTTCGACCACTATGCACACTGGTTGAAGGGAGACATCCTCTACCCGATAGTGCCCCAGGGCTGGTTCATCTGGATCTTCCGGACCGGACTCCTGGCGGCCCTCGTGCTGCACATCTGGTCTGCCGCCTCCCTCTCTATGCGCACCCTGGCGGTGCGCGGACCCGGCTATGACAAGTTCAAGCCGCAGGCCCAGACCTACTCCGCCCGCACCATGCGCTGGGGCGGCATCCTCGTGGGACTCTTCATCGTCTTCCACCTCCTGCAATTCACCGTCAAGGTCCTCCGCACCGGCTTCGACGCCAACGCGGGGCCGTACGAAATGTTCGTGCTGTCGTTCTCGACGTGGTGGGTTTTCGCGTTCTACGCCGTGCTGATGGTGCTCATCTGCATGCACGTTCGCCACGGTTTCTGGAGCGCCTTCCAGACGCTGGGCCTCAACTCCTCGGCCAAGTCCCAGCGCTGGCTGAACCTGCTCGGAATCGGTGTTGGTGTCGTCCTGTACGTGGGCTTCATGCTTCCGCCAGTGGCCGTTTTGATCGGATGGGTTAACTAAGACATGACAACGACCGAAGAAGTGACGCATCTCGAGCGCCTGGACATTCCCAGGAACTTGCAGAGCCCCACCGCCCCCAGCACGAAGACCCCCACGGATTTCTTCGTCGAGGGTGCCGACATCTCTGATGGCAAGGCCCCCGACGTCGGCATCAGCGAGATGTGGAAGACCCGACAGTTCCAGGCACGCCTGGTGAACCCGTCGAACCGCCGCAAGCTGTCCGTCATCATCGTCGGCACCGGTCTTGCCGGTGGCGCCGCAGCAGCCACGCTGGGCGAGGCCGGCTACAACGTCCTGAACTTCTGTTACCAGGACAGCCCCCGCCGCGCCCACTCCATCGCGGCCCAGGGTGGCATCAACGCGGCGAAGAACTACCGCAACGACGGTGACTCCACGTTCCGGCTGTTCTACGACACCGTCAAGGGCGGTGACTACCGCTCCCGCGAGACCAACGTGTACCGCCTCGCGGAGGTGTCCGCCAACATCATCGACCAGTGCGTCGCCCAGGGTGTTCCGTTCGCTCGTGAGTACGGCGGGCTGCTCGACACCCGCTCGTTCGGCGGCGTGCAGGTGCAGCGCACCTTCTACGCCCGCGGCCAGACAGGTCAGCAGCTGCTGATCGGCGCCTACCAGCAGTTGGAGCGTCAGGTCGCCGCCGGCACCGTCAAGATGCACACCCGCCACGAGATGGTGGAGGTCATCGTCGTCGACGGCGTCGCCCGCGGCATCGTGACCCGCAACATGGTCAACGGCAAGATCGAGAGCTGGACGGCCGACGCCGTGGTGCTCGCCACAGGCGGGTACGGCAACGTCTTCTTCCTCTCCACCAACGCCATGGGCTGCAACGTGACGGCCACCTGGCGCGCTCACCGCAAGGGCGCCTACTTCGGCAACCCCTGCTACACGCAGATCCACCCCACCTGCATCCCGGTGCACGGCGACACTCAGTCGAAGCTGACGCTCATGTCGGAGTCCCTGCGCAATGACGGCCGGATCTGGGTGCCGAAGCGCGCCGAGGACTGCCAGAAGGATCCACGCCAGATCCCCGAGGAGGACCGCGACTACTACCTGGAGCGGATCTACCCCTCGTTCGGCAACCTGGTTCCACGCGACATTGCGTCCCGCCAGGCCAAGAACATGTGCGACGAGGGTCGTGGCGTTGGCCCGGCCATCACCGAGCGTGCTCCTGACGGGACCGAGTCCAAGGTCAGCCGCGGTGTCTACCTGGACTTCGCCGACGCCATCGCCAGGCTCGGCCAGCCTGCAGTGTCTGCCAAGTACGGCAACCTCTTCGACATGTACGCCCAGATCACGGGCGAGAATCCGTACGAGACGCCGATGCGCATCTACCCGGCCGTGCACTACACGATGGGTGGGCTGTGGGTCGATTACGACCTGCAGAGCTCCATCACGGGCCTGTACGTCACGGGTGAGGCGAACTTCTCCGACCATGGCGCCAACCGGTTGGGTGCCTCAGCGCTCATGCAGGGCCTTGCGGACGGCTACTTCGTGCTGCCGAACACCATCAACGACTACCTCGCGGATGCACCGTACGAGAAGCTCTCCGCTGAGCATCCGGCGGTCGTGGAGGCCGTCGAATCGGCCAAGGCGCGCGTGGAGAGACTCCTCAGCATCCAGGGCACACGCTCCGTGGACTCGTTCCACAAGGAACTCGGCCACATCATGTGGGAGTACTGCGGCATGTACCGCACCGAGGAGGGCCTCATCAAGGCCATCGGCCTCATCCAGGAGCTGAAGGAGGAGTTCTGGTCCAACGTCCGGGTCACCGGCGTGAACGAGGACTTCAACCAGGCGCTGGAGCGTGCCGGCCGCGTCGCCGACTTCATCGAGCTCGGTGAGCTGATGTGCGTCGACGCACTGCACCGTCGCGAATCGTGCGGCGGTCACTTCCGCGGCGAGTCCCAGACCCCCGAAGGGGAGGCGCTGCGGCACGACGACGAGTTCCTCTACGTGGCGGCGTGGGAGTTCGGCGGTGAAGGCGGCAAGCCCGTCCTGCACCGCGAACCGCTGGTCTACAAGGCAATCGAACTGAAGCAACGGAGTTACACGTGAAACTCAAGCTACGCATCTGGCGCCAGGCCGGACCGAACGCCACCGGCAAGCTCGTCGACTACGACATCGACGGCGTCTCGGAGGACATGTCCTTCCTGGAAATGCTGGACCTTCTCAACGAGAACCTCACCAACGTCAACGAGGAGCCGGTGGCCTTCGACCACGACTGCCGCGAAGGCATCTGTGGCATGTGTGGCGTCGTCGTCAACGGCATCGCCCACGGTGGGTCCTCCACCACGGTGTGCCAGCTCCACATGCGTTCCTTCGCCGATGGAGCCACCATCGAGATCGAGCCGTGGCAGGCGGGTGCCTTCCCGGTCCTGAAGGACCTCGCAGTCGACCGCAGTGCGTTCGATCGCATCATCCAGGCCGGGGGGTTCATCTCTTCCAACACCGGTTCTGCACCGGACGCCCATGCCATGCCGGCGCCGAAGCGGGAAGCGGACGTCGCCTTCGACAACGCCACCTGCATCGGTTGCGGCGCCTGTGTGGCCGCCTGCCCCAACAGCTCCGCCATGCTGTTCACGGCCGCCAAGATCACGCATCTGGCGATGCTGCCGCAGGGCCAGCCCGAGCGGTACTCCCGTGTGAAGTCCATGGTGGCTGCACACGACGAGGAAGGTTTCGGCAACTGCACCAACATCGGTGAGTGCGCCGCGGTCTGCCCCAAGGGCATCCCGTTGGAGTCCATCGCCCAGCTGAACCGCGACCTCATCAAGTCGATGTTCACCAAGGACGGCAAGTAGCACCCAGCGACACCATGAGAGGGCGTCCCCCGCGGGGGGCGCCCTCTCGTGATCTGTCCCAGGGTCCCCCTTTGGCCCGGGGTGCCCGGCTGTGGCATAATTTGTCGCTGTTGCCCATCAGTGGCGACCGGCCGATGTCCAGCTCCTGCCACGGGGGGATTGTCTGGGCCGTCGGTGCGCAATTACTTACGCGGTGACCTGTGGCACTGACGAGGACACATATGACAAATCCACTCATCAAGGCCGTCGACCAGGCTGCGCTCCGCGACGATCTCCCAGCGTTCCGCGCCGGTGACTCCATCAAGGTGCACGTGCGCGTCGTCGAGGGCACCCGCTCCCGTGTGCAGGTGTTTGCCGGCGTCGTGATCGCCCGCAACGCAGGCGGCGTTCAGGAAGCCTTCACCGTCCGCAAGGTCAGCTTCGGCGTCGGCGTGGAGCGTACCTTCCCGCTGCACAGCCCCATCATCGAGAAGATCGAGGTGGAGCGTCGTGGCGACGTGCGTCGCGCCAAGCTGTACTACCTGCGCAACCTGCGCGGCAAGGCAGCCAAGATCAAGGAAAAGCGCTGAACCTCGCGAACAGCGACGACATCGACGGGCCGCCGGCATTGCCGGCGGCCCGTCGTCGTGTCCCCCGGGCGGGGATGCGGCAGCATCGGCGGTATCATCCAATCTGCGGCGTTGCCGCACGACTGGGGAGTGGATGAGGGGTGTGTCTGTGGATGCCGACGAGGACGCAACGCTCGACGGGCAAACCCGCCGCGGAACCACGACGCAGAAGTCGTTCGGGCGGCGGGCCCTGGGCTGGCTTTCCGAGGGTGCCATCATCGTCATCGGCGCCCTCATCATCTCCACCCTGCTCCGCAGTTTCGTGGCCCAGATGTTCCTGATCCCGAGCGGGAGCATGGAGAACACCCTCCAGGTCAACGACCGCGTGCTGGTGGCCAAGTTCGGCGGCTTCCAGCGTGGTGACGTCGTGGTGTTCGAGGATCCGGGTGACTGGCTCGGTCCGTCCCAGGTGACCGAGAACCCGATTCGAGTGGGACTCGAATTCATAGGCGTCCTGCCCAATTCCGCCACCGAACACCTCATCAAGCGTGTCATCGGCATGCCCGGCGACCATGTGAAGTCTGCAGGCGACGGTGCCCCGGTCACCGTCAACGGCGTCGCGCTGGATGAGACCTCGTACCTGTACTCCGAGGGTGGTGTGCAGGTGGCACCCGCCAACATCCCCTTTGACATCATCGTGCCCGCCGACCGCATCTTCGTCATGGGTGACCACCGGAACCAGTCCGCTGATTCCCGGTGCCGTCTCACCAACGTCAATGCGGGGGAGGCACCCGGCATGGCCGCGTTCGTCCCCGTGGACAAGGTGGTGGGGGCTTCGGTGGCCATCGTGTCGCCGCTGGATCGGATCTCCACGTTCACGGTTCCCGCCACTTTCGCCGCTGTGCCCGACCCCGAGCAACCGGCTCCGGCGGACCCTGAGATCCGCGAAGCCAGCCCGGGGTGCTGAGTGATTCGTCCGGGACGAGGTCAGTACGGGTACGAGAGGGCGCTCTTCAGGGCGGGGCTCTCACCTGTCGCGGGTGCTGATGAGGCGGGGAGGGGTGCCTGCGCCGGGCCGCTCGTGGCGGCCGCCGTCGTCCTGGATCCGAACCGCCCCATCAAGGGGCTCGACGACTCGAAGGCTCTGACTGCGCGGCAGCGGGAGAGGCTGCACGGCGAGATCATGGCCAGGGCCGTGGCGGTGGCCACGGTCCGTGTGGAGCACGACGAGTGTGACCGCCTCGGTATGCATCAAGCTGACCTGCACGCGCTGCGTCGTGCCGTCGCCCGCCTCGAGGTTCCGCCCTCCTTTGTCCTCACCGATGGCTTCCCCGTCGACGGTCTTGGTGTTCCGGGTCTCGGGATATGGAAGGGGGACAAGGTGGCTGCGTGCGTGAGCGCTGCCTCCATCGTTGCCAAGGTCACGAGGGACGCCATCATGACGCAGTACGACGAGGAGTACCCGCACTACGGGTTCGCCATCCACAAGGGTTACTGCACGGCTGCCCACCAAGCTGCACTCGAGGAACACGGGCCGTGTGACATCCACCGCTGGTGCTTCGACAACGTCGTCAGAACGGCTAGGGTTGGTTCATCATGAGCGCGGAAGATCTGGAGCAGTACGAGAGCAAGCTTGAGCTTGACCTGTACCGCGAGTACAAGGACGTCGTCAACATCTTCACCTATGCAGTGGAGACCGAGCGGCGTTTCTACCTGTGCAACGCCGTGGACCTGAAGGTCCGCACCGAGGGCGGCGATGTGTACTACGAGGTGTCCATGGGGGATGCCTGGGTCTGGGACATGTACCGGCCCGCGCGCTTCGTGAAATCCGCCAAGGTTCTCACCTTCCGTGACGTCTCCATCGAGGAGATCGCCCACTCCGAGTTCCAGCTCCCCGAGGATCGCTGAGAACCAACCTGTGGAGTAGTGGTTTCCCGCCACCGGCCGTGACCACACTGGCTTGCGGAGGTGGGACCCATGGCCATCAATCAGCGGGCTGCGGCCCTCGGCGTGCACGGCGAGGACATTGCCGCCGCGCACCTGGAGACGCTTGGCTGGCGCATCATCGAACGCAACTGGCGATGTCCGGCGGGCGAACTGGACATCATCGCGTGGGACGAGGCCGCCAGGGCAATCGTGTTCGTGGAGGTCAAGAGCCGCTCCAGCACGGCGTTCGGTGACCCGCTGGAGGCCATCACCTGGCGCAAGCAGGCCAAGCTGAGGGAGTTGGCCACCCTCTGGCTGCGCGTCACCACACCCCGGGTCCGCAACATCCGCCTGGACGCCATGGGGGTCCTCCTCCCACGCGGCGGTCAGCCCGAGGTGACACACGTCCGGGGGATCGGGGCGTGAGAATCGCTTGCGCCTGGTCGGTGTCCCTGTCCGGGCTGGAGGGATCCCCGGTACAGGTGGAAGCCGCCACCGGGCAGGGCCTCCCGAAGATCTCACTGGTGGGGCTGCCGGATGCGGCGCTGCTGCAGGCCCGGGATCGGGTGCGGGCAGCCATCAGTGGGGCTGCGTACGAGTTCCCCAAAGGCATCCTGACCATCAACCTGTCGCCGGCGAACCTTCCCAAGAACGGGTCCCACTATGACCTGGCCATCGCGGCTGCCATCTTGGCGGCCACCGAGGAGGTGCCCTCCGAGATGGTCAAATCCACGATGTTCTTCGGCGAGTTGGGTCTCGACGGGAACGTGCGTCGTATGCGGGGGATCCTGCCGGCCATGCTGGCAGCGTCGCGGGCAGGTTTCCAGCGGGTGATCGTGCCGCACGGCCAGGCGCGGGAGGCCTCGCTGGTGCCCGGACTCACCATCTGGCCGGTCAGGCACCTCCACGAGATGGTGGACCTGATGCATGGCCGTCCCATTGCTCTGGCGCCCGAGACATGTGAGCCGGACGAGGAGGTGGACCAGCAACCGTCGGACTTCGCGGACGTGCAGGGCCACAGCGACGGCAAGTGGGCCATGGAGGTGGCCGCTGCCGGCAGACACCACGTGTTCCTGCACGGTGCGCCCGGGGTGGGCAAGACCATGCTGGCGTCGCGGCTGCCCTCGATCCTTCCCGATCTCGGGCATGAGGATGCCATCGAGGTCTCCGCACTGCACTCGCTGGCGGGTCGCGGACTGGAGTCCGGGCTGTTGGTGCGCCCGCCGTACTCGGATCCCCACCACACCTCCACCATGGCGTCCCTCATCGGTGGCGGAGGCCGCGACATCCGCCCAGGCTCCATTTCTCTGGCCCACCGAGGAGTCCTGTTCCTCGATGAGGCCCCGGAGTTCGGAAGCCGGACCTTGGACGCGTTGCGGACGCCGTTGGAGAACGGGTGGGTGACCATTGGCCGGGTGAACCAGGTGGTGCGCTACCCGGCACGGTTCCAGCTCATCCTCGCCGCCAATCCCTGCCCCTGCGGGTATTCGGGTGTGGTGGGCAAGGAGTGCACCTGCCCGGCCATGACGGTGCGTCGATACCGCGAGCGGTTGTCCGGACCCATACTGGATCGCATCGACATCCGTCACCACATGCTGCCTCTGACACGGGCATTCCTTGCCGACTCGGACGAGCCCCCGGAGACCAGTGTCCAGGTGTTGACGAGGGTGATGGAGGCGAGGGGCCGGCAGCAGTACCGGCTGATGGCAACGCCGTGGTGCACGAACGGGGAGGTGCCCGGTTCCTATCTCCGCAAGCATCTTCCCCTGCCCGAGGACCTGGGGCCGTTGGAGCGGGGGCTGTCCAACGGCACGCTCAGTGCCCGAGGGGTGGACAAGGTGTTGCGTCTCGCGTGGACGCTGGCGGATCTGGAGGGGGAGGATCGCATCGGCACCGGCAATCTGCGGGTGGCGATGCTCATGCGGCAGGGCGAACTGGCGAGGGTGGGCTGACGTGACTGTCATGGACGAGCGCAGCGCCAGGATGTCGCTGTGCGCGCTGCAGTCGCTGGGTAACCCGCAACTCTCGGAACTGGTGGCCGTCCACGGCGCCGTGGAGGTGTGGGAGGCGATTCTTGGTCGTGACGCAGAGAGCACATGGGGGCGCCGTGCTTCCATCATCGAGCCGGGGCAACTGGTGTCCGACACCCACAAGTGCAGCGCCCGCTTCGTCGTGCCCGGCGATGAGGAGTGGCCTGACTCCCTCGATCTGTTGGTCGGCGCCCGGTTGTCCGGGCAGGGCGGGCCGCCCCTGGGGTTGTGGGTGCGGGGCACGGTCCGGCTGGATGAGCTGGCGGGTTCGGTGGCGGTCGTCGGAGCACGGGCCTCCACCTCCTACGGGAACCACGTGGCCACCGAGTTCGGGGCAGATCTGGGGCTCGCGGGTCGCGTGGTGGTCTCCGGGCTCGCGTTCGGGATCGACGCTGCCGCACATCGTGGGGCGCTCTCAGCGCGGCACGAGACGGTGGCGGTACTGGCCAACGGCGTGGACTCTGCCTACCCGGTGGCGCACACCAGCCTCATGGAGGGGGTGATTGCACGGGGTGCCGTCGTATCCGAGGCGCCGCCGGGATGCCGACCCCTGAAGGCTGCGTTCCTGGCGCGCAACCGCCTGATCGCGGCACTGACCGATGGTGTCGTGGTGGTGGAGGCGGCCGCCCGCTCCGGTGCCCGCAACACCGCGAGCTGGGCCGCGGTGCTGGGGAGGCACGTGATGGCGGTGCCGGGCCCGGTGACGTCGTCGCTCTCGGTAACCCCGCATCGCCTGATCCGGGAGGCCACCGCCACGCTCGTGACGTCGGTGGCTGAGGTGATCGAGTTGCTCTCCCCATTCCAGCCGGAACTGGAACTGCCGTTGCAGGGCGAGGATCGGCCTTTGGACCGGTTGCCGGAGCGGCTCAGAGTGCTGCGGGAGGCAGTGGCGCCCAAGGAGGAGGTGAATGTGAGCGACTTCATGACGCGGACGGGATTATCGGTTCCTGAATGCCTCGCCGGCGTCGACGAACTTGTTGAGTTGGGCTGGCTGGAACAGGCGGGGGAGGCGGGGTGGCGGCTGCCCGGCCGTCGCCGATGATTCGACTTCTGGCACACGGCCCCGGCCCCGGCGCCCGCGCTGCGATCCACCTCAGTCCGCCTCCCCAAGCCGTCTCCGGGCAGAGCCCTTCTGCGGTGATTGCGCCTCGGCTCACACGGTGCCCGGCTCATTCCTGCCGCCGAAGAAGTGTCGGTGGGATTCGGTCCGCGCCGGACTACTGTTGGCCATACCCACCTCGATCACCCGAGCGAGGGTCTACCCAAGGGCCGGGCTCACGAGAGGACACGAACATGAAGGTATCGATCAATGGAGTGGTCGTCGCTGAGGCGCCCGAGCAGGACCTCATCAGCATCGAGGGCAACCGCTACTTCCCGCCGTCCTCGCTCATGAGCGAGTCGTTCTCCGACAGCCCCACTCCATACACCTGCCCGTGGAAGGGCAAGGCGCAGTACCACGACGTCACGGCGGGTGGGGCGACGCATCACGACGCCGCCTGGAGCTATCCCACGCCGTATCCGGCATCGTTCGATCGCGTTGGACGCGACTACAGCGGCTACGTGGCCTTCGACAAGTCCCAGGTTTCCATCAGCTGACCCCGGAACTGGTGGTCGGTACCGAAATGCCTCGACGGCGTCGACAACAGTGTGCGTAGGGGACGGCCCCGGACATGTCGATGAAGTCGGGGCGTGTGGCCGTTGTGGACACCCAGGGGAATGTGCCCGGAGCTACAATTCGAGGGTGACGTGCGACCTCGTCGCCGGACTCTCGGGGCACACGTCCTCCAGACAGAAGAGGAACGACAATGTCCGCGACGCTGAGGCTCACACACAAGGCAATCGGCGCGGAGGTTCGTCGCGGTGACTACGAGGTCGTCGTAGACGCAGTGCGTGTGGGGTCTGTCCACATGCATGGCACGATCGAAGTGCCAGTCGCTTCCGGCTCCCACACCCTCCAGATACGGGAGGGGAGGAATTCGAGCCGCATCGTGACATGTGAAGCCGCCGAAGGCGGGGTCGTCGCCTTCCGGTGCACGGGAAAGCGGTTCCTGCCGCTGTTCCTGGCGTCGTTCCTGGCTCCCAGCCTTGCCCTCGTACTCGTCCGCGAGTAGGACCCGGTACCGCGGGTCGCCCTCCTGCTGCGCCCGGAAACGGGAATCGCAGGGCTGGTTCGTGACGTCGGCGTTTCGGGGGCGACAGCCCGTGTGAACGATCCCATTTCGCGGGCATGCTTGTGGGCGACGGATTGCCCCGGCGCTCTTGGCGAACCACTGGCGAGGGCCCGGCCGGTTTCGACCACCTTCCGCACCGCCTCCATGGAAACCACTCTGGTCCACGGTGGCGGAGGTGAACGGCACGTTCATCCAGTCCAACGGCTGGACATTCAACAACCTCACCTACCTTCGGGCACCCCGGGCGCTGTGGGGGGTAACCCGCTCGCCAGCACCAATACCTGGCAGGCGGACGACGGCAGCACGTGGCGCACGGAGTGCGACACGGACCTTTCGGATCGCAACGGTTGTCGCTCCTTCATGTGGGCAGGCACGGTTGTCTCGATTTCGTCCTCCTCGGGAACCACCCTCACGTGGCAATGGGGATGGCGATTCAACAACATCGTGAAGTTCAGTTGAGCTCCTGAGCGCAACTGAGTGAGAACCGGGGCGGCGCACGGCTGGGAAACCAGCCGGGTGCCGCCCCTTTTCCGACCCCGGGACCAGCAGGGTGCTCCCCGCTGTCAGGCGCGGAGGGCGGTGGGATAGGCTGGGATCGTCCCGAGTTCGCCGATCCGGGACCCGTCAGCTCTGCCAAGGACATCACCGCAATTGACTGCTCTGGACATCCTCGGATGGGTGGCCGCCAGCTTTGGCATGGCCTCAGCCCTACCCCAACTCCTCCGACTGTTGCGCACACGCTCGAGCGCCGGGGTTTCCCTGACGCTCTTCCAGCTGAATGCGGCCGCCGCCGGGGCCTGGACGATGCATGGGTTCATGGTGGGCGTGCCGCAGATGCAGTACCCCAACATGGTGCTGGCCATCAGCAGCATGGCGGTGTGCGTCATTGTCCTGAAGGATCGTGGCTCGTCCCTGTTCCCGGCGCTTCTCGTGCCACCCGTGATCTCCGTGGCCCTGTTCGGTATGGACCTGTTGGCTGGTGGCCTCGTGTTCGGGTTCGTGGTGGCGGCACCCTTCGTGGTGGGGCAGGTTTCGCAGCTGCGGACCATGCAGTCCTCGCGCGACCTGTCGGGGGTATCGCTGCCGTTCCTTTCCGTGACGTTCGGAGTCCAAGGACTGTGGCTCGTCTGGGGGATCATCTACGGCGAGACCTCCATCACGGTGTGCGCATCGCTGTTGGGGCTGCTTTCTCTGGTCAATCTCATCTACTTCCTTCACCGACTGGCGCGTGGCAGCGCGGTGATTCGACCAGCCCAAGCCGCCACCATCACAGCGGTTGACGCTGCCAGCTGATCGCGGCCTCCGGCAACGCGATCATTGTTCCTCCACCCTTGGTCGGAGGGGCGGGTCACGGGTCAGATGTTGATCATGGGGCGCCGGTACTTCTCGACGCGGATGTCTGCTGAGGCCGCATGCCCGAACATCCGCTCGGCAGTGGAGATCGCGGAGGTGTGCCGTCCCACCCGGACGCTGGCCTCCGGGCTCAGCCTCTGGAACGTGCACACCCTGATGAAGCTCCCCACCCACAGCCCGCCGGTGTAGCGGGCGGCGCCGTTCGTGGGCAGCGTGTGATTGGTGCCCGTGGCCTTGTCACCGTATGCCACGGTGGTTTCCTCGCCGGAGAACACGGTGCCGTAGTTGCGCAGGCGCTCCTCGTACCAGACGGTGTCGGCCACCTGGAGTTGGAGGTGCTCGCTGGCGTAGGCGTCGGAGAGTTCGACGGCCTCCTCTGGCGAGTCCACCACCGCGACCACTCCGAGGTCTGCCCATGCCTGACCGGCAACGTCACCGGTGGGCCAGGAGTCCACGATGGCCGGGATGTGTTCCAGCACTGCCATGCCCAGCGCTCGTGAGGTGGTGATGAGCACGGCCGGTGACGTGGGCCCGTGTTCGGCCTGGGCCAACAGGTCAATGGCGACGGTGCGGGCATCCGCCGTGTCGTCGGCGATGACGAGTACTTCCGTGGGGCCCGCCAGCAGGTCGATGCCCACGCGTCCGAACAGTTGGCGCTTCGCCTCTGCCACGAAGGCGTTGCCGGCGCCGACGATCATGTCGACGGGTTCCAGACCCTTCAGCGCGCCGTAGGCCAGGGCGCCGAGTGCCTGCACGCCGCCCAGGGCGTAGATCTCATCGGCGCCGGCCGTGTGCATGGCGTACAGGGTGGGTGGGTGGATACCGCCCTCGGGTGTGGGGGCAGTCATGGCCACCACCTTCTCCACGCCGGCCGTCTTGGCTGTGAGGATGCTCATGAGCGCGGAGGAGATCAGCGGGTACCGTCCGCCGGGGATGTAGGCGCCCACCGAACGCACGGGCAACAGCCGGTGGCCCAGCACCTGACCGGGGGCGATCTCCACCTCCAGCGGTTGCAGGCAGGCGAGTTGTGCGCGGGCGAACGCGCCGACAGATGCGTGTGCGGCGTCGATGTGGGCGCGCAACTCGGGAGCCACGTGCCGGATTGCGGCGTTGATGGTGTCATCGCTGATGCGAAAGCTGGGCGGGTCGTGGTGGTCGAGGGCGCGGGAGAAGTCCCGGACCGCCGTCTCGCCACGCGCGGAGATGTCGCCGAGCATCTCAGCCACGCGGGCCTGCACTGCCGGGTCGGTGGTGGTACCCGCTTCCCGGCCGCTCTTCAGGTACTCAGGCATGGGGGTGTGGGCTCCTCGTCGTAGTGGGTTTCCCGCTGGCCATCAACGGGAGGGTGCCGGGGTTGTGGGGCTCGTCCGACCGGAGCTCGCGCCGCGCCCAGCGCCCGGCGATGACCAGCATCGCGCCCAGCAGGAGGGGCATGTCCACGACCATCATGATGAACCCGGCCAGCCGTTGGTCGTCCCACGGTGACAGGCCGAACCAGGGGCGCGCGTCGAGGTAACCGGTGTAGAGCAGGCTCGGCCACCAGATGAATGCTGCGCCCACCACCCCGCCCACGGCCATGGCCACGGCGAGGGCGCCCACGCGCTCCCGGGTGGTGGTGTGGTGGAGGGACGGGAGTCGCCCGATGAGTACCACCCAGAACAGGATTCCCGCCCCCAGCAGGCTCAAGTGCTCGATGTTGTGGACCGTCCTGTTGGCCAGCGACAGGTTGTACATCACCGGCAGGTGCCATCCGAGGGTGACCACCGACCACACGCCCACGGCGAACCACGGGCTGCCCACCGTCAGCAATATTCGCCGCCACAGCCGGGCCGGCCGCGTGTGCGACCGGACGGGGCGCAACAGGAGGCGGGACACCGGCATCACGAGGCGCTGCTCCAACCCGGCTGCGATCAGGATCGAAGCCACCATGAGCAGCATCTCGTGCTGGATCATGTGCACGGCCGGGGATTGGGCCTCGCCGTACGGGTCGATGGGGGAGAACAACGCCACGACCACCACTGCCAGTCCGGCGGCGAACAGGACGAGCCGCCCTGGCGACACGGACTGCCCCCGCCTGTGAGCTGCCACGGCCAGCCCCGCGTAGACCAGTGCAACCACCACCAGTCCCATCAGGGGCAGCGGCTCGACGGCCCACCCATAGGCCACGTCATGCTCATGGCCGGAGTGGGCAGGCAGGTGAACAACTCCGGTCACCGCTGCGATCACCCCCACCACGTCGCCCATGTCACCCCACCGCCGCAGCCACGACGACCGGGACCAGTGCCAGGCTCAGCCCAACGAGCATGAAACCTGTGGTCCGCTCCACGAGCGGTGCCACGCGGGATGCCTTGGCCCCCAGTTGCGCGTACGTCTCCGGTGCGAGGACGGCAGGTGCCAGGAAAGGAATGGCCATCACCACCGCGTAGCCGGCGACGATGCCCGCGCCCAGGGTGAAGTTCTTGCTGCCGCCCGCCAGCACAGCAATGGCCAGGATGTAGGGGCCGCAGCAGGTTGCGCAGTACTGTCCGAACGCCATCCCGGCCCGGACCGGACGGCGGAACGAGGCACGTCCGGAGCGCAGGAGCCACAGTGGTCCGCGGCAGCGAGACAATGCACCCAGGTTGACGGCTCCCAGTGCGGAAAGACCCAGCAGCAGCGACGCCACCGCGCCCAGTGCCACCGCGATCCACGCCCAGTCGCCCAGCAGGCGGGCCACACCGCCCAGAAGTACTGCGAAAGGAAGATAGAACCCGACGTAGCCGACTGCGAACAGTCCGGCTGAGGTGCGGATGCCGTGTCGACGAGTGTCCTGTGTGCGCGTCACCACTCGGGACATGGTGAGAGCCATCTGCACGGAGCAGGGCGCCATCACGGCAAAGCCCACCACGAGCAGCACGCACCCGGCAAGCACTGGGGCCAGCTCCGGCCGGGCCAGCGCCCCCGCCGTGAGAACGATAGTGGCGAGCACCCCGACGACGACGGGCACGAGGAAGCGCCTCGTACGCGTCGTCGACGGGGCGTCCGTGAGGTCTGCCGACATCAATCGCCCGCGTAGAACAGGTGGAAGTCGAGGCCCTGGATGGAGTTGCGCTTCTCGTAGGCCCACTCCATCTGGTGCTCCGGGATGGCGATCGTGTTGTGGGATGCCTTGCCGACGAGTGCCTCGTTGCCGGGAATGGTGTTCCACGAGGAGTTCACCAGCTTGGTGGGGGAGCCGTCCGGCCCCCGGTAGGGCTCCATGAGGGCGTCGATGGCGAAGCCCTCCCCGCTGGGGTGGCCCACCTTCACGACGCCGGTGCCGTTGGAGATCGTGTACTCGATGGGAACCTTGTACGTGGCGACACGGTCGGTGATCAGCGCCGCCAGGTCGGCGAGAGGCCCACCGAGGCGGCCCTGCAGGGCGTCCATGAGTGCTTCCTGCTGCTCGTCGGTGGCGTTGTCGCTGATGAACATCACCTCACGCCAGTTCCCGTCCGCGACATTGCCGGGGATCTGCACGAGGCTGACTGTCGTGATGCCGGAAACATCCACCCCGCGGGCAGTGCCGGAGTTGAAGTGGTAGCCCGTGAAGCTGTTGCACCGGCCGTCGTCGGGGTCGTCACCCACCCAGCAGGGGCAGGGGCCCATGCATGAACAGGCCTCGATCAGGTCCCCGTGCAGGTCGTACGGGGTCACCGTCTGTGTTGCTGTCATCTCTACTCCTCATGGCTGGGATCAACGGGTTCTTGCGTGTGGACATCGGGCCCAGGGGTGGGCTCCTCGTGCGGGTCAAACAGTGCGTCGCGGGACAGTGCCGTGACCAGGATGTGGTGACCGGAGTCGACGTGGCGACGCATGGCCTCCTCGGCCGCAGGGCCGTCCCGGCTGCGAAATGCGTTCATGAGCACGCGGTGTTCACCGCTGGACTGGTCCATGCGGGAGCCGATGCGCAACTGGTAGCGGCGCAGGGCCAGCGTGATCAGCCGTAGGCGCTGCACCGTCTGGACGAGGCTGGCGTTGTTGGAAGTCATCAGGATGACGTCGTGAAATTGCTGGTTGGCCTCCACGAACGCTGCCGTGTCACCGGCCGCTGACATGTCCCGCATCCCGGCGTCCAGAGACTCCAGTTCCTCCAGCGTCGACGAGGTCATCTGCTCGGCGCAGAGCCGGGCGGCCAGGCCCTCCAGCACGGAGACGATCGGATAGATCTCATGGACCTGGTCGAGGGTGGGGAGGCTGATGCGCAGTCCGGAACCGTGCTTCTCGCAGAGCCCATCCTGGACAAGCCGTCGCAGCGCCTCCCGCACCGGGGTCCGGCTCAGGCCGTACTGCTTCGCCAGCATGTCCTCCCGCACCACCTCTCCGGGACGCAGGACCCGCCCCTGGATATCGGCGTAGACGGCTTGGTATACGCGCTCGGCTCCGGTGATTCGCGACATGTGACTCAACTCCCAGGGCCACTGTATGCCAACTGGTTATTTCATGTATACATTGCCGTGCATTCGCCGGATGTGTTCGAACGATCGCACCTGCAGCGCAAGTTTTCGTTCGGAGTTGATGGGCGGGGCATGCTGGCGGTGGCGCCCGCCGGCGTCACACCCACTCACGAAGGCACAGCGTCCATGACCCCGCTCGACCTTCTAGGCTGGCTCGCGGCCGCGCTCGGCATGTCCTCCACCCTGCCGCAGTTGGTGCGTCTGTTCCGGGTGCGGCGTACCGAAGGATTGTCGCTCTCCCTGTTCCAGCTCAACGCGGCGGCATCGGCCGCCTGGGCCTTTCACGGCTACCTCGTGCAGCAGCCGCAACTGCAGTGGCCCAACATTGTGGTGCTCGTCCTCAGCCTGCTGGTGGTCGTCATGATCACGAGGGACCGCGGACAGTCCTTCTGGGGGAAGCAGATCGTAGTGGCCCTGCTGGTGGCGGCGCTCATCTGCGTTGACCTGTGGCTCGGGCCCGTGGTGTTCGGCATCCTCGTTGCGCTGCCCTACGCCATCGGCGTTCTGTCCCAGCTGCGCTCCATGCATCGCGCCACGAGATTGTCGGGGGTCTCGCCCGTGTACCTGCTCGTGGCGTTCCTCGTGGAGGCGCTGTGGTTCATCTGGGGAGTACTGGTGTGGGAACTCGCCATCACTGTTTCCGCCGCCACCATGGGCGCCCTGTGTGCGGTCAACGTCGGGTACTGGGCGCACAGGCGATGGGGAAGAGGGCAAGGTCCCACCACCGGCGGGGGCGCCAGCCGGGAAACTGAGCCGGCGGACGCGCTGGCCTAGACTGCCCCGCATGACGTTCACGGACCAGGCCCGAGCTGCGCGACGCGCCAGCCTTGATCTCCAGATGCTGACCCGCGCCCAGAAGGACCAGGCACTGCAGGCGATGGCTGATTCCCTCGCCGCCGCCGAGTCCGAGGTTCTGGCCGCCAACACCGTCGACGTGGACGCGGCGCGCGCCTCCGGAACCAGCGACGCCATCATCGACCGCCTGAGCCTGGACCCTGCTCGCCTCTCAGGCATGGTGGAGGGGCTGCGTGACCTCGCGCTTCTCGGCGATCCCGTCGGCGACGTGGTGCGGGGCTGGAAGCTCGACAATGGCGTGTCCGTCACACAGGTGCGGGTGCCCTTCGGTGTGGTGGGCATCATCTACGAGGCACGCCCCAACGTCACGGCCGATGCGGCTGGCATCTGCCTGAAGTCCGGCAACGCAGCGCTCCTTCGCGGGTCCAGTTCTGCCCTCAACACCAATCGCGCCACCGTCACGGCCCTGCGGAGAGGGCTCGAGTCTGTCGGCCTCAGCCCCGACGCCGTCCACCTCGTGGAGGGTGGGCGTGAGGTCACCGGCGAGATGATGGCCGCCCGTGGACTCGTCGACGTACTCATCCCGCGCGGTGGGGCGGGCCTGATCCAGGCGGTCGTTGACGGCGCCAAGGTCCCGGTCATTGAGACCGGTACCGGCAACTGCCATTTGTTCGTCGATGCCTCCGCGGACCTGGACATGGCGGTGGCGATCATGATCAACGCCAAGGCGCAGCGGTGCAGCGTCTGCAACGCACTGGAGACGGTGCTGGTTCACCGCGACACAGCGGCCGACTTCTGGGCGAAGGCACTGCCCGCCCTCGCCGAGGCGGGCGTGACGGTGCACGGCGACGATGCCACGCGGGCACGCGATGCCTCGATCGTCGCGGCCGCCCCGGACGAGTTCGACGCCGAGTACCTGTCCATGGATCTCGCCGCGAAGGAGGTGGGTTCCCTGGCGGAAGCACTGGAGCACATCCGCGAGCACACCACCGGTCACTCGGAGACCATCGTGACCCGCGACCAGACGTCGGCCAGGACGTTCGTCGCGCAGGTGGATGCCGCCGCCGTGCTGGTGAACGCCTCCAGCCGTTTCGTCGACGGCGGCGAATTCGGGTTCGGGGCGGAGATCGGGATCTCCACCCAGAAGCTGCACGCACGGGGGCCCATGGGTCTTCAGGAGATGACGTCGACGAAGTACGTGGTGGAGGGCGACGGCCAGATTCGCGCGTGAGCGCGGGTCCGGACGCCTCCTCGCGTTAGGATGCCACCCATGATCATCACGCTTCTTGAGACCGCGCAGTCGTCCGGGCCCGCCGTCCCCACCATCGTTGCGGGCATCCTGGCCTTCGCCGGCCTGATGGCTGCACTGGCCTGGGTCGTCGGCATGGGATCGGGCAGGCCCAACTCCAAGTGACCAGTACCGAACTGGGCATCGCCCATACGACGAGCGGGCGACGCTACCGCCTCGGCGTCATGGGCGGTACGTTCGACCCCATCCACCACGGCCACCTGGTGGCTGGCAGTGAAGTGGCGGCCCAGTTCGACCTGGACGAGGTGGTCTTCGTCCCCACCGGCATGCCGTGGCAGAAGCGCGACCGTGAGGTCTCGATGCCTGAGGACCGCTACCTGATGACGGTTATCGCCACCGCGTCCAATCCGCGATTCTCGGTGTCCCGCGTGGACATCGACCGCGACGGTGACACCTACACTGTCGACACCCTCAAGGATCTGCACGCGGAGCGGGGCCCGGAGGTGGACCTGTTCTTCATCACCGGAGCCGACGCCGTCCGCCAGATCCTGACCTGGTACGGAGCCGACGAGCTCTTCGACCTTGCGCACTTCGTGGGCGTCACCCGACCCGGTGTGCCCATGACGGCCGATGACCTGAAACATCTCCCCGCCGACCGTGTGACACTCATTGAGATCCCAGCCCTGGCGATCTCATCCACCGATTGCCGACACAGGGTGCGCGAGAACGCACCCATCTGGTACCTCGTGCCCGACGGCATCGTGCAGTACATCGCCAAACGTGGCCTGTACCCCCACCCCGAAACAGGAGTCCGAAGTTGACAGCCACTGAAGAAGCCATCCGCACCGTCACCGTCGCCGCGCAGGCGGCAGCAGACAAGTTCGGTACCAGCGTCGTCGCGTTCGACGTCAGCGAGCAGCTGACCATCACCGACATCTTCCTGATCGCCACCGGCAAGAACGAGCGGCAGGTCTCTGCCATCGTCGACGGTGTGGAGGAGGCCCTGCACAAGGTCGGACGCAAGGCCGCACGCCGGGAGGGTGACCGGGAGAACCGTTGGGTGCTGTTGGACTACGTGGACTTCGTCGTGCACGTGCAGCACACCGAGGAGCGGTCGCTGTACAACCTCGAGCGCCTGTGGAAGGACTGCCCGCAGATTCCCCTCGACATTGTCCAGCACGAACCGGAAGCCGACGACGACGCATCGTGAGCATCACCAAGTTGGTCCTCCTCCGGCACGGACGCACCGCGTGGAATGACACGAGGCGACTCCAGGGCCAGGCCGACGTCGAGCTCGACAGGGTCGGGCTGCGGCAGGCGCAGGCTGCTGCGCATGCGCTGAGCACACGGGAGTTCTCCGCCGTCTACTCCTCGAACCTGCAGCGTGCGGCCGTGACGGCCCGCGCCGTCGCCGATGTTCTGGGGCTGGATGTGTCCATGGACAAACGCCTGCAGGAGATCAACGTGGGCAGCTGGAGCGGTAAGACGCGCTCGCAGGTGGAGGAGGAGTTCCCCGAATACGCGGCGTGGTACACGGAGGGTCGGGATTTTCGTCGCTCGGCATCCGGGGAGACGGAGGCCGACATGCTTGAGAGGGCGACGCCGGCCATCGACAGGATCCTGAAGCGCCACCGGGGCGAGGAGGTCCTCGTGGTGGGGCACGGTTTCCTGTTCTCGAAGCTGCTGCAACACCTTCTGGGCCTGCCCGCCGGTGCGAGAGTCCTCGGGTCGCTGGGGAACGCGCACTGGTCCGAGGTTGCATTCGCTGAACAGGCAACATGGCTGGTGGCGCACAACGTGGATACCCAGTTGCGCGATTGGTAATGGTGTCCTCTGGTGCGCTAACATTGCCGAGTCGCTGAGGCGGCAGCGGGGCTATGGCGCAGTTGGTAGCGCGCTTCCATGGCATGGAAGAGGTCAGGAGTTCGAATCTCCTTAGCTCCACAGCAGCACAAAGAAATCCCTGCCCGGGTGACCGGGCAGGGATTTCTCTGTGTCGGGTGGAGGCTCAGCCCACCATGCCGTGCGGGTCGATGACGTACTTCGTGGCCGCGCCCTTGTCGAAGGCCTTGTAGCTCTCCGGTGCCTCGTCAAGGGAGATCGTCTTCGCGTTGACGGCCTTCGCAATGTTGGCCTTGTCGGCCAGGATGAGGTTCATGAGCTGGCGGTTGTACTTCTTGACGGGACACTGCCCCGTGGTGAAGGAGTGCGATTTCGCCCAACCCGTGCCCAGGTCCACGCCGATGCGCCCGGCCTTGGCGGCATCGTCCACCGCACCCGGGTCTCCCGTCACGTACAGTCCCGGGATGCCCAGTCCGGCACCGGCACGCGCGACGGTCATGATGTCGTTCAGCACGGTGGCGGGCGCTTCGGCCGCCCCAGCACCGTGTCCGCGGGCCTCGAAGCCGACGGCGTCGACGGCGGCGTCCACCAGCGGCTCCCCCAGGATCTGAGCGATCATCTCGCCCAGATCGTTGCCGGAGCTGAGGTCGACGGTTTCGCAACCGAAGCTCTCGGCCTGCCGCAGGCGGTCCGCGTTCATGTCGCCGACGATGACCGTCGACGCGCCCAGTATCTGAGCAGAGAAGGCCGCAGCGAGACCGACGGGGCCCGCCCCGGCGATGTAGGCCGTGGATCCAGTGGTGACCCCCGCCGTGTAGGCCCCGTGGAATCCGGTGGGAAAGATGTCGGACAGCATCGTGAGGTCGAGGATCTTCTCCAGCGCCTGATCGCGGTCCGGGAACTTCAGGAGGTTGAAGTCGGCGAAGGGAACCATGACGTATTCTGCCTGGCCGCCGATCCACCCACCCATGTCCACGTAGCCGTAGGCGGCGCCGGGGCGGGCCGGGTTCACGTTCAGGCAGATGCCCGTCTTGCGCTCGTTGCACATCCGGCAGCGCCCGCAGGCAATGTTGAAGGGAACGGAGCAGATGTCGCCCTCGCGGAGGAAGAGCACGTCGTCGCCCACCTCCACCACCTCACCGGTGATCTCGTGGCCCAGGGTTTGCCCGATCGGGGCGGTGGTGCGGCCGCGCACCATGTGTTGGTCGCTGCCGCAGATGTTGGTGGTGACGATTTTGAGGATGACGGCATGTGGCGCCTTCTTCTTCAGGCCCAATCCGCTGACGACGTCGCTGGGGAGCTCCAGCTTCGGATAGTCGATGGACTCCACTGCAGTTTCGCCGGGGCCCTTGTAGACAACTACTCGGTTTGTGGTCATGGTGTGTTCCCTCTTCCTGGTTGACGATGGGCCGGGACGCCACGGTGGGCGATCGGCATGGTCACTCTGATTGCGGCGCCCGAGGACAGCAGTGTGATGGGCGCGATTCAGCCGGACACCCAGCGTCTCCCGCCTGACAGTGCTTTGTCAACGGTGGATAGTTGCCTCGGGAGGTGCTGGTGTGCGGGTGGGGTCCTTCGTCCCCGATGGCCACCGCCGCCGGGTAAGGGTAGCCTTAGTCGCATGACTGACCAGGTGAGCATCAAGCCCGACAAGAAGGCCGTCAGGGAGGCCGAGGTGGTGAGCGTCACGTGGCTGACGCCGGGGATGGTGCGTTTGCAGTTCTCCGGTGACGCCCTGCGCAGCATGCCGCCGCTCGAGTACACCGACCACTACGTCAAGTTCTTCTTCCCGCCCCTGGGGGCCACCTACAGCTGGCCATTCGACCAGGAACAGATCCGCGCCACGCTGCCGCGGGAGCAGTGGCCGGTCACACGCACCTACACGATCCGCTCCTTTGATCGTGAGACCAACGTGATGACGATCGACTTCGTCGTCCACGGTGCCGACGGGCTGGCCGGACCGTGGGCCGCGTCGGTGGAGCCGGGCGCCCGTATCGGCTTCCGGGGCCCTGGAGGCAAGTTCATGCCCGACCCCGGCGTGGACTCCCACCTCCTGGTGGGTGATGAGGCAGCGGTCCCTGCCATAGCGAGGACGCTGGAGGCGCTGCCGCAGCACGCTGTTGCCGAGGTGTTCGTCGAGGTGGACAGCGAGGAGTACCGTCCGGAACTCCCCACCACCGCCCACACCACGGTGAACTGGATTCACCGGAAGGGGCACTCGCATGGAGTGACCCTGGCGGAGGCGGTCCGCAACGCTCCTGCAATGGCTGGGACGGTCCAGGCCTTCGTCCACGGGAACGCGCACATGGTGAAGGATCTCCGCCGCTACCTGTTCGTGGAGCGTGGCATGGACAAGTCGCAGGTGTCGATCTCCGGGTACTGGCGCACCGATTACACGGAGGACGCCTGGCAGGCAAGCAAGAACGACTTCGTGGCAGCCATGGAGGCAGAGGAGGCAGCGGCGACCCCGTGAGCTTGATGTGACGAGACCATCGACGCCCGGTCAGTGGTGCGGGGTCTGGTTCCGCAGCGCTGGCGCCACGGTGTGTGCTCCGATCAGACGCGCACAGGCTGACACACCGGCGACCAGTCGTCCCGCGTGAGGCGTGTCTCGTGGACGGCGTCTCGGCCCGAGAGCTCGCGGCACAGGTCGATGGCCTCGATGAGGAGGGCGCGGAGCCGTGCATCCGGGTCAGGCACGCAGGCGAAGGCAATGGACCGTGTGGCGCATTCGATCACCGGTGCGCCGGGGGACTGGCTCCCCGTGGTCCGGGACGTTGCCATGAACGAGCGGGCCCATTTTTCGGCCAACGGAACCTCGGCGAAAGCCTGTCGTGTTCTCGCCGACAGGCTCCCGGACGGGCGTCCCTGTACTTCTGCGTAGAGCCGTTCGCAGGCAAGCATGCCGACGGCGAGTGATCGCTGGCTGGACTCGGCGGCCACGGGCAGCGCATGCGCAGCCGCAAGGAGCGCGAGCTCGTGATCCCACCGGGGATCGCTGCTCTGCAGGCCGATGACGGACGGGATCAGTGGTGCCAGCAGCGGGCGCTGGGCGTCGTCGGTGAAGTCGTTGACGAGTCGCGCCATGTGGGCCAGCAACCGGTGCGTGCACGTGGGGCTGTCGCTCCACCGTTCCCCCGCCAGGTAGGAGGCGAGTTCCATGAAGCAAGCGCCCCTGCGGGGGTTGCGGTGCTTCCCGCGCCCCAGGAGCGGGAGGAAGTCGTACTGGCCCGAATCCTTCATCACATCCACCTACCGTTGCAGTCGCCGCGTGTCATCCGTACGTTAGATTTTGCGCTCTCGGTCGCTTTCCCACAAGGGTTCCAGGCAAGTTCGTTCGATGACGAGGGTTAGCATGGGGTTTCGCCCACCTGAGTGGAGGGGATTGTCCATGGCTTCCGGACTGCGGAAACTCTGCCCATCGATGGCGGTGCTCGTCCTGTGCCTGACGGGATGCAGCGGTGACACCACACCGATGATCCCGCCGCTGCAGGCTCCCGCGACGTCGGCACCGGTGGCGCCCACGTCCACCACCTCACAGGCCCCCGTCACATCCGGCACTGACACCACGACAGCACAGCCGTCCCCTGTGATGAGTAGTCCGAAGGACGTCACCACCGGGCTGACCGCCCCGTGGTCGGTGGCCTTTGTGGATGGTGTGGCGCTCGTCAGCGAACGGGACTCAGGCCGCATCCTGGAACTGGGTGCGGACGGCACCGCGAGGGAGGTGGGCGTCATCGGCGACGTCCGTGCAGGAGGCGAAGGAGGCCTTCTCGGGTTGGCCGTGGACCAGCAGAAGATGCTCTACGCCTACTACACCACCGCACGGGACAACCGGATCGTCCGCTTTGACCTGGCCGGCTCGCCCGGGGACCTGGCACTGGGAGAGAAGACGGTCATTGTTGAGGGCCTGCACAAGTCCAGCACCCACAACGGCGGCCGCATCGCCTTCGGCCCCGACGGCATGCTCTACGCCAGCGCCGGCGATGCGGGGGTTCCCCAACGCTCCCAGGACAGGCAGAGCCTTGCCGGGAAGATCCTGCGCATGACATCGGATGGAGCGGTGCCTCCCGGCAACCCTTTCGAGGGCTCGCTCGTCTGGTCGTTGGGTCACCGCAACGTGCAGGGAATGGCGTGGACCTCCGACGGGACCATGTTCGCCACAGAGTTCGGCCAGAACACCTGGGACGAGCTCAACATCATCGAACCCGGGAACAACTACGGCTGGCCGGTGGTGGAGGGCATCGCCCGACATGCCGACTTCGTGGACCCGGTCCAGCAGTGGACCCCGGGCGAGGCCAGCCCCAGCGGGATGGCGTATCTGGACGGCACCCTCTACATCGCCAACCTCAGGGGCCAGCGGCTGCGCGGCGTTGATGTGTCCGACCCCTCTTCGTCGCGCGATGTCTTCGACGGCACCTATGGCCGTCTCCGGGACGTGGCGGTGGCGCCCGACGGCGCGTTGTGGGTCATGACCAACAACACCGACGGCCGCGGCAATCCACACCCGGGCGACGACCGGATTGTGGCGGTTCCGCGTCTTCTCAATGCACCAGATCCACGGAACCCCTGACAACTGTCGAGCAGACCAAGCGCTCACGCACAATCCCGATGCCAAAGCTCTCTGCCCGATCGGACTCCTGCACCACGTGACGGCCGGGGGTCAGACAGTGGGTTGGCGGGACACCCACTCCGGCAACTCGACGCGGGGCCCGGTGTAGAACGGCGTCTCCTCCCGTACGTGGAGTCGTGCCTCAACGGAGCGCTGGTGGCGCATGGCGTCCGTGAGGCGGTGGAGTTCGTCGGCCTCGAACGCCAGAATCCATTCATAGTCGTTCAGGGCGAAGCTCGACAGTGTGGAGGCGACCACGTCGGGGAACTCGCGACCCGCGATCCCGTGCTCATACAGCATCTTCGAGCGATGGTCGTTGTCCAGGTAGTACCACTCATAGCTACGGACGAACGGGTACACGCACAACCACGGCCGCGGCGCGAAGCCGGCGAAGCACGACGGCACGTGCATGCGGTTGAACTCGGCGGGGCGGTGGACGCCCATGACGGACCACACGGGATCCAGAAACCTGCCCAGGCCGCTGGTGCGGATGGCGTGGTAGCCGGCCTGAAGTTGGGCGGGGTCATGCGCTGTTGTCCAGACCATGAGGTCGGCGTCGGCACGGAAGCCGCCCACATCGTAGAAACCGCGGACCGTCACACCCGTGGCTTCGATGGCCGCCTGCAGTGAGCCGGCGCCAACGTCGGCCGCCAGCGGTGATGACGTCCTGAACACCGAGTACAGGGCGTACAACGGCATGGCGTTGATGGCCTCGATGTCGACGTCGGTCTCGTCGCGGGCGTCGCGGCCGGGGTGGACTGTCATACGGTGGCTCCTTCTGCGGTGGGGGTGCTTGCCGGCGGGCGGGTGTGACGCGGGGGCGCCTTGCAGCAGTCCACCGGGCAGGTCTGGGCGGCGCAGGTGACGTCGTCCAGTTCGCCGCGGGCGGCGGCGGCGCGCTCAAGCAGCAGGTCCACGAGGAGGGCGTGGAACTCGGGGTCGTCGTTCACGGTGGCGGCACGTTGGAACGGCAGTTCGAGTTCCCTGGCGGTGGCACGAGCCTCGGTGTCGAGGTCGTAGAGCACTTCCATGTGGTCGTTGAGGAACCCTATGGGGGCGGCCACGACGCCAGCGATCCCCTCCTCCTTCACCTCGGCCATGCGGTCGTTGATGTCGGGTTCCAGCCATGGGACGTGCGGAGGCCCGGAGCGGGAGCAGTACGTCAGCTCCCACTCGAGGGTTTCACCGAGTTCCGCAGAGGCGATGGCAGCCACCCGCGTGGCCACACGCAGATGCTGCGTTTCGTAGGTGCCACGGACGATGCCTGAGGTGGCGTTCATGCTGATGGGGATGGAGTGCGTGACGAACAGGACGCGCAGGGCGTCGTCGCCGATGCGTCCCCGCAGGTCACGGACGGCTGCCACGAGTGAGCGGGCATTGGCGTTGACGAAGCCGTCACGGTCGGAGTAGGGCGTGATCTTGTCGATCGACACGACGCCATCCGTGCTGGCCTCCGCGGCCTGCATGTCCTCCCTGTACTGCCTGCAGCCCGAGTAGGACCCATAGGCGGAGGTGGCCATGCCCACCACGCGACGGTGCCCATCGGCAGCCAACTGACCAACGGTCTCGGCGTTGTAGGGCAGCCAGTTGCGGTTCCCGATGACGACGGGCACGTCGAGCCCGCGTCGATCCAATTCCGCGCGTACATGGTCCAGCAGCCGCGCGTTGAGCTCATTGATGGGGGAGCGGCCGCCGAACATCATGTAGTGCTCGGAGACCTCGAGGAGGCGCTCGTCAGGGATCCCGCGGCCGGCTGTTGCGTTGCGCATGAACGGCAGGACGTCGTCGGGTTCGTTGGGGCCGCCGTATGAGGTGACCAGGACTGCGGTGTACGGGCTGAGATCGGCGTTCACATTGCCTCCAGACGTGGGCGGGGATCGAGATCGCTGAGAGCCAGTCCGGTGACGGGGCAGTGCTGCGATTCAAGGTCATCGGGGTTGAGTTCAGGGGAGGGGGCGGCGGCGCTGATGCCGTAGACCTCGTTCAATGCGCTGAGGTACTCCTCGCTGCGGCCGGCCTCGGCTGCCTCGCGGGCGCGCATCGAGGGGGTGTGGAGCAGCCGGGTTGCGAGGCGGCGGAGGGCGTGGGCGCACTCGTCGCGGTCGAGGGATCGTCCGCGGGGGAGACGCTCGACCTCGTCGGCCACCAGTTCGAGGACGGCTTGACGCAGCTCGACGACGGCGGGATCCACCAGCCGGGACCGCATCCGGGCCAGCGCACCCTCCACGCCCTCGGACACCAGTGCGGCGGCGTGTTCCGTGTCCCGGTCCCACCGGGGTGCGACGTCTCGCTGGATGAGGGCAAGGTCCACGGCGGTGACATGCGGCAGCGCGGCCACCTCCGGGGCGACGTCTCGCGACAGGGACAGATCGATGACGGCCACGGGCCGAGGGCAGGCCAGCATGTCGGCCGTGATGGTGTGGCCACCGGTGCCACGGCAGGTGACGATGACGTCGGCGTCGTGCAGGGCGCGGGGCAGGTCGTCGACGCAGACCATCTGGTGTGATTCGGCGAACCGCGGACCGCGTCCGGAGGAGGAGTGGACCCTCAGATTCCGGGCGCCCCGTGAGCGCACGGCGCTGACCACCGCGCCGGCGAAGGATCCGGTACCCACCACGAGGACGCGCTGGCTGGCCCAGTCGAGCGGACCGAGCATGTCCAGACCCTCGGAGACGACGGATCGGCCGGCCGCATGCAGGGATGTCTCGCGGGCGATGCGTCGCGACGTGCGCAGAGCCTCCTCCACGCACAGGGTGACCGACGGGCTGGCGTGGCCGTTGTCCTGGGCGTCGTTGAGCGCACGGCGCAACTGGCCGGCGATTTCCCGCTCGCCCACCACCATGGACTCCAAGCCAGCAGCGACGCGGAAGAGGTGCGTGAGCGCCTCGTCGCCTTCACGGACATCCCAGGCCATGGGCGCTGCACCGACCCGGGAGAGACGCAGCCGCGCGTGGGCGGTGGTGAGCGTGGGGGCGTCGAGGAGGACTTCCACGCGGTTGCACGTGGCGAGGACGACGACGCCGTCCACGTCCCGGATCTCACGCAGCTGGTCCGCCAGGAGGGGCGCATTCTCTGATGCACGCTGCACCTCGGCGAGGCCGTGGGTGTCGTGCTGAATGGAGAAGATTCGGAGGTTCACGATGGGCCCAGTGAACCACGGTTTTCCCCATGGGGCAGAATCGAACCCGTGACTTCCTTTGATGTGCCCCCTCTGCTCCAGGCCCTGTCCGGGCAGCGCCCCCAGCGACTCCCCGTGTGGTTCATGCGCCAAGCAGGCAGGTCGCTCCCCGAGTACAAAAAGGTGCGACGCGGCGTCGCCATGTTGGATGCCTGTTTGCGCCCGGAACTGGCTGCGGAGATCACCCTGCAGCCCGTGCGCCGTCACGCAGTGGACGCGGCCATCTTCTTCTCCGACATCATGACCCCCCTGAAGCTGGCGGAGGTGGGCGTCGACATCGTCGCCAACGTGGGCCCAGTAATCGAACATCCCGTCCGGAATGCCTCCGACGTCGACGCCCTCGTGGCCCACGAGATCAGTGACGCGAGCCCCATCTCCGAAGCCATTGCACTGGTGTGCGCGGAGCTTGGGGAGGCGACGCCGCTCATCGGTTTCGCCGGTGCACCATTCACCCTGGCCGCGTATCTGGTGGAGGGTCGCGGGACGCGGGACCACCTCGCTGCGCGGGCCATGATGCACGCCGATCCAGAGTCCTGGCGCCGGCTGCTCGAGTGGTGCGGCCGGATCTCGGGGGAGTTCCTGAAGGTGCAGGTGGACGCCGGTGCACGCGTGGTGCAGTTGTTCGACTCCTGGGCCGGATCCCTGTCACGGGCCGACTACGTGGAGCACGTCGCCCCGCATTCCGCCGCCGCACTCGCGGCCGTCGAGGGCAGGGTGCCACGCATCCATTTCGGCACGGGCACGCGACACCTGCTCGGGGACATGGCCGCCTGCGGCGTCGAGGCCATGGGCATCGACTACCGGACACCGCTCGACGAGGCCGCAGAGGCGCTGCCGGGACTGCCTCTGCAGGGCAACATCGACCCGGCG
The DNA here is from genome assembly GCF_003688855.1 of Tessaracoccus antarcticus. Lineage (GTDB taxonomy): Bacteria > Actinomycetota > Actinomycetes > Propionibacteriales > Propionibacteriaceae > Arachnia > Arachnia antarctica. The sequence goes on from NZ_REFW01000002.1 coordinate 326,367, forward strand.
CTGCTGGCGGCCGGCTGGGACGCCCTGGAGGCTCACACCCGCGACGTCGTGGAGCGTGGGCGACGTGCCCCGGCGCACGTCGTCAACCTCGGTCATGGCGTGCCACCCGACACAGATCCTGACGTACTGACCCGCCTCGTCGACCTCGTCCACTCACTGTGAGTGCCGTCGTCGTCGGCGGCGGCCTCGCCGGGCTGGTGGCGGCCCGTGAACTCCTGCAGGCGGGCGAGTCGGTTGACCTGTACGAGGCCGACGACTTCCTGGGCGGGCTCGTGGCACGCCAACCCCTGGGCGGAACCCTCGTCGACGGCGGCGCCGAGGCATTCGCCGTGCGCACGAGCATTGTGGCCGACCTCTGCGCCGAATTGGGCCTGGAGGTGGCTGAGCCTCAGGGCCAGCCACACATCTGGTGGCCTGAGGCGCCGCACGTGTGGCCCATGGCCAACGGGGTGCTGGGCATCCCCGGCAGTCTCGACGACCCATCCCTCCTTGGCGCACTGACCCCTGAGGAGCGCGCCGAGGCGGGTCGCGACGCCATCATGGGCGGCGACGTCGCCGCCGACGAGACGCGTCTGGGCCCGCTTGTCGAGGCCCGTCTGGGACGTGCAGTGGTGGAGAGGCTCGTGGAGCCCGTGACACGCGGCGTCTACGGTCGCTCCCCGTACGACATGGACGTGGACAGGTCGGCACCCGGATTGCGTGACGCCATGCGGGAGCACGGATCTCTCATGGCCGCAGTGTCAGCGATACGTCAGCCCGGGAAGGCCGCCGTGGCGCAACCCGTCGGGGGTCTCTTCCGACTCATCGACGCGCTGGCCGCCGACATCCAACGACTGGGAGGACGGATCCACACCGGGCTCGACGTGCGGCAGGTGCAGCGCGACGGCTACGGCTGGGAGATCCGCACCCGCTCCGGGCCATTGCGCGCCGACAGGGTGTTGCTGGCCGTCGGAGCACGTGCCGCTGAGCGGTTGCTCACGCCGCTCGGTATCTCGTTCGAGATGCCACCCACCCATCCCAGCTTCCAGGCGCTGCTGTCGCTGCGCCACCCGGGTCTGGCGTCCGGACCCGTGGGGTCGGGGGTCATCGTCGGTCGTCGGGACCCTCGACTGGTGGCCCGCGCACTCACCCACTACTCCGTGAAGTGGCCGTGGGCTGGCCACGACGGACGCCATGTGGTGCGACTCGCCTACGCCGCATCCCCGACCCTCACGCAGGCCCTCGCCGATGCGTCCCTCCTGCTCGGCATCGAACTGGCGGAGCGCGACGTGGTGGACTTTGCCGTACTCGACTGGGAGATGCCGACGGCCATGCCCCCCGAAGACCTCGCGGTGCTCACCGAGGGGTTGGCCCACGTCGACGGCCTTGCGGTGACCGGGGCGTGGGTGGCTGGCAACGGCATCGCCGCCGTCGTCAAGGCCGCGCAGGATGTGGTGGCATGAAACTCCGACTCGGAACTCGCGGCTCCACCCTCGCCGTCACCCAGTCCACACACGTGGCCGACGCCCTGCGGGCACTCGGACACGAGGTGGAGTTGGTGCGCATCAGAACCCATGGCGACAAGGCACGCGGATCCCTCCTGGCCATGGCGGGCCTCGGAGTGTTCGCCGCCGAACTACGACGCGCACTGCTGGAGGGCGAGTGTGATTTCGCCGTCCATTCCCTGAAGGACCTGCCCGTCGACGGCGTCCCCGGCCTGCTGGTGGCGGCCATCCCCGAGCGGGAGGACCCCCGCGATGCCCTGTGCTCCCGTGACGACCGTCGTCTCGCCGAACTTGCCCCCGGGGCGCGGGTGGGTACCGGCTCGCCGCGCCGCATCGCCCAACTCCGCGGGATCCGCCCGGATCTGGACTACGTGGACATCCGCGGCAACATCGACACCCGCCTGTCCCGGGTGGCTCCCGGCGATCTCGACGCCGTCGTCCTGGCAGCCGCCGGGCTGAACCGTCTGGGGCTGCACGACCGCATCTCCGAGATCCTGGACATCCTGCCGTCGCCCGGCCAGGGGGCGCTTGCGCTGGAGTGCCGTCGCGACAACCGTGCAGTCATTGAGGTACTCGAGCTGCTGGATCATGCCGACACCCGCACCGCAGTCACGGCCGAACGGGCGCTGCTGAAGGCGCTGGGCGGCGGTTGCGCCGCCCCCATCGCCGCACTCGGCACGCCCGCCCAGTCCGTGGGGGGCTCCTCCTCGACCCGCACCGTGGGCGCCGGTCAACCCTCCGCCTCCCTGAGTGCTGGACCCTCCGCCCGCACGCTAAGTGTTCGCAACGTCGTCGCCGGCGCATCGGAGGGCGACCAACCCGACACCCCCCACCTCACCGGCGGTGTGTTCGCCCTCGACGGCAGCCGGAACCTGATCCTCTCCGTGTCCGTCTCCACTCCCGAGGCCGCAGGGCAGTGGATGGCCCAGGAACTGGTGATTCGCGGTGCCGGTGACATCTGTGACATCTCTGCGGCACGGGAATCGCGACTGGAGGACCTGCACGACGACGCCCCGGAGACCACGCAGGGAAACATTTTCCGTGACATTCGCGAGGACGCTCACGCGGGGGGAGACCTGTGGCCGCGCGGCACCCAACTCCGCTCCGCCAGCGTGTTCCTTCCACGGGAGGAGGGTGGCCTGAGCGCCGCCATCGAGGCGGCCGGCCCGTCGGTGTTCTGCGAGCCATTGATCCAGCGCCGCACCCTGCCGGTCAGGGGGACCCTGGCAGGTGCGGACTGGGTGGCCATCACCTCAGCCCGCACCGTCGACACGTTGATCGAAATTGGCTGGCGCATCCCCGAGGGCGCCCGCGTCGCCGCCGTGGGCGCGGCCACAGCCCGTGCGCTCGAGGCCGCCGGCCACACCGTCGACCTCGTCCCGGACGGGCCCTCCAGCGCCGCCGACCTGCTGCGCGTGTTTCCCGAGGGCACCGGTCGCGTGGTGATCCCGGGCTCCGCGTTGTCATCGACGGAACTGGTGGACGGTCTGCGCCACAAGGGGTGGGACGCACAAGCGTTACCCATCTACACCGTCGACCCGGTGCATGCACCGAGCCCCGACCTGTGGGACCGCTGGAGCGCCGGCGAGTTCGACGCCGTCGTGGTCACCTCCGGTTCCATCGCCCGCGCCATCGACGACCTGCTGGGCTGGCCGCCCGCCACCCGGGTGCTGGCCTTCGGGCAGCCCACCGCCATGGTGCTGGCCAAGCTCGGCGTCCCCAACGCTGTCGTGTCCAGCCAGGACCCGGACTCCGTCGTGGGCGCCCTCACCGACATCCTCACGAAGGGCCAGGCATGACCCCCACCATCCGCCCACGCCGTCTGCGCACCACCCCGGCCATGCGCCGGCTGGTGGCCGAGACCCGTCTGCACCCCCACCAACTCGTGTGGCCGCTGTTCGTCGGTCGAGACGCCGCACCCATCTCCTCCATGCCGGGGGTGATGCGCCACGACGTCCACTCCGTCGCAGAGGTTGCACGGCAGGCCGTCCACGCCGGGCTGGGCGGCGTGATGCTCTTCGGTGTCCCCGACGACGCCGACAAGGACGAGATGGGCACCCACGGCTGGCTGCCCGAGGGCATGGGCCAGCGCGCCGTGAACGCCGTGCGGGACGCCGTCGGTGATGATCTGGTGGTCATGGTGGACACCTGCCTCGACGAGTTCACCACCCACGGCCACTGCGGGGTACTCGACGACGGCGGCCGCGTGGACAACGACGCCACCCTCGAGTTGTACGCCCGGATGGCTGTGGCCCAGGCACGGGCGGGGGCGCACGTGGTGTCACCGTCGGGGATGATGGACGGCCAGGTGGCGGTGATCCGCGAGGCGCTGGACGCTGACGGGCACCACGACGTGGCCATCCTCGCGTACGCCGCCAAGTACGCCTCCGCGTTCTACGGGCCCTTCCGTGAAGCGGTCGCGTCCACGCTGCAGGGTGATCGGCGCACGTATCAGCAGGACCCCGGCAACCGTCGCGAGGGACTGCGGGAGACCCGCCTTGACCTCGCGGAGGGCGCCGACATGGTGATGGTGAAGCCGGCCAGCCACTACCTGGACGTGCTGGCCGACGTGGCCGCCATCTCCGAGGTGCCGGTGGCGGCGTACCAGGTGTCGGGGGAGTACTCCATGGTGGAGGCGGCCGCCGAGCGTGGCTGGATCAACAGACGGATGGCCGTGGAGGAGTCGGTGGGCAGCATTGTGCGCGCCGGCGCGGACATTGTGCTGACGTATTGGGCGAAGGAGCTTGCAGGATGGCTGAAGTGAACAAGACCACCGGAACCCAGGACCGGCTGATGGCGCGCGCCAGGGCCATCATCCCCGGGGGCGTGTCCTCCCCGGTGCGTGCATTCGGGTCCGTGGGTGGCACGCCCGTGTTCGTGGCCCGCGCCGAGGGTCCCCGGGTGTTCGACGTCGACGGCGTCGACTACGTGGACCTTGTCTGCTCCTGGGGTCCGGCACTGCTGGGCCATGCGCACCCACAGGTGGTGGGGGCTGTGCAGGCCGCTGCTGCGCGCGGCCTGTCCTTCGGTGCACCCACCTCCGCCGAGGTGGACCTGGCGACGCTGATCCGTGACAGGGTTCCTGCGGCTGAACGTGTTCGGTTCGTCTCCACAGGCACCGAGGCCACCATGACCGCCATCCGTCTGGCTCGCGGCGCCACGGGTCGCGACCTCATCATCAAGTTCGCCGGCCTGTACCACGGCCACAGCGATGCACTGCTCGCGGCTGCGGGCTCAGGCCTCGCCACTGCCGGCCTTCCCGGCTCCGCCGGCGTCACAGCGGCAACGGCCGCCGAGACCATCGTCCTGCCCTACAACGACGTCACCGCGCTGGAGGGGGCATTCGCCCTGCAGGGGGAGCGGATCGCCGCCGTCATCACCGAGGCCGTTCCTGCCAACATGGGTGTGGTGCCGCCCGCCGCCGGCTTCAACGAGGCCATCCGGCGAGTGACCGCCCAGTACGGGGCGCTCATGATCTTCGACGAGGTGATGACAGGCTTCCGTGTGGGACCCGCCGGGTGGTGGGGCGTTGAGGCGGGGGTCGAGAACCCCACCTACACCCCGGACATCTTCACGTTCGGCAAGGTCGTGGGCGGCGGGATGCCCCTGGCCGCACTGGGTGGACGCGCCGACGTCATGGAGTTGCTTGCCCCCGTCGGTCCCGTCTACCAGGCGGGGACGCTGTCCGGGAACCCGCTGGCCACGGCTGCCGGGATGGCCACGCTGAACCTGGCCGACGACGCCGTGTACGCGCACGTGGACCGTCGCTCCGCGGAGCTGCAGAGCGCGGTGGACGAAGCATTGACGGCGGCCGGTGTCCCGCACGTGGTGCAGAACGCTGGCAACTTGTTCTCGGTGTTCTTCCGCGACGAGCCCGTGCTCGACTACGACGATGCGCGGGACCAGGACACGGCGGCCTTCGCCCGCTTCTTCCACTCCATGCTGGATCAGCGGGTGGCGCTCCCGCCGTCGGCCTTCGAGGCATGGTTCCTCTCGGCAGCCCACGACGACGGGGCCATGTCCAGAATCATCGGAGCCCTCCCGGCTGCGGCCCGAGCCGCAGCGCGAGCCCTGACCACGTAGCGCCCGCGTCAGTCACCCGCCGACGGCAGGCCCGGGGGCCTCGTCGTCGGACGGCGGGTCGGCTGCGTCGCAGTGGGTGACGCCGACTGTGTGGGTGACGCCGACTGTGTGGGTGACGCCGACTGTGTGGGCGACGCCGACGCCGACGCCGACGCCGACGCTGTGGGGGTGGGTGTGGGCGTCGGTGTTGTCGCGGGGGCATCCCCGACGATGGCGAAACCCTGCGGTTGCAGCATCACGGGTGCCCCGACACCCACCTCGACCAGTTTCCCGGTGCGGTCGTAGGAGCTCCAGATGATGCCGCCGGGGCCATCCTGCTGGATGGGGGCAGGGCGGACGTCGTCCGTGGCGTTGTGCAGCAGACGGGTGGCGTGGCTCCCGTCGCGCAGGACGAGACTGGACACGACGGGAATCAGCAGCACGGCGTCCAGTTGTGCGGCCTCCCCGTCACCCGAGGCGACTGCTGCCAGCTCCGTCCCACCGGCAGGCAGGAGACCCTTCAACGTGACGGGCACCAGCGATCCGGGTGCCTCCGTGACACCCTGCTCACCACCCGCGCCGGTGTCCACCGTTCCCAGGGACTGCCCGCCTGCAGAGAAACTCAACGACGCGGAGTCCCCGTCGACGAGGTCCACCACCGGAAGAACCAGTCGGGGCTGGTCCGAGGCGGGGACCACCCAGGTGCTTCGCGCACCGTCGGCCATCTTCAGGTAGGCGGCACCGCTCCATGCGGATTCTCCCGTCCACGAGGACTCCGGGGTCACCACCTCAGCGCCACCCTCGACGGCGCCGGCCTCGCCTTCGGCCACAGCCACGCCGTCCTGGCCCGTCAAGGTCGTCAACGTCTGGGCGGCCGCTGCCACGGCGGGGTGCGCATCCAGCGCGATCATCGACAGGAGACCGTGAATGGTCGACTCCGCACCCGCGTTCTGGTTCACCACGCCGTCGGCGTTCAGCCCGTCGAAGGTGACGCCTGTCGCCGGGTCGTACATCGACGCCCCCGCGCGGTTGGCGCCGAAGTACCAGGCGGCGGTCATGGATGCCAGGGATGCCAACCCCGGCCGGTCAGCGACGTCGGACAGCGTCAGCAACGATTGCAACCTGGAGTCGATGCCGTAGGCGATCTGTGTCCGGTCCGTGGGGGAGGGCTGCCAACCGTTGATGGGCCCTGTGGAGGTGAGGAGGTAGGGCGTGAACACCGCCGCGTCCCGCAGGGCCGCGTCCATGAGGGCAGGGTCGGGCGAGTCAAGGGCGCCAGACGCCCGGCCCAGTCCGGCTGGCATCTGCGACGACCATGCGTGCCACAGTGAGCGGGAATGCGTCCACTGGAGAACCGCCCCGAATGGCCAGTTCCCCGCGTCGCCCGCCGACATGGCGGCGACGCCCTCGGCGTAGCGCTCCATGTCCACCGTCGCACGCTCCGACAGTGTGGTCCCGGAGGGCGCGCTGCGGACGTAGGCAGCCAGCCCCAGCATTGCTTCCGCTGTGGCGTCGGCCCCGTCGACGATGAGCCACCCCGGGACGCGCGCCCCGTCGGCCACGTCCCACTGGCCGTACCGGGAGAGTGAGGCTTCTTCCAGTGCGTCCAGCGCCAGGTCCAACCGATCTTCCAGGAATGCGGCGAACCCGGGGTCCTCCTGTGCGAATGCCTCGTAACCCTCACCTAGCGCCCACACGGATCGGGCAAGCCAGTAGGACTCGTCGGAGTCGCTCGGGTCCGGCAGTTCCACAGGTGTCGGACTCGGGTTGAGGGTGCCGTCGGGCTGCATCCACAGCACCACGTTGCCGGCGTTCTCGCCGGTGGTGGTCTGCATGTAGGTGACGCCGCGCAGGAGTTCGTACGCTCGTTGCCTGCTGCTCTGGTTGCCCGTGGCCTTCCAGTGGCGGAGGTACACGACGGCGGCGCGCGTCAGATCGTCGGTGTTGAAGGCGCCCTGCGCCCAGGTGTCGGTGGCCTCGTCGTACGGCCCGCCGCCCACGCGTTCGTACACGCCGCCGTCGCGCCTGTCGGCGTAGGTCCACAGCACGCCCAGTTCGGGTTCCTGCTCCTGACGGTAGGTGGAGTGACCCTCCTGTGCCGGGGGTGCGACGGTGTCGCCGAGGAAGTCGAGGTGTGCCAGGTTGGTGAGCGGCTGGACGACGACATTGACGTCTGCGGGTGGGGCGCCGTTGGCCAGTACCGTCCCAAGACCGGTCAGAAAGAGTGCAGCGGCCACCCCCAGCGAGGTGCGGGCACGGAGCCTGGTGATTGACGTGGTGGTCATCGTCGACCTGCTTTCGTCGGGGGGTGGGAGCCCTCTGGTGAGGAAGGCTCTGCCCGTAATAGTCATCCATGACGGGAGTGTCATGTGCGTTTAACGGCAGAATCGATGGAATCCGCGGTGGGGGCAACAGAGATTCCACCACCGGACGCGACTCCGTAGATCCATCTCGCAACTACCCCGTCAATGCCACCCGATGGGGCTAGCATGCAGGAACAAAGCTTGTCAAAAGGGGGCCTTCAATGAAGAAGCGAACAGCAATTACCGCCATGGTGGGTGCAACGGCACTACTGCTGGCAGCCTGCGGCAACGGGGGTGGTGGTGGTTCGGAGGAGACTGCGAACACCACAACCGGACCCATCACCGTCTGGTTCTCCAACAACGAGCAAGAGCTTGCCTGGGGCAAGAGCGTCACCGAGCAATGGAACAAGGACCATGCCGACCAGAAGGTCACGGCACAGGAGATTCCTGCTGGCGCCAGTTCGGAGGAGGCCATCACAGCGGCCATCACCGCTGGAACGGCCCCTTGCCTGGTGTACAACATCTCGGCGGCTGCGGCTCCCCAGTGGGAGCGTCAGGGCGGCCTCATCGACCTCAAGACGTTCTCGGACGGCGAGGACTACCTCACCAAGCGCAGTGGGGACCTCCTCAACGGGTACAAGGGTCAGGACGGCGGTCTGTTCCAGGTGCCGTGGAAGTCGAACCCCGTGATGGTCATGTACAACAAGGACCTGTTCAAGAAGGCCGGGATCGACCCCGAGAAGCCGGACATGGACACGTTCGACAAGTTCATCGCCGCCTCCCAGAAGATTGTGTCCTCCGGCGCCGCCAAGGCGGCCATCTGGCCCTCGCCCACCAGCGAGTTCTTCCAGCCCTGGTTCGACTTCTACCCCGTCTACATCGCGCAGACCGGCGGCACCAACTTCGTGAAGGACGGCAAGGCGACGTTCAACGACGACAACGGCAAGGCTGTCTGGGAGTTCTTCCACACGCTGTACGCCGATGGCGTGTCACCCAAGGAGAAGTCGAACGACGACGCCATGGGAACAGGGGCGGCCGCCATGCAGATGGCCGGTCCGTGGGCCATCGCCTCGTACAAGGGGAAGATCGATTACGGTTTCATGCCCGTCCCCACCAAGGATGGAAAGACCGCCGACGAGACATACACATTTGCCGACTCCAAGAACATTTCGATGTTCACGAGCTGCAAGGCCAACGGCACCGCGTGGGAGTTCCTGAAGTACACCACCAGCGAGGAGAACGACGGCGCTTTCCTGGAGGCGACGGGACAGATGCCCATCAGGCCGGGGTTGGAAAAGGCCTATCCCGAGTACTTCAAGGCCAACCCCGACTATGTGGCATTCGCCAGTCAGGCGTCCCGCACCGTCGACGTTCCCAACGTGGCCAATTCGGTGGAGATGTGGCAGGACTTCCGGAACAAGTACTCCGCCTCCGTGATTTTCGGCACCACCCCCATTCCGGACGGATTGGCCGCTGCAGAGAAGTCGGTCAACGACCTCATCTCCCAATAGGTGTGCAATGAGCACCTCGACCACGTCGCAGCGCCCACCCGATGACACGTTCACAGAGCCTCAACGCTCTCGCAGCCTGAAGGAGCGGCTGCTGGGCAAGCAGCCGTTGGGGCTGGTTTTCAGCGCACCGTATGTAGTCTTCCTGGCTGTGGTGTTCGCCTATCCCTTCGGGTTGGCCATCTGGATCTCGTTCCACGACTACATTTTCACCGCGCCCAACGTCAGCGTCCCGCATCCCTTCGTGGGCCTGCAGAACTACGTGACGGCCCTCACCGATCCCGCCGTCCTGCGGTCGTTCCTCAACACGCTGATCTTCCTGGTGATCAATGTGCCCATCACGGTGGTCCTGTCCATCGTTCTTGCCGCTGCCCTCAACACCGGTATCCGGTGGGCGAGCGCCTTCCGTGTCGCGTTCTACGTTCCCTACGTCACAGCCAGCGTGTCCCTCATCGGCGTGTGGCTCCTGCTCTTCTCCCAGGGTGGGCTCATCAACAGCATCCTCGGCCCACTGGCCCCGGATCCGTCATGGCTCATCAACTCGAAGCTGGCCATGCCGTCCATCGCCATCTACGTCGCATGGAAGCAGCTCGGCTTCTACATCCTGTTGTACCTGGCGGCTCTGCAGGCCATCCCCAAAGAACTCTACGAGGCGGCATCCATCGACGGCTCGGGCACCTTGGGCAAGTTCTGGAATGTCACGGTGCCGGGGGTGCGCTCAGCCACCGTCCTGGTGCTGATCCTCGCCATCATCACCGGGGCGAACCTGTTCACCGAGCCGTACCTGCTGACCAACGGCGGCGGGCCCGACGGTGCGTCGGCCACCCCCGTCCTCCTCATCTATCAAAAGGCGTTGCAGCAGACGAATCCCGACGTGGCATCCGCCATCGGGGTGGTTCTGGTGATCGCCGTCGGGATCCTGTCGGCATTGGCCAATCGTGTGGGGGGAGGGAGTGACGATGAATGATCGAGGACGACGTGTGCTGCTCCACGTGGCGCTGGCCGCTGCGGCCCTGGTGTTCATCTTCCCGTTCTACTTCATGGTCATCGGGGCGTTCCAGGAGAATCCCACGAATGACCCGTCGAGCCTCTTTCCCATCGGCGGATGGACCACACGCAACTTCAGCGACATCAACTCCCGCGTGCCGTTGGGGACCGCACTCCTGAACTCCGCCATCTTCACGATCGGTGTTCTGCTGGGAACCCTGACGTTCGGCCTGCTGGCCGGCTATGCGTCGGCGCGGCTACGGTTCCGGGGTCGCTCCGTGGTGTTCGTGGCGATGCTGCTGGTCCAGATGATCCCATTCCAGTTGCTCATGGTCCCGTTGTACGTGCTTCTCACACGCACCTACGGCCTGGGTGACACCCACATCGGCATCATCCTGCCGTTCCTGGTCAACACCACAGCGGTGTTCATCTTCCGGCAGTTCTTCCTGGGGCTACCCGAATCAATCTTCGAGTCGGCACGCCTCGACGGTGCGAGCGAGCTGAGAACGCTGTGGTCCATCGCTCTGCCGCTGGTGCGCCCCGCGTTCGTCACTGTCATCCTGGTGACCTTCATCGGGCCCTGGAACGAGTTCCTGTGGCCGTTCCTCATCACCAAGGACGTCACCATGCAGCCGCTGGCTGTTGCCCTGGCGAACTACATCACCAACGTGTCACAGACCGCGTCCAACCCCAATGGTGCAATCCTGGCCGGCGCCTGCGTGCTGGCGTTCCCTGTCGTCCTGCTCTTCTGCCTGTTCCAGCGCTACTTCACATCGACCGACGTCGGCTCCGGCGTCAAGGGTTGACCCACCCCAAGGAGATCGCCCCGTGACCACCGTCTCCATCTTCGAGCACGCCACGTTCCCGCTGGGGCCGTTCGAACCGTACGAGCACAACCCCATCCTGCGCCCCGTGGGGGACACTTGGGAGTCCGCCAACCTCTACAACCCCGCCGCGTTGGTCGTTGACGACAAGGTGGTGCTGCTGTACCGCGCCCATGCGGCGGACATCGTCTCCCACATCGGCATTGCCACCAGCGATGATGGCTTCCACTTCGAGCGGGAGGCAGCGCCGATCCTGTCCCCGGAGCACGACTACGAGCGGTTCGGGTGCGAGGACCCGCGAGTGGTGTTCATCGACGGGACCTACTACCTCACCTACACCGGATGGGACAGACACCAAGCCCGATTGTGTCTGGCCACCTCCACGAATCTGCGGTCCTGGACCAAGCACGGCCCCCTGTTCGAGGACTTCGACACCTTCGCCACCGTCGCTCCGTGGGGCCACGGCTGGAGCAAGGCCGGCGTCATCGTGCCGTTCATGATGCAGGGCACGTGGTGGATGTACTTCGGCGAGGGCGCCATCTACTGGGCCACCAGCGACGACCTCATCCACTGGACACCGGGAACGAGGGACACCGAGCCCATGTACACCCCGACGCCGTGGTCCTTCGACCGGGACCTCGTGGAGATCGGCACCTCACCCGTTCTCACCGACGGTGGCCTGCTGGTGATGCTCACCAACGGTGCCATCCGCCGCTGGCGGGGTGACCGGATGGACGTCGACTACCGCTGCGGGCAGATCGCCATAGACCCCAGCAACCCCAGGAAGGTCATGGCCCGCACGCAGGAGCCGTGGCTGGAGCCACAGTCGTTCGAGGAGAAACACGGGTTGGTTTCCAACGTCACGTTCGTGGAGGGGCTCGTCTTCTTCAAGGGCCGCTGGTTGGCCTACTACGGCCAGAGTGACACCACGTTGGCCGTCGCCATCCATGATCCGGCCCAGCCGTGGAGCACGGTGGGCTCGGGCGGCTGATGTCCGTGGAGGGCGATCACGGCGCCCACGGCCCACCAATCCGTGGGCGCTCGGCCTACTCAGACGCAGGCACATCGAGCAAGGCAATGAACTGGTCGAGTACTGCACCGTTGCGCAGCGAGGTCACGAGTTCGTCGAAGCACTCCACCAGGTCCGGGACGATGCGGGAGACTTCCGCTCGCACTGGGGCGACCATGGCCATCGGGTTCTCCTTGGGCCTGGACAGCGTCAGTTGGTGCACCGCAAGCGCGACGCCAGGGATCACCACCTGTGGCTCACCCCACTGAGCCGTGAGGGAGAGTGCACCGAGAAACCGTTCACCTGGATTCAATTTGCGTTCGGGATCCCGTCCGACCCGCTCCACTGTGTCGTGCAGAGAAGTGTTGGCGAATCGCTCCATCAAGTCGTCCGAGTGGTGGATGAGGGCCGGAAGGGGTTGACCGTACTTCCTCGAAAGCGATCGTGCTGTGGCATACATCGCACCACGGACGACACCGGCTATGCGGGGATCCAGGATGGACGGTGCAATCTCATCCTGACCCGCCAGCGCGCCCAGATACGCCGTCATGCAATGGCCGAGGTTGTGAATGTAGAGCTTGCGGTCGCTGTAGAACGAGAAGTCCACGTCGTGCCGCCCGAGTAACTCGGGGACGTCAGGGACGTCGGCGCGGCATGCAGCCACGTCGAAGGGGAGTTGCCGGTACGGCTCGACAGCCACGAGTGCCGCATGCTGCCTCTCTTGCGCCGCCGTCGGGACGGGAATCATGCGCCCGATAGAGGTTTCAACGATGCCGATCCGCTCCAGGACGACAGCGACGTCGGGGACCTGCTGGCGGCTGAGTTCCTCCGTCAGCAGGCCGCGCATGATCGTGGCACCGTCGTGAATGTTCTCGGCGAGGAACACATCCAGTGGTCCGTACCCCTTGGCGTGACGATCCGCGAGGCCGGCGGCAAGCGCTGCTGCCACCTGTGGCAAATTTCGGGCGCCGACGCTGGTGAACACCACGTCTGCCCCGAGGACTTCGCGGCGGACTGCGTCGGTGTCCTGGGCCGAGACGGCCGTGCATCCTGAGAGAGTCTTGCGGTGCACTCCAGAACTGGTCACAGTGTCGTGCCGGTAGGTGCCTGCTCCCAGCGCCGCGACGAGCGCGGCGGAGGACTCGACGAAGATGACGTTCCAGCCCGCGTCAAGAAGAATCTCCCCGATGAACCCCCGACCGACGGCGCCACCACCGAAGATGACTCCGCGTTTGCGCGGGTCTGGTGGGATGGCGGCTGCGTGGCAATCAGATGTCGACGGCATGTTCTGGTGATTCATCAGTGAATTCTCAGCGCGGTTTCGACGACGATGTGTCTGGTGGCACGACCGGGATCAGCGAGTCTGTCGAAGAGCAGTTGCGCTGCCATGGCGCCCATGGCGCGGTCGTCGTGCTCGATCACGAGGACGGGGCCGTTTTGCGTGTGACTCAGAGGGAACTCGTCGAATGCGACGATGGCCACGTTCAGCCCCGATGTGTGAATCTCTGCGGCCGCGCCCAGTGCGCTGACATTGTTGGCGCAGAAAATGGCGTCCGGTGGTCGGGGGAGAGACAGAATCCGTGCGGTGGCAGCGCGAGCCTGGGACTCGGTGTGGATGTCCGGGATTGTCATCCCCGGTCGGACACGCAGCCCCTTCGCGGCAAGCGCTTCCTTGGCCCCCACGACCCTGGGCGCCATCGTCCTGAGCGCTGCGCTGTCGCTGAGTATCGCGAAGTCCCGCCTACCGATCGACACCGCGGCTGTGACAGCCTCACGCGTCGAGAGGAGGTTGTCGAATCCGACGCTGTCCACGTCCAGCCCCTCGAGCGGCTCGTCGATTGCCACCACCGGTGTGCCGAATGAGACCTCGGTGCAGATCAGGGGCGCCGTCATGGAGGTCGGCGTGATGAGAAGGCCCCGGGGCCGCTGCGAGAAGATGGCTTCGGTGAGCTGCGCTTCTCGTTCGGAAGAACCTTCGGAGCTGCAGGTGATGACGAGACAGCCGTGTTTCTGCGCCTCGTCGGCGGCCCCGGCAGCAAGGGAGGAGTAGAAGTTGTTGGACATGTCCCGGATGATCATGCCGACCATGTCGGAGGTGCCTGAGCGCATGGTCGCGGCTCCGCGGTGGGGGCGATATCCAAGCAGCGATGCGGCGGCCAGCACCCGAGCTCGCATGTGTGGAGCGACGGTCTCGACGCCGTTGAGGACACGGGACGCCGTCTTGATGCTCACGCGGGCCTCGTGTGCCACGTCGGTGAGGGTGGCGCGACGGCTCACGTTCATCGGAGCGGGATCTGCCGCAGGTGGCGTCCGACCACGGTGCGTGCGTGCATCCCGGCCTCCATCGGCGTCATCCCATTGATGATCGCGTGCAGGAGTCCGGCCGTCAATGAATCACCGGCTCCGACTGTGGTGACCGGGTTTTCCGAGCGGTCTGCCGGGAACCATAGTTGCTGGTCAGCCCACGCATCAGCGTGTCCGGAGAGTGCCATCCCCGCCTCGCGCAGGCGCTCCGCCGAACCAGTGTGAAGTGCGAAACCGAGACTCCCCGCGGAGAGGGACACCACTGCCACCCCCCAGGCCAACAACTCCTCGGCAGCCTGCTCGAGCTTCTCTCGGGTTGGCTCGGAGTGGTTGTGGAGGGCGCTGGTGACGTCGTCCCAGCTGGGAGTGCAGACGTCGACGAACGGCAGGGTCAGCGCGAACCAGGCCCGCCAGTCAACCTTGGAGGCGACCGAACCTTCGCCCACATGGGCCAGGTCGAGCGACGTGGTGATACCCCGCTGTTTGGCGGCGGCGAAGGTTTCGGCCATGGCGTTGGGCTGTTCGCAGGTCAGGGGGAGCAGGGATGGGTAGCCGATGTGAAGGACCCCGGGTGCCGAACTGTCAAGGTCGATCTGTCGCGGATCGAAAGTGGCGTTCGAGCCCTCGTGCTGCCAAAAGGTTCTGTCGTGTTGTCCGTGCTCCACCACGATGCTGTAGGAGGAGGACAGCGGGGAATCGACCATGCGTACCCTGCCTCCCCGAGCGGCAAGCTGTGTGCGGCAGATCTGGCCGAGTTCGTCTTCACCCATGGTGACGGCGAGTTCGGTGTCGGCACCCAGGGCGAGCAACGTCCCGCTGGTGTTGGGACCGGACCCTCCGACCTTGAACCGGAGGGGACCCGCGGGGTAGAGGATGCCGGGCTCCAGACCTGGGCGCCTGTCACCAAGCTCCGGTGTGATGTCCATACAACAGTGACCTGCCACCAGTACCAGCATGTCGCATCCCTCCTTTGGGTCGGACCATAACGAACTTGTCTCAGTCGTGAACAATCCTAGACAACGTTGTCTCGTCTGTGTAAAGCTATCGCTCAGCTCAATGACGAGAATGAAAGCCGGGCTGTCCTTGAGCCCTCGTAACCCGGCAGACAACCCAACCCAAGGGGCAACGATGAAGTTCATCCCACGCAAGACACTCGTAGCCATCGCTGCGGTGTCGCTGTTGGCCTCGGCCTGCACCACCGGCGACGAGACCGACGCAAATACTCCCGGAGAAGGAAAGGCCAAGGTCGAGAGCGTCGGCCTCATGCTCCAGGACATCTCCAACCCGTTCTTCGCTGCGATGCAGACGTCGATGACCGAAGAAGCGAAGAAGCAGGACTTCAAGCTGAACGTTCAGGACGGACGTCAGGATCTTGCGGCACAGAATGACCAGATCGACGCGTTCATCCAACAGGGCGTCGATCTGATCCTCATCAATGCCGTCGACAGTGAGGGCATCGCCTCCGGTGTCGCACGCGCACAGGCCGCTGGCGTGACCGTCGTAGCGGTGGACGTCGATGCCACAGGAGCCGACGCAGCCGTGACAACGGACAATGTTGAGGCCGGGCGCCTGGCGTGCCAGTCGCTGGTGGACAAGCTCGGCGGCAAGGGCAACATCCTCATCGTCGAGGGCACTCCCACGACGGCCCCACAGGAACGTGTCAAGGGTTGCGAGGAAGTGCTCGCTAAGAACCCGGACATCATGGTTGTCGGCCGCCAGGCCGGCAAGAACGACCGTGCGAGCGGTTTGGCCCTGACCACCGACATGCTGACGGCCAACGCGGACGTCAACGGAATCTTTGCGATCAATGACCCGGAGGGGTTGGGCGCAGACCTGGCCGTCCAGCAGGCGGGCCGGGATGGCATCGTCATCGTCGGCGTGGATGGGTCACCCGAGGCGGTTCTTGCACTGAAGGACGACAAGTCCAACTTCTGGGCAACTCCTGCCCAGGATCCAGGTGGCATGGCTCTCAAGGCACTGGAGGTTGGACAGGAGATCGTGGGCGGCAACAAACCGGCAGATCGTGTAACGCTCCTCAACCCCACTATCGTCGATCGCGACAACGTTGGCGAGTACGGCGGCTGGTGATCTGACTCGTCGGAGAGAAGGACGCACATGGACCAAGTCCTGGAAGATTCCCCCCTCTTGGAAGTCAGGGGCATCAGCAAGCGTTTCGGTGCAACACAAGCACTGAGCGACGTGAGCTTCGACCTCCGGCCTGGTGAGGTTCATGCGCTCATGGGTGAGAATGGTGCCGGCAAGTCGACACTGATGAAGATCATTGCCGGCACCTACAGCCCTGATTCCGGCTCCATTCACATGATGGGCAATCAGATAGTCATGGCATCCCCCAGAGATGCCATGACTGCCAAGGTTGGGATCATTCACCAAGAGCTCAACACGTTCCCCGAAATGTCGGTGGCGGAGAACTTGGCGGTGGGAAACGAGCCCACCACTTCGTTCATGCTGAATCGTCGGAAGATGATCAGCGATGCCCGGGAGAAGCTCGAGCGGGTCGGTGCCGTCAACATCGATCCCAGGACCCCCATAGGGCGACTCAGCGTCGGTATGCAACAAATGGTGGAGATCGCCCGGGCCGTGGCGGAAGACGTCAAGGTCCTGGTCCTCGATGAGCCGACCGCGGCCCTGTCGATGAGCGAGTCCAAACAACTCTTCGGGCTCATTCACCAAATGCGTGACAGGGGGATGGGGCTGATCTACATCTCCCACCGTATGGAGGAGGTATGGGAACTCGCTGACCGTGTCACTGTCTTTCGGGACGGCAAGCTCGTCGGTACCAAGGACATGCGCGCGGCGGGCCGCGACGCCGTCTCCCCGAACGACATCGTCAGAATGATGGTGGGTCGCGACGTCGATGACCTCTATGGTCGCGAGGAACGCGAACTGGACAAGGTGCGCCTCGAGGTACGCGATCTCACCGACGGCGGGGCCATTGGTCCGGTGTCATTCGACGTTCGTGCTGGGGAGATCGTGACGATGGTCGGACTCATCGGCGCCGGTCGCACTGAGGTGGGCCGTTTGCTGTACGGAGCCGACAAAGTGGCCGCCGGCACCATCTCGCTGGATGGGCGACAGATCCGGGTCAGGAATCCGGGTGACGCCGTTGCCAAGGGCATCGGCATGTTGCCGGAGAGCCGCAAGGATCAGGCGCTGTTCTTGGAGATGTCGGTGCGTGACAACACGGCCATGTCCACACTTGGGGCTTTCTCCACCTTCGGGGTGCTGAACTTCCGCAGGATGAAGAGCAAGGTGGATGAAATCTTCACCTCACTCCGCGTGCGGGCGGCTTCGCAGAGCATCGAATCGCGCAGTCTGTCCGGTGGCAATCAGCAGAAACTGGTGCTCGGCCGCCTCATGTTGGAAAAACCCGCGCTCATGATTCTCGACGAGCCCACGCGCGGCGTTGACATCGGGGCAAAGAGTGAGATCTACCGCATCATCAAGGAGATCGCCGCAACCGGTACAGCGGTGCTGGTGATCTCCTCCGATCTCCCCGAAGCACTGGGCATCAGCGATCGACTACTCGTCATGCGCGAAGGCCGGATCGTCGCTGAAATGGACGCCCAGAGCGCTACCGAGGAAGTCGTCATGGAACACGCAACCGGCGTGTACGCCGATCAAAACCCGAGGATGACACATGAGCAGCCCTGACATCGCGGCCGCGTCCGCGGTACCGCAGAAGACCCGCAGCATTCTGGCCCAGATGGGCTTCTGGTGGGACAAGGTCGGCATCTTCGCTGTCCTGGTTCTACTGTGCATTTTCATGTCCATCATGGCGCCGTACTTCCTCAGCATCGACAACGGCCTCAACGTGGCGCGATCTGTCTCGATCAACGCCATTCTTGCTGCAGGCATGACGATGATCATCATCACGGGAGGCATCGACCTCTCCGTCGGATCCATCCTTGCCGTCTCCGGCGTCACTGGGGTCCTCCTGTTCGTCGCCGGAGTGCCAAGCCCCTTGGCGTTGTTGGGTGGCGTCGCTGCGGGGGCCCTTGCAGGATTCATCAATGGCGCTTTCGTCGCCTGGCTGGCACTGCCCGCCTTCATCGTGACGCTGGGTTCCATGACCTATCTCCGAGGCATCGCCTATTCGCTCCTCGAAGGGCAGCCACTCATCAGCTCAGACCTCGGTTACCGAGCCATTGGCAATGGAGCGGTAGCGGGCATCCCGACACCCGTTGTCGTGATGGTCGTCGTCTATCTCGTGTTCTGGTTCATTCTCGAACGCACGAAGTTCGGGCGCCATGTCTACGCCGTCGGCGGGAACATGGAAGCCGCGCGGCTGGCCGGTATCAACGTGAAGAAGGTCCTCCTTGCTGTGTACACCATCGGTGGCGCGGCAGCTGGACTTGCGGGCATCATCTTCTCCGCACGAGTGCTCTCTGCGCAGCCAACGGCGGGGCAGAGCTACGAACTCGATGCCATCGCAGCCGTTGTGTTGGGTGGCACATCGCTCATGGGGGGCCGTGGGCGAGTCATCGGAACCCTCGTCGGGGCCCTGATCATCGGCGTTCTCACCAACGGTCTTGTCCTCATGAATGTCCCGTTCTTCTATCAGCTGATAGTCAAGGGAGTCGTGATCGTGATCGCGGTCGCAATCGACAGTCTTCGCCGATTCGGCAAGTCGGGCACCTGACCGTCATCGGGGCGCACCAGCCTCTTTGACACGCCATGGGGGTCCTGCACCGAATTGGCCCCTCTCGAAGCGGGATTCCGAGGTGATGACTCGCTTGCGGATTCCGCACCCTCTCGACAAGGAGCGAAAAAACCATGCAACCACTCCTCCTGCCCGCCAACCAACCTGCTGACCGGTTCTACCGTGGTGGACCAGCCATCAGGGCGTTTCGTCGCGGTCAGGGGGCAGCTGGCGACTTCGTCCCCGAGGACTGGGTGGGTTCCACAACGACTCTGTTCGGGGAGGACAGGCTGGGACTTACCACCCTTCCCGACGGGAAGGTCCTTCGTGATGCGATTCTCGAAGAACCGGGCCGGTGGCTCGGGCAGAATCATCTGGATAGTTTCGGCGTCGATCCAAAGATCCTCGTGAAATTGTTGGATGCGGGTGAACGGCTTCCAGTCCATGCTCACCCGGATGTCTCCTTCGCCGCTGAACATCTGGGGGCTGCGCACGGCAAGGCTGAGGCATGGTTTGCTCTGGCCCCCGGGACGGTCCATGTGGGCCTCAAGCGCGACATCTCCCGGCAAGAACTCCTGGATCTGATGTCCAGTCAGAACACCACTGAACTCCTTGGACTGTTACACGAGAGGAGGCTGGAGCCGGGGGACACGTTATTCGTGCCCCCGGGCACCCTCCATGCCATCGGTGAGGGCAACTTCGTCGTCGAGGTGCAGGAACCGGAGGACATGTCGATTCTGGCGGAGTGGAAGACGTTCGCCATCGACGGGGCCAAGGACGGTCATCTGGGGCTGGGGTTCAACCGTGCGGTGGACGCGATCGATCGCCGCGGATACTCCGACGCCGAAGTGGATTCTCTGATTACTCGGCAGCGCACAGGACCCAGCATCCTCTCGCCGTTGGCCGACGACTATTTCTGCGTCGCACGCTGCGATGTCGACGGTGAAGCCCTCATGCTCCCGGCGATGTTTCAGGTGCTCATCATGGTGAGCGGAGAAGTGGAGCTCGCGAGTCAGGGGGGCGACATTGCCATGCGCAAGGGAGACACCGTCCTCGTGGGTCATGGGTGTGGGGATGTCAGACTCACCGGCAGCGGCTCCGTGGTCGCGGTTCTGCCACCGCTGAGGGCTGCCGCACCCAGTTGACCCGCCCACCGTGCCGCATGGTGGTGAAGGCTGCGGGGAGAAATTGGGTCATCCACGATCAGCAGTCATACCCAGACACGACATTGCAGATGCTGTCAATGGTTGTGGACCATGACCATGCGGACGCCCGCGGCGGAGGAGGCGTGGAGCTGAGAGGCTAGAAGCCCAGCTCCCAACCGAAGCCCGACGCCACGATGGCGCCGACTCCTGCGATCACCGCAGCGATCACAATGGCGAAGCAGAACCCGGCCATGATCTTGCCGATGAGGTGGGGTTCATGCGCCTCGATGTCGGCTGCCCCGCCCACCCCGTAGGAGAGGGACCGGATACCGAGGGCGAAGATGGTGGGGAGCCCGGCGCCGAGGAGGATGCCCACCACCAGCACCTGCCATGCGCCTTCCAGCGCCAGGACGATGTTGCTCATGCCGTTTCCCCCTCCGTGCCGGTGGGCGTCGACGTCGCGCCCACGAGGGTGGGTTCGGGGCGCAGATCGGCGGGGATCCAGTCGTCGTTCACGTTCTTGGAATCAACGGGATTCTTGCGCGAATGCCGGTACATGAGGGTCGCAAGCGCCACCAGGAGGCTGAACACCACGAGTGTTCCGAAGAGTCCCCCCAGCGTGTGCCCGATGAGCCACATGAGTGCTCCGACGAGCCCTGCGGCGGGGAGCGTGATGCCCCATGCCAGCAGCATGCGTCCGGCGACCTTCCAGTTGACCTTCGCGCCCCGCTTGCCCAGGCCGGAGCCGAGAATGGAGCCGGTGGCGACGTGTGTGGTGGACAGTGCGAAGCCGAGGTGGCTGGATGCAAGGATGACGGCAGCGGAGGAGGCTTCAGCGGCCATGCCCTGCGGTGCGGCGATCTCCACGAGACCCTTGCCGAGAGTACGGATGATGCGCCAGCCACCGATGTAGGTGCCGGCGGCGATGGCCAGGGCGCAAGCGACCTTGACCCACAGCGGGACCGACGTGAGGTCGGTCCAGTGGCCGGTGGCGATCAGTGCGAGGGTGATGACGCCCATGGTCTTCTGGGCGTCGTTGGTGCCGTGTGCCAGAGACACCAGGGATGCGGAGCCGATCTGGCCCCATCGGAAACTGGTGTTGCGGTACTTCTCCGCCACACCCTTGGTGATGCGGTAGACCATCGCGGTGCCGATGGTCGCGACGATGAGCGCGATGACCGGCGACATCAGCCCGGGCAGGATCACCTTCCCCACCACGCCGTCGAGTGTGGTGCCGTCACCGACCCACTTCACGCCCTGCACACCGAGACCGGCGATGGTTGCGCCGATGAGGCCACCGAAAAGTGCATGGGAGGAACTCGACGGCAGGCCCAGCAACCACGTCAGCAGGTTCCAGACCACGCCTCCCACAAGCCCGGCCAGCACGATGAGGAGAAGAGCCTGCCCGCCATCGGCGAGGAACTCTGGGCGCGGGGCGCCCGCGGCGTCCTGGATATTGATGACGGCGTTGGTGACGGTCAGAGCCACCTCCACCGACAGGAACGCACCCACCAGGTTCAGGACTGCCGACAGTGCCACGGCGGTGCGTGGAGGCAACGCCTTGGTGGCAATGGAGGTAGCCATGGCGTTGCCGGTGTCGTGGAAACCGTTGGTGAAGTCGAACACCAGGGCCGTGATGACCACTAGCACGAGGGTCACGAGTTCGAGGCTCACAATGCAACTATGCCTGTTGGCGGCCCAGACAAGGAATCGGGGTCCGAAACCGGCAGGATTCTCCTCGACCCGGCGGGTCAATAAGTGACCGGAGCGCCGGAGCGCCGGAGCGGCGGGGTGAACGGGCGTGATGGCAGGCCGCTCTGAGTCGCCCACCACAAGCCCAACCAAAAGCCCCGCCCCGGGCAACCCTCACCTAGGCTCTGATCAAGGCGAAGGAGACCCAGACATGCGGGTGGTTGTGGCACCGGACTCATTCAAGGGCACCTGCACGGCCCGGAATGCGGCAAGAGCGATCGGCGATGGCTGGCTCAGCGTCCGACGCAACGACGACCTCGTCCTCATTCCCCTGGCAGACGGCGGCGAGGGAACACTCGATGCCCTGGAGTCGGTGCACGGCGCCGAGCGGTGCACGGCCGAGGTCACCGGCCCCAACGGTCGGCCTGTCTCCGCAGACTGGCTCCGACTCCCCTCCGGGGAAGCAGTCATCGAACTGGCCCAGGCTTGCGGACTCCCACTCATGGACCCGCTCGACCCCCTGAACGCCACCACCCGGGGCGTGGGGGAACTGATCAGGATCGCGCTGGAGGCAGGGGTCACCTCCATCACCGTCGCACTCGGCGGTTCGGCCACGACCGACGGAGGCGCGGGTGCACTCGCAGCACTGGGGGCGAGGTTCTTCGACGATGCAGGTCTTCCACTCCCTGAGGGCGGGGGAGCGCTGCAACGATTGGCGTGGTTCGACGACCATGACCTCATCCCGCCACCGGTGGGTGGTGTCAGGCTCCTCACCGACGTCACCAACCCCCTGCTCGGCCCCGGTGGAGCGGCCGCCATCTTCGGGCCCCAGAAGGGCGCAACGCCGCACCAGGTCGACGAGTTGGAAGCAGGCCTCGGCAGGTTGGTGCAAGTACTCGGGGCCGACCCTGCCGTCGCGGGTATGGGGGCGGCGGGAGGCACGGCGTACGGACTCGCCACACTCTGGGGAGCCACGGTCGTGCCGGGAGCTGCGGAGGTGGCCAGTCTCTCCGGCCTGGTGGCTGAGCTCGGGACCGCGGAAGTGGTCATCACCGGTGAGGGCTGCTTCGACACCACCTCGCAGGGCGGCAAGGTGGTGGGCAACGTTCTCGCAGAGGCGAAGGACAAGACCATCGTCATCGCCGGCTCCGTCGCCACCGACTGCCCGGTTGCGTCCATCTCGCTCGAAAGGCTGGCTGGCTCATCCGCGGCAGCCCGAACGGATGCGGAGCACTGGCTGAGCGTCGCAGGCGCAGCGGCTGCGACGCACTTCAGCCCGCGGCAACCATGAGGCATGAGTTGCCCTGCTCACCGATCCCTGAGCACTCCGCGTCTCCCACCGATGTCTGAGTGCCCGTCGTTCACCGATCCAGGAGTGCCCCGCGTTCACCGATGCCGGAGTGCCTCTGCGTTCCACCAATCCGCGTAGGTGCAGCGAGGAATGAGCGCACCGCAGCGAAGGGCTGCCGGCCGACTGCCGGCCGCGCTCACACACCGAACACCATGCGCTAACATTGCCGAGTTGCCTCGGCGACAGCGGGGCTATGGCGCAGTTGGTAGCGCGCTTCCATGGCATGGAAGAGGTCAGGAGTTCGAATCTCCTTAGCTCCACCCCTCTGGCCCATCGGGCCTCGATGGTCGCTCACTTGGTACTCGTTGCGTGGCCCCCCACGGCTGCTTCCACTGCCCTGACCTCCGCCTTGGCCTCGTTGACGGCGTCCTCCGCCTTCTTTGCCACCTCGTCGGCCGCCCGGGCCGCATCGAGGGACTCGAGCTCCTCCTGGTGCCCGTTGCGTTCCAGCTGAAGCGTTGCGTCGTATCCGAGCTGCGGTGCCTCGTCCCCTCTCGGTGGCGTCTCGTCGACCTCGGTCTCGGTCTCGGCCACTGTGCCCGTAGCGGGTTTCGCCGTGCTCGGGGTCTTGTCCCCGAAGGCTTCGGTGACGGTGCGGATGGCCTCGGTGAACTCACCGGGGATCACCCAGAACGTGTTGTTCTGGCCGTTTGCCAGCGCCGGAAGCGTCTCGAGGTACTTGTAGGCGAGGAGCTTGGGGTCCGCATCGTTGGCATGGACGGCCTGGAAGACACGCTCGATGGCTTTGGCCTCGCCGTCGGCCCGCAGGATCCTCGCCTGCTGTTCGCCCTGGGCCAGCAGGATCTCCTGCTGGCGGGTGCCCTCAGCGGTGAGGATCCGCGACTGACGCTCGCCCTCGGCGTGCAGGATGGTGGCGCGCTTGTCCCGTTCTGCACGCATCTGCTTCTCCATGGCTTCCTTGATGCTGCCAGGAGGGTCGATGGCCTTGATCTCGACGCGGTTCACGCGAATGCCCCACTTGCCGGTGGCCTCGTCCAGCACACTGCGCAGCTGGGCGTTGATGGCCTCACGGGACGTCAGTGCCTGCTCCAGGTCCATGCTGCCGATCAGGTTGCGCAACGTCGTCACCGTGAGCTGGTCGATGGCCTGCAAATAGTTGGCCACCTCATACGCCGCGGCACGCGGTTCGGTGATCTGGTAGTAGAGGACCGTGTCGATGTTGACCACGAGGTTGTCCTCGGTGATCACCGGTTGTGGCGTCGAGGGGAACACCTGCTCGCGGATGTCGAGCTTGTCGCGCACCCGGTCGGCGATCGGAATGATGAAGTTCAGGCCGGGCTGGAGTGTGACACGGTATCGGCCGAATCGCTCGATGTTGAAGCGGTGGGCCTGCGGGACGATCTTCACGGTCATCATCACGAGATAGACCACCAACAGCGCCACGACGATGATCGGCACCAGAAAGAACTCCATGACACAACTTCCTTTCGCTCTTACGGCAGAAGCTCACGCGGATAAACGATGGCGGTGGCGCCCTGGATCTCCATCACATCGACGGCCGCCCCGGGGGGGATGATGAGTTGGTCGTCCAGCGAACGCGCCGTCCAGTCCTCCCCCGAGAGATGGATCAGCCCGTGTTCGGCGCTGATCTCCTCGAGGACCGTGGCGGTCCTGCCGACGAGGGCGTCGGTGCCGTCACGGGTGAGTGCAGGCTGTGAGGCGTGTCGTAGCGCAATGGGTCGCACCACCAGGAGGCCCAGCATCGACGCGGCAGCGAAGGACAACAGCTGCAGGATCCAGGGAGCATCGAAACCGGCGACGACTGCGGCCAGCAGGGCTGCGGCGCTGAAGATGCCGAACGCCAGGGTCAGAGAGAAGGCCTCAGCGACACCGAGGGCCACCGCCGCTATCAGCCAAGCGAGCCACCACATCGTGCACCTCCTGTCCAGCCGTGATATAAGTCTACGTGGCAGCCCTAAATGGCGACGGACATGGGCCAAGCTGTGCAGGTGCGTGGGTGTGGAATGGGTGGAGAATCCCGGTTTTGCCCAGGGGATGCCACTGGCTCCACGAAATGCGGCTCACAACGTGTGTCATGCGAGCACGACCATCGAGTGCTGCATGGGCCGGGGCCACACCGCGGGAACACCTGTGCCGGTGCGGTCCGTAGACTCATTCCTTGTGAATGCATCGACGCCGTCGCGAAGGGGCGGAAACCTCCTCCTCGTGCCCGCCGTCGCACTCGTGGTCCTCCTGCTCGTCACGCTGGGTGCGACCAGCCCCCGACCCGCTGCCGTCGAGATCATTCCCAGACCCGCCCCGACCGAGATCCTCGAGCCGGAGGCGCCGCCCACTGTCAGCGCCGCCCCGTCGCCGTCCCCCATGTTCCCGGTTCCCGAGCAGAAACCGTTCATCGTTCCGGGATGGGTGGGCGACGTGATCCGGACCGTGGCCGTCGTCGTGGTTCTCGCGCTCATTGCGCTCCTCATCCTGCGCCTTGCAGGCGTGATGGTGCGGACGGACCGCCGCCAGGCAGCCGACCCGAGCGGAAACCAGTCAGACATCCCCGAGATCGACGATGAGGCGTTGGCGGCCACTGTGGCCGACACCGTCGCCTCGCTCAGACAGGGCATCCCCGTCGACGGCGCCGTCATCGAATGCTGGCGGCGTCTGGAGCGCGTGGCCTCCGACTCCGGCATCGTGCGCCGCCCCGCGCAGACTTCGCAGGAGTTCACCGTCGAAGTCCTCGGCCACGCCGTCGTCGACGCAGCGGCACTCCAGGACCTCGCCGAGCTCTACCGCCAGGCGTTGTTCTCCACCCACCAGCTCACCGATGTGCATCGTGATCGCGCCATCGCCGCCCTCGAGGCCCTCAGCGACCAGCTCGCCCGACGGGAGCAGACGTGAGCGCCTGGCGGGGCCTCGTCCTCCGCCTGGGCATCGGGATCGCCGCGGCGTCACTCGTCGTCGCGCTCGACGGCGTCGTCAGCCTTCGCGTCGAGCCCATCCAGGCATTCATCGCCGGAACGCTCGCCGCGGTCACCTCCTGGGTCCTCACGTACCTCCCACCGCCGGGGGCCACCACGGAGTGGGAGCAGCCCTCCTGGCACACCCGCTCCCCGCGCCTCCAAGCCGACATCCGGACCCGCCGACTCGCATCCGTCCTCGCCCACGCCCAGCCCGGTCGTGCTTTCGAGGCCCGCAGCTTCGCCCGCACCCTGGCCCTGCTCACCGCCAGACGGCTCGTCACCTCCGGGCGGATACCCCGCCCCGCAGAAGGCGAGGGCCCCCTGGCGTCCGCCGCCCCCCACCTCTCGGGCGCGCTCCTGACGTACCTCCGCAGCGCAGAGTCAGAGCGCCCCCAGGTCCTCAACCGCACGACACTGCAGGCCCACCTCAAGGAGATCGATTCGCTATGAGCACCCCCACCTCGACGGCGCTCACCCAGGCCCAGGCCACCGTCCTCGTGCACCAGGTCCTCGATGCCGTCGACACCGCCCTGGTGGGCAAACGCGACCAGATGACACTGGTGCTCGCGGGTGTGCTCGCCGGGGGTCACGTGCTGCTGGAGGACCTCCCCGGGTTGGGCAAAACCCTGGCGGCGAGGTCCCTGGCGCAAGCACTGGGGCTGGAGTTCACCCGCGCCCAGTTCACGCCGGACCTGTTGCCTGCCGACCTCACCGGCTCCTACACCTTTGACCAGAACACGAGCGAGTTCAGCTTCCGGGAGGGCCCGATCTTCACAGGCCTGCTGCTCGCCGACGAGATCAACCGCACCCCTCCCAAGACGCAGTCCGCGTTGTTGGAGGCGATGCAGGAGCGGCAGGTCACGGTCGAGGGGCACACCTTCGTGCTGCCCCGGCCGTTCCACGTCCTCGCCACCGCGAACCCCATCGAACACGAGGGCACCTACCCGCTGCCGGAGGCACAACTCGACCGCTTCCTGCTGCGCCTCGCCTTCGGCTACCCGTCGCTGGACGAGGAGTGGGACGTGCTGGGTCGACGGATGGATCGGCGAGCTGAAGAGGTCGTCGTGGGCGCGGTGCTCGACTCCGACGGCCTGCTGGCCGTGCAGGACTGCGTGGAGGACATCCACGTGGCCGAATCGGTGGGCCGCTACGCCATCGACCTGGTGCGCGCCACCCGGGACCACCAGGACACCCTCGTGGGGGCGTCGCCGCGGGGATCGCTGGCCCTGCTGCTGTGCTCGCGAGCCCTGGCGCTCATCGAGGGTCGCGATTTCGTCATCCCGGAGGACATCAAGCGCCTCGCGGTGCCCGCGCTCGGTCACCGGATCGTGATCAGGCCAGAACTGTGGCTCAACAACGTGGCCCCCGAGTCGGTCGTCCGGGCGGTGCTGGACCAGGTTCCGGTGCCTGATGCGGAGACCTCGTGATGCATCTCTCGCACACCCCTGCCCTGCTCCGATCCCTCGTGGCGGCGGCGGTGCTGGGAGTGGTCGCCGTCATGGTGCAGCGCGTCGACGTCGTGGTGCTGATGGTGCCCTTCGTCGTTCACCTGGCATGGGGGTGGCGAAGCCGACCACACGTAGACCTGGTGGTGGAGTCGCGGCCGAAGGCGGTGGTGATCCCGGAGGGGGAGTCGGTTTCCATGGTGACGCATGCCACCCATGCGTGGCGCTCAGCCCTCGTCACGCTCCAGTGGCCGGTGCGCCCGGGAATCTCCCTGGATCCGGACTCGGGCACCGTGCTGGATGCAGCTGTCCCGGAGGGCGTGCGCGTGGCGGTACAGCCCGAGCGGTGGGGTCGCTACGACGTGGGACCGGGCACCGTCGCCGTCTGCGATCCCAGTGGGAGTTGGCGCGCCTCGACGACGACGCCTCGCGTCACCGTCACCGTCAGGCCCACATCGTCGAGCCTGGAGGGCGGCAGCGGGGTGGCGCACCCGATCGGGATCGTCGGCATGCATCGCTCGAGGCGCCGAGGGGATGGCAGCGACCTGGCAGAAGTGCGCGAGTTCCGCCCCGGCGATCGCCTGCGGCGCATCAACTGGCGGGTGACGTCGCGGCTGGGCGCATTGCACGTGAACTCGACACTCACCGAGCGCGACACCGATGTCCTCATCGTGGCCGACACTCTTGTGGACATCGTCCCTGCCAGACCGGAGGCTCCGACGAGCCTGGATGCCACGGTGCGGGCGATCGCCGCGATCTCGCGACATTACGGTGGCTTCGGTGATCGCGTGGCCATCCACGACCTGGGCCGACGCATAGGCCACGTTCGTCCCGGGACCGGGCCGAGGCACGCACGGATGGTGCTGAATGTGTTGTCGAGGGCGAACCGCGACGTGCCGGACTGGGACAGGCTTCGGCCGGTGGGCACCGTGACCAGCGGGATGCTGGTGTTCTTCTGCTCCCCACTCTTGGAGCGCGAATCCCAGGATGAACTGGTGCGGCTCCGACGTCTCGGTGCGGAGGTGATTGGCGTGGACACGCTGCCAGAGGGTGTCGGGCAGTTCGGGGACATCCGCTCGTTTCGCCGCGACACCTTCCTGGGCGAGGCGTGGATGATCCGCCGCATGGAGCGCGACGAGGCCCTCGCACGGCTGCGAAGCATCGGCATTCCGGTCACGCCCTGGCGGGGGACGAGCAGCCTGGCGAGCGTGCTGCTGTCAATGGAAGCGGCCCGCTCGGCCCCGCGGCGGGTGCCGGGGCGATGAGGGATCTCGCGGAGGTTCTCGCAGGCTGGATCTACGCCCTCCAGATCACGAGCGGGCAGCAATGGGTCCTTCGGTTGACCGTGCTGTCCTCCGGGGTTGGGGCCGCCGTGCTCTGCAACCTCTGGTTCCCGGTGCTGATCTCGCCGGCCCTGCTGGTGACGGCCCTGGTGATGGCCTTCGCGTCGGTGATCCGTCCGGACTCGGTGGCGCCGCTGTTCTTCGTCGCGGCCGTGGGCCTGTGGTGGTTGGCCGGGGCAGCGGCTGCGTCACAGCCCGACGGAGGTGGTGGGACCCCAGGGAGGTGGCTGGGCGTCACGGTACTTGTGGCTGTCTTCCACCTCTCCACGGCGTTTGCTGCTGCGGCGCCGTCGTATGCCCGCGTCACGGGGCGGGCGGCCAAGCTGTTGTCGCTGGCAGGGGTGGGTTACGTGGCTGTCAGTGTCGCGGTCGGCATGGCGGTCCTGGGCCTCGCGGCCCTGCCACGCCACGTGCTTGGCCCGGGGTGGGTCGTGGCGGGCGCGCTGTCGGTGAGCGTTGCGACGGTGGCCCTCGTCGCTGCACTGCGCCCACGCAGGGCGCACTGAGGAGCACGTCGTGGGGTGGCGCGTGGTGCACTGTTTGAGTGGTCACCCCGTGGGGTCGGTCAGGCGAGTCGCCAGTGCGTCCAGGAAGGCGACCTGACCGGCGACAAGCTTCCCGCGCGCCTCGGCGAGGGTGAACCACTGCGCGCCATCGATCTCCGGGAACTCTGCGAGGCGGCCGCTCCGTGGCGGCCATTCCATCGTGAACGCATTGCTGGCGACGAACGCGAGGCCTGGATCGCCCTTGACGGCGAAGGCGCGGACAACCTTGCCCGAGCGTTGCCTGACCTCCCCGAGATCGGTCAGGACTCCCGCCGGCGCCATCACACCCACCTCTTCCTCGAACTCGCGTCGGGCCGCGTCCTCCGGCTCTTCGTCCGGGTCGTGGAGTCCCTTCGGGATCGACCACGCGCCACTGTCCTTGCGGGCCCACAGCGGACCACCCATGTGGGCGAGGAACACGCGGACTTCTGCGCCCGAATCGTCGAAGACCAGCAGCCCGGCGCTGTGGAGGGGCACGGTCTATCCCTGCCGTCGCGACGGGCGGGGACTCGGGCCGCAGAGGGGGTGGCAAGCGCTCATGAAGTGAAACTACTCCACGACCGTGCGGGGCAGAACCCGCTTGGTGCGGTGGCAAATGCTCTAGCGTCGTGCGTATGGCGAGCAAGCAGAACGCGGTCGAGCTTGAGGTGGGCGACAAGACGGTGCGGTTGAGCAGTCCCGATCGGGTGTACTTCCCCGAGCACGGCTGGACGAAGCTGGACGTTGCGAACTATTACATCTCCGTGGGCGACGGGGTGCTGCGCGGGTTGCGGGATCGGCCCACGATGCTGCACCGGTTCCCGAAGGGGCTGGCAGGGGAGAAGGTGCACCAGAAGCGACTGCCGAACGGTGCCCCCGACTGGATCGAGACCGTTGAGCTGTCCTTTCCCCGCTTCGGACTGACAGCCGATGAGTTGTGCCCCACCGAAGTGGCGCAGATTGTGTGGGCAGTGCAGATGAGCACCGTCGAGTTCCACCCCTGGAACGTTCGGCGCGCCGACGTGGACAGACCGGATGAGTGGCGCATTGACCTCGACCCCATGCCGGAGGCGACCTTCGCCCAGGTCCGGAAAGTGGCTGAGGCGTCGCGGGAGGTGCTGGCTGAGTTGGGCATCACCGGCTACCCGAAGACCTCTGGCGGTAACGGGATGCACGTCTACGTGCGGGTGGTTCCGGAATGGAGCTTCGCCGACGTCCGTCGCGCCGCCTGGGCGTTCGCCCGTGAGGTGGAGCGGAGAATGCCACGAGACGTCACCACCACGTGGTGGCGCAAGGACCGTGACCCGCGGACCGTGTTCGTCGACTACAACCAGAATGCCCGCGACCACACCATGGCCTGCGCCTACTCGCTGCGCGGCGTCCCCGACGGGACCGCCTCGACACCGGTGGCCTGGGACGAGGTGGCCGACGTGGAACCCCACGACTTCACCCTCGCCACCGTCCCTGACCGCCTACGCCAGCTCGGGGACCTGCACGCGAGCATCGACGACGAGGCCTTCCGACTCGACACGTTACTGGAGTGGGCCGCGCGGGACGAGAAGGATGACCCGTCCTCGCTCGCGCATGACGACGAACCCCATCACGGCGGGTCCGGGCCGGCGAGGGTCCGTCAACAGCCCCGCCGGGCCCCCCAGCCGTAGCCGTCGCCGGCGTAGCGGACACGCTGGCCCCCAGGAGTTGTCGACAGCTGCCCGGATGGGCACGGGGGTACGGGAGGTCAGAGCTGGCCAGCTTCGTCCAGGGCCGTGATGTCGGCCCGGTTCACTCGAACGCCCCACGTGCCCGTTGTCCAGTTGAGTACCCTGCGCAGTTCGGTGCCGATCACCTGGCTGGACATGAGTGCCTCCTCACGATCCATGCCGCCGATCACTGTTCGCAGAGTCGAGACGGTGATCGTGTCCAGCGCCTGCAGATGGTCTGCGACCTCGTAGACGGCGGCGCGTGGGTCGGTGATCTCGTAGTGGACGCCTGCATCGACGGCGAGTACGTGGTTGTCCTTCGTGACCACGGGTTCGCGTGACGTCGAGAACATCTGCTCCCGGGTGTCCAGCGTGGCGCGGACAGTGTCGATCACCGGAACCGTGAGATGAATCCCGGGTTTCAGCGACGTGCGGTAGCGGCCGAGGCGCTCGACGAGGAAGACGTGGCCCACCGGAACGACCTTCGACGCCCTGAACAGAAGGAGCATCACGACCACGGCGATGACAAGTGGCAGCCAGAGGGGTTCCATGAAACATCTTTTCTTGAGCGGTGGTGCCTGGAGCGGTGGCCATTGCCGACGAGATACTAGAAGCACGGTCGACGATTGTCACGTCGTGCGGGGGACAGAAGAAACTGACGGACTTCACGACAGGTGGCCCGGCCTCGCGCGCGGGTGACGTCATCCACACGGTGACCCTCGTTCGGAAAGTGCGTAACCGATGAGAACCACAACCTCGGCCCGTAGAGTTGGCCCCCACAGCCGTTGGGGTGTGGGACAAGGTGGTCCCGCCAGTGGCGGGGATGGCGGGACACATGTCAGAGTCGTCGGCCAGGGCTTCCACGCACCGACCCACCTTGCGTGCCCTCCTTGACCAGATGTTGGAGGCCACCATGGCCAAGGACAAGGCAGCAGTGCTGGCGACCTTCGCGCCGGATGCCGTCTTCACCGATCCCCACTACCCCAACCCCGAGATGCGTGGTCTGGATGACATCGCAGCGGGGCTGGACTGGGGATTCCTCGGTATGGAGCGCTTCGGATTCACCGTGGTTGGCTCATTCATGTCCGAGGACGGCAACTCCGGTGCCATCGAAATGGACTGCGAGCATGTCCTGGCCAGTGGCCGGACGCTCACGTTCCCACAGGTGTTCGTGGCGGGGATGGAGGAGGGCCTGCTCGTCCGTGTGCGCGCCTACGAGCCCTACGGGCCGGGAGGCGTCGCCATGGCCGCGATACGGGTGCAGAACTGGTTGCTGAGGCTACGGCGCAAGACTGCCGGAGGCGGCCGGAGCTGACGCGGTGCCCCCGTGAGCCGGCCGCTGGTCGGCGTGCCGCTCACGGGGGTCGCGCAGCTCATCGTCTGGACTCAGGCCATCGCCATCAGTTCTGACTCCATCCGCGCGTAGCTGGCCTCCATGCCCTCGGTCATGCCCGTGGCGAGGATGATGTCGCGGGTGGTGGCGTCCGGGTAGGTGATCAGCACCGACAGCAGTGTGCCGTCGTCGACGGGAATGAGTGTCAGCTCGTTGGTGGTGACCGTATCCATGCCGATCATCTGCTCAGTGGTCACCGCCCTGTAGGGGTGTGCAGACTCCACCAGTTCGCCCGTGAACCCGAACCGGTTCTCGCCGTTCTCGTCCACCCACTCGTAGCGATACGTGTCACCGACGCTGGCAGCGACGTCACACACAGGCATGGTCCATCCGTCAGGGCCCAGCAACCAGCGCTTCATGAGCTCCGGCTCGTGGTGGGCGTCCCACACCTTCTCGATGGGGCCGCGAATGACGCGACTGACACGAATGTGGGTGTCGTCGAGAATTTGCGTGGTGGTACCGACTCCGGCGGCAAACGATGTGAGGTCGGCCAGCACCTGGTCGATCTGGCCCATGGCGGTGGTGAGGCCCTCCTCCATCCCCATCTCGACGAGCTGTTCGAGGTCGGCCACCGAGCCGAACCATGTCGTGGTGGTGAGGCGGGAGCCGGCGTCGGTGTCGTCGAAGGCGAAGACCACGCGCATGGAGGGCATGTCGTCGTCGACGCTGCCGTCCTCGCGGGCGAAGCGATCGCGGACCTCCAGTGTGCGTGGTGCATCGACGCCGATGATCTCCCAGAGGCCGTTCATGCGTTGTCCCTCGGGTCCGCTCATGTAGTACCTGGACAGGCCGCCGGGGGCCATGTCGTGGCGGCTGAAGGTGGCGGGCCAGTCCGGCGGCCCCCAGAACTTCTCGAGCTGCCGCGGATCGGAGTACGCCTCCCACAGGCGGCGGGCGGGGACGGTGAAGTCGGCCACGACGGTCATCGTGAGGGCCTCGACATCGGTGTCGATGGATGTGATGGGCATGGTGGTTCCTTGTCTGTGGGTCAGTCGTCTTCAAGGAGGTCGTCGAGGCGCGCGATGCGGCCACGCCAGATGTCCTCGTAGCGGCCCAGGAGTGCCTGGGCGCGCTTCAGTGTTTCGGGATTGCCGCGAACCCTGCGTTCACGGCCATGGGGATGCTTGGTCACCAGTCCTGCCCCTTCCAGCACGACGACGTGCTTCTGCACCGCCGCGAATGACATGTCGTAGAACGCGGCGAGCTGTGAGACCGAGACCTCACCGTCGAGGGTTCGGCGAAGGATGTCGCGACGGGTGGAGTCGGCGAGGGCTCGGAAGATGCGATCCACCCCGTCGTCGGTGAGCCGTGGGTCCGCATGATGTACAACCATTTGGTTGTATCTTACGACACTTGTGCACAGTCGGCAAGGGGATTGTGCGACCACTACCCCCGCCGCCGCTCCCACGATGCTGATCAGCGTCCTGGATGTATCAGCGCGTCCGGGTTCTCCTCCTCACGAAGTAGCAAGCCAGGACCCACTCACACCGCCCGTCAGATTCCGATAAACAGAAAGGCAGCCCACGATGCTCAAGCTGAACACCCTCATGGACATGGAGGACCACCAGGTCCACGGAAGCAATGATCTGCGCTACGAGGCAGGGGTGGCGCCCAGCAAGTTCTTCGCCAGCCCCGACCATGGAGACGAGACTGCCACCCACAGCGTCCAGGTCATGGACAAGCCTCGCGAGGAGACGGTGACCCACCACACGGCACTGCCGGATGGATGCACGACACAGGGTCTCCTCCAGCCCCCGCGGTGTCATCGCTTCGAGTACACCGATCGGTGGGCCGATTCCGACAAGGCGAGGATCGATGCCCGGATCCGGGATCTCATCGCCCTCGGATACCACGGCGATCCTGCCAAGGACCTCACGAGATCCAGGACAGTCATCGACATGAGCAACCCGGCCACCCAGGAGTTGGGCAGGACCATGCCCACCATTGTCGAGTGGTTCAAGCTGATACCGCGCGCAGTCGCGCTGGACATCATCTACGACCCGGAGAAGGGGCGTCTCTTCAACGGTGTCGTCCTTGATGACGAGGCGGTCAGGTGGTTCAAGAACATTGACGACGCCATCGGCATCAGGAGTCGCGCGGCGGTTCTACGGAAGCTCCTGCAGCACGAGGCGGCCAACGAGGGCCGCCTCGCCGTGGCGTCCCTCGCCTGCGGAGCGGCCCAACCTGTCCTGGAGACCATGGCTGGGCTCCTCCGGGACGCGCGATCCGCGGAGTCCACCGTCACGCTCGTCGATCTGGACCGCGAATCCCTCGAGATGGCCGTCGGCCTTGCCTCAAGCCACGGAATCGCTGATCGTGTCACCACGGCCACGAAGAACATCCTGGGGCTCCAGGGCATCGACATCGATCCGGGTTCCACGGACGGGAGGGTGGGGTATGACGTCGTCGAGGCGCTGGGGTTCCTCGAATACCTCCCGCCGGAGAACCAGGAGTCCTACACCTACAACGGCGTTGTGGACGAGAAACGGAGCCGGGCCGGTGCCATCGTGTTTCTGAAGAACGCATACGACCTGGTCAGGCCGGGAGGGCTGCTGATCTTCGGCAACATGCTCGATGAGACGCACAAACAACTGGAGTTCACCCTCAACACGGTGCAGTGGCCACACATCCAGCCCCGCTCCATCAACCAGATGCTGCAGATCATTGCTGCTGCCGGGATCGACGATGCTGCCGAACTGGACATCTACTGCCCCACCGACGGCGTTTATGCGGTCTACGCCATCAGGAAGCCCTGACAGCGGAGCGACGCGCGTGGCCGCAGGGCGCCAGCGACGGACAACTCCTGTGAGTCCGCGAAACAGACCGCCGAGGGGGCTGATTCGCAATCTGGCCGCACTTTTTCGTCACGATGGCTGTGGCTGCTGCGTGAACGGAACGACCGTGGATGCCACACTGGAGCCCGGGACGAGAGGCCGGGTGGGACACAGTGGATGAGGCGTGGCGAATGGGGACGTTGGCGATGGCCGGGCGGAACCAGTGAAGGCGACGGCTGTCCTCGCGACGCGCAACCTCAGCAAGGACTACGGCCCCATCCGGGTGGTGGCGGAGGTCTCCCTGGATTTCCATGCCGGCTCCATCCACGCACTGCTCGGGGAGAACGGCGCCGGCAAGTCCACGCTCATCAAGATGATCGCCGGGGTCCTCCAGCCCAGTGACGGCACCGTGGAGGTCGACGGCGTTCCGGTGAGATTCCGCTCCGTGAAGGAGGGCCAGGCCGCCGGCATCGTCGCCCTGCCGCAGGAGCTGATGCTGGTGCCCACACTGGGTGCGGCGGAGAACATCTTCCTCGGCATGCGCCGGCCGGGCCTCCCCGGACTGCTGGGGCGGCGCCGCCTCACCGCCGACGCCCAAGAGCAATTGGCCCGCCTCGGGCAGACGTTCAACGTGAACACGCCGGTGGCGGAGCTGTCGGCGGTGCAGCAGACCATGGTGGCGCTGGCCCGCGCCCTTGCCCGCGAGGCGCGTGTTCTGGTCCTGGACGAACCGACGGCGGCGCTGACCGACACCGAGACCGAACTGTTGTTCAGTGTGCTGCGGGGTCTCCGCGACCGCGGCACCGCCATCATCTACGTCTCGCACCGACTGGAAGAAGTGTTCGCACTGGCCGACACCGCCACGGTTCTGCGCAACGGCCAGCACGTCTGGACCAAACCCATGGGGCAGACCCGGCATGACGAGGTCGTTGCCTCCATGATCGGCCGGGCCCCGGAACAGGAGTTCCCGCCCCGCGCCACCTCTGATGGCGAGCCGGTGCTGCGCGTGACGGAGCTCTCAGGCTGGACCCTGCGTGGCGTCAGCGTGCAGGCGCGCTCGGGCAGGGTGCTGGGTGTCGCCGGTCTAGCAGGGGCGGGCCGCACCGAGCTCCTGCGGCTCATTGCCGGTGTCGAGCGGCCCCAGGGTGGCACCGTCGAACTCGACGGCATCGACATCACCCGCTCATCCGTCGCGCGCAGCATGGCGGCCGGGGTGGTGCTGGTGCCGGAGGAGCGACGACGCCAGGGACTCGTGATGAACGCCAGCATCGCCACCAACATCGGTCTCGGCAGCCTGAAGGCGCTCAGCAGTGGCGGTGTCATGCAGCCCCACCGGGAACGGTCATTGGCCCGCAGGCAGGCTGAGGAGCTGCAGATCCGCGCCACCTCGGTGCTGCAGGATGTCGCAGAACTCTCCGGCGGCAACCAGCAGAAGGTGGTGCTCGGCAAGTACCTGGCACGAACGCCACGTGTCCTGCTGCTGGACGAACCCACCCGCGGCATCGACGTCGGCACCAAGTCCGAGATCTACCATCTCATCCGCAGGCTGACCGCAGACGGGGTTGCCGTCGTGGTGGTCTCCAGCGAGATCTCCGAACTACTGGGGCTCGCTGACGAGGTGGCCGTCCTCCACGAGGGCCGCCTGGCCGGCATCGTCGACGCCGCCAGCACCGACCAGCAGACCATCCTCCACCTTTGTTACGGGAGACTTGACGCATGACCGCCACCACGACGGCCGGGCCGCAGCGCGCCCCGCATCGACGCTCTGCCCTTCCTGCACGGCTCGCCTCCTACGGGACGCTGCTGGGCCTGCTGGTCCTGATCATGTTGTTCACCGTGCTGGATGAGAAGGGCATCTTCCTCACCGCCGGCAACTTCACCAACATCCTGGAGCAGGTGGCCGTTCTGGCCATGGTGGCGTCCGTCCAGACGGTGGTGATGGTGGTGGGTGACTTCGACCTGTCGGTGGGGGCGCTCGCCAGCCTCGTCGGGGTACTGGTGGCACAGCTCCTGACCGCCGGCGTACCCGTGGTGCCGGCCATCGCAGCGGGGCTTGCCGCCGGGTTGCTGGCGGGGGCCATCAACGGCTTCCTCGTGGCCTATCTGGGGTTGTCCGCGTTCATCGCGACCCTCGCCGCCATGACCTCCTTCACCGGCCTCGCGCTCCTGCTGTCGAACGGCGCCACCATCTTTGGTCTCCCCGCGGGGTTCGTCGCCCTGGGGCAGGGCCGGCTGGGACCGGTCCCGATGCCGGTGATCATCGCCCTCGCCCTCGCCGTGATGGTGTGGTTCGTTCTGTCGCGCACCGTGCTCGGCAGGCAGTGGTACGCCGTCGGCGGTAACGCGGAGGCCTCCCGGCTCTCGGGCGTCAACACCCGTGCCGTGCGGTTCAGTGCCTTCCTGGTCTCCGGACTGGGCTCCGCGCTGGCCGGAATCATCCTGACCGCACGCCTGGCATCTGCACACCCGACGGCGGGCGATCCCCTCATGCTGTCCTCCATCGCCGCCGTGTTCCTGGGCGTCACCCTGTCCCGCGTCGGGCAACCCACCATCGGGGGCACAGCCGTCGGGCTGGGCATCGTCGGCGTCCTCGGCAACGGCCTCAACCTGCTGCAGGTCAACAGCTACGTGCAGCAGGTGCTGACCGGTCTCATCATCGTGTTGGCCGTCAGCCTGTCGCAGATCGTCAGGCGGCGGCGCTGATGCCGCTGGTGGCGGGACTCGACCTGGGCACATCCAGCGCCAAGCTCGTGGTGGTGGACCTCGACGGCACCCTGGTGGCCGAGGCGTCCCAGCCCTACCCGACGCACACCGCCCCCGGCGGGATCGTCGAACAGGACCCCGATCAGTGGTGGTCTGCCGCGTGCGCCGTCCTCGGGCGCTGCGGTGTGGCAGGCGACGTGGTGGCACTGGGCCTCACGGGCCAGATGCAGGACCTGATCCCGGTCGCCGACGGACGGGCACTTCGCCCCGCGATGCTGTACTCCGACACCCGGGCAGTCGCCCAGCACCGACGCCTCGCGGCGGCCGTTGTGCGGTGGGAGGCCCGCACCGGCAACCATCAGGACGTGTCGGCCGTGGCTGCCAAGATCGCGTGGCTCGCCGAGCACCACCCGGAGGTCCTGCGCGACGCTGAACACCTGCTGCTCGGGCCCGCAGGCTACGTGGCGTGGCGGGCCGGGGCGGCCGCCGCCTGCGATGTGACCACGGCATCCACCACGGGTCTGCTCGACGTCACGACGCGCAGTTGGCTCTCCGATGCCGCCACGGAGGCGGGTGCGTGGTTCGAGCAACTTCCGCGACTCGTCGGCTCCGTCCCCGGCGACTCACTCGTGGGGGAGGTCAGTGCAGGGGCCGCCGCCCAGATGGGTGTCAGAGCCGGCACCCCTCTCGTGCTGGCCATGGGCGACGCCGGCTCCACCACCGACGGGCTCGTCGGCTCGGAGCCCGGCGACGCGTATCTCTACCTCGGCACCACCGGCTGGCTGGCCGGCATCACGCCTGCCACCCGCGCCGAGCCCTCAGCCATCCACTCCCTCGTCATGCCGGGTTGGGACAAGCGGCTCCGCATCGGGGCGGTCCAGTCCGCCGGATCGGCGGCCGCCTGGGCGCTGGGGACGCTCCTGCCGGGGCGAAGCTTCGCCGAGGCCGAGATCATCGCCGCGCCCCGCCTGCGCCTCGTCCGCGACCGCCCACTCGGCCTGCCAGGACTGGCGGGGGAGCGGACACCGGTCCGCGACGGGGACCTCCGCGGGGCCTTCATCGGGGTGGAGGAATCCACCACTGCCGCCGATCTGTACCTGGCGGTACTGACCGGTGTCGCCATGGGGCTGCGGCACGCCGCCGACGCCATGGGCATCCGTCAGGGCCGCATCCCCCTGGTGGGCGGTGCTTCGGGCAGCCACATCTGGCGGCAACTGCTGGCCGACGTGTTCGAGGCCACCATCGTGACGGGTCATGCGGAGGCGCCGGGCGCGCACTCCGCCGCCCGTGCCGCCGCCGACTCGGTGGGCCTGAGGCACGGAATGCAGCCCGTCTTCGACCACGGCGATCACACTGAAACCACCCCGTCGGATGTCCACGGGGACTACCAGGGGCTGTTGGCCATCCACCGGGGCCTCTACGATGCCCTCACACCCGCGTTCGCTCAGCTGGCACACGCCCGCTCCGGTCGCGATCACACAGCCAGGAAGGGCACACCATGAAGCCGAGGAACCTTTGGAGCGCCGTCGCCGTGACTGTCGTCGCCAGCCTGTCGCTGATCTCCTGCGGCAGCGACGAGGGCGGCGCCACCGCCGACCCCTCGACCACTGCGCCCGGTGCGGCGCAGAGCGTCAGCGTTCAGGTGCTCACCCCCTACCTCGCCAATGCAGCCACCAAGGAGGTCATCGACCTCTTCCAGGCCGACGGCGAGAAGCGCGGTTGGGACGTCAGTGTCGTCGACACCGCGGGGGACATGAGCAAGCTGAACAGCGCCTTCCAGGATGCCGCCGCGCAGAAGCCCGACGCCATCGTTTTGGGCACGGGTGACCCGACGCAGATCTCGCTGGGCCTCAAGGCCGCCGCCGATGCGGGTGTGCCCGTCTTCGCCATCGACGCAGGTGCGGCCGACGGCATCGTTGCCAACGTCACCAGTGACAACGCCGACCTCGGCAAGAAGAGCGCGGAGGCCCTCATCGACGCCATGGGCGGCAAGGGCGCCGTCGTCATGCTCACCCACGATCCCCATCCCGGTGTGCGGGCCCGCGCAGAAGGCGCCAAGAAGACTTTCGAGGACGCCGGTATCACCGTGCTGGAAGCCAAGCACGTCGAGGTCCCCGGACCCGTCGAGAATGCACGCGCCTCCGTGCAGGACATCATGTCGGCCCGCGCCGACGAGGTGACAGGCATCTGGGGTGGCTGGGACGAGCCGGCGCTCGGCGCCGTTCAGGCGCTGGAGGCAGCAGGCATCACCGACGTCCCCGTCGTCGGCGTCGACGGGCAGGACTTCGCGCTCGCCGAGATCGAGAAGGGCGGCCCGTTCGTGGCCACCGTGAAGCAGGACTGGCCCGCCATCGCCACCAAGGTCGCTGACCTCGTGGAGGCGAAGGTCGTCGACAGCAAGGACCCGGAGACCAACAACTTCGAGTTGCCGGGGAGCCTCATCACGGGCAAGTGAACCTGCACTCACGGGGTCGCGCACATGTCGAGGGAAGGGAACCTCCTCACGGTTCTTGCGGCATCCCCACGATGCGCAGTGGCACGGTCATCGCTCAACGCTGGCTGGCGAAGTCTTCCGCGCCCGGGCCGGTCAGATCCGCCCGGCCCACGGGTCGGCCGGACACTGCGAGCAGCAGCGTCAGTGCGGTGCCATGGATCTCCGGACCGGACCCGTGGGCGAATTCGGCGTCCGTGGTGATGAGACGCCAGCCAGCAGCGGACTCCTTGCCACCGCCCATCCCGGTGCTCGTGCGCAGCTGATACGCCAGCGCGTCGATCACCTGGGCGACCGGGTAGTGGCTGGTGAGTCCGAGGGGCCTGCGGATGTCCTCACCGTGCAGGAAGATCTCCACGAGCCGGGTGGGAAGCGGCGCCGGTGGGGTGTTCGTGCTGGGGAGCACTGCCTCGAATGCCGCGAGCGTGTCCTGCGGGTCCGCGCGCCGCTCGCGCTCGACGCCGGCCGCGGTCTCCTTGTCGAAGTCGAACCGGGCCACCAGCATGCGGCGGATGAACCCACGTCTCGTCGTCTTGGCGCCATCCACCAGGTGGGCCAGCACGTCATGGATGTCCCATTGCGTGCAGAGCGATGGCGTGTGCCACTGCTCCGGATGCAACCGGCGCAGGTCGGCGACGAGTGCGCGGCGCTCATCGTGCACAACCGACCAGATGTGGTGTCCTCGGGATGTCATGGGGCCATTAGATCGTGATCTCGGGTGACGATGCCCGCCCTTGCCCACTCCGGGGTCGGGCGGCACGGCCATCGCTGATGTCTCGGTGGGTCAGTCGGCCAGAATCAGGTAGAGCGCCCGGCGCGCCTCGTCGAGCGTCTGCGTGGCCGCAGTGCGCTGTGCGTCGGTGGCTGCGAGCCGGAACTGCTGGATGACGCCCTTCAACTTGGTCACGCTTTCGTGGAACGCGACCTCGGACTCGTTGCGCCCGGGCGTTGCGGCCCAGGCCTGCGTGATGGCGGCCTCGTTCTCCTGCACGTAGGTGCGCCCGGCCTCGGTGAGTTCGTACGCCGTGCCGCGCCCCTCACCACTGGAGACGATCAGCTCCTCGTCGACGAGCTGCTGCAGGGTCGGGTAGACCG
Source organism: Tessaracoccus antarcticus (assembly GCF_003688855.1). GTDB lineage: Bacteria > Actinomycetota > Actinomycetes > Propionibacteriales > Propionibacteriaceae > Arachnia > Arachnia antarctica. The sequence continues at coordinate 368,094 of NZ_REFW01000002.1, forward strand.
AACCGGAACTGGGCCGCCAGGCATTGCCCGTGCGCTCGGCGACGGCGCTGATGAGGCCGTACCCGTTGGACGGGGCATCGGCCAGTAGCGAGAGGATGGCGAGGCGTACGTCGCCCCGGCCAGCTCGTCGTGGACCACGTGGGCCGAACCCGCGCCCGTGGCCCGGCCCTCGGTGCATCCCTTCGCGGCTGATGCCGTCGAATGCACCCTCGAAAGCGTCGCCGAAGGCGTCGCGCTGGCCATCGTGTCGACCGCCCGGGCCTCGACCACCGGGGCCGCGTCCGCGTCCTCGGCCTCGGCCGAACTCTGATGCGTCATCCGGCTCGTGGGGGCCGGGGCCGTCGGGCGTGTGGTGCACATGCTCGCTGAAGGGGTTGAACTGTGAATTGCGTCGGTTCCTCAAGGGATTGTCCTTCGTTCGTGCCGGGGTGACGGTCACCTCGGCGATACCCAACGATATGTCGTTGAGTATCGTTCGTCAAGTGGTCGTCGTCGGAGACGCGTTCTGGAGGAGGGGCAATGGAACAATCGACCGCATGGACAACATGGACCTCGCCGCCATCGCAACGGAGCTCGAGACCAAGCGTGCGGAGCTGCATGCCAAAATTGCAGATCTGACGCGTCCCGTCGAGGCGGGTGCGACCATCGGGTTCGGCAAGCGCATCGGGGACGGCACCACCCAGGCCATTCAGCAGATGGCGGACGCATCGACGGCCGAGTCGTTGCAGCGGACGCTCAACGAGGTCCGCGGCGCGCAGGAGCGGCTCGAGGCGGGCACCTACGGGCTGTGCGTGGTGTGCGGTGAGCCCATCCCCGCGGCCCGGCTGGAGTTCCGTCCGTGGGCCGCCACGTGCGTGGAGCACGCCTGAATCAGATGCCGGTGATCATCCCGTGGGGCTGCCGGAGGCGGAGCTGGTCCAGCATGCTCGCAATGCGCCGTGGCATCGAGCCCGCCAGCTTCTGGGGGAGGGCGTTGACGGTGAACCACGCCACCTCTTCGCTCTCGTGGCTCACACGCGGCGGTGACAACGGCGACAGTGCCGCGATGCCGACGTCCCAGTGGGTGCGGCAGCGGCCGAATGCGGAGCCGAGATCGTGACTGTCGAGGTCGAGGACTCCGTCCACCACCGTCAGCTCGGTGAGCCCGGATTCCTCACGCGCCTCGCGCAGTGCGGCGACCACAAGGGTGTCGTCGGCGGCGTCGATGTGCCCGCCCACCTGCACCCAGAACTGCCCCTTGCGGTGAAAGCACAACAGGACGTGGGTGAGCGCTGTGTTGAAGATGAAGCAGCTCGCCGTCAGGTGCACGGGTCCGCCATCGCGATCCATGGCCGCGGCTCCACGATCCCGGAGGAGCGCGACGTAGTCGTTGCGGGTCGCGGCAAAGGATGACGGCGCCTCCCAGTCGCGCAGGAGGGCCATCGCGCTGGAGACCCGGGGAGTGGTCGCGTGGGCGTGGTTCGTCACGGGGTCAGCCCCTCACGAGGAGTTTTCTGGTGAGCCAGCTGAAGGGCGGCCTCGCCAGCGCCATGGGGTCCGTGCCGGGCCGCTTGTGGAGTACAGCCTTCTCGTGGCTGAACGTTGTGACGCTGAACTCCCCGTGGTATCTGCCCATGCCACTGCCCCCGACCCCTCCGAAGGGAAGGCTCGGTACGCCCAACTGCGTGATGACGAGGTTGAACCCCACGCCGCCGGAGGAGGTCCGCCGCAGAAGTTGCTCCCTCACCGCATCGCGTGTGGTGAATCCGTAGAGCGCGAGAGGTTTGGGTCGGGCGTTGATGAAGTCGATGGCGTCGTCGAGCCCGGCGACGGCCACGATGGGAAGGATCGGTCCGAAGATTTCGTCCTGCATGACAGGGGAGTCGGGCGCTACGTCGAGGAGGACCGTGGGTGCAACATAGCGATCGGCAACATCGACGTCGCCGCCCAGAAATGCCCGGCCGCTGTCGAGCAGACCCGCGAGTCGCTCGGTGTGCAACGCATTGATGATGCGGCCGTAGTCATGGGATTCCTGCGCATCCGGACCATACATCTGCCTGGCGGCGCGGGAGATGGCCTGCGCCAGCGGTTCCACGAGTTCTGGGGTGGTGAGGACGTAGTCGGGGGCGACGCAGGTCTGGCCGCAGTTGCTGAACTTGCCCCAGGCAATGGTCCTGGCTGCGGCATCCAGCTGCGCCGAATCGTCAACCCACACGGGAGATTTCCCACCGAGTTCCAACGTGACGGGGGTGAGCGTGCGCGCCGCGGCGGCCATGACGATGGAGCCCACAGCGCCGTTGCCGGTGTAGAAGATGTGGTCGAAGGAGTGCTCCAGCAGTCGCGTTGTCTCTTCCACACCCCCCTCGACCACCTGGACGGCGTCCGCGTCGAGGAAGCGCGGCAGCACGTCGGCCATCAGAGCGGAGCAGGCAGGCGCCACCTCGCTCGGCTTCAGGACGACGGCGTTGCCGGCTGCCAGGGCACCGATCAGTGGCATGAGCAACAGGTGGATCGGGTAGTTCCAGGGGCCGATGATCAACACCGTCCCGAGGGGCTCCCGGCGGATCATCGCGCGGGCGGTCCCGAGAACCAGCGGGGTTCTGACCTTCCTGTCCCGCGTCCACCGCTCGAGGTTGCGCAGTGTCGTCCTGGCCTCCATGATGACCGATTCGATCTCGGTGACCTGCGACTCCACCTCGTTCTTCGCAAGATCGGTCATCAGTGCGCCGCGGATGCGCGGGGCACACTCCGAGAGCATCCGGTTCAGTGCCTCCAGCTGGTGACGACGCCACGCCAACGGCCGTGTCCTGCCCGAGGAGAACGCGTGACGGGCGAGGGCAACCTGCTGCTCGATGGTGGCCGAGGCGTCCGTGGAGGCACCACCGCCCACAGCAGCGGGTCTCCCAGTCTGTTCCGCGATCATCGGGATGCACCTCCGTGCCCATCGTGTGTCCTCCACGGGACTGTACCCGCGCCCCGCAGAGCCGGGTCAGGTCCTCCCCGTGAAGTGGTCCATGGACGAGTAGACGTGGAACACCTTGTCAGCGACGATGTCCCATGCCGGCGTCGGCAGGACCCCCCGGAAGGCCATCCCGAGTTTCACGGTCCAGGGTTTGAGGACCATGGGCCGCCCCGCGACCATCCCGCGCCATGCAGCGTCCGATGCGCTGTCGGGGGTCATGATGGGCGTCAGCAATGGTCCCCGCGCACCAGCGAACATGCCGGTGGACACGAAGCTGGGGCAGAATGTGGTCACCGCGACGTGGTCGTTACCGCTGCGGACCAACTCGAGCCGCAGCGACTCGCTCCACCCGATCACGGCCCATTTTGATGCCGCGTAGACGCTCATGTTGGGATTGGCCAGCGTTCCGGCTGCCGACGCGATGTTCAGGATGCGATGGTGCCTGGACCGATCGGCGATCATGCCGGGCAGGAACTCCCGCGTCACCAGCATGGGTGCCAGCGCATTGATGCTCATCGTCTGTTCGATGTCACGGGACGGGTCCTGGTCCGCGAACTGCCCTGCGCGCACGATCCCGGCGTTGTTGATCACGATGCTGGGGCAACCCAGCTCATCGCGGGTCCGCTGCGCCATTGCCGCGATCTGCGCCGCGGAGTCGAGGTCGACCCCACAGGCCACCACACGGCACCGCGAGGTGCCCAACTCCTCTGCCAGCTCGGCCGCCAGTGCCTCGTCGACGTCCCACAACGCAACGGCGCTCGCGCCCTCCCGCACGGCGCGCCGTGCATAAATGGCTCCCATGCCGCGGGCGGCACCGGTGATGACCACCGTCGCCCCTGCGAGCACGTCTCGATGGGATGTTCGGATCATCCTGACTCCTCCTGGTCGGCAGACGGGGCCGTCATTGATCCCGTGCCATCACACTAGGGGGCTGTGGCCGTTTGTGGTCGCGGCGAGGCTGCATGACGCAGCATCATCACGCACCATCCGCGGCGAGCGCTTGTCATATGGGTTGCGCCGACGTGGAATGGGGGCATGGCGAACTTTCAGATGATCCATTCACCCATCAGCGGCATCGTCGTCGACGACTCCGCCTGCGAACTCGACGATCTCGCGTCCTGCGGTGGCATCCAGGTGACGGTCCCGGCGGGGGAGTCGTGGGACGCGCTGGCCGAGCGGGCAGTCACCTCCGAGTGGGTGGGGGTTGAGGCGCTGTCGTGGATCGATGGCACCGTCGGGGACGCAGTCCGCATCAACGCCGCCGCCCACGGCCAGGCCGTGTCTGACACCGTCGTCTCCGTCCGGACATGGGACCGGCTGACTGATGCGCAGAAGACGTTCCCGCTCGCAGACTGCGCGTTGGGCACCGACACCTCCCGCTTCCTGGAAGTCCTCCCCGACGCGTCGGATCGCTTCGAGATCCTGGACGTGTCCTTCCTGTTCAGGCAGGGTGACCTGAGTGCCCCGATCCGGGATGCGGACCTGGCCGCCACGCTCGGCATCCAGATGGGTGCCCGTGTCCCACTTGGCGCCGTGCGTGAGGCGGTGCGACGCTAACGGTCGACATCGCTTGTGAGAAGGGCACCCCATGAGACAGGCCACCCGTTGGTCAATTCTGCTGAGCGTGGCCTTGGCGACGGTCATAGCGCTCCTGACGCTGATGCCTCCCACGCAGGTGGACGTGCCGGCCGGCGGCGACAAGTTCTACCACTTCACGGCCTTCGTGGCATTGGCGTTTCCCCTTGCCGTTGTCAGGCCGCGCTGGAGCGTGGTGTTGTTCGTCGTGTACTCGGCCTACGGTGCAGCCATCGAGATCATTCAGCCCTACGTGGGACGCTCCCGCGAGGTGGCCGACCTGCTTGCCGACATGGTGGGCATCGCCGTCGGCATGCTTCTGGGGCTGCTGGTGCGGCGGCTCGTCGAGCACGTGCACCCCAGGGTGCAACCCTCGGGCGATGCCTCCCCGTCAAAGGCGTGGTCCGGTCCCGGGCGTCATTGAGAGCAGTCCCCGGTCCTGACGGGCAATCCGCATGCGAAGTGCCCCTTTTATTGGGCCCCCGCGTGCGCCCCACAAGGTCTCGAAGTAGGTTGGAGGCATCTGGCAGGAGGTGGCAGTGACGTCATCACGTGTTGGCCGAGGACGGCATGCACACGGCGCGCTCGTGGAAGGCGGAACCACAGATCGTGACGCCCTGGGGATGGGGATCGTCCGCTCGGCACGGCTGAAGCCGCCGCCGAGAATCCCCAGCTGGGTACTCAAGGTGGTCATGGCCGTCACCGGCGTGGTGTTTGCCCTGTTCGTCCTCGTGCACATGATCGGCAACCTCAAGGTCTTCACCGGCGCTGAGCACTTCAACGAGTACGCACACTGGCTCCGCACCGTTCTACAACCGTTCCTGCCCTACGAGGGCCTGCTGTGGATTCTGCGGATCGCGCTCATGGTGGCCCTGGTGGCGCACGTGTGGTCAGCCGCTCTCATCTGGCGACGCGGACGTGCTTCGCGGGGCAGGCACCGCCGGCCCGGTATGTGGGTCAAGAATTTCACTGCACGCACCATGGTGGTCACCGGCATCGTGCTGCTGGGATTCGTCGTCTTCCACGTCCTCGACCTGACCACCGGCACCGCCGGTGTTGCCGTGGACACGTTCCAGCCAGCGACACCTTCGACTGCCCACGCCTACGAGAACCTGGTCTCAAGCCTGCAGCGGCCATGGGTCGCGCTCGCCTACATGGTGTCGATGCTCGCCCTTTTTCTGCACTTGGCCCACGGTCTCTGGACAGTGGTCAGCGACGTCGGCTTCACGGGCGTGCGGCTGCGCACCGTCGCCTGGTGGGTGGCCGGGGTGGTCGCCCTTGCCGTGATGCTGGGCAACATCCTCATCCCCATTGCCGTGCTGATGGGAGTCGTGGCGTGAGGGGGCGTTGGAGGGGGCCGTCCTCACACGTCGACGGGGTCACGGTGGGAGGCGTCCTCGACCCCCACGCGCCGGATGCCCCCTACGACAGCGCCTGGCACCGCCGCAAGCTCGACTACCGACTGGTCAACCCGGCCAACCGGCGAAGGTTCAAGGTCATCGTTGTGGGGACCGGCCTGGCAGGCGCCGGCGCGGCAGCTGCGCTGGGGGAGCTGGGCTACCAGGTGGAGTCGTTCACGTTCCACGACGCGCCCCGCCGCGCGCACTCGGTGGCCGCGCAGGGTGGCATCAACGCAGCCCGTGAGGACACGGCCGACAACGACTCGCTGCAGCGCTTCGTCACCGACACCGTCAAGGGCGGCGATTTTCGCGGACGTGAAGTGGACGCCTTCCGCCTGGCGGAGGAGTCGATGCGGGTGGTGGATCACCTCAACGCCATTGGTGCGCCATTCGCCCGGGAGTACGGGGGCACCCTGGCCACTCGCTCCTTCGGAGGGGTGCAGGTGTCGCGCACGTTCTACGCCCGCGGCCAGACAGGACAGCAGTTGCAGGTGGCCAGCGCCCAGGCCCTGCAACGGCAGGTGCACGCCGGCACCGTGACGCTGCGGGTGCGCCACGAAATGCTGGACCTCATCATGGACGGCGACCGCGTAGGCGGCGTCGTCATGCGCAATCTCATCTCCGGTGACATCACCGCGCACACGGCGCACGCCGTCGTGCTGGCAACAGGCGGGTACGGCAACATCTTCTTCCACTCCACCCTGGCGAAGAACTCCAACGCCTCCGCCATCTGGAGGGCAGCGCAGCACGGTGCGCACTTCGCCTCGCCGTCCTTCATCCAGTTCCATCCCACTGCGCTGCCCATCAGTTCACAGTGGCAGTCGAAGACCATCCTCATGAGCGAATCGCTGCGCAACGACGGCCGCGTCTGGGTGCCGACCCGGCCGGGGGACCAGCGTCCGGCCAACGACATCCCCGAAACCGAGCGTGACTACTACCTGGAGCGGAAGTACCCCGCGTTCGGCAACCTCACTCCCCGTGACGTTGCCTCGCGTGCCGCCACCGAGCAGATTCGCTCCGGGCACGGTGTTGGCCCGCTCTGCAACGGCGTGTACCTCGACTTCCGCGATGCCATCGCCCGGCTGGGCCGTCACACCATCGCCGAGCGCTACGGCAACCTCTTCCACATGTACACCAACGCCACCGGGGAGGACCCCTACGAGGTGCCCATGCGCATTGCGCCGGGCGCGCACTTCACCATGGGCGGGCTCTGGAGCGATTACGACCTCATGACCTCGCTGCCCGGCCTGTTCGTCGGCGGAGAGTGCGGATGGGGATATCACGGCGCCAACCGGCTGGGTGCCAACTCGTTGCTGTCCGCCTGTGTGGACGGCTGGTTCACGCTGCCGCACACGGTGGCCAATTATCTTGCCCCCCACCTGGGCACAGAGCCGCTGGCGGATGACTCCCCGCAGGTCCGGGCCGCGCTGTCGCGTACCCGGGCACGCGCGGATGCGCTGCTCGCCATTGGCGGCACCCATGGGCCCGGCCACTTCCACCGATTACTGGGCGCCATTCTCTACGAGGGCTGCGGCGTGATCCGCAGCCGGGAAACACTGGAGCACGCCATCGGGCGCATCCGTGAGCTGCGGGCCGAGTTCTGGCGCGACCTGCGCGTTGTCGGCACCGGTCTGCACCTCAACCAGGAGCTGGAACTCGCCGGCCGGGTGGCCGACTACCTGGAACTCGCCGAACTGATGTGCGTCGACGCCCTGGATCGGGAGGAATCGTGCGGGGCGCACTTCCGTGCAGAGCACCAACGAGACGGCGAGGCCACTCGCGACGACAAGCGATGGGCCTTCGCCTCCGCCTGGCAGGTCGGGACCGATGGCGGCTTCATACGGCATCACGAACCGCTGCACTTCGACACGGTGCCGCTGACGACGAGGGACTACCGATGAAACTGGTCATGGACGTCTGGCGCCAGGCAGCCCCGGGGGAGGCCGGCCACTACGAGACGCACGAGGTGGACGACGCCACACCGGAGATGTCGCTGCTTGAGCTGCTCGACCGACTGAACTTCGCGCTCGTCGAGAATGATCGTGAACCGGTGGCGTTCGAGTCCGACTGCCGGGAGGGCATCTGCGGTGCCTGCGGCATCACCGTCGACGGCATCCCCCACGGCCCCCAGCAGAACACACCCTCCTGCCACCAACGCCTCGCCAGCTTCCACGACGGGCAACGCATACGGCTGGAGCCGTTGCGCTCCGCGGCCTATCCCGTGATCCGCGACCTCGTCGTCGACCGTTCCGCATTGGATCGGATCATCGTGGCCGGTGGTCACGTGGCCGTCCCCGGCGGTTCTGCCCCTGACGCGGACGCGCTGCTGGTGTCCCACGAACGTGCGGAGCAGGCACTGGACATGGCCGCCTGCATCGGGTGCGGAGCCTGCGTGGCGGCCTGCCCCAACGGCGCCGCGCATCTGTTCGTGGGCTCCAAGCTCGCGCACCTGTCGCTGCTGCCCACCGGGAGGCAGGAGCGCGGCAAGCGGGCGAGGGCGATGCTGAACGAGATGGAACAGGACTTCGGCCCCTGCTCCCTGTACGGGGAGTGCGCGAAGGTCTGCCCCGCCAACATCCCGTTGACGGCCATCGCGGCGGTCAACAAGGAGGGTCTGCGCAGCTTCTTCCGACACAAGGACGACTGACCACCCGTCGTGAGCGGGTGTTCCCGCGCACTGTCGTCCGGTCCGCAGCTCTTGGTATCGGTGCCAGCCCCACGTCGGCCGGGAGTTGCAGCTGCGCTTCAGTGAAGCGGGGGAGTGACCGTGTCGTCGAAGGCCCACCGGGACGATGTGCCAGTGGGTCATGTCCCGAGGCCGGGCCGCAACGAGTCTCGATGGCCACCGGCGATTCGGAAATAGTGGCCGCCCACCCTTCTAGACTGCCGGGAGAGACGTCGCCGGGGGTGGACGAACAACGACACCGAAATGCAAGGGAGCAGTCATGCAATTGGGAATGGTTGGTTTGGGGCGTATGGGCGCCAACATTGTCCGGCGGCTGATGAAGGACGGCCACGAGTGTGTCGTCAACGACGTCAACCAGGGCCCGATTGACGCGCTGGTCAAGGAGGGTGCCATCGGGGCGACGGACTACGCCGACCTGGCGTCCAAGCTCGAGGCGCCGCGAGCAGTGTGGCTCATGGTGCCCGCAGGTATCGCGGGGGACGTGGTGGAGCAGGTGGCAGCAGTCCTGGAGGCGGGCGACATCATCATCGATGGTGGCAACTCCAACTACCGCGACGACGTGCGTCGTGCCAAGACGCTGAACGAGAAGGGCATCCACTTCATGGATGTTGGCACCAGCGGTGGCGTCTTCGGGTTGGAGCGCGGTTACTGCCTCATGGTGGGGGGCCACGATGAGGCGTTCCAGCGCATCGAGCCCATCCTGAAGACCATCGCTCCCGGAGCGACTGACGTGGACCGCACGCCAGGGCGTGAGGGGGATCGCACCCCGGAGGAGCTGGGGTACCTGCACTGCGGCCCCTCGGGTGCCGGGCACTTCGTGAAAATGGTCCACAACGGCATCGAGTACGGCATGATGGCGGCGCTCGCCGAGGGCTTCAACATCCTGGACCACGCTGACGCCGGCATCACGGAGGCTGCACACAGCGCGGAGATCGCTCCCTTGGAGTTCCCGGAGTACTACCAGTTCAACATTGATGTTCCCGCAGTGGCGGAGCTGTGGCGGCGGGGCTCGGTCATCTCGTCCTGGTTGTTGGACCTGACGGCCGCAGCGCTGGCCAGCAACCCGGAACTCGACCACCTGGCTGGCCGCGTCTCGGACTCCGGTGAGGGTCGCTGGACCGTCAAGGCCGCCGTCGACACCGGCACCCCGGCACCGGTACTGGCCGCCGCACTGTTCGAGCGGTTTGCGTCACGCGGCGAGGACCACTTCGCCAACAAGGTGCTCTCGGCCATGCGTCTGCAGTTCGGAGGCCACGAAGAACTCCCCGCTGGCGACGTGCTGGAGGCCGGCGGCCGCAAGGCCGAGCACCACGACACGGGACAGTCGCAGCAGAGCTGAGATTGCGACGCTGACGGAGTCGTCCCCCACCTCCGGGACGAGGCGGAGCGCCATGAACTTCTGACGGAGCCGGGGACGGGGAGTCACGGCTCTGACATGATGGAAATCGAGAAGGCACAGCGACGATTCAAGGAGTGGACACGATGGCTGAAGCAACCGATCAGGGCCGCAAACCCTTTGTCACCGACATTGAGCACGAGACGGTGGAAAACACGAACTTTCGCACCACGCTGTGGACGGGTGCCCACCTCCAGTTGACGGTCATGAGCATCCCGCCGGGCGGCGACATCGGGCTGGAGGTCCACGAGGAGAACGACCAGTTCCTGCGCGTCGAGCAGGGCCGCGGACGCTGCGAGATGGGACCGGAGGAGGGCAGGTTCACCTTCGTGCGCGACGTCGCCGACGATGACATCATCCTCGTGCCCGCCGGCACCTGGCACAACGTCACCAACACCGGCGACGACGACCTGAAGGTCTACGTGCTCTACGGCCCAGCCGACCACGAACCCGGGACGGTGCACGCCACCCAGGCCGACGCCGAAGCGGACCCGCACGAGCACTGATTCGCGGAGCCGGGCAAGCGGCGCCTCGTCACCGCCGTTGTGACCGCTGTCCCAGGGCTGTGCGCCCGTGCGATGGCTGGTCCTGGTGCGGCCGCTGATGTGCGGGCACCCGCCGTCCACACGACGCCGGGCATCCACCAGGTCAGCGGCCGGTGGCGGATCCGCAGGCAGCGAAAGTGGCCGTGGCGGTGGGGCAGATGCACGGCGAAGAGCGTTTCACCCACCGCACGGCATGGGAGATCTGAAGGATCCCCGCCCCGTCAGGGGGCTCCAGCTGTGGGTGATCCCCACCCTCAACCCCGACGGTGAGGCCCTCGGCCGTCGCCAGAACGCGGCGGGGGTGGACCTGAGCACCAACGTCGGCGCCGACCGGGCGGCCGAGAGTGGCCGCTGCAACTCCGGTCCCGCCGCGTGGGGCGAACCGGAGTCACGCGCCGTCCGGGACTTCCGCACTCGTGTGCGGCCAGGTGAACTCGTCTCCCTGCGATCACCCTCGAGTACGGCTACGCTCCCAGCCACGACTACTACACCCGCGCCGCCCGCGACGGCCCTGTGAAGGCACTGGGCGGGGCGTACACGAGCCGATGACGACACTCCACCACCTACTCACCGGGAGATTCCATGACACTGCGCAACCAGGTCCAGCTCATCACCTACGCCGACCGCCTCGGTGGTGACCTTCCCGGTCTGGCCCGGGTCCTGCGAGCACCCGAACTCGACGGTGCGTTCGGCGGGGTGCACGTGCTGCCGTTCTTCACCCCCTTCGACGGCGCCGACGCCGGGTTCGACCCCGTCGACCACACCGCCGTCGACCCCCGACTCGGCACCTGGGACGACGTGCGTGACATCGCGACCACCCATGACGTGGTGGTGGACCTCATCGTCAACCACGTCTCCGCCGACTCCGCCGCCTTCCGGGACGTGCAGGCCAACGGGGAGGCGTCGGAGTCCTACCCGATGTTCCTCACGATGTCGACGGTGTTTCCGGACGGCGCCACAGAGGAGGACCTCACCCGCATCTACCGCCCACGCCCGGGGCTGCCGTTCACGCCTGTGAGGCTGGGTGATCGCCTGCGCTACGTGTGGACCACCTTCACGCCCCAGCAGGTGGACATCGACGTCCGCTCCGAGGCCGGTCAGGCGTACCTGACCTCCATCCTGGAAGCCGTTGCCGCGGCCGGCGTCTCCCTCATCCGGCTGGATGCCGTCGGGTATGCATTGAAGACACCCGGCACCACCAGTTTCATGACGCCTGAGACCTTCCAGTTCATCGAGGCCTTCACGGCGCAGGCGCGTGAGCGCGGCGTTGACGTCCTCGTGGAGGTGCATTCGTACTACCGGCGCCAGATGGAGATCGGCCGGTCCGTGGACCTCGTCTACGACTTCGCACTGCCGCCGCTGGTCCTGCATGCCCTCTACACCGCCGACGGTGAGGCGCTCGTGCGATGGATGGGCATCCGGCCGCCCAACGCTGTGACCGTGCTGGACACCCATGACGGCATCGGGGTGATCGACGTCGGACCCGACCAGAGCGAACCGGATCGTCCCGGACTCCTCACCCCGGCCCAGATTGACGAACTCGTCGAGGGCATCCACCACCACACCGGAGGAACGTCCGCCGAGGCAACAGGGGCTGCGGCCTCCAACCTCGACCTCTACCAGGTCAACTCCACCTTCTACGACGCGCTGGGGCGCGACGACCAGCGCTACCTGGCTGCCCGCGCCATCCAGCTGTTCACCCCCGGCATCCCGCAGGTCTACTACGTGGGTGCCCTCGCCGGCGGCAACGACATGGACCTGCTGACCCGTACCGGTGTGGGGCGCGACATCAACCGCCACCACTACACGCCTGCCGAGATCTCGGACGCCCTGGAGCGCCCCGTCGTCCAGGCGCTGCTGGGGCTGTGCCGCCTCCGCAATCACGTGCCTGCCTTCGACGGGGTCCTTGACGTGGGCCTCGACGGCGAAACTGTGACCATGCGGCGCCGCGGCGTGGAGGTCCCGGACGCGGAAGCCACCCTGGTGGTGGACCTGGCAACGGGGCAGGCGAGCATCGTCTGGGAACATGCTGGCGGCTCTGGTCGGGTGGAGGATCTTCTGTCCCTCAGCGGTTACACGACACCTCGGATGTCATAGCTCGTCTGCGGCGCGTGGGGAGAGGTCCACACCCACAACCCCGGGGAGTTCCGAGAGTTGGGTCATGATCTCGGACAGTGGCGGGCCCAACCGGAAGCGCAGGCGTGCTCGAACCACGCGGACACCGTCGATGCTCTCCTGGTGCGTGTGGATGAGGGTTGTCTCGCAGCCCAGCGTGGTGGCCCGGCCCAGGACGTCGCGGAGTGCGCCGCGGCCGTCCTCGTAGGTGACCGTGAGGGTGTTGCGGTCCCCGGCCTGAGGCATGAGGCGCCCCAGGGGCGCCACGACGAGAATGGCCACAAAGTGCAGGAAGGTGGCGTAGATGGCCAACGGCAGGAGCCCGGCACCGCAGGCCATCCCGATGGCGGCGGCGACCCAGATGGAGGCGGCCGTGGTGAGCCCCCGCACCACGTCCTTGTTCACGAAGATCAGGCCCGCGCCCAGGAAGCCGACCCCGGTGACGATCTGCGCGGCGATGCGGGAGGGGTCGCGGGTCACCGTGTACTCGGCGAGTCCGACGAAACCGTCCACCGAGATCAGGGTGAACACGCAGCTCCCCACACCGACGAGCGCGTGGGTGCGGATACCGGCTGACTTGTGCTGGAACTGGCGCTCGAACCCGATGAGGCTGCACAGCAGGAACGCCAGTGACACCAGCCCGATCTCGAGGGGGACTCTCGACCATTCAAACAGCACAGATTTCTCCTGGTTCAGCTCGACGAGCGTTTCATGCGGACATCCGTATCCCTATCAGTAGAAGGGGCCGGTGGGGGTGATCAGGCGGACGCAATCCTCATCATCAAGGCGCACGCCATCGAGTTCGCCCAGCTGAACCACTCACGCGTGAACTGCGTGGGGTCGTCCGCGTGGAACCCCTCGTGCATCTGGCCAGTATCGCCGTCGGTGGCGAGCAATGTCTCGAGGCACGACCGTGCCTCCGCCATGTTTCCCGTCAGGCCCTGCACCGCGATGGCGATGTGCCAGATGTAGCGCTCAGGGGTGTGGGGGCTGCCGATGCCGCTGGCCGCACGTCCCTCGTAGAAGAACGGGTTGGCGGGGCTGAGGATCCAGGCACGGGTGGCGGTGTAGCGCGAATCCTCCGCGGTGACGTCGCTGGTCAGGGGCAGCGACAGCAGCGACGGCATGTTGGCGTCGTCCATGCACAGAGCGTTGCCCAGACCGTCCACCTCGTAGGCGAAGCGGCCCTCGACCATCGCGTGCGCGTCGACCCCGGCGCCAATGTCGCCCGCCAGGGCGGACGCCCGCTCCCGCAGGTCCGTGTCGTTCCACAGGGTGGCGAACTCGTTGATCATCCGCAGTGCCATGACGGCCATCAGCTGGGCAGGGATGTTGTAGCCGAACGCGCATGCGTCGTCGGAGGGCCGGAAACCGCTCCACGTCATGCCCGTGACCGCCACCGGGGTGCCCCGGCCGTCAGCAGCCAGCGTGTCCTGGGGTTCGTCGGGGCGGATGTGCCTGTACCGTGAAAGTTCCTCGTGCTGCTGCTCGGTGCGCCACAGCGCCACGATGTCGTGGCATCCGGCCCGGACGGTCTCGTCGAGGTGGGACGCGTCGCCCGTGGACTGCCACAGCTGGTGGGCCAACTGCACGGGGAAGGCGAGGGAGTCGATCTCGTACTTGCGCTCCCACACACCCGGGTGCAACTCGAGGTCATCAGTGTCGAAGTGTGCGCCAGTGTCGCTCGCGTTGAAAGCGTTGGCGTAGGGGTCCAGGGCGATGCAGCGCCACTGCTCACGCACGAGGCCCCGCAGCACGTCGACCACTTCTGCAACATCCGTCAACTGGAGGAACGGCAGCACCTGGGCGGAGGAGTCACGCAGCCACATGGCAGGGATGTCGCCCGTGATGACGAACGTACGGTCCTCAGTACGGGACATGGTGGTGCACCAGGTGTCGAGCATCATGGCCGTGAACATCTCGGCGGCGCGGCGGCCGGCCGAGGTGGTGATCCTTTCGGCCCAGTGGTCGATGGCCTCCCTGAGCTCAGGGCCGGCCTGGTTGGTGATGGCGCGCATCTGTGTGCTTCCTTCGTCGGGGGAGGGGCGGTGGCGGTCAGTTCGCCGGTCGGCACCAGTTGATGCCGGCCGCCGTGAGTCGGGGCAGGTGCCCCGCGAGGTCGTCGATGGAGCTGGCGCCCTCGGAGGTTCCATTCCAGAGCTGGGACGCCACGCTGCTTCCGCGCGGCCACGCAAAGAATTCCACACGCTGCGGGGTGCGCAGGTACTCGCTCCACAGCTGGAACTGCCCACCCAGGACGCGGTGGGCGATGGCCGGATCCAGGGCGTCGAACACCGTGTGCAGTCCGGCAACCTTCTCCAGCGTCCGGGGACCGTCGATGGACAGCGGGTGGTCCGGGGCGTCCGACTGGGCGTAGTCCAGGTAGGTGAATTCCACGGGTGCGGCGATGACGTCGAACCCCATCGCTGCGGCCCGTGCGATGGCCTCGGCCTCGCGCCACACCATGACGGTGGTGCCTTCAGGGGCGCCTCCGTCCAGGACTTCGTCCCAGGCAATGACGCGCCGGCCGGCGTCCAGCACGTGCTGGCAGATCTTCTGCTCGAACCAGGCCTGGGCCGCGTGCCCGTCAGCTGCACCGATGGTGGCCATGGTGGCCTGCGATGCCGGATCGGTCAACCATTCCCGGCTGGGGCACTCGTCACCGCCGACGTGGATGGGGGAGCCGGGGAACAACTCCATGGCCGCGTCGAGCACGGTGGTGCAGAACTCGACGCTGCGGTCGCTGAGCTGGAGGATGTGCTCGGAGACGCCGAAGCATGTGCGGGGGTGCGACACGTGGTCGCAGGCACCCAGCCAGGGGTATGCGGCGATGGCGGCCTCCATGTGGCCGGGCATGTCCATCTCGGGAACGACCGTGATGCCGAGGCGCGCGGCCCGCGCCACGAGAGCCCCGATCTCCTCGACGGTGTAGGAGCCGCCGTGGGGTCGGCCGTCGTGCTGGGGGAAGTCGTCGCAGTCGTTCTCATCCGGTGGCGGCTGATGGCCGGGCAGGGTTCCCGGACGCCATCCCCCCACCTCGGTGAGGAGTGGATAGGCGGCCACGGGCAGGCGCCACCCCTGGTCGTCGGTCAGGTGCAGGTGCAACACGTTGAGCTTGTGCATGGCCATGGCGTCGAGGTGGCGCAGCACATGCTCCATGGGCATGAAGTGACGCGCCACGTCGAGCATCGAGCCGCGCCACCCGAAGCGGGGGGCGTCCTCGATCAGCACCCGCGGCACCTGCAGCGTGGCGGGGTCCATGGGGCCGGGGCCGTGGATCTCGGCGGGCAGCAGTTGCAGCAGGCTCTGGACTGCCCAGCCAGCGCCCTGCTCATCGCCGGAGACGATGCGGATGGTGTCGTCGACCTCGAGACGGTACGCCTCCGCGCCCAACGCCTCGTCGATGCTGAAGGACACGGTGGCCTCCGAGGCCAGCGTCACGGCCTCGACGCGCAGCCCCGCCGCAGTGGTGAGTCGCTCGGCGAGCACCAGCGCGGCGTTGCCGCCGCCGTGCACGAGCACAGCCGGCCCGAGCAGGAGGTTGCCGTCATGCATGTCGACGCGGAGGGGGGTGGGTACGAGGTTCATGAGGCACGCTCCGGGGTCCAGGCAAGGATCCGCGGATCCGTCAGGGAATCAATGTTGAGGTCGCCGTGATCGGCGGCAACGTCGCCCACCGTGAGGACGAACGCTCCCGCAGCCCGCCCGGCGGCGGCGCCCATCGGGGAGTCCTCGATCACCACGCAGGTTTCCGGTGCGACGCCGCAGGCTCTTGCGGCGTACAGGTAGAGGTCGGGCGCGGGTTTGCCCTGCGCCACGTCCTCGGTGCCGACGGCGGCGGTGAACAGTGAACTCCAACCCATTCGCGCCACTGTGTCACGCACGATCACGCTGGGAGAGTTGGAGGCGATGGCCACCGGCAGGATTGGTGCCATACGGGTCAGCAGTTCTTCGGCGCCCGGCATGGTGACCACGCCGTCTGCGAGGTGGTGGTGCAGGAACTCCATGAACCGGCGCTCAACAGGCTCCGGGTCGGCGTCGGGATGGGCAGCGAGGAACTCCCGGATCACGTCCGCGACGGTGCCGCCCAGGACCCCGACGCCATCCGGCTGGCTGCCGGCGTGCCTCCACAGGTCGGCGGTGGCCTCGAACCAGGCGTGCTCGGAGTCCACGAGCGTGTTGTCCATGTCGAACAGGATGGCGCCGATACGGCTGGGCAGGCTCGGCACGATGGCCACTCCTTGGGGGGTGGTGGGTTTCACGAGTACAACACTTCCGTTGCGGAGACAGCCAGCTTCTTGCTCAGCGATGCCGGCACAGGAGCATCGGTCACCACGTGGGAGAGCGCGGAGGCATTCCCGACGGTGTAGGTGCCCTGCCCGGGAAACTTGCTGGAGTCGCACAGCAGCACGGTCGCGTCAGCCGCCGCCATGATGGCCCGCTTGACGGGGACCTGGTCGGCCGTGTTGTCACGGATGGTGCCATCGGAAGCGACTCCGGTGCAGCCGAGGAAGGCGACGTCGGCGTGGACGTCCCGCAACGCAGCGACGGTCATGTGGCCCGCAGTGCACTGGTACTCGGGGCGGTAGCTCCCGCCGAGCAGCAGGATGCGGGCCTGGGGTTCGTGGGTGAAGAGCCAGAACACGGGCAGGCTGGCCGTGATGATCGTCAGCTGGCGGCCGCGGAGGGCCTCGGCGAGTGCCAGGGTGGTGCTGCCCACGTCGAGGATGACGGTCATCCCGTCGGAGATGAGGGTGCTGGCCGCCAGTGCGATCCCCGCCTTGCCGTCGGTGTTGGCCTGATGCGCCTGTTCGATGGGCTCATCGGCCTCGTCCGTGAGGATCGCACCGCCAAAGGTTCGCTGGAGGACGCCGTCGTCCTCCATGCGGCTCAGGTCACGCCGGATGGTGGAGGAGCTGACGTTGAGCGTGGTGGCGAGGTCGCCGACCGTCTGGCCGCCGCTGTGGCGCAGGCTCTGAAGAATGCGCTGATGCCGAACCGCAGGAATCATGGGGCCAAGCATAGCCAACCCGAGCAGCGGTGTTCATCCGCGCCCAGACTCGCGCAGTGGTGTGCGGTGCAGTGTGCTTGGCGGTGACCATCTCTCATGATTGCCGCTGCAGGGGTAAAGTGCGCGGTGGATATGCGCAATGATGAGCAATCCCGCGCGCAGACCGTGGATACAGACTTTCGAAGGGGCAGCCGAATGGGCAGCAGGAGACAGGGGACAATCGCGCAGGTGCTCACCGTGGGGATGGCGTACCGCGACATCGTCATCACAGGTATGCGGGCCATGCCCCGGCTCGGTGAGGAGACCTACGGCGATGCCCTGCACGAGACATGGGGTGGAATCGGGAACATGACTCGGGTCTGCCGGAGCCTCGGAATGAGCACGGCGCTGGCCACCGCCGTCGGCGACGATGATGCGAGCGAACGGCTCCTGCGGGACATGGCTGCCCTGGGGGTCGATACGTCGCTGACGAACCGGCACTCCGGGTGGCAGCTGCCGGTGACCGTTGCGCTGTCACTTCCGGAGGACCGGGCCATGGTGACGGTGGAGACGCCGCCGCCGAGCGGCATTGCCGCCCATCTCGATGACGCCGAGTTCCACGCCGACGCCATCATCGTCGACATGCGCGACCCCGCCATGCAGTGGCTTGCGGAGGCACGCGCAGGGGGTTCACGGGTGTACGCGTCACGCGGTTTCGACCCCAGCGGCGAGTGGGGACGAGCCGCACTCGCCGAGGTCGACGCGTGCGACGCATGGATGTTGAACGACGTGGAGGCGCGCGCCTTCACCGGCGAGGATGACATCGCCTCGGCTGCCCGTGCGCTCACGGCCCACGTCCCGCTCGTGGTGGTGACACGTGGTGCACGAGGCATGTTCGGCCTGGACACCGCCACCGGTGAGGAAGCGGAGGTGGATGCTTTTCCTGTCACCCCCCGAACCACCACCGGCGCGGGGGACTCCACCCTGGCCGCGTTCGTGTACGCCAGTGCAATCCCTGGCCTCCCCCTCCGGGAGCGCCTGGACGTGGCCGCCTTCATCGCGGCGTCCATCCTTGAGCGACCCGGTGGCGCGGCCACGCCCCCCACCCACGGCCAGCTCGTCGCACGCAGCGGCGACAGTACGAACCCACGGCTGCAACGGATCCACGAGATTCTCGCGGCGACGGTGCCCGCATGACGGAGCCGTTCTCCCTGCTGGTGATCGCCGACACCCAGTACCTCTTCGACGGTTCGCGTCAGAACCCGGGGCTGCTGTCCGCGACGTTCGAGGAGGTGGCGTCGCTCCAGCGCACCGGAGCCATCGCCCCGTTGGCCCACATCATCCATGTCGGGGACGTCACCGAGCACGGCTGGGCGGGGGAGTGCTCCACCGCACTGGACGCAGTGGGAAGAGGGGTACAGGTGCTGGGTGACTTCGGTGCCGGTGTGCCCGGGATGACCATCGCCACAGGCAACCATGACGTTGAACACGACTCGCTCGATGACCGGGGGCCAACCCCCTTCCTGGAGACGTTCGGCCCCGGATGTGAACTCCTTGGCGGGACCAACGTCAGGGGCGACGTCCAGCACGGGCCCGGCGGCTACTCGTCCTGGCGCGAGGTGGGACTGCCCGGAGGCCCCGACCTGGGGGTCCTCGCCCTCGACTGGCGACCCAGTGACAACGGATGGCGCTGGGCGCAAGAGATGCTGGAGGGGCATCCGGACCAACCGACGGTGCTGGTCAGCCACGACGTGGCCGCCCGGGCAGCGCTGACCTCCCAGGGGCAGAGAATCTCTGAGCTCCTGGCGAGGCATGACCAGGTCTTCCTGGTCCTCGGCGGACACGAATGGCCCAGCACCCGTGTCGTCACGGGTGGACGCGAGTACCACGCCGTGAACCATCAGGAACTGCCGTTCGGCGGTGCCGGCGCCGCGCGCATCTACGACGTCGATCCGCGTGCCGGCCTGTGTCAGGTCATCTCGCTGTGCCCGGCACTGCGACACCCCGCGGTCCTGCGGAGCGTCACCGCCCGTCGCCAACTCGCGCTCGCGCGCCCCGAGGACCAGTTCTCGTTCCCCCTCCCGGCCGCCCTCGGTGGCCGTGGCGACATCCCGTGGCAGGCGGATGGGATGGAACTGCTCGTCGACGAGGCGCCTCAGCGGGTCGCTGAGTTCGACGCGGCACTCGTGGATCGCTACGTCATAGAGCTCCAGTGCCGCCTGCCCGAGGTGCAGGTTGACCAGTGGCAGGTACTCCTGGCCCGGCTGGGTCCTTCGCCGGACGAGTCGCCCGAGCCGCTCGCGGCCGTGAGCCTGTCCAGCGAGAACTTTCTCGGATGGATGGCGTTCGTCGCCCAAGGAGAGACGTGGGCCACGTCCCACGAATACCCGCCCGGATCGAGGGTCACGATCGTGGTGTGCAACGGCGAGGATGCAGGCGTCTGGGTGGATGGGGACCCCGTGGGGCGTGTCGATGCCCAGCTGGCCGAGCCCCTGAGCGAGGGGGCGTGGCGCTGGCGCATCGGCGCCGGGGAGTACGAGGGACGCTGTAGCGACGCGTTCGGCGGACTCATCCAGCGCGTGCGTCTCTGGGGCGGCCGATCCGCTGACGAGCGGTGATCCCCGGACCAGGCCTGACCTCGCGGCGATCCCGGCTGATGGTGAAGGCACCGATCCGCCGCATACCAGCCACGTCGCTGGAAACGTGGGTGTCGTCGGCTGCGCTACCCGGCCACCTCACACGCCTGCGCCCGGGTGGCCGAGTTGGCGCCAGGCTTCGTAGACGGCAACGGCTGCCGCGTTGGAGAGGTTCAAGGAACGCATTCCGGGTCGCATGGGGATCCGCAGACGCTCCGTGACCCGAGCGTCGACGAGCACGTCGGGTGAGAGACCCGTGGGCTCCGGTCCGAACAGGAGGACATCTCCGGGTTGGTAGGCAATCTCGGTGTGGGAGGTGTCGGCGTGTGCAGTGAAGGCGAACACCCTGGCGGGCAGCAGTGCGTCGTAGGCGTCGGACAGGGAATCGTGGACGAAGGTCGCAGCCTTGTCCCGATAGTCGAGGCCAGCGCGGCGGAGCTTGGCGTCATCCATGTCAAAGCCGAGTGGTCGTGCCAGGTGCAGCTCGGCGCCGGTCACTGCTGCCAGTCGCATCGCCGCACCCGTGTTGTTCGGGATCTGGGGCGAATGGAACAAGATGCGCAGCGGACGGGTTTCGACAGTCATGAGATCAGCGTGCCGTGAACGGCCCCGGATGGGAAACGAGGTCTGTGGGTGCAGCGGCGGGCTTAGAATGAACATCACGGCGTCCCTGAGGAAGCACCATGACCGGACCGATCACGTTTCGCACCGTCGTTGAGCTCGGAGGGAAAACCGCCACCGGTCTTCCCGTTCCGGAAGAGGTCGTGCGCGCTCTGGGGGCAGGTGGACGGCCGGCGGTCATTGTCACCATCGGCGGGCACACGTACCGCAGCACAATCGCCTCGATGGGCGGACGTTGGCTGATCCCTCTGAGCGCCGAGAACCGCGCCTCCGCCGGCGTCACCGCAGGCGATGACGTCGACGTGCACATCGACGCCGATACGGCCGCCCGTGAGGTCACTGTGCCCCACGATCTCGCGGCCGCCCTCAGCCACGACCAGATCGCCCGCGACTTCTTCGACGACCTCGCCTACAGCCACAGGAAGGAATGGGCTCGGTGGATCGAGGATGCGAAGAAGCCGGAGACGCGAGCCACGCGACTCCGGGTCACCCTCGACGCACTTCGCGAACACAAGCGAACCCGGTAGCTTCAAGCCCCGATTCAGCGGCCGCCACCCCGATGCGTTGGGCCACGCCAGGGGTGCGTGGGTTGCCGGGGGCAACCCGTCGAAGGACTGGTGCTCACCACTCGAAGGCCGGGTCCCTCGTCGGCCCCACCGACGCGATGTCGCGGACCTCGCCGATGCCGTCGGAGTCAAAATGGCCCTGGTGCACGCCGATGGCATCCAGCAGGACATCCATCACCTCGTTGCTGCGGAGGCTGGAGACCCGGCGCAGGTTCTGCGGCAGCGTGCCACCGATGTGGTGGGCGATGAGGAAGCTGCGGCGGACCTCCACCTCATCCTCGCCGTGACCACCTTCTGGCTTGTGCCCGTGGTCGGTGGTGAGCGCCACCAGCCACTCCTCACCGAGCTGCTCGTGGCGCTCCGCGACGGCCTTGACGAGATGCCGGGTGTACTCGTCCAGCCTCGTGATGGCGGCGCGGTACTCGGCCGAGTCGGCGCCGTGGCTGTGGCCGGCGTCGTCGGCACCCTCGAAGTAGACGACTGCTGCGTCGGGCCCCTCGTGGGACAGCCGCCAGTTCGCCCACTGCAGCACCGCTGCATCGGCCGCTTCGATGCCACGGCTGACGTCGGGGTGGAAGGGCTGATGTTGTCCCGTGCGCTGCTGGTCGATGCGTTGCTGGATGATGGGGCCCGGGCCGGTGCCCACGGTGAACGCGTCCCATGTTGCTGCGGCCAGGGTGCGGGCTGCCGGGTTGGCGAAGAAAACCCGGGACAGGATGTCCGGGCGGCGGGCCATCTGATGACCCACGAACTCGTTCCACCACACGTTGCACTCCTCGTGTGTGGATCCGGTGAGGATGGAGGACCATCCAGGTCCTGAGTCCGTGGGGGGAGTCATCCACATGGGGATGATGGTGCCCTCCGAGTGGTCGTCACCGCGCACCAACCGTGCGAGGGTCGGTGCGAGGACGCCGAGGCTCCTCGCCCCCTCGGTCGTGGACGTGCTGTCGGGGGCGCCGACGCTGAACCGTGGGTCAGACGGGTGATCAGGACCGGCGAAGAGCCGATTGGAGGCGACCGCTTCCGGCAGTGCCAGGTCGACGCGGACCCCGTCGAGGCAGATCAGCAGCAGCTTCATGGGTGACTCCGGTATCGCAGTGTCAGGATCTGGAACGGCCGCAGCGTCAGCCGCACCGGGCTTCCCGCGGGGACGGCGTTCTCGGGCAGCGTCTGCGTGGGCTGGTCGACGTCGTCCTCCAGGAGGTCGACCTCCGTGACGGATGCGGTGTCAACGCCCAGGCGCAGGTCCACCCGGCTGCTGGCACCGGCGGCCTCGTGGAGTCGGACGATGAGGTCGCCAGAACCGTCGAAGGCCTGCTTCACGGCGTCAACCACCGCCAGGTCCACGGCGCCCACAGGGGTCAGTTCCGTGAAGGACGTTCGCTTGGCGGTGCCGGGCATGAGGCGCAGGGGCTGGTTGATGCGCAGCCCTGCATGATGCGCGGCCGCGACGTCGGCCCCCACCGTGAGGCTGTAGCGCATGGTGTGCTCGCCCTGGTCGGCGAGAGGATCGGGTGACTGCGGTGCACGCAGCAGCGTGAGTCCCGCGGTGACGCCGCTCGTGGGGGAGGTGCTCGACCCTCCGGCCGGGAACACGTCGTGTCCGTGGCTGGAGTCGTTGGCGAGTGCGACGCCGTAGCCGGGTTCGGCCAGCAGCAGCCAGCGGTGTCCACTTGTCTCGAAACGGGCCTCGTCCCAGGAGGTGTTGGAGGCCACGGGACGTTCGATGTGACCGAACTGGATCTCGGCGGCACTGCGGGTGGCGCGAACGGCGAGCGGGAATCCCACCTTCAGGACGTGGTTGCGTTCCTGCCAGTCGATCCACAGCTCGAAGTCCACGGTGGCGGAGTCGGCGTCGAGGCTGATGCTCTGCACCACCCGGGAGGAACCGAACTCGCGTGCCACGTCCACGCGGGTCCGCAGCGGGCTGTCGGCGACGACGTCGATGCGGGTGGCATCGACGAGGTCGGTGCCCTGGCGGCGGTAGTGCGACTCCAGTTCCCAGGCGTCGAAACAGCTGGGGTGGTCAGGATGCAGGCGCAACACGTTGGCACGTGTGCCGGGCAGCAGCACGTCTCGCTCCGCAACAAGGTCGCGGAGCCCGGACACACAGCCGTCGGCGTCGATCTCCACACGCACCAGTCCGTTGTCGAGGACGTTGACACCGTCGACGATTCTGCGCACGACCGGATGGAGGGGCTTGACGCGTGCGTCCTCGAGGGATGTGACGGCGTGGGGGGCCACCTCCACGAACTGCATCCCGGCCTTGGACTCGACCACCTCGCGCCGCCGGATCGGGGCGGCGTTCATCACCGAGGTCCCGGCATCATCCGTGCGCACGGCGTCCCAGGCGTTCTCGAGGAGCAACTGGAACTCCCGGGCGAGCGCCGTGTACTCCTCGGCGGCCTCCCTGTTGACCCACGACGTGCTGCTCCCGGGCAGGATGTCGTGGAACTGCAGGAGCAGCATGCGCTGCCACAGGACCTCGAGTGCCTCGGAGGGATAGCGGTAGTCAGGGGAGGAGTGCCCGGCCATGCTGGCCAGCAGTTCGATGGCGTGCAGCGCATGCTCGCTGCGTCGGTTGCCCTGCTTCAATTCCACCTGGGTGGTGTAGACCCCACGGTGGAACTCGAGGTAGAGCTCGCCCGCCCATGTGGGTGCGTCCGGGTACTCCTGTCGGGCAGCCTCGAAGAAGGTGCTGGGGGGAGCCGACGTGACGACGGGGGCATCCTCAAGGTTCGCGAGGCGCCGGGTGCGTTCCATCATGAGGGCGGTGGGACCGCCCCCGCCGTCGCCGTAGCCGAAGGGGAGCAGCGAATGCTGGGCGCGGCCCTTCTCCTTGAAGTTGCGCTCGGCCTTCATGACCTCTTCGGGGCTGACGATGCTGTCGTAGCAGTCGACGGGAGGGAAATGGGTCCAGATGCGGGTCCCGTCGAGTCCCTCCCACCAGAACGTGTGGTGGGGCAGGGTGTTCGTCCTGTTCCAGGAGAGCTTCTGGGTGAAGAACCACTCCATGCCTGCGAGGCGGGCGATCTGGGGCAGTGCCGCGGTGTAGCCGAACGAGTCCGGGAGCCACAGGCAGTCGGGCCGGATGCCCAGTTCGTCGCGCATCCAGCGCAGTCCGGAGGTGAACTGTCGCACGAGCGCCTCACCGCCGGGGAGGTTGGTGTCGGACTCCACCCACATGCCGCCCACGACATGCCACTGTCCGCGAGCGATGGCAGCGCGCACCCTGTCGAAGACTTCCGGGGACGCCTCCTTGAGCCACTGGTAGTGCTGTGCTGATGTTGCCGCGAAGTGGAAGTCGGGGTACTCGTCCGCGAGTGCCGTGACGTTGGAGAACGTGCGCAGAATCTTGCGACGGGTCTCCCGGATGGGCCACAGCCACGCCGAGTCGATGTGTGCATGCCCCACAGCGGTCATCTTCTGTGCTGAGGAGTTGGCACCGCTGACGAGGAGGGGGGCCAGGATCTGGCGGGCTTCGGCAGCTGTGAGTGGGATGTCACCGGAGTCGACGACGTCGGCGGCATCCTCCATCGCGCGCAGCAGCGTGGCGCGGTGCGTTGAGTTCTCGGGAAGTTGACGCATGAGGCCGTCCAGGACCTCCAGGTCGCAGGAAAGCCCCCACACGTCGTCGTTGCGCGTGACCAGGTCCGCCCCGCCGAATTGCCAGAGGGGTTCCTCGGAGCGGGTGAGGGTGTCGCCCTGCTGGGTGACCTGGTTGAGCATGTGGGACATGTTCGGATTGCAGCCGGCCTCGAGGTAGAGCGAGAGGGAGCCGTCGGCTCGCAGGAGGGGCGTGTCGCTGGCATTGAACGTGTAGGCCAGGGCGCCGAAGTTGAGGGCCACGGTGCGGTTCATGGGGTTGACGGCCTTCAACGGCCGGCCGTGCTCGGTGAACGCCATGGCCTCGGACTGGTTGCCGGCCCAGTCACCGACGAACCCCAGGTCGACCCGGAGCTCCAGCGGAAGGTCGGCGGCGTCTGCGGGTACCCGCCCCTCCACCTTCAGCCACCAGGTGCTCCAGGCAGGCCCCCACCACGTGCCGGCGGGGAAGTCCTCATAGGACTCCTCGCGGGCGACGCCGAAATCGACGGGCTCACCGGGGGCACGCCATGCCGTGACCGCAAGGGGTGCGACGCGGCGGTGGATGTGGGCCGCCACGCGCTCCTGAAGCCTCTCGAGCCGCTCCTCGACGAGTTCCCGGTTGTCATGCATTGAGGGGTTCCTTGAGATAGCTGAGCTCGTCGAAGGCGCCCACGAGGTCGTCGAGGAGGGCTTCGGCGACCGTCCACGAGTCCACGAGGGGGTGGTGTGTCAGAGCAAGGAGGGCGTCCTCACGTGACTTGTTGATGGCGGCATCCATGGTGCGACGCTCCACGTACTTCGCGTTGACGACCATGCCGCGGCCGTGGTCGGGCAGGGCGGTGCCCCTGATCGGCACCACTCCTCGACCGTCCACCCGGCAGGGGACCTCGACGACGGCAGCGTCGTCCAGGTCCGGCAGCAGGCCACGGTTCGCGACGTTGAGGATCAGCTCCGCCGGCACGTCGTTGGCGATGGCGTGCATGATCGCCAGCGCCACCTTGTCATAGCCGCCCGTCTCAAGGTCGGCCGCGTCGCGGTCGAAGTTTCCGGCGGCCTCACGGTTGGTGGCCATGTAGGTCTCCTCGCGCTCCATCCGGGTGCGCTCCCACCGCTCGAACGCCCCCGTTGAGGTGAGCCCGGCGCCGTCGTAGAAGCCCTTCTGCTGCGCTTGGAGGAAGACCCCCCGTGTCTGCGCCGCAGCCTGGTCGATTTCGAGGTCCTCGCGTGCGTAGTAGTAGTAGTGAAGGTATTCGTTGGGGACGGCCCCGAGCGCCTGGATCAGGGGGGCTCCGAAGAGTCGCCCCTCCTCGAAGCTCTCGATGAGATCCGGACGCTCCATCAGCAGGGGAAGGACATCGTGGCCGTCGACGCGCAGCCCCGTCAACCATCCGAGGTGGTTCAGCCCCGCGTACTCGAGGTGTACCCGGTCAGTGCCGCTGCCGGGGGCGGGGAGGTCGTTCTCGACGAGGCCGGCGCCCTTCAGGACGTCCATGATGCGTCGGGCAAGCCCCACGGGGGAGTCGCAGATGCCGATGACCCTGTCGCCCAGGTGGCGTTGCATGACCTCGGTGATGACCCCGGCGGGGTTGGTGAAGTTGATGACCCACGCGTCGGGGGCGTGCTCCTGGATCTTCTCGACCAGGTCCAGGGCCACGGGGATGCCACGCAGTGCGTAGGAGATGCCACCCGCACCGACGGTCTCCTGACCGATGACCCCGTGACGGAGTGAGAGTTGCTCGTCGAGCGCCCGGCCTGCGGTGCCCCCCACCCGGATGGCGGAGAAGATGAAGTCCGTGCCTGTCAGTGCTTCGGCGATGTCCTGCGTCACCACGAGCATGGGCGCGTCGACTTCGTCGCGGCTCAGGTCCTCGAGGACTTCGGAGATGGCGTGAAGTCGTGTCGCATCCGTGTCGAACAACCGGAGCTCCGTGACGCGCCCGACGGAGGTGTCGGCCAGCAGCGCCTTGTACACGAGGGGGACGCGGAATCCACCGCCGCCGATCAATGTGAGTTTCATACGATCCTGATTTCTGTGTCGTGGTTGCGGCACTTCTCGATGAGGGGTGTGGCCAGGTCCGTGGAATCGGTGATGATGCCGTCGAGCCTGTCCACCTCGAACGGTGATATCCCACCCTTGCCCGGGAACTTCTTGGCATCTGCCAACAGCCAGGTGTGCGACGATGCGGCCAGGATGGCGCGCTTGATGCTGCTCTGGGGGTAGGAGGTGTCCCGGATTCGTCCGGAATCGGAGAGCCCGGAGCATCCGAGGAACGCGATGTCCGCCTGCTGGTGCTCCAGGACGTCCGTCACCGTCGACCCCGTGAAGCACTGGTACTTCTCCGACCAGCTCCCTCCCAGGAGGATGATGTTGGCTCGCCCCACTGTGCGCAACACCTCGAAGGTGGGGAGGGAGGCAGTGAGCACGGTGATGTCGCGATCGGCCAGTTCACGTGCGACGTGGTGCACCGTGGTGCCGATGTCCAGGATCACTGTGGCGCCGTCGGGGACGAGGTCAGCAGCGGCCGCCCCGATGCGCCGCTTGGCGGCACCCTGACTCATGAGTGCCTCCTGGAACGGGTCGTCGACGTCGGTCACCAGCCGCACCCCGCCCCATGTCCTCTCCACGAGGGACTGCCGTTCCAGCTCGGCAAGATCGCGCCGTGCGGTGGCCGAACTGGTGTTCAGGTGTTCGGCGATCTCGTTGACGCTTGCTGAACCCTGCGCATGCAACAGCTGCAGGAGGGTCTCGTGGCGCACGGTTTTCAACATGGTCACAACCTAGCGCGCCGTCGTTGATCTTGCGCAAAAGATGTCATATTGGTCACGGGGCTTCACATTTCTCGATGCCCTGCTACATTGATCGTGCGGATGAAGGATCGAAGGAGATCAGCCGTCGGAACGGGCAATGCAGCGTGAAACAGCAGTCGCCAGCAGTGAAGTGGCGGCGACATGGATGGCCCTCGAAGGTCATTCGCTGTTCACAATGAGCGCCTGATGCTCCGACAGCCTGATCAAGTTTGATCAACTCGGCATTCTGCAGGCGCTGACCTGTCCATCGCGTTCGGAACGCAACGAAGGAGTTTTGACATGAACGTTTCCCGACGATCTCTCATCAGGGGCGGCGCCGCGGGCCTCGGCCTGCTCGGCGTTGGTGGCCTGGCCGCCTGCTCCAGCGCGGCGCCCGGCACGGTCACCCCCACCGGGGGCACCGGCGACGCCGCCTCCATGGTGCTGTGGACGTGGCCCGAGGGCTTCGGCAAGAAGGTGCTCGAGGCCGTGTCCTCGGAGTTCCCGAAGTACTCCCTTCGCCAGGACGTCATCGGCGGCGACTTCAAGCAGAAGCTCACCACCACCTTCACTGCTAAATCCGGGTTGCCGGACATCAGCGGTGTCAAGGGAGAAGACATCGCCTTCTTCAGGAACCAGGCCAAGTACTTCGTCGACCTCAACACCATCGGTGCCGAGGACATCAAGTCCACCTACCTCGACTGGAAGTGGGCCCAGGCGACCACCACGGATGGCAAGCAGTTGGGCATCCCCATCGACATCGGCCCCACCGCCCTGTTCTACCGCTTCGATGTCTTCGAGGAAGCCGGACTTCCGTTTGACCCGAAGGAGTTGGCCGCCGCCATCCGTTCATGGGACGAGTTCTTCGCCCTGGGACAGGAACTCATTGCCAAGAAACCCGGCACCTTCCTCGTTCGCAACACCGGCGGCCTGTTCGAGACCGTCTGGAAGCAGTCCGGTAAGGGCTTCATCAACGAGGACGACGTGTTCATCGGCGGCGAGGACCACATTCGTGAGGCGTGGGACACGGCCGTCAAGGGGCTGAAGGCGGGCATCGTCTCCACGCTCGAGTCCAATACTGCCGACGCCGCAGCCGCCGTCAACGAGGGCAAGCTCCCCGCCGACTTCGGCGCCTCGTGGCACCTGGCCGACCTGATCGTGGACGCCCCTGCGACCGCCGGCAAGTGGCACGTCTGTGAGCACCCCGGCGTCGCCACCAACCTCGGCGGGTCGTTCCTCACGATTCCCGAGGGTGCCAAGGATCCCGCGGCCTCGTTCGAACTGATCAAGTTCATCCTCGATCCCCAGAACCAGGCGTATGAGTACCAGGACAAGGGCAACTTCCCGTCCACGCCGGCCGCCTTCGAGATGTCCGAGGTGGCGGGCCCCGTCGACTTTTTGGGCGGACAGGTGGCGGCCGAAGTGTTCGGCAACGCCGCCAAGACCGTCCGTCCGTTGTACGAGAACGCCAACGAGAACACGGTCAATGCCCCCTTCTACGCCGAGATCGACCTCGTCGAAGCCTCGGGCAAGGACCCGAACAAGGCCTGGGACGACGCAGTCAAGGCGGCCACACGACTGGCCAAGCAGGTTGGTGTCACTGTGAAATGAGTGCCTCCACGATGAGCGGGCACAAGGGTCCGCAACCGGTCGACGGCTTCAGGTCGTTGTCCACCAGCCAACGGATGAAGAGGTCACTTCCCCTGTACGGCGCCCTGTCGCCCTACTTCTTCTTCTTCCTCGTCTTCGGTGCCATGCCGATGATCTTCACACTGGCGCTGGCCTTCACCAACTGGTCCGGCCTCGGGGACATTGAGTTCATCGGGTTCGAGAACTTCGGCTACCTGTTCAGCGACCCCTTGTTCTTCAAGTCACTGTTGAACACCTTGATCCTGTGGTTCATGGGGACCATCCCGACGCTGACGCTCGCGACGATCCTCGCCCTGATGCTGAATTCGACCATGCGGTTCTCCACCACGTACAGGGTCATCTACCTGATCCCGAACGTCACGTCGCTGGTGGCCATGGGCATCCTGTTCAGTTCGCTGTTCTCCAGCCAGTTCGGCATCGCCAACGCGCTCATCAACCTTCTGGGGTTCGACAACATCGCCTGGCTGCAGAACGAGTGGGGTATCAAGGTTGCCATCTCGGCGCTCACCACCTGGTCGTTCGTCGGGTACAACGCGCTGCTGATCCTCGCCGGGCTGCAAGCCATCGACAAGGGCCAGTACGAGTCGGCCGCCCTCGATGGTGCCAATGGTTTCCAGACGTTCTTCCGCATCACGCTTCCGCAGCTGCGGCCCATCGTGTTCTTCATCACGCTGTTGTCGACCATCGGCTCCCTGCAGAGCTTCACGGAGGCCCAGGTCCTGACCTCGTCCCTGTCCTCGGGGGCGGCCTCCGCCGGGGGCGTCGGCAACTCCGGGCTGACGATGGTGTTGTACTTCTACTCCGTCGCATTCCAGGAGAACCGGTACGGATACGGGGCCACCATCGCCTGGGGTGTGTTCGTCGTTGTCATGTTCTTCTCGGCCATCAACTGGATTGTCACGCGTGAGAAGAAGGAGAAGAAGTCATGAGCCTGTCCCCACGCGTGGTCCCGGCCGCTCTTGCCGGTGCCGCCCTCGAGACGAGCCGACGCTCGGACAAGCGGCGTCGGCGGCCCCTGCGCGGGAGTGACGTGGTTCGCCACCTCTTCCTGCTCGTGGGTGCCGTGGTGGCACTGTTTCCGTTCTACTGGATGTTCGTGCTGTCCACGCAGCCATCATCCGTGATCTACCAGTACCCACCGGCACTGACACCGGGTGACCGCCTCGGTGCCAACGTGTCGGCCATCATGGAGAAGGTCAATATCTTCGGAGCGATGTCCAACACCATCATCGTCGCCGTGAGTGTGACGTTCCTGGTGCTGCTGATCTCGTCGCTGGCAGCTTTCGCCTTCGCGAAGTTCGACTTTCCGGGCAAGACGGTGCTGTTCGGTGTCGTGCTCGCCACGTTCCTGCTGCCGTCCCAGCTCGCCACGATTCCGCAGTTCCTCCTCATGAGCCAGCTGGGTTGGGTGGGCCAGCTGAAGGCCCTTGTCTTCCCGGTCCTGGCGAGCGCGTTCGGCGTGTTCTGGCTCCGGCAGTACTCCACCTCGGCCATCCCGAAGGAGCTGCTGGAAGCTGCCACCATTGACGGCTGCGGGTTCTGGCGCCAGTACATCCATGTGTGCCTGCCCACCATCCGGCCGGCACTGGCGTTCCTCGGCATGTTCACCTTCATCGGTTCGTGGAACGACTTCATGTGGCCGCTCATCGTCCTCAACGATCCGAGCAGGCTGACGCTCCAGGTCGCCCTCAGCCAGTTGAAGACTGCGCACGGCACCGACTACGGCATGCTGATGGCGTCGTCGCTCATAGCGGTCATCCCGCTGCTGGCCATCTTCGCCATCGGTGCCAAGCAGTTCATGTCCGGCATCACGGAGGGCGCCGTCAAGGGCTGAGCCTGCGGTCGTGGACCCCCGGTCCCGTGAGACGAGGTCGTCACCGCCCCAGGGCGGTGACGACCTCTTCGTGCACCGAGGCGTTGAACGCCACGATGAGTACCTCAGACACCGTGGTGCGCGCGGCCCGGATGGTGTCGATGGCCGCATCGATGGCGTCCAGGCGGGGCCAGCCGTAGATGCCGGCGCTGATCAGCGGAAAAGCCACGCTGTGTGCCCCCAGGACATCGGCGACCTCCAGGGATCGCCGGTAGCAGGATTCCAGCAGCCTCCGGTCGCGTTGCCCCGCGGCATGGTTGGGGCCGACGGTGTGGATCACCCAACGCGCCGGCAGGTTGCCCGCAGTGGTCCAGCCGGCATCGCCGGTGGCCAGCCCCTGGGGGAAGCGGGCGATGCAGTCTGCCAGGACGGCGGGTCCTCCGGCCCGGTGGATGGCGCCGTCCACCCCGCCGCCGCCACGCATGGCGTTGTTGGCTGCGTTGACCACGGCGTCGACGTGCTGGGCGGTGATGTCCCCAAGGACTGCGGTGAGGTGGAGCATGTCCACAGTCTGCCCACTCGGCCACCACCTCTGGGGCAGGAGCGTCAGCGATCCCCCGGCCGTTCGCCGACTCCCACGCAGACGGCGATCCCTGCCGCCACCCGATGGGTGGGGAAGGGCCGGCGTTTCCCGGGTCAGCCGGTGGGCGTGGAACCATGGGGTCATGAAGCAGCACCTGAAGAGCGCGTTTGGTCGCATCGCCCACCGGTTCGTCAACGGCGTCACCCAGATGTCCACCGATGTGGTGGGTGGTGACACATCGGTGGAGCCCGCACTGGCCTCGCTGTGTCGTCAGGCCGCCACCGAGGGGATCGTCCTGCTGCGCAACGACGGGACGCTGCCCCTGGCCGGTGGCGCCCGCGTGGCGGTGTTCGGTCGCGTCCAGAACAACTGGTTCACGGTGGGATACGGCTCCGGGGGTGACGTGAAGCCCCCCTATCGTGTCTCCCTCATGGACGCCCTCGGCGAGGTCGACGCCGTCCACGTGGATGATCAGCTCGCCTCCGCCTACCGGGTGTGGTGCGCGGACAACGTGCCGGACGAGGGGTTCTGGGCCCACTGGCCCCGCCACTTCGAGGAGATGCCGCTGACAGCTGAGCTGGTGGCCGGCGCCGCCGAGCGGTGCGACGTCGCGGTGGTCGTCCTTGGCAGGGCCGCCGGTGAGGATCGGGAGAACGTGCTGGAGCAGGGCAGCTACTACCTGACCGACGCGGAGCGCCACATGTGCGACGCCGTCATGGCCCGTTTCGAGCACACCGTGCTGATGGTCAACACCGGTAACGTGATGGACCTGTCCTGGGCGGAGTCCTACGGCGACCGGCTCGGTGCCCTGGTTCTTGCGTGGCAGGGCGGCATGGAGAGTGCGCATGCACTGGCCGACGTTCTGGTGGGGGCAGCCTCACCATCCGGCCGGCTCACGTCGACCATCGCTCGTCGCTACAAGGACTACCCGTCCGCGAGACACTTCGGGGACCGGAACTTCAGCAACTACGTGGAGGACGTGTACGTCGGATACCGGTACTTCGAGACCTTCGCTCCCGACGCCGTCCTGTACCCGTTCGGCCACGGCCTGTCCTACACCAGCTTCTCCATCACCACGACGGCATGCGACGTGGTGGACGGCGAGGTGCGCGTCGATGTGGACGTCCACAACACGGGTGTCCACCACACCGCCAGGCAGGTGGTGCAGCTCTACTTCAACGCGCCGGATGGGCCGCTCGGCACACCGTCCCGGGTCCTGGCGGCATTCGCCAAGACAGCCGACCTGGCTCCGGGTGAGACGCAGAGTCTCCAGCTGGGGTTCGCGGTCGACCAGATGGCCTCCTACGACGATGCCGGTGCCACGGGGCATCGTTCGGCGTGGATCCTGCAGCCGGGGTCCTACGAGTTCTTCGTCGGCAGTGACGTGCGATCCGCGGGGAGAGTCGGCTCCTACAGCGTCGAGGAGTTGCGCGTTGTCCAGCAACTTGAAGAGGCCTGCGCCGTCGAACCCGGGCGCCGGTTCGACCGGATGGCGGCTGTGCGGGACGCCGAGGGCGGTACCCGGCTCGGGTGGGAGGCCACCCCCGAGCGCACCGTCGATCTTCGGCGGCGCATCCTCGACACACTGCCGTCGGCGCTCCCTGCCCTCGCCGCCGATGTCGTGTGGCGACTCCAGGATGTCGCCGACGGAAACGCCAGTCTGGAGGCGTTCGTGGCCCAACTCTCCCTGGAGGAACTCGAGGCGCTCAGTCGTGGCGACCTCCGCATGAACAGCCCGCTCGGTGCGCCGGGGAACGCGGGCGTGCTCGGAGGGGTGACGGAATCCCTGAGGCGCAAGGGCGTGGTCCCCGTCACCTGCACCGACGGGCCCTCCGGCATCCGTCTGAGTGAGCACGCCGCCCTTCTCCCGTGCGGGACGGCACTGGCCTCCAGTTGGAACGTGGACCTGATCAGCGAACTGGCATCGGAACACGGCAGGGAGATGATCAGGAAGGGCTCGGACGTCCTGCTCAGCCCCGGGATGAACATCCACCGCGACCCCCTGTGCGGACGCAACTTCGAGTACTTCTCCGAGGACCCGCTGCTCACGGGACGCATGGGGGCGGCCGTCGTGACGGGTGTCCAGTCGCAGGGTGTTTCGGCCTGCCCGAAGCATTTTGCCGCCAACAACCAGGAGACCAACCGCACCAAGCACGACTCACGCGTCTCCGAGAGGGCACTGCGGGAGATCTACCTGCGCGGTTTCGAGATCTGCATTGCCGAGGCGGCACCGCACACCATCATGACGTCCTACAACAAGATCAACGGGGTGTGGGCCCACTACAACCACGAACTGGTCACCACCATCCTTCGCGACCAGTGGGGCTACGACGGCCTCGTCATGACCGACTGGTGGATGCAGCCATCCCGGGACCCGAATTTCCCTGCGTTGTGGGACAGCGCCTACCGCGTCCGCGCGCAAGTGGATGTCCTGATGCCGGGCAGCACCATCGGAGGGCTGCGGCGCGGTTACGACAGGTCGCTGCTGAGGTCCCACGCCCGACCTGAGGGCATCACGCTGGGCGAGTTGCAGCGCACTGCAACAAATGTGCTCTCCTTCGTTCTGGTGTCGAGACCGTTCACCACGGGGCGGGTTACCGCCTGAGTTCCCGTCACGGCTGGGCGGCGGAGTGTTGCTTGTGGACAGGAGTCCGGAGGTCGAACCCGAAGGCGCACAGGAACAGCAGCGCGGACGGCAGGAATGCGAGGCCGATGCCGAGGGCCAGGAGCAGGGACCACGCGAGCATGGTGAGCCCGGCCGTCGCCTCCACCACGAGCACGCTTCGTCCCGACAGGTCCCTCAGGAAGACGATGATGCTGATGACCAGGGGGACTCCCAGGAGGTAGCCGGCAGCCGCGCCCGCATCGTGGAATGTCGTGGGTGTCAGCGCCAGCGCCACCACCCACGTCAAGCCGCAGGCGGCGCGGCGGAGGTTCCCGGCGGCGCCAGCGCCCCGTCGACCACCAGTGGTCAGCAGGACGACTGTCACCAGCAGTGCCAGGAGCACCACAACGATGGTCATGCGCCCATGGTAATTGTTCGCAGCAAGTATTAGCGCTCGCTCGTCCTTTGTGCCCCACCCATGGACTTATGGCCCTGTCCGGGGGGAGAGTGGAGGCATGGAATACACGCATCTCGGCCGCACCGGCCTGAACGTCAGCAGGCTGTGCCTCGGCACCATGAACTTCGGTCCCTTCACCGACGAGACGGACTCCTTCGCCATCATGGACTCCGCCCACGAACAGGGCATCAACTTCTTCGACACCGCGAACGCCTATGGCAGGGACAAGGGCAAGGGGGCCACGGAGCAGATCATCGGCAACTGGTTCCAGCAGGGCGGGGGACGGCGTGAGCGCACGGTACTGGCCACCAAGCTGTATGCGGACATGGACGACTGGCCGAACTACGGAAAGTTGTCCGCGCTCAACATCCGCCGCTCCCTGGATGACAGCTTGCGGCGCCTGCAGACAGACCACATCGACCTCTACCAGTTCCACCATGTGGATCGGGCAACCCCGTGGGAGGAGATATGGCAGGCCGTCGACGTCGCTGTCGCCCAGGGCAAGATCCTCTACGCCGGGAGCAGCAACTTCGCGGGCTGGCACATCGCCCAGGCGCAGGCGGCGGCATCGGAGCGCCACATGGTGGGACTCGTGAGCGAGCAGTCGATCTACAACCTCATCACTCGCGACATTGAGCTCGAGGTCATCCCCGCAGCAAAACACTACGGTCTGGGAATTCTCCCCTGGTCCCCGCTGCAGGGCGGGCTGCTGGGCGGCATGCTGCGCAAGGGCCGCGAAGGCGGTCGACGGGCGGAGGGCCGCGTCGCCGACGCGCTGGAGGCGCTCCGACCCCAGATCCAGGAGTTCGAGGACTTCGCCGACGGGTTGGGCCACGCCCCGGGCGACGTCGCCCTGGCATGGCTGCTGCACCAGCCGGCGGTGACCGGCCCCATCGTGGGGCCGCGCACGCAGGAGCAACTGGATGCGGCCGTTCGTGCGCTCGACGTGACGCTTGACGACGACGCGCTGGCCCGCCTCGACGAGATCTTCCCGGGCTACAAAACGGCTCCGGAGCACTACGCCTGGTGACGGTTGCCCGGGAAGTTCCCGGTTCTCTTGCGCCCGACCCCCTCCGGGGTTGACACCCGGAGGGGGTCGGGGACGTCCACTCTCAGTGCGTTGTGAGGACGAAGAAGATGAAGCACAGGAATGCCGTGCGGTCGCCGGTTCTGATGCTGGGTGTCAGTAGCCCGGGTGGTGTCTCCGGCGACGGCGCTGGTTCGGCCACCGCGGCGATCCTGAATCCCGCGTCGATGAAGGCGTTCATCATGGCGTGCAGGGGGCGGTGCCACATGGTGAGGACGGCGTCCTCCCCGTCGAACTCGAAGGCCTCCGAGTACTCCCGGGTGGAGAAGTAGTCCTCGGTGGGGTGAGTGATGAGGCGGACCGTTGGGTGATTGACCGACAGGATGAGCCGGCCGTCCGGCTTCAGCACCCTTCGCAGTTCGGCCAGGGGGCCGGCCCACTCCTCGAGGTAGTGCAGCACGAGCGAAGCCACGACGTCATCGAAGGCGTCGTCGGCGAACGGCAGGGGCTCGGCCAGGTCGCTCACGGACAGCGAGATGTCGTTGCCCAGCCTCCGTCGTGCGAGGTCAATCATCGCAGGACTGCCGTCAAACCCGGTCATGATGGCGCCCCTGGCCCGCAGTGATGCTGACAATGGACCAGAACCGCAGCCTGCATCGAGGATTCGCCGGCCGCGCACATCGCCAGCCACATTGATCATCGCCGGACGCTCGTAGAACTCGTTGAGCAGGCTTGAGGCGTTTTCCGCGTCATAGCAGTCCGCGAAGCTGTCGTAGTGATCAGCCGTCATGCGTCCCCCTCGGGTTGGCGGGTTCATCGTGGGTCATCGTGAACGGCTGGCCCCGAATGAGATGACGTGATTGCTTGCACAGCTCAAGTCCGCGCTGCCGAGCAGGATAACGCGACGGCAAGGCCGGAATGACTGCACGTCCCTCCATGACGTGGGAGAGTGACGGCTGGAAGGGCAAGTCAATGCGCAGACGGGCGACATTTCCTCGAGAGGTGCGAAATCATCACAAGAAGGGGCGGCGAAGGTGCGTGGAGCAGTCGTGGTTCAGGCACCTTCGTACTGGCGAGCGTGCATGGCCTCGGCTGAACCACGAGTGGTGAATCCGTGACGGGCGTTCTTGTGGCCGTGCTCTGGATAGCCGGTGGCGCAGGCACCGTCGCTTTGTTTGCAGCACCCCCACCGAAGGCGTCGCTGGTCATCAGGCTGGCAATGACCATCCCGTATGCCGCGTACCTGTGGGGCGGCGCTCCGATGCAGGAACTTCAGTGGTACTGGGTGCTTCTGTTCTCCGCCATCATCGGCGACGCCATCCTGCATCACCGGCGACGCGCCACGCATCGTGGAGCCGCCCCCGCAGCCGCAGGGGACCGTGCTCAGTGAGGGTGGAAACCACGAGGTTCTGGCCGTGCGGCCTACCGGATCTATACCCCCTGGGGTATCATGAGTGAAACGAGAGCGCGAAGGAGCGACACATGAGCAGCTACACCATCACCATCACCCTCGACCAGCCGTACGAGGATGCCGTCCCGGCCGTCCGTGAAGCGCTGGGGGACCAGGGGTTCGGGATCCTCACCGAGATTGATCTCAGGTCGACGCTCAAGGCCAAGCTCGGCGTCGACATCCAGCCGCAGGTCATTCTGGGGGCTTGCCGGCCGCCGCTGGCCTACGAGGCCATTCAGGCGGAGCCGTCGATAGCGACGGTGCTGCCCTGCAACGTGGTGGTGCGAGCGGTCGGCGAATCCTCCACCGTCGTGGAGGCCTTTGATCCTGAGGCAATGATGGGTCTGGCGGACAACGCCTCGCTGCATGCTGTTGCGGAGGATGCGAAGAAGCGGATCACGGCAGCGTTCGCAGTTCTCTCCGGGGCGCGACCGTGACCAGTCAGTCGCTGGAGGTCCAGCACCCGACGCGCGACGAGGTGGGCACGGCCCTGCCGGCCTGGGGCTCCGTCCTGGTGGTGGTGGCGCACCCCGATGATGAGTCGTTCGGCCTGGGTGCTGTGCTTGACGGTTTCATCATGGAGGGGGCAGAAGTGTCCGTGCTGTGCCTCACCCACGGCGGGGCCTCCACCTTGGGCGCCGGGCCTCAGCTCAGCCAGGTGCGCGCGAAGGAATTGAGGAGTGCAGCAGACCAGTTGGGCGTCGAATCAGCGGTGCTGCTCGGCTACCGCGACGGCATGTTGTCGGACGTGCTGCGGGACATCCTCTCCGCCGAGGTGCTCCGTGAACTGGACGATCGGCCGACGGATGGTCTCGTGGTCTTCGACCCCAGCGGGATCACTGGTCACGCCGACCACACGGCGGCCACTCGGGCAGCCGTCGATGCGGCCGCTGTCATGGATCTTCCGGTTCTGGCATGGACTCTGCCGCAGGACGTCGCCGACACCCTCAACGAGGAATTTGACGCCGGTTTCGTCGGTCACGAGCAGAGCGATGTGGATCTGGTGGTGCCGGTGCGCAGGGAGCGCCAGCGATCCGCATGCCTGTGCCACACCAGCCAGGCGGTGCCCGGCAGCGCCTTGTGGCGGAGACTGGAACTCCTCGGCAACCACGAGCACCTCCGATGGTTGCGCAGAGAAGGCGACCCCCTGCTTCGCTGACGCCAAGCGCGCGTGCTGCTGAACACCAGTCTGACGAGACCCATCAACCACGGCGTCTCCGTCGAACCAGAACCTGGACGATCCTTGCCCCGAGCCTGGAGCTGCGCTGGGTGGAGGGCCTGCCAAAGAGGGTAGGCGCGGGTCAGTCCCGGTCGTCCGGGGCGACGGTGCGGATATGCAGCAGTCGCTCCAGGACGGCGTCGGTGGGGACCAGATAGTTGTCGGGTACACCGGGCGGGGATCCGGCGGCGTGCACCTGCCGGTGCAGCTCCTCCATGAGCGAGTCCAGACGGTGCGCCGTCTCGGCGGCCTCAGTCAGCTGTGCCAGGACGTCGGGGGGTGGCGTGCTCTGGTACTTGTAGTAGATCTTGTGTTCGGTGCTCGCCCAGAAGTCCATCGCGATGGTGCGGAACTGGATCTCGACCATGACGTGCTCCACAGAGTCCGAGAGGAACACCGGCACCTCCACGAGCGCGTGGAGGCTGCGGTAGCCGTTCGGCTTGGGATGCTCTATGTAGTCCTTGACAGTGTGGACCGTGATGTCCGACTGCGTGGTCAGCATTTCGAACAGGCGGTACACGTCGGATGTGAAACTGCAGGTGACCCGCACCCCCGCGATGTCGGTGATCTCCGCGCGGATGGTCTCGAAGGAGGGTGCACATCCCTTGCGGGCGACCTTGCTGATGATCGATTCCGGGGTCTTCAGCCTCGACCCGACGTGCTCGATGGGGTTGTAGTCGTGCAGCAGGCGGAACTCCTCCCGAAGGATGGAGATTTTTGTGGTGACCTCCGACACGGCGAACTGGTACTGGAGCATGAACCGCGTGAATTCGCGGCGCAACTGGTTCAGGTCACCGAGAAACCCGGGTGTGACCAGCGGCAGCGGCGCTGCGGACTGTCCGTCGGTTCCCGATCCGGCCCCGTCGTCAGTGGTCACGTTGCGTCCCTTTGGTCACCCGTGAAGCCTATCCGGAATGGCAGTGGCCGGGCGTGGGGGTGGGGGGTCGGGGATGCTCCACGATTCCCTGCGACGTCCTGCCAATTTCCTTGCTCACCAGCGAAATGGTTCGGCTCGGACCGACAGGGCGGCCTTCTCGCAATGTCGAGTCCTCGCGCACGTGCTGAACGAGGACGACGGCGCAATGGTCGAATTCCCGAACGGGAAAGTCGATTGTGCTGACGCCCTGGCGAAGGATTGATTTCCCGCACAGTTGACATGGATGCAGTCCGCGGTCACGGGAATTATCAGTCCGTCAGGCCCGTGACGCGCATCGTGATGTTGATGCGGCCCTCACGGAGGCCGCATCCAGTGGGTGCCGTGCGTGGCTGCACCTTCGTGATGCCGTGGAACGCGAGGCGTGACGGACCGCCGAACACGAACAGGTCCCCCGACCGCAACTCGATGTCCTCGTAGGGGCGGTTGCGGTTCTCGGAGTTCCCGAAGCGGAACGTGGCGCTGTCGCCGATGGACAGCGACACCACGGGCTCGAGCGTCGCCTCGTCCTTGTCCTGGTGCATCCCCATGCGGGCGTCATCGTCATACAGGTTCACCAGTGCGGTGTCCGGGGTGTAGGTGTCTCCGGACCGGGAGTCACCGGTCGCCTCGACGATCGCACGCCGCCCCAGTCGGAGCATCCAGTCGGGGAAGGCGAGCACCTGGTTACCGTTCACGTCCACGGCGTCCCGGCTGTACTGGTACGGCCGCCAGTGCCACCCGAGGCAGACCGTCTGGACGCTCATCTCGTGGCCGCGGACTGTCGCGCTGCGGATGGGGACGGGGCCGGCCCTCCACTCGTGAAACCTGTCCACGATCCACGCCTGCTGCTCCAAAGTGAGCCAGCCGGGAAGCCAGAACGCTCCCGGACCGAGTGCGCGGGCGGGGCGGGGTGCGTCCTCGAACAGGGCGTCGGTCATCGTGCTCTCCCTCGATCGGTGCCGGGTACATCCGGTGCGATCGCGTCGCATCCACCACGACGGTACCCACCCTCGGCACGGATTGCCCGCATGCGCCCCGTGCATGCCCCGGGGCCTTGAGTAGGCTGAGCCCTGGTACCGCGCCGGGGCGCACATCGACGTCGACGAGTGGGCGGTGCCGGGAAAGGGAATTCATGAGGATCAGGGTGGGGGCCAAGGAGTCCGACGTGTCCGTGGCGCGGGCCGATGACTTGGCCGAGCAGTTGCGGGCCAAGGGGCACGACGTGGAGATCGTCCTGCTGCCTGACACAGGCGACAGGGAGAGCATCGGACAGTTACGGCTCGGCTTGCTGCGAGACGATTTCGATGTGGCCATCCACCGCATGAACCGCATGCCCACCGGGTCCGTGCCGGGTCTGAAGCTGGCTGCCATCCCCGTGCGCGGCGATGCACGCGATGCGTTGTGCGCCCGGGACGGGCTCCAGCTGTCGGGACTTCCGGACGGATCAGTCCTGGCCACCCAGGGTCCGCTTCGCCGAGCAAACGTGCGGCGGTTGCGTGCTGAGATGGACTTCGAGGACCTGAAACCCAGCCTGTCCGTCTGTCTCGACCGCGTTGCAGCTGGCACGCTCGACGGCGTCGTCGCCAGCGCCGCGGACATCTTCGTGATCGGCCGCGAGGAGGCCATCACGGACTACGTGCCGTTCGTCTCGGCGCCCGGGCTGGGCGCCGTCGGATACGAATGCCGGGAGGTGGACACCGATCTGGTGGAGTTGCTGGCCCAGTTCGACGATCAGGACAGCCGTATCTGTGCCATCACCGAGCGTGCCGCCCGCGCTGCTCTCAACGTGCACGAGTCCGTATCCGTGGGTGCGTTTGCACAGCGCAGTGGCCTGCTGACCCTGAAGGTGGAGGTGATTCCGCACGACGGTTCGCAGGGCATGAGCGTGCAGATGGGCATGCCCACCTCCGAGTTCCACGCGATTCGCTGCGGTCAGCGCGCCGCCGAGGCCCTTCGCATGCGCGGCGCCGAGCAGATCGGCCGAGAACAGGCCCCCGTCCACGAAGTCCAGACCGAGGACCGCCCCGTCACCACGGACATCTGCCAGGCCCGCGTACTCGTACCTCGGGAAGAGGGTCGCATGTCGCTCGGACTGCGCGCCCACGGGATCACCGTCGACGCCGTCCCTCTGCAGCGACGCGACGTGCTCAGCGTCAGCAGCACGTTGGAGGGTGCCGATTGGGTGGCGTTCACGTCCCGTCGGGCCGTCGACAGCATCCGGGAGCTGGGGTGGACCCTGCCCCGCGGCGCGAAGGTGGCCGCCGTCGGCCCCGGCACCGCCGATGCCCTCGTGGACCTCGGCTACACCGTCGACCTCGTCCCCACGCAGGGATGGGGCGTCAACGCGCTGCTCGACATCTGGCCCGAGGGCACCGGCAACGTGCTGGTCCCCGGCTCTGCTCTCCTGGCGCCCACGTTCGTGGCGTCACTGCAGGCCAAGGGCTACACCGCCCAACTGGTGCCGGTCTACACCATGAAGGTCGTCGAATCGGCCCCCGCCGAGGTCGTCGAGGCCTGGAAGGACTCCCGCTACGACGCCATCGTCATCGCATCCGGTTCAAGTGCCCTGGCGGTCAGCAGTCTGCTGGGCTGGAATCCTGAGACGGCCGTCATCGCCGTCGGCGACTCCGCAGCGGCGGTGTTGAAGCGCGTGCGCGTCGACGTGGCGGGGGAGACCGGCTCCTACCTGCCGGAGGACACCGTGGAGTTGCTGCGCGGGATCATCGAGCGACGGTCACAGCAGTCCTGATGGCGGGCCTCCCCGACAGTCACTGTCGGGGGGCGCCCGTATGATCATCGCCATGGATGGGACGACCGTCAGCGACCTGCTGCAGATGGATGGCTACGACGCCGTCGTCACGTACAAGGCCATGAAACGATTGCGCCTGCGAATCCTGCCCCCTGATGGTGCCGTGGCCATCTCTGCACCGTTCGGGACCCCCGAACACGTCATCGAGCAGTTCGTGGATCAGCACCACGGCTGGATTCTGCGGACCCGGACGGCCGTACGCCTCCGGTCACCCCGGCCGCAGCGCCTCGACACGGGTGGCAGGGTACGCCTCTGGGGTGCGTGGACCGAACTGGTGGTCGAGGACGCCTCCCGTGCGTACGCCCGCCACACGGACGGCCGGGTCCACATCCTCTGCCCGGATGGTGACGAGGATGCGGCGCGTCGGGCACTCGACGCCCTCCACCGGCGCGAGCTGGAGCCGGCGCTGAAGCGTCTGCTGGAGGAGTGGCAACCCCGCGTGGGACGTCGGGCCGCCGGCATCAGGATGCGCCGCATGACCTCGCGGTGGGGGAGCTGCAACACCGCGACCGCCGTGATCACCTTCAACACGGCCCTTGCAAAATTCCCTCCGGAAGCCCTTGAGTTCGTGGTCGTGCACGAACTGGTGCACCTGCTGGAGCGGGGCCACGGCCCCGTGTTCAAGGCACACATGTCGCGTCTTCTGCCCGACTGGCAGGCCAGGCGGATGCTGCTGAGGGAGGGCCCGTGACGGTCCTCAGCGGTTCCGAGTGGAGGGAGAGTGCCGCAGAGCATGCCGAGCGCGTCGACACCGAACTGGCTGACATCCTCGCTCGTCGCGACAGCGGAACCGCGCACCCCGTGGACGATTTTCTGTTCCACTACTACAGCGTGCGCCCAGCCCAGCTGAGGGTGTGGCATCCGGGCATGGGGGTGGACCTGATGGATGCCCCCGAGTACGCGGACCGCCGGTTCTACAGGGTGCGGGAGAACAGGGCGGTGCTCGACGTCCCGGCGTTCCTCGCGCAGCGTGGCCCCACCGTCGACACCGCGCACACCTTGTTGACGGCGGCACTCGGGCAAACTCCACGCTTCGGGTGTTTCGGCATGCATGAGTGGGCCATGGTTCTGGGTCTGGCGCAGGAGCAAACCAGGCATCCGTATCTG
The DNA here is from genome assembly GCF_003688855.1 of Tessaracoccus antarcticus. GTDB lineage: Bacteria > Actinomycetota > Actinomycetes > Propionibacteriales > Propionibacteriaceae > Arachnia > Arachnia antarctica. The sequence continues at coordinate 411,576 of NZ_REFW01000002.1, forward strand.
CCGTTGCGCTTCCCGCCCGAGGAGGTGTCGCGGATCGTCGAAGAGGTGGGCTGCCGCTGTTCCCACATAGATGCGTTCCGGTTCTTCACTCCTGCAGCAAAGCCGCTGAACCTGGTGCAGCCGACGCGCGAGCGGCAGGCCGAGTTCGACCAACCCGGCTGCCTCCACGTCAACATGGACTTGTACAAATGGGCTGGGAAGTTGTCGCCGGCAGTGTCCTCGGAGTTGTTGTTCGACACGTTCGTGCTCGCCCGTGACATCCGGGTGGTGGACATGCAGGCCAGTGCTTATGACCTGACCGAATGGGGGCTGGACCCGGTCCGGGTGGAGACGCCGGAAGGTCGCGCCGAATACGCCGACGTGCAGAAAGGGTTTGCTGAGCGGGCCCAGCCACTGCGACGAGAACTCGTGGCCGTGACGCAGGAACTCATCACCATCAGACAACTCGTCCGTTCCTGACGGCCCACGCCGACCACGTGGGAGGCATGATGCTGGCGGTCCCGCCCGGCGCTGGGCGACGGTTACGCGTCCTGCAGTGTGGCGCGGAGATCCTTCGGAGGAGTCCTGTTGAAGTCCGTGCCCGCCAGGCGTTTGCCCGTGACACCGTCCGAGTCACGGGAGGCCAGCCAGACGGCCGCGGGGACAATAACCGTCGGCTCAGACCACGGGGCGTGAGCCTTGATGTGGGCAGGCATCCCGCCGGGACCGAACAGGTGGGTGTCGACCATGCCTCCGGGAGAGAGGCAGTTGACCCGTACCCCGCGTTCCGCTGACTCGGCTGCGGCGATCCGGACCAGCAGATCCACGCTCGCCTTGGTGATGGCATACACCCCGGCGCCGGCCCCGGCCAGCCTCCCGAGTTCGGATCCGATGGCGATGAAGCTGCCCCCTGCGGGCATGACGGGGAGAGCGGCTTTCATGGACAGCCACATCCCCACGGTGTTCACTGCGATGAGGCGCTCAACGACATCGAGTTCGTAGGTGTCGAGCGTCGTCATGCGCTTGTCGGTGATGCCGGGCACCGCAATGCCCGCGTTGGCGACGAAGACATCGAGGCGGCCGAGCCGCTCCAGCGTGGTCTGCACGAGCGCGTTGACGTGGTCCTCCCGGGTGACGTCGGTGGGAATGACCTCCACACGGACGGCCCCCGCCTCACGGCATCGCGCCGCGACGCTCTCCAGATCCGCAACGGTTCTGGCGGCCAGAACCACCGAGGCCCCTTCGGAGGCGAATCCGGTCGCCATGGCTGCACCGAGACCTCGGCTGGCCCCGGTGACCACCACCACTGTGTCCGCGAGCTTGCCCATTCCCCCGACCTCCCGTGCATCGTCGTCAACGAGATTTTAGTCCCGGGTGTGCGACGGCGTGGCGGGCGTGGTCCTGAGAGGAGGACGTGTCGAGTTGCACCGGCGCGACGCAGGGCCCTGGCTGCCTCGTGTGGTGCACGTCCGATGAAGCTGTCAGTCGGGGAGGTCCTGGGTGGCCGGACCCTCCAGGACCTTCCCGTCGGGGGCGAAACGTGAGCCGTGCAGCGGGCAGTCCCACGACTTCTCGGCGTCGTTCCAGTGCAAAATCCCTCCCATGTGGGTGCACACGCCGGAGACCTGGCAGGTCTTCCCATCCACGGTGGACCGCGCCGTCGGTGTCGCTCCCACTCGTCCCACCACCCCCATGCCTTCCGCCGGGTCGCCGTCGGGCAGGGCGTGAAGCTCTGATTGCACCCAGTCCTTCATGAGGTGTGTCCCGACACCCGCCATGATCTTGGCTGTCGAGGCCAATCCTGCGGGCTTGGTCACTCGATGGTCGAGTACGTCGGACCATTCCATGGTGCCGCCAAGAATCTGGGTGCTGATCGACAGGGCTGCAGCCACGGCGTTCGTCATGCCCCACTTGTTGTAGCCGGTGCCCATCCAGATGTTTCCATGACCGCGTGGCATCTTGCCGATGAAGGGAACCCGGTTGAGCGACTGGTAGTCCTGCGATGACCAGGCGTGCGTTCGTTCTGCACCGGGGAAGTGTTCCTGAGTCCACGCCTCGAGGTCATCGACGGCGGCCTGGGTGGAGTCGGAGCGACCCACCACGTGTCCGTTGCCGCCGACGAGCAGCAGTTCATCGTCGCCGGTCGGTGCTGTGCGCAGGCTGCGGGTGGGCTCCTCGGCGTTGAGGTACATCCCCTGTGGCAGCGACGTCGGGGCACCCGGGACCCGGAAGGACAGGGCGTAGGAGCGCAACGGCGTCAGTTTGGCGAAGTACCCACCGCGGTCGAGGACCGGGAAGCCAGTGCACAGGATGAGGTGATCGGCGGTGACGTCGCCACGTGAGGTCTCCACCGTGATCGGTGCGTGGGAGCCCTTGGCGCCGGTCACCCTCACGCCCTCGATGATGACTCCGCCGCGCTCCCGCAGGTCGTCCGCCAGTGCCGCGAGGACCTCCATGGGCTGGAACTGCGCCTGATCGGCCAGTGCAATGGCGCCGGTCACCGCAAAGGGCAGTTCGCTCTCCTCGGACCAGGTGACTTCCAGACCTGCGGCCAGGGCGGCCTCATGTTCCTTCTTCAGGGTGGTTGTCCCGTCGGGGGTGGTGGCGTAGGTGTAGGCGTTTCGCTGCTGGACGGCGACGTCACGCTCAGCCAGGTACTGCAGCAGCCAGGCCTGGGCCTCCCTGTTTCCGTCCACATAGGCGCGCAGCACCTTGTCCGAATGGAAGTGGCGGATCTGGTGGAGGGTGGTGCCCTGGAGGAGGGACAGTTTTCCCGTGGTGTTGCCGGTGGTGACGGCGCCGACGAACCGCGCCTCCAGTACGGCAACGCGGTGCCCCGCACGGGCAAGTTGGGCGGCGGTGGCGAGTCCGGTGAGTCCGCCCCCGGCGACAATGGTGTCGTAGTGGGTGCCCTTCGTGAACTCGTCCGGGGAAGGTGGGAGTCGGTGGGTGGCCAGCCATAGTGAGTCCATCCCTCATCATCGCCCGCGCCCGGGCAGAAGGAGTCGTTTCGGCTATTCAGGTGGGCGTCTCGCCCCGGACGGGGGATTCGGTGGCCCCACCAGCGGGTCATGCCGTCACGAGATCCTTCGCCGGTAGATCCTCGTGGCGGTGACGTGGGCGGCGATCAGGACGCCGACGAGCCAGGCAAGCGCGATCCACATGTCACCGCCTACGGGAGACTGGGTGAACAGAGCTCGGAGGGTGTTCACGATCGGGGTCACGGGCTGGTTCTCAGCGAACCCTGCGACCGGTCCGGGCATCGATTCGGTGGGCACGAACGCCGAACTGATGAAGGGGAGGAAGATCAGCGGGTAGCTGAACGCGCTGGCCCCGTCGATGGTTGTGGCTAAAAGTCCCGCGATCACGGCGACCCATGTCAATGTCAGTGTGAAAAGGATCAGGATGCCGGCAACGGCGAGCCACGCGCCCACGGATGCCCTCGTGCGGAACCCCATGATCAGCGCAACACCGGTGACCACTGCTGTCGAGACCACGTTCGCGGCCACAGAGGTGAGGACGTGCGCCCAGAGCGGGCTTGATCTGGCAATCGCCATGGAGCGGAAGCGTTCACACATGCCGCCCTTCACGCGAGGAACAGCCGGTACGCCGTGTAGGCGATGCCGGAGGCGATGGTGATGAGCAGGATGCCGGGAATCATGTAGTTGACGTAGGACTCGCTGGAGCCGTCCAACCCACTCGTGGCCGAGCCGCAGGGGAAATGGGTGAGCCCTGGCCGACGTAGGCCATCTCAGCGGTGTACAGCTCGACGTCGGTGCCGCAGATCCCGACCCGTTCCACGTCCACCAGGAGTTGCCCGGGCGCAGGGAACGGGGCGGGGACCTCCACCACCTCGGCCCGGCGTGGAGCGGTGACGACGAGCGCACGCATCAGCGGGCTGGGTCGGTGTGGCGGATGACGTGTTGCGTCTGGGTGCCGAGGCGGGTGATGCCGAGGTTCATGACCTCGCCACCCTTGAGGTAGAACTGCGGCGACTGTCCCATGCCGACCCCGGGAGGGGTGCCGGTGTTGATGAGGTCACCGGGCTCCAGAGCCATGAACTGGCTCAGGTAGTGGACGATGAACGTGGGCGAGAAGACCATCCTGGAGGTGGACCCGGTCTGCAGGCGCGTGCCGTCGATGTCGAGCCACATGTCGAGGTCCAGTGGGTCCCCGATCTCGTCGGGAGTGACCAGGTAGGGTCCGGCAGGGTTGAAGGTGGGTGCCGACTTGCCCTTGGACCACTGGCCGTTGCGTTCCAGCTGCCAGGCCCGTTCGCTCACATCATTGACCAGCACGTAGCCGGCGATGGAGGCTGCGGCTTCTGCTTCATCCGCCAGGTACGAACAGTGGCGCCCGATGACGATGCCGAGCTCCACCTCCCAGTCGGTTTTCTCCGAACCCCGCGGGATGACGACGTCGTCGTCCGGACCCACGAGCGTGTTGGGGGACTTGGTGAACAGGATCGGCTCGTCCGGTACGGCCTGGCCAGTCTCGGCGGCGTGGTCGCTGTAGTTCAGTCCGATGCAGAGGATCTGGTGCGGGCGGGCGATGGGCGCGCCGAAACGTCGGCCGTCGAGGGGTTCGCTCCGGTTGGTGGCGATCCGCTCGGCTACCAGTTCACCCAGGGTGGCCAGTGACCCGGAGCGGAAGAAGGCTTCGTTGAAGTCGACGACGACGTCGGACAGATCCACGAAGGTCTCGTCGTCCACCAGGACCCCGGGGGTTTCCCGGCCGATGCTGCCTATGCGTACAAGTTTCATGGTTCTGCGTCTCTTTCCTGTGTCGGCATCAGCCGGTGGGGTTGTTGGGTAGCGCGCCCAGCCGTGGGTCGGCAGACCAGTTGGTCTCAGTCGGCTTCAGGGCCTTCATGCACCCGCTGGATCGGCATCTGCCGACGTTGCCCGGGCTCCATGCACACGTGGAGTCACACGTCATCGCCTTCCGTCAGCGGTCGCAGGACCCGGATCGGGCCACCCCGCGTCATGGCGATGGGCAGTGTGTCTGCCCGCCAGACCGGGTTCCTGATCAGCGCTTCCGGTAGAGGTTCTTCGTCTGGTAGACCGGCTCGCTGGTGACCAGGACGCCAAGGTTGCGAAGGATGCCCCGGTCCACGGGACCGAGGATCACGGCGGAGTGGGCGTCGCAGCCGCGGAGGTGCCGCAGTTCGGCCAGGGCCCGTTTCGCGTGGGGGTCGACGTTGGCGCTGACCGCCAGGGCGATGAGGACCTCGTCGGTGTGGAGACGCGGATTCTTGCTCCCGAGGTGTTGGGTCTTGAGTTCCTGGATCGGCTCGATGGCCTCGGGGGAGAGGAGCTTGACGGAGGGATCGATGCCCGCCAGCGTCTTGAGTGCGTCGAGGAGCATGGCGGAGCATGCGCCCAGCAGGGGTGATGTCTTGCCGGTGATGATGCGGCCGTCTGGTAGTTCGATGGCCGCCGCGGGTGCCTGCGTGCGCCTGGCAACCTTCAGGGCCGGCTCGACAACCGCGCGGTCAAGCTTGCTGATCCCCAGCGAACTCATGAGCAGGGCGATCCGGTCCGACTCGTCGGGTTCCAGCTGGTCGCGTTTCTCCTCCACGAGGGCGGCGAACCATCTCCTGATCACCTCCTGTCTGGAGGCCTCCCTGCACGCCTCGTCGTCGGAGATGCAGGCCCCCACCATGTTCACGCCCATGTCAGTGGGTGACTTGTACGGGGAGGTGCCCAGGATCCGCTGGAACATCAGGTTCAACACCGGGAAGATCTCCACGTCCCGGTTGTAGTTGATGGCCTGTTTCCCGTAGGCGGCGAGGTGGTACGGGTCGATCATGTTGACGTCATCGAGATCGGCTGTGGCCGCCTCGTAGGCAACGTTGACTGGATGGTCCAGAGGCAGGTTCCAGATCGGGAAGGTCTCGAACTTCGCGTAGCCGGAGCTGATGCCGCGTGTGTGGTCGTGGTACATCTGCGACAGGCAGGTGGCCATCTTGCCGCTGCCAGGGCCGGGGCCCGTGACGACGACGACGTCGCGGGTTGTCTCCACGTAGTCGTTCTTTCCGTATCCCTGGTCGCTGACGATGTGGGCGATGTCGTTGGGGTAGCCCTTGATCGGGTAGTGGCGGTACACCTTCAGCCCCAGCTTTTCGAGCTTGCGCTTGAAGGCCCGGGCGTTGCCGTTGTCCTCGGTCATCCGCGAAATGACGACGCTGCCCACGTACAGGCCGTGGGCCCTGAACCCGTCGACGAGGCGGAGGACGTCCTCGTCGTAGGAGATGCCGTGGTCGGCCCGCATCTTGTGGCGGGCCAGGTCACGGGCGCTGATGGCGATGATGATCTCGAGGTCGTCCTTGAGTTCCGCGAGCATCGCGATCTTGTTGTCGGGGGTGAAGCCCGGCAGTACGCGGGACGCGTGAAGGTCATCGAACAGTTTCCCGCCGAGTTCCAGGTAGAGCTTGCCGCCGAACTGCTTGCGCCGGGCGTCGATGTGGTGGGACTGAAGTGCGAGGTACTTCTCGCGATCGAATCCGATCCTGTGCATGCTGTTCCTCCCGGTCCCAGCGGATCATACCGACCGGCCCCCGGAGTCTGCGACGCGCGATCGCCCAAGGAGCGTCGCTCCGCCGTCGTCGGGGGTCAGCGGCGCACGAAACCCATGCACCATCACTCGTGGGCGGTGCACTGCGGGCAATCAGCCACTCACTGGCGTGTGCCGCGGTCATCCAGCAGCACTGGCCCGTACTCTGGGGCCGAAGTGCTGCCCCGCAGCAACCCCCGTCGCGAAGGTTCGGCTGTGTCGCTGTTCTCCCCCCGCCGTATGGGCGCCGTCCTGGCGCCGCTTCTCCTGCTCTGCGTGGCGGCCTGCGCCCCCGCACCTCTGGCGCTGCCCGAGCCGGTGGTGGAGCAGTCGACGGAGCCTGCCTCCTCGGCCGTTCCCACGGCGACGCCGCAGGACGGCACCCCGCCAAGCCCCACGAAGACCGCAGGAGCGAGCCCGAGCACGGGGACACAGGACGGCGAGGGCCCGGAGACGGCCCCCAGCATGAGCGAGTCCCTGACGAGCGTCACGCCGTCGCTGACCCTGCTCCCCGAGGCCATCCTGGCGCCCGGCGATGCCGGCGATGACGTCCGTGACCTCCAGCACCGGCTGATGCAGCTGGAGTGGTACTCCGGAAAAATCACGGACAACTTCGGCGAGCAGACACAACTCGCAGTGGAGGGGTTCCAGACCAAGCGCGGCCTACCAGCGCTCGGCTTCGTCGACGACGCAACATGGGACAGGCTCGTCGAAATGACCAGAACCCCCACACGCGACGAGATGTACAACGTGCTCAAGCCGGGGCCCGCCCTGCTGGCCTCGGGCGCCAGGGGCGAGACTGTGAAGGATCTGCAGGCGCGGCTGAAGCAGGTCGCGTGGTACGACGCGCTGATCGACGGGGTCTACGGAGCGCAGACCCTCGAGGCCGTGACGGGGTTCCAGGGCAAGCGTGGGATACCGGTGACGGGTGAGGTGGATCAGCGCACCATCGACCGCCTGCACGCCATGACGCGCACGCCCACCACCGACGAACTCAACAACGTGGCCCCGAAGCCGAGGACGGAGGGGATGACGCTCGATGACCGCTGCCTCAGCGGGCGGGTGGTGTGCATTTCCAAGAAGCAACGGAAGCTGGCGTTCGTGGTGGACGGCCAGGTGAAGTTGACTATGGACGTGCGTTTCGGCTCGGAGCTGACCCCCACCCGCAACGGTGCGTTCTCGGTGAACTGGAAGTCGAAGAACCACGTCTCCAGCCTGTACAAGACCGCCATGCCCTACGCCCTGTTCTTCTCCGGAGGACAGGCCGTGCACTTCTCCGCGGACTTTGCGGCCAGAGGATACAACGGCTCCTCCCACGGTTGTGTGAACGTGCGGAACAAGGACGCCGTCTCTGCGCTGTTCGACGCCACCTCGGTGGGGGACACGGTGATCGTCTACCCGGGATGACCCGGGGAAGGACAGACCCGGGTCTGATACTGATCAACCGGGGATTCGACTATCGTCATCATCGGCGCACACGCACTTCGGAAGGTTGCTCGTGAACATTGCTCTGGCCATTGGGCTGCAGGTCATAGGGTCGTTTCTTTTTGCCAGTGGGGCGACACTGCAGCACCTCGGCGTCAAGAGCACCTTCGACCCGTCCAGCACAACCTCGTCGAACCGGCTCACCATGAGTGGCATGCTGCGGCTCTTCAAGATCCGCAAGTGGCTCCTCGGCCTGGTGTTCGTGTTCAGCGGCGCCGCACTGCACCTGTTCGCCCTCAGCATGGCACCGGTGGCAGTCGTCCAGCCCGTCGGAATCCTCGCGGTTCCGTGGTCGGTGCTGCTGGCCGCCAAGATCCACGGGCACAAGGTGCCCTCCCGGATCTGGACGGCGGTGTCGGTGACCGTCCTGGGCGTCGTGGGCTTCACCGTCTTCTCGTCGCTGTTCGCCAAAGGGGACACGCCGTTTGAATTCGCCCCCATCCTCATCTCGTTCGTCGTTGTTCTGCTGCTGTGCGCAGTCCTCTCGGGGTTTGCTCTCAAGGCTCCGGGCTGGTCCAAGGCCATGTTGTGGTCGTCTGTGGGCGCCATTTTCTACGGTCTGGCCTCGGGCATGATGAAGGCGGCCATGAACCTGGTGCAGAGCCACGGCTTCTCGCTGACGCACTGGCGGGTCCTGGCCGTGATCGGGTTCATGCTGGCCTGCTATGCCCTCGGCGTGTGGATGATCCAACAGGGATACGCCTCCGGGCCCGCCGAGATCACGGTGGGCACCATGACGACGGTGGACCCGTTCGTGGCCGTCGTCTTCGGATTGGTCGTGCTGGGTGAGGGCTACGGGATGGGCATCGGGCCGGGCATCGGCATGGTCGTCTCGGGTGCGGTGGCCGTCTACGGCGTCGTGCTCCTATCCCGAGACCATCCGGATGCTGTGGAGGAGCGGCGAAAGGCTGCGGAGGACGCCGCGCAGGCACTCGCCGCCGCCCATGCCCTGAAGATGGGGGAGCGGTCTCCCGGTGTCCACCGGGAGGACTCAGTCGGGGATGGGAAGCGCGGTCAGCGCGGCACCGAATCCTGATGCCAGCACCAGCGTGCTTTTCGCCCTCACCACGGAAAACTCCACCGTGCCCGTGAACGGCTTCCCTGAGGCGGCAACAGCCAGCTCGGAATTGAGCGGGTCGGCCACCTCCAGCGTGGAGTTGGTGAACATGTAGAGGGAGAAGCTGCGTTCGCCCTGCCCCTCGTCCAACGTGATCTGGTACGTGATGCTCAGGCCTGTGTCGGTCCACTCCTGCGACAGGATCTCGAACAGGCCCGTGCCATTGCCCTCGAACGGAATGGAGGTCCCGCCCGTCGCTGCGGGTACAGGGCTGGCGCCTTCCGTCACAGCCGCGCTGGGGGAGGCCGAGGGGGTGGGATCGGTGGGGGTGAAGCTGCCGGTGAGTTGCAGCACGAGAACCAGGACGACGATGGTTGCGACGATGCCCACACCCCAGCCGAGGGTCTTCCTGGTGAACCGCGGCGGCGGCTCGAACTGGTCGATGCCCGGGGCGGGAGCGGGTGTCGTCGGCTGACCGAAGGGCTTCTGGGGATCACGCGCCTGCGAGTCCCGGTAGCTCTGGGGACTCCATCGGGCGTCGGGCTGGGCCCACGGCGACTGGTCAGGGGGGCCGGGTCTCGCGCCGTTGCCCTGCGAAGGTCTGTTGCCCTGCGGAGGGCCGTTGCCCGGGGGCGGCGGCCACTGTTGGTTGCTCATGGTGGGCCCCACGATACCCATCGATGGTGGGCATCCGCGGCAGCGTCTTCTCCACACTGCACCCACCGTCCTGGCGATCCCGCGGGCACGCCGACCAAGGTGCCGTCCATGAGCACCGAGATCACACGACTTCACGGCACCACCAGCGCGGACCTGCTAGCCATACCCGTCATCATGTTGGGGTTCCATCCACGGGAATCCTGTGTCGTCCTGGGCGTGCGGGGCACAAGGGTCGAATTCTGCGCGCGGATGGACCTGGACTGGTTCACCAACGACTTCAGGTTCGGTGAGGTGGTGGACCAGTTGGAGAACGCCGTGATCAGATGCGCCGGTTGCCGCGTGGCCGTCCTCGCCTACACCGCGGATCCCGAGGCGGGCTCGCTGGCGGTGGAGGAACTCGTTGCGGTGCTCGGTGAGGAGATCGTCGCCGAATCGTTGGTCACCGATGGCGACCTGTTCTGGTACGTGCATGCGGGGATGCTGGCACCCCCCGGCGGCGTCTCCTACTCCTACGCCTCCAGTAACTTCGCTGCACAGGCCGTGTACTCGGGGGTCAACGTTGACACCTGCCGTGAGGAAGCCGTGCAGGCAGTCCGGCCACCGGAGCCCGCCTCCCTCGTCGCGCGCTGTCCGGGAGCGGGCTGGCAGCCGCGCAGAGACTTGCCGCCCTGTCCGCGGATGAACGAATGATGCTGTTGTCCCGACACGTGGCGTGCGACGACCAGCCGGGATCCGACCCCACGGAACTGGCACTCCTGCTGCAGGATGAAGAACTGTTCGGGGAGGTGCTGGCCCAACTCAGCACCAGCAGTGCCGAGCGACTCCGGCCCCGCCTCGCCGCAGCACGCCGGGTCAGCGACGACACTGTGGCCCCCAATGTTCTGGCCCTGCTGGTCCTGGCGTGCTGGCTCGACGGGGAGGGTGCGCAACAGAGCGACTGCCTGGGGCAGCTCGAATCCCTGGACCCGTGCCACCCCCTCATGCCGTTGCTGGTGGCCATGCACCACAAAGCGGCGCCGCCGGGCATCTGGGACCTGTGACCCCCCTGCCCTACCAAGCCGTGGCTTGGCCGTAGAGTGTCGCCATGCGATTCGTGGTGTGCGGTGAGGCCTTGGTGGACATGCTCCCGGCGGAGGTGGTGTCCCCGGCAGAGACCCGGTGGACGGCCCTGGCGGGGGGCGGGCCCATGAACACGGCCGTGGCGCTCACGCGCCTCGGGGAGGACGTCCAGTTCCTCGGCCGGTTGGGTGGCGATGCGTTCGGCCGACAGATCGAGCGCTGGCTGGACGCCAACGAGGTGGGCACCGAACTGATGGTGCGTACGGACCAGGCCACGTCGATGGCCGTGGTGTCCCTCGACGACGACGGCAAGGCCCAGTACACGTTCCACTTCGACGGCACCTCGAACTTCGGATGGCGTCCGTCTGAGCTGCCCGCCCTCTCCGAGGACGACTGGCTCCACTTCGGGTCCATCGCCGCCGTGGTGGGTCCCGGTGCGAAGCCGTTGCTCGATTTCGTGGCGGCGACGCCGGCCACTGTCAGCTACGACATCAACGTTCGCCCCAGTGTGCAGCCGGACCGCAGCGCCTACTTCCATCACGTCGCAGATCTCATGGCGGCCGTCGGATCAGGTGGGGGAATCGTCAAGGCCAGCGACGAGGACATCAACTGGCTCGTCGACGACGACGATCCGCTGTCCTACGCGGAGGCGTGGGCAGCCGAGTACGGACTCTCGATGTTCGTGGTGACTCTCGGCGCCGACGGCGTGGCTGCTGTCAAGCCTGACGGCCGCCACGCACGTGTTCCCGGATACCAGGTGGAACTCGTCGACACCGTCGGTGCCGGTGACACGTTCATGGCGGGATTCCTCAGTGCCTACGCGGATGACCCCATGGACGTCGAGGCAGCCCTCACACGGGGGGCCGCGGCCGCCGCGCTGGTGTGCAGCCGCAAGGGTGCCAACCCCCCCACCTCAGCGGAGCTCGAGGCGTTCCTCGCGCGCTGACGCGGTCGTCGGGGTGGCCGGTGGGCGACTGTATATTGAGCGGGCGTGTGTGCGTGCGTACGCGAGATCAACCAAGGAGCATTCGTGACCCAGGACGTGGACCAGACGTCAAGAAGCTTCGACCGGGTGCAGGCCCAGGAGAAGTGGCAGGCATTCTGGGAGGAGGACGAGACCTTCCGCCCGCGGGACGACGGCAGCCGTGAACGCCGCTACGTCCTCGACATGTTCCCCTACCCGTCCGGCGACCTTCACATGGGCCACGCCGAGGCCTACGCCATGGGCGACGTGCTCTCCCGGTTCTGGCGCTTGCAGGGCTATGACGTCATGCACCCCATCGGCTGGGACTCCTTCGGGCTGCCCGCTGAGAATGCCGCCATCAAAGCCAACACGCACCCCGCCACCTGGACGTACAACAACATCGAGACCCAGGCGCGGTCCCTGCGCCGCTACGGTCTGTCGCTGGACTGGTCGCGACGCCTCCACACCTCCGACGAGGAGTACTACCGCTGGACACAGTGGCTGTTCCTGAAGTTCCGTGAGCGTGGCCTTGCCTACCGCAAGAACTCGTTCGTGAACTGGTGCCCTTCTGATCAGACGGTGCTCGCCAACGAGCAGGTCGTGGGTGGCTTCTGCGAACGATGCGGCGCGGAGGTGACCAAACGCAAGCTGAACCAGTGGTACTTCAAGATCACTGACTACGCCGAGCAGCTGCTGGATGACATGTCGCAGCTGGAGGGCGGCTGGCCGGACCACGTGCTGGCGATGCAGCGCAACTGGATCGGACGCTCGGAGGGTGCCCACGTCAAGTTCACGGTGGATGGCCGCGACGAGCCCATCACCGTGTTCACCACGCGTCCGGACACCCTCTTTGGTGCCACCTACATGGCCGTGGCGCCAGATGCGGCACTGGCCTCCGAGCTGGTCTCCGACGATCAGCGACCCGCCTTCGAGGCGTACGCGGACAAGGTGAAGAAGCAAACCGAGATCCAGCGGCAGTCCACGGACCACCCCAAGACCGGCGTCTTTCTGGGCGTGTACGCCACCAACCCCGTCAACGGCAAGCAGGTTCCCATCTGGGCGGCGGACTATGTGCTGGCCGATTACGGCACGGGCGCCATCATGGCTGTCCCCGCCCACGACCAGCGCGACCTCGACTTCGCCCGCACCTACGACCTTCCCGTGGTCACCGTGCTCGACGTCGATGGCACTGACCCGGCGGAGACCGGCATAGCCACCGTTGGGGACGGCGCCTACCTGAACTCCGGCCTGCTCAACGGCCTGACCGACAAGGCCTCGGGCGTGTCCAGGATCATCCAGGAGCTCGAAGCCGACGGTGCCGGCACAGGCACCATCCAGTACCGGCTGCGCGACTGGCTGCTGTCACGCCAGCGTTTCTGGGGCTGTCCCATCCCCATCATCCACTGCGGGAAGTGCGGGGATGTCCCCGTTCCCGAGGAGCAGCTGCCCGTCCGGCTGCCGGACATGCGCGGTGCCGCCCTGTCACCCAAGGGCACCTCCCCGCTCGCGTCCGCCACGGACTGGGTGAACGTTGCCTGCCCTGCGTGCGGCGGGCGCGCCACCCGCGACACCGACACCATGGACACGTTCGTGGACTCGTCCTGGTACTTCTTCCGCTACTGCTCACCCCACTACACCGAGGGTCCGTTCGACCCGCAGGCGGTGGCCGACTGGATGCCGGTGGCGCAGTACGTGGGTGGAGTGGAGCACGCCATCCTGCACCTCCTCTACATGCGGTTCTTCACCAAGGTGTTGCGCGACATGGGTCTGGTCTCCTTTGACGAGCCCATGCAGCGCCTTCTGAACCAGGGTCAGGTCATCAACGCGGGCAAAGCCATGAGCAAGTCCCTCGGCAATGGTGTGGACCTCGGCAAGGTGATTGACGAGTTCGGCGTCGACGCTGTCCGGCTCACCATGGTGTTCGCAGGCCCCCCCGAGGACGACATCGACTGGGCCGAGGTGTCCCCGGCGTCGTCGCTGAAGTTCTTGCAACGTGCGTACCGGATCGCCGCGGACGTCACGTCCGGGGTGGATGCCGACCTCAGGAACGGTGACCAGACCCTGCGACGTCAGACCCACAAGGCCATTGCCGAGATCACCACCCTGGTGGAGTCGGGCCGCTTCAACGTGGCGATCGCCCGCACCATGGAGATGGTCAACGCCACCCGCAAGGCCATCGACGGGTCGGCGGGCGGGGCCGACCCGGCCGTCCGCGAGGCCGCTGCGTTCGTGGCGCAGTCGCTGAGCCTCGTGGCACCGTACGTGGCGGAGGAGATGTGGGAGACGTTGGGTCTGCCGCCCTCGATCGCCAACAGCACCTGGCCCACGGCCGACCCCGCCCTCATGGTGGAGGACTCCGCCACCATGGTGGTGCAGATCCAGGGCAAGATCCGCGGCAAGATCGAGGTCCCCGCTGACATCGATGAGGACACCGCGCTGGAACTGGCACTGGCGGATCCGGGCGTGAAGCGCTCGCTGGATGGCCGCGAGGTGGTCAAGGTGATCGCACGCCTGCCCAAGATGTTGAGTCTGGTGCCCGGAAAGTAGCCCCCCAGCACGAGTCACAGGCCGCCGCCGGGACACTGTCCCGGCGGCGGCTTGTCCACATCAGGTGCCGTTCCTGGCGACGGGGCCTCCCTGCCGCCCAAGGTGGTGGGCATGAGCCCAGGGACCCGAGCCAGCTTCGACGAGGAACTGGCGCGGGCACGCCTCGCGTTCATCAGCGCAGGTCAACAGCCTCTCGGCGCCCCCCGGCGGGCTGCCACCCCGCCGGAGCGTCCCGCCCCACCTCCACCTGAGGACTCCGAGGCGGCTCCGGCGGGCATCCCCCCGGGGCATTCCGGTGATCCAGCCGGGGTGCGCATCTTCGACAGGTTCTCCCTCACCACACGACAGGCAGCAGCGGTGCTTGTCCTGCTGCTCTGCGGTGTGGCCGTGACTGTCCTGGCGCTGGGCCGAAGTTCCGCGAGTCAACTTCCCATCCCGCAGGAACCGGTGGTGTCGCCCTCCGTGTCCAGCGCCGGTCCCAGCCCGGGCCCCAGCCCACCGCCGCCGGTGCGGGTCCACGTTCTGGGTGCCGTGGTGTCACCCGGCGTCGTGACCATTCCCGCAGGTGCAATCGTTCAGGACGCAGTCCTTGCAGCTGGCGGGCTCCGGCAGGATGCCGATCCCGCCGAGCTCAATCTCGCTGCCCCCGTCAGCGACGGACAGCAGGTGATCGTCGGCACCACGGCCGCACCCCGGGGCGAGGTGAACCACCAGCCTGGGACCACGCTCTCCAGCGAATCCGGAGGCCCCCTGAACCTCAACACGGCCACGGCATCCCAGTTGGAGGACCTCCCGGGGGTGGGCCCTGTACTGGCCTCAGCGATCCTCGCATGGCGGGAAGAGCATGGAGAATTCACCTCGGTGGCAGAACTGCAGGAAGTCTCCGGGATCGGCCCCAAGAGCTTCGCCAAGCTGGAACCCCTGGTGACCTTGTGAAGCCGCAGGACTGGCGCCTCGCGCCGCTGGCTGCGGCAGCGTGGGGTGGTGCCTGGCTGGGGTCTTCAGGGTGGCGGCCCGGTTGGGCCCCGGTGCTGGCCGCCTGTGCTGCGCTCCTGGTGGTGGCTGTCGGAGCGCATGTGGGCAATCGCAGGTGGATGGTGCTGGTGGTGGTTGTACTGGTGGTGACCACCGTCTTGACGGTTCTGCGCGCCGGCAGCCTCCAGTCCGCAGCCCCCGCCCAGCTTGCTGCACAGTCCGCCGCGGCCACCGCAGTGGTCAAACTCGTGGGGGAGCCGTACTCAAGGACGGACGAGGGGCGTCGGCTGAAGGTGGCCGTCGCCCGGGCCCAGCTCAACGAGTTGCGTGCCCGCGGGGTCACCATCACCACGTCGCAGCCCATCGTGATCTTCGCCTCCGGCGGACTTGCCGAGGAGTTTGTCGCCGCTGCACCCGGTGGCACGTACGAGGTGCATGGAGTTCTGGCACCAGCGGAGCCGGGCTCTGCCGAGGCGCTGGTACTGCGCGCCCGCTCGTTGTCATCCCAACTGGCGCCCCCCGGGCCCCTCGACACCCTGGTCAACGGCTTGCGCATCGGACTGCGGGACAGCACGGCCCACTCCCCGCCGCTGCAGGCGGCGCTGGTGCCGTCGCTCGTGGTGGGCGACAGATCGGACATCACCGATGCGATGGATGCCCAGTTCAAGGCCACATCCCTGTCCCACCTGATGGCGGTCAGCGGATCGAACCTGTCGCTCATGCTCGTGGTGCTGCTTGCCCTCACGCGTGCCGTTGGTGTGCGGGGCTGGTGGGTCCGTGTGGTGGCCATGGCCGGGGTGGCGATGTTCGTGCTTGTCTGCAGGGGAGAACCATCCGTGGTGCGCGCCGCTGCCATGGGGCTGGTGGCCGTGTCCGCGACGGGGGCGGGCAGAGGCCGCCGCAGCGTACGGAACCTGTCCCTGGCCGTGTTGTGCCTGATGCTGGTGGACCCGTGGCTGTCACGGACGTGGGGGTTCGCGCTGTCGGTGGCGGCCTGCTCCGGGATCGCACTGTGGTCGCCCGGTTGGGTGGAAGCCCTGTGCGCGTGGGCGCCCCGGTGGGTGGCGGAGGCACTGGCCATCCCCTTGGCGGCGCAACTCGCCACGCAGCCGCTGATCGTTGCACTCTCTGGTCAGGTCTCGGTGATCGGGGTCCTCGCCAACGCACTGGCCGGCCCCTTCGTCGGTCCGGCGACAGTACTGGGCCTTGCCGCCATGTGCACCGCCTTCCTGCCGGTGGTCTCGGTGTCGCTCGGGTGGCTCGCCGGCTGGTGCGTGCAGCCCATCATCTGGGTGGCCCAGTTCGGCGCCGCGCTGCCGTCGGCGGCCTGGTCCTGGCCCGCGACGCCTGTGGGGGTGGGGCTTTCCGGGGCTGCGTGTGTGCTGGCGGGGTCACTCGTGGTGCACGCGCTGCGTCGACGTATCACCACGGTGGCCCTGCTGGCAGTTCTGATCGTGGGCTCCCTCCTGCGCCCGGTGGCCTGGGGGTGGCCCGGAGGGTGGCAGGTGGTCTTCTGCGATGTGGGGCAGGGGGATGCCACGGTGCTGCGCGCAGGTGCGGCGACGGCGGTCCTCGTCGATACCGGACCCGAACCGGCGCCCGTGCTGGACTGTCTCAGCTCCCTCGGAATCCGACGCATCCCCCTGCTGGTCCTCACCCACTTCCACGCCGACCACATCGGTGGGGTCCAGGAGGTCATTCGCCGGTTTCGTCCCGACGTCGTCCTTGTCAGTCCCTTTGATTCCCCAGGACCCGGCGCCGATTCCGTCCGGCGGGAGGCCGACGGTGTGGGCGCGATTCTGTCGCAGGCCGAGCCCGGGTCGAGCGTGGTCGTGGGCGACGTGAAGTGGACCACCGTGTCGGCGGTGGACATGGGGGACACTGCGGTGGGGGGCGACGGCCAGAGTGAGGCGGAGAACAACTCCTCGGTGGTGGCCGTGGTGGAGGTCTCAGGCCTGCGGATACTGCTGCCCGGGGACGCGGAACCCATGGGCCAACAGCGTGCCCTGGCGGAGGCCAGCCGGCGCGGAATCAGCCTGCGGACTCACGTCCTGAAGCTCCCACACCACGGATCCGCTCACCAGGAGCCCCGCTTCTTCGCAGCGTCTGGGGCGTCGCTGGGTGTGGTCAGTGCGGGGCTGGACAACGACTACGGCCACCCCGCCAAGGCGGCCCTGGACCTTGCGGTCCGTGACGGCATGGCTGTGGCGCGCACAGACCGTGACGGGGCCGTGGCCGTGTCGCTGGTCGACGGGCACCTCACGGTTCGCCGCATGGGCCGATGACCACCGGGGTCCGCGGATGCGCGGCCCCCGGTGGGTGGGTCAGATCAGCGTGGACGGGCGGGGATCCAGTCCTGCGGCTCGGTACATGGCGTCGATGACCTCCATGTTCGCCACCGCATCAGAAGGTCCCGTGGCTACGGCCACGCCGTCCCGGACAGCTGCGACGAACGCCGCCAATTGGGCGGCGTAGCTCGATGGCTGCTGCGGAATCTCCTGTGTGGTGGTGCCACCCTCCACCGTGAGAGTGATCCTGTTGCCGGCCTGCGGGTGCACGAAGTGGTCCACGTCGATGGTCCCCAGCGTGCCCGTGATACGCGCGCTCTGTTCCTCCGCGTCCTCCAGCAGCGAGCTGCGCACCGTCGAGGTCACCCCGCCATGGAACTGCAGCTTCGCCTCCAGTGCCTCGTCCACCTGTCCTCCGTCGACCCTGCGGGCCGAGGCCGAGAGCACCTCGGGTTCGGAACCCATCAGCGTCCGGACCAGGTGCAGCGGGTAGCACCCGAGGTCCATGGTCGCGCCGCCGCCCAGCGGCAGCTGGTAACGGATGTTGCTGCGGTCAGGCATGTGAATGTCGAAGGTGGCGCTGATGTCGGTCACATCCCCCACGAGACCCATGGCCAGCATCTCCTGCAACCTCGGCAGCAGTGCGTGGTAGCGGTAGTGGAAGGCCTCCATGAGCACCGTGTCGCTCATGGCCGCCACCTCCGCCACCTGGCGCGCCTCGCTCGCGTTGGCGGCGAACGGCTTCTCCACGAGGACGTGCTTGCCGGCCTGCAGCGCCCGGATGCTCCAGTGTGCGTGGTGGGAGGCGGGCAGCGGAATATAGATGGCGTCCAGGTCAGGGGAGTCAACCACGTCGTCGTAGGAGTCGAGAACCGTGGCGATCCCGTGCTCCGAGGCGTAGGCCTCTGCTCGGCCCCGGTCACGGGCGGCCACGGCAGCCAACTGCACGTCGTCCCGTCCCGCCGCCGGCTCGATGAGAGCACGCCCGGTGATGCGGGCGGCGCCGAGAATTCCGATCCTGATGGGGTTCGACATCGATGTCCCTTTCCAATCGCTTCGTGTCCGCCCACACTAGGGCAGCGCAGCGGTGCGCGGTGTCACCCGCAGGTGGCAAGCTAGGCACCGTGACTGCTTTCGGATCTGCCCTGCTGGTGACGGGGAGCGAACAACTCCTGGCCTCCCGTGCCGTGGACGGTCGTCGACGGACGGCGGAAACCGAGCAGCCCGGCGCCGACATCAACCGCATCAACGCGCTGGAGCTCGGCACGTCGATGCTCTCGGAGGTGGTCGGGGGTTCCCTATTCTCCAGCCACATCATCGCCATCATCGACGACGTGGGCGCCACACCACCCGATGTGGTGGACCAGCTCATCGCCACCGCCAAGGACCCGGGTGACGACCTGTGTCTCATTCTCGTGCACGAAGGTGGGAACAAGGGCAAGGGGCTCATCGACAAGCTCAAGAAGGCCAAGATCGAGACCGTTGCCGTGGCAGCACCCAAGGCGTGGGAGTTGCCGAAGTTCTGCCAGCAGGAGGCCCGGCGGTTGAAAGTGGGCTTGGACCAGGAGGCCGCCAACGCGCTGGTCTCCGCCGTCGGCACGGACCTGCGGGCGCTGGTGTCCGCTCTGTCGCAGTTGGCCGACGACGCTGGCGGCGAGACAATCGACGCCAAGCTGGTCCAGCGGTACTTCGCAGGACGCGCGGACGTGACGTCCTTCGCAGTGGCGGACGCGGTTCTGGCTGGCAACACGTCGCTGGCACTTGAGAGGTTGCGGTGGGCACTGAACTCCGGCGCTGCACCGGTGCTCGTGACCAGTGCCATGGCCGGGGCTTTCCGTGGCATGGGCAAATATCTCGACGCCCAGGGCAACCGCATGAACGATTACGACCTGGCCCGACAGATCGGCCTGCCGCCCTGGAAACTGAAGGACTACTCACGCACGTCGCGGAATTGGCAGCAGGCGGGCATCTCTGCTTCCATCAAACTGATCGCCCTTGCTGACGCTGACGTCAAGGGAGCCGCCACCAACGCCGAGTACGCGCTGGAGAAAATGGTGTTGGGCGTACTGTCCCACCGCCGCCACTGACGCCGCCCCCGCAATGTCCCCTCACAGTCGCGGGTGGCCGTCAACGCTGACGAAGCATCGTCCTCCTGCTGGCGAGGTGCTCCACACAGGCGCGCTGCGCTACCATCCACGCTCGACGTCAGGCAACGTCAAACAGCGCCCTGACCACCGAGTGGATCAGGGCGCTGGAAACGCGCAGTCGTGAGACTCAGGCCAGGGCGTGAGCAGTCGACGAAATCGCCGACTTGCGGTTTGCAGCCTGGTTGCTGTGGATGACGCCCTTGCTCACGGCGCGATCGAGGGAGCGGTTGGCAACCTGGGCCAACTCGACAGCCTTCTCATTGTTGCCCTGGGCAACTGCGGTACGGAACGCTCGCACGTGGGTACGCAGCTCGGCCTTGACGGCCTTGTTGCGCTGACGCGCGATCTCGTTGGTCTTGTTCCGCTTCTTCTGGGACTTGATGTTCGCCACTTGGCAAGCCTCACTCGGTGCTTTGTTACTGAACTTGGACGCGCAAATTCACGCGACGCCCTAGGTTACCCGAGCCCGGTTGCCTCAACCAAATTCTGGTGCGCTGCGCTGGCAGGGTCCTGATCACCACCACGGTTCCGCCTCTCATTGCAACGACCCCTGGGCCCACCCGCCGGTGGGCTGTCCCACGGTGGCTGTGGTGTGCACGGGAAGGTTTCGGTGGCACCGCCCATCCGTGAGAAGATGACACGTCCACCCTCGACCACAAGGAATGTGAATGCCCCCACCGCGTCCAGGCAGGACCGATCCGGCGATCATCCGCAACTTCTGCATCATCGCCCACATCGACCACGGAAAGTCGACGCTGGCGGATCGTATGCTGCAGTTGACCGGTGTTGTCGACGGCCGCAGCATGCGTGCGCAGTACTTGGACCGCATGGACATTGAGCGGGAGCGTGGCATCACCATCAAGAGCCAGGCCGTCCGCATGCCGTGGACCCACGAGGGGCAGATCCACGTCCTGAACATGATCGACACCCCCGGGCACGTCGACTTCACCTACGAAGTGTCGCGCTCCCTGGCCGCTTGCGAGGGCGCTCTGCTCCTCGTCGACGCCGCCCAGGGGATCGAGGCCCAGACGCTGGCCAACCTCTACCTCGCGCTCGAGGCTGACCTGCAGATCATCCCGGTGTTGAACAAGATCGACCTGCCCGGCGCGCAGCCCGAGAAGTACGCTGCAGAACTGGCCGGCATCATCGGCTGCGATCCCAGCGACGTCCTGCTGGTCTCGGCCAAGACCGGCATGGGCGTGGAGACGCTGCTCAACGAGATCGTGAAGCAGATCCCGGCCCCCCTCGGCGACCCCAACGCCCCCGCGCGTGCCCTGATCTTCGACTCGGTCTACGACACCTATCGCGGTGTCGTCACCTATGTTCGCGTGATCGACGGGGAACTCAGCGGCCGCGAACGCATTCTGATGATGTCCAGCAAGACGGAGCACGAACTCCTCGAGGTGGGCGTCATCTCCCCCGAACCCGTCAAGTCGGACTCGATCGGTGTCGGCGAGGTGGGATACCTCATCACCGGCGTCAAGGACGTCCGCCAGTCCCGCGTCGGTGACACCATCACCGCCGCCCACAAGCCGGCAACCGTGGCTCTCGGCGGTTACCGGGACCCCAACCCGATGGTGTACTCGGGTCTGTACCCCATCGACGGCGACGAGTTCAACATGCTCCGCGAGGCGCTGGAGAAGCTCCAGCTCAATGACGCGGCCCTCGTCTGGGAACCGGAGACCTCCGGTGCGCTCGGCTTCGGATTCCGTATCGGATTCCTGGGCCTGCTCCACATGGAGATCGTGCGCGAAAGGCTGGAACGCGAGTTCAACCTGTCGCTCATCTCGACGGCCCCCAACGTGGTCTACGACGTCGTGATGGAGGACGGGACCAAGCACCACGTCACCAACCCGTCGGAGTACCCCGAGGGCAAGATCTCGGAGGTCTTCGAACCCGTCGTCAACGCCACCATCCTCGCCCCCGCCGAGTACATCGGTGTGATCCTGGAACTGTGCCAGATGCGTCGAGGCATCCAGAAGGGGCTCGACTACATCAGCGAGGACCGGGTGGAGATCCGCTATGCCCTCCCGCTCGCCGAGATCGTCTTCGACTTCTTCGATGCGCTGAAGTCCCGTACCAAGGGCTATGCCTCGCTTGACTACGACCCCGCCGGAGAGGAAGCAGCAGACCTCGTGAAGGTGGACATCCTGTTGCAGGGTGAGACCGTGGATGCGTTCAGCTCCATCGTGCACCGCGACAAGGCGTACAGCTACGGCCTCATGATGGCCGGGAAGTTGAAGGAACTCATCCCCCGGCAGCAGTTCGAGGTGCCCATCCAGGCTGCCATCGGCTCCCGGGTGATCGCCCGCGAAACCATCCGCGCCATGCGCAAGGACGTGCTCGCAAAATGCTACGGCGGTGACATCTCCCGCAAGCGGAAGCTGCTGGAGAAGCAGAAGGAGGGCAAGAAGCGCATGAAGATGGTGGGCAGGGTCGAGGTGCCGCAGGAAGCCTTCGTCGCCGCCTTGTCCACCACCGAAGCGCCGAAGAAGTAATCTCCCGCAGAAGGGTCCAGAGTTCCGCAACCTATGCGTCATCCGGCTTTTGATTCCATTTCACCCGCCTACCCGAGTCGAGCAGCATGGGGCACCGCCTCCAGCCTGCGCGCCTGGCAGGCCGAGGCATTCGCCCAGTACGAGGCCACCCAACCCAGGGATTTCCTCTGCGTGGCAACCCCTGGGGCAGGCAAGACCACCTTCGCGCTGCGCGTCGCGCACCATTTGCTGACGACGCGCACCATCAAGCGCATCGTGGTGGTGACACCCACCGAGCACCTGAAGGTGCAGTGGGCCGACGCCGCCGCACGGGTGGGTATCCAGTTGGATCCCGGCCTCAACAGGTCCACGAAAAAGGGACGCGCCAAGGAGTACGACGGCTCCGTCGTCACGTATGCGGGCGTCTCCATGCGCGCCTGGTCGTACGAGGCGTTGTGCCACAAGCTGGACACCCTCGTGATCTTCGACGAGATCCACCACGCGGGTGACGCGCTGAGCTGGGGCGAGGGGATCGAGGAGGCGTTCGGGTACGCCACCCGCCGCCTGTCACTGACGGGTACGCCGTTTCGCTCCGACGAGAACCCCATCCCGTTCGTCAGCTACGAGGAGATCGGCCCCGGAGTCAAGATCTCCCGGCCGGACTACACCTACGGCTACGCCGAGGCACTCGCCGACCACGTGGTGCGACCCGTGCTCTTCATGAATTACGGCGGCCCCATGCGGTGGCGCACGAAGGCTGGCGACGAACTGGGCGTGGAACTGGGGACGGCCCTCACCAAGGACCTCACCGCCCAGGCCTGGCGGACCGCCCTGGCGCCGACGGGCGAGTGGATCAACGCAGTCCTGCAGGCGGCCAACACGCGCCTCAGCGAGGTGCGCCGCCACCTCCCCGACGCGGGCGGACTGGTGATCGCCTCCAACCAGAGCCAGGCCCGTGCCTACGCCAAGCTCCTGACCTCCATCAGCGGCGAGGAGCCGTGCGTCGTGCTCTCCGACAACACGCGCGCCAGCGCACGCATCGACGAGTTCTCCGGGTCCTCGTCGAGATGGATGGTGGCAGTGCGCATGGTGTCGGAGGGCGTCGACGTGCCACGCCTGGCCGTTGGCGTCTACGCCACCGCCACCTCCACACCGCTCTTCTTCTCGCAGGCAGTCGGTCGCTTTGTGAGGTCGCGACGTCGAGGCGAGGTGGCCACCGTGTTCCTGCCCACCGTCCCCATCCTGCTGGCGCACGCAGGCACGCTGGAGAAGCAGCGGGACCACGTGCTGGGCAAGCCGAAGAACGACGACGACCTCTGGAGCGAGTCGGAGGCGCTCATGGAGGCGGCGAACGAGGGCGACGGCGCCGCCGACGACTTGTTCGGCAGCTTCGAGGCGCTGGAGTCGCAGGCCACCTTCGACCATGTGCTGTTCGACTCGCAGGCGTTCGGGATGCACGCCGAGCCCATGTCCACCGACGAGGAGGACTACCTGGGTCTGCCGGGTCTGCTGGAACCCGATCAGGTGAGCTCCCTGCTGCGGGACAGGCAGGCCAAGCAGATGCGCCGTCGGGACCAGCAGGACCGCAAGGAGCGGGCCGAGCCGGAGGTAGCCCTGCACCGCGCCCTGGCGGGCAAGCGCAAGGAGCTGAACTCACTGGTGGCGCAATACGCCCGCACCGCGGGTGTGCCGCACAGCCATGTCCATGCCAACCTACGGCGTGAATGCGGGGGCCCGAGCCTGGCGGAGGCCTCCCAGGACCAGGTCGACCAGCGGGTGACGGCCGTCCGCCGCTGGATGCGCGCCGGCTGACACCCACAGGTGATGGAACACTCCCTCCAGGAGCCACGTTGCCCCGATCGGGCCCACTGCGGGGCCGTGCGTGGTTAGGCTGGTACATGAAAATCTCCGAGGTCATCAAGAAGAAGGGCAACCGCGTCGTCACCATTGAATCGGGGACGACCGTCGCGGACATGCTGCGGATGCTGGACGAGAACCGGATCGGCGCGCTTGTGGTGAGCGACGACGGTGGTGAGACAGTCCAGGGCATCGCCAGCGAACGTGACATCGTCCGCGCGCTGCACCAGCGCGGGGTGGAGGTGCTCGGCAAGACGGTGCGCTCCATCATGACCAGCGAAGTGTGGACGTGCACGTCCGACGATGAACTCGAGGCGCTGGCCGTCTCGATGACGGAGCACCGCGTGCGCCACCTACCGGTCGTTGACAAGGGAAAACTCGTGGCCATCGTGTCCATCGGCGACGTGGTGAAGCACCGCCTCGACGAACTCGAGGCCGAGCGCAACGAGTTGTTCCACTACGTCCAGGGCGACCGCTCCATGACCTGAGACCGGGCGCTGCTGTCGGCGCCTGACGTTGGCGTCGACCAGGTGTTAGCGTCGTGTGGTGAACCCGCAGGAACTGGAAATCCTGACCTGCCTCCGCCGCGCCAGGGACCTGATCGACCGCGACTATGCGGAACCGCTCGACGTCCCCACCATGGCGCAGCGTGCGCTGATGTCGCCGGCGCACTTCTCACGTCGCTTCCGGGCCGTCTACGGGGAGACCCCGTACCGCTACCTCATGACCCGCCGGATTGAGCGGGCCATGGCGCTGCTTCGCTCCGGGACGAGTGTCACCGACGCCTGTATGACCGTCGGCTGCTCCTCGTTGGGATCATTCAGTTCCAGTTTCACCGAGATCGTCGGCGAGAGCCCGTCCGCCTACCGCTCCCGCGACCACAGCGCCGTTGACCAGATGGCACCGTGCATCGCGAAGTCGGTGACCCGTCCCTCGGCCCGGGAATCGAGCAGGATCGAAGAAGCCAGGCGGCTCGAGTCCCTCTAGGTTCTTGTCCATGACCACTTCGCTCCAGTACTGCAACATCACCGTCAATGACGTCGACGAGGCGATCGCGTTCTACGGCGGCGCCCTCGGACTCACTATCACCCAGGACGTGTCCTCCGGCGAGTACCGGTGGGTGACGTTCGGCAGCGAGGCCCAGCCCGGTCTCGGCATCGTCGTCTCAGTGCCGCACGCAGGCCGATCTCAGGCCGACGGCGACGCCCTGCAGGAACTCCTCACCAAGGGGGTTCTGCCCATGCTGGTGTTCAGCACCGCCGATGTCGACGCACTCTTCGACAAGGTGCGGGCCAGCGGCGCCGAGGTCCTCCAGGAACCGATGGACCAGGGATGGGGACCGCGGGACTGCGCGTTCCGGGACCCGTCGGGCAACACGGTGAGGATCGCCCGGGCGCAGGGTGTGTGATTGCTCGTCAACATCATGCACGGAGGCATGAGGGCGAGGTTCGCAGTGGAGATGTCGTTGTCCCCACAGGCTTCTCGACGACGGCTACTCAGGACGCGGCGAGTCGGGGCCGGGCGACATCGTTGCGACGTAGGCGTCGGTGATGTGAAAACCTTCCCCTTCGACAGCCCGCTCGAAGTCGCGGCCAGTCTCCATGCCCAACACGATGACCAGGACCTTGGCGAGGGCGGAGAGCACGGGCGTCGACTGCTGGTTGAGGGCGTCGTAGCACCACTGCTGAACAGCCGGAACCATGCGCTTGTGGAGTTGGTCGTGCTGCGCGAGACGCAGAGTCTTGGCGTGTTCATGGTCACCGCCGGACCAGGACCGCTTCTCCGCGGCCAACTGCACCAGCAGGTCGTCGATGACCCCGGCGAGGTGGGTGCGTTCACGGGAGGTGATGTCGTCGAATCCGGCAAGCAGGGACTCGAGCGTCACGGGTGCGGCGTCGGCTGCCTCGCCGAGCGCCACCAGGCCGGGACGAAAGCGCTCGGCTGCGTCCCCGAGCCACTGCACTGACCGCTGCATGTCCTCCACCCACGCGCCGGAGGTGAGTCGTTGCGCCACGGAGGTGTCGGGGCGGGACACCACCTCCGACACCAGCGCCCACATCCGGGCGCGGTCGTCGACGATGCCCGCCATCAGCTGGGCCACCTGGGGGGAGGGGTGCTCGGTCACGCAGCAGAGTCTGCCACGGTGCACCCGCCCGCGCGTCATGGAGAGGACCGGCCGTGACCGGCGTCGCCATGGTGGAATGGGGGCATGCATGGGCTGGAGGGGCGGCTGGTGGTCATCACCGGCGCATCGAGGGGCATCGGTGCCGCGACTGCCGTGGCTGTGGCCGCGCGCGGCGGCGACGTCGTCCTGCTGGCGCGTGGCCGTGAGTCCCTCGACGCGGTGGCCGCGCGGGTGAGGGAGCGGGGAGTGAGGGCCTGGGTGATCCCTGTCGACCTTCGAGTCGACGTGGACGCGAAGGCGGCTGCGGAGGCGGTGCTGCAGATCGGGGTCCCCGACGTGGTGGTGGCCAACGCTGGGCACTCCATCGCTCGCGGGGTCCTGGAATGCGTGGAGCGCCCCGACTCCTACACGCGGAGCATGGGGGTCAACTTCCTGGGAACAGTGGCGTTCTGCGGCCCGCTGCTGGCCGCCATGGTGCACCGCAACTCGGGGCACCTGATCGGCGTGACCACCGCCACCGCCCGCATCCCCCTCCCCGGCTGGGGCCCCTACGTGGCGTCCAAGGCTGCGTTCGACGCGTGGCTGCGTGCCGCGGGGCCCGAGTTGGCTGCCTCGGGCATCCACGTCACCATTTCCCGGCCGGCACTGGTGGACACCGGGATGGTGGTGCGGAGGCGGGAACGATCTCGCAGGGGGGTGGCGCCGGAGCGGATCGCCGACCAACTCGTGGGGGCCATGCTCCGACCACGCCCCGAGATCTCGCCCTGGTGGGTGCGGCCGGCCGACGTGGCGTCAGCCGCCGCCCCCCACACCGTCGCCCGCCTGGTGTGGGCCGTGACCCGTCGGCGCGCCCCATGACTCCCTCACGCGTCCGCGGGGGCCGGGGCCCGGCTGTGCGGGGGGCGTGGCGGGTGCTGCGGGAGTACCGGTCGGGGGCGCTCGTGTCCGCCGTGGTGCGGCACGGTGCCTCCCCTCTGGCACTGCTGGAGGCGACGGCGCGCAGCCACGGTGACCGGCTGGCCTGGATGCAGGATGGGGCGAACGTCACCTACGCGGACCTCCTGGACCGGGTGCGCGCTGCGACGCGTCGACCGGCGGAGGACCGTGAGCTGACGGGGCATCCGCTGGAAGCCGTGGTGCACGTCCTGGCTAATGCCGCAGCCGGGCGTCGGGTGGAACTCCTCTCCTCCGGTTCCACGGGCCCACCGAAGAGGGTCACGCAGTCGTCAGGTTGGGCCGCCACCGCCCAACGGCTGTCGCTGCTGGGCCGCCTGCCATCGGTCCAGCACCCGTTGGTGGCGGGCCTGTCCCCGACGTGGCGAGGGCACGGATTGGCGTTGGTGCTGTCCACGTGGGCTCTCGCCGGCACGTACCTGTGGCTCGATGGTCCCGCGCCCACGCACTCGCTTGATGTCCTGTCCGGCACTCCACTGCAGTTGCGCGAGGCGCTCGCCGCCGGATGGCTTGACGGGGTGCGCATCGGACTGGTGCTGTCAGGAAGCGACGTGTTGTCCACCGACCTCGTGGATGCCGTCGCAGCCCGGACGGGAGCGCAGGTGTGGGACTCCTACGGTGCCACCGAGGTGGGGTCGGTGACTCTGGCGGGCCCCGATGACGTCGCGGAGGCGTCGCAGGGCAGGGCGTTGGCAGGCGTCAGGGTGGAGGTGCGGGACAACAGCGGTCGCGTGGTTCGACGCGGCGTGTCCGGCGACCTGTGGATCACCACCGGCTGGTCCGGGCAGCCGTTTTGCGCGGACCGGGGCCTCATTGACCGACGTGGCCGCGTCGTGGTGCTCGGACGAGGCGATGGACAGTTCAACAGCGGTGGGGAACTGGTCAGTCCGGCCAGACTGCAGGAGTGGCTCGAAGCGCAGCCCGGTGTTGACTCCGTGCGCGTGGACACCACCCCCGATCCGCGGTTCGGCGTCAGGCTGCTGGCCATCATCAACGGGTCAGCGGACACCGACGACCTTCGCGTGCGGTGCAGGGAAGCGCTGGGGCCGGCGCACACGCCGGTGATGATCGAACTCAGCCCCGAGGATCCCGGCTGAGGGAGCGCCCCGCCGTCAGCGCAGTCCGGAGGTGGTCAGGCCCTGCACCAGGTACCTCTGCAGGAACAGGAACACCACGAGCATGGGCGCCACCACGATGAGAGACCCCATGAACAGCTCGGGGTAGCGGACGCCCTGGCTCGTCATGAACTGGCTGAGAGCCACCTGGACGGTGCGGGTGGCGTCGCGGCCGATGAGGCTGGGCCACAGGAACGCGTTCCACGAGCCGATCAGGATGATCGTTCCGACGGCCGCGACGATGCCCTTGGAATTGGGGAACACCACGCGCCAGAATGCGGACCACGGATTGCACCCATCCACCAGCGATGCGTCCTCAAGTTCGACGGGGAAGTCGAGGAAGTACTGGCGGAACAGGTAGGTGGCGAAGGCGGAGAACAGCCCGGGGATCACCAGACCGCGGAACGTGTCCACCCACCCCAGCTGGGCCGTGATGATGAACATCGGGACGAAGATGGTGGCCACCGGCACCATGAGGGTGAAGAGGGTAACACCCAGCATGAACCGGGACGCACGGTGGGTGAAGCGGGCGAGCGCATACCCGGCCAACAGGCTGACGAAGACCGTCCCGCCGGTCTGCAGGACCGCCATGATGGCCGAGTTCAGCAGGGCACGCAGGATGCCGATGGAGTCGTTGGCCAAGAGGGTGGTCAGGTTGGTCAGGTTGAGCTGGTCGGGGAGCCAGTTCCAGGTCGCGGACGTGATGTTCTTGTTGGTGGAGAACGCGTTGCGCACGATCACCCAGAACGGCAGCATGAAGAGCAGCGCCAGAATCACCAGCACCACGTAGCGCACACCCAGCCAGAACCTCTGCCGCGTCATTTTCCGCTCCGGTTCAGGATGAAGTTCTGTCCCACACCGAAGAGCACGATGATCGCCGTCAGGATCATGGTTCCTGCACCACCGACGCCGAGGTCCTGCTGGCCACCGCCCACGGCGATGAGGTACAGGTGGACCAGGGGCGGGCGGGCATACGGCGGGTAGGAGCCGATGGATCCCAGCATGTTGTAGAACTCGTCGAACGCCTGGAACGCGTTGATGAGAAGCAGGAGGATCACCGCCACGCTGGTGGCCTTCAGCTGCGGCAGGGTGATGTAGCGCAACAGCCGCCACCCGGCGGCGCCGTCGAGCGCGGCGGCCTCGTAGGTCTCGAGTGGGATCCGTTGCAGGCCGGCGATGAGCAGGATCATGTAGAAGCCGGTCTGGAGCCAGAGCCGGACGCTGATGAGCGCCACCCAGTAGAGGCTGTTGGTGCCTCCCAGCCAGTTGACCTGCTCCCCGCCCGCGGCGGTGATGAACTGGTTCAGGAGTCCGAACCGTGCCCCGGAGAAGAAGGCGAAGCGCCAGATGATGGCGGCGATGACGTAGGACACGGCCGTCGGGATGAAGAACACCGATCGGAAGAACGCCTGGCCCCACTTCAGGTTGTTCAGCAGCAACGCCAACCCCAGCGACGCCACGTACGTGGTCGGCACGATGAACACGGCGAACGCCACGAACGTCAGCAACGAGTTGATGAACAGTTTGTCGGTGAGCAGGTAGGTGTAGTTGGCGAACCCGACGAATCGGGTGGGTGTGACGGTGTTGCGCGCCTCGAAGAACGACAGGTAGGCGCTCCACACGATGGGCAGGTACACAAAAGCCATCAACCCCAGCAGGAACGGCGCGATGAAGGCGACGAACCACAGGTTGCGCCCCTGGTGCCCCCGAAGCCGACGCCAGAGCCCCGGCCCGTCCTGTGCAGGGCGGGCCGGGGCGGTGGCTTCGAGTGTTGGCATCAGCCCTTGAGCTTCTCGAGTTCGCTCTTGATCAGGTCCTTGAGGGGCTCGAACTCCGCTGCCGGGTCGGCGCCGTTCTTGATGACGTTGCTGACCGCTGCGTTGAACTTGTCGCCGATGGCACCCGACCACATGATGTCGTTGGCGAAACCGCTGTCGGCAACGAACTTCGCTGCCTCCGAGCCCGGGCCGGACGACAGCTTGGTGGCCTTGGAGACCAGCGCGTCCTTGGCTGGGATGTGTGTGCCGTAGGCATCGGAGAACTCCACCTGCTTGTCCTCCTGGTCGATCCACAGCCACTTCACGAAGTCCTTGGCCGCTTCCACATTCTTGCCCTTGGCTGCGACGCAGGCACCGAACGCACCGAACGGCACAGCTGGGCGACCCTTGGCACCCATGGCGGGGAACGCCATGACGCCGACGTCGTCACCGAACGCCTTGGTGATGTCGGGCAGGGACCACAGACCGCCCCACTGGAACGCGGCCTCCTCGTTGACGAAGGCATCCGGGGAATACCACTCGGCGGAGGCGGACTGCACGACGCCACCGGACTTGGAGAAGTCGCGGTAGGCCACCAGCGCCTTGTAGAAGTCGTCGTTGAGGAATGCGGCTTCAGTGCGGTCGTCGTTGAGCTGCTCGTATCCGGACGCCCAGATGAAGAGTGTTCCGAGCACACCGATGCCGCCGTCGTTGCCGGCGAAGAAGCCGCCGGTGGAGCTGGTCTTGACAGCGTTGGCAGCGGCGACCAGTTCCTCGAACGTGGTGGGTACCTCGACGCCGGCCGCCTTCAGCAGTGAGGGGCGGTAGTACAGCAGCTGCATGTCGATGGTCTGGGGGATGCCGTGGATCTTGTCCTCGAACGTGAACCGCTTCATCACGGACTTGTTGAACTGATCCTTGGCGTCACCGATGAGCTCGGTGAGGTCCTCGAGCTGACCGCTGCGGATCTGGTCGAGGGAGCCGCCCTGCTCAGCCTCGAAGACGTCGGGGACTTCGGCGGTGAGCAGTTGGGCGGCGAGGATGCTGTTGTAGTCGCCGGGGGTCCACTTCACCGTGACGTTGGCAGCCTCGTATTCTGCCGCGAATCGCTCGACGGCTTCCTTGACTCCTGCCTCGCCATACTCGTGGTACCACTGCGTGAGGTCGACCTTCTCGCCGGTCGCCATTCCTGTTTCGCTGGTGGCCGGGCTTGCTGCTCCGGTGGGTGAGGCCATGGGGTTGTTCTGGCCGCATGCGACCAGCGTGGCGGCGGCGGCAAGTCCGCCTCCCATGCCGAGGATGCTTCGTCGTGAGATGTTCATGCGCCCAATCTTGGCATCACGGCAGGATCCACTTGGCCGAAACACGTGCGCTGACAGCGGAATCGTTACCTCGCGTACGCTGCAGGGGTGCCCAGCGCCCTTCCCAGCGGTGATCCGATGCCCCCCGATGGTTCCCTCCCGCCCGAGGCGGTGGAGGGCATCGGTGGTTCCCCGCTGTCAATGTACGTCCACATACCCTTCTGCCGCACACGGTGTGGGTACTGCGACTTCAACACCTACACAGCCTCCGAGCTGCCCGGCATGTCCAGCGGCGACTACGTCTCCGCCGCGCACCGGGAGATCGCCCTGGCCGCGAGTGTCCTTGGTGACGGGGCGCCGCCCGTGGACACCGTGTTCTTCGGCGGTGGTACCCCCACGATGCTTCCCGCCGAGACGCTCGCCGGGATGCTCGATGCGATTCGGGACCGCTTCGGCCTGGCCGACGACGCCGAGGTCACCACGGAGGCCAACCCTGACACCGTCGACCGCGCCTACTTCGACAGGCTCAGGGAGTCCGGTTTCACCCGCATTTCGCTGGGCATGCAGTCGGTGGTGCCCCATGTGTTGTCGGTGCTGGAGAGGGTCCACACACCTGAACGCGGTCTGCAGGCGGCGAGGTGGGCCGCTGAGGCAGGTTTCGACCACGTCAGCCTCGACCTGATCTATGGCACCCCCGGCGAGTCGGCCGACGACTGGATGGCGTCGCTGGAAGCGGTCGCGGCGACCCCCGTGGACCACGTCAGCGCCTACTCGCTCATCGTCGAGGAGGGCACCCGGCTCGCGATGCAGGTTCGCCGCGGCCAGATCCCCATGCCCGACGACGACGAACTGGCCGACAAGTACCTCATGGCCGAGCAGTTCCTCACCGGCCACGGGTTCGCCAACTACGAGGTCAGCAACTGGGCTGCGACGCCGTCGGGCCAGTGCCGTCACAACCTCAACTACTGGCGAGGTGCCAACTGGTGGGGAGTCGGCCCGGGCGCCCACAGCCACGTTGGCGGATTGCGGTTCTGGAACCGCAAGCACCCCCGCTCGTATGTGGCGGAACTCGACGCCGGACGCTCACCCGTGCAGGCGGGGGAGCAGCTGTCGGCGGAGGACCGCCGCATCGAGACGGTGATGCTGGAGCTCCGACTGGCCGAGGGGCTTGATCTCGCGGTCCTGACGGACTCCGAGCGCGCACGGGTCCCGGAAACGGTGGAGCGGGGACTCGGGGTCATCGAGGGCCAACGGCTCATTCTCACGCTGCAGGGGCGGTTGCTGGCCGACGGTGTCGTCCGCAACCTCCTCGACTGAGCGCCCTGCTCTCTCGTTCGTCCTCTGGAGAACCAGCAACATCGCCGTGGGTCAGCGCTTGACACGGTTCCCCCACCCGGCGCACGCCGTGACCGGTCAGGCCTGCTCCGGCTGCGGCAGTGCCGGGGTCGCTCGCGCGCCGACCACGCCCCTCCCCAAGCGCGACGGTACGATCCGCGGGAAGTCATTTTGTCCGCAGGTAGGGGAAGCAGTGTTTCAGAAGCTCACCGAGCGGTACCTCGCGTCGTGGCCAGCGCGCCTCCTGGCTGTCGCCGCGGCCCTGCTGGTGGCGGCGGCACTCACGTTCTGGCTGCCCTACACCTGGCCGTACCGCATCGACATCGACGTCTACCGCCTCGGTGGGCGGGCGTTCCTCGACGGCGCCGACCTCTACGGCCGTCTTCCGGACACGGAGGTGGGCGCCAACCTGCCGTTCACGTACCCGCCGATCGCCGCAGCGCTGTTCTCCCTGTTCGCGATCATGCCGCTGAGGGCAGCCTCCACCCTGCTCAGCATCCTCAGCGTGATGGCGATGGGCTGGCTTCTGGCGCTGGTGCTGCGCGAGGTCACCCGTCGCACGACGTCCGAAGCACTGTGGCTCGCCCTGCCGGTCCTGGCGTTGATCTCGTGGCTGGGGCCCATGCGGGAGAACATCGAGTTCGGCCAGATCAACGTGCTCCTCATGGCTCTGGTCCTCACCGATGTCCTGGCGGGACAGGGGAAACCCTGGCGCGGATGGCTGACAGGCCTGGCGGTGGCCATCAAGCTGACGCCCGCCGTCTTCCTCGTCTACTTCCTGCTGCGTCGCGACTGGCGCTCGCTCATCATGACGGTGGTGTCCTTCGCGGTCTACACCGCCATCGGGTTCGCGCTGCGTCCAGCCGACTCCGTGGAGTACTGGACGTCCGCACTGCGCGACACCGGCAGGATCGGCAACGCCGGTTTCCCGTCGAACCTGTCCATCAACGGTTTCGTGCATCGCCTTGGGTTCGACGGAACGGCGGCGAGTGTCGGCTGGTTCGTCGTCTCCGCCGCCGTCGGGCTCGCCATCATGTGGATCGCCTGGAAGCTGCTGCAGGCCGACCAGAAGGCGGCTGCCGCCCTCGTCGTCGGATTCATCGCACTGTTCTGCTCACCAGTGTCCTGGGGGCACCACTGGGTGTGGGCGCTGCCGATGCTCGTGGTGTTCGCCGTCTGGGCCGCCCAGGGGATCGCCCCGCGAGTCGCCTGGCTGGTGCTGCTGGTGACTGGCGCCTACATCTTCTGGGCGCTGCCGCAGTGGTGGTTCCCCAGCAGCGAGGGTGAGACACCCGAGTGGAACATTCTCCAGCAACTGGTGGGCAGCGCGTACCTGGTGTGGGCAGCAGCCGCACTGGTGGTCATGGCGGTGTTCTGGCGGTCCCGTCCCGTGGCCGTGCCCGCAGGAAACTGACCCCGAACCACCCGCACTGCATCCTCTCCTGAGCACAATGGGGGCATGGACACCGAATACGACCTGATTGTCATCGGCGCCGGCAGCACGGGCGAGAACGTCGCTGACCGTGCCGTGCAGGGCGGCCTGAAAGTGGTCATCGTGGAGGATGAACTGGTGGGCGGAGAATGCTCCTACTGGGCGTGCATGCCCTCGAAGGCGCTCCTGCGGTCCGGGGAGGCGCTGCGGGCAGCCGAAGCGGTGCCGGGCGCGGCAGAGGCCGTCACCGGCGACCTCGACGTGGCCGCTGTTCTGAAGCGGCGCGACGCGTTCACCAGCAGCTGGGACGACACGTCCCAGGTGGGATGGCTGGAGGGCGCCGGGATCGACCTGGTGCGTGGCCGTGGCCGCATCACCGCCGTTCGCGAGGTGACTGTCCTGGACACCGACGGGCAGGAGCGCGTGCTGCGCGCCCGGCATGCCGTCGCCGTCTGCACGGGTAGTGAGGCCACCATCCCGGACATCCCCGGCCTGCGGGACGCCGCCCCGTGGACAAGCCGGGATGCCACGAGTGTGAAGGAGATCCCGGACAGCCTGGTCATCATCGGCGGCGGTGTTGTGGGGGTCGAGATGGCCACGGCGTTCACCGACCTGGGGGCCAGGGTGACGAT
This sequence comes from Tessaracoccus antarcticus, assembly GCF_003688855.1. GTDB lineage: Bacteria > Actinomycetota > Actinomycetes > Propionibacteriales > Propionibacteriaceae > Arachnia > Arachnia antarctica. The sequence goes on from NZ_REFW01000002.1 coordinate 446,274, forward strand.
CATCTCCCGTGGGCGACTCCTGGAGACCATGGAGACCATCGTGGGGGACGCGGTGGTGGACCGTCTGCGCGACCGCGGCGTGCAGGTGATGCTCGACACCCGGACCACGTCCGTCACCCGCGGACCTGCGGGGGTCACGGTGGAGACCGACACCGGGGAAACGGTGCAGGCGACCGAGGTGTTGGCCGCCACCGGACGCCGGGCCCGCACCGATGATCTGGGTCTGGCCGTTGTGGGACTGACCGACGGCGACTGGCTGGAGGTCGACGACACGATGCGTGTGAAGGGCATCGACTGGCTCTACGGGGTGGGCGACGTGAACCATCGGGTACTGCTCACCCATCAGGGCAAGTACCAGGCCAGGGCTGCGGGAGACGTCATCGCGTCGCGCGCCCACGGCACACCCGTTGACGACGCCCCATGGGGCATTCACGTGGCCACGGCCGACCACGACTGCGTGCCACAGGTGGTGTTCTCGGACCCCGAGGCGGCGTCCGTGGGGCAGACGTCGGACGTCGCCCAGCAGGCCGGCATCCGCGTGCGCGTGGTGGACACACCGCTGGGGGGCGTGGCCGGTGCGGCGCTGCTCATGGACGGGTACGAGGGGACGGCCCGCATGGTCGTGGACGAGGACAGGGGTGTCGTGGTGGGCATGACGTTCGTCGGGCCCAGTGTCAGTGACCTGTTGCACGCCGCCACCGTTGCCGTCGTGGGGGAGGTGCACCTCGACCGACTGTGGCACGCCGTGCCGTCCTACCCCACGGTGAACGAGGTCTGGTTGCGACTGCTCGAGGCCTACGGCCGACCACAGCCAACCCCCTGATCTCTGAAGAATTCATCCAGGGCCCCCGCCGCATGGCGGGGGCCCTGCGTGTCGTGCTCCCCGCTGAGCGGGTCTTGACAGGGCCATCCTACTGTCCTACTGTATTAAGCACTTACTACAGTAATACGAGGAGGCGTCATGGACTTCGACACGAGCTCGCCCATCTGGATCCAACTCGTGACCGAATTCTCGCGTCGCGTCGCGACGGCCGAATGGGCGGCAGGGGTGAGGATCCCCGGGGTCCGTGAACTCGCCCTGCAGTTGGGTGTCAACCCCAACACCGTCCAGCGCGCACTGACCGAGATGGAACGCGACGGACTCTGCCGCTCCGAGAGGACGGCCGGGCGTTTCGTGACCGACGACGGACGGCGCGTCAGCAGGTTGCGACGCGAGCTGGCCGCCGGAGCAGCAGATGACTACATCCGAATCAGCCGCGGCCTTCGCATGGAACGAGACGACGCCACGGCTCTCGTCGACGAAAGGTGGAACGAGAATGACAACCCCAACCATGACCGATCACGAGCGGAGGGATGAGAGCACCATGAGCACCACAGCGATCAACGTCCGTGGCCTGACCAAGAACTACGGCGTGCTACGCGCCCTCGACGCCCTTGACCTGACGCTGCCCACCGGCCAGATCGTCGGACTGCTCGGGGAGAACGGCTGCGGGAAGACAACTCTGCTGAAGGTGTTGGCCGGGGTGCTGGCCGACCACGAGGGGGACGTCACCATCGCCGGACACCGGCCCGGCCCGGAGTCCAAGGCACACGTGTCATTCCTTCCGGACGCCAGCTTCCTGCCCGACAATGCACGCGTCAGCGAGTGCGTCCGCCTGTACCGGGATTTCTTCGCCGACTTCGACGTCGCCAAGGCCGAGGACCTCATCGGATACTTCGGGCTGCAGCAGTCCACGCGGCTGAAGGCAATGTCCAAGGGCATGCGGGAAAAGGTGCAGATTGCCCTGGCCATGTCCCGGCAGGCCACGGTGTACCTCCTCGACGAACCCATCTCCGGCGTCGACCCGGCTGCACGGCAGGTCATCCTCGACGGCATGGTCCGCAACCTGTCCGAGGACTCACTGGTGTTGATCTCCACGCACCTGGTGCACGATCTGGAGCCCATCCTCGACGGCGTCGTCCTGATGCGCCACGGGAAGGTCCTGCTGGAGGGCGCAGTGGACGACCTGCGCGGCCAGTACAACATGAGTATCGACCAACTGTTCAGGGAGGTTTACCAATGGTCAGCACGTTGATCACACACGAATACCTGCGCACTCGCACCTGGCTCGCCGTGGTGTTCGGTGTTGCGACGCTTCTGACGGTGGTGGGGACCCTGATGGCGTACACGCCGTGGGGTTTCATCCGAGTCCTCGGATTCATCCTGTCGTTCGTTGCCGTGGCCGCATTTCTGTTCGTCGTGCAGCTGGGGCTGGCATTCGACTACTGGCGGTCGAGCTACAGCAAGACCGGCTACTTCACACAGTCGTTGCCGGTGAAGGGGTCCACCATCTACGGGGCCAAGTTCCTCTGGGGAGCCATCGTCACCGTCGTGACGCTGCTCTGGAATGTGGTCCTGGCTGTGCCCGTCATCTTCGGCGGCGCGCGGGCCATGGGCGATGGGATGACCTGGGCCGCCCTCATGAGCAACCTGCGCTCCGCGGTGGGCGTGGCTCCGCTGTGGACGTGGATCTTCCTCGGTTTCCTGTTCGTCACACTGAGCGTCGGCGGGATTGCGCAGTACTACTTCGCGGCCTCGCTCGGCAGTGAGTCCCGGATGAACCGCCTGGGCATTGGTGGCCCCATCATCGTCTGGTTCGTCCTGTACCTGGTCATGCAGGTCCTGCTGCTCGTGGGCATCGTCGCGGTCCCCCTGGGTCTGGGGCCGGGGGTGGATGGGCACCTGGCCGTCATGTCCGTCAACTACCTGGAGACGCTGATGCAGAACAACAACCCGGACATCATGCCCCTGGGCTTCTTCCCGGTGCTGTTCATCGTCTCGGCAGTCCTCATCTGGCGAACCGTCGTCTCGTGGAACAAGAAGGTGTCCCTGGCCTGAGCCGCTCTGGCCACCCCTGGATCGCCACCGTCGATGGCCCGACCACCGCCACGCGAGAACGCCACTGATACATCAGTGGCGTTCTTGTGCGTCGATGGCGTCGTGACACAGCGGTGGCGTCAGGGGCAGAGACGGGTGACGTCCCAGCCGGCGTCGGTTCGGGTGAACACGATGCGGTCGTGCAGCCGGGAGCGACGGCCCTGCCAGAACTCGATCCGCTGGGGCACCACCCGGAACCCGCCCCAGAATGGGGGAACCGGCACTGGCTGTTCAGCGAACCGCTCCTCGGCATCGCTGAACGCCTGCTCCAGTTCTTCGCGGGAACCGATGGGCTGACTCTGGTGCGACGCCCATGCGCCCGTCTGCGAGGCACGAGGGCGGACCGAGAAATAGTCGTTCACCTGCGAGCGGTCCACCTGGTGGGCGACCCCGTCGATGCGCACCTGGCGCTCCAGTTCGCTCCAGTTGAAGCTCAGGCAGACCCGCGGATTGGCGGCCAGGGCCCTGCCTTTGTCCGATTCCAGGTTCGTGTAGAACACGAAACCCTCCTCGTCGTACTCCTTCAGCAGCACCACGCGGGCCTGCGGCTGCCACGTCCCGTCGGCCAGTTGGGTGACGGTGGACACGGTCATCGACGTCGCCTCGAACGGGCGACCCTCGTCCTGCCCTGCCGTCGCGTCCGACATCCAGGCGTCGAACAGGTCGAACGGCTCGCCGGCAGGGTTGTCCACGAGGGTGTCGGCGTCATAGCTCAGCCGGCGGGATCTCAGATCACGGGTGCTCATGGGCCCATCTTGCCCCCACGGGTCGACTACATGGCGCGCCCCTCGGTGTGGCGCCCCCAGCACGGGGTGGATGACGCCTACTGTGGCGCCCGTGGAACGCTATGGATCCGACGTGTTGAAGCCCGGCTGGCAGAAGGCCCACCTCAAGCAGACCCGGGACGTGCAGGTGGAGATGGACGCGGTGGTCGAGTTCGACGACTTCTGCGGAGCCGTCGTCGGCTGGGAGAACGGTCTCGTGGTGCTGGAGGACCGGCGAGGCAAGCGCCGCAGCTTCCCGTTCGGTGCGGGATTCATGCTGGAGGGTGAGCCTGTCGCTCTTCGTCCACCGCTGCGCACTGCGCCGAAGAAACCGAAGTACACCGCCTCCGGCTCACGAGCTGGCGATGCCCCCGCCAAGGCGAGGGTGGCGCTGCCCAGCCGCATCTACGTCGAGGGACGCCACGACGCCGAACTCATCGAGAAGGTCTGGGGTGAGGACCTCCGCCACGTCGGGGTGGTCGTGGAGTTCCTTGGCGGCATCGACGATCTCCCCGCCATCGTCGCGGAGTTCGCCCCCGAGCCCGGGCGACGCCTCGGCGTGCTGGTGGACCACCTGGTTCCGGGTAGCAAGGAGTCGCGCATCGTGAAGGAGGTCTACACCGCGGGGTACCGCGACGTGGTGTTGGTGGAGGGCCACGAATACATCGACGTCTGGCAGGCCGTCAAGCCTGAGCGAGTGGGCCTCAAGGCGTGGCCGAAAATCCCCCGCGACGTGGACTTCAAGAAGGGCACGCTCAAGGCGCTGCGGTTGGCCCATGAGGACCAGGCCGACATCGCCCGCGGCTGGCAGGCAATCCTGGCACGGGTGGATTCCTGGCGGCACCTGGAACCGCAGCTGAATACCAAGGTGGAGAAGCTCATCGATTTCGTCACGCAGGACCACGTCGACCCCCACTGAGCGCAGCCCCTCGCGTCGGAGGCTAGGGTTGCGGCATGGACACGGACGGCATCCTTGAGCTCATGCAGGAGACGGCTGAGAAAGTCATCACTCCTCGCTTCAGAACTCTGGAGGACGATCAGATCACCCAGAAGTCTGGCCCCCACGACCTCGTGACGGTGGCCGACAAGGAGGCCGAGGAATATCTGACCACCCGCCTCCAGGCCGCGTTCCCGCAGGCTGTCGTGGTGGGGGAGGAGGCGGTCTTCGATCACCCGGACCGTCGCAAGTTGCTGCCGAATGCCGATCACGCCTTCATCATCGATCCCATCGACGGCACCCGGAACTTCGTGCGCGGCCGGGATGAGCACGGCGTCATGGTGGCGGAGACGAAGGGCGGCATCACCACCCGGGGCTGGATCTGGCAGCCCCAGACGGGGCGCGCCTACGTGGCGGAGCGGGGCGCCGGTGTCCGCATGAACGGTGAGCCCATCGTCTCCTCCCGCACCAGCCGTCTGCCGCTTGGCGCATCGTCCAAGGAGTCCATGCACGGATTCACCGCCCACGGGCATCTGGCCCCCGTGGTGTGGTCGCACTTCGCGTGCGCGTTCGACTACCCGGCCGTCCTGCACGGTGACATCGACTTCATGTACTACACGTCCATGCATCCGTGGGACCACCTGGCGGGGTCGTTGATGGTCACAGAGAATGGTGGCGTGAGCCGCACCATGGACGGGTTGGCCTACACGTTGCTGTCCCGTTCCAAGGGCCTTCTGGTGGCCTGTGACACCTTGGTGTGGATGACTGCGCAGCAGTACTGGCCCGCCGCGGCCAAAATGCCCGTCGTCGGCTGAGTCCTGCTCAGAGCGAACTGATGGGCAACTGGGTGCGGGGCTTGATGCCGATCGCCTCCAACTCCCCGTAGATCAGCGGCAGCGCCACCTTCAGCGTCTCCGCTGTGAAGGGCCAGTCGCTCGCCTCTGCGGCGTCCTGGACCTTCGTGCCCTGCTGGATGAGCATCTCGGTGTTGCCGTAGAGCATGCCGATCTCGGCGCGCTGGATGAACGCGAAATTGCGGTCGACCACGTGGCCGTGGCCGGGCACGAACTGTGTGGACTCGTTGGCCGCCCCCAGCACGCCGTCCAGGGCCGTGGGCCAGTTCTTGATGTTCGACGTCTCGTCGAACTGGGGATCCCCGGCGGACTCGAGCATGTCGCCAGCAAAGATCACGTTGCCGCTCGGCACCATCACCAGCACGTCGCCGCGGGTGTGAGCACCCCCGAAGTGCAGCATCTCGAGCCGCACCCCGCCGCCGAGGTTCACGGCCTTGGCGATGGAGAAGGTGATGGTGGGTTGCGGGAGTTCAGTCATGCCGATGGAGTCGGCGAAGGCGCGAGTGGCGCGGGACGGCTCGCCCAGCAGGTTCTCGTGCGCGATGCTCGTGAGGTCCTTCATCCCCGCCAGACCCAGCCAGTGGTCGTGGTGGTTGTGGGTGATGACCACATGGGTCACGGGCACTCCCGCGATCTGGCGCGCACTTTCCAGCAAAGCGGCACCCTGCTCGGGCGTGGAGCCCGCATCCACGAGCATGGCGGCGTCGGCACCCACCACCAGTCCCACGTTGACGTGCTCCGGTTCACAGGTGACGCAGTGGATGCCGGGGGCCAGTTCGCGCCATTCGCCGATGCTCGTTGAAGTCATGCACGACAGCTTAGGCGTCCATGGCGGAGTGACCACCGGGTCTGTGCGCCGGTTGGCGGTCACTTCCGGGCAGCCGTACACTGGCACTCGTCTGTGTTGAGTGCCAACCATCAGGAGGTGATGATGCTCGACGACCGAAAGCTGGCCGTACTGAAGGCCATCGTCACCGACTATGTGGCCAGCCGGGAGCCCGTGGGCTCGAAGGCGCTCGTGGAACGTCACCAACTCAACGTGTCGTCCGCCACCGTGCGCAACGACATGGCCGTGCTGGAGGAGGAGGGCTACATCACGCAGCCCCACACCAGTGCTGGGCGCATCCCCACCGACAAGGGATACCGGCTCTTCGTTGACAAGCTGGCCACGGTCAAGCCACTGTCGGGCGCTGAACGTCGCGCCATCCAGACCTTCATGACCGGTGCCGTTGATGTCGACGACCTCGTCACGCGCACGGTGCGGCTCCTGGCGCAGATGACACGCCAGGTGGCCGTCGTCCAGTACCCCGTTGCCCAGCGCAGCACCATCGCCCACATCGAACTCGTCGCGCTGACCACGGAACGCCTCATGGTGATCGTCGTGAACTCCGCGGGTCGTGTGGAGCAGCAAATCCTCGAGTTGCCCTCCCACGACGAGGGGATACTCGCGACGGTGCGCGTCAAGATCCGCGAGGCCACCGTCGGGAAGGCTCCGGCGGATGCGGCCGGCGCGCTGGGTATGATGCTCGACGGCTTCAACCATCTGGAGCGCGCCATCGCTGTCCCGGTGATCTCCGTGGTGCTGGAGTTGCTGGCCTCGGAGCCGACGTCGCAGGTGGTGGTGGCTGGCATGCCGAACCTCGCCACCTTCGGGAGCGCGTTCCAGACCGGGATGCGGCCGCTGCTGGAAGCCCTCGAGGAGCAGGTGGTGCTGTTGCGCCTGCTGGGTGAGGTTTCCGGTGACCGGGACATCACCGTTCGCATCGGCCAGGAGAACACGGCTCAGGGCTTCCAGTCCACGTCGCTGATCGCCTCGGCGTACGGCCCCAGCGGTGACATTGCCGCGAATCTGGGTGTGGTGGGGCCCACCCGCATGGATTACCCGTCCACGATTGCCTCCGTACGCGCGGTGGCGCGATACGTCAGCCGTTTCCTGTTGGAAGGATGAGTCGACACCACTCATGAGCAAGGACTACTACGACATCCTGGGCGTGGACCGAGAGGCCACCGCCGAGCAGATCAAGAAGGCCTACAGACGGCGTGCCATGAAGGTGCATCCCGACGTGGCGCCCGACGAGGACGCCGCCGACCAGTTCAAGGAGCTGAACGAGGCCTACGAGGTCCTCAGCGACCCCAACAAGCGGGCCATTTTCGACCGTGGCGGCGACCCCATGAACCAGTCGGCGGCCGGGTTCTCCGGTTTCGGAGGGGGTGGTGGGTTCTCCGGCGGATTCGACTTCTCCAACCTCGTTGATGCCATGTTCGGCGCCCAGGGTGCCCGCGGCCCGCGCTCGCGGGTCAGGCAGGGCCAGGACGCTCTGGTGCGGGTGCAGTTGCCGCTCCACGAGGCCGTGTTCGGCACCACCAAACCCATCAAGGTGGACACCGCAGTGGTCTGCCCCAAGTGCCAGGGACGCGGCGGTGAGCCTGGTTCCGAGCCCGTGACCTGCGCGACGTGCAACGGCAACGGCGAGGTGTCGCAGATCCAGCGGAGCTTCATCGGCGACATCCGCACCTCACAGCCCTGCCCGAACTGTCGCGGGTACGGCACCACCATTCCCCGTCCCTGCGGCGAGTGCTCCGGTGAGGGGCGCGTCCGTTCCGCACGCACCATCTCCGTCCGCATCCCCGCCGGTGTCTCCACGGGCATCCGCATCCACCTCGAGGGACAGGGTGAGGTGGGGCCGGGAGGCGGCCCCGCCGGCGACCTGTACGTGGAACTCCACGTCGCCGAACATGGGACGTTCCGACGCGACGGGGACAACCTCGAGATGGTGGTCAAGGTACCCATGACCGCTGCAGCACTGGGGACGACCGTGAACATCAGCACCCTGGAGGCGGAGTGGGACGGCTCCGACGAGGCCGACCGTTCAGTCGCCGTCGAGGTCCCGGCCGGTACCCAGTCCGGCACCCGTATAGCGCTCCGGGGCCGGGGCGTGCCGAAGCTCCGTGGTGGTGGACGCGGAGAGTTGGGCATCACGTTCCTGGTCCAGACGCCCACCCGGCTCGACGACCGACAGCGCGAACTGTTGCGCGAGTTGGCCGGCGAGCGCGACGAGATGCACCCGGAAGCAGACGTGCACCGCGGTGGCGGCAAAGGCGTGTTCGGATGGCTGAAGGAGACCTTCTCCGGATGAGCGACGCACTGTTCCCCGCCAAGGCGGGGAACACGGGCTTCGGCTTTGACGTGGCCACCCGCCTGGAGGGCCATGGGCGGACGGGCACCATCCGCACACCCCACGGCGCCATCGAGACGCCCGCATTCATCGTCGTGGGGACCAAGGCCACGGTGAAGGCCGTGCTGCCGGAGGCGCTCACCGACATGGGCACCCAGGCGGTGCTCGCGAACGCCTATCACCTCTACCTGCAGCCGGGGGCCGACATCGTCGACGAGGCTGGCGGTCTGGGCACGTTCATGAACTGGCCGGGGCCGACGTTCACGGACTCCGGCGGCTTCCAGGTCATGAGCCTTGGCTCCGGCTTCAAGAAGGTTCTGGCCATGGACACAGCGGGGATGGCCAGCGACGACGTCATCGCCGAGGGGCGAACCCGCATGGCGCACGTCGACGACGACGGCGTCACGTTCACGAGCCACCTCAACGGCGACAAGCACCGCTTCACGCCCGAGGTCTCCATGCAGATACAGCACCAACTGGGCGCCGACATCATGTTCGCCTTCGATGAGCTGACCACCCTCATGAACACCCGGCCCTACCAGGAGCGGTCGGTGGTCCGCACCCACGAGTGGGCGATCCGCTGCCTCGCCGAACACAATCGCCTGACCACGAAACGCGCAGGCAAGCCGTACCAGGCCCTCTTCGGCGTCATCCAGGGTGCGCAGTACGAGGATCTCCGACGGCAAGCGGCCCGCGGGTTGGCCGATCTCGAGGTCGAAGGCCGCGCCTTCGACGGCTTCGGCCTCGGCGGGGCCCTGGAGAAGCAGAACCTGGGAACGATCGTCGGGTGGATGTCCGACGAGTTGCCCGATGACAAACCCCGCCACCTCCTGGGGATCTCGGAACCTGACGACCTGTTTGCGGCCGTCGCCGCCGGGGCCGACACCTTCGACTGCGTCAACCCCTCACGGGTGGCCCGCAACGCGGCCATCTACACCGCCGACGGCCGGTACAACGTGAACACGGCCGGGTCGCGGCGCTCCTTCGAACCGCTCGAGGATGGTTGCGACTGCTACACGTGCGCCCACTACACACGGGCCTACCTGCACCACCTGTTCAAGGCCAAGGAGATGCTGGCCTCCACGCTGGCCACGATCCACAACGAGCGCTTCACGGTGCGACTCGTCGACGACATCCGCGCAGCCATGACATCAGGCCACTTTGAGGCGTTCCGCGACGAGTTCCTCGGCCGCTTCTACGCCGGTCGCACCCGCAGCTGACCCGTCCTTACGCCGCGCCTGACGAATACGTGCGCCTGAATTGTGTTCCACACCACCTGGGGGACCATTTCGGGGATCTGTGCGCACATTTCCGTCGTGGGGGGACTCCAGGTGGGGGTCAGGACTGCCCCAGGCTCGGCTCGTGCCTCTTGACGAGCCCGATGACCCTGTACGTCACGGGCAGCAGCAGAACCTCCACGAGAACCTTGTAGACGTAGCCCACGAGGATGTAGTTCACCAGTGTGCCGCCCGTCACGATGCCCCCGAAGGCGACGATGCAGAAGATGGTGGTGTCTGCGGCCTCGCCCACCAGCGTCGAGCCGATGAGCCGTGACCACAGCGAACCGCCCGGGGCCCGCTCCTTCAATTTCACGAGTACGAACGCGTTCAGCAACTGACCGGCCAGGTACCCCAGCAGGCTGGCCAGCACTATGCGGGGCACGAACCCGAGGATGGCATCGAACGCGTCCTGGTTCCCCCAGTCGTCGGCCGGGGGTGCGACCCCCACCAGGAGGAAAGTGCCTGACGCCAGGATCGAGACGCCGAACCCGATGAGGATCGCCCGCTTGGCGCCACGCATCCCGTACACCTCGGCCAGCACGTCGCCGAAGATGTAGGTGAGGGGGAAGAGCAGAGCCCCGCCGTCCGTGATGAGCGGCAGGAGCGGGAACCCGAAGACCTCCACGTGGGGGCCGAAGGCAATCAGTTTCACGGCCGACACGTTGGAGATCAACAGCAGCGAACAGAACAGCGCCACGATCAGGTCGAAGTTTCCGTGCATGGGGCGGGCGAAGCGAGCGCGCTCGGCGGGTGCGTCCTCTGCCTTGGTCATTTGGCGCATCCTACGCGGATGCCGAAGCCAACCCCAGTTGGGAAAGGGGTGGGTGTTTGCCGGTCACCGACCCTGAACTGGTGGCAGGATGGGGGCATGAGCGACACAGCCGACTTCGACACACCAGTCCCGGACGAGTCCGAACAGCTCGATCAGATTCAGGAAGCGGACTCCCTGATTGATCGTGGTGTGGAGGACGTCCTCGATGAGGGGTACACCGCCCCGGAGCAGTGGTCAGCCGCCCAGGGATTCGGCAACACACCGGAGGAGATGCGCCAGGGCGAGACGATCAACCAGCGCATCAAGCAGGAGGAGCCCGAGAAGAAGGCTTCCGATGTTGAGTGGAATGCATCCAAGGAGGACCGAGAAGTGGGCGGCGAGCGTGCAGGGCGACTCATGCGCGTGCAGGGACCGGGAGGCGAAGCGACGCTCGGCACCGACGTCGGTTTCAGCGGTGGTGCCGCCAGTGCCGAGGAAGCCGCCATGCACATCATCTCCGAGGACGAAGACGAGGAACTGGACGCCTGAAGCAGGCCATTCCAGCACCGCTGTCGTGCGCCAGCCGGTCTTCCGGCTGGCGCACTAGACTTTCCCCACCGGACAGGAGCGATCTCCGCTCCGAAGAAACCTGAGAAGGCGAGAATCCTGAATCCCATCACCGCACTCGACAGGGCCGAGGGCACACGCATCCTGCAGGTGCCGGCCTCCATCGACATGGTCAACCTGCTGGGCCCTCGTGACGAGTATCTGCGCACACTCGAGAATGCCCTCGAGGCCGACCTCCACGTCCGCGGCCACCAGATCACCCTCACGGGCACCACCGCCGACATCGCCCAGTCCGTGGACATCTTCACCGAGCTCGTCACCATCATCCGCACAGGTCAGGGCCTCACGGCCGAGACCGTCGAGCGCGTCGTGGGCATGTCCAGCGACCCCGACGCGAAGGCCAGCGAGATCCTCACAGCCGACATCGTCTCGGCGCGCGGTAAGACGGTCCGCCCCAAGACGGTCAACCAGAAGCGGTACGTGGACGCCATCGACCGCCACACCGTGGTCTTCGGCATCGGTCCCGCCGGCACCGGCAAGACGTACCTGGCCATGGCCAAGGCCGTGCAGGCGCTGCAGACCAAACAGGTCAGCCGCATCATCCTCACCCGCCCGGCCATCGAGGCGGGGGAGCGGCTCGGTTTCCTGCCCGGCACCCTCAGCGACAAGATCGACCCCTATGTGAGGCCGCTCTACGACGCCCTGCACGACATGGTGGAGGCCGATGCCGTCCCCAAGCTCCTGACGTCCGGCACCATCGAGGTCGCGCCGCTGGCCTACATGCGTGGACGCACTCTCAACGATGCCTTCATCATCCTCGACGAAGCCCAGAACACCTCCGCAGAGCAGATGAAGATGTTCCTCACCCGCCTCGGGTTCGGCTCCAAGATGGTGGTGACCGGCGACATCACCCAGGTCGACCTTCCGGGCGGCGTCCGCAGCGGGCTGCGCGTTGTTCAAGGGATCCTGGACGGCATCGACGACATCGAGTTCTGCACGCTGACGTCCCGCGACGTCGTGCGCCACCAGTTGGTGGGTCGCATTGTGGCCGCCTACGACAAGTTCGACACCCTCGACCCCAGCACCCCTGAGTACAGGGCAGGGAGGAAGCCGTGATCGACGTCAACAACGAGTCCGGCGTCGAAGCGGACCAGCTTGGCCTCGTTGCACTCGCTCGATTCGCGCTCGACAAGCTGCGGATCCATCCTCTGGCCGATCTGTCGATCCTGCTGGTGGACGAAACCACCATGGCCGACTACCACGAACGCTTCATGGACCTGCCGGGCCCCACCGACGTCATGAGCTTCCCCATGGATGAACTCCGCGCCCCTGACGAGGACGAGGAACCGCCCATGGGTCTGCTGGGCGACATCGTCCTGTGCCCACAGGTGACGGCGAAGCAGGCCGCGGAGAACGGTCGCGAACCCGACGCGGAGGCCGAGTACCTCCTCATCCACGGGCTTTTGCACTTGCTGGGCCACGACCACGCCGAGCCGGAGGAGAAGGCAGTGATGTTCGGTCTCAACGACAAGATCATCGCCGCCTGGGAGATTGCCCGCGCGGAGCGCACGTCCAGCTGAACCTGCCGCCACCGCGGGCCAAGTGGGTCCGCTCACGGACCATGTTCATTCAGGACGTCCTCCCGACCGATCATTGACACTCGTCTGATGTCTGACCCATAGTTCTAGGCAGTCTGTCCGACGCCGGTGTTGGGCGATATAGGAGGAACACTCATGAGAGCTGCATGGCGCCGACCCCGGTTACTGGTGATGCTCACCGCCCTCGTCACCACGATTGCGCTGGTCCTGCCCCTCGGTCAAACCGCCCAGGCGGTTCCCGTCGGAGAGTGGGTCCAGACGGCCAACGGCCAGATCCGCATTGCTTCGGTGTCACCGGCGAAGGGCACCTACAACGTCGGTGACGTCGTCACCGTGCGGTTCCGGATGGAGTCGAACACCGGAGCCCCCAAGCGGGACATCGTCGGCACGTCCACCACGCTGGCCAACCCCTCCAGTTGCAACTGGAAGGCCCTCCCGGCTGGCGTCGGAGGCAAATATGACTGCTCCCGCACCCCCGCGTCGACGTACCCCGCGCTGACATACACCGTCACCGCCGCTGACGCTGTTGCCGGCGTCGCCAACTACGCGCTCACCTTCACCGAGACCCCGATCAATACTGCAGGAAATCCTGATGGCACCGCTCCTCTGGTGACCACGATTTCTGGCAGCCTGCCCGTAGGGACCGGCCCCGCCGGGCCGCGACCCGTCGGCGAGTACGTGGCCCTTGCCAGCGCCGGCGACTTCGGGTTCACCTGCCACCGCATCCCCGCGCTGACCACGACCAACACTGGCGACATCCTCGCCTCGTGGGACGGTCGGCCCGGCGGCTGTGGCGACGCCCCGAACCCGAACTCCATCATCCAGCGCCGCTCCACCGACGGCGGCCAGACCTGGGGGCCCGTGACCACGGTCGCGGCCGGCAATCCCGCAGCCCCCAAGTACGGCTACTCCGATCCCTCCTACGTCGTGGACCGCACCACGGGTGACATCTTCAGCTTCTTCGTGAAGTCCTATGACGTCAGCTTCCAGGGATCGCAGGCCGGCACGGACGAGAACGCCCGCAACGTCCTCCACGCAGCAGTCACCCGGTCCACCGACAACGGTGTGACCTGGAGCGTCCCGACGGTGATCACCGCAGCCATCACCGACTCCCCGACCTGGGTCAGCCGCTTCGCCGCCTCCGGGGAGGGGATCCAGCTGAAGTACGGCACGCATGCCGGCAGGCTGGTGCAGCAGTTCACCATCAAGGATGGCGGCACCTACGAGGCCATGTCCGTCTACTCGGATGACCACGGAGCCACGTGGAACAACGGCACACCGGTCGGTACCGGGATGGACGAGAACAAGGTCGTGGAACTCTCCGACGGCCGACTCATGATCAACTCTCGGGCCTCCGACGGCACCAAGGCGCGCAAGGTCACCTACTCCTCCGACGGAGGCCAGACCTACGGGCCCGTCACCGTCGACACCACGCTCATCGACCCCAACAACAACGCCTCGATCATCCGGGCCTACCCCAATGCGGCAGAGGGAAGCGCCCAGGCGAAGGTCCTGCTGTTCTCCAACTCCGCCAACACCGGCGGCCGCAGCAACGGCACCGTCCGCGTCTCCTTCGACGACGGTGCGACATGGTCCGGTTCCAAGGTGTTCGAACCGGGCTCCATGTCCTACTCGACCCTGACGGCGCTCCCCACGGCAGGCACCTACGGGCTCCTGTTCGAGGGCACCAACAACCAGATTCGTTACATGACCATCTCCATGGACTGGCTGGCTGCTCTTCCGCTCTCCATCACTGCAGAGGCGCAAACGGTCAATCGTGGCGACAACACGGTGAGCTTCACAGCCAACAACGTCGGCGGTGACCCCCTTACGTTCACGCCGACCATCACCGTGCCTGCTGGCTGGACCGCCAGCGCGGTGGCGCCACTCACCCTGGCCGCCGGAGCGACGGGGACGTTCACCACGACCGTCGCCGTGCCCAGCTCGGCCGACCCCGGCGTGGGGTCCGTCAAGGCCACGGCCTCCATCGGTGGCAACAGTGCCACCGGGACCGCGACCGTGACCATGGTCCTGAAGCCCGGCCAGAACCCGACGAAGGTCATCCCCATCACGGTCGTCAACACCCCGCCGGCACAACCGGGTGAGGAAATTGCGAACGCATTCGATGGAGACACCGCCACGTTGTGGCACACCCCGTATGCCGGAACCACGCTGCCCGTCGACGTGGACATGAAGCTCGGTGACGCGCCGGTGGCCGTCACCAAGTTCGAGTACGTTCCCCGTGCAACCGGCAGCAACGGCAACATCGACGGCTACGAGCTCTGGGCTGGCGACAGCCTGGAGACGCTCGCCAGGGTGGCCGAGGGTAACTTCGCCAACGACAACACAGCGAAGTCGGTGCTGCTGAATGGCACCTACCAGTACCTGCGACTGCGCGCACTCTCCAGCTATGGGGACGTGGCGGCCAAGTTTGTCTCCGCCGCCGAGATCCGGGTCAGGGTTGCCGTTCCCGACACCGCGGTGGCGCCGCTGCCCGTGACCCTGGTGAACGACCTCGCCTACCAGAACAATCCACCGAACCAGGTGTTCCCGCCCTCGAACATGTTCGACGGCAACCCCGGTACTTGGTTCCACTCGCCCTGGGCTGCCACCCAGACGTTCCCGTACAACATCGACCTGTCGGTCGGCGAAAACGGTGCGGCTCTGGATCGCCTCCTCTTCACCCCGAAGCAGGGCGGAACCGGCGCGGGTGACAACAACGGTCGCCCGCTCACGTGGAAGATCCTCGTGGGCAACTCGCTCGATTCGCTCGTTGAGGTCACATCGGGCACCTGGGCCGACACCAACGCCGTGAAGACCGTGCCGCTGGATGGGGTGCAGGGCACGTTCGTCCGTCTCCAGATCCTCACCACGGCCGGCGACACTGTCAGCGTTCCGCTCGACCCCCAGAACAACAAGTACGTGGCCGTTGCGGAACTCGAAGTCTTCGGTACCGAGCTCCCGCCGGTCCAGAAGTACCTGACGGTTGCCCTGGCGCGCACCGACGTTCTGGGAACCCCCGTCAAGGTGGGTGACGTGCTGACGTTCTCGATCAGCTACACCAACACGTCCGCCCAGGTGATCGCGGCGTTCCCGACCGCCTCCAACCTCGATGGCGTCCTGCCATCGGGCACCCCGAACTGCCGCTGGGCCAACCTGGCGGCCGGGGCGACGCAGCAGTGCACGACCGCCAAGCACACGGTCACCGCTGCGGACCTCGCCGCTGGCTCCTTCACACCGTCGGTGACGTTCAACGCCACCGCGGACCGTGACGGGACCCAGATCCTTCAGACGGGTGTCGTCGCGACGCTGCCCGCCTTCGAGGTCAAGGATGCCGTCGAACCCAGCCCCACCGCCACGGCGACCACGACCCCGTCGGCCAGTCCGACAGTCACGGTGACGGCACCCACGGTGACGGCCACCTCGACCGCCACCCAGACGGCCACGTCCACGGCGACGGCAACCACAACCGCCCCGACCGTGACCGCCACGTCGACGGCCACGGCCACCGCGACCTCTTCGGCCACGGTGACCTCCACCAGCACGGCGACGGTCACCTCGACCACCACGGCCACCACGACGGTGACCGCCACGGCGACGGGCACCGCCACACCGACGGTCAAGCCCAGCGCCACGCCGACGCAGCGCCCTGTCAACGTGTACACCGATCCCGGTTACCACAAGGTCAACGGTCGACAGTGGTTCACCAGGTGCGAGGCGTACTCGCAGACGACCCGCTGTTTCACCGACATCTGGGCATCGCAGGTCAAGCCCGTCAACGGCACGCTGCAGTGGGTCACGGGATGGACGTTCAACAACCTGACGTACCTCCCCTCCGCACGGTCGCTGTGGACCACCAACAAGCTGGGATACACCAACAACTGGACGTCCACCGACGGCCGCCTGTGGAAGACCCAATGCGACACAGCGGAAAGCGGCCGCAACGGCTGCCGCAGCTTCATCTGGACCACCGTCTACCTGCCCACCTCCATGGGTGCCAACACGTTCCTCCAGGAACAACGCTGGGTGTTCAACAACATCGTGATGTTCAGCTGATCGATTGTTGCTGAAGCGGGCCGCGACCTCCTGGTCGCGGCCCGTTGCGCGTTGTGCGGGACGAGCGCCGCCCTCGCTAGACTGATGGGGTTACATTTCCCGCACACGAGCGAGTTGATCACCTCCCCATGACCCAGTCCCAGTGGATTGAGTTGGCTGTCGCGCTGGTTCTGGCGCTTTTCGCCGGCCTGCTGGCAGCTGCCGAAACAGCACTGTCCCTCATTTCCAAGTCCCGAGCCGAGCGAATGGCGGAGGAGGACGGACGTGGTGCGCAACGCATCAAGCTGATCGCCCAGGATCCCGCCCCCTCCATCAACGCCGTGATGTTCGTGCGGATGTTGTGCGAGGTGACGTCCATCACCACGGTGGCACTCGTGGTGTTCACCAACCTCGGCACCCCATGGGGGCGCATCGGCACCACCGTCGGCATCATGTTCGTGGTGGCGTTCATCCTGTGGGGCGTGGCGCCACGCACCCTCGGGCGCCAACACCCGGAACAGGTGATGAGGACGTTCTCGCCACTCATCTCGCTCTTGACCACGGTGTTCGGATCCATTGCCCAGCTCATGGTGCTGCTGGGCAACGCGCTGACACCCGGCAAGGGTTTCGCCGACGGGCCGTTCTCCTCAGAGGCCGAGCTGCGTGACCTCGTGGACATCGCGCAAGCCGCCGACGTCATCGAGGCCCGCGAGTCCAAGATGATCCACTCGGTGTTCGAACTCGGCGACACGTTGGTGAAGGAGGTCATGGTCCCGCGCCCAGACATGGTCTTCACCCACCGCGACCGCACCCTGCGCCAGCTCCTGTCGCTGGCGCTGCGCTCCGGTTTCTCCCGCATCCCCGTGGTGGGTGACGGCATCGACGACGTGCTCGGCGTCATCTACCTCAAGGACGTCGCGAAGCGGATCTACGACTTCCCGGATTCCGAGCGCCTCGAGACCGTGGCCGACCTGATGCGTCCCGCCACGTTCGTACCTGATTCGAAGCCGGCCACCGAACTCCTGCGCGACATGCAGTTGCGCCACTCGCACGTCGTCATCGTCGTCGATGAATTTGGCGGCACTGCAGGCCTCGCGACCATTGAGGACATCATCGAGGAGATCGTCGGCGAGATCGTCGACGAGTACGACCACGAGGGGGAACCCGTCGTGGAGCTCGAGCCGGGTTACTACCGGATTTCCTCCCGTCTTCCCCTCGACGAGATGGGTGACCTGTTCGGGGTCGAGATGAACGACGATGATGTGGAAACGGTGGGTGGGATGATGGCGAAACTGCTCAACGTGGTCCCCATCCCCGGTTCCCAGGTCACGTTCGAGGGTATTGAAATGACGGCAGACAGGGCGGTTGGCCGCCGACACCAGATCGGCACGGTGCTGGTGCGCCGCGCCCCCCACCCCACCCATGACGCTGAGGAGCGCGACGATGACTGAGACCACCTACCGATCCGGGTTCGCATGCTTCGTCGGCCGCCCCAACGCCGGCAAGTCCACCCTGACCAACGCGCTGGTGGGGCAGAAGATTGCCATCGCCTCCAGCAAGCCGCAGACCACCCGTCACGCTGTGCGCGGCATCGTGACCCGCGAGGACGGTCAGCTCGTGCTGATCGACACCCCCGGGCTGCACCGCCCCCGCACCCTGCTGGGCGAGCGCCTGAACGACCTGGTCCGGGAAACCTGGGCAGAGGTGGACGTCGTGGGGGTGTGCCTGCCCTGCGACCAGCGCATCGGGCCCGGCGACCGCTACATCGTCTCCCAGATCGCCGAGCTGCGGAACAAGCCGAAGATCGTGGTCCTGGCCACCAAGACCGACCTCGTCTCCAAGGCCCGTGTCTTGTCGCACCTCGTGGACGTCGGCAAGCTGGGGGAGGAGTTGGGCATCGAGTGGGCCGACGTGATTCCGTGCTCCGCCACCGAGGACGACCAGTTGGACGTGGTCGCCGACGTCCTGATGGGTCTTCTTCCCGAAGGCCCCATGTACTACCCGGACGGTGAGATCACCGACGAGCCGGAGGAGACGCTGATTGCGGAGCTCATCCGCGAAGCGGCTCTGGAGGGGGTCCGTGACGAGTTGCCGCACTCCATCGCCGTCATGATCGACGAGATCATTCCGCGGGCGGATCGCCCCGAGGACAAGCCCCTGCTGGATGTGTTCGCCACCCTCGTGGTGGAACGGGACTCCCAGAAGGGCATCGTCATCGGGCATCGCGGCTCGCGTCTCAAGGAGATCGGCACCGAGGCCAGGCAGCAGATCAACCGACTGCTGGGTACGCCCGTGCACCTGAGCCTCCACGTCAAGGTGCTGAAGGAGTGGCAGCGCGACTCCAAGCACCTCAACCGACTGGGCTTCTGACCCGCGAACTGTTCCCTGAGTGCGGCCCGTGAGGAACGAACGGTCGGTGTGTCGAAGGGTCGGTGTGGTGGTGCGACCTCTGTTGCCTGAGTGCCGCCCGCGAGGGACGAGCAGGCGGTGTATCGGAGGGCCGGTGACGTGTGGGAGCTCCTTCTGAACGCTCGGCTCCACCGCGGCGGAGTTGATCGGGATGAGGTTCCCTTGTGTTCTCGCGACGCAACACGCGTTTGTGAGACGGTCCTTGCCCATGGCCCCCGCTGCAGTTAGGCTCAGCGACGTGGCATCGCGAGTTCTGCTCCTCCGTCGCCGCAGCGAGGCCCAGTCCTGAACTGCCAGCCTCCTCGCTGCGGGGATCTGCCGTGTCTGGCGAATAGACAACCCCCAGCCGAGGAAGCATCATCATGAACCAGTTCACCACTCGCATCCAGCCCAAGCCCGTCCAGCAGCCCACCCCCATGCCCGTTGGCCGCTACCGGGCGTTCGAGCCCGTTCAGGTTCCCGACCGCACGTGGCCCGACCAGAAAATCACGCAGGCGCCACGGTGGCTGTCCACCGACCTGCGCGACGGCAACCAGGCACTGATTGACCCCATGACCTCGGCCCGCAAGATGCGGATGTTCGAACTGCTGGTGGGCCTGGGTTACAAGGAGATCGAAATCGGTTTCCCATCGGCCTCGCTGACCGACTTCGACTTCGTCCGCAAACTGATCGAGGGCGGCCACGTCCCCGATGACGTCACGATCTCCGTCCTGACCCAGGCCCGCGAGGACCTGATCAGCCGCACCGCCGAGTCCCTGATCGGGGCCAAGCGCGCCACCATCCACATGTACAACGCCACCGCCGAGCTGTTCCGCCGCGTCGTCTTCAACATCGACGAGAAGCAGTGCATCACCATGGCCACCCGTGGCACCGAACTGGTGATGAAGTACGCCGACAAGCACCTGCGCGACGTGGAGTTCGGCTACCAGTATTCGCCGGAGATCTTCACGCAGACGCCCACCGACTTTGCCGTCGAGGTCTGCAACGCCGTCATCGACACCTGGCAGCCCAGCGCGGAGCGGGAGATCATCCTGAACCTGCCGGCAACGGTGGAGCGTTCCACACCCAACACGTACGCCGATCAGATCGAGTACTTCTGCCGCAACGTCAAGAACCGTGAGCACGTGGCCGTCTCCCTGCACCCGCACAACGATCGCGGCACCGCCGTCGCGGCTGCGGAGCTGGCGCAGATGGCCGGGGCCGACCGTGTCGAGGGCTGCCTGTTCGGCCACGGTGAGCGCACCGGTAACGTCGACCTGGTCACGCTGGCGCTGAATCTCTACACCCAGGGCATCGATCCGCACCTGGACTTCTCGGACATCGACCACGTGCGCCGCACCGTCGAGTACTGCACCGGACTGCCCGTGCACCCGCGCCATCCCTACGCCGGCGACCTGGTCTACACGGCGTTCTCCGGCTCCCACCAGGACGCCATCAAGAAGGGGCTGGAGTACCTGGAGCACGCGGCCACCGAGCAGGGGAGGACCGTGGCGGAGATGGAATGGGAAGCCCCGTACCTGCCCATCGACCCATTCGACGTCGGACGCTCCTACGAGGCCGTCATCCGGGTCAACTCGCAGTCCGGCAAGGGTGGCATGGCCTACCTGATGAAGTCCGAGGCCAAGATGGATCTGCCGCGTCGCCTGCAGATGGAGTTCAGCCGCGTGGTGCAGGACCACACCGACACTGAGGGCGGCGAGGTCAGCTCGCAGCAGATCTTCGAGATCTTCACCCGCGAGTACCTGTCCGAGGGTGCGTGGGCGCTGACGTCGGCAGGGTCGTCGTCGCAGAACGGCCACTTCGAGATCAACGCCGTGGTCAACGATCCCGACGGCAAGGACCTGCACCTCTCCGGCGAGGGCAACGGTCCCGTCTCCGCGTTCGTGGACGCCCTGGCCGAGACCGGTGTGCACGTCACGGTCCTGGACTACAGCGAGCACGCCCTGGAATCCGGCGACGACGCGAAGGCAGCCGCCTACGTGGAGTGCCAGATCGGTGAGGGCGACGACGCGCAGGTGCTGTGGGGCGTCGGCGTTGACCCCAGCATCACGAGTGCCTCCATGAAGGCGATTCTGAGCGCGGTGAACCGCACGGCTCGCTGATCCGACGCGACGCGACGCCCGTCCTAACCCTCGACGCCCGTCCCAACCCTCGACGCCCGCCGAATTCGGCGGGCGTCGGTGTTTTGGGCGGGCGTCGAGGTTGCAACGCGGGCGTCGGGGCGTCGTGATGTCGGGAGGTCGAGGGGTCAGGGCGACGATCGGTGTGGAAATGAGGTCGGGTTACCCGATCCCCTGCAACCGTAGAGTGCCCGCATGACGTCACTGAGCGAGATGTTGCACAGGGTGGTGGCTTCAGGGTTGGTGCCCGGGGCGGTGGGGCAGGTCGGTGGCCGCGACGCGGACGTCGTCGTTGCCGGAGTGACCGCTGTCGGCGGGCGGGCCCTTGAGGGGAACGAGATCTTCCGGATCCAGTCCATGACCAAGGCCATCACCACCGTCGCGGCCCTGCGCCTAGTGGAGGCGGGGCGGATTGGCCTGGACTCGGCCGTGGATCGATGGCTGCCGGAGCTGACGACCAGGCGCGTCCTGACCAGCCCCGGTGCCGATCTCGCCGACACGGTGCCTGCCGTGCGGGCCATCACCCTCCGCCATCTGCTGACGAACGGCAGCGGCTACGGCTCCATTTTCGACGAGTCGCCACTCAAGGCGGCCATGCTGGCCAATGGCACGGAGGCGGGGGCCGAGCCGCTGTTCGTGGGTGCCGACGAGTGGCTGGGGCTGCTGGCCGATCTACCCCTGGCCTTCCAGCCCGGCCAGGGGTGGCGCTACCACCACTCCTTCGGCGTCCTGGGGATACTCCTCTCGCGCCTGACGGGGCTCACGCTGGGAGATCTCCTGGCCGAGGACCTGCTGGGACCCCTTGGGATGCACGACACAGGGTTCTGGGTTCCGGAGAAGGAGCTGGCCCGCCTGCCCGCCGCGTACCGCTACACGGCTGACGGGTTCGTCGAACTCGAACCCGCGGGTGGTGGCTTCTACGCAGGCACGCCGCCATTCGACGTGAGCCATGGCGAACTTGTGTCGACCGTGCACGACTACGGCCGATTCCTTCGCATGCTGGCCGATGGGGGCGTCGTCGACGGAAGGCGCATGCTCTCCGAGGAACACCTTCACCTGATGACCACTGACCAGGTGCCCGCGTCGAACAAGACACCCGACAGCTTTTTCTCGGGATTCTGGAACGGCACGGGGTGGGGTTATGGCGTCGCGGTCCAGACAGGCAGTGAGCACCGTGGCCGCTACGGATGGTCCGGCGGTCTCGGCACGGACTTCTTCGTGGACCCCGACGGCACCACCGGGATCCTCTTGACGCAGGTGGAACTGGACGGGAACACCATGCCGATGGTGGGCGCCTTCCAGGAGCTCGCATGATCCTCGACGCCCGCCCAGGAGTGCCCACGCCCGTCCAATGTCTCCCCGCCCGCCTTATTCCGCGGGCGTCCGGAGTTAACGCGGGCGTCGGGTTGTGGACGCGGGCGTTGGGAGTTAGCGCGGGCGTCTCGAGCCGGGTGGGCTCAGGGGAGGTCGTCGGGGTCGGGGATCAGGCTGTAGACCCACATGTCGCGGCGCTGGTCGCCCACCTGTTGCCACTGCCGCAGCAGCCCCTCGCGCATGAACCCGCAGTTCTCGGCGATACGCCACGACCCCTCATTCCACGGCTCCACGAACAGCTGCAGCCGTCCGACGCCCGGCAGCCCCACGGCCCAACGGGTCAGCGTGGCCAGCGCGTCCTGCGCGTGGCCCTGGCGGCGGTACTGCGCCGCCACCCAGTACCCGATGGACAGGCGCCCGCGGTCGTAGTCCCGGGTCCACAACCCGATGCTCCCGATGGCCTGTTTGCTGCGGATGTCGGTGATGACGAACGACAGACCAGTGCCGTCGAGGGCGCGTCGGCGCTGCCGGTGGAGGTAGAGGGCGATGTCCTCCGGGGCCCCGGAACCCGGGACGGAGGTGATGGTGGGGATGATCGGGTCGGAGGCGACCGACGCGACGAGTGCCGCATCCGCGTCCTCCCACGCCCGCAGCAACACGAGAGGGCCCGTCAGTGTGGGGACGGTGGTGGGGATCATGGTGGGTCTCCTTCAGGCCGTGCCGAATCGACGTTCCCTGCCGCAGAACTGTTCCACCGCGGACCACAGGTCGCGGCGGTCGAAGTCCGGCCACAGCTGGTCCAGGAAGATGAACTCGGCGTAGGCAGACTGCCACAGCAGGAAGTTGGACGTGCGCTGCTCACCGGAACTGCGGATGAACAGGTCAACGTCCGGGATCTCGGGTTCGTCGAGGAACTTGCGGAACCTCTCCTCGGTGAGCCGCTCCGGGTTCAGCTTGCCGGCGGCTGCCAGCCGGGCGATTTCCCGCGCGGCGTCGACGATCTCGGCGCGGCCGCCGTAGTTGACGCAGAACTGCAGCGTCAGCTTGGTGTTGGCGTCGCTCTGGCGTTCGGCGTCCTCCAGTTCGCGGATCACGGAGCCCCACAGCCGGGGGCGGCGTCCCGCCCAGCGGATCCGCACGCCCATGGCGTTCAGCTCGTCGCGGCGACGGTGGATGACGTCGCGATTGAAGCCCATCAGCCACCGCACCTCGTCGGGGGAGCGCTTCCAGTTCTCGGTGGAGAACGCGTACGCAGAGAGGTACGGAATGCCCATCTCGAGCGCGCCGTGCACCACGTCGAGGAGTGATGCCTCGCCTCTGGCGTGTCCCTCGGTGCGTTTGAGTCCACGCTGCTTGGCCCAACGCCCATTGCCGTCCATGACGATGGCGACGTGGCGGGGCAGCTGCGACGACGCAATCTGCGGGGGCCGCGCCCCGCTGGGGTGCGGCGGCGGGGGACGATAGGTATCAGCCACGCGGACAGCCTATCTTTTGAGCGAGAGTGTGGACGTCCGAGCCGTTAGAGTCCCTGCATGAGCCGCATGCACATCCCTGGCTATCCGGATACGCAGGCGATGCGCGATGATGCACGACTACAACTCGGACTCAAGCGCCGGTCCGCGTTGGCCAGACGGATGCTCGCGGTGGCGGCGATCCTCTTCCTGGTGGCTTTCCTCGTCATGCCCGTGATTGAGCCCGGCAGGGCTGTGTGGTTCGTGCAGCAGTTGATGGAGGCCGACGGCTACGCCGGACCGGTGGGCGCACGAGCGACCCTGGTCACCGTTTCCGTGTGGGCGATGTTCTTCGTCATCCTCCTGTCCATTGTGTTGTGCCTGATCCTTTGCATCCGGCTCGCGCCTTCGGTCACCACGGTGAACATTGCGGTTCTGACACTCGGGGCGCTCCAGCTGAGCCACATCTATTCGATCAGGGTCATCGTCGGGGCCCGCTTGCACTTCTTCGAGATGATTCCTGTTCTGTACCTCATGGGTGGCGCGCTCTTCGGGATTGGGGCCGCCTGGAGAGCACGATGGGAAATCAGGCGACGCGGGCACCTGGCACCTCCGTCATAGGATGGCCGACATGGCCACCTACCGGGACGAAGCAGTCGTGCTGCGGACGTACCAACTCGGTGAGGCCGACCGCATCATCAACCTGTTCACCCGGCAGCACGGCAAGGTCCGCGCCGTGGCGAAGGGGGTGCGTCGCACCAGCAGCAAGTTCGGGGCAAGGCTGGAGCCGTTCAGCCACATCGACGTCCAGTTGGCGCAGGGGCGGGGATCCCTCGACGTGGTGACCCAGGTGGAGACGCTGCACGCGGGTCTACTGGGTGGCGACTACGACCGCTTCACCGCCGCCGAGGTGCTGGTGGAGGCGGCCGACAGGCTCGTGTCGGAGGACGGCGCCCCGGCGCTACCCCAGTACCGGCTGCTGCTGGGGGCCCTGCTTGCCCTGGCTGATCCGCAGCGCTCGGCCGCTGGCATCGTCGATTCCTACCTGCTGCGCTCCCTGGCCGTCGCGGGATGGGCGGTGACGCTGGGGGAGTGCTCCAACTGCGGTGTGGTGGGTGAGGACTCGCTGTGGTTCTCACCCCAGGGCGGCGGCACTGTGTGCGCCCGCTGCCGGCCGCCGTCCTCGGCGCGTGTCGACGGGGAGGCACTCGAACACCTCGGCGCTCTCCTCGCTGGAGACTGGGACGTGGTGTCGGCCACGTCCCAGCCCACCGTCAACCGGTGCCACGGACTCGTGACGGCCTACGCCACCTGGCATCTGGACCGTGCTCTGCGTTCGCTTCCGTTCCTGCAGCGGTGAACGCTCACGAGCAGTTGGCGCACAGGCCGTAGAGCTCCACCTCATGCCCGACGTCGGTGAACCCGTGGCGTTTGGCCACTTCTGCGGCCCAGATCTCCACCACCTCCGCGGCGATCTCCTGCGCGTTGCCGCAGTTGCGGCACACCAGGTGGTGGTGGTGCCCGTCGGAGCACATCCGGTAGGCGGACTCGCCCTCGGGTGTGCGCAGGACGTCCACCTCGCCCGACTCCGCCATCGACTGCAGGGCGCGGTAGACGGTGGCCAGCCCCATCTTGTCGCCGAGCCGCTTCAGGTCCTCATGGATCTGGCTGGCCGTGCGGAACTCCTCCACACCGGCCAGGAAGTCGCGCACCGCTGTGCGCTGCCACGTCGTGCGGGGCGTACTAGTGCTCGTCATAGTGATCCCCATGGACGGCATGGCGATGCCCGCCGTGCACATAATCCACGTGGTCACCGTGCTGGATGACCTTCACGCCCGGCTCGTGGGCATGGCCGTCGTCGTGGTTCTCGGCCCGCTCATGCTCCACCGCTCCGTGGGGGTGGTCCTCCACATACGGGATGAAGTTGCGTCGCCTCCGCAACGGGCCGGCCACCAGCCACGACACCGCGAGCAGGCCGATGGAGGCCACCACGATGGTGGCGCCGGTGGCCGAGTCGATGTAGAAGGAGCCCACCGTGCCCAGGAGGGCGGCCAACACCCCCACACCCATGGCCCCGAAGAAGGCACCCTTGAAGCCGATGAACAACTGCTGGGAGGTGGCGACGGGAATCACCATCAGTGCGCTGATGAGCAGAAGCCCGACGGTGCGCATGGAGATGGTCACCGTCACAGCCGCGAGCACCACGATGAGAAGGTTCAGCAGCTTCACCCGGATACCCAGGACGCGGGCGTAGTCCTCGTCGACGGCGACGGCGAACAGCCGCGGGCCGAGACCGATGGTCAGGATGAGGATGACCACGCCGAGGATGCCGATGGCCCACAGGTCGCCGGTGCTGACGGAGGTGAGGGAGCCGAACAGGTACGCCGACAGTCCGGCTGCGCCCTGCCCGGCGATGCCGGCCATCATCACGCCCGAGGCGATGCCGCCGTAGAACAGGATGGCCAGTCCGAGGTCGCCCGTTGCCGTGCCTCGTTGCCGCAGCAACTCCACGGCCACGGCCCCCACCACGCAGGTCACCACGGCGGTGGGCAGCGGTGCTGTGCCGGTGAGGAACGCGAGGCCCACACCCATGATGGCGACGTGTCCGAGGCCGTCGCCCAGCAGGCTGAGCTTGCGCTGCACGATGTACATGCCGATGGCGGGTGCCACCAGGCCGCTCAGCAGGGCGGCGAGCAGGGCGCGCTGCATGAACGGCAGGGACAGGAGTTCGATCATCGGCGGACCCCCGCCACGGGATCCAGCCAACCCATGGATGACGTCTTAGCGGGTTCCGGGGCGCAGTCGGTGGCGCCCTGGGTCTCCGACGTCACGATCCGCCCGTCACACAACGTGACCCAACGGTCGAGGACATCTGCCATGGGGCCCTGTTCGTGCAGGACCACTGCGAGGCCCAGCCCGTCGGAGCGCAGCTGGCCCAGCAGGCCGGCGAGCCCGGCCTGACTGTGCAGGTCGACCCCTGCCAGCGGCTCGTCCATGATGAGGAGCTCCGGCTCGGAGGTGAGCGCCCGTGCGATGAGGGCGCGCTGCTTCTGGCCGCCCGAGAGGTCCACGAACGGCCACCGTCCGCGGTCCGTCAGCCCGACGAGATCGAGCGCGTGGGTGACGTGGGCGCGGTCCTGACGGCTCGGCCACTGGAAGACACGGTGGTGGGACAGCCGCCCCGATGACACGATTTCACGGACGGTGGCGTTCGAGACGTTCAGGGATGAGTGCTGGGGAACATAACCCACACGGTCCCAGGCGTGGAAGTTGGCCAGTTCCGTACCGAAGAGCCTGACGGAGCCCTCCTGGAAGGGGATCAGCCCCAGCACGGTGCGCAACGTTGTCGACTTGCCGGAACCGTTGCCGCCGAGGATGGCGACGGCCTCGCCGGAGTGCACCTGGAGCCCCACGTCCCGCAGAATGGGGAGACCACCCAGCGACACGTACAGACCCTGGGCGTCGAGTAGGGGAGTGTTGTCAGCCACAGTCGTTCGCCGTCTGGATGGCTGCAAGGTTGGCGCGCATGATCGCAGGATAGTCCTCGCCGGTGGACTGGTCGGTGACCGATTCGATGGGGTCGAGGACGGCGGTCCGGAGGCCGAGGTCGCGCGCGATGGACTTTGCGACGGCGTCGGATGCGGCCGTCTCGAAGAAGATGGTGGTGGCGCCGTGCTCCCGTGCCAGATTCTGGACTTCGGCGATCCGCGCACCGGAGGGTTCGACGTCGGGGGCGATACCGACTACCGCCACCTGCTCCAGGTCGTAGCGCATCGCCAGATAGCCGAAGGCGCTGTGGGAAGTGAATAGTTCCCGCCGGGCGCAGGTTGTCAGGCCAGCGGTGAATTCGCTGTCCAGGTCCGACAGCTCACTGCGGGCGGACTTCGCGTTGCTCGCGAACGTGGTGGCCTGGTCGGGGTCGATGACCGCGAGGCGCTCCGCGATGGCCTCCGTCACGGCTGCAAGGCGCAGGGGGTCCAGCCAGAAGTGGGGATCGATGTCGCCGTGGTCGTGGCCGGCGTGGTCCGCCTCGGCGCCGTCATCTGCCGCGTGTTCGGCGTGCGCCTCCTCGTCGAGACTCTTGAGGTCGGCGAACTGGGCCACGTCCACAACCTTGGCGGGGTCCGCCTCCTTGACCGCTGCATCCACGGCGGGCTGGAAGCCGGAGAGATAGACAACGAGGTCTGAGTTCACCACGGCGGCCACCTGTCGAGGTGTCAGTTCGACGTCGTGTGCCTCCACCCCGGGTGTGGTGAGCGGCGTGATGTCCACGGCGTCACCAGCGACGCTGCTGACGGCGAACTCGAGCGGGTAGAAGGCTGCGGCCACCTTCACGGAAGTACCGTCAGCCTCGTCGGCCGAGGTGCATCCGCCCAGCGCGAGAGCGATGGCCAGTGATGCGAGAAGGGGGAACACCTTGAAGTTCATGAGAATCAGTATCATTAACAGGAGTGGGTGGTGTCAACCCGGGAGCGGGCGTCGAGG
This sequence comes from Tessaracoccus antarcticus, assembly GCF_003688855.1. Taxonomy (GTDB): domain Bacteria; phylum Actinomycetota; class Actinomycetes; order Propionibacteriales; family Propionibacteriaceae; genus Arachnia; species Arachnia antarctica. Next base: position 474,932 of record NZ_REFW01000002.1, read on the forward strand.
GATGCCCGCGGCAGCGTAAGGTACTCAAAAGAAAACTACGAGAAACGAGTCAGTGATGCCGAGGTCCAAGCCGGGCGTGCCGAGTCTCCTGCGGGAGCTCAATGACTCCGCAGCCCTGCGCCAGATCATGCGCGTGGGGGGTGTGACGCGTGCAGAGCTCGCCGAACACACCGGATTGTCCCGAGTGACGAGCTCGCAGGCGCTGGCGAGACTGGAGTCGCTCGGGCTCGTCCACAGCCAGGGGAGACGCCCCGGAGCGCGCGGCCCCGCGCCCGACCTCTACGTGCTGGCTCCCCGCGTGGGTGCCGCGCTCGGTATGGCACTGCTGCCAGACACCGTGCAGGCGGATCTCTGCTCCCTGAACGGGGATGTCCTGGCGTCGTCGTCCGTCCCGCTGAGCGAGGACATCGTGGCCTCCTGCGTAGCTGCTGCCCGGGTCGTCGTGGACGAGGCCGGGGTGGACGCGGGTCCCATCCTCGCAGCCGTGGTTGCCTCGCCGGGCGTGGTGGACCCCCTCACGGGGGATCTGAGTTTCTCGTACGATCTTCGTCAGGCACGGGACCTGCGACGCATCCTCGCCGAGCAATTGGGCGTACCTCTGCAGTTGGCCAACGACGTGCACCTCGCCGCCCTCGCGGAGTGCCGGGAAGGCGTGGCACGTGGCGAGGAGGATTTTGTCCTCCTGTGGATGGGGCGTGGCGTGGGCATGGCAACCGTCATCGACGGCAAGGTGCGCGCAGGAAGCAGTGGGGCTGCCGGTGAGATTGGCTACCTTCCCGTGCCCGGGGTGCCGCTGCCGAGTCGGGTCGACAACCTGGACCAGGGATCCTTCCAGCGCCTCGTCGGAACCCCAGCGGTCGAGGAGATGGCCCGTCGCCACGGGGAGGTGCTGGAGGGTCCGTCGTCACATTCCCCGGGGGAGGCGTTCGTGGCCGAACTGGCGGACCGCATCAGCCTGGGTGTCGCCTCGGTCGGCACCATCCTCGATCCCGCACTCGTCGTTCTGACGGGGCAGACGGCTCTGCTGGCAGGGCCGGACCTCCCCGCTGCGGTGGCACGATCCACCTCCAGGATTGCGCCCATTCATCCGCGCATTGAGGTGTCGACACTCGGCGTGCGGGGGCCGCTCATCGGGGCTCGTCTGGAGGCCGTGGACACGGCGCGCAAGGCTCTCCTGGACAGGATCACCTCCACTGACCACTAAAGAAAGGATTCTTTCTGGAAACTTTCTTACAAGTGGTGTAGCGTGTCACTCACATCCAGTCGGCGCGAAGAAGCACCGTCGGACATGACAACCCAATGGAGGGAATCACTCTCATGCACATCCGCCGAATGATGATCGCCGCTGCGGCGACGAGCTCGCTGCTGCTGAGCGCCTGCGGGGGTGGCGCTGCCGCCGACCCAGAGCTTGCAACGCCGTCCGCCGACGCCGAGGGGGCCCTCACCGTGTGGCTCATGGATGGCAGCCAGCCGGAAACGGTGGTGGAGGCCGTGAACGCGCAGTTCAAGGAGAAGTACCCGAACGTCGACGTCACCGTCGAGCTCCAGCAGTGGGCTGGCGTCCAGGACAAGCTGACCACGTCGATGAACAGCTCGTCCGCCCCCGACGTGGTGGAGATCGGCAACTCCCTGACCGCCAAGTTCGCCGACGCCGGCCTGCTGAGCGACCTCAGTGACGTGTCCGACGACCTCGGCGCCGATCGCTGGCTGCCGGGTCTCGCGCCCAGCGGTGAGCTGGACGGGGAGCGCTACGGCGTGCCGTACTACGGCGGCGTCCGCGTCGTCATGTACAACAAGGACCACTTCAAGGAGGCGGGAGTCGAGGTTCCCACCACGCTCGACGAACTGGAGCAGGTGGCCGCCAAGCTGGCCGAGACCAAGGGGGACAAGGCCTCCGGCTACTCCCCCTTCTACTTCCCGGGCAAGTTCTGGTACGGCGCTCTGCCGTTCATCTGGGCCGAAGGAGGCGACATCGCCGTCAAGGACGGCGACGAATGGAAGGGCTCGCTCGACTCCACGGAGTCCCGTGCCGGTCTGACCCGTCTGAAGAACCTCGTCGACACCTACTCCACCGCTCCCACAGACGGCAACGAGGTCACCAACTGGGAGGTCTTCCAGGAGGACAACGTGGGCATGGTCATGGACTCCTGGTGGGCCCCGGGTGCAGTGGTGGGCGCGAACGAGGCGTTCGCCGACAAGGTCGGCGTCTTCCCCCTTCCCGGCGTGCAGGCCGACAAGACGGCGCCGGCGTTCTTCGGTGGCTCGGACCTCGCCGTTCCTGAGAAGAGCGACAGCCGCGGACTCGCCGTCGAATGGGTCAAGATCCTGACCAGCACCGACATCCAGACGCAGTTGGCCAAGGAGGGTGGGGTCATCCCCAACACCGAGGCGGCATTCACCGGGCACGAGGGCAACGACTTCCTCCTCGCCGCCGACGAGGCTGCGAAGGTCTCGGCCTTCACCCCCGTGAGCCCGATGTGGGGCAACGTCGAAGCCGACTCCGTCCTCCCGGACATGCTGGTGAAGATCTTCTCCGGCAGCTCATCCGTGGACGACGCCACGGCTGAGGCCAACACCAAGGTCGCCGAGATCCTCAACGGCTGACAAGCCACAAGCTCCGGGTGGCGTCGCCACGCACGACATGCGCGACGCCACCCCTGACCTGCACGCGTGAAAGGCCACCCTGATGTCCACTCAAGTCATGATGCCGGCGACAACGGGCAGCCCCGCCCCGCCGCAGGCTCGGGGCACCATCCCCGCCCCGCCGCGGGGCGGCCGCGGCAAGGGCTCGCGGACACTGCCCTACCTGTTGCTCCTGCCTGCGGCCGTCCTCCTGGCCGTGGTCCTTGGGTACCCCATCGTTCGTCTCGTCGGGCTCAGCCTCAACAGGGCCAAGCTCCGTGACCTCGTCAAGGGCACGGAGTCCTGGAACAACTTCGCCAACTACACCGCCATCCTCAGCGACGCCACGTTCTGGGCGGTGCTCGGCCGCACCATCGTCTTCGCGGCTGCCTGCGTCGTGGCCACGATGGTTCTGGGGATGATGCTGGCGCTGCTGCTCGCCAAGCTGGGTCGGGTGGTGAGGCTCATCCTCTCCATCAGCCTGCTGATGGCCTGGTCAACCCCGCAGGTCACCGCCACGCAGGTGTGGCAGTGGCTCTTCGACACCCGCTACGGCCTCGTCAACTGGGCGTTGGTCCGTGCGGGGCTCACGGGATTCGACAACCACTCCTGGCTGGCTGCGCCGGCGTCGCTCCTGACAGTGGCCGGCGCCGCGGTGGTCTGGGGTGCTCTGCCCTTTGTCGCCCTCACCCTCTATGCCGGGCGCACGCAGATCGACGAGAGCCTGTACGAGGCCGCCGGTATGGATGGCGCCACCCCGTGGCAGGCGTTCCGATCCATCACGGTGCCGATGCTCGCCCCCATCATCACCATGCTGGCCGCGCTCAGCACCATCTGGGACTTCAGGGTTTTCACGCAGGTGTACCTACTGCAACAGGCCGGTGGCATCACGTCAGAAACCAACCTCATCTCGATCCACGCCTACCGCACGTCCTTCTCCGGCAATGACTTCGGCAGCGGCGCCGCCATCTCCGTCGTCATGGTCCTCGTGCTGGCGGGCTTCAGCATCTTCTACGTCCGGCGCATGCTCAAGGAGGTGCAGTCATGAATCCCCGCACCCGCAAGTCTCTCGGACGTGGTGGACTCAATGCGGTCGCGGTCGTTGTGGCCGTCATCATGGCCTTCCCGGTCTACTGGATGGTCACCACCGCTCTCAAGCCCAAGACCGACGTGTTCACCCGTGACCTGACCCTGTTTCCCACCACCCTGACGCTCAGCCACTTCAAGCGTGTGGTGGCCGATGAGTCCTTCCTGCGCTTCGCGGGCAACAGCCTGATGGTCACCCTCGTGGTGGTGGCCGTCACCATGGTGGTCGGATTCCTTGCCGCCACGGCCATGGCCCGGTTCGACTACGTCGGCCGTCGCCTCAGCATGATCCTCATCCTCGCCATCCAGATGGTGCCGCTGGAGGCGTTGCTCATCTCCATGTACGTGATGCTCGACGGCATGGGGCTGCTGGACCGGTTGATGGGCGTCATGGTGGCCTACCTCGCGCTGGCGCTGCCCTTCACCGTCTGGACGTTGCGGGGGTTCATCTCCAACATCCCCGCAGAACTCGAGGAAGCAGCACTCATCGACGGTTGCTCGCGGGTCCAGTCCTTCCGGCTCATCCTGCTGCCGCTGATCGCGCCCGGCCTGGTGGCCGCCAGCGTCTTCGCGTTCATCCTCGCCTGGAACGAGTTCATCCTGGCCAACGTCGTCCTGTTGTCAAAGCAGAACGCCACGCTGCCGCTGTGGCTGGCCAGCTTCCAGTCCTCCTTCAAGGAGATCGACTGGAGCGGACTCATGGCGGCCTCCACACTGTTCGCGCTGCCCGTCATCGTGTTCTTCGTTGCTGTTCAGGGCCGCCTGCACGAGGGTGCAGCGGCAGGAGGTGTCAAGGGATGAACGGGAACATGCCGGTACGCAGGCTCGCACTCGGCACCCTGCTCGTGAGTTTCGAGGGGACCAACGGCACCGGTGTCCCGTACTGGTTGCTGGATCTGCTCGGGAACGGCGTCGCCGGTGTCACCATCTTCGGGCGCAACATCACCCCTGAGGATCCCGTCGGGAACCTCGCAGGACTTGCCAGAGGGCTTCGTCACGGCCGCCCCGACCTCCTCATCGCCATCGACGAGGAGGGCGGCGACGTCACTCGACTCGACGCGGAGACGGGTTCCATGTTTCTCGGTCAGGGCAGCCTTGGAGCCATTGATGACGTGGACGTCACTCGTCGCTCCAGTGCATCCCTGGCTGCCCGGCTGGCCACGGCCGGGGTGAACCTCAACTTCGCACCGGTGGCCGACGTGGCCAGCAACGTCGACAGCCCCATCGTGGGCTCGCGATCGTTCTCGGCCGATCCCGTCCGTGCGTCACGGCATACCGCGGCAGCCGTCATGGGACACTTGGACAGCGGAGTCGCGCCCACCGCCAAACACTTCCCCGGCCACGGGTCCACGGCGGACGACAGCCACCTCGTGGTGCCTGTGGTGCGCGTTGACCTCCCAACTCTGTGGTCGCGGGAACTGCAGCCCTTCCAGGCCGCCATTGCGGCCGGCGTCCCCGTGGTGATGACCGGCCACCTGCTGGTCCCAGCGCTCGACCCGGATGCACCCGCGACCCTGTCGCCCCGCATCATCGACGGACTCCTGCGCACGGAACTGGGGTTCGACGGGGTCGTCGTCACTGACGGCCTCGACATGCACGCGATCAGCAGCACGGTGGGCCGCCCCGAGGGAGTGGTCCGGGCGCTTCTGGCAGGCGTGGATCTGATGTGCATCGGCGGGGACAGTGTGACGCCTGACGTGGTGGAGGACATCGTGTCCGCCGTGGAGGAGGCCGTCGCCAGCGGTCGCCTGGACGTGGCACGCCTGATGCAGGCCAGGGATCGTGTGGAAGCCCTCGCGGCGCGCTTCTCCCACGACGCTTCGGTGCGGGGACTCTCGCCTGAAGAGCCCATGCTGGACATGGCACGATCATCGCTGCGCCTGGTGGGCGATCCGTCAATGGCGGAGACATCCACTGTCGTCGAGTTGCGCAACGAGCCCTCCATCGTCGCGGGGGAGGTGGCCTTCGGCATGGGTCGGGCACTCGTGGCTCGTTCCGCCAGCACGCGAGTGGTCCACCTCCAGCGGGGCATGCCTGTGCCGGAACTGGGTCAGGGCGGCCTGGTGGTGTCGGTGCGCGACGCTCACCTGCACCCGTGGCAGGTGGAGGCGGTCGCGTCGCTGCGTCGGGACCATCCGGGTCTCGTCGTGGTGGACCACAGCGGGTCGGCGTCCGCAGAGGTGCTGGGGTCACGGGCCATCGTCGCGCAGGATGCCTCGGCCATCGCGGCCGTGGCGGCCGCGGACGTTCTCCTGCAAGGCGCTGCCGGATCCTCCGGCGGGATTTCCGGGGGCGGGCAGGTCTGATCCGTGCGGTGGCGGCGCACTACTGTGGAGGCTCCGCCACCTCGTCGAAAGGCCCGCGATGCTCGCCATCTCACGCTTCCAGAACGTGTGGCTCACCTTCAGGGCCGATGCGGAAGGTGTTGCGGACTTCTGGCGCCAGCGACCGGGATGTCTGGGCGTCGACGTGGTCCGCAACCTCGACGACCAGGATCTCTGGGCCATCGTCAGCCGGTGGGAGAACGTGGGCGCCTACCGGCGCTCGTTCAACGGCTTCGACGCCAAGATGATCCTGACCCCCGTACTGGGCCGAGCAGTGGACGAGCCATCGGCCTACCTTCCACCCGACGAGCTCGGCGAGAACGTACCCCGCCGCGCCTGACACAGCGGACCAACGTCTGAGGGCCCAGCCGTGATGGCGGTGGAGACTCGGCGACGTGCCGAGATCTCGTCCTCAAGACGGGGATGTCCTGACGTCTCCGCGCTGCGCCACTACGGGGTGTGGTCCGCCACGATTCCTTGACCGCCCACGCTCACTCCAGGCCGATGCGCGCCAGCAGGTGCTTGACGTCGGGTGCGGCGCCGCGGAACTCCTCGTAGGCCTCCATGACGGGCACGGATCCACCGACGGCGAGCAGCCCCCGTCGGAACTTCTCTCCCACTTCGCGGTCAAGTCCACCGTTGTCCTTGAACCAGGCGACGGTGTCGGCGTCCATGACCTCAGACCACAGGTAGGAGTAGTAGCTCGCCGCGTACCCGCTCGCGAAGATGTGCGCGAAGTACGTGGTGCGGTACCGGGGCATCACAAGGGGGAACCAGACGCCCCAGGCCTGCAGTGCGGAGACCTCGAAGGCCTCCACCTCGTCGACCGATGTGGGCAGTTCGTCGGCAGCGGTGGTGTGCCAGGTCTGGTCCAGCATCATGGCGGAGGTGGTCTCGAACGTGTTGCGCCCGATTCCTTGGCGACGGTTGGCCACCAACGCCTCCCGCAGAGAGGCAGGCATGGGTTCACCTGTGGCGTGGTGGACGGCGTAGTCCGCCAGGAGTTCCGGGTCCCAGGCCCAGATCTCGTTGACCTGCGACGGGTACTCCACGAAGTCCTGGGGTGTCGCCGTGCCCGAGCGTGAGGGGAACCGGACGTCGGAGAGCAGGCCGTGCAGGTCGTGCCCGAACTCGTGGAAGAGCGTGATGACGTTGTCCCACGTCAGCAGCGAGGGTGCACCCGGTGCGGGCTTGGGGAAGTTGCACGTGTTGGTCACCACCGGGGCGTCATCGAGCAGGTGCGACTGCTCCACGATGCTCGTCATCCACGCGCCACCCTGCTTGGTGGGGCGGGTGAACGGGTCGATGACCACCGCGCCGAGCGTGTCACCCGACTCCTCCCTGACCTCGAACACGCGCGCGTCAGCTGTGTAGCCCACGAGCTCCGGGCGCTCGTGGAAGGTGATGCCGTACAGCTTCGTGGCGGCCGCGAAGACGCCGTGGACCAGCACCCGCTCGAACTCCAGGTACGGCTTCAAGACCTCCGCGTCGATGGCTTTCTCCGCCGCCGCCTGTGCTGCGTAGTAGTCCCAGTCCCACGCCTCGAAGGTCCCCCCCGGATTGTCCGCGAGGAATCGTGCCTCCAGATCAGCGGCCTCCCGGCGCGTGATCTCCAGTACGCCGGGCGCGACGCGGGTCAGCATGGCCGTCACGTTCTCGGTGGTCTTGGCGCAGCCGTCGTCGGCCACGTAGGCGGCGTGGTGCTCGAAACCGAGAAGTCGGGCACGCTCGTTTCGCAGGTGGAGTGTGTCCAGCACCAGCTGGCGGGTGTCGTGTTCCCCACCGAGACCCCGGCTGATCGACGCTTTGTAGACCCGCTCGCGAAGTGTGCGGTTGCGCAGGCTCGGCAGCACCGGCTGGCCGGTGGTGTTCACGAGGGTGATGAGCCAGCCCTCCTGGCCGGCATCGGTGGCCAGGCCACGGGCGGCGGAGCGGTCGTCCTCGGACAGGCCGTCCAGTTCGGCGGGATCGGTCACGAGGACGGAGCCCGCGTTGCGACCGGCGACGATCCGCTGCTCGAACTCGGTGGACAGCCGCGCCAGTTCGGCGTTGATCTCGCGCAGTCGGGACTTGTCCTCCTCCGGCAGCTGAATGCCTCCGCGCTTGAACTCCCGGAGGCGTTCGTGCAGCAGGTGGGCTTCCTGGTCGTCGAAGTCGACCTCGCCCTGGGCGTGGCGCGTCGCCAGCGCGCGCAGCCGGTCAAAGAGGGCGGTGTTGAGAAGGATGGCGTCTGAGTGATGTGCCAGCTTCGGCATGAACTCGGCCATGATGGCGTCCCGCTCCGGGTTGGTGTCCGCGGACTTCGCCACCCAGAACGCGTTCAGTGCACGGCTCAGAGTCGCCCCGCTGCGCTCCCAGGCCTCGAGGGTGTTCGCCACTGTGGCGGGCTCGGTGCTGGACGCAATCTCGTCGAGCTCCGTCACCTGCTCCTCCATTCCCGCGTCCAGTGCCTCGCGGACGTCTGCGTCGGTGATGGTGGCGTAGTCGGGGAGTTGGAACGGCAGCGTGGACGGTTGCAGCAGCGGGTTGGTCATGCATCCATCAAAGCGCACCTGGCGGCCATTTCCAGTCCCGCCGCATGATCCGGGCGCGTTACCGTGGGTGCATGGCCAAGGAACGATCGATGTCAAAGCTGGTGGTCATCGTGGCCCTCTTCGTCGCGATCATCGCGATACTGGCGCGCGGTACGAGCCTGTGGTGGGTGGCTGCGCTCACGGTGGTGGGCGCCGGCCTTGTGGCCTTCACCTTCCGCCGGGGCCGGCACACCCCATGGGCGACCGCGCGCGGGCACGTCGCGTCCGGGCACGCGGTGGTGTTCTGGAAGCCGGGCTGTGTGTTCTGCGAACGACTCCTCCTCGCGATGGGCAAGGACGATCGCATCACATGGGTGAACGTGTGGGCTGACAAGGATGCCAACGCCGAGGTGCGACGACTCAACGGTGGCGACGAGTTGACGCCCACAGCCCTGGTGGGTGAGCGGGTACTGCGGAACCCGTCGGCCCAGGACATGATCGAGTACCTGAGCGCGGGTCAGCGCCCGTAGTACTCCAGCAGGTCACGGAAATGCTGGTCCTCGTCCACCTGGCTGGGCACGTCCCCACGAAGGAGTTCCCCGAGGCGGTCCAGGTGCCAGTGCCAGCCCGCCGCGAACTCGGGGTTGGCCGGATCGGGTGACAAGTGCTCGAAAACCAGAGTGGTCCCGGCGTCGCTGGCCTGACGGAGTTCGAAGCGAACGCGCCACACGTCGACTCCCTGGCCCCACCGATACTCGAGAATGCGTGGCTCCTCCCAGGCGATGACGCGGCCCTCCGACGACTCGGTCTCCCCTGAGCCGAAATGGACACTGCCACCGACGCGGGGCTCGAGGTTCCCCGCGAATGCCCACTGACCCATGAGGTCGCGCTCTGTGATGGCGGCCCAGACGGTGTCCGGCATCGACGGGAGGATCCGTGCGAAGCGGAGCGATCGGTGGCCGTCATTCTCGACGACCGCACCGGGGGATGCGCCTCCCGGGGTGGTGCGCGTCGGGTCGGGTTGGTCGGCCATGTGGGTGCCCTTTCAGTCGGGGTGTCCCGGGAATGGGAAAGGTGTGGCGTCCATTCTGGCCGGTCCGCGCGCGTCCCGTGTGGGATCGGGCCATCAGGGTCCCGGGGACGCAACGTGGGGTTTCCGGGGCACCGCCCTAGAATGGGGAGTCGATTTCCCCAGGAGGACCATGACCCCGCCCAAGCCTCTGCACCTGCACGCCCCCAGCCGTCCCGACGCCGTGGTGGTGGACCTGCCCGTGGTGCTCGCGCCCATGGCTGGCGTGACGAACGCGGCGTACCGGCAGCTGTGCCGGGAGCAGGGTGCCGGGCTCTACGTCTGCGAGATGATTACGTCCCGCGGGCTGGTGATGGGTGACAACAAAACCCAGGACATGCTGCAGTTCGACCCGGGCGAGACCACCCGGTCCGTGCAGCTCTACGGTGTGGACGCCGACGCCATGGCCGACGCCGCTCGCATCCTGTGCCGCGACCACATGGTGGGCCACATCGACCTGAACTTCGGCTGCCCCGTCCCCAAGGTCACGCGCAAGGGTGGAGGCGGCGTGCTGCCGTACAAGCGCGACCGACTCCGTGCCATCGTCCGGGAGACGGTGCGGGCAGCCGACGAATTCGGCGTCCCCGTCACCATCAAGACCCGCATCGGCATCGACAAGGACCACCACACCTTCCTCGACGCCGGCCGCATCGCCCAGGAGGAGGGCGCCGCCGCCATCGCCCTCCACGGGCGCACCGTCCAGCAGGCCTACTCGGGGGAGGCCGAATGGGAGCGGATCGCCGAACTCAAGCAGGCCGTCGACATCCCCGTGCTCGGCAACGGCGACATCTGGGAGGCCGAGGATGCGCTGCGCATGATGGAGGAAACCGGCTGCGACGGCGTCGTCATCGGCCGCGGTTGTCTCGGCCGTCCATGGCTGTTCGGTGACCTGGCCGCAGCCTTCGCCGGAAAGGACAACCGTGGGCGCCCCAGCCTCGGCGAGGTGGGCGCCATGCTCACCCGTCACGCAGAGTTGCTGACCGGGATCATGGGGGAGCGCCACGGCCTCACTGACCTGCGCAAACACATGGCCTGGTACTTCAAGGGCTATCCGGTGGGGGAGTTGCGTCGACAGTTCGCCATGGTGTCGTCGTTGGAGGAGCTGCGCGGGCTGGTGGCCCAGCTCGACGATTCCGCACCGTTCCCGGAGGCGGAGCTCGGCACCCCGCGCGGCCGCCAGGGCAGCCCCCGCGGCAAAGTCGTGGTGCCGCATGGCTGGTACGACGACACCTCCGGCAGCACCCTCGACCTCGCGGAGGCGGAACTCGGGATCAGCGGCGGCTGACCGCGCCGGTCACCGCTCTGCGGGCGGCAGCCATTGCGTCAACGGTTCACCGACGTAGAGCTGCCGGGGCCGGTGGATGCGCTGCGCGGCGTTGTCGTGGATTTCCTTCCAGTGGGCGATCCACCCCGGCGTCCGGCCGATGGCGAACATCACCGTGAACATGTCGGTGGGGATGCCGATGGCCCGCAGGATGATGCCTGAATAGAAGTCGACGTTGGGGTACAGACGGCGCTCCCGGAAGTAGTCGTCGGCCAGGGCCGCCTCCTCCACCTGACGGGCGATGTCAAGCAGCGGGTCCGTGACGTTCAATGACTCCAGCAGGCTGTGGGCCGCCTCCTTGAGAATCTGTGCGCGTGGGTCAAAACTGCGGTAGATCCGGTGCCCGAACCCCATGAGCCGTACCCCCGAGGAGCGGTCCTTGGCCTGGTCGATGTAGCGGCTCACAGGAATCTTCTCCTGGTGGATCCGCGAGAGCATCTCCACCACGGCCATGTTGGCGCCGCCGTGTCGGGGACCCCACAGGGCATTCACTCCGGCCGACACCGAAGCGAACAGGTTTGCTCCGCCCGATGCCACCATCCGGACGGTGGAGGTGGAGCAGTTCTGCTCGTGATCGGCGTGCAGGACGAGGAACATGTTGAGGGCGTGCGCCACCTCGGGGGTGGGTTCGTAGTCCCTGTAGGGCACTGAGAACATCATGTGCAGAAAGTTCTCGGCGTAGGGCATGTCGTAGCGGGGGTACGCGATGGGCTGCCCGATGTGCGACTTGTACGAGGCGGCGGCGATGGTCCGGGTCTTGGCCAGAAGTGCCGCAGCTGCCCGGCGGAACCCGCTGGCGTCGGTGATGTGGATCTCCGGCAGGTCGTAGGCCTGCAGCGCGTTGATCATGGCGGAGAGGATGGCCATGGGGTGGGCGTCGGCCGGGAAGCCGTCGAAGTGTTTGCGCATGTCCCTGTGCAGGGCGGAGTTCTCCGTCAGGAGTTGGCGGAACTCGTCGCGCGCCTCCGGATCCGGCAGCTCACCGAAAATCAGGAGTTCTGCGGTCTCGATGAACGAGGATCTGGCAGCCAGGTCCTCGATGGGGACGCCCCTGTACCGGAGGATGCCCTTCTCGCCGTCGATGAAAGTGATGGCCGACGCACACGATCCGGTGTTGCCGTAGCCGTCGTCCAGGGTGATGAGCCCCGTCGAGGAGCGGAGCGACGAGATGTCGATGGCCCGTTCCCCGGCCGTTCCGGTGATGATGGGCAACTCGACGCTGCGTCCATCCACCTGCAGGATTGCGGTCTCGGCCATGTGGTCCTCCGTGGTCGTCTGCGGCTCCTGTCACCGTAGACCCCGCCTGGATGGACCGGCTCCCGGGGGTGAGGAACAAGGCATTGCCCCTTGTCAGCACCACTGGGTGCCGAATCAGGAGTGGCCTGGTCGCGCTGAGCGCAGGTCCCGCACGAGTTGTGGTGTCCGCCACTGCCCAACGGTCGCGAACCACCTATGCATCGGGTAGGACAGCCGCTTCTGGAAGTAGTTGACGTACTCGACGACTCCCACGAACCACACGGCAAAAACCAGCAGTGCCGTCGCGTTGTCGGCGGGCCACCACCACAGGACGCCTGCGAGCCCGGCGGCCAGCAGAGCGACGTTGACGACCCGGAGAACGCTGTAGACGGTGGCAGTGGTGCGTGGCATCGGCGAGTCACCCACCCATTCTCGCGCCAGGAGCCAGTAACACCCACCCTGGACAAGGATGGCGATCAGTGGTGTCAGCGCCCACCACAGGGCCACCGTCGCTGCGCGGTCGGTGAATCGGGGCGTGACCAGAAATGACGCAACGAATCCGAACACTGCCGCGGCAGCGAGTTCACCCAGCCCGAGGCTCAAATACTGCTCCCTGCGCCTCGCCCGCTTGGTCACCGCGGCGTCGTCGGCGGGTTCGGGTTCCTTCATTGCTCAGAGGCTACAGATTGGCGCACCCCAACTCGGTGCGTGGAGGGGAATTCGGGGTAGTTTTTCAGGTGTCCCTCACGTGCAGTCAGGAGCATCAACCATGCGCAGTACACGAATCATGGCCGACCTTTCGGTGGACGACATCGAAGTGGCGAAGGGGTTCTACACCGATTTCCTCGGCTTGAGCACTGAGGAGTTCAACCTGGGGTGGGTGGCGCGATTCACGTCACCCGACGGCGAGGCGTTGGTCCAGTTGGTCACCCGGGACGCCACCGCGCCGGAGGACCCTGTCATTTCCATCCACACCCCGGACGTCGAGGCGGCGTACCGGGAGGCACAGGAGATGGGCTACGAGATCGTGGTGCCGCTGCGGACCGAGGAGTGGGGTGTCCACCGCTTCTTCGTCCGGGCGCCGGACGGCAACGTCATCAACATCGTCGGCCATCCGCACTGAATCGTCGCGCCGGGGCACCGAGACCGGTAGAGATGTGGCACGTGGAGGCGGCACGACGACGGAGCAACCAGACGTTGCCGCTGGTGGCCGTTGCCGCAACCCCTGTGGTGACCGATCTCTGAGCGTGCACGGGGGTTGGGTCGCGGGATGGGGCAGCGGACGTGGGCCGCCTCAGGGAGCGTGGGCAGGATCAGGGGGCGTCCTCGGGCGCGTCGCCCGGCCGGGGCTTTCGTCCGTACTGCTTGGTGCCTGACATCGCCAGGAAAGTGATTCCCAGGATGAGGAACACCACCCAGGCACTGGAATCCCCGAACGACATGCTGATGGCCACAACCACGAACACGATGCCGATCACCAGGTACGAACCCTGGGCCTTCTTGTCGCGTGGTCCTCGTGGCGGTCGATCCGCACGTTGGCCGGGTTGCTCCGTGCTCACGGTCTTCTCCTGACGTTGAGAATCACTCGAGTCCCACGATGGTACCCAGAGCACGGTCCAGTGCCGTGGGTGCAACGGTGGGCGACCCGGTTGCGGAAGTGCACCGCTGGGATAGGTTGGCCGACGAGATGGATGACGCACTTCTACCCCGAACCAAGCTGTGGGCCCACACGATGCACGGGCACGGCGACGACGTCGTGACAGCCCACGCGACGTCGCGAGCCATCGTCGAACCCGCAGAAGCCCGCGCTCGCGAGTACCGGGAGGAAGCCGAACGACTGCTGCTCAACCCGGCCGCCAGCTTCAGCTCGGGTGCGGGCGACCGCGCGCTCGAGGAGGAGCCCGACGAGCTGAGAACGTGCTTCGAACGCGACCGCGACCGGATCGTCCACTCGACCGCCTTTCGCCGGCTCGCGGGCAAGACCCAGGTGGTGGTGTACCCCACCGACCACCAGCGCACGCGCCTCACCCACGCCATCGAGGTGGCGCAGTGCGCCGTCGCCATGGCCCGGGGAATTGGCGCCAACGTGGTTCTCGCGGATGCGATGGCCCTCGGCCACGACTGCGGTCACGGGCCTGGCGGCCACGCCTCCGAGGACGCGTTCGACCAGTTCATCACCGAGGGCTACGACCACGGTCCATGGGGCGCCGACGTGGTGCTGGCTGATCTCAACCTGTGCCGGGAAACCCTGGACGGGATTCGTAACCACTCGTGGTCCCGCCCAGCGCCGTTCACTCTGGAGGGGGAACTGGTGTCGTGGGCTGACAGGATCGCTTACTGTGCGCATGATCTCGAGGACGCCATCCACGCCGGCATCGTGGTGGCCGACGACCTCCCCGAGGTGGTGCGCGACGTGGCGGGCACGTCCCGTCGCCAACAACTCGCCACGTTCCTCAACGCTGTCATCGCCACCACCATGGACACCGGGGTGGTGGGCATGGACAAGCGGGAGGCTGAGGCGCTGGCGGAGCTGCGGCGCTTCAACTACGAACGCATCTACACCCGCCCGGAGTCCACGGACCAGAGCAGGGCCGTGGTCAGGGTGCTGACAGGCTTGGTGGAGTACTACCTGGAGAACCCCGGCGCAATGCCTCCGGAGTACCGCACACCAGAAGCGGTGCGCGGAGTGGTGACCTACGTCGGAGGTATGACGGACAGGTTCGCCTTCGAGCAGGCGCAACGTCTGCTGGGCTGGGACCCTGCCCGGTTGCCGGCTGGGATTGGACGCAACGCCTGAGGGATCAGGAGTGCAGCTGACTCTCCACCCTCCGGGGCAACAACCAGCCAAGACTCATGAGTTCTCGCGCCACCAGTGCGGTCAACGGCTGGCCTGCCAGGACGCCCACGAGGACGAGTACCTGGGCGGCCCCCGCCTGCAGGGGCGACCCGCCACCCAGTAGCACGCCGATGTAGGCGCCCGGTAGGGTCACCAGTCCAGCGGTCCGGGTCTGGTCGAGCGCGGGAATCAGCGCCTCGGGCACGGCATCGCGCACCACCTCCCGAATGGCCACCTGTCGGTGGAAGCCCAACGCCAGGCGTGCTTCGTACAGGTCGAACTGGCTTCCCAGATCCGCGAGAGCGTGTCGGGCGAACAGTGTGTGCGCGGTCATCACGTTGCCGACGAGGATGCCCGCCAGTGGAATGATGGCGGCGCCGTTCAGCGGGGCAGCCCCGCTGCCGAAGATGATGACCAGAACGGGGACAGCACCGGCCGCCATGGAGAGGGCCGCCGCCGCGAACGACCTGGGGGAATCCAGACCCACCCGACGTGAGGTCGTGACCACGCCGACGATGAACATGACACCCACGAGAGCGAACGCCCATGCCGGGCTGGAGACCGCCCAGCCCACCACGTAGGAGATCAGCAGGAGTTGGACAGCCGCGCGGATGCCAGCCCAGGGAACCTGCGACGCCAGCCTGACCCGCCCCAGCAGCAGCGCCCCCGTGCCCAGTGCCGTCAACAACACCAGGGCCACTAGCAGCGACCAGCCCGGTTCAACACTCATGAGGCACCATGCGCCCAGCCTAGGGCCGATGCCCCGCCGAAGGAGGTCCCCCGTTGCGCACCGAACCTCAGATGGTTCTCATCAGCGAAGCATCGCGTTGCAACGTTCCTGGTGGAGAGTGGTGTCATCGTCACGGTCATCACTGATGGGCAGGCGGGCTCCAAGTACACCCGTAGAGGCGCAGTCATGGAGCGGCGCAACCCGTCGGCGGGCGGGACTAGACTGCGGCCATGGCGGGACGGATTAACGACGAGGACATTGCTGCGGTCCGCGACCGGATCCGCATCGACGACGTGGTGGGCGACTTCGTGGCCCTGCGCAACGCGGGCGGCGGGTCGCTGAAGGGTCTGTGTCCTTTCCACGACGAGAAAACCCCCAGCTTCACGGTCACACCGTCGCGCGGCTTCTTCTACTGCTTCGGATGTGGTGAGGGCGGCGACGTCATCACGTTCCTGCAGAAGCACCAGAACCTGGCGTTCACCGAGGCAGTGCAGGCGCTCGCGGACCGGGTCGGTATCCAGTTGCGCATCACCGACGATGGCACCGGCCAGCCCCCGGGGCTTCGCAAGCGCATCCTGGAGGCCAATGCCGCCGCTGAGACTTTCTACTCCTCCCAGCTCGGGTCCCCGGAGGCCATCGAGGCCCGGCTCTTCCTGGACCGCCGCGGCTTCGACCGTGCCGTGGCTCTGCATTTCGGCCTCGGCTACGCTCCCCGCCATGGACGCATCCTGCGGCAGAGCCTGCAATCGCAGGGCTTCGACGACACCACCCTCAAGGCCGCGGGACTGGTCCGCGACGGGGGGCGCGACTTCTTCGTCGGCCGTCTGCTGTGGCCCATCCGCGACTCGGCGCAGAGCGTGCTGGGTTTCGGCGCCCGCCGCATCCACGACGACGACAGGCTCCCGGCCAAGTACATCAACACCCCTGAAACGCCGGTGTACAAGAAGTCGCAGGTCCTCTACGGCCTCGACCTGTCCCGTCAGGCCATCGGGAAGCGGTCACAGGCGGTGGTGGTGGAGGGTTACACCGACGTCATGGCTGCCCACCTGGCCGGGGTGGACACCGCCGTGGCCAGCTGCGGTACCGCTTTCGGTGACGACCACGCCCGGTTACTGCAGCGCCTCATGGGCACCACGGACGGGCTGCACGGTGAGGTCATCTTCACCTTCGACGGCGACCAGGCCGGCCAGAACGCCGCACTGAAGGTGTTCAAGGGGGACCAGAACTTCATCGCCCAGACGTACGTGGCCGTCGAGCCCACGGGCATGGACCCGTGCGACCTGCGCCTGGAACAGGGCGACGCGGCCGTCCGTGAACTCGTGGGCCGCCGTGTGCCGCTGTACCGGTTCGTGATGGAGAACGTGATCAAGGGTTATGACCTCGACCGCGCGGACGGCCGACTCGCCGCCCTGCGGGAGTCGTCGGACCTCATCAGCGCCATCCGCGACTCATCGCTGGTGAGCCAGTACCTGAGGGAACTGTCAGGCATGCTGGGCATGGACATCGAAGACGTCCGCCGGGAAGTGTCGCGCAAGCAGAGGCGTGGTGGGTCCAACGGCCCCCACGAACCGCAGAAGGATGCCCCGCCCCCGGCGAAGGTTGATCCGTCGTGGCCCAACCCCACCGATCCGGCCCTGCGTCTGGAACGGGACACGTGCAAGCTGCTGCTGCAGTACCCGCTGACGTTCGACGCGGGCTGGAATGGCATCACCGTGGACGACTTCACCCACCCCGGCTACCAGGCAGTGTTTTCGCTGATACTCAACACCCCCTTGGTGGAGGGCTGGGCCGATGAGCTCCGTGCCGCGGCACCCTCGGAGCTCCTCACCCAACTGATCGTGTCACTGTTGGTGGAGCCTCTCCTGCGGGAACCCGACGAGTTGTACTCGATGGCACATTCCAGCAGGCTGCAGCTGGCCCGCACGGTGAGCCGGATCTCCCATTGCAAGTCCAAGCTGCAGCGCACCGATCCCGTCAAGGACCCCGCCGGTCACCGGAGCCAGTTCGCGGAACTGACGGCTCTCGAGATGGAGCGCAAACGGCTCCTCGCGGCCAGCGCGGGGGAGTGAGCCAGCACTTTTGCTGAGTGGATCCGTGGGGAAGCCGCCGGGCACCCCACACCGCCACCTGAGTGGCGCAACGAGGGACGAGCCGGTCGTCTCGAAGGATCTCCCGAGAACCCAGACTCCTCAGTTCCCGGCACACCCGGTTCCCGGCAGCCTGCACTGATCCATCTCCAGTAGTGACCGCGCCCTCGCCAGAGCCCGGCGTTCCATGCGGGCGACAGTGGAGGCGGAAACACCCCATCTCTCCCCGATCTCGGCCTGTGTGTGACATCGGACACCGATGCCGTAGCGGAGTCTGAGTAGTTCCCCCGCGTCCGCAAGCAGGGCAAGGAAGTCCACCCCGGTGACGTCGACGGCTTCGTAGCCGCCGTCGCTCATGAGTTGGTGTGGACCGACCTCGTCGAGGGTGGTGGTCACGGCGCACGCCCCTGCCGCGGCGGACATGCTGACGCCAACAATCCGGGCCACTTCCCGCACGGGCGCCTCCCGGTGCTCGGAGGCGGTGACACGGCCCGCCTCCTCCTTGAGCAGGATCCGCAGCCGATGACGGCGTCCGGGACCCTCCAGAGCCCCGGCCCGACGGGCGGCGCTTGCCTTCAGGGATCGGTCGACGTACTCGTGCGCCAAGGTGCTGAAACGCCATCCCAGGGTGAAGTCGTAGCGGGTGAGCGCCTCCGCGAGTCCGAGACAGCCGTCCTGGAACAGGTCATCCAGCGGTAATCGGTGACGTCTCGCCGCAGCGTGCGACAGTTTGGCCACGAGCCGCAGGTTGGACAGCCACAGGATCTCCCATGCCCTTTTCCCATGCTCTGCAAGCCGTCTGAGGTCGTCCGGGGAATGCGGGCTGCCGATGGCGAGCAGGTGTTCGGCATAGACGCCCGCTTCGATGCAGCGCGCCAGATTGTTCTCAGCCGCGGCGGTGGCCACCGGGGGCAGGAAGATCGCGGATGTGATGCCCATGCCTGTCAACCTGCCACCGGCACGCCGCCACCGTCACCGCAGGCACGCCTGCGAACAACACCTCCGGTGTCCCGGACAACACCGGGTCAGCGGATGGGCGGTGTGGTGTGGGACTTGTTGTTGGCCACGGCCCAGATTCGCACCACGAGGACCAGGGTGAGCACCCCGCCGATGACCTTGGCCCACCACTGCCCGGCGATGAACAGGAACGCCATGGTCACAAGGATGGGTGCGAGCCACGTCAGGGCCCACAGCACGTACCCGCCGAAGCTGGGCATCTGGACCCCGTCCTGCTCCGCCACCGACTTCACCATGAAGTTGGGGCCGTTACCGATGTAGGTGAGGGCGCCACAGAACACGGCACCGAGGCTGACGGCCACCAGGTGGGACGCCTGGACGCCGGCCACCAGACCGTCTGCCGAAGAGCCGGCCTGCAGTGCCTGTCCCATCTCGAAGAAGGTGGCGTAGGTGGGGGCGTTGTCGAGGACGGCTGACAGCCCGCCCGTGAAGACGAAGAACGTGACGTCGTTCAGCGGCAGCTTGGGCGCGACCTGCGCCAGGACCTTGAGTGCCGGGATCATGGCCAGGAAGATGCCGATGAACAGGGCGGCCACTTCCAGGATGGGCGTCCATGAGAACTCATTCAAGTGGTACCGCACGCGCCGTTCCCCACGCTTCAGCGACATCATCAGCGCTCCGACCATCACCATCTCCCGCCACGGGACCCACTGCCACCACGCGGCGCCGCCGTGCTCGATCGCCTCCATGTTGATGGACGGCGCCAACGCCACGGCCAACACCACCACCACGAGGTAGACGAAGTTCATCTTCCCCAGCACCTGCAGGGGGACGACGTGATTTCGGTCCCACTCCACGTCGCCGGGGTCCTCACGCTGGTACATCACCTTGTCCAGGGCCATGTAGGTGGCCACGAGGAATGCATTGACGAACAACCACTGGGGAAAGAGGTGGAAGGTCCAGGTGAAGGGCACACCGCGCAGGAATCCGAGGAAAAGTGGAGGGTCGCCCAGCGGTGTCAGGAGCCCGCCGGCATTGGCGACGGTGAAAATGAAGAACACCACGGTGTGGGCCTTGTGGCTGCGCTCGGAGTTGGTTTTCAGGAGTGGGCGGATCAGTAGCATCGCTGCACCTGTTGTCCCGATGAAGGAGGCCAGGATTGCGCCGATCCCCAGGAAGGCGCCATTGATCCGTGGCCTGGCAGGCAGGTCGCCCGCAAGGTGGATGCCTCCGGAGATCACGAACAGGGCACCCAGCAAGATGATGAACTGGAAGTACTCCACCAGGGCTTCGGCCACCGGCAGGGGGCCGAACAGGGCAAGCATCCAGGCGGCCACGGGAACGCCGAGCACGAGGGCCACCAGCAACTTGTTCTGGTTTCGTTCCCACCAGTGGTGCGTCGACTGGATCAAGGGCAGCACAGCAATGGCCACGAGCATGGCCGCGAAGGGCAGCACGCTGTACCAGGCGAGTGTCGGTTCCATGGGGCCTCCTCGGCTTCCGCAGTCAAAAGGTATCGGTGACGGGGCAATCGTGCGAGCGGGACGTCCACACCGGTTCACCTCCTGCTTCCGCTCGCTCCTCTGGTGCGGGCGGGTGGGCAACAATGGGGCCATGGCCTTCTTTGCTACACGTCCTGACAAGTCACTCGTGAGGGAACTCGCATCCCATACGGGCAGGGGTGTCGACGTCATCGCCCACGGGTCCGGTCCCGACGCCAGCCTGCTGGCCACACGGGAACTCTTGGCGCTCCGCCTGCTCGGTGAATGGCGCATCTTCGGCTGGGAGGAGGTCACCACGGGCTCATGGCGCGCAGAGTCCTTGACGTTTTCGTGGAAGACCACGACGGGCGAGGACTTCCCCGTCCGCCTCGACGATGTGGGGCGCCTCCCCGAACTGTTCCAGGAGCGCGTGCAGGCCTCCACGGTGGTGACCGTGAGCCATGACCTTGCGCGGGGTCGTGTTCAACTCATTGGCCGGCGCAAGCTCGACGGCAGTGACGAGATCCGGTGGTACGCGGTGGCCGGCGGCGGGGCCGACCTTTCGGACGCACCCGTGGCGGCGCTGGTGGTGGCGGAGACCGACCGATTGAAGGCGGAGTACGGCGTGTGAGCCGGCGTTCTCGGGGTGGTGACGTTTGGACTTGTCCACGACCCATCTGGTAGCGTTTCACCTCGCGTGGTCGTCAAGATCACCGTTCCCCTGTAGCTCAATTGGCAGAGCATTCGACTGTTAATCGAAGGGTTGGAGGTTCGAGTCCTCCCGGGGGAGCCAGTGTGTGAGCCGCTCTGATCAGGTATAAACGCCTGTCAGGGCGGTTTTTCATGTCATGCGAAAGCGCTGGAAAGTTCTCGATGCGGAAGGCTCGCCATGACCTGCTCACACCCATCGCGACCCCGCGGACAGGCGATGCGGGACCTCATGCGACGATGACGCCCATGTGCATGAACAAAGGCGGGGGCCATGTCGACTGACAACGCGAAGAGCAGTTGGTGGAGAAGCAAGGCAGCGGTCGGTGCTGCTGCCGCCCTGGTGGGGTTGACTGCAGGAGTGGGACTCGGCGGTGAACCCAGCGAGGCTGCGCCGCCGCCGGTGGTGTCAACCGTCACAATGACGCCGGCGCCCGTGACGGCCACCGCCACAACGACAGCGACAGCGACTCTCACCGTTACCACCACAGCGACAAAGACTGCGACGGCGATTACCACGGTGAGTGCTCCCGTTGTGACAGCACTGGTGACTGTGACTGCTGCGGCGTTGCCGCCTGCGCAGGTCGCGGCTCAGCCCACACCACAAGCGCAGCCGAAGACCGATGCGTACTACAAGAACTGCACTGCCGCCCGTTCGGCGGGAGTGGCCCCTCTCCATCGAGGGGACCCGGGCTACAGGGCCGGGCTCGACAGGGACGACGACGGGGTCGCCTGCGAGTAGTGGGTTCCCGGACGCGGTGACGCCCACCCCTCGCTCAGAGCGCCATCGCGGACCCCGGGCCTGACGCCCGGCTCCACACTCCTTGCCGGAAGTCCATGTACGAAACGACGGCCACATGGGGGACCGTCAGTGCCGAGATGAGCACTAGGTAGGGGGCCAGGACCGTTTCTGGATCACCGCCCTGAGGGGGAATCGCGCAGTAGATGGCGCCGAGGAAGAGGACTGCGATAGTCGTGATGGGGGCTGCATCCATGGCGAACCGGCCCGCCACTTTCACCAACTGGCCGTGGCGCAGAAAGTGAGCACCCCGCGGGTCGAGAAGCTCCAGGCGCACGATGTGGCGAAGCGAATGCCACAAACAGAAATAGAGACCGACGGTGAGAACGGGGGGCCCGAGGGCGAAGAACAGCGCCAGGACGACGGTCTCCATCTGATCATGAGCCCACGCACCCCGCTCGACGTGGGTCCGCGAGGTGCGCCACGTCGCCAGTGCTGTGGCGAGCACCACCAGGGCGTACACGATTCCAACGACGCCGCGACCAGTTGCATCGAGTCCCATGAAGGTCGACGAAAAGGACTGCTGTCCGAACAGCGCGATGGTGCCCAGGCGCACCCGCTCGTATGTGTCGGGGTGGAACAGGAGCGGCACGAGCATTGGCAGCCCGCCACGGACAAGGACCGTGCCGGCGCGCAGCAGGCGTGGTTGCAGCCGACCCCGGTGAGCCTCCGCGAGATCAATCCAGAGATCACCCTGACCCCAGTGGAACCAGGTGAGAGCAATGAATCCCACGAACGCGGTGGCAGGGGCGACCCTCCACATCAGGAGGACAACTACAGCAAGGACAAGGTAGACGATGGCGACCGTGGCGATCGACGCCACGGTGGGACGCCGACCCGCCAATCGTGCTGGCACGAGGTGATCAAGGGCACCATGAGGCAACCCCAGAACGAGGACACTCACCGCGAACGGGGCGATCACCACCCACGCTGGTAGGTCCGGTGTGGTCGAGAAGAACATGGCCAACACCACGAAGGCGATGCTGACCGGCGTGAACACACGTCGTCGAAATGATCCCATATCGAAGGTGTGGCTCATGTCTGTCACCGCTCGTGCCGCAGCCATGGATCTCCCTTTGCAGTGACGACGTTGACGTGCTGCAGACGCAGTGTTCTCGGGGAGTGAGAAGTATTGCCCGCTCCATTGGATTCTCGTCCGGGATACACGTGCCGCTGTGCAGTATTCGGCAAACATTGAGTGGCGCCCTGCTGCCCTACTCGGGTCGCAGGACGCCACTGTTCTGCCTACGACGTAGCAACAACAGGTTGTGCGCTCGGGACGAGTCGCTCGAGTTCAGACTTGCGCTTGGCGATCAGGAAGATCACCAACCCGTACCCCGCCTTGGCCGTGAGGTCCGCGACGGCATAGCCGATGTTCTCCAACGCCAACGCCAGACCGGTGTTGCCCAGCAGGATCGGGAAGAGGTAGGCGATCGGGTAGAACATCCACGTCGCCACCAAGGCCACCCGGACCACCCGGAACAGCGGCTGGACCTCGATGGGCTGGTCCTGGATGACCTTGCTCACCTCGCCAAAGAGGACGAACAGGATGTAGACGAAGGGGATCATCGCCAGGCCCCACCACAGCCACTGGGTGGCCACATCTGTTGACAACTCACCGGGATACCCCAGGGCGATCATCGCGAAGGCCGCGGGAACCAGTCGGTAGAGCAGGCTACGTCGCCTCGCGGAGACCAGGCCCATCACCAGGATCAGTTCGACGACCAGCAGGGGAACTGTGATGATCCAGTCCATGTAGCGGTAGGCCTCGTTGAAGATCTCGCCTGAAGGTGTGGCAACACCCCCAGCGACCCCGTAGGCACTCTTGAAGGACTCGAAGATGCGGAAGTAGTGATAGGCGGCGATCACCACCACGACGCCACACACGGTGACCGAGGTGCGGTATGCCCGCGCCACGTCACGACGAGAGACAAGGAAGAAGACCGCAGCACCAAGGAACGAGGCAAAAACCAGAGAGAACGCATTCTCGATCACAGAAAAAGTGGTCGACGAAATGTCGGGCAAATCAACCATTTCACAAGCCTTTCCAACAATGGATAGATGGACTGAATACAGCAGGTTTCATCGTCATGAACTGTTTTTCGGTCACCTCCTGAGATTGTCTTGGTGCGGACGGTACCAACAGGTACTTCGATGATGGAAATACTTATTGCAGACGATACACCTCCGCACAAGCGCCACGTCCTCGCTCCCCGGCGGTCACAAGGAGCGGGCGCGAACGACGAGCTGACCGGCGTCCCGGCGCTGTAGTCGGGGGGCCGGATGTCCCGCAGCGGGTGTGGACATTCCTGGAGCCATCTCAAGGGCCTGGACTTCGCGGGGATCGCCGTCGACCAGACTGGAGGGATGATCGACGTCGAGGACGGGTCCGCGGAGCGCTGAGCCAAGGGTCAGCGAGAGGTCGAGTTCGTCCGCCGCATCATGGCCGCCGTCAGTGTCGCGGTGCAGGCTCTTCGCCGCCTGTGGTGAACATGATTCAGGGCTTGGCTGCCCCGGAACCGTTGGGTGCAACGTGGCCTTCGGCCCGCCGGGCGCGGGCACCGCGGGCCGCTTCGTCCACGAGTCGCTCGGCCACGACTGCCATTCTCGTGTTTTCCGACTGGCTGATTTCTCGAAGCCGGGCGAATGCCTCGTCGGTGCTGATGCCGGAGCGGCCCCGCAGCAGGCCAATGGCCTGATCGATGATGGGGCGTGAGGACAGCGCAGTCTCCAGCTGGAGTGTCAGCGCCTGGGCGCGTGCGAGGACCTGGGCGTTGTGCAGTGACACGGCAGCGGGTGCCGCGAACTGCTCACCGAGATGCGTTGCGCGGTCGTCGAAGGCATCCTTGTCGCGGGCATAGACGCTGATGGCACCGACCACCTTTCCAGGCACCAGCAGCGGCAGCGACAGCGCGCTGTGCACGCCGAGCCTCCCGACGCGGGGTCCGAAACGGGGCCACTGCTTTTCTCCACCCAGGGATCCGGACCGGAAGGTGCGGCCTTCGAGCGCCGCGGAGATGCAGGGCCCCTCGTTGAGCGTGACGTACTGGATCTCGTCGATCTCGGCGACGAACGGATGACTGGCGGCCAGGGCCTCCACGCGATGCCGTGAAGAATCCACTCGGAGCAGCGTCACTCCGGATCCATCAGCCCCGGGAATGGCGTGGACGGCGTACGTGGCCACCGATGCGAGGACGTCGTGGAGACCCTGCGCACCCATGACCAGACCAGCCAGATCAGCAAGGCTCGCGTGCAGATCAGCCTCGTCGCTGCTGCCCTCATCGGAAGTCCCAGGAATCCGGGGTAACACGTTCTCGGGCGTCGGATGAGTCATGGTCGATCTCCGTCTGCACTGCGGCGGGTACGTGATCCCACCGCTGATTGAGTGTAGCGAAGGGGTAGAATTCAGGCACTGAGAGCATCAGCAAGTTCGGGAAGGGTCCGGCCGTCCGCCGCCGCACCCCAGGGGCATCGGCCTCGAACCCCCACACGTCGGTCACACCACGCCCGTGCAGGTTTCCCGGTTCGTCCACTGGCAGTTGAGCCAGACGCCCGTTCTTGGACACACCCGTTCACGCCACATCATTCTCCTCTTGATCGTGTGGCGGTCGCATCGTGCCTGGTCCACCCACACTGCGCAATTCCCCACCCCACCCCAGGACTGATGCCATGACCACCACCATCGCCCGGAAGTCGGTCCCGCCGACTCCACACCACACACCGTCGCTGAGCCCAGAAGAGTTGCACTCAATGAATGCCTACTGGCGTGCAGCCAACTATCTCGCGGTCGGCCAGATCTACCTGTATGACAACCCCCTGCTGAAGCGACCCTTGGTGCTCTCGGATGTCAAACCCCTGGTGGTCGGCCACTGGGGCACGACGCCCGGCCAGAATTTCATCTACGTCCACCTGAACCGGGTCATCAAGAAGCATGACCTTGACATGTTCTACATCGCCGGACCCGGGCACGGTGGGCCAGCGCTGGTGGCCAACACCTACCTGGAGGGCAGCTACTCCGAGATCTACCCCGACGTCAGCCAGGACGAAGCCGGTCTGAAGAAGCTGTTCACGCAGTTCTCCTTCCCCGGGGGCATCTCCAGCCACGTCGCGCCCACCACACCGGGCTCCATCCATGAGGGCGGCGAGCTCGGATACTCACTCAGCCACGCATTCGGTGCCGCCTTCGACAATCCCGACCTGATCGTCGCCTGCGTAATCGGTGATGGTGAGGCTGAGACCGGACCGCTGGCCACGGCATGGCAGTCCACGAAGTTCCTCAACCCGGTCACCGACGGTGCGGTGGTTCCCATCCTCCACCTCAACGGGTACAAGATCAGCAACCCCACCATCCTGTCCCGCATCGAGCACGAAGAGCTGGACCAGTTCCTGCGTGGTTGCGGTTGGGACCCTCGCTATGTGGAGGGGGACGACCCGGAAACCATGCACGAACTGATGGCGTCGGTGGTCGACGACACCATCGAGGCCGTGCGCGCCATCCAACTCGACGCGCGCACCAGCGGCGATACGTCCCGACCGCGATGGCCAATGATCGTACTGCGATCACCCAAGGGCTGGACGGGGCCGAAGGTGGTCGACGGTCTACCGAACGAGGGCACTTTCCGCTCCCACCAGGTGCCGCTGTTGGTGGATGAGGCCCATCCCGGGAACGTTGAACATCTCGAGACCTGGATGCGGAGCTACAAGCCGGAGGAGTTGTTCGACGCCGACGGGCACCTGCTGCCCGAACTGTCGACGCTCGCCCCGACGGGCCACCGCCGGATGGGCTCCAACCCCCACACCAACGGTGGCTTGTTGCTGCGTGACCTTCGGATGCCCGATTTTCGGGAACACGCAGTGGAGATTCCCGCACCCGGTGCCGTGGAGGCGAGTGACACCTCCGTGCTGGGGCAATTTCTGCGGGACGTCGTCACCCTGAACCAGCACCGCCACAACTTGCGGATCTTCGGCCCGGACGAGACGTTGTCCAACAAACTCGGCGCCGTGTTCGAGGTGACCGACCGCCAGTGGGAGGCCCGTACCGTCGACACCGATGAATTTTTGGCCCCCTCCGGGCGGGTGCTGGATTCGATGCTGTCGGAGCACCAGTCGCAGGGCTGGCTGGAGGGATATCTGCTCACCGGGCGCCACGGTCTGTTCAACTGCTACGAAGCGTTCATCCACATCGTCGACTCCATGTTCAACCAGCACGCCAAGTGGCTCAAGATCACCAAGGCGCTCCCCTGGCGACGCGACATTTCCTCGCTGAACTACCTGTTGGCCTCCCACGTCTGGCAGCAGGACCACAACGGCTTCACCCACCAGGACCCGGGCTTCCTGGACCACGTCGTGAACAAGAAGGCCGACATCGTCCGGGTCTACCTCCCGCCGGATGCCAACTGCCTGCTCTCGGTTGCGGACCACTGCCTCCGGAGCCGTCACTACGTCAACGTGATCGTCGCCGGCAAGCACGCCATGCCCCAGTGGCTCACCATGGACGAGGCGGAAGTGCACTGCACCAAGGGCATCGGGATCTGGGAGTGGGCAAGCAACGACCACGGGTCCGAACCCGACATCGTCCTGGCCTGCTGCGGGGACACCCCGACCCTGGAAGTGCTGGCCGCCGTGTCGATCCTGCGCGAGCACCTGCCCGAGTTGAAGGTCAGGGTCGTCAATGTCGTGGACCTCATGAAGCTGCAGTCAGAGAGCGAGCACCCGCACGGCCTGTCCGACAGCGACTACGACTCATTGTTCACCAAGGACAAGCACATCGTGTTCGCGTTCCACGGATATCCCACCCTGATCCACCGCCTTACCTACCGACGGACCAATCGCAACCTGCACGTGCGCGGCTACAACGAGGAAGGCACCATCACCACTGCCTTCGACATGCGGGTACAGAACCGGCTGGACCGCTTTCACCTGGTGCAGGACGTCATCGATCGGCTTCCACAGCTCGGCGCCACCGGCGACTACCTCAAACAAGCGATGGCAGACAAGCTCATCACCCACAACCTCTACATCAACAAGCACGGCAAGGACCTTCCTGAGATCCGTGACTGGATGTGGGAGACCGACAGGGGTCAGAAATGACACCTCACGCCCCGGCCAGCCCGGCCGCCCCTGCGACAACGCACGATGCGGCAGCCAGCCTGACGACGATGCCCCTGGCCGAGGTGGAGAAGCAACTGGAGACCTCGGCTGACGGCCTGAGCGCGACGGAGGCGGCCAAGCGGCTGGAGCAGTACGGCCCCAATGAGATCGCCGAGCACCACACCAACGCACTGCTCACGTTCTTGTCCTACTTCTGGGGCCCGATCCCGTGGATGATCGAGGTGGCCGTCATCCTCTCGGGGGTCGTGGGGCACTGGGCCGACTTCTTCATCATTCTGGTGCTGCTGTTGGCCAATGCACTGGTCGGATTCCTCGAGGAACGCCAGGCCGGTAACGCTATCGAGGCGTTGCGCGGCAAGCTCGCCGTCACGGCCCGGGTGAGACGAGACGCCGCATGGGTCACCCCCGCTGCCCGCGACCTGGTGCCGGGGGACGTCATCCGCCTCCGGTTGGGCGACATCGTCCCCGCCGATGCCCGACTCCTGGAGGGCGACGAGATCGAGGTTGACCAGTCCGCTCTCACCGGCGAGTCGTTGCCCATCACGTGTGCTGCCGGGAATCCCGTGTACTCCGGGTCCATCATCCGCAGGGGCGAGATCGGCGCTCTGGTCTATGCCACGGGCACCCACACCTACTTCGGAAAGACAGCCGAACTCGTGCAGGATGCCCACACCGTCAGCCATTTCCAGAAGGCCGTGCTGAAGATCGGCAACTACCTCATCATCCTCGCGGCAGGCTTCGTTGCCGTGATCATCGTGGTGTCCCTGCTCCGCGGAAACCCCGTCGTGACCACCCTGCAGTTCGCGCTCGTCCTGACAGTGGCGGCAATCCCCGTCGCGATGCCGACCGTGCTGTCGGTGACGATGGCTGTGGGCGCTCGTCTGCTGGCCGCCAAACAGGCCATCGTCTCCAAGCTCGTGGCCATCGAGGAGCTCGCCGGGGTCGACATCCTCTGCGCCGACAAGACAGGCACCCTGACCCGCAACACCCTGACGCTGGGTGAACCGTTCTGCGCCGAAGGAATCACGGCTGCCGAGGTGACCACCGCTGGGGCGCTGGCCTCCCGGGCCGACGACGACGACCCCATCGATCTCGCCGTCCTGGGTGGGCTGAGCGACGCAGACGATCTCCAGAGCTACACCGTGACGCACTTCGTGCCCTTTGACCCGGTCCACAAGCGCACCGAGGCCACCGTCACCGCGGGCGACGAGGCCTCGTTCAAAGTCAGCAAGGGCGCACCCCAGGTGATCCTGGCGTTGGCGGCCGACGCCGCCGCGATCGCCCCCACCGTCAACGGGGCCGTCAACGACTTCGCCGCACGTGGTTTCCGCTCCCTCGGTGTGGCGCGAGCAGAGGATGGTGGCAACTGGCATTTCCTGGGTGTGTTGCCGCTGTTCGACCCACCGCGCGAGGACGCAGCCTCCACCATCGCGACCGCCCAGGCCATGGGCGTGAGGGTGAAGATGGTGACAGGTGACGCCCTGGCCATCGCCAAGGAGACGGCCACCAAGGTTGGTCTGAACAGCAGCATCCTCGACGCCGCCGGTCTCGGCGACTCGAAAAAAACCGAGGACGAGGCGACAGGACAGGCCATCGAGAAGGCCGACGGCTTCGCCCAGGTTTTCCCCGAACACAAGTACCACATCGTCGACGTCCTCCAACAGCGCGGACACATCGTCGGGATGACGGGCGACGGCGTCAATGACGCCCCCGCACTCAAGAAGGCGGACTGTGGCATCGCGGTGTCCGGCGCCACGGATGCCGCTCGTGCAGCCGCCTCGATCGTCCTCCTCACCCCCGGGTTGTCGGTGATCATCGACGCCATCAAGGAGAGCCGCAAGATCTTCCAGCGGATGAACAGCTACGCCACCTATCGCATCGCCGAGACGCTGCGGGTTCTGCTGTTCGTGACGCTGGCCATCCTCGTGTTCAACGTTTTTCCGGTCACCGCGATCATGATCGTGATGCTGGCGCTGCTCAACGACGGCGCGATCCTCTCGATCGCCTACGACAACGTTGTGTACCGAAGCCAACCTGAGGCCTGGAACATGAAGACGGTGCTGGGGATCGCCACCGTGCTGGGCGTCGTCGGTCCGATCGCGGCCTTCGGGCTTTTCTACCTCGGCGAGAAGGTATTCCACCTCGAGCATCCCCAACTGCAGACGATGATGTACCTCATGCTGTCGGTCGCCGGGCACCTCACCATCTTCCTCACACGCACCCGGGGGCCCTTCTGGTCCATCCGCCCTGCGCGGATCCTGGTGTTGGCAGTGCTCGGCACCCAGATCGTCGCCACCCTCATCGCCGTCTACGGTCTGTTCATGACCCCCCTGGGGTGGGGATGGGCGGCCCTGGTCTGGGGTTACGCGATTGTCTGGGCCCTGCTCAGCGACCGCATCAAGCTTCTGGCGTACCGGATCCTCGACCCGGTGCCCGCCCCCAAGCCGTCACCTGTGAACAGCGGCACACAGGCCGCCGGAGGAAAGGACAACGCATGACCACTCAGGAGGTTCCCTACATGATCGGGGCCACGATCACTGGAGACGACGGCCCGTGTGGCACCCTGGACAGGGTGGTGCTCGACCCCGTCGTCAAGGCCGTCACCCACGTCGTGGTGAGGTCACCCCATCACCTCGGGTCACCCCGGCTGGTGCCGGTCGAACTCCTGGAACTCTTCAGCGAGGGAACCGACCTTTTGCGGTTCCACGGCACGGTCGGGGACTTCTTCCGGTTGGCCATCGTCGAGGAGACCCATTTCATTGCAGCCCCGCCCGGTTTCAGCGACTACGACCAGGCATTGCTGTGGCCCTACTTCGAGGGCAAGTCGGCACCCCCAAGCATGACCGGGATGGTCACTGAGGACCACCTTCCGATGGGCGAGGTGGACATCCGACGCGGCGACACCGTCCACGCCACCGACGGCGAGATCGGTCTTGTGCAGGGACTCGTGGTCAATACCGCCAGCCACGTGACGCATCTCCTCCTCCAGGAAGGACATTTTTTCGGACGCAAGGAGGTCTCCATTCCCATCAGTGCCGTCACGAACATCTCGAACGGGGTCGAGCTGAGTATGTCGAGGGATCAGATTCGTGACCTCCCCGCCGTTGAGCACGAGGGATCCGGCACATGAGACACGCAGTCAGATGGCCGCAGGGATGATCACCCACCCGGCGTACACCGTCGAGCCGTGGTGCCTGCGCGAGACAGGCCTCCATCTTGACCTGCTGGCCCAGAGCGAGTCGCTCTTCGCGCTGGGCAACGGCCACATGGGGTGGCGGGGGAATCTCGATGAGGGTGACCCGCACGGGGTGCCGGGGAGCTACCTGGCAGGCGTGTACGAGTCCCGGCCGTTGCCCTACGCCGAGATTGGCTTCGGCTATCCCGAGGCTGGCCAGACCGTGGTCAACGTGACCAACGGCAAGCCGATCCGGCTGTTGGTCAACGACCACCCCTTTGACGTCCGCTACGGCGAGCTCCGCTCCCATGAGCGGGTACTCGATTTCCGTTCCGGGTTGCTGAGCCGATCCGTCGAATGGGTGAGCCCCGGCGGTCAGGCAATTGCTGTGCGTTCGACGAGGCTGGTCTCGTTGGTGCAGCGGAGCATGGCGGCCATCCACTTCGAGATCGAGTCGCTCGGCTCCACCATCTCAGTGGTGCTGCAGTCCGAGCTGGTGGCCAACGAGATTGGCTCATCCGCGTTCGCTCCAGACGCCGGTGACGACCCCCGCAGCACCGCCGACATCGGCTCAGTGCTGGTGGGGGAGCAGCACGAGCACCACGACCTGCGCGCCTACCTCCTGCACAGCACAGCCGTGAGTGGTCTGCGCGTGGTCGCCGCCATGGACCATGCGGTTGATGCCCCGGATGGCGTCCGCACCATCACCGAGACCTCACCAGATCTCGCTCGGGTCAGCGTCATGGTGACGCTTGCGCCTGGGCAGCGGCTGCGGCTGGTGAAGTACGTGGCCCACGGATGGTCGGGGGTCCGGTCCCGACCCGCCCTCCGGGACCAGGCGGCGGCCGCCCTCTCCGCCGCGGTTCACTCGGGGTGGGACGGCCTCGTCTCGGAGCAACGCGCCTACCTGGACGACTTCTGGGCACGAGCCGATGTCGAGGTGGACGGGGACGAGGCGGTGCAGCAGGCCGTCCGCTTCGGTCAGTTCCACATCCTGCAAGCAGCATCCCGCGCCGAGGGCCGGGCCATCGCCGCAAAGGGGCTGACCGGGCCGGGGTACGACGGCCACGCATTCTGGGACACAGAGATCTTCGTGCTTCCCCTCCTCAGCCACGCGTGTCCGGCGGCGGCTGTGGACGCACTGCGGTGGCGGCGCTCCATCCTCCCTCTGGCCCTGGAGCGGGCCAGTCAACTGGGCCTGGCCGGGGCAGCCTTCCCCTGGCGGACCATCGCCGGCCACGAGTGTTCGGGGTACTGGCCGGCGGGGACGGCCGCGTTCCACGTCGGCGCAGACGTTGCCGCCGCTGCGATCCGTCACGTGGATGCCACGGGCGACCTCGTCTTCGAGCGCGACGTTGCCCTCGAACTGCTGGTGCAGACCGCGCGATTGTGGTGCTCGCTCGGTCATCACGACACCCAGGGGCAGTTCAGAATCGACGGTGTCACCGGCCCCGACGAGTACTCGGCGGTCGCCGACAACAACGTCTACACGAATCTGATGGCGCAGCAAAACCTTGCCGCAGCGGCGGAGCTGGCCCTGAAGTACCCCGTGCAGGCTGGCCGGTTGCGGGTCACGGCCCCGGAGATCGCAGCCTGGCGGGGGGCCGCAACAGCAATGTATGTTCCGTGGGACGAAGCACTTGGCGTCCACCCTCAGGCCGACGGGTTCACCCATCACCAGGTGTGGGACTTCGCGGCCACCGCGCCCGAGCAGTACCCGCTCCTCCTGCACTTCCACTACTTCGACCTGTACCGCAAGCAAGTCGTGAAACAGGCAGATCTGGTGTTGGCGATGTACCTGCGCCCCGAGGCTTTCACGGCCGAACAGAAGGCACGGAACTTCGCCTACTACGAGGCCATCACGGTGCGCGACTCCTCGTTGTCCGCCTGCGTCCAATCGGTTCTGGCAGCGGAGACGGGGCACATCGAACTTGCGCACGACTACCTCGGGGAGGCGGCCCTCCTTGACCTGAATGATCTGGAGCACAACACGCGCAGCGGCCTTCACCTCGCAGCGCTGGCAGGCACCTGGATCGCTCTGGTGCCGGGCCTCGGGGGGCTTCGCGAGCACGGCACCGTGTCGTTCTCGCCGCGGCTGCCAGAGCGCCTCACACGGTTGGCGATCAACCTCGCGGTCCGGGGGCGACTCCTCAGGGTCGAGATTACCCACGAGCAGACCCTGTATCGGCTCGTGAAGGGTGAGCCGCTTGAAGTGAGCCACGATGGCACCATCATTCAGCTCAACGTCGCCGAACCCGTGAGATGCCCGACGAGTCAGCCCGCCACCATCACGACTCTCCACCAGCCTGCCGGCCGCGCCCCGACCCGGAGGGGCCGCGACGCGCCGTAGCGCCTGTGCTTTTCTCGCACCTTTCGGCTCCTTGGCATCGTTCACGAACCCGCATGTTCCGCCGGGGCAGGGACCCTGCGACTTCCACTGGTTCTGCTGGGTTCGTGCGGCGGGCTAACCGACCCCGCTGGCGCAGCGGCCGGTTCAAAAGCGTACGATACACAGTGTATCCAGATGAGGATGCCAGTGATTCCAGAAGCGATCGGGGGCCGTATGGCCACGAACCTCATAGCGGTGACGAGTGTTGCGGCGCGCTGCGCCGGTGCTGAGAATGCAGACGAGTACTGGCGACTTCTTCAGGCTGCGCGTCCGCAGTTCCGCAGCGTCCCCAGCGACAGGTGGGCCGCGCGACCAACAATCAGGGTGCCCGGCAGCAACAACCGCAGCTACTCCCACGTCATGGCCCCGATGCAGGATCCGTTTGCTTTCGATGCGCAGCGGTTTCGTGTTCCCCGTGCCCGCGCGATGCGCATGGATCCCCAACAACGACTGGCAGTCTCGCTCACGGACGAACTGTTCGAGCGCTCCCGAGGCGACCCCCGGGAGGCATCGGGGGGGCGCGTCGCCACAGTGGTAGGTGTCAGTTCCACCGACTACAGGTCGATCAGCGCAGCACCTTTGCTGGCGGAGGCGACTGTTGATGGCTCCCTCGGCGTCGGGAATGGCTCCGAACGAGCCGCGGTCACGGCAGCGGCGACACGGGCCGTGAAGCCCATGAGTGGCCACACGATGTCCGGTGTGCTCGCCAACATGGTCGCCGCAGCGGTCCAATCGGTCTTCGACCTCACCGGCCCGGCCTTCACCGTTGATGCGGCGTGCGCCTCGAGCCTGACGGCACTCGACATTGCCTGTTCACTGCTGTCGCAGGGGAGAGTGAATGCGTGCATCACGGGTGGGGTCTACACCACGCTGACGTCGGAGGCACACGTGGGGTTCTCCGCCGTTGGCGCGCTCTCGCCCAGCGGAAAATGCCGACCGTTCACGTCCTGCGCCGACGGTTTCGTCATAGGTGAGGGCGGAGCGCTCCTGCTGTTGAAGCGATTCGAGGACGCGGCCCGATCCGGTGACCACATCCTTGGGGTGATTGAGGCCATCGGTTCGTCCAACGATGGTCGCGCCCCCGGAGTGATGACCCCCACTGTCAAGGGCCAGGTGTTGGCAATCCGGGAGGCGCTGACCGTGCGGGGGCAGGAGTCCCTCAGGGTCGACGCCATCGAGGGGCACGGTACCGGCACGACGGTCGGGGACCAGGCGGAACTCGAAACCCTCCTCGAAGTGTGTGACCCCGATGCAGGACGTCCCACACTCCTTGGGTCCGCCAAGGCGATCATCGGCCACACCATGGCCGCATCTGGTGCCCTGGCGCTCGTCAAGGCGCTGCTCGCACTGGAGAACAACTCCTGGCCACCCCAGCCGTCCCTTGACGTCTCCGAGCCTCACCCGTTGCTGGAGGGGGCCCCGTTCAGGCTCGCTGGAGAGAAGTGCGCCGAGACTCCGTTGAGGAGGGTGGCAGTGAATTCCTTCGGGTTCGGCGGCACGAACTGCCACGTCATCCTCGCCACCCCACATGAGGTGGAATCGCATGCATGACACCGCACTGATCCTCCTGTCCGCAGCGACAGAGAGGGAACTGAGAACCACAGCGGGAGAACTCGCCGGTGAGGTTGAGCGGTACCGCACGCGCCTTCCGCACCAGGAGGCCTCCGACGCAGCATGGCTGCAGGGACTCTCCGCGCGGACGTCGCTCAAGGCGACGCAACCACATCGAGCCGCCGTCCTCGCGGACAGCCTCGAGCAACTCCACACACGGCTGTGTTCCATCCACAGCGGCGAGATCGCGTCGTGCGCGAGACTCCTCACCGACGGCGCGTCGACAGCCCACGTCAGCCACGATGCACAGGCCGTGTTCCTGTATCCCGGCCAAGGCAGTCAACGAGTCGGCGAGAGCTCAGAACTGGCGGCTGGAGTGCCGCGATTCGCGGCAGCCGTCCGAGACCTGGAGGAACGGTTCACCAGTCCGTCGCTGGTTCCATTCCTCTCCGGGGCGTGGGGCCACCCGCTCGACGCCCAGCTCCAGGAAGACGTGAATGACACGACGATCTCGCAGCCCCTGCTGTCGGTCCTGGCCATCGCCACCACGGAGACGCTGGCCGATCTCGGAGTCCACCCGAGCATCACCCTGGGTCACAGCGTGGGGGAGATCGGCGCCCTCCACGGGGCAGGAGTCATCGACTCCGACACAGCCCTTGGTCTCATCCAGGACCGCGTCTTCTGCATGAGGAAGGCGGCCCCCGCCTCCGGGATGATCGCGGTGCGCGCCAGCGCCGGTGCGCTCCACGACGTGCTCGAAGGGGCACCCGGGGTATTCCTCTCGTGCGACAACGGTCCGCACCAAGTGGTTCTCGGAGGGACGGACACCGCCCTGCACACACTGGAGCGACAGCTCGACTCCGCCGGAGTGCGCTTCACGCGGTTGCACACGTCCGCTGCTTTCCACACCCCGCTCTTTGCGACAGCCGACGCAGAGTTCCGGCGACGCATCGCAGCACGACCGTGGAGTTCCACCCCCTGTGAAGGCGCCGTGACCTGCGTGTCCTCGGTCACCGCGCGCAACGTGGTGACGGCCGAACAGGCGAGCCAGGGCCTCGGACATCAGCTTTCAGGCACCGTCCGGTTCCGCGAGGCCGCCCGGAAAGCCCAGGAAAACAACCCCGATGTCCTCGTCCAGCTCAGCGGCGGGGTCTCGTTGATGCGGATGTATCGCCAGACCAATCCCGAGTTCACCGGACGTGAGATCGGCATGGGTGGCAGCCATGACACGCGCGCAGGAATGGCAGCGTGCGTCGGTGAAATGTTCCTGTCATTCCACAACTTCCAGGCCCACAAGATTCTGAACAGCAAGGGGATTGCCAGCATGACGTCAACACAGGCATGGACCAGCGAGAACAGCGTCGTACGAACTCTCATCGACCCTCCACTCGACGACGCGCCCTCGGGAGCGATGCCGCCGGCAGCCCCACCCCTGCCACGGGATGTCGGGGGAGAGGGGATTACCCAGGACCTGCTCGGTCTCTTCCGGGAGCAGATCGCCACCCTGTCCTGCGTGCTGTCACCCGCTGCGCACCCATGGCCCCGCGCACGCAACCAGCAGTCAGTGGATGTCCTCCCGGCAGCGGAGCCCAACGCCCGAGAATCGACGGCGTCCCCTGCGGCACAGCAGGCAGAGGTGTCCGGTCAGGTGACCCGGATCATCGCCGACATCGGCGGGTACAACGTCTCGGACATCAACACGGGCGCCAGACTGGGAACCGACCTCGGCTTCGATTCGCTCACCATGACCAACGTGCACGCGGCGCTGACACGTCAGTTCCCTGCATGGAAACCCAGCGAGTCGCAACTCGGCTCCATCAGGACAATCGACGATCTTGCACGGACCATCACCGGCACTCCCGTCGACGATGAACACCCGGCCCGCCCGTCCCTGCCTGCCCGCACCACCGTTTCGACGGTGGCAATGTCGAGCGGCCCCGTCGGGAAGGCGGAGCGGTTCAGTGACGCTGCCACACCGGAAACCGGGCGGCTCACCACCCTGCCCGACGTCCAGGAGACGGTGGACAAGATCCGTGCGGCCAAAAAATCCCGGGTGCAGCTTCCCTACTACGTGGAGCACCAGAGCGTGGCGGCGGCAACGACCACCATCGCTGGTGAGGAGTTCCTCAGCTTCAGCTCCTACAACTACCTCGGCCTTGCCGGCCATCCGCACGTCGTGGCCGCGGTGCATGCCGCCGTCGACACGTACGGCACCTCCTGCTCGGCCGCGCGGATACTCTCCGGCAACCGGCCCATCCACAACGAGTTGGAGCGCTCCATAGCGAGTCTTGTCGGCGCCGAGGATTCCGTGGTCCTTGTCGGCGGCCACGGCACCAATGCGAGCATCATCCCACTCCTCTACGGGAACTCCGATGTTGTCTTCCATGATGCGCTGTCCCATGACAGCATCCATCAGGGGATCAAGGCATCCGGAGCGGTTCGCCATTCATTCCCGCACAACGACATCGATCAACTCGACAGGGCACTCGCCGCCCGGCGCAAGCACTTTCGTCGCGCACTGATCGTCACCGAAGGCATCTTCAGTATGGACGGGGACCTCGCAGACCTGCCCGCCATCGTCCGCGTCGCTCGGAAGCACGGGGCCCACATCATGGTGGACGAAGCGCACAGCATCGGGGTCCTGGGGGCCACCGGCGGTGGCATCTGTGAAGAACTTGGGGTCGACCCCTCCGAGATTGACATCCTGATGGGGACCCTCTCCAAAAGCATGGCCAGCTGCGGGGGCTACATAGCGGGTGGCGCACCCTTCATCCAGCACCTCCGCTACTCCCTCTCCAGCCTCGTGTTCAGCGCTGCCATCACCCCCGCCAACACGGCAGCGGCCCTGGCTGCCATCGAACAGCTGCGCAGCGAACCCGAGCGCCTGCACCGGCTGCGGGAGAACTCGCTCCACTTCGTGGAGGGTGCCCGCGCCCGCGGCCTCAACATCGGCAACGCCTGCGGCGTCCCCGTCGTGCCCGTGATCCTGGGGGACTCGGACGCGGCGATTGGCGTGGCAAACACGCTGTACCGCCAGAGAATCAGCGTGAATCCCATCATTTACCCGGCCGTGTCCAACGACCTTGCCCGTCTGCGCTTCTTCCTCACGTCCGAGCACACGATCCAACAGCTGGACCGTGCACTCGACCTGACGTCCGAGGCAGTTCACGGGATCGCTCGTGCAGCGTAGTGAAGGCCAGGTCCTCACCCTCCCCGATGGGGTGAGGGTCCTCGTTCTGCGGGACGCGACTGACTGGAGGGCCGAGACGGCCACCCGCCTGCTCCTGCAGATCACCGCGGCGGCAGCGACACCGGAACACCGCATCCCGGCGGAGCAGCGGGGCCGACTCATCTCGGAGCTGCTCATGCCCGGGCGCTTCATGGTCGGGGGAGACGTGGGCGGCAGACGCACGGCGCTGGGAGTCTCGGCTTCCCATGAAGGTCGGGACACGTTCGTTGCCTGTTCTGCTGGCCCGGTGGTCATTGATGCCTGTGCTGTGTACCGGTGGCCGGAGATCCAGGGAGCCGCGACCGTCGCCTTCACATGGGATGAACGGCACGTACTCAGACACCCCTGGGACTGGTGCCGTGCTTGGACGGCGTTGGAATGTCGTGCGAAACGTCAGGGGACGAGCCTGCTGGCGAGGACGCCACGAGAACCCCTACTGCACCCAACGTCCACCGGCGACCTCCACTTCGGTGACGTCTGGCACGTGAACCACCCTCCATCCGCAACAAGCGTGAGGAACAGAATATGTCTAGGAATAATGTCCAGCCCGCCACGGCCAACGAGACCACGCGCATGATGTCCGGGAGAGTCGCGGTGATCGGGTCCAGCGGGCAGATCGGCGCCCTTGTCACCGACCAGCTCGTGGCTCAGGGCATGGCTGTGCGTGCCATCTCCCGATCGACGACACAGACCCGGGACGACGCCGGCGTCGAGCAGAAGACCATCCACGCGTACACACGTGAGGAGTTGGGCAGGGCCCTGGCCGGGTGCACCCACGTGATTTCAACACTCGGCCTTCCCTACAACGCCCGCATCTGGCAGCGGGAATGGCCCTCCATGATGGATGAGCTTCTCAACGCCTGCCACATGAATTCGCTGCCGCTCACCGTCCTCGACAACATGTATGTCTACGGACGGGCAGCCTCCCCCATCACCGAGGACTCGAACCTTGCCCCGTGCAGCCGGAAGGGGGAGGCGCGACTCGAGGGCTGGCGTCGAATGCACGCGTTCCAGCAACGCGGCATGGATGTGGTGGTGTGCCGGGCTGCAGACTTCATCGGTCCCGGTGCAGAGACCACCATCCTCCCCTGGAGCGGCATCGCAGCGGTCCTGCACTCTGGGCACGGTGCGCTGCGGTGGCTGGGCGACCCCGGGTTCATGCACTCCTTCTCCAACACCGTGGACATCGCCGGGGCGCTTGTCGACGTCTGCGCACGAAGCGAAATGCGCCGTCACGATGTGATCCACCTTCC
Organism: Tessaracoccus antarcticus; assembly: GCF_003688855.1. Taxonomy (GTDB): domain Bacteria; phylum Actinomycetota; class Actinomycetes; order Propionibacteriales; family Propionibacteriaceae; genus Arachnia; species Arachnia antarctica. The sequence goes on from NZ_REFW01000002.1 coordinate 514,412, forward strand.
AGCCGTTGACGCGTTCTCGGGCCACGAGTTCCAGGATCGCCTCAGCAGGGTTGCGGGCCGTGGCATCACGCTTCACGCCACCCCTTCCCGCCTTGTCCGCCTCGCGGGAATCTTCAGCGGACCGGCGCGCGAGCAGAGTGAAATGATGTATCAGGTGGAGCGTGACTACGTTGTGAGCGACGCTCGCTACCGGGAACTGACTCCACAGTCTCCCCATCGGAGCATCCTGGGCTGTCTCGAGCAATGGGCGCAGATGGCCTGATTGATCAGCCTTTTGGCATCGCGATGACCTGGAGAAGCCGTTCCAGGGCCTTGGCGGCCCCGTTCTCGCCCTCAGAGAACTGGCCCATCGAGACGGCGCCCAACTCCTGCTCGTACAGCCCCACAGCAAGGATGACCACGTCCCGAAGGGGGAGCAGCAGGCGGGTGCTGGTCCGCTCGAGGAGCTCACCGAGGACCACTTCCAACTGGCGGTAGAGGTCTTCCTGAGCCGCCTGCAGTACCCGCCTGGCTTCTGCATGCCTGACGCTTGCGCCCCTCAGCTCGGTGACGAGGCCATACCACCGAGCTTCTTCGGTGCTCCCGAACTGGAGGCGTCGCAGGGCGCCGGGAATGACCGTCGCGATCTCGACCGGCGAAGAGGGATTGAGTGCGTGGAGTTCGCTCAGCGTCTCAACAACAGCCTTCCGAATTTCGTGGGATTGTCGCTGGTTCGCCTGGAGGTAGATCGCCTCAATGAGTTCTTCTTTGGAGCGGAAATTTGAATAAAAGGCGCCTCGCGTGAAACCCGCTTTTTCGCACACCCCCTTGATGGTTGTCTTCAGGTACCCCGCTTCGCGGAACTCGTTGTAGGCGGTGGTGAGGAGTTTTTCGCGGGTGACGTCGCGCCGTAGCGCTTTGGTGCCCTGCGACGCGGCCAGCGGTGCACTCGCTTTGTCATCCATGGTGCTCACAGCTTCCTCCGCGTCTGATCCGTCACTCATTGCCCATGCAGGGTACCGGCAGGCGAAACCACCGCCAGCCGTCAGGGTGCCCCTCGTTGGCTACATCACGAGATCCGGTGTGATCGGGGGACCATGGAGAACCTGCTCCAGTGCCGACATGCACGGCCGCATCCGCAGCGTCCCCGCCAAGGCCCGGATGTCGTTCACGGCCAAGCAGCTCAACACCTTCGGTCGTCGTCGGCGGCACGCAGGCGACGTCCGCCGTGCTGCTGTTCGCACGCCGCGAATCAGCGTTGCGGTGGTCGGCGGTGGCGGCTTTCGGGATGCTGATCTGGATCATCTCGGAGATCGCACTCATCCATGCGTTTACGCTCGCACAGACCATCCACGTCGCCTCCGGACTGCTCCAGCTCATGCTGGTGTCGGCGCTGCTGGGCGTTGCACCCTGGCTCGCCGGGGAACAGCCCCTGGTGCCACGCCCGGTGTCGGATCTTCCTCTGCGGTCAGCCGTTGCCCTCGGCAAAGATGCGCCACGGCTGCGTGGGTGAGCTGCGCACCAGCAGGTAGCCCCAATCGGTGTATCCGGGCGGCATCGAGATGTCGCCGTGGAAGACGCGCCAACCCACGTCGAACGTCACAGGGACGTTCACCACCTCGTCCGGTGCCGTGCGGCCCGACCAGGCGGGATCCTCCACGTTGTGGTTCGCCACCTGAGCGTTGTCGATGTGGGCGACCGATGCGCACCACGTCTCGCCCTTGGGGGCCGTCGTCAATGCCTGCACCGTGTCGCAGTCATGGGCGTCGAGTGCCTGCAGGTAGACCTCCACCACCTGCTCAGGGGAGGCGTCATCGGTGGGCATGTCGATGTTCTTGGCCTGGTTCATGAGAAGGATGTAGACGATGACCACCACGGCGATCGCGGCGGCCACCCACAGTGGGGCGGTGGCCCGCCGTGAGCGCTTCTCCATGGAACACACCTTCCCTGCGACCGCCGTCAGCGGCGTCGGTTCTCCTGATGATGGGAAGACGTGCCGGTGGAGGGGTTCGCATGCATCAGTCTTCTCCCTCCTCCGGGGCGGTCTCGCCCTTGGCGTCAAGATCGTTGAGGAAACGTTCAGCCCACTTGTCGATGTTGTTCTCGGACACCTGCTTCTTGAGTGCCCTCATGCGCCGCCGCTTGTTCTGCGGGGTGTCGGTGGCTGCCTTCATCACGGCCTCCTTCATGCCGTTGAGGTCGTACGGGTTGACCATGTAGGCCTGCCGCAACTCGCGCGCGGCGCCCGCGAACTCGCTGAGGACCAGTGCACCGTCGGGGCCCGGGTGGCAGGCCACGTATTCCTTCGCGACAAGGTTCATGCCGTCGCGCAGCGGGGTCACGATCATGACGTCGGCGATCCGGTACATGGCGGCCATGGTCGCGCGCGGGAACGAGGCGTGGAGGTAGACGATCGCCGGCCGGCCCACACCACCCACCTCGGAGTTGATGCGCCCAACCAGCAGGTCAATGTCGTCGCGCAGTCGGCGGTACTCCTCGACGCGCTCGCGCGACGGCGTGGCCACCTGCAGGAACACTGCGTCGTGGGGGTCCAGGGTGCCCTCGGCGAACAACTCGCCCATGGCGCGGATGCGTTGGCGCAGACCCTTGGTGTAGTCCAGACGGTCAATGCCAACGAACACCGTGGACGGATTGCCCAGGTCTGACAGGAGTTGCTCCGCCTCGGCGATCGCCTCGGGTGAGTTGGCCAGGTCGGAGAAGCCCTGCGTGTCGATGGAGATGGGGTAGGCGCGGGCGATGCACGTGTGCTGGTTCTCGCCGATCAGTTTCGCCCGGTCCCTGTCCACTCGGTGATCGGTGCGTCGACGCACAAGCCGCAGGAAGTTGCTGGCACCGCCCGGGACCTGGAAGCCCACGAGGTCCGCGCCGAGCAGCCCCTCGAGGATCTCGCGCCGCCACGGCAGCTGGTCGAACAACTCCATGGGCGGGAAGGGGATGTGCAGGAAGAAGCCGATGTTGAGGTCGGGCCGGAGCTCCCGCAGCATGCTGGGCACAAGCTGCAGTTGGTAGTCCTGCACCCACACGGTGGCGCCCTCGCCGGCGACCTGTGCGGCCTTCTCGGCGAAGCGCCGGTTGACCCTCTTGTAGGCGTCGAACCATTCACGGTGGTACTCGGGGTAGGCCACGGAGTCGTGGTAGAGCGGCCAGAGCGTGGCGTTGGAGAATCCCTCGTAGTACTCCTCCACCTCCTCAGCCGTCAGTGGGACGGGTTCGATCGTGTAGCCGTCATGCTCGAACGACTCCACCTCCTCGTCGGGGGCACCGTGCCATCCCACCCAGGCCCCGCCGCGTTGCCGCATGACCGGTTCGAGTGCCGTGACAAGCCCACCCGGAGCCGTCTTCCAGTCCACCGCGCCGTTCTCGTCGACGATGCGATCCACGGGGAGTCGGTTGGCAACAACGACGAAGGTTGCGCCATTCTCCGGTGATTGGCGAGTGGTGTCCACTGGTTCCTCCTGAGGGGTCAATTCTCACCCTATCGAACGGGTTTGACAACGGGTGGGGACGGTCGGGACATGGCAGGGTGGGGGCATGGACGATTCTCTCTGGCGAACCACCACCTCCCACGGCGAAAGTTTCATGAAGGCCTTCGTCGAACGCCACGGCGAGGCGCTTCTGGCCTTCGACTTCGACGGGACCCTGGCGCCCATCGTCGACGACCCCGAGGATTCCCGCCTGCACGAGGGGTCCGCAGCTGCACTGGCGCAGCTGGGTCCCGAAGTGGGGCGCATGGCCATCGTCACCGGTCGCGGCGTCGACGCCGTGCGCAGACTGGGCGGCCTGGATGACCGACAGGGACTGGATTGCCTCGTGGTGCTGGGGCAGTACGGCGTTGAGCGCTGGGACGCCGCCACCGGCGAGGTGCGCCACCCGGACGTCCCTTCTGGTGTTGCGGAGGCGTGGGATGAGCTCCAGTCCCTGGTGGGCGGGCTGGAGTCCTCAGGTGTGGACGTCGAGGGCCTGTACCTGGAGGACAAGCAGCGAGCCTTCGGTGTGCACACGCGGCGGGCGAAGAATCCGCAAGCCCTCATGGAGCTTCTGGAGGACCCCGTCCGGCGGCTTGCCGAGCGGCACGACCTCCAGGTGGAGCCCGGCCGTTTCGTGCTGGAGGTGCGGGCCGCCAGTGGGGACAAGGGCGATGCGCTGCGTGAACTCGTGGAGGAGACGCGCCCATCACTTGTGGCCATGGTCGGCGACGACCTCGGCGACATCCCGGCATTCGAAGTGCTGGAGGAGTTGCAGGGGGCCGGCACCATCTGTGCCCGCGTGGTCAGCGGCTCCACGGAGCAGTCCGTGTTGCAGGGGCATGCCGACATCAGCTGCGACGGACCGGACGGCGTGGCGCAATGGCTGGAGCATCTCGTCGGACGCATTGCCTGAGCGGCGTCCGCGGTGGTGACGGCAGGGGTGTCGTTGTCCACCTCGTCTGCCAAGGAGTACAGAATCGTCAACCAGACACGGATGGGTGTGGTGGGGCGGGCGGGGCTCGAACCCGCGACCGTCAGATTATGAGTCCGATGCACTAACCGGCTGTGCTACCGCCCCTGACACATTGCGGGACCCAGTCAACCATCCCGGCAGCCCCAGTGCGACCCGGCACGCTGCAGCGCACGCAGCATCATCGCCAGAGCAACGACCCGAAGACCTCGTCCCAGGACCCGTCGACGGGCCCGGCGGGTAGGTTGGCTGTCATGCGTGAAACAACCCCGATTGATGCCATTGCCGAGGGATATGTCGATGCCCTCGTCCAGTACAGTCCCATGGCCGCCACGTCCCTGGGGATTCCTGGCCACGACCATCTCATGGACGACTTCTCACCCGCGGCGCGGGCTGGGTGGGCACAGGTGGAACGCGAAACCCTTGCAGAACTGCAGGCGGCCACGCCACGAGACGACACGGACAGGGTCACCGTCGCAGCGATGCAGGACCGCCTCGGCCTGTCGGTGGAATCCTTCGAGGCGGGTGACCACAAGGCCGAACTGAACAACATCGCCTCACCCCTGCAGTCCCTGCACGAGATCTTCGACCTCATGCCCACCGACACCCCCGACCACTGGGCGGCGGTCTCGTCGCGGATGAGCGGCATTCCTGCCGCCATCGACGGCTACATCGAGACCCTTCGTGAGGGCATTCGCGACGGCATCGTCCCAGCCAGGCGTGCTGTGGCCGACGGCGTGACCCAGGCCAGCGCACTCGCCGACCCGGCCACGTCCCGATTCCACGCCATCGCCACGTCTTCGGGTGTCGAGGGCAGCGCGGGTGAGGACCTCGCCGAGGCCGCCGGTCTGGCATCCGCGGCCTACCAGCGGCTTGCCGACTTCCTGGCAGATGACCTGGCGCCGGTGGCGCCGGAGTCGGACGCTGTGGGCCGCGATCGCTACGCGCGCGCCTCCCGCAAGTTCATCGGCGCGCGTATCGACCTCGACGAGACCTATGACTGGGGCGTCGAGGCGCTGGGCCACATTGCAGCAGAGCAGGAGGCACTGGCACGCAAGATTGCCGGACCTGGCGCATCGATTGCCGACGCCGTGCGGACCCTCAATGCGGACCCCGCCACCCAGATCCACGGGACTGCAGCATTGCAGGAGTGGATGCAGGCCACGTCGCAGCACGCCATGCAGGAACTGGACCGCATCCACTTCGACATCCCCGAGCCCGTCAAAACGCTGGAATGCAGGATCGCCCCATCCCAGACGGGAGCCATCTACTACACCGGGCCGGCTGAGGACTGGTCGCGTCCGGGGCGGATGTGGTGGAGCGTCCCGGAAGGGGTCACCGAGTTCAACACCTGGATGGAGAAGACCACCGTCTTCCACGAGGGCGTTCCGGGACACCACCTGCAGATCGGTCAGGCGGTGTGCAACGCCGCCGAACTGAACCGGTGGCGACGCCTCGTGTGCTGGAACTCCGGCCACGGCGAGGGCTGGGCGCTGTACGCGGAGCGGCTCATGGAGGAGTTCGGCTTCCTCGAGTCCATGGGGGACCGGTTCGGCATGCTGGATGCCCAGCGGCTGAGGGCCACACGTGTGGTCGTGGATCTGGGTGTCCACCTCGGCAAGCCGGCATTCGACCGCTACGGCGGCGGCGTCTGGGACCACGACAAGGCGTGGGCGCTGCTGCGGGACAACGTCCAGGTGGAGGACAACCAGCTCCACTTCGAGCTGAATCGCTACCTTTCGTGGCCGGGGCAGGCTCCCAGCTACCGGGTGGGTCAGCGGATCTGGGAGCAGATCCGCCGTGATGCGCAGCGCCAGGCCACGGAGCGTGGCGAGGCGTTCTCCCTGAAGCACTTCCATACGCGGGCACTGAACCTCGGCTCACTGCCGCTCGACGTGCTCCGGAAGCAGTTGCTCGGCTGATCGGGGGCCCACCGGTCAGTGCGACCGGTGGGCCGTGGTCGTCAGGCCTGCTTGATGGCGGAGATGTCGAACTCCAGCGTGATCTTCTCGCTGACGAGCACGCCGCCGGTCTCCAGCGCTGCGTTCCAGGTGACGCCGTAGTCCTTGCGGTTGATGGTCACGGCACCTTCAAAGCCGGCGCGAGCGTTGCCGAAGGGGTCGGTGGCGGTGCCCTCGAAGCTGAAGGGGATCCTCACCGTGTTGGTGATGCCCTTGATGGTGAGGTCACCCGTCACATCCAGGCCCGACGCGTCGGTGGGCGTCACCGAGGTGGAGACGAAGGTGATCTCGGGGAACTCGTCCATGGCCAGGAAGTCGTTGCTGCGCAGGTGGCCGTCCCGCTGCTCGTTGCGCGTGTCGATGCTCTTGGCCTGGATGATGACGGTGATCTGTGTGCTGGCCAGGTCGTCGTCGTTCACGACGACGGTGCCCTCGAAGTCGTTGAACGACCCGCGGACCTTGGTCACCATGGCGTGGCGGGCGGTGAAGCCCACCTGGCTGTGACTGGGATCAATTTCCCAGGTGCCGGTGGTGTTGGTGGGGGTGGCGGTGGTGCTCATGGGTGCTCCTCAGGTTGCGACGCCAGGGGTAGTTGACGTATCAACTACTTTACACGAAGGTGGCCCATCCGTGCACTTTCACCGGCACTCTGTGCAACTGCCCTGCCAGTTGCTCCGACAGACGCCGTGCCGGGGCCACTGCCGGTGGGTACGCTCCCGCGATCCACCGGTAACCTGTGGTGCGTGCTGACGATGCAAGAAGCCCTGCGTACCCTGTCCGACTACTGGACCTCGCGTGGTTGCCTGACCTGGCAGCCCTTCAACACCGAGGTCGGAGCCGGGACGATGAACCCCGCCACCGTGCTGCGCGTGCTGGGACCCGAGCCGTGGGACGTGGCGTACGTGGAGCCCAGTGTCCGCCCCGACGACTCACGCTACGGCCTCAACCCCAACCGGCTCCAGACACACACCCAGTTCCAGGTGATCCTGAAGCCCGAGCCGGGTGACCCCCAGGAGCTCTACCTCGGCAGCCTGGAGGCGCTGGGCATCGACCTGGATGCGCACGACGTGCGCTTCGTCGAGGACAACTGGGCCCAGCCCGCCATCGGCGCCTGGGGTCTTGGCTGGGAGGTGTGGCTGGACGGCATGGAGATCACCCAGTTCACCTATTTCCAGCAGGTCGGTGGCCAGGACCTGGACCCGATCCCCGTCGAACTGACCTACGGCATGGAACGCATCCTCATGGCGCAGCAGGGCGTCACGCACTTCAAGGACATCGTCTACTCCCGCAAGCCCGACGGCACGATCATCACCTACGGTGAGGCGTTCGGCCAGCAGGAATACGAGATGAGCCGCTACTACCTGGACGACGCCGACGTGTCGGTGAACCAGACGCTCTACGAGGCGTTCGTGGCCGAGGCCACGCGCATGGTGGAGGCGCGCCTGCCCGTGCCCGCCCACCAGTTCATCCTGAAGTCCTCCCATGCCTTCAATGTGTTGGATGCCCGTGGTGCCATCAGCACCACGGAACGCGCCAAGGCTTTCGGCACCATGCGCCGCCTCATGCGCCAGACCGCCGAGTTGTGGGTGGAGCGCCGTGAGGAGCTGGGGTTCCCGCTCATGAAGGAGGGCGTGGTGGAGGGTGAAGCCCTCGCCGAGCCCATCTCTGTTGACGTGCCGGCTGATGCCCCGGCCGCCACGTTCGTCCTCGAGATTGGCGTGGAGGAGCTGCCCCCGCACGTACTGCCTCACACCATCGACGCCGTGCGCGCCGCCGTCACCGCCGGGCTGGGCGCGTCCAACCTCGACCATGGTGACATCACGGTGGAGGGCACCCCGCGTCGCGTCTTCGTCGTTGTCGACGACGTGGCCGCCCGCGAACCCGACTCCCAGACCCTGCGCAAGGGCCCCAAGTGGTCCGCTGCCTTCGACGGCGACGGGAACCCCACCAAGCCGCTGCAGGGGTTCATGCGTGGCCAGGGCGTCACCGTGGACCAGGTCATCAAGGCCGAGGTGGGTGGCAACGAGCACGCCTGCGTCGCCATTGACACCCCCGGCCGGCCCGCCTCGAAGGTCCTGGGGGACCTCATCGAGAGCACCGTCACCGGTCTGCGTGCCGAGAAGAACATGCGGTGGAACGACCCGGCGCTGTCCTTCAGCCGTGCCGTGCGCTGGCTGCTGGCGTTGTGGGGCGACACAGTGGTCCCTGCCCGCGTCTCCGACGTCGTGGCGGGCCGCACCACGTACCTGCAGCGTTCGACGGCGTCGTCGCAGGGCGCCGGTGCTCTGGGTGACGGCACCCCCGTGGGCCATCATGACGTGGCCACCGCCACCGACTACCTGCCGCTGCTCCGCAGCGGACGCATCGAGGCCTTCACGGACCAGCGCCGTGCCCGCATCGTGGAGCAGGCCGTCGCGCTGGCAGCACGCGCGGGTGGCGTCGTGGACGTCGAGGGCAATGCGGAACTCCTGGACGAGATCACCAACCTCGTGGAGGATCCTCGCGGCATCCTGGGCGACTTCGACGAGCGCTATCTGGAACTTCCGGACAGGATCCTCGTGTCCGTGATGGCGAAGCACCAGCGCTACCTGCCGGTTCGCTCCGTCGACGGTGCTCTGATGCCGCACTTCATCACGATGGCCAACGGCGCCTGCGACGACGTCGTCGTCGCAGGCGGCAACGAATCCGTGCTGCGGGCGCGCTACGAGGATGCCCTGTTCTTCTGGAACCAGGACCTGGAGGCCACCTCGGCCGAGCACTTCATCCCCGGCCTGGAGAAGCTGACCTTCGAGAACCGCCTCGGCTCTGTGGGGCTGCGCGCCCGTCGCATCGCGGATGTGTCGCAGGCGCTCGCGGATCTGGTGTCGCTCGACGAGACGCAGCGCCAGACCCTGGTGAGGGCCGGTGTGCTGGCCAAGTTTGACCTGTCCACCAGCCTCGTGAAGGAGATGACGAGCCTCGCAGGCTTCGTGGCGCGTGAGTACGCGAGCCGGATGGGGGAGACCGCGGAGGTGGCGGACTCGCTCTACGAGATGGAGCAGCCCCACACCACCGCGGACGAGGTGCCCGCCTCCACTCCCGGGGCGCTGCTGGCACTTGCCGACCGCTATGACCTGTTGGCTGCCATGTTCGGACTCGGTGCCAGGCCCAGCGGCTCCTCCGACCCCTTCGGCCTCCGCCGGGCGGCCCTGGGTGTTGTCCGGATCCTCCGGGAACGTGCAGAGCTCGCGGGTCTGACGATCCGCGACGGCCTGGAAGCGGCTGCCTCACGGCTGCGTGAGCAGGGTGTGGACTGCACGGACAAGACCATGGACGCGGCCGAGGAATTCATCATCGGTCGCTTCGCGCAGCTGCAGCGCGACGAGGGCCGCAGCGCCGAGTTGGTGGCCGCCGTGAGCCCGTCCGCGGCCCGGCCGGGCATCGCGGATGCCCACGCGCGTTCGCTTCAGGCGGTGGCGGCGGATCCGGGCTTCCGGGCGCTCGTGGAGGGCATCGTGCGGATCTCGCGCATCGTGCCCGCGGGGACCCGCCCGGACTACGAGCCGGCGCTGCTCTCCGAGCCCGCCGAGGTTGCCCTCAGCGATGTGGTGTCCGGGTTCGCGCCGGCCAGCGACGTCGAGGACTTCGCCCGCCGCGGCGAGGCCCTCGTGGCCCCTGTTGCTGCGTTCTTCGACGAGACCCTGGTGATGGCGGAGGACCTGGACATTCGAACAGCGCGTTTGGGGCTGCTTGCACGGATTCTTTACTCTGCGCCCTCAGGCCTCGACTGGTCCGCAGTGGATGCCCTAGTCAGCTGACGTTTCCGCGTGGTGGGTCACAGCTCTCCATGGGCTGTGACCGCCTCCGGAGGCGACGTCTCCGTTACCGTTTCGTGACCAGGAAATCGCCCAAACCTCACCCCATCGGGTAGGTTTTGTCGCTGTACCCGTCCGCTCGTGGTGGGACTTGCGTGCTTCGCCCGTCGTGGCGTCCGCGGTCCCGGGGCCTTCTGCCCCAACCGCGTCAGTGGGCAACATGCACGTCGCGCTGGTTTGCTGCGACATGTTCCCGGTGCTGTGTGTGGGGCCGACATCCGGCCAGTTCCCGCAGTCTTGTCGGACAACGAACACGTGCATGCCCAGACGAAACGACCCGCAAGGAGTCACGTGGCCGCGATCAATGCGGAAGGCCTGTACAAGGTCTTCGGAAAACGCCCCAAGCGTGGGGTGGCAGAACTGGAACGAGGCAAGACCCGTGAGGACCTGCAGAAGCAGGGCCTGACAGCGGCTGTCATCGATGCATCATTCACCGTGGATCCGGGTGAAATCTTCGTTGTCATGGGGCTCTCGGGCTCAGGCAAGTCGACGCTGATCCGCATGATCAATGGGCTGTTCGAGCCCACGGCCGGCACGGTCACCATCGCCGACCAGCTCATCACGGACGTGTCCCCCGAGAAGCTTCGCGCCGTGCGCCGCGAGAAGATCAGCATGGTCTTTCAGCACTTCGCCCTGCTGCCGCACCGCACGGTCGGCGAGAACGCCGCCTACGGGCTCCAGATCCAGGGTCTCAACAAGGCCGACCGCGAGAAGGCCGCCAACAAGGCACTCGACGAAGTTGGACTTGGTGGCTGGGGTGGTCACCTCCCCGGCCAGCTTTCCGGTGGCATGCAGCAGCGCGTCGGCCTGGCCCGCGCACTGGCTGCAGGCACCGACATCATGCTCATGGACGAGGCGTTCAGCGCCCTCGACCCCCTCATTCGCCGCGGCATGCAGGACCAGCTCATCGAGCTGCAGCAGCGCCTTGAGAAGACCATCTTGTTCATCACGCACGACCTCAACGAGGCCATGCGCCTCGGGGACCGCATCGCCATGATGCGTGACGGCCGGATCGAGCAGATCGGGACCGCCGAGCAGATCCTCAACGAGCCCAAGAACAACTACGTGGCCAGCTTCATCCAGGACGTCGACCGTACGCGTGTCCTGACTGCTGCCAACGTGATGGAGCCCGCTCAGGGCGTCATCGGCGCCGGCAGCGGACCGCAAACTGCGCACAAGGTCATGCGCGAGGGCCAGCACAACTGGATCCTCGTCCAGAACCGCGACCGCACCCCTGCAGGCATCCTCTGGGAACCCGACGTGGCCGAGGCGGTTCGCACCGGACGCAAGGACCTTCCGTGGTCGCCCGTGCACGAGATGCCCACCGTGGCCCAGGACACATCACTGGCGGACCTGTTCGCCGTGTCAGCGCAGCACCTGAACCCGATCGTCGTCCTGGATGAGAACGGGCGAACCGTGGGCGTCATTCCCCGGGTGACCCTGCTGGCGGCCGCCGCCAACAACGGTCAGGGTGCCGACATGCCGGAGTCCTGGGGTTCACCTGATTCCCCCCTCAACGACGGCGAGTCCATGGCCGACTCCGCCACACCCGATGTGCCGCACGTCATGGAAGGCGCGAAGTAATGGACTTTCCCCGCATACCCATCGGTGACTGGGTGGCCACCGGCATCGACTGGCTCACCATCAATGCTGATTTCTTCTTCGACTTCCTCAGCACCATCATGAAGTTCCTCGTCGAGGGCCTCTCCGACGTCCTGATCGCCGTGCCGTGGCCCGTCATGGTGCTGGTGCTCGCGGCGCTGGGCTGGGTTCTGCGCTCCGTGCGCTTCGCCGCCCTCTCGCTCGTCGGCTTCCTGTTGATCGTCGGGATGAACCAGTGGGACAACGCCATGCTGACGCTGTCCATGGTGCTCATCGCCACGCTGCTCGCCGTGATCGTGGCCATCCCCCTGGGGATCGCCGCTGCCCAGTCGGACAGCGTCAGCGCCGCCGTGAAGCCCATTTTGGACTTCATGCAGACGATGCCCGCCTTCGTGTACCTGATCCCCGCCGTCACCTTCTTCAGCATCGGCGTCGTCCCGGGTCTGTTCTCCACGATCATCTTCGCGCTGCCTCCGGGCGTCCGCATGACTGAACTCGGTATCCGGGGCGTGGCGGAGGAAACGGTCGAGGCCGGTCAGGCATTCGGCGCCAAGCGCAGCGAGATCCTGTTCGGGATCCAGCTTCCCCTGGCAGTCCCCACCATCATGGCTGGCATCAACCAGGTCATCATGCTCGCCCTGTCCATGGCGGTCATCGCCGGCATCGTGGGCGCTGACGGCCTCGGCAAGGAGGTCGTCTCCTCGATCTCCACACTGAATTTGGCAAAGGGTGTCGAAGCAGGCCTGTCCGTCGTGTTCCTCGCGATCTTCCTGGACCGCTTCACCGGAGCGCTGGGGGACAAGAAAGCACGCGGCAAGTCCTCGCTGCTTGCGCTCGCCAGGAAGGCCCGCTCGTCGGAGCCGGTCACCGCGGCCTGAGCCACACACATCCGACCATCGGCGCGTCCAGCACCACCGGGCGCCGCCACGAAAGAAAAGCTGCCACACGGGTGGCGACGTAGGAAAGGAATCACCATGAAGATCTCCCACAAGATTGGCGCCGCACTGAGCGCAGCCGTCCTCGGACTCTCCCTGGCCGCATGCGGTACCGACGACCCCACCACTGGCAACACCGGCGACACCGGTGCCAAGGACATGGGCACCATCACCCTGGGTTTTGTCCCCTCGTGGACCGACGGTCTGAGCACCGCGTACCTGCTGGACAACCAGCTCACCGAGATGGGCTACACCGTCAAGATGGAGACCATCAGCGAAGCCGCCCTGATCTACCAGGCTGTGACCACGGGTGACGTCGACATGTACCCGTCCGCATGGCCCGAGGTCACGCACGCTTCCTACATGGAGAAGTACGGCGAGAAGATCGACGACCTCGGCACCTACTACGACAACGCCAAGCTGACCTGGGCGGTGCCGGAGTACATGGACATCAACTCCATCGAGGAGCTGAAGGGCATGGGGGACACGTTCGACGGAAAGATCATCGGCATCGAGCCGAGCGCCGGTCTGACCGAGGCCAGCCAGGACAGGGTCCTCCCGCAGTACGAGCTGGGCGACGAGTTCGAGGTGGTCACGTCCTCCACCACCGCGATGCTCGCGGAGCTGAAGAAGGCCACCAGCACCGAGGCCCCCATCGTCGTCACCCTGTGGCGCCCGTTCTGGGCCAACGCAGAGTTCCCCGTGAAGGACCTCGAGGACCCCAAGGGTGCGCTCGGCGAGGCCGAGGGCCTGCACTTCCTGGGCACCAAGGGCTTTGCGGACGAGTTCCCCGAGGCTGCCGAGTGGATCGGCCAGCTCAAGCTGGACGACGACCAGTACGGCTCCCTTGAGGACATGGTTGTCAACGAGTACGGCGACGGCAAGGAGAAGGAAGCAGTTTCCGCATGGATCGAGAAGAACCCTGACGTTCTTCCCGCGCTGACGAGCTGAACCTTCGCTGAACCAGAAGCGCCCCGCCGAAATTCGGCGGGGCGTTTCGTCGTCTCTGCCGGTCACACCCGACGGCCGGTGCCCGCAGTGAGGGGGCCCATGGTGGTGGTGCGCATCGGATCCGGCACCGTCTCCGCGTGGGCGGTGGCGCTCGGGTACCCGTTGGGTGCTGTGTGGTCGAGTTCCAGGGCTGCGACCGCCCCGACCACGATGATGGCCGGTGGACGCACTCCTGCTGCGGACGCCTCGCGGCCGACGCTGGCGAGAGTGGAACGCAGCGACGACTGGCGATCCGTGGTGCCCTCGACGATGACTGCTGCCGGTGTCTGAGGGGAAAGACCGCCCTTCATGAGTTCGTCGGCGATCTCCGTGAGGTTCTTGACCCCCATGAGGATGACCAGTGTGAGCCCCGAAGTGGCTAGTGCCTGCCAGTTGACGTCACTGCGTTCATGCCCCGGTGGAACGTGGCCACCGACGACGCAGAATCCCTGCGACAGCGTGCGGTGGGTCACGGGGATCCCGGCCAGTGCGGGGACGGCGACGGCCGACGTCACGCCGGGGATGACGCGGACCGGCACCCCGGCCTCCGCGCACTCCAGCCACTCCTCGCCGCCCCGACCAAAAACGTAGTTGTCCCCACCCTTGAGACGCACGACGCGCAGGTGCTGCCGCGCGCGGTCGATGAGCAGCCGGTTGATCTCCTCCTGCGGGGTGAAGGGGCCGTGGGGGACCTTCCCCACGTTGAGGATCTCGGCGCCCTCGCGGGCCTCGGCCAGCAGTTCCACGGGTCCAAGGCGGTCGTGGATGATGACGTCGGCGCCCCGGATTGCTGCAAGCCCGGCGGAGGTCATGAGACCGGGGTCGCCGGGCCCGCCGCCCACCAGAACAACCGTGCCGGGAGGGAACTCATCGTCGGACGGGGTGGAGGCGAGGGCCTTGACGACCGCTTCCCTCACCGTCCTGGAGCGTCGCGGGTCCCGCCTGCCGACGACGGCGACGGTGAGGTCGTCCACGTCCGCGGTGGCGGGGGTCCATGCACTGCCCAGATCCGCTGCGTCGGCCCGCACGCAGAACGTGCGTCGCACCTCGGAGCCGCTCGCCACCAGGGCGTTGGTGGCGGGGGAGTCGGTGGCGGCGATCACGTACCAGGCGCCGTCGAGGTCCTGGTCCCTGAACTCCCGTTCCTCCCATCGGAGGTGTCCACGGATGGCATGCTCACGCAGGATGTCGGTGATCTGCGGTGCGACGACCCGCACGCGGGCCCCGACGTGGAGGAGCCTGGGGATCCGCCGTTGCGCGACGGCTCCGCCGCCGACGACGAGCACATCCCGGTCCTGCAGCAGCAGTCCGGACAGGTAGGCAGGGGAACCCTGCAACGACTCAGGTCGTGAGGCCACGGTGCAACTCCTCGGGATGGGCTGTGGGGGTGGCCGGTGTGCTCCACGTGTCGTGGCCTGTGACCAAACTCTGCAGGTCGCGGATGCGGTTCTCAGCAGTGGGCATGTGGACCTGCGCCCGGGCCTCGTCGTCGTGGACCGGGCGGTCGACGGCCCGGAAGATCCCGATGGGTGACTGGGTGAGGCCGTGGGTGTCGGTGAGGGAGGCCACTGCCATGGCTTGGGCCACGTCGTCGGAGGCCTCGTCGTGGATCACGACCTGACGCTCGCCCACCGCACCGGCCGCCACCACGCTCAATCGTCCGGAGTCGGGGTCGCGGACGACGGTCCTCGTCCCGCCTGCGAAGACGATCGGCTCCCCGTGCCTGAGTGGGATGATGGCCGGTGAGTCGGGCTCCTTGAGGCCGTCGAACACCCCGTCGTTGAAGATGGGGCAGTTCTGGTAGATCTCCACGAGCGAGGCGCCGCGGTGTTGTACAGCGCGGGTCATGACGTCGGTGAGGTGCGCCCGGTCCGAGTCCAGGGATCGCGCCACGAACGTGGCTTCGGCGCCCAGCGCCAGCTTGACGGGGTTGAACGGGTGGTCCACCGATCCAATGGGCGAGGACTTGGTCACCATTCCCGTTTCCGAGGTGGGTGAGGGCTGGCCTTTCGTCAGGCCGTAGATCCTGTTGTTGAACAGCAGGATGGTGATGTTGGTGTTGCGGCGCAGGGCATGGATGAGGTGGTTGCCGCCGATGGAGAGGGCATCACCGTCGCCGGTCACCACCCAGACCGCGAGGTCGGGGCGGGTCAGGGCCAGCCCGGTGGCGATGGACGGCGCCCGACCGTGGATGGAGTGCAGGCCGTAGGTGTCCATGTAGTACGGGAACCGCGAGCTGCATCCGATGCCGGAGACGATGACGGTGTTCTCACGGCGAATGCCGAGCTTCGGCATGAGTGTCTGGAACGCAGCCAGCACGGCGTAATCACCGCAACCGGGGCACCAGCGCACCTCCTGGTCGGAGACGAACTCCTTGCGGTTCGTGGGTGTGAGGGACAGCGGCACGCGCGCCAGTCCGGGGCTGGGGTGGGTGGCGGTCATGGGGTGTCCTTCCCGTCAATGATGGCTGTGAGGTCGGCTTCGAACTCTGAGGGGGAGATCGGCAGTCCCCGCACCCGGCTGTAGCTCTCGACGTCGACGAGGTACTTCGCCCGCAGCAGCAACGCCAGCTGGCCCAGATTCATCTCCGGTGCGATGACGCGGTTGTAGCGGCGCAGGACGTCACCCAGGTTGGAGGGGAACGGGTTGAGGTGGCGCAGGTGAACGGTCGCCACCCTGCGGCCCTGACGTCGGACCCGTCGGGCTGTGGCACCGATGGGCCCCCACGTGGACCCCCATCCGATGACGAGCACGTCGGCCTCACCGGAGGGGTCGTCCACGACGAGGTCGGGGATGCTGCGGGCGATGCCGTCCACTTTTGCCTGGCGAAGTTTCACCATGTGTTCGTGGTTGGCCGGGTCGTAGGAGACGTTGCCGGTGCCGTCCGCCTTCTCGATCCCGCCGATGCGGTTCTCCAGTCCGGGTGTGCCCGGCACGGCGAGAGAGCGTGCGAGGTTTTCGTCCCGCAGGTAGGGCAGGAACCTGCCGTCGGGGGTGTTGGGTGCCGTGGCGAAGTTCGCGTCGATGGCGGGCAGGGCGGC
The DNA here is from genome assembly GCF_003688855.1 of Tessaracoccus antarcticus. Taxonomy (GTDB): domain Bacteria; phylum Actinomycetota; class Actinomycetes; order Propionibacteriales; family Propionibacteriaceae; genus Arachnia; species Arachnia antarctica. Next base: position 531,232 of record NZ_REFW01000002.1, read on the forward strand.
GATGTCGGGGACGCTCCAGGGTTCGGATCCGTTGGCGAGGTAACCGTCGCTCAGCACGATCACAGGTGTCCGGTAGGTCAGGGCGATGCGGGTGGCCTCCACTGCGACGTCGAAGCAGTCGCCCGCGGATCTCGCAGCCAGGATCGGTGCGGGTGCCTCGCCGTGGCGGCCGAAGAAGGACTGCAACAGGTCCGCCTGTTCGGTCTTGGTGGGCATACCCGTGGAGGGTCCGGCGCGCTGCACGTCCACGATCACCAGCGGCTGCTCCAGCATGAGTGCCAACGAGATGAACTCACTCTTGAGTGCCATGCCCGGCCCCGACGTCACGGTGACGCCCAGGTGTCCGGCGTAGGAGGCGCCCAGGGCGGCGCCGATGGCGGCGATCTCGTCCTCGGCCTGGAACGTCAGGACACCGTGGTTCTTGTGGCGCGACAGTTCGTGGAGCACGTCCGAGGCCGGCGTGATGGGGTAGGCGCCGAGGAACAGGGGAAGGTTCGCCGTGGCTGCACCGGCCATGAGTCCGAGGGCCATGGCCCTGTTGCCGGTGATCTGGCGGTAGGTGCCGGGGGCAAGGGGCGCGGGCTTGACCTCGTAGCGGACGGTGAAGTCCTCCGTGGTCTCCCCGTAGTGGTAGCCGGCGAGGTAGGCGGCACGGTTCGCGTCCCGGATGGCGGGCTGGGCCGCGAACTTCTTCTCCAGGAACTCGATGGTGGCTTCGAGGGGGCGTGAGTAGAGCCACGTCAGGACGCCGAGTGCCACCATGTTCTTCGATCGTGCCGCGTCCTTGCGGCCGAGACCGAACTCGGCGACGGCAGCCACGGACAGACCGGTGAGGTCGACGGCGTGGAGTTCGTGATCCTCCAGCGTCCCGTCGGTCAGGGGGTCGGAGTCGTAGCCGACCTTGGCGAGGTTGCGCTTCGTGAAGTCGTGGATGTCCACGATGAGCAGCCCGTCGCGCCGCAGGTCGGAGATGTTGGCCTTCAGCGACGCCGGGTTCATGGCCACCAGAACGTCTGGGCGGTCGCCGGGAGTGAGGATGTCGTCGCCGGCGAAGTGCAGTTGGAAACTTGACACACCCGCGATGGTGCCCTGTGGGGCGCGGATCTCGGCGGGGAAGTTGGGCAGGGTCGCAAAGTCGTTGCCGATGGCCGCGGCGTCCGCGGTGAACCGGTCGCCGGTCAACTGCATGCCGTCGCCGGAGTCGCCGGCGAAGCGGATGACGACGCGGTCCAGGGGGGTGGTGCTCACAACGGATCCAATCTGCGTGTGGTGCGTGCGGCGGTGGCCATCACCCTGTCCCCTGTGGTGCTCCGGTAGCGGCTGGCGATGGCGGAGACGAGGCGGGGGTGGAGCCCTATGGGGTGGGAGGCGGGCAGTCCCAGCGCAGCGATGTGATGCTGGTAGCGGCCCGGGAGCAGCGCGTGGGTGGCGACGGTGATGCGGGAGTGACCCAGCGCCCGCAGCGTGGTGGCTGCCTGCTCCAGTGAGGGTTGCGAGGCGAAGATGAAACCGGGGTGGACGGGCTGGCCGATGAGGGTGGACAGGTGGGCGGCGGTGGCGTGCACCTCCGCGGTGGCACCGGGTCGCTTGGAGCCGATCGCCGCCAGGATCACGGCGTCGCCCGGGGCACCCAGCTCGACGAGCCGGTCGTGGATGGCATCCACAAGATCCGGCCCCACGTGGTCGGTGGCCACGGCCCGCCCGTCCGAGAGGCGCACTGCCTCGGCCACGTCGTGGGCGACGTGGTAGCCGGCGGCCAGGAACGTCGGCACGATGACGCTGGAATCCAGCCGTTGCACCGTCGTGGCCAACAACTCGTCGTGGATGTCCACGAATCCGAGCTGGACGTCCACACCCGGAAGTTCGGCGGAGACGGCGTCCCGCAGCCCTTCGGCGAAGATCGCGCCGCTGGGGCGGCGGGTTCCGTGGAGGGCGATCACGAGGGTACTCATACGAGCTCCGTCTCTGGTTCCAACGCCTCGACGTCGGCGGGCCGACGGCGGTGTGCCCTCACGGCATGGGTGACGAGCGCCACCCATGCCAGGGCTACCACGACGAGGACCAGTTGTTGGGTGGTGGTGCCGGCGCCGAGGACTCCGAGCAGGGTGCGGAGGTTGGTGATCACGATGAGGCCCCCGACCGCGGTGCCGAGCACGCGGGCGGGCAACCTGCTCACCAGCCACGCGGCGACGGGTGCTGCGATGACGCCACCCAGCAGGAGCACTCCGACGATGCTGAACTGGATGCCGGAGGTTCCCAGTGCGGCGAGGAAGCCCATGGATGCTGCCAGCGACACCAGGAACTCCGAGGTGTCCACGGACCCGACGACGGTGCGCGGCGCGGTCTTGCCGGCGCTGAGCAATGACGTGGTCGACACCGGGCCCCAGCCGCCGCCGCCGGTGGCGTCGACGAAACCGCCCACCAGCCCGAGCGGCACCAGGAACCGGTACGTGTGTGGTGTGCGCCGCGCCGTGGCCACCCGTGGGGGGCGGAACGCGAATCGGATCAGGATGTAGGCGCCCAGCACAGCCAGCAGGCTCGCCATGAGGGGGGAGGCCCATCCGGTGGACAGGTTGGACAGGAACGTGGCCCCCGCGAAGGCGCCCACGGCGCCGGGGACACCGAGGCGGAGCACGAGGCGCCAGTCCACATTGCCGAGTTTCCAGTGGGATACCCCGGAGACCACATTGGTGCCCACCTCTGCGAGGTGCACCGATGCGCTGGCCATGGCCGGGGTGAGTCCCACGAAGAGCAGGAGCGAGCTGGACGTGACCCCGTAGCCCATGCCGAGTGCGCCGTCGACGAGTTGCGCCAACAGTCCGACGATTCCGATGAGAATGAGTTTTTTCATGGCGTCCTCAGATGGACCAGTCGGGGATGTCCGGGACTGGCACAGCGGCGTTGTCCGAAAACGCCTGGTCACCCCGGATCATGCCGGCGGCCAGGTTGGTGCCGGACTGGGGGTCGATGAGCAGGAAGGAGCCGGTCTGCCGGGAGGTGGCGTAGGGCTCGGCCATGATGGGGGCGGCCAGGCGCAGCCGGACGCGCCCCAGGTCGTTGAGTTCCAGTGTTTCCGCGGCGTGGGGGCGGAGGGTGTCCAGGTCGAGGCGTCCGTCGATGTCGCGCACCACCGCCTGGGTGGTGCGGGTGGTGTGCTTGACGAGTACCTTCTGGCCCACCCGCAGGGGACTTTCCGAGAGCCACGCCACCATGCCGTCGAGGTCCTGGGTGGGGACGGGTGCACGCTCGGCGCCCGCGATGAGTTCGCCGCGCGTGACGTCGATCTCGTCGGCCAGGCGGAGCGTCACCGACTGGGGCGCGAAAGCCTCGGCGAGTTCCCCGTCGGCAGTGTCGATGCCCACCACTGTGGTCCTGCGCCCGGATGGCAGGACGACCACGGGATCCCCGACGCGCACCACCCCGGAGGCCACCTGGCCGGCATGGCCGCGGTACTCGACGTGCGCCGGGTCCAGGGCGGCTTCCTGGGGGCGGATCGTCAACTGGACAGGGAAGCGGAAGTCCGCGTCAGCATGCGGGTGCAGGGGCAGGTTCTCGAGCAGTTCGAGGAGCGGAGGGCCCTCGTACCACTCCATCCTGCTGGAACGCTCCACGATGTTGTCACCCACGAGGGCTGAGACCGGGAGCACGGAGACGGTGGCGCCGAGTTCCTCGGCGATCGCGGCCAACTGGGCCGCCACCTGGTCGTAGCGTTCCTTCGAGTAGCCGACGAGGTCGATCTTGTTGACGGCGACGACGATGTGGGGGACGCGCAGCAGTTGCCCCACGGCCAGGTGCCGTCGGGTCTGCTCCTGTGCACCCTTGCGGGCATCCACGAGCAGCACCAGGGCGTCGGCCGTGGAGGACCCGGTGACCGTGTTGCGGGTGTACTGCACGTGGCCGGGGCAGTCGGCGAGGATGAAGGTGCGCCGGGCCGTGGCGAAGTAGCGGTAGGCCACGTCGATGGTGATGCCCTGTTCACGTTCGGCGCGGAGTCCGTCGGTCAGCAGCGCGAGGTCCACGTGCCCGAGCCCCTTGGCCTGGCTGACACGCTCGACGGCTTCCAGTTGGTCGGTGAGCACCGACTTGGAGTCGTACAGGAGGCGGCCCACCAAGGTGGACTTGCCGTCGTCGACGCTCCCGGCGGTGGCGATGCGAAGCAGTGTGCTCATCAGAAGTAGCCTTCCTTCTTGCGGTCTTCCATGGCCGCCTCGGTGACCCGGTCATCGGCTCGGGTGGCGCCCCGCTCCGTGATACGCGTCAGGGCCACCTCCTCGATGACATCGGCAATGGTGATGGCGGCGGATTCGACCGCACCGGTGCAGCTCATGTCCCCGACGGTGCGGTAGCGCACGACGCGCCGCTCCACCTGCTCGTGGTCCCGGGGGCGAGACACGTCCCCGACGGCCAACCACATGCCGTCGCGGTGGAAGACGTCACGCTCGTGCGCGTAGTAGAGGTGCGGCAGGTCGATCTGCTCGGCGCCGATGTAGCGCCACACGTCGAGTTCGGTCCAGTTGGACAGCGGGAACACGCGAACGTGCTCACCGGGGCGGTGCCGGGGGTTGTAGAGGTTCCACAGCTCGGGGCGCTGGTTGCGCGGGTCCCACGCCCCGAACTCGTCGCGGAGGCTGACGACCCGTTCCTTGGCCCGGGCCTTCTCCTCGTCGCGCCGTCCGCCGCCGAAGACGGCGTCGAATCGGCCCTCAGAGATGGCGTCGAGCAACGGTTGGGTTTGCAGCGGGTTGCGGGTGCCGTCGGAGCGATCCAGGAGACGGCCGTCGTCGATGTAGTCCTGGACCCTGGCCACGATGAGGCGGAGACGCAGGCGCTCCACGGTGGCGTCGCGGTGCGCCAGGACCTCCGGGAAGTTGTGTCCGGTGTCGACGTGCAAGACCGGGAACGGTAGGGGCGCGGGCCAGAACGCCTTGGCGGCCAGGTGCAGCATGACGATGGAGTCCTTGCCGCCGGAGAAGAGCAGAACGGGGCGCTCCAGTTCGGAGACCATCTCCCGGAAGATGTGGATCGACTCGGATTCGAGGGCTTCCAGATGTGTGAGTGTCCTGCTGGGCAGGGCGGTGGGGGTCACTGGGATTGTGTCCTGTCCTTCGGCGACGTGGAGGCCGCATTCGGTCTTGGCGTGTCCGGCCCATCTGCCGGCGCGGGGGTCCTCGCCGGGGGCGACGGGACGTGTGCAGGGTTCGCAGCCGATCGAGGGGTACCCCTCGTCCAGAAGCAGGTTGACGGGGACGCCATGCGTGCCGGCGTAGGCCATCACCTCGTCGCTGCTCCATGCGGCGACGGGGTTGATCTTGACCATCTGGTGGGCGGCATCCCACTCGACCACGGGCGTGTTCGCGCGCAGCGAGTTGTCCTCGCGGCGCACGCCCGTGATCCAGGCCTCGTAGCTGCCGAGCTCCCGGTTGATGGGCTCAACCTTGCGCATGGCGCAGCACTCCTGCGGGTCCCGATCGTGCAGTTTCGGGCCGTACTCGGTGTCCTGCTCGGCGACGGTCAGCCGGGGGAGGGCCTCCACGATGCGGACGTCCACCGCGTGGGCCAGTGCTTCGCGGGTGCCGATGGTCTCGGCAAAGTGGTACCCGGTCTGGAGGAACAGGACGTCCACGCCCGGGATGTGCTGCGCCGCCAGGTGCGGCACCACGGTGTCGGCGGCCATGGAGCACGCGACGACGACGTTGCGGCCGAACGTTGCGGCGGTCCAGGCCAGGACCTCGCCGGCGTCTGCATCGGCGAGCCGGTGTGCGGCGTCTTCGGCCAGCGCCCTGAGCTCATCGACGCCTCGCACGCGACCCGGGCCGTGGGCAGGGGGAGCGATGGTGCTCACTTCAGCACCGCGTCGTCGGCGCGCTTCACCCAGGTGGAGAACGTCTCACCGTTGACGCGCTGCTCCAGAAAGGTCCGCACCACGCGCTCGACGTAGTCGGGCAGGTCGGTGGCCGTGACCTTGAGGCCTCGCACCGTGCGGCCCAGGCCCGGCTCCTCGCGGTCGCTGGAGGCCAGACCCCCGCCAAGATGGACCTGGTAGGCGAACTCGCTGCTGCCGTCGGCGCCTTTGGCGAGTTGTCCCTTCAGGCCGATGTCGGCCACCTGGATGCGGGCGCAGGAGTTGGGGCAGCCGTTGACGTTGAGGGTGATGGGGGTGTCGAGCTCCACCCCCGCCAGGCGTTGTTCGAGTGCGAGGATGGTGTCCCGCGCGGTGTCCTTGGTGTTGACGAAGGACAGCTTGCAGTACTCGATGCCGGTGCAGGCCATGGTGTTGCGCCGGAAGGGCGAGGGACGGCCCGTGAAACCCAGCTCCTCCGCGCCGGCCAGTAGATCCTCCACCGCATCGGGGTTCACGTCGAGGACCACGATCTTCTGGTGCGGGGTGAGGCGGATGCGACCGGAGCCGGCGGCCTCGACGAGGTCCGCGAGCGCCGTCAGCCGGGTCCCGGAGGCGCGGCCCACCGTGGGTGCGAGCCCCACGTAGCGTCGACCATCCTTCTGTTCGTGAACGCCCACGTGGTCGCCGGGGGTCTTCGCGGGCTCCGGTGCGGGGCCGTCGGGCAGCGCCCGGCCCAGGTACTGCGTCTCGAGGACGTCCCTGAACTTCTCTGCCCCCCACTCCGCGAGCAGGAACTTCAGGCGGGCCTTGGCGCGCATGCGGCGGTAGCCGTAGTCGCGGAAGATCCGGATGACCGCGTACCAGACCTCGGCTGCCTCCTCCTCGCGGACGAACGCCCCGAGCCTCTCCGCAAGGCGGGGGGTGGTGGACAGTGCACCACCCACCCACAGGTCGTAGCCGGGGCCGAGTTTGGGGGTGGATGACCCCGACGAGGCTGATGTCGTTGATCTCGTGGACCACGTCGAGGCTGGGGTGCCCCGTGATGGCGGTCTTGAACTTGCGCGGCAGGTTCGCCACCGTTTCGTCGCCGATGTAGCGGTCCACGATCTCGCGGATCACAGGTGTCGGGTCGATGATCTCGTCGGCGGCGATGCCCGCCACCGGCGAGCCCAGGAAGCCTCGTGGTGTATCACCGCAGGCCATTGTCGTCTGGAGGCCCACGGACTCCAACCGGCGCCAGATCTCGGGGACCGCCTCGATGGGTACCCAGTGCAGCTGGATGTTCTGCCGGTCGGAGATGTCGGCGGTGTCGCGTGCGAACTCGGTGGAGAGACCGGCCACCACGCGGAGTTGCGCGAGGGTGAGCGCACCGCCGTCGATGCGGATGCGCATCATGAAGTATCGGTCGGAGAGTTCCTGGTCGCTCATCTTGCCCGTGTGGCTGCCGTCGAATCCCTGACGACGTTGGGTGTAGAGACCGAGCCAGCGGAACCTGGCGAAGGCGTCCTCCTCGGGAATCGAGTCGAAACCTTCCTTGGAGTAGATTTCCTCGATGCGCCTGCGCACATTCAGGGGGTTCTCCACTTTCTTGACTTCTTCGTTGGGGTTGAGCGGCTCGGTGCCGTCGACGAGCCACTGGCCGTTCGACTTTCCGGACGCGGACGGGCGGACACGAGAGGGTGTGGTGGTCATGGTTCCTTCTGGCGGTGGACATGGAGGGGCACCAGAACCAGGACGTGGCCGGGCCCACAAGGTGCCCGACGGTCTAAAACAGGACGGGCGTCAGTTGCCCATACACAAAGCCGATGCGACGCGCGCAAAGTCAACGTGAGCTCGGCTCACGAGGCGCCCGTCGCGGTGGATTTCCATGTCGCGGACGCTACGGCAAAAACTTCAGGACGGAATGGGGGGAGTCTCAGGCGGTGGACGCCGACGGTGGCTCCACGCGGAGGGTTCTCCCACAGCGAACGCCTATTCCCGAATATTGCCGTGGAATGGCCCTATTTTTGACGAGTTTCGCGTCCTGTTCCGCCGTTTCTACTGACGGATCCACCGTCCCAGGTGCTTGCCCGTGAGTGTGGAGCCGTCGGAGACGATGTCGGAGGGTGTTCCCTCGAAGACCACCCGGCCGCCGTCATGGCCTGCGCCGGGACCGAGGTCGATGATCCAGTCTGCATGCGCCATCACAGCCTGGTGGTGCTCGATGACGATGACCGACCTGCCATCGTCCACGAGTCGGTCCAGCAGTGCCAGCAACTGCTCGACGTCGGCCATGTGGAGACCTGAGGTGGGCTCGTCGAGGACATAGACGACCCCCTTCTCGGACATGTGGGTGGCCAGCTTCAGCCGCTGGCGCTCGCCCCCGGAGAGCGTGGTCAGCGGCTGGCCCAGTTTCAGGTAGCCGAGACCGACGTCGACGAGGCGTTTCAGAATGGTGTGGGCTGCGGGTGTGCGGGCGTCACCGGTGCAAAAGAATGCCTCGGCCTCGGTGACCGGCATGGCGAGCACCTCGCTGATGTCGCGGCCGCCCAGCGTGTAGTCCAGCACTGATGCGTCAAACCGTTTGCCCTCGCACAACTCACAGGTGACCGAGACACCGGCCATCATCGCCAGGTCCGTGTACACGACCCCAGCGCCCTTGCACTGCGGGCAGGCGCCTTCCGAGTTCGGGCTGAACAGTGCAGGCTTGACGCCATTGGCCTTGGCGAAGGCCTTGCGGATGGGATCCAGCAGGCCCGTGTACGTGCCCGGGTTGCTGCGCCGGGACCCCCGGATGCCCTCCTGCCCGATGGACACGACACCCGCGGTGGTCGGCATGGATCCGTGGAGCAGCGAACTCTTGCCCGACCCGGCCACGCCCGTGACGACCACCAGCACCCCGAGGGGGACGTCGACATCGACGTCGCGGAGGTTGTTGGCGTTGGCGCCCCGGATCTCGAGCGCTCCCGTGGCCGTTCGTACGCTCTGCTTCAGTGAGGACCGGTCCTCGAGGTGGCGGCCCGTGAGCGTGTCGCTGGCACGCAACCCGTCGACGGTGCCCTCGAAGCAGATTCGCCCCCCGGCGGTGCCGGCGCCGGGGCCGAGGTCGATGACATGGTCGGCGATGACGATGGTCTCGGGTTCGTGCTCCACGACGAGGACGGTGTTGCCCTTGTCACGCAGCAGGAGCAGGAGGTCGTTCATGCGCTGGATGTCGTGGGGGTGGAGGCCGGCGGTGGGTTCGTCGAAGACGTAGGTGACGTCCGTGAGGGGGGACCCCAGGTGGCGGATCATCTTGGTGCGTTGCGCCTCGCCGCCGGACAGCGTGCCGGAGGACCTGTCCAGGGACAGGTACCCCAGCCCAATCTCCACGAACGAGTCGAGTGTCTGCTGCAGCTTGTTCAGCAGCGGGGCCACGGACGGGGCGTCGAGCCCACGAACCCATGCGGCCAGATCACTGATCTGCATGGCGCAGGCATCCGCAATGTTGATGCCATCGATCCGGGACGAGCGCGCCCCCTCGTTGAGCCGCGTGCCACCGCAGTCGGGGCAGGCCGTGAACGTGACGGCGCGCTCCACGAACGCGCGGATGTGTGGCTGCAGGGCCTCGGTGTCCTTCGCCAGGAACGATTTCCGGATCTTGGGGATGAGGCCCTCGTAGGTGAGGTTGATGCCGTCGACCTTGATCTTCGTGGGCTCCTTGTACAGGAGGGCATCCAGTTCCTTCACCGTGTAGTCACGAATGGCTTTGGTGGGGTCCACGAATCCGGAGCCACCGTAGATGCGCCCGTACCAGCCGTCCATGCTGTAACCGGGGATGCTCAGGGCGCCCTCCTCCAACGATTTGGAGTCGTCGTACAGCGCCGTCAGGTCGAAGTCGGTGACCGATCCGCGGCCGTCGCACCTGGAGCACATGCCCCCGGTGATGGTGAAGCTTCGCCGCTCCTTGACGGTCCTGCCACCCTTGTCCACGGTGACGGCGCCGGCGCCGCTGATGGAGGCGACGTTGAACGAGAAGGCCTGCGATGACCCGATGTGGGGTTCCCCCAGCCTGCTGAACACGATCCGCAGCATCGCGTTGGCGTCGGTGGCGGTGCCGACGGTGGAGCGGGGGTCACCGCCCATGCGTTCCTGGTCGACGATGATGGCGGTGGTCAGGCCCTCCAGGAGGTCAACCTCTGGCCGATCCATCGTGGGCATGAATCCCTGGATGAAGGTGCTGTAGCTCTCATTGATCAGGCGGCGGGACTCGGCTGCGATGGTGTTGAACACCAACGAGCTCTTCCCGGAGCCGGACACACCGGTGAAGACGGTCAAGCGGCGCTTGGGGATCTCGACGGTGATGTCCTGCAGATTGTTCTCGCGCGCCCCCTGCACCCGGATCCACTCATGGCTGTCGGCGCTGGCCGTGACTGCTGTGCGCGTGCTGGTCATGGTCGATCCAACCACTTTCCGGGGTTGCATCCAGCAACCGCGCTCAGACGAGGTAGGTGCGCATCTGCGCGCCGACGGCACCCTCGTGGTGGTTGCCGATGGTGGTGAATCCGTGGTCGAACATGCTCTTGTGGGATCCGGCCATGACGAAGGGTGCCCCGACGAGTTGCAGCATCTCGAGGTCGTTGGGCATGTCACCGAACGCGGCGCAGTCCGCCGGGTCGATGCCGAGTGTGGCGAGGATCTCCGAGAGGGCCGTTCCCTTGCTGACGCCTGTGGCGCTGAGTTCGACGGTGCCGTGGGGGTCGAACCAGGAGAAAGTGCAGGTCAGATCGGAGCCGGCCGCGTCCATGGTGATGGGCGCCCAGTCGTCGGTGTTGAGGTGCTCGGTGCGGGCCAGTACCTTGATGATCTCGCCGCGGGTCACGAGTGCGGCCAAATCCTCGATGTGCGCCGCCTCGTCGTCGTGGGCGAACGACGGGTACCGCTCCTCGCGCCCCCAGTCCACGGCGTACTCCACGGCGAACGTGGGCTCCAGCTCCGGGGGCAGGGCGGCGGCGAAGGATGTGATGGCCGAGGGCGGTATGGGGTGAATCCGGTCCGGCTCCGACGCGCACAACGGACCCACGGAGGCTCCGTTGCTGGCGATGACGAGCGGGTTCAGTTCGCGCAACCCGTCGATCTGCTGCAACCAGCGGCGTGGCCGGCCGGTGGCGATCACCAGCGTGATGCCCGCCTCGACGATGTCCCTGGCGGCCGCGATGTTGCCCGGGTGCGCCACGCTTCCGGCCCCGAGGAACGTTCCGTCAAGGTCAGTGGCTACAAGGGTGGGTCTCATGACCCAACCCTATCGAGGCCGGCAAGCTCTGAAGAGCCAGGAGTGTCGCCCCCCGAACCGGCACGAACCGTCCTCGGGAGGCTCCGACGAGGTCACGTCGGTGGTGGCGCGGCCCGTCAGGTCAGAGCCGCTTGTTGGGCGTCGGGTCGCCGGGCCCGGATTCGTTGCCGGAGGGCTGCTGCATCGACGGGGAGTCGGATCGGCTGGGCTCGTTGCCGGCCGAGTCGGAAGGGGAGGCGGAACCGGACGGGGAACCGCTCGTTGGCTCACCGGACCCGCTGGCCTGGGACGGGACGGGCGGCGGGGGGCTCACCGGCGGCTGGTTCTGGAACACCAGGATGGCCAGGAGTATGGCCACGGCCGCGATGAGCAGCATGAGCAGCCACGACACCAGCATGGTGATCCAGCCAGCTCGGTCGGTGCGGCCGGGCCATGGCAACGGCCACAGGCGGGTGGTCCCGTGACCGGTTTCCTCGGACCAGTGGAGCCGGTAGTTGGGGCCGCTGGGCGCGCCCAGCGGGGGCGTGTGCTCGAGGTCGACGGCGTGCAGCACGCGCTCTGACTCCAGCACCGCCTGGCGGGTGCCGTCGAAGCCGAGGGCCACCCAGGGTGCCAGCGGCTTGTGGTCGGCCACCACGGGGTCGTCGTCCTCGCTGCGGAAGCGGACGCCCATGAGCCCGTCGTCCTGGCCCTGGCCGCCGCGCGCCACGACCGTGTCGATGTGCATGGCGTTGACCTCGCCGGAGAACCGTGCGCGGGCGGCATGGTCGGCGGCCGCACCCTCGGCGAGGAGGATGACCATGACCGAGTCGCCGTCGTCCTCGTGGGCGGTGAACACCATGCCGGCGCGGGTGGCGGTGAGGCGGGAGTCCAGCCAGTAGTCGCCGATACGGACCGGGTCCTCCGGCGACAGGGGATAGTGCTGCGCCATTTCTGGCCCGGGATTGACGGGAGGGCCGGCCGCCTCAGGCGTCGGCTCGTGGTGTCCCGGGAACTCGTTCATCACCACATATGACACCACATCCACGACGCAGGTGACGAGCCGCGAAGGTCGGCACCGGGCGTCGCCGTGGTCCCGCTGCGGGAATCGATTGGGAAACGTGGGTATCGTTGGCCCCGAAATCAGTGTCGGCGAAATTTCAGGAGCACGCGAGTGAGCACGGAAGCAGCGCAGCCACAGCTGCCCAACAATGTCGCGGAGGCCGCGCGCCTCCTGGGCACCGCCATCAGCCAGGTCCAACGGGTGATCGTCGGCCAGGAGCACATGGTGCAGCAGTTGATGGTGGCGCTGTTGGCCAAGGGCCACTGTCTGCTGGAGGGTGTGCCGGGAACGGCCAAGACGCTTGCGGTGCGGTCGTTCGCGATCGTGGTGGGTGGAGAGTTCGCGCGCATCCAGTTCACCCCCGACCTGGTGCCTTCCGACATCGTCGGAACCCGCATCTACTCGTCGCAGACGGAGCAGTTCAAGATCGAACTGGGCCCCGTCTTCGTGAACTTCGTCCTGGCCGACGAGATCAACCGCGCACCCGCCAAGGTGCAGTCGGCCATGCTGGAGTTGATGGCCGAGAAGCAGGTGTCCATCGGCGGCTCCACCTACCCGGCGCCCAGCCCGTTCATCGTCATCGCCACCCAGAACCCCATCGAGTCCGAAGGCGTGTACCCACTCCCCGAGGCCCAGCGTGACCGGTTCCTCGTGAAGGTGGACGTGCCCTACCCGCGCGGCAACGAGGAATTCGAGATCCTGCGTCGGATGAGTGTTCGGCCCCCCGAGGCCGAGCCCGTTCTGACCGCGGCCGCGGTGCGCCACCTGCAGGACATGGCCAGCAACGTGTTCGTCCACAACTTGGTCAGTGAGTACGTCGTGCGTCTCGTCCTGGCATCCCGCACACCCGCCGAGTTCGGCATGCCGGACCTGGAGTCGGTGATCCAGATCGGCTGCTCCCCGCGAGCCACCCTCGGCCTGGTCGCCGCATCCCGCGCCCTGGCGCTCATCAATGGCCGCGACTACGTCCTTCCCACCGACGTGCAGGCCGTGGCCAAGGACGTCATGGCGCACCGCATCGTCCTGGGCTTCGATGCCGTGGCTGACAGCATCAGCACCGGCGACGTCGTGGACCGCATCCTCGCCATGGTCCCCGCCCCCACCCCTGTGTGGAACACCGAACAGCGCCAGGCCTCGCACCAGCAGCACGCCCACCAGCCCGGCCGTGCGTGAGGGACGCTGCATTGCCTTCTGACGCCCTCTCCTTCCAGCCGCCACCACCCCACGGTCCGCCGCTGGGTCTGGTGCCTTCGAAGGATCCGGGGGCCGCGACGTCGGTCCTGAGGGCCCCCACCGGCCCCACTGTGCCGCTCAGCAAACTCGCACCCGAGGCCGCTCTGCGGCGCCTGGAGCTGACCATCGTGCGTCGCCTTGAGGGGTTCCTCCACGGCGACCACCTGGGCCTGCTGCCCGGGCCCGGCTCCGACACCAACGACGCCCGGATCTACCAGCCCGGCCAGGACGACGTCCGCAAGATGGACTGGGCCGTCACTGCCCGCACCACCGTCCCGCACGTCAGGGACACCATGGCGGACCGTGAGCTGGAGGTGTGGGCGCTGCTGGACGTGACCCCCTCCATGAACTGGGGTACCGAGGGAATCACCAAGCGCGACCTCGGGATCGCGGCCATCGCCACCATCGGGTTCCTGAGCCAGAAGATGGGCGACCGCTTCGGTGGCATGCTCATGAAGCCCGACGAGATGAAGCGACTCCAGGCCCGCTCCGGGCGCACAGCCCTCTACGGGCTGCTGCGCAAAATGCTGACGGAGCCGATCGTGCCGGACAACGGCCCCGGCAATTTCGAACTGGCCGACGGCATCGAACAGTTGAGCCGCTCCTACCGTCGCCGCGGGATGCGGGTGGTGGTCTCCGACTTCCTCACCGCTGGTGATCGCGAACTCGACCCCGACGTGCCGCCCCCGTGGGAGAGGGCACTGCGTCGCCTGTCCGTGCGGAACCAGGTGCTGTGCATCGAGGTGGTCGACCGCCACGAACTCGAGTTTCCCGACGTCGGCGAGATGCTGATCCGGGACCCGGAAACCTCGTTCATGCGCTACATCAACACCTCCGACACCGCTGCCCGCCACCGCATGGACGCGGCGTCGAAGGCTCAGCGGGAACGCATCAAGACGTCACTGCGGCGTGCCGGTGCCGGACACATCCAGCTCCGCACCGACCGCGACTGGGTGGCCGACATCGCACGATTCGTCTTGAACTACCGCCGCGTGGCGGGCATGCTGCACCAGCCTCCGCAGGGGGTGAGCAAGTGATTGACCTCCTGGCCTGGCCCGAATTCAAATCGCCCGTACGCCTGTGGGTGCTCGTCATCCTTCCCGTGCTGGTCCTCGCGTACCTGGTGCTCATGCGGTTGCGTGGACGGGTGTCGTTGCGGTTCACCAACACGGGTGTGCTGGGTGCGGTCATGGGGTCGCAGCGCCGCTGGACACGACACCTCGCCGTGGCCATGTCCCTGTGCTCACTCGTGGCGCTGGGGTTGGCATGGGCGCAGCCACTGGGAACCGAGAAGGTCCCGCGGCAGCGCGCCACCGTCGTTATGGTGGTGGACACGTCCCTGTCCATGCAGGCCAAGGACGTTGAACCTGATCGGCTCACCGCCGCCAAGCAGGGGGCCAAGACCTTCATCGAGGGCCTGCCCGACTCCTACAACGTGGCGCTCGTCGCCCTGAACGGGCAGCCATCCATCAAGATGCCTCCCTCCACGGACCGCGGTGCGCTGGAACGGGCTCTCATGGGGCTTGAACTGGAGGACGGCACGGCCATCGGTGACTCATTGACGCTCGCCCTCAAAGCCGTCGAGCAGGCACCCGTGGGGAAGGACGAGGAGCCCGCACCCGCGCTCATCGTCATGCTCTCCGACGGTGCCAACACCGTCGGCGAGGGTCCCGATGCGGCAGCACGGACCGCGAAGCAGGCCAAGATTCCGGTGTTCACCATTGCCTACGGGACGCAGAATGGCTACGTGGACATCGACGGCACCCGCGAGAACGTGGCCCCCGACGTCGCCACCATGAAAGAGGTGGCCAAGACCACCGGCGGACGCTCCGTGACAGCGGACACGGCCGACTCGCTGGTCGACGCCTACAAGGAGATCGGCTCCTCCGTGGGGTATGAGGAGATCCGCAAACCCATCACGGCCCAGTACGCCTTCGGCGCGCTCGGGTTCGCCATCGTCGCGGCGCTCGGCGCGGTCATGATGGCTGCGAGGTGGCCGCGATGATCCCTCTTGCCCTGGAGTTCCTCCGTCCCGAACGGCTGTGGGGACTGGCGGTCATCCCGCTCATCGGTGCCCTGTACCTGCTGCTCGCCGGCAAACAGGTGCGCACCACCCTGTCCAACCGTTTGCGCCTCGTCATCCCCAAGGACGCCGCCTGGAAGCGTCACGGCGCCGTGCTGCTGGCCCTCATGAGCCTGGCGTCCCTCGTGATCGCCTGGGCCATGCCCACGGATTTCACGAATCAGCCGCGCGACCGTGCATCCATCGTCGTGGCCATCGACGTGTCCTGGTCCATGGAGGCCACGGACATCGAGCCCAACCGGCTGGAGGCCGCCAAGGACTCGGCGCAGCAGTTCGTCAAGTCGCTGCCGGAGCGTTTCAACGTCGCGCTCGTCACCTTCGCGGGCACCGCCAACGTGGTGGTCCCACCGACGGTGGACCGCGGCGTCGTCGACCGTGCACTCGAGGCTCTGGAGTTGGCCCCCTCGACCGCCACGGGCGAGGGCATCTACACCAGCCTCGAGGCACTGAAGCTGGTCCCGCCGGACCCCAAGAACCCCGACTCCGTGGCGCCCGCTGCCATCGTGCTGTTGGCTGACGGGGCCACCAACCTCGGCAGGTCCTCCTCCGGTGCTGCGGAGGTGGCCAAGGAGAAAGGCGTGCCCATCTACACCATCGCCTATGGCACGCAGAACGGCTACGTGGAGTCCAACGGTCAGCGCCAACGCGTGGCGGTGGACCACTACGAACTCTCCGAGATCGCGCGACGCTCCGGCGGCAAGAAGTTCTCGGCGGAGAGCGCCAGCGAGTTGAGCGAGATCTACAAAGCCATCCGCTCCGACATCGGGTACGAGAAGGTCCCCGCTGAGGTCACCGACCGGTACGCCGGTCTGGCCCTCATCTTCGCCGTGCTGGCAGCGCTGGGAGTCATTTCGCTCGGTGCTCGCTGGCCGTGAGCTGCCACCAGGTCTGAGGCCCACACAACGCGCCACCCGATCGTCGGAGGGATCGCACGACGTGGGTGAGTACCAACCTTGGCGCGGCCGCCACGATCACAGCAACCCCCGGGGATTGTCCCGAGAACCTGCAGCGACCCGTCGCAGTTCGTTTCACGCGCCGGATCGTCAATCATGCGTCGTCAGGGAAGGCTGAGGGCTTCGCGACACTCGGCAACTCCGTGCAGGTGGATGTCGCCGCGGCGGTGTCGGAGCCACTCCTCCCGCGTGAGTCGCCACCGCTGCAACTGCCCGGGCTCACCTCTGCGCGTGGCCCAGTCCGTGCCGTTTTGTTGGTAGCCGAGTGCCCGTGAAACCCCGTTGGATCCGTCGTTGTCGAGGAACGCGTCGGTTGTTGCTGCAACGGCTCCGAAACCGTCGAAGGCAAGGTGGAGGATGGCGTGCCGCATCTCGGTTCCCAGACCCCGACCACGGACGTCCCTGGAGAGCCAGGAGAAGGTGGTGACGCTCCCGAAAGTGGCGAAGCCATCTCCGACGAGGTCCTGCATACCCACGGGCTCCCCGTCGAGCATGACAACAAAATACAGCCGCCAGAAGCTGGATGTGACTGATCCTCGGCCACGCCAGATGCCGAGCAGCCACTGGCGTACCCGCGCATCGGGGTCGCTCTCGTACAGCGACATGGGGTCGTCGTAGGGAGCCGGCTCCGCATCTGCCTTCCCGGCACGGACAACACCCTGCAACTGTTCAAGCAGCGAGTCCGTTGCGCCGACGAGTTCGATGCGTGGCGTACTCACACGGACATGCAGTGGGGCATAGTTCAACACGTCCCGGAGCCTAGTGCCTCCACGCCTGCCCCATGAACGAGCCAGACCCCTTCGTCGAGGTTTCACTGAGACACCCGGGGTCAGTGTGGTCTACTCGATTTTCAGTTCACCCATCTCACCCCAACCGCTGGAGGCGATCTGTTCGCTGATGATGCGGGGCGTCTCGACGAGGGCCTGCGGCATGTCCCGCATCGCCTGGGCGAAGTGGTCACTGTTGACGTGATCGCCGGCGGCGTCGTCCTGGAAGGCCTCGACGAGGACGAACTCAGTCGGGTCCTCCACGCTGCGTGACCAGTCGAACCACAGGTTCCCCGGCTCGCGGCGGGTGGCCTCGGTGAAGTCCCGCGTCAGGTCGATCCACCGCTCGCACCACTCCGGCTTGACCTTGAATTTCACGACGATGAAGATCATTGTGGCTGCCTCCCGGCTCGATGTCAGTACCTGCACCAGTCTGCCGTGGAACGGCGGCCGGGGCCAGTGAATCCACCGGTTGCCCTGCCGTCCGCCTGCCCTCAGACGGGGAGGTTCTCGATGGCCAGCACCGGGACGTCGGTGCTGTGCTCCATCCCGAATACCTGCTGCAGGAACGACACCTTGGACTCCAACGCGCTCCGACGGGCGTCCATGCCACGGAAGCCATGACCCTCGCCCTCGAACGTGACCAGTGCCAACGGCTTCCCGGCGGCCCGCACGGCCTCAGCCATGGCATAGGCCTGGTTGGGGGGCACCACCGTGTCCTGAAGCCCCTGCAGGATCAGCATGGGGGTCTTCAGGTTCTCCAGTTGCGTGACAGGGGAGCGGTCCAGGTAGACCTGCTGCGCCTCCGGCCAGGGACCGATGAGGCTGTCGGGATAGCGCGACTCAGCCTTGTGGGTGTCCTGGAGGAGGGCGCGCAGGTCACCGATGCCGTAGGAGGAGATGCCCGCGGCGAACACGTCGGTGGTGACGAGCGCCTGGAGGGTGGTGTAGCCGCCTGCGCTGCCGCCGGTGATTGCGACGCGATCCGGGTCTGCCAGACCGGCGTTGGTGACATCCTGGACGGCCGCCACCACGTCAGCGACGTCGAGGATGCCCCACTGGCCCTTCAACCGGTCCCGGTAGGCGCGTCCGAAGCCGGTGGAGCCGGAGTAGTTCACGTCGAGGACGGCGAACCCCCGGGAGACCCAGAACTGGATCTGCCTGTCGTAGGCGGCGTCGCGCGCCGACGTCGGTCCGCCATGCGTCATGACCACCAGCGGCGGTGTCCGCAGGTCGGGGCGGGTGTAGAACCATGACTGGACAGGGCCAGCCACGGAGTCGGTCCACCGGGACGTGGGTGCCACGGCGCCGTCGACGGGGGTGCTTCCCACGATCTCGCGCCGCTCGCCCGTAGGGCTGAGACGCACCAGCGAAGCAGCCCTGTTCGGCCAGGACGCCACGACGAAGATGTCATCCCCGAGGGAAGCGATCGATTCGATGAATGACGTGCCGGGCAGCGGATAGGTGACGCCGCCGGAGCTCGGCTGCCACAGCGCGAGCACGCCGGTGCCGTTGACGATTTCGACGGTGGCGAGCATGTCGTCGCCCACCGCCGCCACCGGCGCCTTGTCCAGCACCCAGGTGGGGATGTCGCAATCGTGATTCACGTTCCAGGCGACGGTGTTGATGCCGTCGGTGGAGTACCAGTTCCAGAATCCTGTCTCGTCCGAGCTCCAGGCGAGCTGTCCGTGGCAGCACCAGAGGGGGTGCTGCGCGCTGATGCCCTGCCCGCCGGCGACGACGCGCGCATCCGAGGGGTCCTCCAGGGTGCAGAGGACCACCTCCGCGCTGTCCCACGACATGTTGGGATGCGCCCACTGGAACCATGCGAGGCGTCCCTCGTGGACGCGGGGTCCGGCGTAGAAGTCCGCCCCCGTGACAATGATGCGGCCACCGTCAACGTTGTCACCGTCGAGGCTCAACGCGACCACTTCGGTGCGCGCCTCCGGGGTGGCCTCGTGGTCCTCCCGCACCGCCACGAGGATGCGCAGCTCGGGGACCAGGTGCAGGTCACCCCAACGGTACCGGTCCTGTACAGGGGTCAGGGGGGTGTGGTTGTCGTGCTCGAGGAGGAACACACGAGCGGTGACATCGTCGCAATAGGCCAGCAGGTCACCGGACACGTCGTAGGCCCCGCCCCCGTACTCCATAACCCTGGAACGGACGTTGGCCTGTGGGGTGAGCTCGACGATGTCGGCGCCGTCCCAGCGCCGGATCGTGACCCGGCCGTTCTGTTCGGCGATGCTGGCCAACCAGTGGACGCCCTGACCGGAGGTGCGTACCTGGGAGAGGGAGTCCTCGCCCGTGAGGGCGGCGTCGATCGAAATACCAGTACTCATGGTCCCCTGTATACCGGATCCTCGACGATTGGTCCCCACCGGGGACTCTCAGCCAATGGTGACGCCCACGAGGCCGTGGAACACCCAGAGCGCGACCCCGAGGGCGGCCACCACCACTGCCAACCACAGGGGCCCCGGGTCCCTGTCCAGGCCCCGGAAAGTGCATCTGCCCCAGAAGATCGAGCACATCAGCGCCGCCACGTACACCGACACCATGGACATCACCATGACGAAGACGACGTCTGCGTCGTAGCCGCCGAGCACGGCCAGCACCAGGGAAACCGCCACCAGGATGCTGGTGGCCCACAGCACGGGCCACATGACTGCCATCCGCAGACCGCGCACGCTCTGGAAACGCGCACGCACATCCACAGCCACCATCGCCGCGAGACCGAACATCATGGCCGCCCCGATCACCGGCATGACCATCTGCACCCAGGTGGGCCAACCCCAACGTTCGACCATCGTGGCGGTGTCGCCGACCCCGAACGGTGTGATGACCAGATACCCGGCGGCGTTCTGGATGGCGGCAATGTAGAACCAGAACGCCATCTGGAATGCGGCGCCCCGGAGTCGTCGGGCCACCCCCCAGACGATGAGACCCGCCACCAGCGAGAACGACGGGCCGGCAGCGGCGGTCCAGCCCTGCGCCGTGGTGGAGAGTGAACCGGTGGGATCAGCGCTCATGGCCCGGATGGTGCTGGAGTCCGCACCCGCCATGAGGTGGGCCAGCGCGTGCGCGTACTCGTGGAGGATGACGGCGAGACAGGACACGCCGACGGCGATGAGGGTGACCACCAGGATGTGGCGTCGTCGTGTCTCCTCGGGCCATTCCGGAGAGTTGACGCCCGACGTTGTCCCGCTGTTGTCATCCATGCCGATCATTCTGCGGTACCACATACGTCCTCGTGACTGGGAGGCAAACCTCGTCGCCGGTTGTCCCGGGGCGCGTGTGTGCTGCACAATGGCTCGTACCTGGTGCGGTCGTATCGCAGGGGAAGGCAATCCGGCCTGGACCAGGAGGAACTGAACATGACTGCACGCATGGCTGCGGTGAGTCAGCCAAAGGCGCGGGGGATGTTGTTCATCCACTCGGCGCCAGCAGCGCTGTGCCCTCACCTGGAGTGGGCGGTCGGCAGTGTGCTCGGCGACAACGCCGACCTCGACTGGACCGATCAGCCCGCCGAACCCCGCAGCCGACGTGCCGAACTCTCCTGGACCGGTGACGCCGGCAAGGGTGCGGCGCTGGCCAGCAAGCTGGCCGCCTACGAGCGGGTACGGTTCGAAGTCACCGAGGACGCCACCCCCGGTTCCGACGGTCAGAGATTCTGCTTCACCCCAAGCCTCGGTGCGTTCTCCACCACCGTGGGTGTGCACGGGGACATCCTCATCAGCGAGGATCGTATCAAGAACGCCATCGTCGCCGAGGCAGCGGGCGGCGACCCCATCCACCTGTCGCTGGAGCGACTTCTCGGCACCCCATGGGATGACGAACTCGACACCTTCCGCTACGCCAGCGAGGACGCCCCCATCCGGTGGCTCCACCAGGTGGTGTGAGCACCGACTGGCACGATCGGGCGCGCCTCTGGCTCCGCGAACTCTTTCCCGGGTCGCGCACCTTCGATGTCCGCGTGTACCGCGAACGGGCCTGGGCCACCAACTGGGTGCTCACTGTCGATGAAGGCGTGTTCTGGTTCAAGCGGGGCCATGAGTCGCTGCGGCAGGAGGTGGCGCTCCTGGCGGTGCTCCAGCGGGTGGCTCCGGAGCATGTCCTGGCGCCTCGTGCCGTCGACGGCGAACAGGGATGGATCCTGACACGCGACCAGGGGCCGACGCTGGCGGCGATCGCACGCCAGGAGGGCCCACAGCATTACTGCGCAACGTCGGTGGCGCTCGCTGCCACGCAACAGGCTGCCGCCACATCGTTTGGGGAACTGCAACTGGTGGGTCTACCCCGGTTCGATCCCGTGCGGGCCGTCACGCTCCTCGACGAGATGTTGGCATGGTTTCACGCGCTGCCGTCGACCAACCCCGCCAACGTGACCGTCTCAGTGCGCCGCACGGCAACGGCCGCTGCATCGGCGCTGGTCGAACGTTGGGTGGCAGTCGCGAAGCGCGACCCGGGAATGGGTCTGGACCACAATGACCTCCATCTGGGAAACGTCTTTCGTGGGCCTCTCATCAGCGACTGGGGCGACGCGGTGGTGGGGCATCCCTTCTCCAGCCTCCGGCCCGTCGTGTTTGCCACGGGAAAGGTGTTCGGCGACGAGGCTGCGACCCTGGTGCGGACCACGTACCTGAAGCAGTGGGGTGACCCTGTCGAGCTCCGGGAGACCCTGGAAGTTGCCATGCAACTCGCGGCGGTGCAGCGACTGTACGCCTGGTGCCGGCTCGGTTCGGCGGACCTGGTGGCCGAATACGCCGAGTATGTCCTGCCGTTGGTCATGGAACTGGGGCGCGACATCGCCGACCTGACGTCGCCCTGACCATCCAGGACAACCCCGCAGGGGCCCTCGCCGTGACGGCGAGGGCCCCTGCGCAACGTCGGGACATGTGTCCCGAGAGCTGGATCAGGCCTTGCCCGGGGTGATGTTCTGGTTCGTCACGACGACGGCAACGTTGTGGCCGCCGAAGCCGAACGAGTTGTTGATGGCCGCCAGGTCGCCGGCCGGCAGGTCGCGGACGGTGGTGGCGATGTCGATGCCGAGGTCTGGCTCCAGGGACTCCACGTTGATGGTGGCCGGCACCTTGCGATCATGAAGTGCCATGACGGTGGCGAAGGTCTCCAGCGCACCGGCGCCGCCCAGCAGGTGGCCCGTCATCGACTTGGTGCCGGTGACCACCACGGAATCCGACTGACCCCCCAGGGCAGCGCGGATGGAGGAGGCCTCGGTGATGTCGCCCTGCGGCGTCGACGTGGCGTGGGCGTTGACGTGGTTGATGTCACGGGGGGAGAGGCCGGCCTCCGCGAGCGCCCTCTTCATCGCGAGGGTCTGGCCGTAGCCGACGGGGTCCGGCTGCACCATGTCGTGGGAGTCGGCAGAGATGCCGGCGCCTGCGATGGTGCCGTAGATCCGGGCGCCGCGTGCCAGTGCGTGCTCCAGTGTCTCGATGACCATGAGGACGGCGCCCTCACCGAGCACGAAGCCGTCGCGGCCAGTGTCCCAGGGGCGGGAGGCGCGCTCGGGTTCATCGTTGCGTCGGGACAGGGCCTGCATGTTGCTGAACGCCGCCAGGGGCAGCGGGTGGATGACGGCCTCGCTACCACCGACGACGGCGATGTCGGCCCGCCCCAGGTGGAGCATGTCCACGCCGAGCGAGATCGCCTCGTTCGAGGATGCGCAGGCCGATACCGGCGTGTGGATGCCCGCACGGGCACCGATCTTCAGACCGATGTTGGCGGCCGGGGCATTGGCCATGAGCATCGGGATGGTGAAGGGGGACACGCGGCGTGGGCCCTTGTCCTTCTGGACGTCCCAGTTGCCCAGCAGGGAGTGCAGGCCACCGATCCCGGTGCCGCACACCACTCCCAGGCGGTCGCGATCCACTGAGTTCTCCTCGCCGGGCTCGAAGCCGGCGTCACGCCACGCCTCCATGGCGGCCACGAGGGCCAACTGGGAGGAACGGTCCAGGCGGCGGGCCTCGACGCGGTCAATGTTCGGCTCGACGGCCACGTGGGCGGCGATGCGTACGGTGAGGTCGGCGGCCCAGTCCTCCTCCAGGAGGCGGACGCCTGAACGGCCGGCCATGAGGCCTTCCCACGTGCTGGGGGCGTCGCCCCCCAACGGGGTGGTGGCGCCGAAACCGGTGATGACGACGGTGGTCATGGGGCTCCTTGGAGACGGTGTGCGGTCAAGTCGTGGGCTGGGGGTGACGGAGCGGGCAGGTGCTCGCTTCCACGTCGACCGGTCAGGCGGGGCGGTGCGCGGGCGGGCCCGGTGAGGGGCCCGCCCCGGGGCCTCAGTTGGAGGCGCGCTCGATGTAGGCGACGGCGTCGCCGACGGTCTTCAGGTTCTTGGAGTCCTCATCGGGGATGGAGACGCCGAACTTGTCCTCGCAGGCGTAGATGATCTCGACCATCGACAGCGAGTCGACGCCGAGGTCGTCGATGAAGGACTTGTCCAGCTGGACGTCCGCGACGGCGACACCGGCCACGTCGTTGACGATCTCGGCCAGGTCGGAACGGATTTCTTCAGTGCTTGCCATGTCGGCTCCTTGATGGTGGTGGTGGTGGTGGAAGTTGAACGATCAGGGGAGGACGACGGTTTGGCCCGCGTAGACCAGTCCGGCGCCGAAGCCGATCATGAGGGCTGTCTGCCCGCTGGTGGCGTCGCCCGAGTCGAGCAGCGCCTCCATCGCCAGCGGAACCGATGCCGCCGACGAGTTGCCCATGCCGACGATGTCGCGTGCAACCACGACGTCGGCCGGGAGCTTCAGGTGACGCAACATGGAATCAGTGATCCGGTTGTTGGCCTGGTGGGGGATGAACACGTCGAGCTCATCAGGCGAGATGCCGGCGAGGTCGAGGGCCTCGCGGGCCTTCCCGGCGATGAAGGTGGTGGCCCACTTGAAGACCTGGCGACCCTCCATGTGGATGTAGGGCCCGCCCTCCTCGGGGCTGCGCTCCTCGCGCCAGTCGTCAATGGTGATGACCTCGTG
The DNA here is from genome assembly GCF_003688855.1 of Tessaracoccus antarcticus. Lineage (GTDB taxonomy): Bacteria > Actinomycetota > Actinomycetes > Propionibacteriales > Propionibacteriaceae > Arachnia > Arachnia antarctica. The sequence goes on from NZ_REFW01000002.1 coordinate 555,401, forward strand.
CTGCGACGGGTCCGAGCCCCACAGGGTGGGCCCGATGGCGGGGGTGTCGCTGGGGCCGACGACCACGGCACCTGCGCCGTCGCCGAAGAGGAACGCCGTGCTGCGGTCCGTGAAGTCGGTGTACTTCGACAGCACCTCGACTCCCAGGACCAGGACGTGCTTGGCGGATCCGGCTCGCACCATGCCGTCGGCCATGCCGACGCCGTAGCAGAAACCGGCGCAGGCGGCCGAGAGGTCGACGGCGGCCGGCTCGGGCATCCCGAGCTTGTCGGCGATGATGCACGCCAGCGACGGCGTCTGCATGAAGTGCGAGACCGTCGAGACCAGGATGGCGTCGATGTCGCTGGGCTGCAGCCCGGCGCGTTCGATGGCCTTGGCGGCGGCGGCGGTGCCGAGAGTGATGGCATCCTCACCGTCGGCGGCCCATCGGCGCTCCTTGATGCCGGTGCGCTGCTGGATCCACTCGTCCGAGGACTCGATCATGGTGCACATCTCGGCGTTGTCGACGACGCGACTACCGCGGGCACCTCCCACCGACATGATGCGGGCAAACTTTGCTCCCTGTGAGGGCTTGATGCTCAACGTGGGTTCTCCTCAGTCGGATTCTGGTGCGTGATTGTCGCAGAACGTGCGGGCATCATCGAGTTGGTCGGGCGTGTTGAGACTGAAGAGCTCGACGCCCTTCAGGTTGCGCTTGGCGATGCCGGTGAGCGTGCCGGACGGCGGCAGCTCCAGCAGACCTGTGACACCAAGGGCGGCCATGGTTTCCATGCAGAGGTCCCATCGCACCGGGTTCGCCACCTGCGTGACCATGCGATTGAGGAACTCGCGGCCATCGGACACGACGGCGCCGTCGGCGTTGCTGAGCAGCTTGGTGCGCGGATCCCCGGTGGAGACCCCCCGGGTCAGCCGGGCCAGGTGGGCCACGGCGGGTTCCATGTGGTGGGTGTGGAAGGCGCCGGCCACGCTCAGCGGGACCAGGCGGGTGCGGCGGGGCGGGTCGGCGGCCAACGCGGCCAACTGCTCGACGGTGCCGGCGGCTGCCACCTGGCCGCTGCCATTGTTGTTGGCGGGCGTCAATCCGTGCGTCTTGAGCGCGGCGAGGACCTCGTCCCGGTCACCGCCCACCACGGCGGTCATGGAGGTGGGGGTGACGGCGGAGGCTGCTGCCATCGCGTTGCCACGCTCCCGCACCAGGATCATCGCGGCTTCGGCGGAGATGACACCCGTGCCCGCCGCGGCGGTGAGTTCACCCACGGAGTGGCCGGCGACGACGCCCGCCCTGCTGAAGGCATCGGAGGATGAGGGGAACAGGGCCAGCGCCGCCACGAGTCCCGCGGCCACCAGCAGCGGTTGAGCCACGGCAGTGTCGCGGATGGTCTCTGCGTCCGCCTCGGTGCCGTAGTGCACGAGGTCGATACCGGCGGCTGCGCTGAGCCAGTTGAACCGGTCGGCAAGGACGGGCTCCGCCAACCACGGCGCCAGGAATCCTGGGGTCTGGGCTCCCTGTCCGGGCGCAACGATTGCAAGCATGTGACAACTCTGCCCCCTCAGGTCCGCCTGCGTGGGATCGAATGCCACGAAATTCCCACGGGTCTCGTTGTGGGGTTCCCACAACTCTGGGCCGTATCTCCTCGCTGTTCGCGGCGTCCGGCTTGTGCAGGTCCGTGAACAACACCCATGTGATTTGTCGTGGATCAGCTGTTTTGGAGCCGCCCCAGCGTGATGGCCATGCGCAGCACGTAGGCCTCCCGGGCATCGGTGGGGTTGTACCCCGTGGCCTCCTGGATGCGCTTGATGCGGTACCTCACCGTGTTGGGATGGATGAACAGGGCCCGCGACGTCGCCTCCATGGAGGAGCCGCTGTCGAGGAATCCGACGCAGGTTTCCAGGAGTTCCTTGGAGGCTGCCAGCGACTGGTAAATGGCCCCGCCGAGGGTGCGTCGGGCATGTCCGTCGCCGGACAGTGCACGCTCCGGCAGTAGGTCGTCGGAGAGCATGGTGCGCGGTCCCTCAGGCCACGCGGCTGCAGCGCGGTAGCCGGAGGCCGCGGCGCGTGCCGACTGGGGTGCGCCTGCGAGACCGTCGGCGGCGGGGCCCACCACGATGGGCCCCTCGGCGAAGTACGGTTCCAACCGGGCCACGAGCTGGCAGGCTTCGTGCGAGTCGGTAATGGCCTCACCACCGAAGATGCACACGAGCCGGTCGCCGTGGGGTGAGGTCAGCAGGTCCAGGCCGAGCTTGGTGGAGGCGCGACGCAGGTTGTCGAGGTTGGCCTCACGCGGGGTGGCGGCAATGGCCACGACCACCCTCGATGCGGTGTTCCAGCCCAGGGTCGACGCGCGCGACAGCACCGACTCGTCCGTCTCGGCCCTGACGACGGCGTCAATGACGGTTGCCTCGATCCGGGAGTCCCACGCTCCGCGGGCCTCGGCGGCGCTGGCGTAGATGTTGGCGGCGCCGAAGGCAATCTCGCGGGAGTAGTGCACGATCCCCAGTTGCAGCGCCTGGCGGTCACCTCGGGGCAACAGGAGATGGATCTGTTCTTCCACGACGTCGGTGGTGGTGCGCACCAGATCCACCGTCTGCTGAAGAGTGATGCGCCCGGCCATCGCGCGCGGTGCGGCGTCGAAGACGGTCTCGGGCGAGAAGTCCTCGCCGGCGAGCCAGTTGACGAACCCGTCGATGCCGCTGCGGGCCAGCACATTGATCCAGGAGCGTGACTCCGCGTCGAGCTGCCCGAACCATTCGTGCCGGGACTCCATTGCCGCCAGTGTGGCGGTGTTCATGGCACCGGTGACGGCCCGCAGTCGCTTCAGGATCGCGACCCGGGTGCGTTGCGAGCTGACCTGGGCGGGCAACGTTCCATGGCGCGGCGGGGGTGGGTTCATGGAGGACACCCTATGCCGAGGTGGTCGCACAGGGATGGCGCACGCCGGCGGTCATGGCCGACCCGTTGGCCGTCACGGCCGGTCCATCAGACCGTGGAGTGTTGCGTCGCCGTCGCGGACGATGAGGTGCCGCCCCATGCGGTGGAGCTCCTGACCGGGGTTCAGCTCGAGGGTCCACACGGTCCTGGCGTCGGAGGGGTCGATTGCCACGATGCGAGGCTCGTCCTCCCTGTCGCCTGACTCGTACATGTTCTCCCCGATGTAGAGCGACTCCGTGCCGTGGAGGGTGACGGCGTAGGGGTCCGCCGGCATGGTGCCCACCTCGTGAAGGTGGCGATCGAGGAACGTCAGCGTCTGGTGGTGAAGGACTCCGAGATTGCCCTGGGGCAGCGGGTAGACCCACCCAGGGGGGCTTTCGAACACGTCTGTTGTCAGGGGGGACCCGGTTCTCGGATCGACCTCGCGAAGTTCCTGGACACCGGAGTCCGGCGACGAGGTGGGCGGGGCCCACCGGTAGAGGTGGGCTCCCAGCGGGGTGAGGCTCCCCACCTCCGTCTTCCACAGTTCCCGGCCCCGCAGATCAAGGACGGTCGTTCCCTCCTCCTCGTCATGGCGGTCCCAGACGACCACGTCGCCCACCCGGGTGTAGAAGTGGAGGTCGGTTGCGGTTCCCCGGACCCAGGACGGGGTGCGCCCGTCCGCCATCGAGAAGAACGAGGTGTACAGGAGGGGGTAGCCGTCTCCCGTCGAATAATGGATCTGGAGCGTCGCGTCATCGATCTGCCGGACGGAAAGCGTGTCGGCCTCGGCGGGGGAGCCGGGGAGCTGACGGCTCCAGATGGGTGTGGCGAGATCGTCGGGCTCCACTGCCGTCAGCACGTTGTCGTCGTCCACGAGGCCGATCATCGCCCCGATCGGGACGACGTGCCGCAGTGTGGTGTCAGACAGTTCCGCACGCTGTGCCCCCGTCGCGGCGTCGAAGAACGTGGCCCGCAGGACCGGACCGGGATCCTTGTCCACGTACTCCAGGGCGGCCACCAGGTGTGCGCCGGGTAGGCAGGTGACACCCCAGTGGCCGGGCAGATCCACGTCCCAGAGAGTGTCGCCCGTCTGCAGATCGAGCGACCACACCCGGCCAACCTCCGACAGGATGGCGTGGTCCTCAGACGACGAGTACTGGCACTCGTGCCCGCCGTCGGCGGCCCAGGCGATCTCCGGCGCGGTGGCGAAGTCGACCACCGATGGCGCGGGCGCGGCCAACCCCGGGGCGTGTGGCTGCAGGAGCACCAGGGTGAGGACCAGGGCCACCACCACCGCGAGGAGCCCCACGATCAGGGCGGAAAGACGTCCCGGACGTTGTGCATGCCCCGGCCGGTCGACCTCCGGTTCCGCATCCGTCGGGGCGCCGTGGTGCTCGGGCAGACCGGGTGGGGGTGTCGACGGCGGGGCGGCGAACGTCGGGTCTCCCGGTCGTGGCCGGCGGAAGGGGCGGTGGGGATCCTCGCCGCGGGCCCGGGGAGTCAACGCGTGCTCTGGAGCCCGTGCAGCGTGCCGTCACCGTCGACGACGAGGAGGTGGCTTCCCAGTCGTTCCAGATGTTGCACGGGCTCGAGGTCGAAGGTCCACAGGATGCGGGCGCCGCCGGGATCCACGGCCGAGAGCCGGGTCTGCTGGGACTCGCCCGGCTGGGCGATGTTGGATTCCGCGTACAGAAACCTCTCGCCCGCGTAGGAGGCGAGGAAATTGTCGAACTGGACGGTCGGCTGCTCGGCGAGGTGGTCGTCGAGGATGATCAGCGAGTTGCCCCCCATCACGGCGACGTGCCCGGCTGCGCCGTCGACGACGTAGTCGAACGCACCGTCGTAGGTGTCGCCGTTCAGCGGCTTGCCGGTGCGGGGGTCCACTTCTCTGAGATGCGTCATCCGGCCCTCGGGGGCGGAGCCGCGTGTTGACAGGTAGAGCCGCGAGCCGGAAGCGCCCAATTCGTCTCGACCCGGTTCCCACAGATGGCGGCCACGCAGGTCGAGAATTGAGGGGTCTCCGCCCTCGTCCGCGTCAAACGTGAGCAGAACGTCGCCGATCCGGAAGAAGACCGTGTGTTCCGTCGACGTCTGCGCCCACTCCGGCGGGGTGCCGTCGGACAACGTCAGAGAAACCGCGAAGCCCTTCGAGCCGCCGACGGAACCCTCCTCCACCCAGTAGTGGAGCTGGACAGACTCACCGTCGATGTTGCGCACCCCGATGACGTTGTCCTCAATCGGGGATCCGGGAAGTTGACGCGACCAGAGCGGCTTGTCGAGTTGGTCGGGGCGAACGGCCGTCAGCATGCCGCCGGCGTCCACGAGTCCGAGGTTGGGACCCAGCGCGATCACCTGCACGACGGAGCTGCCGGGAAACTCGTGCACCTGTTGGCCCGTGACGGCGCTCAGCAACACTGTCCTCTGGACGGTCTGAGTCGCCGTGTCCAGCAGCGTGACGGCCACCAGGTCGAGTTCGGACAGGCAGGCCACCTTCCCGTACCTGCCAAGGTCCAGACTCCAACGCGTCCTCCCGTTCGTCAGATCGATCGACCAGACGCGCTGTGCATCCGTCAGGATCGTGTGGTCCCCCTCCTGCGGCGGGCTGGCGCACTCGATCCCGCCCGCCGAGGTCCAGGCGATCTCCGGCCCTGTTTCCATGTCAGCCACGAGTGGCTCGAGCCGCCACGGCGACGGCTGGCTGCGGGTGCCCGGCACCACGAACGCAACAACCAGCGCCACGATCACGAGGCCCAGCAGTAGTGGCGCCCACACGACTGGTCGTGTGATCGGCGTCACGGGGGCAGCGTCGGGGTGCCCGGCGCCCGGTGCTGCATGGACGGGTTCTTCCCACGGCTTCCACACGGACTGGTGGAAGTCGGGGTCGAGAATGATCGGGTTGGCGTCAGTGGCGGGGACGGATGCCGCTGCTGCCGCCGGGCCCTCCACGGCGTCACCGTGCGCAGGGTCATTCTGCGGGCGGCGGAAGGGTTGGTCCGGATCAGTCATCCCGGCCCCTGGTGACGGCTTTCACGGCGAACTGCTCCTCAGACCCTGGACGGTTCTGCCGCCATCGTCGAGCACCACGAGGTGACGACCCAACTGTGCGATGCGCTGACCGGGCTCGATGTAGAAGTCCCACACGATGCGCGAGCCGACGGGGTCGATGGCCGTGAGACGTGTCCTCCTCGCGTTGCTGTCCTGTTGCATGTTTCCGCCGGTGTACAGGAAGTCTTTGCCGCTGTAGGTCCCGCCGTAGTCGACGTCCTGCAACGTGTCCTGTGGACGAAGGTTCTCGTCGAGGATCGTCAGGGAGCCGAGCAGGGAGACCGCGATGCTGCCACGGGGGGCGGCCGACGCGTAGTCGAAGAGACCCACGAAGACGTCGTCGTTCACCGGTTCGCCGGTTCTGGGATCGACCTCACGCAGTTCGTGCACACCCGGTTCCGAATCTCTGCTACCGGGATACGTCACGTAGAGGCGGGACCCGGAGATGGTGGGTGTCAGGTTTTCCAGACTCCACAGTTCCCGTCCCTCCAGGTCCAGGACCGACACGTGGCTGCCCCACTCCATGTCCTGGTGCCACAGGACCACGTCTGACAGCCGTTCGTAGAACTGGATATCGGTCAAGGCGTTGCGGGACCAGGCGGGGGCGCTTCCGTCCTTGAGGGACAGGATTGGCTGGAAGGATTCCCCGCTCTCGCCCGTGCTGGTCTCGGAGGAATACCAGAGCTGCACCGTGTCCCGGTCCACCGGTTCGACGTGGATGTCGCTGAGGTGGTCCCCGGCGCCGGGAAGGCGCAGACTCCACAGCGGGTCAGCCAGTCGCCCCGGCCGCACGGCGCGCAGCATGTTGCTGGTGTCCACCAGGCCGATGTTGCGGCCCAGTGGAATCACCTGCGCCGTGTCTTCACCGGGCACGTCGGTCACCCTGCGTCCGGTCGAGCCGTCCAACAGGACGATGCTCTTCACCGTGCCATCGGGCCGGTCGACGATGGAGACCGCCACCATGTCCGCACCGGCGAGGCACGTCACGCGCACATCGCCGCTGGGGACGTCCACGCTCCACCGGGTCCGGCCGTCGCGGAGGTCCAGGGACCAGACGCGCTGATGCGCGGTCATGACGGCGTGATCCTCGTCGAGCGGCGCATCACACCTCTGACCACCCTCTGCACGCCAGGCGATCTCCGGCGTGCTGGTCAGGTCCTCCACGATCAACGAGGGCGGCCACCCCGGAGAGTGACGCAACCCGGGGATCAGCGGCGCCAGAGCGATGGCCACCACGATTCCGACAGCCACGGCGACGATCGCCACCCCGGGGACCCTGCGCGCGCCCAGCAGGACCCGTGGCGTCACGGCGGTGGCGCCGTTCGCGGTGCCCTCATCCGCATGCGATCCCACCACCCCGGCCGGAGCTTCCCACGGGTTCCAGACCGACTGGTGGAACTCAGGATCCAGGATCATCGGTTCGGCCGGCGGCGGGAGTTCCGAGGCGGGCCGCTCGTGTGTGGGCGCCTGATCATCATGGGGCGCGCCTGTCGGGGAGGGCCGCCGGAACGGTTCGTCCGGATGCGTCATCGGTGCCCCCTCTCCGGAGCGCATCGTCGCAACCCCGCCCACGAATGCTACCCCGCACCGCGTGGCCCGGGCCGGTGTACTGGAGGTGGTTGACGGGGTCACGCACTAGAGTGCGGATGCATGTCGTCAGTGGCGTCCGAAGTTGCTGAATCCCTGCGTGAGTACGCGTTCTGGCTGGAACGCGGCATGGCGGACACCCACCGCATCAAGGCGTACCGCCGGGCCGCTGACGTCGCGGCCGGGCTCACCCCCCGGGAAGTCGACGGACTCCACACCATCGCAGACTGGCAGTCGCTGCCCTCGTTCGGCCCGAGCACCGCAGGATTCGCCACCGAGGTCATGCACGGCGCCACACCGTCGAAACTGACGAAGGCCCGGGCGGCCGGTGCAGAGCCCCTTGATCCGGGTGGCGCACAGCTGGGTGGCGCACTGCGAGGGGACCTCCACACGCACACCAACGCCTCAGACGGGGGCTCGCCCATGTGGGAGATGGCGGAGGTCGCGGACCGGATGGGGCGGGACTACCTCGCCATCACCGACCACTCACCCCGGCTCCGGGTGGCCAACGGACTGTCCCGCGAGAGACTCTTCGCACAGTGGGAGGAGATGGAACGACTCCAGCCCGACCACCGTTGTCGACTGCTGCGGGGGATCGAGGTGGACATCCTCGCCGACGGCGCCCTCGACCAGGCCGAGGACATGCTGGCCGGTACCGACGTCGTAGTGGCCAGCGTTCACTCAGACCTGCGGGGCAGCAGCGAGACCATGACGCGCCGCATGGTCGCCGCAGTGTCGAATCCGCACACGCTGGTGCTCGGTCACTGCACCGGTCGGCGGCTCCAGGGGGACGGGTCGTGGCGACCACAGTCGCAGTTCGACGCCGAGATGGTGTTCAGTGCCTGCGAAATGTTCGGCGTTGCCGTCGAGATCAACTCCCGACCGGAACGCCGGGACCCTCCCATGCCGCTGCTGGAGCTGGCACGCGACCTCGGCTGCCTTTTTGCCATCGACACCGACGCCCATGCCCCGGGTCAGATGGAGTTCTGGTCCCTGGGTGCGGCCCGGGCCACCGTCGCGGGCATCGACGAGGACCGCATCATCAACACCTGGCCGTTGGAGTCCCTGCTGCATCACGCGCGCCGCCGCCGCCCATGATCGGTGTCACCATTTCCAGCTCCGACGTTGTCGGGTCCAGCGGATAGGGCGAGCTGTGTCCCGTGGGGATGAACCCGAGTCGCTCGTAGAACCGGTGGGCCGGATGCGCGTTCTCGTGCACGTCAAGGAACAACTGATCGAAACCGCGCTCCGCCGTCCATGACCGGACAGCCTCCATCAGCTGCGTGGCGGTGCCATCACCGCGGTGACCAGGGGTCACGTAGACACCCATGAGCCACGCACGCGGCGGGGAGTAGTTGTGGAACTCGCGGACGGCCATCTGCCCCACCCAACGTCCGTCAGGCTCCACGGCGACGAAGACGGCTGAGTCGGGTAACAGCTCCGATTCGTGACGCGTGATCCATCTGTCGTCATCCCACTCCATGACGTCGCAGAGACGGTCGCCGAAGGAGTGTGGTGTGTCGGCCAACATCTCCAGCCTCAGCTGCCTCGAGTGTTGCCACTCGTCGGGTCGGGCCACGCGGATGGTGAGGGCATGCACAAGCCGGGGAGGTGCGCCCTCGCGCTCTTCCCCGGCTTCCACGTTGATCAACCCTTGACAGAACCGGCCAGCAGCCCCCGCACGAAGAAGCGTTGCAGCGACAGGAACACGATCAGGGGAACGATGATCGAGATGAATGCGCCGGCACTGAGAAGGTGCCACTTGGCGCCCAGGGTGCCTGACAGTTCAGCGACCCGCACGGTCAACGGCGCCACGTTCTTGTTGCCGCCGGCGAAAGTCAGCGCCACCAGAAGGTCGTTCCAGACCCACAGGAACTGGAAGATGCCGAACGAGGCAATGGCGGGCATCAGGAGGGGGAGGAGAACACGGAAGAAAATCTTCACATGTCCCGCCCCGTCCACTCGGGCCGCCTCGATCAGCGACGCCGGGATCTCCTTCATGAAGTTGTGCAGGAGGAAGATCGCCAGTGGGAGCGCGAAGATGGAGTGCGATAACCACACAGTCCAGAAGGAGCCGGCAAGTCCCCAGTTGACGTACTGCGTCAACAGCGGCACCAGCGTCACCTGGATGGGCACCACCTGCAGCGCAAAAACGGCGACGAACAGGATGTTGCGTCCGGGGAACTCGATCCAGGCGAAGGCGTAGGCGGCGAGCAGGGCCAGGGTGATCGGGATGATCACCGAGGGAATGGTCACCACGAACGAGTTCAGGAAGAACGTGCTCAGGCCCGTGGAGGAGCCGAACAGCGTCTCCTCGTAGTTGTTCAGGGTGACGTTCGGGTTGGTGAACCACGTCCACCACCCGGTCTTCCGGATGTCCGGCTCAGGCCGAAACGATGTCAGGAAGAGACCGAACGTGGGGATGGTCCAGATCAGGGCCAGCAGGATCGCGATGCCGGAGGCCCACGGTGATGAAAGGCGCCCCTTGGCGTCGATGGCCCGCTTCTCCGCGCGGGTCAACTTGCGCTCCTTGCGGAACATCGGGTCGTCGGAGAACTTCGCATTCGTCGGCTCCACCGTGTCCACAATGGCGTACTTGATTTCTTCACTCATCGTTCTCCCTCCGAAATCCTCATCTGGCGGACGTTGTAGATGACGATCGGGATCACCAGCACGAACAGGATGACGGCCAGGGTGGCGGCGATGCCGTTGTTGCCCTGGCTGAACTTCTGGCTGTAGAACTCGTTCGCGATGACTGACGTCTGGAACTGGCCTCCGGTGGCGGTGCGCACGATGTCGAAGATCTTCAGGGTCGCCATGGCGATCGTCGTGATGACCACGATGAGAGCCGGCCGGATGGAGGGCACCGTGATGTTGAAGAACGTGCTGAGTGATCCAGCGCCGTCGATCTGTGCGGCCTCGGTGATCTCGTCGGGGATCGCCTTGATGGAGGCGGACAGGATGGTCATGGCGAAACCGGTCTGGATCCAGATCATGATGACGATCAGGAAGCCGGTGTTCCACGGCGGGTTCAGCAGGAACTGCTGGGGTGGCAGGCCGAGCCAGACCAGGATCTGGTTGGCGAAGCCTGTCTGGTTCGCCGTTGCCGGCTTGTACTGGTACACGAACTTCCAGATGATCGACGCGCCCACCATCGAGATCGCCATGGGGAGAAAGATGAGCGTCTTCGCCAGTTTCTCGAACCGGGTGCGATCCACGAGCACGGCGTAGAGCAGGCCGAACACGGTGGACAGCAGCGGCACCGCCACCACCCACGCCAGGGTGTTCAGCAGGATGATCTGGAAGTCTGGATTGGTCAGGACCGTGACGTAGTTGTCGACGCCGACGCTCTTCCTGCCGGCGGCGTCACGGAACGAGTCGAAGATGGTGCGGAGGCCCGGCCACAGCAGACCGAAGGCCAGCATGATGACGGCGGGCAGAAGGAACCCCACGGCGGGGATCCAGCGGGGAAGTTTTTCCGAGACGTACAGGATGAACGCCATCACGCCTGCGAACAGCAGTATGGCGACGAACATCACAAGGATCTTCTCGGCAGGCGTTGTCGCCTTGAGTAGCCAATCCATGGGCATCTCCTCTCTGAGATGTCTGGTGACGCAAACCTAGTGGGTGGGAGCCCGAATGTGGGCCACAATCCCGAGGGAGTGTGGCCCACATTCTGTGCATTTCAGCGGGCTCGGGTCAGGACTTCGGCCAGGAGGCCTCGATGGTGTCGAGGACGTCCTTGCTGCTCTTGTCGAGCGCGATCCAGTCGGTCATGCCCTTCCAGAACGAACCGGAGCCGACGGCACCGGGCATCAGGTCGGAACCGTCGAAGCGGAACACGGTCTTCTCATCGGACAGCAGCTTGAAGGCCAGCTGATCGATGGGGGACTTCAGGTTCGCGGGGTCCAGTTCCTTGTTGGCGGACAGCCAGCCGGCGGGCGAGGCCTTGGCCTTCTCGTTGCTCCACTCGGGTGAGGTCAGGTAGGCCTGGAAGGCCTGGACCTCGGGGCGGTCGGCGAACGCCGTGGCGAACTCGCCACCACCCAGGAGGGGCTTGACGTCGGCGTCCTTGCCGGGCAGGTAGAAAGCGAAGACGTCGCCGTCCTCGGCGATCTTGGTGCCCTCGGGCCAGTTGGCCTGGTAGAAGGACGCCTGGCGGTGCATGTAGCACTGGCCGTCGAGGATGGGCAGGCCCGCGTCGCCGAAGGCGGTCGTGGCGATGGTCTTGACGTTGCCGTAACCACCGTTGACGTACTTGTCGTTCTTCAGGATGGCGCCTGCCATGTCGAGAGCCTCAACCACCTTGGGGTCGTTGAAGGGCATCTCGTGGTTGACCCACTTGTCGTACTCCTCGGGGGTCACGGTGCGCAGCATCATGTCCTCGAGCCAGTCGGTGGCCGGCCAGCCGGTGGCGGCACCGGACTCGATGCCTGCACACCACGGCTTGGCGTCAGGGTGCTCGGTGGCGATCTTCTCGGTGAGGGCCATCAGCTCGTCGAGCGTGGTGGGGATCTCGTAGCCACCGTCCGACATCAGGCTGGGGGAGTACCACACGAACGACTTGGCGTTGGCGCCCACGGGGACGGCGTAGTACTTGCCATCGACGGTGCCATAGCCCTTCCATGCCTCGTTGTAGTACTTGTCGACGTTGGCGTCGGCGGCTGCGGCCACAGGCTTCACGGCGTCCGGGAAGCGGTCCACGAGCGTCTTGAGGAGGCCGGGCTGCGGGATGTAGGCGATGTCGGGCGGGGAGCCGGCCTCGATCTTCACCGGCAGTTGTGCCTCGAATTCACGGGAACCTTCGTACGCAATGGTGGCCCCGGTGCACTTCTCGAAGGGCTTGTACGAGTCAATCTGGGGCTGGTCCTCGGGCGAGACGATGGAGGCATAGACCGTGACGGTCTTGCCGGAAAGGTCTCCGTAGGACTCATACGCTGCGCAGTCGGCACTGCTGGCGCTGTCGGTCCCGCCCGCGGTCGGCTCGCCGGGAGTGGCGCCACCGTTGCTGCAGGCGGCCAGGGCCACCAGAGAAGCGACCCCGAGGGAGGCCACGGCAAATCTGTTCTTCTTGCGGAACATCATCGTCCTTTCGAAACGGACCAGCCTCCGTCGGCTGGTTCAGCGATTTCCCCCAGTCAACCCGAGTTCTCGCCCGCACGACACAGGAACGGGTCACGAACCAATAACGATCTGTCCACGTTCACGTCCCGCGCTCCGGCGCGCCCAGGGGTTGCTTCCCGTGGTGCCGATTCCCTGGTGGCGGGCGGAACGTGAAACTTCACCGGGGTGGGGGGTATCTTGGACGCGATGCGGGCGGCTGCGGACTGCGGATCAGCCCTTGACAACCGAGAGGACTCACGTGACCCAAATGGATGAGGCCGGACCGATCCTCAATGGACTTCCCACCACTCTGCCGGACAGCGACCTCGACGAGACGGCCGAGTGGCTCGAATCACTCGACGGCGTCATCGAGCAAGGTGGGCGCCACAGGGCCCGGTACGTGATGTTGAAGCTGCTTGAGCGTGCACGGGAGCGCCAGATAGGTGTCCCGTCCCTGACGGGCACTGACTACATCAACACCATTCCACCGTCCCAGGAGCCGACGTTCCCGGGCGACGAGATGCTGGAACGTGAGATTCGACGCCTGCTTCGCTGGAATGCCGCCATCATGGTGCACCGCGCTCAGCGACCCGGCATCGGCGTCGGCGGCCACATCGCCACCTACGCCTCGTCGGCCACCCTGTACGAAGTGGGCTTCAACCACTTCTTCCGTGGCAAGGACCACCCCGGCGGCGGAGACCAGATCTTCTTCCAGGGCCACGCCTCGCCCGGTATGTACGCCCGCGCCTTCCTCGAGGGGCGCCTCCAGGAGGAGGACCTCGACGGTTTCCGCCAGGAGCACAGCCACTACGTCAATGGTGAGCTGCGAGCGCTGCCGTCGTATCCGCACCCCCACCAGATGCCCAAGTTCTGGGAGTTCCCCACGGTCTCCATGGGCATCGGTCCCATGAATGCCATTTACCAGGCACAGTTCAACCGGTACCTCCACAATCGCGGGATGAAGGACACGTCGCAGCAGCACGTGTGGGCATTCCTGGGCGACGGTGAAATGGACGAACCGGAATCGCGCGGTCTGCTGCAGACTGCTGCCAATGACGAACTCGACAACCTCACTTTTGTCATCAACTGCAACCTGCAGCGCCTTGACGGCCCTGTGCGCGGCAACGGCAAAATCATGCAGGAACTGGAAGCCTTCTTCCGCGGCGCAGGCTGGAACGTCATCAAGGCGGTCTGGGGTCGGGGCTGGGATCCGCTCCTGGCCGCCGACAGTGAGGGTGCTCTCGTCAACCTCATGAACTCCACCTCGGACGGCGATTACCAGACGTTCAAGGCCAACGACGGTGCCTACGTCCGCAAACACTTCTTCGAGCGCGATCCGCGCACCGCGGCGATGGTCAAGGACTGGTCCGACGACGACATCTGGCGTCTGACCCGCGGCGGCCACGACTACCAGAAGGTGTACTCGGCCTACAAGTCCGCCACGGAGTTCACGGGGGCGCCCACGGTCATCCTGGCGCACACCATCAAGGGGTACTTCCTGGGCAAGCACTTCGCAGGCCGCAACGCCACGCACCAGATGAAGAAGCTGGCACTGGATGACCTCAAGACCTTCCGCGACCGTGTGAACTTGCCCATCACCGACAAGGTGCTGGAGGAGGATCCGTACCGTCCTCCGTATGTGCGCCCCGATGACAACGATCCGCGAATGCGCTACATCCACGAACGTCGCCGCGAACTGGGGGGCTACCTCCCGGAGCGCCGCGGGGACCGCAAGTTCCTGTCCCTGCCCGGGGACAAGGCCTACGCCAGCGTCCGCAAGGGCTCCGGCAGGCAGGAGATCGCCACCACCATGGCGTTCGTCCGCCTGCTCAAGGACCTCATGCGGGACAAGGAGTTCGCGCCGCACGTGGTGCCGATCATCCCCGATGAGGCCCGCACGTTCGGCATTGACGCGTTCTTCCCCACCATCAAGATCTACAACCCCCACGGGCAGAACTACACGCCCGTGGACAACGAGTTGTTCCTGGCCTACCGGGAGGCGAAGAACGGCCAGATCCTGCACACGGGCATCAACGAGGCCGGATCGGTGGCCGCGTTCACCGCCGCCGGCACGTCCTACGCGACCCACGGGATCCCCATGGTCCCCGTGTACGTGTTCTACTCGATGTTCGGGTTCCAGCGCGTCGGCGACTTCCTCTGGGCGGCCGGTGACCAGCTCACCCGCGGCTTCCTGATCGGGGCGACGGCGGGCCGCACGACTCTGACGGGTGAGGGCACCCAGCACATGGACGGCCATTCGCCCTTGCTGGCGTCGACCAACCCCGCCGTGGTGTCCTACGATCCTGCCTACGGCTACGAGATCGCGCACATCGTGCGGAACGGCCTCGAGCGCATGTACGGGGAGAAGCCTGATGACGTCATGTACTACATCACGGTGTACAACGAGCCCAACGTGCAACCCACCGAGCCCGAGGACGTGGACATCGAGGGCATCCTCAGGGGCATGTACCTGCTGAAGGCGGGCTCCTTCGACGGTGTCGGCGAGGACGCGCGCCGCGCACAGATCCTGGCCTCAGGTGTGGGTGTGCCGTGGGCCCTTGAGGCCCAGCAGTTGCTCAAGGAGGACTTCGGCGTGGTGGCCGATGTCTGGAGCGTCACCTCGTGGGGCGAGCTGCGTCGCGAGGGCCTGGAACAGGATGAGAAGAAGTTCCTGGACCCGTGGGGCGAGTACGAGCCCACCTGGGTGGAGAAGAAGCTCGGCGAGGCGCAGGGACCGGTCGTTGCCGTGTCCGACTACATGCGCGCCGTCCCCGACCAGATCCGCCAGTGGGTGCCGGGCGATTACACCACGCTCGGTGCTGACGGATTCGGGTTCTCCGACACGCGTGCGGCGGCCCGTCGGTACTTCCACATCGACGGACCCTCCATCGCCGTGGCAGTGCTGCAGAGCCTCGGCACCACCGGGGACGTTCCCACGCAATGGGCTTCGGACGCCGCAAAGAAGTACCGGATCGACGACGTGACGGCCGGTACCTCCGGCAATGCTGGTGGCGACTCCTGACGGGACGCGCCGTCCAACGCACCGCCCTCCGCTGACTTCAGCGGGGGGCGGTGTGCGCTGGGGCCCCTTCATCTGGCAGGCTGGGGGCCGTGTACGTCATTCTTGGAAGGATCGAACTGTGAGTGCGGCTGAGGGGGCGGAGCTGCTCGGCCTTGAACCCGGCATGGTCGTCGAGGAAGTTGGCTGGGATGAGGACGTGGATGCATCGCTCCGCGAACACATCATGGACATCATCGACGCCGACATGGTGGAAGAGGCGCTGGAGGGCGTGGACGTTGTCCTGCTCTGGTGGCGCGACGACGACGGCGAAGTGGCCGATGGCCTCGTGGAGGCCATGACGGACCTCGCGCCGCAGGGCTACATCTGGCTGATGACACCGAAGGTGGGACGCGACGGCTTCATCGAGGCGAGCGACCTCGACGAGGGAGCCGTCACGGCAGGTCTGGCGTTGACAGGGACCGCCAACGTCAGCGCTGAGTGGCAGGCCCACAAAGTGGTCCGGCCCAAAAGCTCTCGCCGCTAGTCCTCTTTCCACACCCAAGGAGCTTCTCCATGCCCTCACGCATCGGCGTCCTGACATCGGGCGGTGATGCACAGGGCATGAATGCTGCTGTGCGCGCCATCGTCCGCGCCGCCATTCACCGCGGAGCCGAGGTTTTTGCCATCCGCGAAGGGTGGCTGGGCGCCGTCGAGGGTGGCGCGAACATCGCGAGAATGGGCTGGTCCGACGTCTCGGGCATCCTCAACAAGGGCGGGACCATCATCGGCACTGCCCGGTGTGTCGCCTTCCGTGACGAGGGCGGTCGCCGTCGCGCCGTGCGCAATCTCATCCAGCAGGGCATCGACCACGTCATCGTCATCGGCGGGGACGGATCCCTCACCGGCAGTGCCCTGCTCCGCGCCGAGTGGCCGGCCCACGTGGAGCAGCTCCTCGGAAGCGGGGACATCACACCCGAGCAGGCAGAGTCGCACCCCGTACTCCACATCGTGGGACTCGTGGGCTCCATTGACAACGACATGGTCGGCACCGACATGACCATCGGCACCGACTCCGCCCTTCACCGCATCACCGAGGCCATCGACGCCATCAGCTCGACGGCGGAGTCCCACCAGCGGACGTTCATCGTGGAGGTCATGGGCCGCAACTGCGGATACCTGGCACTCATGAGTGCCGTGGCAGGTGGCGCAGATTACGCCTTCCTCCCCGAGGTGCCTCCGCGTGACGGGTGGGAGGACCGGCTCGTGGAACTGCTGGCGCGGGGACGAGCCGCCGGTCGTCGCGACTCCATCGTCATCGTCGCCGAGGGTGCGGCGGACCGTCACGGGAGCCCCATCACGGCGCAGGGGATCCAACAGGCCATCGCCGAGCGCACCGGCGAGGCCGCGCGCATCACCATCCTCGGGCACGTGCAGCGGGGCGGACGCCCCAGCGCCTACGACCGGTGGATGGCCACCGCCTGCGGCGTCGAGGCCGTGAACCAGATTCTCGCTGCCGAGGCGGACACCGAACCGGTCCTGGTGGGTGTGAGGCGCGACGCCGTCGCCTGGCAGCCGCTGCTGGAGGCCGTGGACGAGACGCGCGGTATCGCGGACCACATCCGCAACGGCAACTACCTGCAGGCGGTGCAGGCCCGGGGCGCTGGATTCACCACCATGATCGACATCTACCGTGGCATCACCGAGGCGAAGGCGTCCAAGGAGGAGCGGGCCGGCGCGAAGCGGATCGCCATCATGAACGCAGGAGCCCTGGCGCCCGGCATGAACCAGCTCGCACGGGTGGCCGTCCGCTCCGGCATCGACATGGGCTATCAGGTGTTCGCCATCCAGGGCGGTGTTCCCGGGCTGGTGGAGGGCAAGTTCTCGCAGTGGTCCTGGTCGGACGTGGAGGGCATGGCCCACACCGGCGGCGCAGACATCGGGACACGACGCTACGTGCCGCAGGACACCGACCTGTACGCCATGGCCCGCCAACTCGAGGAGCACCGCATTGATGCGCTCCTGGTGATGGGCGGGTTCCACGCCTACGCCACGGTGCGGATGCTGGAGAGCGAACGACGCCGCTACCCCGCGTTCGACATCCCCATCGCCGTCGTGCCGGCCAGCATCGACAACAACCTGCCGGGCTGGCCCATGGCTGTGGGAGCGGACACGGCCCTCAACACCGTCGTCGATGCCATCGACATGGTGCGCATGTCCGCCTCGGCCAGCAGGCGTGCCTTCATCGTGGAGACCATGGGCCGCGGCTGCGGTTTCCTCCCCCTGGTGGGCGGCATCGCCGCCGGCGCCGAGAAGTCATACCTCCCGGAGCTGGGCATCACCCTGTCCGAGTTGGAGGAGGACATCGCCGCCCTCGTCGACGCCTTCGACACGGGCCGCAACTTCTACCTGGCCGTCATCGGCGAGGACGCCAGCGAGCACTACACCACCGACGTGCTACGTCGCCTCTTCGAGGCGGAGGGTGGGGGAAAGTTCACGGTCCGGCAGAGCGTCATCGGACACATGCAGCAGGGCGGCACACCGTCGCCCTTCGACCGCATCAACGCGACCCGGCTGGCCCACAACGCCATGGTGCACCTCGACAAGCAGCTCGCCGGGGGCACCGCCCACTACTCGGCGGCCTCGAGGGAGGCGCCCGGGTTGTTCGCCCCGTTCCGCGACGTCACGGACCAGATGGACTGGGACAAGCAGCGACCCCGCGAACAATGGTGGATGAACCTGCGCCCCGTGTTCCTGCAGCTCAGCCGCCGCCCCGGCCAGCAGTGACTGAAGGAGTCTTGGGGGGGGGCTCAGCCCCGACTGCACGGACCCCTACTTCGGCTCCTGACCGTCCTTTGCCGGGTCCGGCTGGCCCGTCGTCTCTAATGCGGTAGCCGGCTTGATCGCCTGCTGGGGTGGCAGCACGCCGTTGTTCTCGGATGCGAGGGGGGCCCATCGTCGGGCGAAGTCCAGAAAGACCACCTCCTGGGTGAGGCGGTACAGCTGCAGCAACTCCACCACGTGGCTCTCGTGGTACCCGTAGTGCAGGTTGCGGCCCGTGAATCGCTCCGGGATGACGGCGCCCGACGATGATCCCGGCGTCAGTCTCACCTCTGCCACGTCCTGCCACCGGCCGTCGGCGTGCGCCTGGAGGGTCGCGGAGCCCGCCCCCGTGAGGGACAACGTGTTGACGGGGGTGCGATCCACCAACATGTCGTAGGCGGGCGTGACGCTCTCGCCGATGACCTCCGCACGGCTGAGGCGGACGTCGTCGAATTCGACCACCGTGTTGGCCGGCCCCTTGTTGCCCGAGGTGAGCCGGATTTCGAGTGAGCACCCGGCGCGGGGTGCTGGGAACCCCACGTTGTAGGAGGCCCAGGATGTGCTTCGCAGCTTGGAGGTGGTGTGGAGCACCCGGTACTTCCCGGAGCACCGTTCGTAGGCCATGATCTTCCCCGAGGTTCCCGGAGCGCCGGTGGGAAGTGTGAGGCGGCTCCGCACCGCCAGCGTCAGGGGCTCCTCAGGTGTGAAGGTGCCGGCCTGGACGCTCTGGACGGCGCCCTGCCACGCGGCGCCATCTGTCACCAGTCGCAGGGCGCCCCCGGATGCGCTGATGGCGGAGCGGGCGTTCAGTGGTGACCAGTTCGCCGGGACCCCGTTGGTCACCTGTGACATGTCGGAGTTGCGCAGCACGTTGGGTGGAGGTGGGGCGGCGGCCGCGACGGTGGGAATACTCTGGAATGTGGTGTTCAGCCGGGATGTGCCCCACCAGAAGTCCCCTGAGGTGGCAAGGAGTCGCAGGGGTGCGGCGGGATACCCCCGCACCAGGTCGTAGCTGGACAGGAGGCCGGCCTCCACCTGCACCTCGCTGGCCTCCAGGAGCGGCCGCAACTCGGGGACCGTCTCGGTCACCATGGCTGTGGCGCGGGGTTCGTTCATGGTCTTGCCCCAGTAGGACAGGGCGATGAGCGCCTCGAAGTTGCCGTTGAGGACGGTGGTGCCGGGCGTCGTGGGGTACTCCTCGAACCACAGGAACCCCTTCTCACGGGACATGAACCCGCCCGCGGAGGTTGGAACCATGAAACTCTCAAACGTTTCCCTGCCGTACCGTGCCCAGACGGGGTCGCCCGTGACGTCCTCCAGGAGGACCGTCAGCGTGAGGATGTTGGCCTGCGCGAGGCCGGAATGCCAGGGCGCTCGCAGCGTCGGGACCGATGGGTTGGCGGAGTAGTCGAAGTCAAAGGGGAACCAGCGCGACGTGACACCGTCCACCACCCGGGTGGTGCTGTGCGCCACGAGATGGCCGGCAGCCGTGGCCGCGAGACACTTCTTCTGGGACGCGGTGCTGCGAGTGTCCTTCAACACCTGCCGGATGAAGTTGCCGATGTATTGGGGGTTGAAGGCTCCTGCAGGCTGCTGTCCGGTTTGTGGCGATGAAGGCATGCCGTTGTCCAGGACGTCGAATCCTGATGGGATCGGCGCCCCCACGCAGGCCTTGGTGGGGGCAACAGGGATGACGGGGGCCGGTGACCCGGACGCTGGGGTGAAACGCACCATGTTGTTGAAGACCCACATGGTCTTCCAGCCGTAGCGGGTCGGGTTGGTGGACGCCACGTCCACTACGCTGGCCCGAATCCAGCTCCGGCAGCCGTTGCGGCCCGTGACGGCGGTGTCGCACTCCGTCCTCCATGCGCGCCCGTCCAGGGTGTGTTCGCCGGGGGTGGCCAGCGGGTTGCCCGCCCACGGTCCACGAGGGCTCGCCCGGTACGTCAGGTTGTTGAAGGTCCAGCCGGTGGTGCTGACGAACGAGTTGCCCCTGGCAGCGACGGTGGTGGCGATGATCTCAGTGCGGCACCGCGTCACCGTGCTGCTGTACGCAGAGCATGCCGTGCGCCACGTACGGCCGTTGACGTGGTGGGTGCCGGGGGTGATGTAGACGTCCAGCGCTGCGGCGGGAGGGGTTGGGGACAGCCAGGTACAGACGAGGACCACTCCCATCACCAGGGCCATGGCCCGTGAGACGCAGCGCATCACACCTTGTCGCATCCTGTTCCCTTCCACCCCACATGTTCTCCCCGCACCCTTTCACGGATGGCGCATGCTCGGAAGGGGTCGGGGCGTGTTTCAGCAGAGGGGGAGGGCGAGGCCAAAGCTGGCGCTGGCCTCGCAGGACATGGCCCCCAGCTGCTGCACCGGGGCTGAGTCGCTGGCCCCACCCTGGGGAACTGTGGTGCGCAGCATCAGCACGTGCGAGTCCGTGGCCCTGCTGACGAGGGTGAAGGTGACGGTGTTGGCGATGCCGTCACTGCTGCGCACGCCCGTGAAACCGCAGCGGACACCGGTGCCGGCCGAGGCCTCCACCCCGATGGGCACCACCAGTTGTCGCGTGACGTCGCTGAACTGCGCCTGCTGGAGGTCCACGAGGGATCCGCACGACGCTGACAGGTCGGAGTCGCCCGGGTTGAGCGTGACCGCCTGCAGGCGCGCGTCCGTGCGGTCGTGACTGAGCCGCACGGCGCGACGCCCGTCCTCGATGAGATCGTCGCCGTACAGGAGCCAACCGGCGGGGGCGATGAAGGTGGCGTCGTTCAACACGATGGTTCCAGCCACCTCACTACCCTCGGGGGACGGTTCCGGGGACTGGGGGAGAACCGGTGCGGGGGGCACAGTGCCCGGCAACGGCGCGGCCGACCCGGCCGTTCCTGATGGTGTGGGGGAGGTGGGAGATTCCACGGAGGGGCTGGAGGGCGTCGTGGGCGTGGCCGCCACGCTCGCGGATGGCAGGACCACCGTCACCTCGCCGGGGTTCCGGATGATCACCCACACCAGTACTGCCACCACCACCATGGCGATGACCCCGGCTGCCAGCCAGCGACGCGTCCCTGCAGGTGGGCCGGTATGTCCAACCCCGTCGTCGATCGTCGCGGCTCTGCGCGCGGCGATGTGGCCGGGGGCGGTGCTCGCCACCGTCGGTCCCGGCGCGCCGGGCTGCCCGCTGGGGTCGTCGCGCTGGACCCCGCGTCGGGGGAGGGGCGGTTCAGGGATGTCGGAATAACTCATGGGTGGGGATGAATTTACCCAAGGGCTGGTCCTGAACTGAAACTCCCCGACGGTATGCGTGTCCTGGAGGGGTCATCCGGGCTGTCGGGTGCGGGGCAGCAGCCAGGCACGCTCGGCGTTGAAGCTGACTTCCACGTCATCGCCCTCTCGATGAATGGCATCCACGTTGGGATCGGCCACCACCGCGGTGATCGTGCCGTGTTCCGTCTCCACCTCGTACTCCACGTGGTCGCCGTAGAACACCGAGAACAGGACGCGACCCTCGTGCCCGCCGAGCCCACCGCCGGCTCGCGTGTCCACCGCCTTCAGGCGGATGGATTCCGGCCGCAACAACAGCACCACGTCCTCCGCGGCCGGGGCGTCCGGATGGGCGGGGACATCCACGCTGTGGCCCAGGACCTTCACGCGGGCCCTGCCCTGCTGTGTGGAGGTCTCCTTCTCGACGTCGAGGAAGTTGGCGCGGCCGATGAAGTCGGCCACGAACACCGAGGCGGGTTGCCGGTAGATGATGTCCGGGCTGGCGGCCTGTTCCACACGTCCGCCGTTCATGACCACGATGCGATCCGACATGCTCATCGCCTCCGCCTGGTCATGCGTCACGTACACGCTGGTGATGCCGAGGTGGCGCTGCAGCGTGCGGATCTCAATGCGCATCCGTTCGCGGAGTTTGGCGTCGAGGTTGGACAGAGGCTCGTCGAAGAGCAGCACCCTGGGCTTCATGACCATGGCGCGGGCCAGTGCCACGCGCTGCTGTTGCCCACCGGAAAGTTGGTTGGGTGCCCGGTTGGCGAGCGCTGACAGGTTCATGGACTCGAGTGCCAGGTCCACTTCTTCCCGCAGTTTCGCAGATGGAGTGCGGCGAATCTTGAGGCCATAGGCGACGTTGTCGCGCACCTTGAGGTGGGGGAACAGGGCGTAGGACTGGAACACCATGGCCATCGGTCGCTTGTTGGGTGGAGTGTCGATCATGTTCACGTCGTCCAGCGTGACCTGGCCACCGGAGGGGTCCTCGAACCCAGCGATCATGCGAAGCGTGGTGGTCTTGCCGCACCCCGAGGGACCCAGCAGCGTCACGAACTCGCCGGGTTCAATGTCGAGGTCGATGGCGTCCACGGCCACCACCTTGTCGGCCCCGTTGCCGAATTCCTTCGTGAGCCCCCGCAGGCGGAGGGTTCCGCTGGCGGTCGTGTTGTCGAGCAGCTTTTCAGCAGCAGCAAGGTCAGTCATGTCTTCCTTGTCCGTCAGGTGCCGGGTGTCGGCATGGGTGTGTCTGGACGGTCCCGGACGGCCAGCGTGAGCAGGCCGATGACCGTCAGCACAATGGCGATGAGGATGGTGCAGTAGGCGAAGGCGTTGCCGAAGCGTCCAGCCTCCACCTCGGAGAGGATCTGGGAGGTCATGATCCGGGTCTGCGGGGTGGTGATGAAGATGATGGCGGAGATGGTGGTCATCGAACGGGCGAAGGCGTAGGTCAGCCCCGCGAGGAGTGCCGGCCTGATCAGGGGGATGGTGACCTTCCGGAACGTGGTGAGACCGCTGCCCCCCAGCGAGGTGGAGGCCTCGTCGATGGCCGGGTCGATCTGTTGCAGCGCGGCGATGCCGGTTCTGAGTCCGGCGGGGATGGATCGCGCAATGTAGACCATGACGATCGCCATGGCGCCGCCCAGAATGGCTCCGCCGCCCGCCAGCGCAGGCAGGAAGCGCAACCCCCAGCCGTCGACGGGGCTGTTGTAGGCGATGGCGTAGCCGATGCCCAGCACCGTGCCCGGCACGGCCAGGCCCAGCATTCCCAGGAAGTCCATGACGCCCGCCGCGCGGCGCAGCTTGCGCACCACCAACCAGGCGATGAGGGTGCCCATGACCCCGGCGATCGGCGTGGCGATCAGCGCCAGCAGCGTCGTGGTGATGATGGCGTCAGACCCGATTCCGCCGAAGAGGTACCGGTAGTTGTCCAGGGTGAACTCGTTGTTGATCCCGAGGATCCTGACGAAGCCGCCGAGAATCACCGTGCCGTAGATGGTGATGATGAGCGCCATGACAAGCCCGACGGCGATCAGAACGGGCACGCGTGCGACGTTGGACGTGTTGAGCTTGATGGTGCCCGTCGGCTTGCCCGTCACGCTGACGGCTGAGGACCGGGTGGACCAGTATCGCTGCACGATGAACACCAGGAGCGCAGGTACCAGTAGCACCAACGAGTACGCGGCACCGGCACCCAGGTTGTACTCGCCGATGATGGCGATGTAGGCGCGGGAGGCGAGCACCGTGAAGTCGCCACCCAGGACGATGGGGTTGGCAAGGTCCGCGATCGCCTCCACGAACAGCAGCAGGAACGATGCCGCGAAGCCGGGGATGAGCATGGGCAGGGTCACGGTGAGGAATACCTGCCACTTGCTGGCGCCCAGGCTTTCGGAGGCCTCATCGAGTGCCGGGTCGAGTGAGCGCAACATGCCCAGCAGGTTGAGGTAGGCGATCGGGAAGAACGAGAGCGCCAGCACCACCGTCAGGCCGCCCAGACCGTAGACGTTCCAGTTCAGGCCCAGCAACTGCTTGGAGATGATGCCGCCGCGACCGAAGAGGGTGATGATCGCCGTCGCCACCGCGAATGGCGGCGAGACGATGGGGATGAGCGCCAGAAGGTGGACGAACTTCTTGCCCCGCCACTGCAGGCGGGCCTGCGCATAGGCCAGGAGGAAGCCCACCCCCGTGCCGATCGTTCCCACCAGGAGACCCAGCACCACGGTGTTGAGCAGGATCTTCCGGTTGACCGGCGAGGTGAACATCTTGGACAGGGTGGCGAGACCCTTGTCAGAAAAGGCGGTGGAAAGCGTCTTGCCCAGCGGCAGCAGGACGAGGAAGAACAGGATCGCGACGACGACGACGATGAGGGTGATGGTGACGGGGTCCTGCCGGACCCGCTTGCGTCGGCTCTGTTTCACGGGCGCCGCCACGCTGGGCGGCTCGAGTGGGGCGGGTGCCTCGAGGATGTCGGTCATGCTCGTTCCCTGGTGGTAGGTGTGCGGGCGCAGGGTGTTCCTCCGCCCGCACGTCGATCAGCGGTGGGCCTCACTCCTTGGGAGCGGTGGCGATCTCCTCGTCGAAGCGAGTGGTGAGCTCATCCTTGGCAGCGGCGGCCTTCGCGAAGTCGTAGTCCACGAGCGTGACGTCGGCGAGGTCCACCATGCGCTCGTCGCGCTTGCCGTTCGGGTTGGTGAACAGTTGGTAGGACTGGTGCTCTGGACCAATCTCCTGCGCTTCGGCGGACAGCGCCCAGTCGAAGTACTTCTTGGCCGCGTCGCCGTTCTTCGCGTCCGCGATGAGAGCGACACCACCGATCTCCCACCCTGTGCCGTCACTCGGGATGGTGGTGACGAGGTCCGTCATGCCCTGCTCGTTGTACTTGACGCAGTCGTGGCTGAAGACCACAGAGGTGGCCACTTCGCCACGGCCGGCCGACTGGGCAGGTGCGGAGCCGGACTTGGTGTACTGGAGGATGTTCGAGTGGAGCTGCTTCATCCAGTCCATGGCCTCATCCTCGCCACCACGGAGCACCACTTGCGTCCACAGGGCCGTGAAAGCAGTCCCGGACGTGGCGGGGTGGGCCATCATGATCTGCTTCTTGAGCTTGGGGTTGAGGAGGTCATCCCACTTCTGGGGAACCTCCACGCCCAGTTCGTCCAGAACCTTCTGGTTGGAGCAGAACCCGAGAACGCCCACGTAGACGCCGCCCCAGTAGCCCGCCGGGTCCATGTATTTTTTGTCGATGTCAGCGGCGGCGGGGGAGTCGTACTTCTCCAACAGGCCCGCGGTTGCGGCCACGTTGTAGCCGTCGACGGGTCCGCCGTGCCAGACGTCGAACTCCGGGTTGCCCTTGGACGACTCGAGACGTGCGACCGCCTCGCCGGAGGCCAGGCGGACGTAGCTGGTCTTGATGCCGGTCTTGGCCTCGAAGGCTGCGACCCAGGCCTGGCAGACGTCCTCCTGGTTGCCGCAGGCCACCGTCAGGCTCTGGTCACCGGCGGGGGAGCCATCACCGCCCGTGGTCTCGCCGTCGTCGATGGCGCAGGAACCGAGCAGCAGTGCGCTGATCCCGATGCAGGCGCCGAGGAGCCGGCCGAGCCTGGTGCTGTTGCGTGACATGTCTTCCTCCGTGGGAACGATGGGGGTACGGGCATCACTGCGCCGTGTCTCCTGTGGACCCTAACGGAGGTGTTGACTCCCCGACACCGAAAGGCCACGTTGATGTGGAATTGTTATTCGCCGGGTGACGGGGAGCCCTCTATCAACGTCGGCTCATCCCTTCACGGCACCACTCGTGGTGTTCATGATCCTGCGCTGGAAGATGAAGAACACGATGGCGACAGGCACGGTCATGAGGGCGGCCGCTGCCAGTTTGAGCGGGTACTGGGTGCCCTGCGACAGTTGGCCCGACGCCAGCTGTGCCACGCCCTTGGTCAGTGTTGTGAGGCTGGGTGACTGGGTGGACACGATGAAGTGGTTCAGCTCGTTCCACGAACCCTGGAAGCTGAGGATGACCAGCGTCATGAGGGCCGGCGTAGCCATGGGCAACACGATGGACCAGAACGTGCGGAACGTCCCCGCCCCGTCGATGCGCGCTTGTTCCTCGACGCTGGCGGGAATGGATTCGAAGAAGTTCTTCATGATGAACACGCCCGCTGCGTCCGCGAGGAGGGGGATGATCATGCCCGCGAAGGAGTCGTAGATGCCCAGCTGGTTGATGACCAGGAACTTGGGGATCAGGAGCACCACACCGGGCACGGCCATGACGGCGATGACGAGCGCGTTGACCACTCCGCGGCCACGGAATTGGAGTCGGGCCAGGGCGTACCCGGCCAGCGAGTTGAAGAACACGCGGCCGAGCGTCACCACGACGGTGACGATGAAGCTGTTGCGGAACCACAGGGGGAAATCGGAATTGGCGAACAGTGTCTTGTACGCCGCGGTCGTCCACGTGGTGGGGATGAGCGCCAGGGGGTTTGACGCTGCCTCGGGTTCGGTCTTGAAGCTGGTCGCGACCTGGACCAGGAAGGGGAAGATGTAGATGACGGCCAGCACTATCAACAGCACGTAGACAGCGACCAGGGTGAAGCCCACTGGGCGTTTTCTCATGATCCGACCTCTTTCTTTGCGGCCTTGATCGGTTTCACGTCACGTTCCCTCGACACCGACCGCTGGATGATGGTCATGACCACGATGATGGCGAAGAGGATGAAGGCAATGGCGGAACCCTGTCCCCACTGCTGGTCCTGGAATGCTGCCTGGTAGGACAGGTAGGCGGGCGTGAGGGTGGTCTTGGACGGACCACCCTGTGTGCCGGTGTAGATCTGGTCGAATACCTGCCAGGTGCCGATGAGGCCCAGTGTGATGACGGTGAACAGCGTGGGACGCACCATGGGCAGCGTCACGAACCAGAACTTGGACCAGGCTCCCGCCCCGTCCATGGATGCTGCTTCGGAGACCTCGCCGTCGAGTTGCTGCAGCGCCGCCAGGAAGAGAAGCATGAACGTGCCCGAGGTGGTGAAGATGGCCATGATGATGAACGCTGACATCGCCACCGACGGGCCGGCGAACCACTCCCATCCGCTGATGCCGAGGATGCGGGCGCCGCCGGTGGCCGGCTGGACCCCGAACGACTGCAGGATGATGTGCAGGACTCCGCGGGGGTCCTGGAACCAGTTGGGACCGTTGAGGGAGAAGTAGGACAGGACCTTGTTCACGACCCCGGTGGCGGAGAACAGGAACAGCCACAACACGGTGATGGCCACGGAGCTCGTGACGGACGGGAAGTAGAACGCCGTCCGGAAGAACCCCTTGCCCTTGAGGGCCGCCTGGTTGACCATGACGGCCAACCACAGGGAGAGCGCTGTCTGCAGCGGCACCACCAGCAGCACGTAGTAGACGTTGTTGCGCATGGCCGTGCCGAAGTCCTGCTGCGTCAGCCCCTGACCGACGAGGAGGTCGCTGAAGTTCTTGGCACCGATGAAGTTCACGCCGGCGCTGAACGGACTGCCGCGCCCGCTCCAATCGGACACGCTCACCCAGGCCGCCATGATGACGGGGATGAACAGGAACAGTCCGAGGATGACCAGGACGGGGCTGACGAAGAGCCAGCCCGCCGTGGTGTCGTTGCGGATCCCCGATCGCTTGAACATCAGCCGAGTGCGGCTTCGAGGTTGGTCTGCACCTCGTCGAGCAGCGCCTTCACGTCGGCTGTCTTGATGCCTTCGAGCTTGGCGTTGAGGTCGGAGATCACTGCGGTGATGCCCTTCCCTGCGGGAGGATTCTTGGCGTAGTCAGCCCCGGCCAGGAACGCGGCCTGCTCCGGGTACTTGGCCTTCCACTCCTCGCCGGTGGCCTTGACCGAGGGCATCACGCCGAAGGCCGCGGCGAACGCCATCTGCTGCTCGGGCGCTGTGAGGGCCTTGATGAGTTCAAGGGACGCGCCCTTGTTCTTGGAGTCGGTGGCGAGTCCCCACGCGTTGGTGAACTGCAGCGTCCCCTGGCCCGAGGGGCCGGCGGGAAGCTCCGCGACCAGGTACTCCACGCTCGGGTAGTCGCTCTGCAGGGCGCCGATGATCCAGTTGCCCTCGATGGTCATGGCGCACAGCTCCTTGCCGAACGCCTCGCCGCCCCAACCGGCGCCGAGGTCCGTCGTGAGCTTGACCGTCCCCTTCTTCAGAAGCTCCTGGATGTGGGTGAGGCCATCGACGCAGGCCTGCGAGTTCGCCGTCGCCTTGCCGTCGGTGACCAGTTCGCCGCCGGCCTGCGCCATCCACACGCCGAGTCGCTGGTACTCCGGGGAGGTGCCGAGTCCCACCTGGGTGGCGGTGGTCAGCTTCTCCGCCACGGTCGAGAACTCTTCCCAGGTGGTGGGCACGTCGGCGTCGGTGAGGCCCGCGGCTGCCCACGACTTCTTGTTGATGATGAGCGCCAGCGTGGAGAAGTCCTTGGGTGCTGCGTAGAACACGTCGTCGACGGTGAACGCCGCCACGAGCGCCTCGTAGAAGGAGGCGGCGTCGATCTGGTCCCCGTAGGGTTGCAGCGAATTGTTGGCCGCGTACCCGCCGAAGGCTTCCGTGGTGAGGTAAAAGACGTCAGAAGGGTTGCCCGAGGCGAAACCCTGCGAAAGCTGCTGGTCCAGGTTGTTGGCGGGCAGCACCTGCGACTGCACACCCGAATCCTTGGACCATGCTGCCACGGCGTCCGTGACGGCCTTGGTCTCCGCCGCACCGGAGGAGCCGATGAGCACGGTGATCTTGGACTCCGTGGTCTCGAAGCCCGTGGGGCTGCCTGAACCGTCCGGCGACCCGGTGGCCGCTGGCTCGTTGAAGCCGGACCCGCCGCAGGCGGAGAGTCCGACGGCGGCGACGGCCAGGCCGCCGAAGCCGAGGAAATGTCGACGGGTGATGCTGGTCATGGCGTGTTCCTTCTCTCGTGGTCCGGCTCCTGCCGTTCTCCGCCCGGATTCAACTTTGTGTCCGTGCGACCTTGCAGGAACCGGTGATGTGTCGATACGATTTGAGCGCTCAAATCGTTGCCCCAATCGTCGGACAGCCGCACGTGATTTGTCAAGCATCACGGGCAGGGCATCTCACAGGAACAGGACCACGCCATGACTTCACAGCAGCCGTACGTGCACGACCGGTGCGTCGTCCTGCACGCACCCAACCAGTGGTGGGGTGCGCGCGAGGGGGATTGTGCCGATGGGATCGACGGCATCTACGCGGGGGACATGCGCGTGGTGGGGGGTGTCAAACTCTCCGTGTCAGGGGGCGATCTGGAGTGGATCGGCAATGGCCCCAGCGATGACGATGCCAGTGTCCTGCGCCACGAGTACGTCGTGAGGATCGGGGGCAGCGGCGCGGATCCGCTCGTCGCACTCTCCCGTCTCCGCAGCATCACGGTGGAGGATGCCGGTGAGCAGTACGAGCTACGCAACGCCTCCCCTGAAGAGGTCACGCTCGGTATCGAGGTCCATCTCGAGGGCGAGGCCACTGCGCTGGACGTCGTCAAGGGTGGTGGCGAGGGGACGGCAGTGCCACTTGCCACCGGGGTGCTTGCGGAGGGTGCCGGGGTGCGGACGACCGGGGCGAGCACGCGGATCTCCTGGAGCGCCACGGTGCCAGCCGGTGGGAGCACCACGATGGCGTGGCGGATTCCCCTCGCCCCGGAGGGCACGATGACGGCTCCCTCCGGAGACCCACTGGTCGCGCCCGCCGCCGGCGGGCGTCTCGGGCGCCTGCTCCACCGGAGCATCGCCGACCTGAACGGCCTCATGATGACTGACAGGCTGACACCCGACTCGGCGTTCTTCGCCGCTGGTGCCCCGTGGTTCTTCACGCTCTTCGGACGCGACAGCCTGATCGCGGCTCTGCTGTCGCTGCCCCACAGCACGGCGGTGGCGCTCGGGACACTCAGGACCCTCGCTGCTAGGCAGGGGACGCGCCACGATTTCGTGACCGCCGAACAGCCCGGCAAGATGCTGCACGAGGTCCGCAGCCACGAATTCGAGTTGGAGGAGGGCAGGCGACTGCCGCCCGTGTACTACGGCTCCATCGACTCCACCCCGTTGTGGATCCTGCTCCTGAAGGGGGTGCTCGACGCCGGGGTCGACGCGTCCGAGTTGGCCGATCTGCGCCGTCCACTACAAGCCGCTTGCCGGTGGCTGCTGGAGTCCAGCGATGCCGATGGTGACGGACTGCTCGAGTACATCGACGAGTCGGGCACGGGACTGGCCAACCAGGGCTGGAAGGACTCCGGGGACTCGATTCGTTTTGCGGACGGCAGCCTCGCCGCCGGCCCCATCGCACTGGCAGAGGTGCAGGGCTACGCCCACGAGGCGGCGCTGGTGTGCATCGACATCGCCGCGGTGATCGGCGCCGAGGTGGACGTTCCCGCCCTGGAGGCCTTCGCCCGGCGTGTGCGGGAACGATTCCAGGCCACCTTCTGGTGTGCCGACGAGCTGGGGGACTATCCGGCGCTCGCTCTGGACGGGGACAAGCAGCCAGTGGATGGTGTGGCCTCCAACATGGGCTACCTGATCGGGTCCGGTCTGTTGACACGCGAGCAGGAGAAGTCGGTGGTGGCGCGACTCATGGACCCTTCGCTGTTCTCCGGTTTCGGTATCAGGACACTGTCCACCACCAACACCGCCTACTGGCCGCTCCGCTACCACGGCGGCAGCGTCTGGACCCACGACACGGCCCAGATCATCTGGAGCCTGCTGCGGGCGGGGTTCCTGCGCGAGGCACGGGTGCTGGCCACCGCCCTGCTGGATGCGGCAGAGGACTTCGAGTTCCGGTTGCCGGAGCTGTTCGCCGGCCACGCACGCGATGAGGTCTCGCGTGCCCTCCCGTATCCCGCGTCGTGCCGACCGCAGGCCTGGGCCGCCGCGTCCGGCGTGGTGGTCTGGCGCGCGCTGAGCGGCTCAGGTGACGAAGTCACCTGAGCGAAAAACCACGGTGGGTTCCAGGATCCGGGTCCGTGGAACGGCGTCGGCATCCAGCAGTCGTTGCACGCAGAAGTCGGCCACCTGTTCCACGGGCTGCCTGATGCTTGAGAGACCCGTGAGCGCTGCGACGGGGGAGTCGTCGAAACCCACCACCCTGGAGGTGTCCAGGCCGGACTCACGAAATGCGGCCCGGGCCCCGAGCGCCAGCGTGTCGGATGCGCAGACAAGTGCGTCGACCCCGTCGGCGCGCAGGTCGTGGGCCATTGCACGCGCCAGTGAGACCTCGTCGAGGCACCGACCAAGCCAGCGATCACCGTCGTCGTGGGCACCCGCCGCGACGAGAGCCTGACGCCAGCCGCTGACCCGGTCATCGCCCACGCCGGACCCCTGCGGCCACCCCAGGAACCCCACCCGGCCAGCACCGCGGTGGAGGAGCTGCTCCGTGGCCATACGGCAGCCCGCAGCCCCGTCGACATCCACCCACGGGTGTGACGAGTCCTGCCCCCAGGGCCTGCCGAACGCCACGAGGGGGATGCCGGTGCGGGTCAAACGTCCTGGGCGGATGTCCTGACTCGTGGTGTCGGTGAGGACCACACCGTCGATGTTGCTGGTCGCGCGCAATCGCTCGATCTGCGCCACCTCGTCCGCGTCGTCCTGCGCTGCGAACACCAACAGGTGGTAGCCCATGGCTGCTGCGCGCTCCGTGACGGCGTGGAGCAGGTTGTCCACCACCTGCCCGTGCAGTCCGTTGGGGGCTGGACGGACACGGAAGGCAAACAGCCTGGAGCGCTTCGAGGCCAGCTGGCGCGCCGCGGTGGAGGGGACGTATCCGGTGCGGGCGATCTCATCGAGGACCCTCTGGAGCGTCTCGGGTCGCAGGGCATCGGGGCGGTTGATGGCGTTCGACACCGTCTGGTGGGACAAACCCAGGGCTGAGGCAATGGAGCTCAGGGTGGGGCGACCAGACATCCTGCCTCCTCGTCGGGTGGTGCGCCGTGCACCGCTGTTTGCTGTGAGCACGTTACCCCCGGGGACGGGGGTGGCGGGCACGGAGACCGGGTTCTGACCCCCGGTCAGGTCCGGCCTCGGAGGATCCGAGAGCTCAGCTGCCGTGGCGAAGTGCGCCGCCCAGGAGCGTCTGCGACACCGTGATGCCGGAGATGCGGCGGGGATCCACTGATGTGGGATCGTCCTCCAGCAGCACCAGGTCTGCGTATTTGCCCAGCTCGATGGATCCGGTGATGTTGTCGGCGCGGCACTGCCAGGCCGCGTCGATGGTCACGGCCCGGAGCGCCGCCTCGACGGGGATCCGCTCGTCACCGTTGAGGACGTCGCCCGACTCCTCCATGATGCGGGTGACGGCGTCCTCCACGTAGCGCAGCGGCTCGATGGGGGTGACATTCCAGTCACTGTGCAGGGAAATCCGCAGCCCAGCGGCCAGGGCCGATGCGCAGGGGTCGTAGCGGTTGGCGCGGTCGGGACCCAACAGTCGGTCGCGGAACGCGGTGCCCCACCAGCGGATGTGGCCGATGAGGAACGACGGGGAGAGACCGAGTGCCACCATGCGGGCGATCTGGTCGTCGTGCAGGACACTGCAGTGCTCGATCCGGTGGCGGTGGTCACGGACTGGGGTGTGGGCCAGGGCGGACTCGTAGGCGTCGAGTGTGACGTCGATCGCTGCGTCGCCATTGGCGTGGACGCCGATCTGCCAACCGTCGCGGTGCGCGCGGTCCACCACCTCTGCCAGCTCCTGCGGCGAATAGTTCAGCGAGCCATGATCGGCTGTGTTCAGGTACGGCTCCCTCTGGTACCCGGTTCCCGCCTGGTTGGAGCCGTCCGACCAGGCCTTGATGCCGTCGATGCGCAGCATGTCGTTGCCTGCGCCGGGCCGCAGCCCGTTGTTCATCCATGTGTCGTACAACGTGGACACCAGCATCCCGCGGTACCGGACGGGGGAGGAGTCGTCGACGACGCTGCGGAGGATGTCGAGATCGTCGGCGCCACTGACGGCCCCGACCCCACAGTCGTGGAGGAGGGTGATGCCCCGGGCGGCGGCCTGCTGGAAGAGGTCGCGGTGACGGGCCAGCATGTCCTCTCGGGTCAGTGGCGGAATCCCGCGCGTGAAGGCGGCGACCGCGCCCGATTCCTCGAGCCTCCCGTTGAGGTCCCCGTGGGGCGTACGACCGTAGCGGGCCTGGGGTGGGTCGGGGCTGTCCCGGTCCACGCCGGCCTCCCGCATGGCGGCCGAGTTGGCGTAGGCCACATGGCCGTTGCTCTCGAACACCAGCATGGGGTGCACTGGTGACAGGCGGTCCAGTGCGTCGCGGTCGAGCCGTGGGCCGCCTTGCGTGATGCTGGGGTCGAACAGCTTGGCGATCACCCACCCGGTGGACGTGGGGGGTGCGTTCCTCAGGGTGGTCATGACGTCGTCGGCCGTGGGGTTTGCCATGGGGCTGACGTCCACCCAGTCCGCCATCTGCACCATGGCGGCGTGCATGTGTGGGTCGATGAGGCCAGGCAGCAACGTCCGACCCTCGAGGTTGAGCTTCTCCGTGGCGCGCCCGACCTGCGCCGTCACGTCCGTCAGGGATCCGATGGCCACGATCCGTCCATCGGCCACGGCCACGGCTTCGGGCCGGGCCCCCTCGGCCATCGTCAGGATGGGGCCGCCGCTGATGATCAGGCCGGGGTGGGATCCGCGTCTCTGCGTCATTCCCAGAGACTAGTGGCGCCCGCGTCGACGTGGGTGCCCGCCGCATCGCAGAAAATCGCCTCCGCGTACCTCACAGGGGTGGCATGCCTGAGATCCTCCAGCGACGGGACAATTGCGCGTTGCCCTTCGGTGCCGTCGGGATGTGATTGACTGGGGAAAGCGCTCTCATCGCCGAGAGTCCTGCTTGACAGCCACCCATCTGTACCCCTGAAAGGGGTCTCGCACATGAGACAGAATCCCAAGCGCTTTCTGGCCGTCGGATTGGCGGGCAGCTTGTCCGTGGGTCTCATGGCGTTGCTGCCAGCAACTCCGGCGCTCGCCGCCGAAACAGATCTGGCGCAACTCGGGGTCGTGAGCGCATCTGCCACGCAATCGGATCAGGACGGGACATTTCCGGCGTCCAACGTCAATGACGGCAATCCTGAGACGCGTTGGGCCAGCGGCAACGGCCCTGACGACGGTGCGGCCGTCTTCACAGCTGACCTGACGGTTGATCTCGGCTCGGTCGCCACCATCACCTCGGTGGCAATGGCGTGGGAGGCTTCCTACGCCGAGGCCTACGACATCCAGGTGGCCAGCGCGTCACCTGATCAGCCCGCCAGTTGGGAGACGGTACACACCACCACCGCCGGCGACGGGGGCGCCGACGCCGTCACGCTTGAGAGCGTTGACGCTCGCTACGTCCGCCTCGACATGAAGAAGCGGGCGGCGGCCCTGTGGGACGCGCCCACTCTTCACTACTACGGGTATTCCCTCTACACCCTCGCCGTCAACGGCGACTTCGCGACACCGATGGTCAGCCTCGGTCCCGATGAGGTCGTCGCCGCCGGCGATGCGGTCTCCATTCCAGTGCGCCTTTCGGGAGCCTCCGACACGGAGCAGAGCGTCCGGGTGAACACCGAGGGTGGCACTGCCGTGGCCGGCAGCGACTACACCGCCTATGACCAGACCCTGATCTTCGCAGCCGGGGAGGTGGAGAAGGTGGTGGACATTGACACCGTCAGCCAGGGATTCCTGGCCCCGCAGCGCGATTTCACGGTGCGCGTCAGCGACCCCACCGCCGGCGTCCAACTTGGGATCCGCACCACCGCCAGCATCACCATCAGACCCACGGGCGACGGTTCCGGAACGGGACCCTCCGAGGTGCTGCATGACTTCCAGTCCGGCGTCCCAACCGACTTCACCGTGTGGGGCAGCAACCCGAGCGTCACACCCGTGCTGGGCAGTACCGCCGACGACACAGTCCCCGGCTCGGCAGCGGACAACCAGGTGCTCGTCGCCACGGTGGGGGGCTCTCCGAGCGGTGGGGACTGGTTCGGTTTCACCCATGACACGCCGGCAACTGACTGGTCGGGCTACGACGGCTTCCAGTTCTGGTTCGAGGGCTCTGGCAGCGGCAAGATGCTCAGCTTCGAGGTGAAGAGCGATGGTCAACTCTTCGATCACAGCATCGTCGACGATGCAGCGGGGTGGCGCCGGGTATCGGTGCTGTTCAGCGACTTGCGCGTGAAGGGGAATCCCGGTTCCGACGAACGATTCAACTCGCGCGCCTCCACGGGCTTCGCGGTGACCCTCACCGGTCTGGGCGCAGGGTCCTTCCGGATGGACGACTTCGCGCTGTTCCAGCGGCTCGTGGTGCTGGATGACTTCGAGAACGACATCACCGTGGGCTCCGGCGCCGATCCGATCGGCTACTTCACGTGGTCCAACGCCGAGAATGCAGTGACGTTGGGCCGCGAGGTGCAGGAACGCGACGGCAACGCCGACAACCACGTGTTGGCGGGAACCCACCTCATCCCTTCCGGCTCCTACGGCGGCATGAGCTACAACTTGGCCAACCCCCAGGACTGGAGCAGCTTCCACGGCATCCGGTTCCTGTGGTACGCCTCACAGACGAACAACCCCGCGTCCCCCACGGCGGGCGCGGACATCAAGGTGGAGATCAAGGACGGCGGTACTGATGCCGAGCACTCCGAGCTGTGGCAGGCCACCTTCAAGGACCGTTGGGGAAGCTCCACCAGCCGGTGGAAGCTCGTCGAACTACCTTTCTCGTCGTTCACCCCGGGCGGCTACCAGCCCGGATCCAGCGAGACACAGAACGGCACTCTGGACCTCGACAACGCCTGGGGTTATGCCATCACGTTTGATCCGGGCACCGCTGAGGCGATGCGTTGGGCCATTGACGATGCCGGCCTCTACGGCACTCCAACGGTGGCCAGTTCCGTCACCGTGGCAGCCCCCGGCGTCACACTGGTGGACGGCGGAAGCACGGCGTCCGTGCCGCTCACGCTGACAACCACTGATGGTGAGCCCACCGGCGAGCCCGTCGACGTCACATGGAACACAAGCCCCGGAACCGCACTCGAGGGCACGGACTACACAGCAGCGTCGGGCTCGATGACGTTCCCCGCCGGAACACCCTCGGGTACGGCCCAACCCGTTGAGGTGCAGACGCTCGCGCGAACGGGCGCCAGCGAGGCCCTCACCATCCCCCTCGAGATCACGGCCGACGGGGCGGTCACTGCAGATGGCGTGCCGCGTGTCGTCATCAACGCGCACGACCTTGCCTACCTCGACTCCTCCCTGCCCACCAAGGACCGGGTGGCGGACCTGCTGGGGCGCATGAGCCTGCAGGAGAAGGCGGGCCAGATGGCACAGGCCGAGCGCCTCGGGCTGAGTTCGGTGGAACAGATCTCTGACCTTGCGCTGGGCTCTCTCCTGTCCGGCGGCGGGTCCGTCCCGAATCCCAACACCCCCGAGGCCTGGGCGGCCATGATCGACGGGTACCAGCGCCAGGCGTTGTCGACGCGTTGGCAGATTCCGATGGTCTATGGTGCGGACGCCGTCCACGGGCACAGCAACGTCCTTGGCGCCACGATCTTCCCGCACAACATTGGCCTGGGGGCCACTCGCGACCTCCAGCTCATCCGGAACATCGGGCGGGCCACAGCCTCCGAGACACGCACCACAGGCGTGACGTGGACATTCGCGCCCGCCCTCACTGTGGGTCGGGACGAACGCTGGGGTCGAACCTACGAGTCGTTCAGCGAGGACCCGAAGCTTGTCGCGGCCTTCGCGGTACCTGCCACCGAGGGGCTGCAGGGTGATGACCCCACGGACATCACTGCGGCTGACGAGGTGCTGGGCTCGGCCAAGCATTGGGCCGGGGACGGGGGCACTACCTACGACGCCTCACAGCTGGGCAAGGGATACCCGATCGATCAGGGTGTCACCCATGTGTCGTCGATGGCGGAGTTCATGCGCCTCCACGCTGATCCGTACATCCCCGCCGTGGATGCAGGGATTGGCACCATCATGCCGTCGTATTCCGGCGTCTCCGTCAACAACGGACCGGTGCTGCGGATGAGCGAACACGCGGAGCTGAACAACGGTGTCCTCAAGGGCGACATGGGCTTCACCGGTTTCCTCATCAGCGACTGGGAGGCGATCGACAAGCTGCCGGGCGGCACCTACCAGGAGAAGGTGGTGCGATCGGT
Organism: Tessaracoccus antarcticus; assembly: GCF_003688855.1. Classification (GTDB taxonomy): domain Bacteria; phylum Actinomycetota; class Actinomycetes; order Propionibacteriales; family Propionibacteriaceae; genus Arachnia; species Arachnia antarctica. The sequence goes on from NZ_REFW01000002.1 coordinate 592,787, forward strand.
CAATGCCGGGATGGACATGGTGATGGCCCCCTACAACTTCGCCACATTCATCGATGCCGTGGTGGCGGGAGTCGAGTCCGATGCCATTGCGCAGGCACGTGTTGATGACGCCGTGACGCGGATACTGACCGAAAAGATGCACCTCGGCCTGTTCGAGCAGCCGTTCACCGTCGACAGCCAACGCGACATGTTCGGCGGTTCCGAGCACCGCATGATTGCGCGGGAGGCGGCCGCACAGTCGCAGGTTCTGCTGCGCAACGACGGCGCACTGCCGTTGGCACACACGGGTCGGTTGTACGTGGCCGGCTCCAACGCCGACGACCTCGGCAACCAGATGGGTGGCTGGTCCATCTCCTGGCAGGGCGGCTCTGGTGACACCACCACGGGCACCTCCATCCTCGAAGGTCTTCGCGAGGTGGCTCCGGATCTGGAGATCACCCACTCGCGGACGGCCAGCGAACCCACGCAGGACTACGACGCGGGTCTTGTCATCGTGGGGGAGACCCCCTACGCGGAGGGACAGGGCGACGTCGGCAACAACGGCAAGTCGTTGTCGTTGTCCGCCACGGACCAGAAGGCCATCGAGACGGTCTGCGGGGCAATGGAATGCACCGTGGTGGTCGTCTCCGGTCGGCCGCAGGTCCTCACTGGGGCCGCTGCGGGGGCCAACGCAGTCGTGGCCTCCTTCCTCCCCGGTAGCGAGGGTGCAGGCGTGGCGGATGTGTTGATGGGTGAGCGTCCTTTCACTGGTCAGCTGTCGTTGACCTGGCCCAAGGCTGCCGATCAGGTGCCGATCAACGTCGGCGACGACGTGTACGAGCCTGCCTATGCCTACGGGTGGGGTCTGCGCACCGATCAGCCGAAGGAACGGTTGTCCGAACTCGTCGCCGGGCTGCAGGGCGATGCGCGGATGAAGGCTCAGAGCCTGGTGGATGCTGGTGTGTGGGCTGCCGACGGCAGTATCTCGGACCCCGCTGCTGCCTGGCCACTGCTGAAGTCCCTCGCCGACACACTGTCGGGCACGGGCGAGGACACCCTGATGCAGGCAGCAGCAGTGGTCTCGTTGGCCCGTGATGTGGCGCAGGACGCAGTGGTGGCTGCAACCGCAGACGCCGATGCCCAGCGTTCCATCGCCGACGCTGAGCACCTGGTCTGGTCCGGAGATCCTGCGGGCGCCGTTGAACTCCTCGGACAGGCAGCCAATGTCGACGAGACCCTGCCGCCGGCCTCTCCGTCGCCTTCTCCCTCGGCCTCGGTGTCCCCGTCCCCGTCTCCGTCGGCGTCGCCCTCCCCGTCACCGTCGGTGTCGTCGGGGCCGGTGTTGCGGGCGCCGTACGAGGTGCCCGGATTCCATCAGATCAACGGTCGTTGGTGGTTCACCCAGTGTGAGCCGTACTCACAGACGACGCGTTGTCGGACGGAGATCTGGTCCTCGACGGTTCGGTATGTGGCTGGGGCCTATGTGGTCGACACGGGATGGCACTTCAACAACCTGACCTACCTGCCCTACATGACTCGTCAGAAGTGGGGGAGCAATCCCCTGGCAAATACGGGGGAGTGGACCAGCGGCGGTCGTCGCTGGCGTACCGAGTGCGATACGGCTGCGACGGGTCGTGGGGGGTGTCGTTCCTACATCTGGATGAGTGTGGTGGTCCCTGATGGTGGGGGTGGCCACCGTATGAAGGATCAGTTCGTCGTGAACAACATCGTGCGGTTCAGGAAGGGTTGATTCTGCGGAGAATCCGGCAGGACGGGAGGTGCAGCGCTTGCTGCCCCACCCGTCCTGTTGTGGGCTCTCGCTCGGTTCCTGCCTCCACGCAGTCAGACCGTGAATCCCGGCGACGCATCGGTGGCCCCCTCGTCCTGTTAACGTGACGCGATCCGAAAGTCGATGAAGACCAGGGAGCACCATGTCTGCAGCGCAGCACACAACTGACCAATCCCGACGCACAGTGCCACGGCGGCGATCGCGCGTCGGAGGCCGTCCTCGAATCGTGGTGGCCTGCGGCGCCGCAGCATCCCTGATCATCTCGCTGGGGCTCTCGGTCTCCGCCGCTCAGGCCGATACCGCCCCGGCGGACCCGCTTGACGCCAACTCCGAGGCAGCGTTCCCGCCGCGGGCCAACGGCGTGTGGATGTACGACAGGGATCGGGCCGGCGCCTTCGACCCGGGCCGCTGGATCAACCTCATCAACAAGTACAACGCCGCCGCCACACCCGGCAACGAACTCGGCCAGGTCTTCAGCTACGGCAGCGACATGGAGACCTACTGCGAGGACGACGACGCCGACAAGTGCACTCTCGACGACCTGAACATGTATTACACGCCCGACAGCGTCGGGTATGAGTCCACCGGCGCTTACGTCGACGGCCTCGATCCGATCGACAACGACCCATCGGGCGCTGCGGCCAGGCCCGTCGTGATGACGCCGGTCATCGATGGGCGCATCGGGCCGGAAGGGTACCTGCGGAACTTCAACGATCTCAGCGAGAGTCTCGCCCGCGACTACGCGGACAAGGCGTCCAAGGAACTCTGCGCGGATGGGCGCATCGACGGTATCCAGTTCGACCTGGAGCCCTTCGACGTCACCACACCCAACGGCCAGTACTACTTCTACCTGCAGATCGCCAAGAACTTCGCCGGTGATCACGACGGTGACCCGGGCAACGACCCGTACGGTTGCGTCGACGCTGCCCACCCCCAGGGCAGGTTCTTCTCATTCTTCACGTTCGCAGCCGCTATTGAGCCCGGAACGGTGAGCGCCAGCAACGTCCACGACGTGGTCACGTCCTACGGCAACGGCCTCATCATCGCCTCCCTGTATGACCTCAACAACCTCCCCGCAGGGACGCTCAATGACCTCCCCACCTACACCGGCAGTGTTCAGCAGGAAGTCGCCAACATGAAGGCGTGGGCGCAGGAACTGGAAATTCCCTACGCATTCGGGATTCCCGCCTCCGCGTCCGCGCACGAGTACACAACATGTGACGGTCCCGATTGCAGGCCCGGCAAGAACGGCGCGACCGGATATCCGATGCTCGACTACACCAAGGCCGCCGTGACCGCACTGCATGACAGTGCCGTCGACTCCGATCCGTTGTTCCGGGGCACGTCGATCTGGGACTTCGGGGAAGGCATCAACGTGGACGGCAACGCCTTCCAACCGGCGCCGGCCCCCGCGGAGGTTCTGCTGTACCTCACCCACAACCTGACCAGGCCTGACGCAGAGCAGCCCGGTTCGCCGGAGCCCACCCCGGCTCCGACGGTCACCGTCACGGCACAGCCCTCGCCTGCACCGGCCCCGACCGTCACGGCCACGCCGGCGCCGCCCACGGGTGACCTCTACGAGACGCCCGGTTTCCACTACGTCAACGGTCGCAAATGGATGACAACTTGTGAGCCCTACTCGGTGACGATCCGTTGTTGGACCTACATCTGGGGCACCCAGGTGCAGTACACGGGCGGCCAGTTCGTGAAGGTCAACGGCTGGCTGTTCAACAACCTGACCTATGTGGCAGCGCCGCGCAGCGTCTGGAAGGACAATAAACTGGCCTACGACAACAGCTGGACCGCCGCGGACGGTCGCAGGTGGCGCACACAGTGTGAGACCGCTCTGACCGGCCGCAACGGCTGCCGCAGCTGGGCGGAGGCCACGGTGATCGAGCCCACCGGCTCCGGCTACGCTCTGGTCAAAAAGTTCGTGTTCAACAACATCGTGCGCTTCAGCAACTGACGCTGGGGTTGATGCGCGAAGCGGGGGTCGGCCACCAGGCCGGCCCCCGCTCCGCGTCGAGACGCAGCGCGAACGACAGGGGAATGAGTGCCCGCTGACACCGTGTGACACTCGTGCGAACACGGCGTTGTCCCAGAGCATGGCTCGCGGATCCCGTGGTGCATGTGGGTATCGACCCGCATCGGATGGGGACGCGACCTGCTCGTGGAACGTCAATATCTTCTGACTGTGGGTCTGTCCATGGTGGGCGCAGAGGGACTCGAACCCCCGACCCCCTCCTTGTAAGGGAGGTGCTCTAACCAACTGAGCCATGCGCCCGGAACCGCTGTCGCGGTGCAGAGCCATTGTGACAGCCCTGCACCGCGCATGGCGAACCCTTGGATCAGCCCTTGAAGCAGTACTTGATGGGCTCTGCCAGGTCGAGTGGTGCGCCGGACTGGCGGTAGAGCTCGGCGCAGACGCTCGTGAGGTTCTCGTTGCTCTTGAACTCCAGCCCCCAACCGGTGGGGCGCTGGAAGAAGAACGCGGTCTCTCTGTAGAGCTTGCCGGACGGGTTCGACACCACGTAGTCAGCCGCCAGCCACTTGGAGTTCGACTTCGACACCGTGCAGGCAGATGTCACGATCGACGGCTGGCCGGTCAGGGTGCGGATCTGCGACTGCGGCACGGGGCACTTGATGGGCGTGACGTGGACGATGTTGTTGAACACCCACTTGTTGACCATCTCGTAGCGCCCGTTGCGGTATTCGGGGACGGTGGCCCAGATCTGCGAACGGCAGCCGTTGGAACCCGTCCACGCAGTGTCGCACTCGGTCTTCCACCTACGGCCGTTGAGGGTGTGTTCGCCGGGGGTGACGAGCGCATTGAAAGGTGCCCAGGCGGCTCTCGGGCTGGTCTTGTAGGTGAGGTTGTTGAACGTCCACTGCGTCTTCGCAGTGAACGTGCCGTTCTTGTACGTCACCGTCTTGTGCCAGATCTGGGTGGTGCACCGGTCGACGACGCTGGAGTACTTCTCGCAGCTTGTCAGCCAGTCGCGGCCGTTCTGGTGGTGCTTGCCCGGTGTCGTGTACACATCCAGGGCTGAAGATGTCTGCACGCCTGCCGCGAGCAGGCTGAGGCTGGCGGCAAGGACGGCCAGGAGTCGGATGAAATGACGTGTGTGGGGGCGCACGTTGTATGTCTCCATGTATAGGGGATGTGGGTCCAGACTGCCGCGGGACGTCGATCTGGCCACGGGCAACGCCGTCACTGTAGGACGGCGGAGACCCGTCTGCCGCACCGACCCGCCGTAGCGGCCAACCTCGTCGGGTCGGTGGCGCGCCGGATCAGGCGGTGAGGGCTCCCCGGACCAGTTCGGCCACCACCTTGCCCTCGGCCCTGCCGGCGGCCTTGGCGTTGACAGCCTTGACCAATCCACCCATGTGCTTCATCGACGGCGTCTCACCGGTGGCGATCAGAGCATCCACCTCGCCTCGCACCAGTTCCGTCACCTCGTCCCGCGTGAGGGGGACAGGCAGGTAGCGGGCCATGAACTCGGCCTCGGCGGCCTCCTTGTCCGCAAGGTCTGCCCGTCCGGCGTCGGCGTACGTGGCGGAGGAGTCCCGGCGCTTGCGCTGCTCGCGGGCAACGACGTCGACCTCCTCGGCGTCGCTCAGCTGGCGGGGGGTGTCCCCGGCCACCTCTTCGGTGGTGATGGCGGCCATCAGCATCCGGACGTTGCTCTTGGCGAATTCGTCCCGAGCGCGCAGCGCCTGGGCAAGGTCGGTCTTCAGTTGCTGCTTGGTGGATCCCATGGCGTACTCCTGGTGTCGGTGTCACCGCCCATTCTTCCACTGGAGGACGTGACTCCCGCACGGGAATGGCCGCTGCAGTGCATCGGGGTAGGATGGTCGACCGTGGCAGCCGTAGATCTTTCCCAGACCCTCTCCGACCTCGACAAGTCCCTGGCCTCCATCGAGGCCGTGGCCGACATGCCCAAGCTGCGCAACGACCTCGCAGAGCTTGGGGAGGAGGTGGGTGCCCCCGACCTGTGGGACGACCAGGACAACGCCCAGCGCGTGACCTCCGCCCTGTCCGTCAAGCAGTCCGAGCTGGACCGCCTGGTGGGTCTGCGCGGCCGTCTCGATGACGCCGCCATGATGCTCGAAATGGCCGAGGAGGAGGGCGACGCCGACACGCGCGCCGAGGTCGAGCGGGAGCTCAAGAAGTTGTCCAAGGACATTGCGACCCTCGAGGTCCGCACGCTGCTGTCGGGTGAGTACGACTCGCGCGACGCGCTGCTGACCATTCGCGCGGAGGCGGGTGGCGTGGATGCTGCCGACTTCGCCGAGAAACTGATGCGCATGTACCTGCGCTGGGCGGAGCGTCACGGCTACGCCGTCGAGGTCTACGACACCTCCTACGCAGAAGAGGCCGGGCTGAAGTCCGCCACCTTCTCCATCAAGGCGCCGTTCGCGTACGGAACATTGTCCGTGGAGCAGGGCACACACCGTCTGGTACGCATCTCCCCGTTCGACAACCAGGGCCGCCGCCAGACCTCCTTCGCGGGCGTCGAGGTGCTGCCCGTCACGGAGGAGACCGACAGCATTGACGTGCCCGAGGGCGACATCCGCGTGGACGTCTTCCGTTCGTCGGGTCCCGGTGGTCAGTCCGTCAACACCACCGACTCCGCCGTGCGGATCACACACCTGCCCACCGGCATCGTGGTCAGCTGCCAGAACGAGAAGTCGCAGTTGCAGAACAAGGCAGCGGCGCTGCGCGTGCTGCAGTCACGACTTCTGGAGCATGCCCGCATCGAGCGCGAGAAGGAGATGAACGCACTCAAGAGCGATGGCGCGGGCTCTTGGGGTGCGCAGATGCGGTCCTACGTCATGAACCCCTACCAGATGGTCAAGGACCTCCGCACCGAACACGAGGTGGGCAACCCCGAGGCGGTCTTCGACGGCGAGATTGACGGGTTCATCGATGCCGGCATCCGCTGGCGCAAGCAGAGCCAGATCAGTGCGGGAAGCTGAGAAAAACCATCGGGCGGACCGCGGGCCGAGCGTGTTCACTGGTGATCTTCCGCGCGCCATGGCCTAGACTCGCACCGATTCGCCGTTGAGAGTTTCTCAGGAAACCACCCCCCACCCAGTCGGAGTCCACACCCGTGATCATGTTCGAAGACGTCACGAAGTTCTACCCGGGCCAGTCCCGGCCAGCGCTTCGCAACATCAACCTCGAGATCGCCAAGGGTGAGTTCGTCTTCCTGGTGGGGCAGTCGGGTTCCGGCAAGTCCACCTTCCTGCGCCTCATCCTGCGGGAGTACCGCCCCACCAAGGGCACCCTCTATGTGGCCGGCAAAAATCTTGGCACCCTCAACCAGTGGAAGGTGCCTGCACTGCGCCGCCAGATCGGCACCGTGTTCCAGGACTTCCGGCTACTGCCGGGCAAGACCGTCTACGAGAATGTCGCGTTCGCGCTGCAGGTCATCGGCAAACCCACCAAGGAAATCCGGCAGGTGGTGCCCGAGACGCTGGAGACGGTTGGCCTGACAGGCAAGGAGGACCGTCTCAACGAGGAACTCTCCGGCGGCGAGCAGCAGCGGGTCGCCATCGCCCGGGCCTTCGTCAACCGCCCGCAGATCCTCATCGCCGACGAGCCCACCGGCAACCTTGACCCGGAAACCTCAGTGGGGATCATGAAGCTGCTGGACCGCATCAACCGCACCGGCACCACCGTCATCATGGCCACGCATGACTCCTCCATCGTGGACCAGATGCGTCGACGAGTGCTGGAACTGCGTGACGGGGAACTCGTCCGCGACCAGTCGAAGGGGGTGTACGGCGCATGAGGCACACACTGCGTGAAACGTGGTCGGGTCTGCGACGCAACCTGGCCATGACGGTTGCCGTCGTCGTGACGATGGCGGTGTCCCTGTCGTTGTTCGGGCTCGGCCTGCTCACCTCCATGGAGGTGGACCTCGTCAAGGGACGCTGGTACGACAAGATCGAAATCTCCGTCTTCTTGTGCATCAAGACCACCACCGGAGGGATGTGCGAGGACGGCAAGGGCGCCACCGACGCCCAGCGCGACGCCATCCAGGCGGCGCTCCAGGGCAACCCGGAGGTGGCGCAGGTGTTCTACGAGTCGAAGGAAGCCGCCTTCGAGGAATTCCAGCGGGTGTTCAAGGACTCGCCGATCCTCGGGTCGCGCACCGCCGACGAGATGCAGGATTCCTTCCGCGTCAAGCTCATCAACCCGGAGAACTACCAAGGGGTCGTCAGCGAGGCGTCGGGGCTGCAGGGCGTTCAGAATGTTCAGGATCTTCAGTCTCTCTTCGAGCCCCTGTTCAAGTGGTTGAACGGGCTCCAGTGGGCCACCATCGGCATGAGCGTGCTCCTGCTCCTGGCCGCCGGACTGCAGATCGCCAACACCATTCGCATGGCCGCCTTCACCCGACGCCGTGAGATTGGCATCATGCGGTTGGTTGGTGCCTCGAACCTCTACATCCTGCTGCCATTCCTCTTGGAAAGCCTTGTGGCAGGCCTTATCGGGGTCCTCGTGTCCGGGATCACCGTGGCCGCGGGTTACCTGTTCATCATTGAACGCAACGCCAAGACCTCAATCCGGACTTTACCCTGGATTGACTGGACCCACGTGACTACTGCCATCCTTGCCATGGCCGCGGTGGGGATCGCTCTGGCGATCATCCCAACGCTGCTGGCAACCAGAAAGTACCTACGCATCTGAGAATTGGTGCCCAAGGAGATTCAGGTGAATCGGGAACTTCCCCCTCTACCCGAGAGCAGGCGCATGACACGGTTACTGCGAGGCATTGCCGCCTCTGCGGTCGGTGTCGCCATTCTGCTCACGACAGCTGCGCCGGTGCAGGCTGACGAACTGGACGACCGACGCTCAGAGTTGACGTCCAGGATCGCCGACCAGGCGCAGGCCGTGGACCACGCCTCGGGTGAACTGACGGCCGCGAACGCCGCACTGGAGTCCGCGCGGACCGAGCTCAGCACGGCAGAGACCAAGCTGGCGGCTGCAGAGGCATTGCTGCGCGACGCCAAGGACCTGGATGCGAAGCGGGCAGCGGAGCTGAAGTCTGCCGAGCACAAGCTGAAGCAGGCGGAGGCAGAAGTGGCGGCCGCGAAGGCGGCACTGGATGACGCCGAGGCCCGCACGGCCGAGGAAATCGTCGTCATCACCCAGCAGCACGGACCGCTCATCAACCTGGCTCTGCTCGTGACCGACGTGACGGCCGCCGAGCTCAACCAGCGTGCCCAGCTGTCCACCACCCTTTTCGACTCCAGCGCACGGCAACTCGACGAACTTGAGGCGCGACGCATCGCCCTCGACGCCGCCCAGTTGCGGGCGGACGAGGCGCAGGCCGTCGCGGCCGAGGCGCGCCAGGCCGCGGCCGACCAGCTCGCCGACGCCAAGGAGAAGCAGGCGCGAGCCGACGCCCTCCGCGATGAGGTGGCCGCCAAGGTTGCCGCTCGTGACAACGCTGCTGACGAGGCCACCCGCCAGCTCGACCTCGAGCAGACCCGCCAGGAGAACCTCGAAGCAGAGTCCGCCGACGTGGACAAGCGCATCGCCGCACGCGTCGCCGCGCAGAAGGCAGCCGAGGAGGCGGCCCGCAAGAAGGCCGCCGCAGACGCCGCGAGTGCACGTGCCGCTGCTGCAGCGTCGAAGGCCAGAAAGACGTCGGTAGCGGCGCCCGCTCCCAGGCCACAGTCGGTCCAGGGGCCGGCGGCTCCCGCCACCTCGTCGGGGTTCCAGCGACCCGTCAGTGGGCGACTCAGCTCCCCGTACGGCATGCGCCTGCACCCTGTCCTGGGTATCCGCAAGCTCCATGACGGCACCGACTTCGCCGCGTCCTGCGGTACCCCCATCAAGGCCGCCGCCTCCGGCACGGTCGCGGAACGCTACTTCAACACCGGATACGGCAACCGCCTCATGATCGACCACGGCAAGGTGGGCGGCACGTACGTCACCACCGGCTACAACCACGCCACCCGCTACGTGGTGTCCGTGGGCCAGTACGTGTCCAAGGGGCAGGTCATCGGCTACGTGGGCACCACGGGCTACTCCACCGGATGCCACCTCCACCTGATGGTGTGGGAGAACGGCAGCATGGTCAACCCCATGTCCAAGTGGTTCCGCTGACGCCAGGCATGGCATCATGGGCGAATGCCCAGGGAAACCGGACGCAAACTCGTCGCACAGAACCGGAAGGCCCGCCACGACTTCCACATCGGTGATGTGTACGAGGCGGGTCTGGTCCTGACCGGCACGGAAGTCAAGAGTCTCCGTGCGGGTCGCGCCACCCTGTCGGAGGCCTTCGCCACCGTCGACGACGGCGAAGTCTGGCTCCGCAACGTCAACATCCCCGAGTACGCGTTCGGCACGTGGCGCAACCACGCTGCCAAGCGCACCCGCAAATTGCTGCTCAACCGGCGTGAGATCGCCAACATCGAGAAAGAAATGTCCGGGTCGAACCGCACGCTGGTTCCGCTGTCGCTGTACTTCTCCGACGGCTACGCCAAGGTGGAGATTGCGGTCGCCACGGGCAAGAAGGACTGGGACAAGCGCCAGAGCATCGCCGAGCGCGACGCCAACCGCGAGGCGCAGCGCGCCCTGGCCACCCGCAACAAGTACCGGCGCTGAGGTCGTTCAACCGCCTGCGGGTGGACACAATGTCACCGCAGCACCGTCTCCGACCGCTCTGTTCATGGTGGGCACGCCACGGTGCTCAGCAGCCCCACGCGAGGGCATCCCGATGCCGTGGCACCACAGTCCCGGTGGGGGCAAGGGTCAGATCAGGGCAATCCCCAATGGTGTGGGTTGCGCACTCCGGGCAAAATGGAGGACATGAGCTTCTCTGACCCCGCCTTCCCCGATCCCACACTGGGCAACCAGGTCACCGACGTCCAGCGCGACCGTGCCGTGGAGTACTTGTCCAACGCGTACGCCAGCGGCGCCATCGACGCCGACACCTTCGAGGACCGGATGGCAACCGCCCTGACGTCCTCCACCCGCGCCGAGCTCAACTCCTCGCTGCGAGGCATCGCGCGTGTCGCCACCCCGGCCGGTCAGTTCGCCGCACCCGTGGTGCGTCCGCAGGTGGTGAACAACGTCGAGAACATCGGCGCCGGTTTCACACACCTGAGCGGGTTCATCTTCCCCTTCTTCCTTGGCCCGGTCATCGTGAAGGCCGTCGCCCGGCCCGGTTCCCGCCTCTGGCTGGAGGCAGGGCGTGCACTCAGCTTCCAGTTGACCGCCATCACCACGGCCCTGGTTCTGGGCACTGTTGTCGCCGTCCTCAACATCGGGGGGCCCCTGTTGTTCCTCGGCGTCATCGGATGGCTGATCACCACAACCCTGCTGGCGGTTCGTGCGTTCCAGGGCCTCAACAGCACCGCCGCCATCGAGAAGTTGCTCCCGTTCAAGCCGCCGCGTGAGGATCGCCAGATCGGTCGCCGATAGGTCTCGGCGAAGCCCGGGGGGCTGGTAGTGTGGAGGATGTACAACTCAACAGGGGGTGACTGGTTTCGACTTGGGACGGTAGTCCCAGGTGAAGCGGGCCGAGGATCCATGCTTATCTCGTAAACGATGTATGGAAACCAATAAGTGCCGACAACAATCGCACTAACTTCGCTCTCGCTGCCTGATCAGTGATCGAAGGGTCAGCTTGAACGTGCCTTCCGTTCAATACCTGGCCTAATCTAGAAGGCTTTGCTGCACGATCTGTGTTCCAGGGATCGTGCGGGACTTAACTGGGGCTGGGCTCGTCTGCGACATGCCGACGTGAGTGCAGGAGCCAAGTAGAACGCCTAGTCGGCTGCGCCCGGAGAAGACCTGGTTCGCCTCTCGAGGACGCGGGTTCAATTCCCGCCACCTCCACCCCTGATGATGATGTCGCGTGCGGCGTCACACAACAGCCGGTCCCTTCGGGGCCGGCTGTTGTGGTTTCCCGGCAGTGGTGGGCGGTCATGCCAGAATGGGGACATGCAACAGGGTCAGGCACCGGAGGCGGGACAGGTTCTCGTGGCGACTGAGCCGGGACGCGGCGGATACTTTGACCGGAGCGTGGTGCTCCTGCTGGACCACAACGACAACGGCTCGCTCGGCGTCTGTCTGCAACGCGTCAGTGAACTGGGCATGGTGGACGTCCTCGAGCACTTCAGCGACCTGCTCACCCCACCGAAAGTCCTGTTTGAAGGCGGGCCCGTGTCGCAGCAGGCAGCCGTATGCCTCGCGCAGGTGGCCAATCCGTTCGAGGAACCACCCGGCTGGAAACGACTCTTCGACGATGTGGGCATCCTTGATCTCGAAACCCCCGTGGAACTGGTTGCTGGCGGGTTCACCCACATGCGGATCTTCGTCGGTCTTGCGGGATGGGACGCAGGGCAGTTGGAGGGGGAACTCATCCGTGGCTCCTGGTTTCGCGCGGCCGCCCGCGCCGAAGAGGTGTTCGGCACCCCCGCCGACCTGTGGCGCCGCACCCTGCGTCGCCTCGGTGGTGCTCCGGGTCGCTGGTCGACATGGACGGAAACCCCTGAGCTCAACTGAGGGCTTCCACCACCCGGCCGTCGCGTAGCTCAACCACCCGGTCCGCGCGTGCCACCATTGCGGGGTCATGGGTGGCCACCACGGCAGTCAGGCCCCGTTCACGGGTCAGTTCGAGCACCAGGTCCAGAATCGGTCCGGCCGTATCCGAGTCGAGTTGGCCGGTGGGTTCGTCCGCGATGAGGATGGCGGGTTCGGCCACGAGCGCACGTGACCGATCTCCCTGCGTCTGAGTCCCGGCGCCGGCCTCGGCAGCCGTGCGGACCTCCAGTGCACCGTCGAGGCTGCCCTGTGCAGCCCAGTGGCCCTCCACGAGGCGGAACAGCGGCGGTGCCTCCCCGGTCGTGAGCCACTCGCCGCCGATTGCCACCACACGGGGTGCCAGTGCAGTGCCGTCGAGGATCGCGTTCCGGGGCTCGGACACGATGCTGGAGATGATGTCGACGCGGGCCGGGGCAAAGCCTTCGAGCAGTGCCGCGCGCGCACTGCGGTCCTGTCGAGAGGCATCGTCCCCCAGCCCTATCGACACCACCACCGCCGAACGGGTGGAGCCGGCCAGTGCCGATCGTGCAGCAGATGTGGCCGCTGCTGACGAGTACCCGAGGGCACCGGCGATGATGGCGGACGTGGTGATGACCACCAACAGCGATCGTGATGCGGTGGCGCGGCACACCTGCCAGGACCACCACGTTGTCATGGGCAGCAATACTAGGCTGGAGCTGCCTGAACGTCTCGAGGCCGTGGCGCTACCATTGGCCCGACCGCCAGCGGAGGAGGATCAGTGACCGACACGAGGTCTCGCACGCGCATCCTGATCGTGGACGATGATCCGGCACTCTCGGAGATGCTGCAGATCGTGCTCCGCCAGGAGGGGTTCGACACGGTGCTCTGCAGCACCGGGACCCAGGCTGTCGCCGCCATGCGCGAGAGCCGGCCGGACTTGGTGCTGCTGGACCTGATGCTGCCCGGGCGTGACGGTGTGACGGTGTGTCGGGATATGCGTGCCGAGTCGGTCGTGCCCATCGTGATGCTCACGGCACGGTCGGACACCTCCGACGTGGTGGCAGGTCTGGAGGCGGGCGCCGACGACTACGTGGCCAAGCCCTTCAAACCCAAGGAACTGATCGCCCGAATCCGGACACGGCTGCGTCAGATGACGGCCGACCCGGGCAAGGACGTGCTCGGTATCGGGGACCTCATCATTTCCGTGTCGGCTCACACGGTGAAGCGCGGCGACGTCGCCGTGCAGCTGACACCGCTCGAGTTCGACCTGTTGCTGGCCCTGGCGAAGCGTCCCACGCACGTGTTCAGCCGTGAGGCGCTGCTGGACGAGGTCTGGGGATACCGCAACGCCGCTGACACGCGGCTCGTGAACGTGCACGTCCAGCGCCTGAGGGCGAAGGTCGAACTGGATCCGGAACACCCCGAGATCGTCGTGACGGTCCGCGGAGTGGGGTATCGGGCCGGTGAGCCAGCTGCAGAGGGGTGACCGGCGCCCGCCCGGACTGGCCCGCCTGTGGTGGGGCTCGCTGCCCCTGCGGGTGCTGTTCACGACGATCGCCGCTTCCTTCCTCGTGCTGGTGTTGGCAGGGTTGCTGCTGATGCAACAGGCCCGCAACAGCATCGTCGAGACGAAGAGGAACGCCTCCATCACGGAGGCCAGTGGTATTCACACCTTCATGGCGAACCAGTTGCGGCTGCCGGAGTCGAGGAGCATTGCCGTCTACGAGCAGCTCAACAGCCTCGCGGAACAGGCCCAGGAACAATCCGGCCAGTACAAGGTGATCATCGAAGGCCCGGCCGGTGCCATCCTTTCCGGCGGCATCACATGGGAATCCGTCCCCGAGTCGCTCCAGAGTCGGGTCAACGGCAGCGACGACATGTTTGCCACCCCCACCGAAGTGCTCTTCGCCGACCCGACGCTCCCCCCCGAACCGGGGTGGGCCGTTGGTACCAACCTGGTGGACAGCTCGGGTGAGCGTTTCCCCGTGTACTACATCTTTCCCATGACCAATGAGGTCGCGACGCTGAAATCGCTGCAGCGTGCCGTCATCAGCACCGGCCTTGCGCTGCTCGGGGCGTTGACCGCCATCGCGTACCTCGTGACGGTGCAGGTGGTGCGGCCCGTTCGCAAGGCCAGCCAAACCGCCCAGCGGCTGGCAGCCGGAAACCTGGAGGAACGGATGAGGGTCCGGGGGACCGACGACATCGCGTCACTGGCGGTGTCCATGAACGACATGGCGGAGGACCTCGCCGAGCGGATCCGCGAACTTGAGTCGCTGTCACTGGTGCAGCGCAGGTTCGTCGGCGACGTGTCGCACGAGTTGCGCACGCCCATGACCACCATCCGGATGGGCGCCGACGTCCTGTACGAGGCTCGTGACGAGTTCGAGCCGCAGTCGCGGCGCACGGTGGAGCTCATGTCCACACAGATCGACAGGTTCGACTCGCTGCTCGCCGACCTGCTCGAAATCTCCCGTTTCGATGCCGGCGCTGCGGTTCTGAGCCTCGACGAAGTGGACCTGGTGTCGCTCGTGGAGTCGGAGGTGGAGGCGCAGCACTCCTTCGCCCAGAAGCAGGGCATCGAACTCAGGATCCACCACGACGGTCCCGCCACCGCCCAGATGGACTCCCGGCGGATCCGTCGAATCCTGCGCAACCTGCTGACCAACGCCATCGAGCACGGCGAGGGCAGGCCCATTGAAGTCACGGTGGCATCCGATGCGCACGCCGTCGCTGTTGCCGTACGCGACCGTGGGGTCGGGTTCCAGGCCAGCGAGTCCGGTCTGGTGTTCGGACGCTTCTGGCGCGCCGACCCGTCACGGAACCGTGTCGTGGGCGGCACCGGGCTCGGACTGGCCATCGCGCTGGAGGACGCGCGCCTCCACAAGGGGTGGCTGACCGCATGGGGGAGGCCCGGCCGCGGTGCGCAGTTCCGCCTCACGATCCCGCGAGATCCCGGGCACCCGCTCATCAGCTCCCCGCTTCCGGTGATCCCCACCGACGTCGAGTCCAGGAGGCGGACGTGATCAAGAGGCTCGCCTGCGCACTGCTGGCCCTTCTCCTGGTCGGGTGCACCGACATCCAGACCACCGGGCCGGTCCAGGAGGTTCCCATGGGGTCCGAGCCCCGCGGGGTCCAGATCGCGCCGGAGCCTCCACAGCCCGGGGTGACCCCCGTGCGCCTCGTGGAAGGATTCGTCCAGGCCATGGCCGCCCCCGAGTCCGACTGGGCCGTGGCGCGTCAGTACCTGACCGCGTCGGCAGGCGCACTGTGGCGTCCACGGGACGGCGGGACCGTGTACAAGGGCGTGGTGACGGAGGATGAGGGGGCCGTCATGGTGAGGGGTACGAGCACCGGGGTGCTGGATGCCGCCGGAAGGTTCACTGCCACCGGTGAAGAACTGTCCCACGACTTCGGCGTCATCCTCGTGGAGGGGGAGTGGCGCATCGGGCTGCCCCCGGACGGGGTGCTGGTGTCCGACTACATCTTCGAGCGCTACTGGTCCCACATGACCGTCTACTTCATGGCCGGCTCCGGGGACCACGTCGTGCCTGACCTGGTGCACGTTCCCGACACCCTTCTCACTCCCAGTCGCGTGGTGGAGGCGCAGATAGCCGGGCCCAGCCCAGGCATCGCCGCCGCCGTGCGCAACGCCGTCGGACCCCGTGTGCGGCTCGCCCCCGAGGGCGCCAGCGTGGACGCAGAAGGGACCGCTGCTGTGGCGCTCACGGGACTCGGTCGTGACATGCCAAATGACCGCCGCCGCCTGCTCGGCGCGCAACTGCTCTGGTCCCTGACAGCGATCCCCAGGGTGACCGGCCTGCGGATCACCTCCGACGGCGAACCGTTCCAGCTTCCGGAACAGAACTCCGATGGGGTGCTCCAACTCTCCCAGCAGCAGGGGTTCCAGTTGCTCTCACGGGCCTCCACGGCCGACTTGTTCGGCGTCCGCGACGGCGTGGGCGGCCGGATCGGTTCCACACAGGCGTTCCTGCCCATGAACTCCGCTGATGAGCGCGTGGCGGAAGTGGCGGTGTCCATCGACGGGACCCTCGTGGGGTTCATCGACGAGACCCGCACCTCCGTCCTCGTGGGCCCGCTCGGGGGTGCGCTCGTGAGGGCTGCCCCCACGGGGCTGACAGGACTGCGTGCTGCGCAGTTCGCGCTCGGCTACCTGTGGGCCGTGGGGACCGACGCGCAGGGTGTCATCCGCCTCCTGCGCGTGGATGCGCAGGGGATGATCACGGAAATCGACACCACCCCCCTCCCCGGGGCCGTCGTCGACTTCTCCATCACCCAGGCGGGTGTCCGGGTCGCAGCCGTCGTCGAACGCTCCGGGCTCCGTCAGATCGTGCTCGCGAGCGTCGTCGGTGGCGACAAACCCCGTCTGGAGCCGGCACTTTCCCTGCCCCTGCTGGTTGCCACCGATACCCGTCTCACAGGGTTCAGGGGCCTCGACTGGAGCGGGGAAACCGAGTTCGTGGTGATCGCTGACTCTGGCGAGAACCGCACGGTATTCAGGGCGCGCATGGACGGATCCCTCGTGGAGGACCTCGGCCCCTTCTCTGAGGAGCCCGTGCAGATCTCTGCCCTGCCACGGCCGAGCGGGGACGCGGTGGTGGTGCGCTCCAAGGACGACACGGTGTGGCGCCGCGACACCAACACCCGTTGGTCGCGGCTGGACGGGGCACTGCAGGACATCAGCTATCCCGGCTGAGCGCGGTCTGCCTGTGCACAGCTGCCGAGCACTGTTGGAGACTGCCCACAGTGGAGGCTGTGGGTGACTTCCTGGTGGCAGCGGCGCATCTTTTCCTCGGTGCCGAGTGCGCGGTCTGCGGGCGCCCCGGCTGGGGGGCGTGTCCAGCGTGCCTCGCCGAACTGTCGGCCCCCGCACCGCACCGGGTCCATCGCAACGGGCTGGCCATGACGGTGGTGGCCGCCAACAACTACCGCCCCCACCTGGAAAAACTCGTACCCGTGTTCAAGGACGACGGTGCGCTGCACCTCGGCGCACTGCTGGGCCGCCGGCTGGCGGTGGCGGTGGCGTGCCTGCTTGCACCCGGCGGCAGTGCTGTCCGTCTCGTGCCTGTTCCGTCACTGCCCTCGGCGGTCCGCCGCCGGGGACATGACCACGGTGCGGCCCTCGCTGCACGGGCTGCCAACCTCCTGGGCCTCAGATGGGCGCCACTGCTGCGACGCGCATCCTTTGGCCTCGACCAGCGTGACCTGGGCGCAACCGGTAGGCAGCGCAACGTCCTGGGCACCATGCGGGCCTCCCGCTGTGAGGGTCCCGTGCTCCTCATCGATGACGTGTGCACCACGGGTGCGAGCCTCGCGGAGGCTGCCCGTGCGTTGTCGGCAGCAGGGGTGAGGGTTGTGGGTGCAGCCGTGCTCGGCGACGCCGACCGACGACGCGACCACGGGAGCACCACTTTCATCACGGGGCCTCCCATACTTGAGTAACGTTGCAGCATGGAGACGCCACTGCGACAGGCGACACGGTTGGTCGAAGGTCGCGGTGGCTCCGCTGTTTTTTACGGGCGGTCGTCCCCCATGCGACCGCAACCGGTTGCCCCACACGGGGAATCGGTAAGGACAAGTCCCTCATCGGGACCCAGAAGAGGAGTAATCATGGACGTTGTTGTCACAGGTCGGCACTGCACCATCAGCCCTGCCCTGAAAGAACTGGTCACTGATCGCATCGCCACCGTCGAGAAGTTGCGCGACCGAGTGATCCGTGTCGACGTCGAATTCTCCGCCGACGAGAGCAAGAACCCTTCTGAGTCCGTCGAGGTGCAGATCACCATGCGCAGCCGTGGCCCCGTCATTCGGGCAGAGTCCAAGGCCAGCGACAAGAACACCGCGTTCGACCAGGCCTTCGACCGGCTCAAGTCGCAGCTTCGGAAGGCCGCTGACCGTCGCAAGACCCACCAGGGGCTGCGACTGGCCTCCGCACTGGACCCCTCGCAGCTCTCCGGGCCCGTCGTGGAGAGCCCACAGGAGAACGATGACGTGTACGAGGTGGCTGGACTCGTGGTGGACGGCGATGGCCCGCTCGTGGTCCGGGAGAAGGAGTTCGACACGACGCCCCTTTCCCTGGCCCAGGCGCTGGACGAGATGGAGCTCGTCGGGCACGACTTCTTCCTCTACCAGGATGCCGACACCGGACGCCCGTCGGTGGTGTACCGCCGCAAGGCCTACAACTACGGTGTGATCCACCTGAACGTCAGCTGAACCACCGGGCCACCGGCACAAAGTGGTGGCAACATCCCGGGACGCCCGTGCAACCTTGCACGGGCGTCTTGGGTGCCCGAGCCGGGCTGGGTAAGATGTCGCGTGGTGCGCCGCCGGGAGGGCGCCGCCGACCAGCTGATCCAACAGAAGGAACGCCAACGTGGGATTCATGGACTTCTTGAGCAACCTCGGCTCCGGCACGCAGTTGAGGAAGCTGCAGAAGGTGGCCGACCAGGTCAACTCCATAGAAGAGGACTTCCAAGCGATGTCCGACGAGCAGCTCAGGGCACAGACCGACGATTTCAGGGCCCGGATCGAGGACGGGGAGTCCCTGGACTCGATCATGCCCGAGGCTTTCGCGACCGTCCGGGAGGCCTCCGTCCGGGTGCTGGGCAAGCGTCACTTCGACGTCCAGATCATGGGTGGCGCCGCGCTGCACTGGACCAACATCGCCGAGATGAAGACGGGTGAGGGCAAGACGCTGGTGGCCACGCTGCCGGCGTACCTCAACGCGTTGTCCGGCAAGGGCGTCCACGTGGTCACCACGAACGACTATCTCGCCAAGTACCAGTCGGAGCAGATGGGTCGGATCCACCACTTCCTCGGCCTGAGCGTCGGTGTGATCCTGGCGCAGATGACACCGGAGGAGCGCCGCGAGGCGTACGCCGCCGACATCACCTACGGCACCAACAACGAGTTCGGGTTCGACTACCTGCGCGACAACATGGCCCTGAAGGCTTCCGACCTCGTGCAGCGCGGCCACCACTACGCCATCGTCGACGAGGTCGACTCCATCCTCGTGGATGAGGCCCGCACCCCGCTCATCATCTCCGGCCCGGCCGAGGACACCCACGAGTGGTACCCGGTCTTCGCCAAGATGGTCACAACCCTGCGTCGGGATGTTGACTACGAGGTGGACGAGAAGAAGCGCACCGTCGCCATCGGCCCGTCCGGCATCGAGACCGTGGAGGACCGGTTGGGCATCGACAACCTGTACGAATCGGCCAACACACCGCTGATCAGCTACCTGAACAACGCCATCAAGGCCAAGGAGTTGTTCAAGCGCGACAAGGACTACGTCGTCATGGGCGACGAGATCCTCATCGTCGACGAGCACACCGGACGCTCTCTGGCCGGGCGTCGCTACAACGAGGGCCTGCACCAGGCGCTGGAGGCCAAGGAAGGCGTCCAGATCAAGGACGAGTACCAGACCCTCGCCACCGTGACACTGCAGAACTACTTCCGCATGTACTCCAAGCTTGCGGGCATGACTGGTACGGCCAAGACGGAGGAGTCGGAGTTCCAGAAGATCTACGGCCTCGGGGTCATCGTGATGCCCACGAACAAGCCGATGGTTCGCATTGACCAGCGCGACAAGATCTACCGCACCGAGGAGGCGAAGTTCGACGCCATCATCAACGACGTCGTCGAGCGCCACGCGAAGGGCCAGCCGGTCCTGCTGGGCACCGCCTCCGTTGCCAAGTCCGAGCTGCTGTCGAAACGGCTGAAGACTGCAGGAATCCCGCATGAGGTGCTGAACGCCAAGCAGCACGAGCGTGAGGCCACCGTGGTGGCACAGGCCGGCCGGAAGGGTGCGGTCACCGTGTCCACCAACATGGCCGGTCGAGGCACGGACATCATGTTGGGCGGCAACCCGGAGTTTCTCGCGGACCTCCAGCTCCGCAAGCAGGGACTGGACCCCGTCGACACCCCCGAGGAGTACGAGGCCCAGTGGCCAGAGACGCTTCGGTCCCTCGAGGAGCAGGTACAGGTTGAACACGAGGAGGTCGTGGCGGCGGGCGGCCTCTACGTCACCGGCTCAGAGCGCCACGAGTCGCGCCGTATCGACAACCAGCTGCGAGGCCGCTCTGGACGTCAGGGCGACCCGGGCGAGAGCCGCTTCTACCTGTCGCTGAGCGACGACCTGATGCGCCTGTTCCGCCCCGAGCTCCTCGAACGTGCACTGCTGATGCTCAAGGTGCCGGATGACGTGCCCATCGACAACAAGTCGGTCAGCAACGCCATCGAGTCGGCGCAGAAGCAGGTGGAGGCGCAGAACTTCGAGATGCGCAAGAACGTGCTGAAGTACGACGACGTGCTGAACCGCCAACGCCACGTGGTTTACCGTGACCGTCGTCGGGTGCTGGACGGCGAGGACCTCAGCGAGCAGTTGCTGGAGCGGGCACAGCGGGTCGTCGAGGATGTCGTGCGCACGCAGACCACAGGCATCCACGAGGACTGGGACCTGGAAATGCTCTTCAACGAACTGAGGACCCTGTACCCGTGCGGCCTCAGCCGCGAGGAGATCGAGGAGGACCTCCCGGAGCAGGAGGAGATCGTCGAGATGTTCGTGGAAGACGTGGCACGTGCATACAAGGCCCGCGAAACTGCGCTGGGCGAAGACACCATGCGTGAACTGGAACGCCAAGTCCTGCTCAGCGTCGTGGACCGCAACTGGCGTGAGCACCTCTATGAGATGGACTACCTGCGTGAGGGCATCGGGCTGCGGGCCATGGCCCAGCGCGACCCCCTGACGGAGTACCAGCGCGAGGGTGGCGACATGTTCGTTGCCATGCGCGAGGCATCCTTCGAGCAGGTGGTCGGGTTGTTGTTCAACCTCGAGGTCAAGCAGGCGGAACCTGCCGCGCGCGTTGGACTCGTGACGGGAGCCGATGGCGCACCCGTGGACGTGTTGGGCCGCGTGAACGCCGCCAACGCCGCCACCGATGATCAGCCGGAACAGGCGGAGGCCCATCAGCCGGCTGCCCCCCTGGCCAAGGGTCTCGGAGGCAAGAAGCCGGACAATCTGTCCTACTCGGCACCCGATGAGTCCGGCGAAGCCACGGCGACGTCGAAGCCGCAGGCCGAGTCGGGCAACCGCCCCGGCCGGAATCAGCCGTGCTTCTGTGGTTCCGGCAAGAAGTACAAGGCCTGCCACGGGAGCACCGTCTCCGCCTGAGGTTCACCGGCTGGCGCAGCCGATGACTGACAGCTCCGAGCAGAGCCAGCGGTCTGCACGGTCCAACCGGACCGTGCAGGCCAGCCATCGCTGTCCCTTCGAGACGCGGGCGGTCGCCTCGATGGCCCCCCTGCTGGGCATCTGGATCCGGAGCCGCCCGAGACTGCTCTGACAAAAGGTGCCAGCATCAACGTGGGATGCCAGCGACAGGAAGGCTCCCGGCGCCATCCAGGGACGAAGCGGGTGCAGGCCTCGGCGGCCCAGCAAAGCTTCGAAGGTGGCGAAGACGAGCCCCAGCGCCTGCGGGGGCATGGGAGCCAGGTGGATTCCCGCGGATGTGATCTCCGGCGGTCGCCGGTCAAGGTCTGTGGACATGGCCTGACGCTACGGAGACGCGCGCAGGCCCGCCCAGACCAGTGATCGCTCCGGACAACACCATCGGCTCTGGGGACAACACCCCGTGGCTCAGCCGAACATGAGCAGCATGCCGACGATCGTCAGCACCACCATGAACACCAGCAGCGGCACCTGGCGGCGCACGGCCACCCCGGCGGGGAGGTCACGCAGCGCGATGTCGTGTGACACGAGCGCGGCCATGACGTGGCCGCCCACGATGAACAAGACCGTCACGAACGCAATGAGCGTGGGGAACGCCAGCAGGGTGAGGTCGGGACCGGCCTCCGCGATGCCGAACCAGTCCCAGCCGAGTGCCAGCGGATCCGCCATGCGGATGGCCGTGCGCTGACCCTCGAGGTACAACATCGTGGCGTAGTGCGCCAGGAAGTACCCCGCCACGAGCGGCACCAGGCCCGGGGACAGTGCGTCCGCCGTCTCGCGCAGGGACCGCCCTGCCCGCCGCAGCGGCAGGACACTGAGGTGAAACAGCGCCGTGACAAGGGCGACAGTCGCCACTAGCCCGATGGTGCCCACCAGTCTGGGCGGCAGCGAGGAGTCCTGGAAGGCACGCACCCACCAGGCGGCCCCCGCGATGGCGTCGAACAGGGTGCTGCCCAGTAGGACGCAGGTCAGGATGGACAGGTGCCGCGGGGCGTTCCAGGATGCGAGGTTGCGCAACGGATTGATCAGAAGTAGCTGTCCGGAGCGGGAGCGCGCCCACGGCGACATCCTGGCGACGGTACTGGCGAACGCCTCGAAGGGGTCTGCCATGGCGATCCACCGTGTGGAGGTGACCAGGGTTCCCACCACCACCCACGCCACCCACGCCGCCGCTGCACCTCGCAGCACCGGCAGGGTGGCGGCCAGTGGCTCGACCAACTCGAACCAGGCAAACGTCAGGAGCGCGGCAGCCGCGGGGAGCCTTGACTTCGTGGTGGTGCGGGGGGCTGGTGCAGTGCCGCCGAGCCCGCGCAGGAGGAGGCGGATGGGGTTGGTGCGGCGATGCACCTCGCCGAACAACAGTGCGATGGGGACCAGGCCAACCCAGAGCCACACGAACACGAAACCGAAGATGGGGTTGTCGGTGCGGTCGGGGCCGAACACCAGCGCCGCGGCCGCCACAAGCCACACCAGCCCCACGATCAGGCGCAGGGGGCGCGACACCCACGGGGAGTCCACCAGCTTCGTCAGCCGCGGCAACTCCCGGCCACTCGGATTGCGGTAGCGGGGTTCACGCCATGCGAACAACAGGATCCAGAATGTCACCACCAGCACGAGGGCAGCGGCGGTGACGATGAGAGGGAAGGGCAGCGGCAGGTCCTCGCGTGAGGCGATGCCGTGCAGCGGAATCACGACACGACCAGCTTGATCCAGACTGCGTCGGGGTCATGGGTCTCGATTTCGAAAGCCCCTGACATGCTCGCCTTGAAGGTCTTCTCGGTGGTCTCACCGGCCGTCAGAGTCAACTCCTCGTCGAACCCGTGCACGTGCAGGAGCCCGTCCACATCCGAGCTCACCTCCAGCGTGACCTCTGAGCCCAGCGGAACCCTCTCCTCCACCGGTTCTTCGGGCGCCTGTGCGCGCACGTCGAGGTGGATGGTGGTGGGCGGCGCGCTGTCCTGGGTGCTGCAGCCGGCCAGTGCGGCGAGGAGTGCGAGGGGCAGAAGCGCGCGGATGGGGCGAAGCATGACTCTCCTGTGGGTGCGTGATCGGTGACCAACCTACCTGTTCGCGCGGTATCCACTGAGTCGGACATGCAGCGCTAGGCTGAGCCCGTGGAACGCCAACTCATCTTCGTCCCTGTTGCCCGCGCGGAACTCGACGCCATCCAGGGGGAGTCCCGGCTGCGGGACCGACCAGCGCACCGAGTGACTCCCGAACTCCTGGAGGAGCTCGGCTTCGAACCCGACCAACAGGAGGACGCCGAGTACGCCACCCTCGTGCTGGCCTCCGTGGCGGCGCTGGCGGCGCACGGCGAACGTCTGGTGCTGGTGGCGGAGGTTGACGCGGCTCTGATCTCAGAGGGGGAGGATCCCGCCAACGGTGGCTGCGTCGTGTCGAGGGTGCCACCGGCCGCCATGACGTGCTGGTTCGGGGACGCGGACGACGTCGACGTCACGTCGGCGGCGGCTGCCGCCAAGGGGCTCGGCATCGACATTGCGTGGGAGATGGACGAGGTGCAGCAGCTCCTGCACGGCCATGACCTGCTGTGGAACGACGTGGAGGAGTTCCGCCGCCAGGACTGAACCTCGCTCCACCCCGGGTCACGGGGACCCCTCGCGTGACACCATGGGACGACCGGCTGCGAGGCCGGACGACGATCCCATCAGGAGGTCCTTCATGCCCAGGGCAATGTGGAGTGGTTCGGTGTCCTTCGGTCTGGTGTCCATCCCGGTGAAGCTCTACGGCGCCACCGAGGACAAGGACATCAGCTTCCACCAGGTGCATGCTGAGGACGGCGGCCGTGTGCGCTACCAGAGGGTGTGCGAGAAGTGCGGCGAGGTGGTCAAGTGGGGCGACATCGCGAAGGGCTACGAGGCTCCCGACGGACGTGTGGCCGTGCTGACGAACGAGGATCTCGACGCCCTGCCACTGTCATCGCTGAAGGCCGTGGACGTGGTCCAGTTCGTTGACGCGGACGAGATAGACGACATGTACCTGCAACGCACCTACTTCATGGAGCCGCAGAAGACTGGCCAGAAGCCCTACGTCCTGCTGCGGGAGGCTCTCTGCCGTGGCAACAAGGTGGCCGTGGTGAAGGTGGCGCTGCGCTCGCGGGAATCACTGGCCCTCATCCGGCCACACAAGGACCTCTTGATCATGCACACCATGTACTGGCCCGACGAGTTGCGTGACGGCGAGTTCGCCGCACCGTCGCAGGAGGTGAGCATCTCCGACGCCGAGATTGAGATGGCCAACCTCCTCATCAATCAGTTGGAGGGGCACTTCGACCCCGACGCCTACAGCGACACCTACCGGGAGGCGTTGGAGGAGGTCGTGGAGGCGAAATTGTCCGGCACTCCCATGCCCGAGCAGGCGGACACCTCGCAGCCCGTGGGCGATGTGGTGGATCTCATGGCGACGCTCAAGGCCTCCGTTGAGGCCGCCAGGAAGCGCCGGGAGGCAGCGGCAGAGGCCAAGGCCAGCTGAGGGGTTCCAGAGCGATCCTGCAGAAGCCCCCGCAGGGTTGATCGGTGGAGCACACTTGCATACATGACTGTATCGGCGTGTTCCCGCAAGAGCGTCCATCCGGGAGAGGCCCCGGGCCCTGACCTCGAGGAGGTGGACGGCACCTGGCACGTTCGCGACGCCGCGATGGTGCGGGAGGTGCTGAGGTCCAAGGACGGTACCACTCAGGCAGGGTTCACCTCCGAGTCGGTCAGCACCTCGAGGCTGCGTCAGCCCATCCTGTTCGCCGACGGTGAGGAACACAGGACGCAACGCTCACGGATCG
This sequence comes from Tessaracoccus antarcticus, assembly GCF_003688855.1. Taxonomy (GTDB): domain Bacteria; phylum Actinomycetota; class Actinomycetes; order Propionibacteriales; family Propionibacteriaceae; genus Arachnia; species Arachnia antarctica. The sequence continues at coordinate 618,126 of NZ_REFW01000002.1, forward strand.
CACGGTTCTTCGCCCCGAGGGTGGTCTCCGACCGCTACCGGGACATGATGGGGCAGCGGGTGGACTCCCTCCTGTCTGCCGCGGGTCGCGAGATCACCCTCGATGACCTCGCCATGGAGTACTCGGTGTCGGTGGCCGCCGAGGTCATAGGGCTCACCAACTCCAGCACCGCAGGACTCTCCAGGAGGCTCGAGAACCTGTTTGACCAGCCGGGGTACGACCACACCACGTCCGGTGGCGGACGCAGCCGCCTCACCCGCGTCCTGGCCCGCCTCACAGGGGCTTCCCCGCTGATCCCGTTCTATCTGTTCGACGTCCGCCCCGCCGTACGCGCCCGCCGACGCACGCCGTCCGAGGACGTCATCACGCATCTCATCGGTGAGGGCTACAAGGGGGTGGAGATCATGATCGAATGCTTGACGTACGGTGCGGCCGGCATGGTCACCACCCGGGAGTTCATCTGCATGGCGACGTGGCACTTCCTGGGGGCTCCGGCGCTCCGCCAGCGCTACCTCGTGGCGGGGGAGAAGGAGCGGTTGGCCATCCTGGGGGAGATATTGCGGTTGGAACCCGTGGTGGGTCACCTGTACCGCCGCACCACACGGGACCTGCAGGTGGGCGGCCGGGTGATCCCGGCGGGCGCGCTGATGGATCTGCACGTGCGGGACGCCAACGCTGACGAGGACGTGGTCGGGGAGTCCCCCCTGGAGCTGTGCCCGGGTCGTGACATCGCGACGGGCTACGGCCCCGAGGTGATAAGTTTCGGGGACGGCGCCCACAAGTGCCCCGGCAACGCCCTGGCCATTCAGGAGACGGACATCCTGATGCAACGCCTCCTGGCCATGGACCTGACGGTGGTGTCGGAACCCACGATGACGTGGGACGACCTCATCACCGGCTACCGTCTCCGCAACTTCCGCCTCATCGTCGGGCCGCAGGCGGCCACGCACGAGTGAGGTGTCGCCCACCTCGACCCGGGTGGGTCAGCGGGACAGCCACTCGTCGGCGCGCCGCTCGAGTCCCGCGAATGCGTCGTTGATGGAAGGGGCCACCAGCGTCTCCACCTTTTTACCCACCAACGGGATGCGCACGTTCAGGTCGCCGTCGTAGGTACCGACGCAGCTGTCCGGACCGGTGGGCGTCAGCACCGCCGCCGCCGAGACGTTGACAGGCATGCCAGCCACCCCGAAGTCCACGGTGCCGCGGCGCACGCCCTGCGAGTCGGCGGGGCCCCACGCCAGGCGCTGCGTGACGTGGATGGTCTTGCCCACGAACTTGGCCACGTCACTGGGGGCCTCGAGTGCCATCTCCATGTGGGTCGTGGCGCCCTCAATCCGAACGGTGTGGCTGGTGGCGCCGGAGTGCTCGGCGACGTCGGTGATGAAGTCGGCGTTCGCCATGAGGGACACGACGGCGTCCGTGGAGCCTTGGTAGGTGTGACGGTAGCTCAGATGCATGGTGGACAATCTACCCATCCCCGGCCACCGGTGCAGGGGCCGACTCTCCTAGGATGAGGTCATGAGGATCGACCTGCACACGCACTCCAGGGTCAGCGACGGCACTGACACACCCACGCGGCTGGTGCTGAAGGCGCTGGAAGCAGGGCTGGATGTCATCGCCCTCACAGACCATGACACCTTCGACGGCGTCCTGGAGGCGGCGGAAGTGGGCAAGCGGGTCGGTGTCCGTGTGGTGACCGGCCTCGAGATGTCCACTGAGGTGGCGGGGCACAGCGTGCACCTCCTCGGGTACGGCTGCGACATCCACGATGAGGCACTGACGACGGAACTCTCAGCCTTGCGGCGTGCCCGCGCCCAGCGGCTCCCCGCGATGTGTCAGAAGCTGACGGACCTAGGGCTGGCTCTGACCGTGGAGGAGGTCGAGGCCGCGTCCCGCTCGGCCCGTGCGCTGGGGAGACCCCACGTGGCGGACGCGCTGGTGGCCAAGGGCTACGTGACGGACCGAACGGAAGCCTTCAACAAGTGGCTCGGCGTTGGCATGCCCGCTTGGGTGCCGCGCTACAACACGGATCTTGCCCGCGCCATCACCCTGGTGCACGGATCGGGTGGCGCGGCCGTCATCGCCCATCCGTGGGCACGGGGCAACGCAGACGTCCTCACAGCGCCTCTGCTGGAGAGCCTCGTACTGGGCTACGGGCTGGACGGCATCGAGGTGGACCATGAGGACCACGACGCGGACACCCGTCGTCTGCTGTTCGAGATGGGTGGCCGGCTGGGGCTCGTGCGGACGGGATCCAGCGATTATCACGGCACAGGCAAAAGGGGACACGACCTGGGATGCAACCTGACCCGCAAGTCCGCCTTCATGGAACTGGTGTCACGAATCCGCGCACGCGGGGGAGTTGTCTGATGGACCCGCTGTTGGGGGCACACGTCGGCGGCCGGTAGGGTGTCCTCGGTTGCACCGGAGAAGCCCGAGCAGGAGGAGAGTCATGGACGCCGAGACGATGGTTGAACTGGACGCCTCGCTGGCACGCTCGACGGCACGCAGCCATGAGATCGAGCGCGCGATCGCCAAGGACCCGTCGCAGTTCAGGATCCTCACGGGGGACAGGCCCACCGGCAACCTCCACATCGGACACTGGTTCGGCTCGCTGGAGAACCGTGTCAGACTCGCCGACGCTGGCGTGGAGACATTCCTCATCATCGCCGACTACCAGGTGATCACCGATCGGGACGGCGTCGGTCCCATCCGTGACCGGGTGTACTCGCTGGTGGCGGACTACGTGGCCGCTGGCCTCGATCCGGAGAAGGTCACCATTTTCACCCATTCGTCGGTGCCCGCGCTGAACCAGCTGATGCTGCCGTTCCTGTCGCTGGTGACCGACGCCGAGCTGCGCCGCAACCCCACCGTGAAGTCGGAGCTCGACGACACGGGAGAGCGCCCCATGTCGGGACTCATGCTGACGTATCCGGTCCACCAGACCGCAGACATCCTCTTCTGCAAAGCGAACCTCGTCCCCGTGGGCAAGGACCAGTTGCCGCACATCGAGCAGGCGCGGATCGTGGCGCGGCGCTTCGACGAGCGCTACGGCCGTGCGGACGCCACCCATCCCGTGTTCCCGGAGCCGGACGCACTTCTCAGCCGCTCCGGCACGATCCTCGGTCTCGACGGTACGAAGATGAGCAAGTCGAAGGGCAACACCATCGAGCTGGGCATGACGGCCGACGAGACAGCCAAGCTCCTGAAGCGTGCCGTCACGGACTCCAACCGTCACATCACCTACGAGCCTGCCGAGCGGCCGGAAGTCTCCAACCTCGTCAGTCTTGCTGCCCTGTGTCTGGATCGCGATCCCGTCGACGTTGCTGCGGAGATCGGCGACGGCGGGGGTGGTGGGCTGAAGAAGCTGGTCACGGAGGCCGTCAACGAGCGTTTCGCGGGCCACCGTGCCCGCCGGGCAGAGATCGTCGCCGATCCGGGTCAACTCCAGGCCATCCTCGCCGACGGCAACCGCAGGGCCAACGACATTGCCGACGCCACCCTCGACGAGGTCCGTGCGGCAATGCGCATGGAGTACTGACCACAACCCCAACGTCGCGAGCACTGATCGAAAGACCGGGCCTGGGTGGTCGTGACGATCATGGCCCCGGGCGTTGCGCCGCACGACGGTTCATTCTGCTCCTCTCCCGGTGGATGCGGGCCTCGCCGCACCCCCACTGTTCCTCGGATGGGTCGGGAGCATCGCCGGCACCGTGATTGGCAGGGTGGTGGCCGTCCACGTGGTCAGACGGGGATTCGCCCTCTCGGGTAGCCGCCATTGCTGTACAGGAGCTGTCCGTTGATCCACCGGCCCTGCTCTGAGAGCAGGAAGCGGATGAGGTTCGCGGTCTCGTTGGGCGTCCCAAGGCTTCCGCCGGGCTGCTGCGCAACTCCGGCTGCCCGGATCTCCTCAGTCATCCATCCCGTGTCGATGGGCCCCGGGTTGATGACATTGGCGCGAAGCCCGACGTCAGCGAGTTCGTGGGCGGAGGCAAGCACCAAACGGTCGAGCCCACCCTTGGTGACCCCGTAGGGCACGTTTCCCACTGTGTGATCACTGGTGAGCGCGATCACTGACCCCCCGTGGCGTGGCAACTGTCGAGCGAACGCCGCCACCAACAGCCACGTCGCCCGGATGTTGACGGCGTAGTGGCGGTCGAAGCTCTCGACGGTTGTGTCCAGGATGGAGGAGTCGACTGACTCGGCATGCGACATCACGAGCGCGTCGAGGGGGCCCAGCTGCTCGGCGGCCCGGGCGACCACTGTCGCGGGGACGGCAGGATCCTCGAGGTCGCCCGGCACCAGTACGACTCGTCGGCCCTGGCCACGCAGTTCGTCAGCGAGTTGCGCAGGATCGTCCTGGCCCCTCTCCAAACCCAGCCGCTGGTCGTAGGGCTCCCAGTAGGACAGTGCGAGGTCCCAGCCATCGGCGGCAAGGCCGGCCGCGATCCCTGCTGCGATGCCGCGCCGCCGACCGACTCCCGTGACGAGTGCGTTGGGCATCAATGGTCCTCCGTGGAATGCGGCAACAGTCCTCACAACGTAGCCCAGGAACCAGCGCAGCAGTGAGGGCAACCCCTGGGGGCCATGGCCACAGATCGTCGTGGAGGTCGCAGAACGACGGTCAGTGCCCACCACTCCTCGTGACGCAGCGAGAGCTTTCCATGTCGCCTGAGCGAGGCGAGGCATCCCACGCCGTCCCAGATGTTCCTCCGAGAGCCCACATCTCCAAAATTCGCGGAAGCATGCCAGCATGCGAGGGACGGGAAAAAGGCCCGGTCAATGACCGGGCCCTTTTGTCGTGCACCTCACCACATCAGCTGGCTGACTGCGGGGTTTCCTTGACGTCGACTCCGCTGCGGCGGCGACGCCGCGTACGAGGCTTGGAGGGGGCTGCTGACGTTGCCTCGTCCTTCGGCCGGTCCCCCGCAGCCTCCGTGGCGGCGTTGCGCCGAGTGCGGTGACGCTGACCACCCTCGGAGGTGTCGGAGGAGCGTCGATCCGAGTGACGATCTGTGCGCCGCCCCGAGGACTCGCCGTCCCGGCGTTCCTTGCGCTCAACGCGTGGGGCACCGGGTAGGCGACCGCGGGTACCTTCCGGGATCTCAAGGTCCGAGAACAGATTGGGGGAGGACGAGTACGTCTCCACCAACGGAGGCAGTTCCAACTCCAGTTCCTTGTCGATGACCTTCCATCGAGTGGAGTCGGCCCAGTCAACAAGCGTCACGGAGACACCCTTGTGGCCGGCGCGGCCGGTACGGCCAATCCGGTGGACATAGGTGTTGGCGGTGTCGGGGCACTCATAGTTGACCACGTGGCTGACGCCGGTGATGTCAATGCCGCGTGCGGCGACGTCGGTGGCCACCAGAATCCTGATCTTGTCCGCCCGGAAATCCTTCAGCGCACGCTCTCGCTGCGCCTGGTTCAGGTCGCCGTGGATGGCGGCCGCAGAAAATCCCCGCTCGATCAGTTCGTCGGTGAGACGCTGCGCGGCCCGCTTCGTGCGGCTGAACACCATCATCTTCGTGGTGTTCGTGCCCTGCGCCAGACGGGCCACGATCTCGGGCTTGTCGAGGTTGTGGGACTGGTAGGCGAACTGGGTGATGTCCGGGACCGTCGCCTTGGCGTCGTGACCCTCGGCGCGGATGTTCACGGGCCGGTTCAGGGTGGCGCGGGCGAGGGTCAGGATGGGGGTGGGCATCGTTGCGGAGAACAGCAGCGTCTGCCTGTCCTTGGGAGTCGCCGCCAACAGTCGCTCGATGTCGGGGAGGAACCCCAGGTCGAGCATCTCGTCGGCCTCGTCGAGGACCAGCACCTGCACCTTGGACAGGTTCAGGGCGCGACGGTTCAGCAGGTCGAGCAGGCGGCCCGGGGTGCCGACGACCACGTCGACGCCGGACGCCAGCGTGTCGAGCTGTTCGTCGTAGCCGGTCCCGCCGTAGATCGTGAGGACGCGCGCCTTCAACTTGGCGCCAGCAACTGACAGGTCTCGAGACACCTGCATTGCCAGCTCACGGGTCGGTGCGACCACCAGTGCGCGGGGCTTGCCATGGGTCGGCATCTCGTCCGAGTCGTCGGGCAGGTTGGTGATGCGGTGCAGCAGGCTGGTCCCGAAGGCCAGCGTCTTGCCGGTACCGGTCCTCGCCTGCCCGATGAGGTCAACCCCGGACAGTGCCAGAGGGATCGCCAAGGACTGGATGGGGAAGGGGTGGACGATACCCGCTTCCGCCAGTGCGGATGTGATTTCTTCCTTGATGCCGAGATCGGCGAACGTCTGTTCGCTCGGCTGCTCTAAATCGCTCAGCGTAAAACCTTCATTCGGGCCGGCCCGGGACTGATGCCCTCACAGGCGGCGGGGAGTTGGCGCATGGCGCCGTGCGTGGATTTCCCACGTCCACGGGCCATGCTACTCCACTCGGCCACCCAAAGCTCAGACGGCGCCGAAACCCACGGCGCGGACGTCAGAGGAGCCGAGGTCCAGGTAGGCGACCTTGGCGGCGGGCACGACCACGCGACGTCCCTGCAGGTCAACCACCTCGAACAGCGTGTTGTCGGCGACGGCCCTGCTGAGCTTCTCGATGAGATCGTCGGCACTCGACTCGGTGCGCAGAGTCACCTCGCGGGCCACGTCGCTGACGCCAATTCGTACTTCCATCGTCAAACCTCAATCTTCTCAGGTGCTGGAGGCACCCACAGTAGCGCGGTGCTCAGGGGGTCTCGTGGCGGGCGACGGCCACGGTGATGTTGTCCCGGCCACCTTGCCCCAGCGCCCACTGCGTCAGTGCCTCCGCGATCGCTGCGGGATCGCGGTCTGCCTCGGAGGCACCGGCGAAGATGTGGAACATCTCCTCGGGCGAGCTGGCGTAGTTCCACAATCCGTCCGTGCACACGAGGAGCCATCCATTGCCGGTGGGCTGGAGTGTGGTGACCGAGGGCGTGACGTCGGTGGCGTCGCGGCCCAGCCACTTGGTGATGGAGTGCGCCTGGCTGGACTGTTCCGCGTCGATGCGGGACATCCCGAGCATGATCCGCGCCTGTGCCATGGAGTCATCAGTGGTGAGGAGCTGGCAGGACTTGTCGTCCCCGATCCAGTAGGCCCTGGAGTCGCCCACGCTGCCCACTGCGATCTGCCCGGGCTCCATGACGACAGCCACGAGGGTGCATGCGGACGGCTCTCCGCCATGGGCAACTTCGAGGACCGCGTCGTTGGCGATGGAAAATGCCTGCACCAGGGCGATGTTGAGGGCCGTGCCGTCGTTGAGTCGGGACGTGAGGTGCGAACAGGCGGCTTCGCTGGCTGCCACGGAGGCAACCTCGGCGCCGAGTGCCGTGCTGACCCCGTCGGCGAGCACGATCACCGCCACCCTCTCAGGTTCCCTACGCGCCGCGAGGCACATGGCATCCTGATTGGTGCGGTGCTTGAGTCCGATGTCGCTGCAGCCGGCCAGCCAGGGGGCGGGGGTGCGCACGTAATGGGCCCGGTCGCTGCGCGAGGGCTGTCCGTCGGGGGAGGTCATGGGTGTCCTTCGGACTCAGATTTGAAACGACAAGCAGAAATGCTGAAGGGGGCCCAGCGTACCGGACCCCCTCCACCAACTAGTCGTCGGTCAATCAGATGGGACGGACGTGGTCCGCCTGCATGCCCTTTTGGCCCTGGACGATGTCGAACTCCACGCGCTGGTTTTCCTCCAGCGAACGGAAGCCACTGGAGTCAATGGACTTCCAGTGTACGAATACGTCTTCACTTTCGCCGCCGTCCACGGCGATGAAACCGTAACCCTTTTCGGCGTTGAACCACTTGACGGTTCCCTGTGCCATTACTGCTTCTCCTCTTGCAACTCCCGGACGCACCTCGCGCCGCGGTTTCGCCACCCGCCCAAGCGGGGATCCAAGCGTCAGCTTTGCATAGGTTGCGCGGCCGTTGACTTGGTGGCAATGCATTAACTCTCGCACAGGAAGTGGGTCAAATGCACACGGCGCCGCGATTTGTGCCTCACAAAGGTGAAAGTGTCGGCCCGGACTGCTTGCATGGGACCTGTGAACGAGACGACGACGCAGGGCTGGCAGCTGGTGCGGCAGAGGCCTGCAGAACTGCCCACACTTGTGCCCTGGCAACGGGTGGCGGCGCATCCGGCCCCCGGCGTGCGACTCGTGGTGGGGGGTCCCGGCACGGGCAAGACCCTGGCCCTCGTGGAGTCCGTGGCGGCCCGATTGGCCGCGGGAGGATCTCTTGAAAGAATCGTGGTGCTGGCCGCATCACGGTCCGCCGCGCAGCTGGTACGCCGGGAGATCGCCCGTCGTGTGGACAGGGCGCAGGTGTCCCCTCGGGTGACCACGGTTCACGGTTTCAGCCTCGGCCTCCTGCGGGACATGGCGGAGCCTGACACTGACCTCCGGTTGCTCCGGGCGCCGGAGCAGGAATTCCGGATACGAGAGCTGATGGCGGGCCTGCCAGCGGACTTCTGGCCCAAGGACATTCGTGAGGCGGCGCCGACGCGGGCGTTTGCCAGCCAGATGCGGGAGTTGCTGTCGCGAGCACGTCACCACGGGCTTGATCCGGTGCTCATGGAGGAGCTTGCGCGCGACTCCGGCGATGAACTGCTGGCCGACGCCGCACGCTTTTTCGAGCAGTACCTCACGGTCACTGACTTCGAGGGGACCCTCGACTACGCGGAGCTGGTGCATCGCACCCGGCTGCTCCTCATGGAGGAGGACGTGCAGCGCAGTGTCCTATCCCGCTTTGATGCCGTGGTGGCCGATGACGTGCAGGAGCTGGATCCCGCCCAGGCGCGACTGCTGGCGGATCTGGCGCACATGGGGGTGCCACTCCACGCCTTCGCTGACCCCCAGCAACGCACCAACTCGTTCCGGGGTGCCACCGGGGATGCACTGGGGATCCTCACCGCTGTGCCCGGTGCCACCACGCTCGTTCTGCGTGACGGCTTCCGCAACGCCCCGGCCATCCGCGGGGCCCTCGACGCCCTGCGTCTGCGGTTGGACGCCACCGGCGCCCCCACAACGCCCACTCCGGCTCCGGGCCCGGATGGGCTCGTGGCCTGCCGCGTCTTCGATGACGAGCCCGCCGAGCTTGCTCACGTCGCCCAGCAGTTGCGTCACGCAGTCCTCACCGACGGCCTCCGCTGGTCGGATCTCGCCGTCATCGTCCGCTCGGGACGGGCACAGCTCCCCGTCATGGCCCGCGAGTTGAGCCGTTACGGTGTCCCCGTCGAGGTGGCGGGGGACGAGGTTCCACTGGCCGGGCAGATGGCCGTCCAGGTTCTCCTGCTGGGGCTTGCCGTGGCTGCCAGCGGGGGACGGCCGGACCCGGACCAGGCCCACCGGCTTTTCACGTCACCGCTGTGTGGCATGGACAGCGTCGCGTCAAGGCGACTGGGGAGGGCGCTGCGGGCCGCACACCCGGACCAGGGCCATTCCGCCCAACTCCTCGGCCGCAGCCTCTCCGAGCCGTTGCTGCTGGAGGGCATCGAGGGTGAGGACGCAACCGCTGCCCGTGCACTCGCGGATCTCCTGGGGCGTGCCGCTGGTCTCCTCGAGGAGGGCAGACCCGTGCAGGAGGCGCTGTGGAGCCTGTGGGACGGCACGCCGTGGCCCGAACAGCTGCGGCGCGCCGCCCTCGGTGGTTCGCGGCGCGCGAACCATGACCTGGACTCCGTGGTGGAGTTGTTTGACCTCGCCGAGCGACGTGAGGATCTCGTCGGGGGCGCCGGTGCCCGTGCCTTCGCGGCAGAGATCGCCGGCCAGGACATCCCCGCGGACACGGGACGCGAGCTGGATCTCGTGGGGCGTGGGGTGCGTCTTCTGACGGCGCACCGGGCGCACGGGGGACAGTGGCGCCGGGTGTGGGTGGTGGGCGTCGCCGAGGGGCGGTGGCCACAGCTGGCGCGGCGCGGTCTCCTGCTCGACCCGCGTCGGCTCGCCGACGACCAGATCCATTCCGAGGTTGCCGGCCAGCTCGGTGACGAGCGCAGGCTGTTCCATGTGGCGTGCAGCCGGGCGGCGGAGCAACTGCACGTCAGCTCCGCCCAGGGGATCGAGGGGGAGTCCGGCAGGCCTTCCCGGTTCCTTCACGAACTGGGTGTCGCACCGGAACGTGTCCACGGCCGTCCACTGCAGCGGTTGACGGCGGCCTCGCTGGTGGCCGAACTGCGCCGGGTGGCCACCGACCCCACCCGGGACGAGGCACTCAGGCGAGCTGCAGCGTTGCGGCTTGCGCGACTGGCGGCTGTGGAGGACGCCGACGGTTCCCGCCCCTTCACCTCAGCGGACCCCGCCACGTGGTGGGGCCTGCGGGAGCTGTCCACCGTCGCGGCACCCCGTCCGGAAACCATCAGATTGTCCGGGTCGAGGCTGGGCGCGCTCCTGGCCTGCCCTCGTCACTGGTTCCTCTCGTCCCGGGTGGGGGCGGAGGCGGGTAGGGCCACACGCGCCTCCATCGGGGACGTTGTCCACCTGCTGGCGCAGAGGGTCGCCACGGACCACCTCACGCTGGAGGAGGTGACCGGAGAGCTCGACAGGGTCTGGCACAAGGTGCCGTTCGAGGCTGAGTGGTTGTCCGCCACCGAACGGGTGACAATCGGGGCGGCACTGGCCAGATTCTGCGAATGGCACGACACGAACCCCCACCAGTTGCTGGCCGTGGAGGAGAAGTTCAGCGTCCCCCTCGAGGTCAGGGGCAGGGCCGTGGAACTCACCGGCACCGTCGACCGGCTCGAACTGGCGGATGGACGCCTCAAGGTGGTGGACATCAAGACCGGCAAGCACATGCCGGATGTGAAGGACATGGCGGGGTTCGAGCAGCTGGGCGTCTACCAACTGGCGGCGCAGTGCGGCGCCTTCGACCACGTGGCACCGGGCGTCCGGGCGGTGGCACCACCCAGCCTGCTGTTCCTCCGGCACGGCGACACACTGCCCGAGGTGCGGGAACAATCATCCATCGACGACGTCCCCGCCCCCGAGGGCGAGTTGGTGGTGGGCCCCACGTGGGTGCACGACAAACTGGCAGAGGCTGTGGCCATCATCGACTCAGGCGAGTACGACGCCCGTCAGTGCAGCATGTGCAGGTTCTGCCAGTTCGCGGATTCATGCCCTGCCCTGCACGCAGGCAAGAACGAGGTGGGGGCGTGAGGACACTGCGCGACCGTGAGGAGCTGTGCACGGTGCTCGGCGTCCCCTTCTCCGACGAGCAACTGGACGCCATCACGGCCCCCCTCGAGCCGGCCGTCATCATCGCGGGCGCCGGCACCGGGAAGACCACCGTCATGGCCGCCCGCGTGGTCTGGCTCGTCGGCACGGGGCAGGTGCGCCCTGAGGAGGTTCTGGGACTCACCTTCACCCGCAAGGCCGCTGCTGAGCTTGCAGGGCGCGTCGCGTCCGCGCTGGAGAACGCCGGGGTCCTCACGGGTGACGACACGGAAGGAGCCGAACTGATCCTCACCTACGACTCCTTCGCGGCGCGGCTCGTGTCCGAGTTCGGCCTGCGGATCGGCCTCGACACCGACCCCGTCATGCTGACGGGGGCTTCCCGCTACCGGTTGGCGGCCCGTGCCGTGGCAGCAGCGCCCGGCCCGTTCCAGAGCATCAGTCGGCTGGGCCACGCGAGCATCCCCGAGAGGGTGCTGGAACTCGACGCACAGATGCAGTCGCACCTCGTGGAGCCGGGAGACGTGGTTGCTTTCACCCGACGCGCTGCTGCGTCCTTCGACGCGGCGCCGTTGTGGCGCGGCAAGCACACCGCCGCCGTCAGTGCCTCGCTGGCTGCTCTGGACGAACGGTTGGAACTACTCACGCTGGTCTCGGACTACCAGGAACTGAAACGGGGCCTCGGGCTCGTCGAGTACGCCGACCAGCTCCGGCGAGCCGTGCAGCTGGCGCGCACAGCACCTGCCGTGGGTGCCGCGATGCGCTCCCGTTTCAAGGTGGTCCTGCTGGACGAGTACCAGGACACCTCCGCAGCCCAGGCGATCCTGCTGCGCACCCTGTTCTCCGGGGACGATCCAGCCACCGGCAGGGGATTCCCCGTCATGGCCGTCGGTGATCCCCACCAGGCCATCTACGGGTGGCGGGGCGCTGCGGCCAACAACATCCTCGACTTCCCGCAGCTGTTCCCACGAACTGACGGCTCCCCGGCGCCACGCCTGACGCTGCGCACCAACCGACGCAGTGGCCAACGGATTCTTGACGTGGGCAACACCGTCGCCTCCTCCCTCGACGGGGGCGACGGCGTCAAGCTCGTGGCGCCACCGAGCACCCCTGCCGGCACGGTCGAGGCCATGCGCTTCGGCACGCAGGACGAGGAACTGGACTGGTTGGCGGGGGAGGTCATCCAGCGGCGCTCGGAGGGCACGCCATGGCCCGACATCGCCGTGCTGGTACGCCGCAACAGCACCCTCGCCGACGTGTTCGAGGCCTTCCGGGACCGGGACATCCCCACCGAGATCGTCGGCCTGGGTGGCCTGCTGCACCTGCCCGAGGTGGCCCCCATCGTCGCCACGCTCCGGATACTCGACGACGTCGCTGCCAACCCCGACGTCGCCGCCGTCCTGTCCGGCCCCCGATGGCGCCTCGGACTGGCCGACCTCGAAGCGTTGGGGCGACGCGCGCGGGACCTCGTCGGTGACCACCGCATCGCCGAGGCCCACGGGGTACTCACCGACGAGCTGGCGCAGGTGATGACCGAGGCCGATCCGGCAGAAGTGGCGTCGCTCCTCGACGCCGTCAACAACCCCGGCGAGGCCACGCTGAGCCCTAGCGGTCGCTCCCGCGTCACGGAGTTCGGCAGGGAACTGGCCGAACTCCGCCGCCACGCCCACGAACCGGTGGTGGACCTGGTTCGGCGCATCGTTTCGCGGCTGGGCCTGGAGGTGGAACTTCTCGCACGCGATGGTGGCGACACGTCGCAGCTGGCCCGCTTCATCACGGCCATCAGCGACTACGTGGACGTCGACGGCGACGGGAGCCTGTCGGGGCTCCTCGCCTGGCTGGAGGCCGAGGACGACCATGGCGTCGGGCTCGAACAGGCCGTCCCCAGCGACGAGGACTCCGTGAAGCTGCTCACGATCCACCGTGCAAAGGGCCTCGAGTGGAACACGGTATTCCTCCCCGCGCTCGGTGACGGCTACTTCCCCGCCGGGGATCGCGGAGGGATCTGGCCCACGAGGGCCGCCAGCCTCCCATCACCACTGCGCGGCGACGCCCAGGGCATCCCGCAGCTGGAGGAGTACTCCAAGAAGGGCATCGACGGCTTCAAGGCCGACTCGAAGGCTGACCACAGGGCATCGGAGGACAGGCTCGCCTACGTGGCGCTCACTCGAGCCAAGCAGGTACTGGTGGCCAGCATGCATGCCTGGCCTCCCGGGCTGAAGAACCAGCGGAAGCCCTCCGCCTACTTCACCATCATCGAACAGGCCCGGACACGGGCGCAGGTGGCGCAGGCTCAGGTGCCTGACACGAACCCCGTGCCCACCACCGAGATCAGTGCCCACTGGCCACTCCAGCTCGACCCGTCGCGGGTGGCGGAACGACGCGTGGCCGCCGACCTGGTGGCGGAGGCGGGACGACTGCTCGACGACGGCTCCACCACGGAGGCGCACGACGAGTGGGTGTGGCAGTCGGGCACCGCCGGTCCGGCGGACGCTGCGCTTCTACGAGGATGGGACGAGGACGCCAACCTGCTCATCGAGCAGCAGTCCCGCCGGCGGGCACGCCGGGTGGCGCTCCCCGAGGGCCTGTCTGCCACTGCGCTGATGGCCATGCACCGCGACCCCTCCGCGTTCGCACAGCAATTGCTGCGGCGCATGCCCAGACGGCCCTCCGCCGCCGCCACCCTCGGGACGCGCTTCCATGACTGGGTGCAGCGTCGCTTCGATTCCACGGCCTCGTTCGAGGAACTCGAGCCGCACCGTGGCGCGGAGCCACCCGGCCTGACCCGCCTCATCCAGGCGTTCGAGCGGGGACAGTTCGGCCAGCGCAGCCCACGAGGCGTTGAGGTGCCGTTCCTGTTGCGCTGGGAAGACCAGGTGCTGCGGGGCCGCATTGACGCCGTCTACGACTGGGACGCTCAGGAGTTCGACCACCTCGTTGTGGACTGGAAGACCTCCAACCAGCCCGCCGATCCTCTCCAGTTGGCGGTGTACCGGCAGGCCTGGGCACAGGCCATGGGAATCGACGTCGCACGAGTGGGGGCGGGGTTCTACCATGTGTTGGCGGACCGGTTGAGCCTCGTGGAGGCGCCGACGTCACTCATTCGGGAGGCGCTCGCGGTCGCGGAGGAGGATTGAGTGAACCACTGGATGGGCAAGTCGGCGCTGGAGCGCAACGTGGGTGTCCGCGGTGACGCGGACCTGGACGCCGCCTGGCAGGACGCGTTCGTCCTCGAGGTGGACGACCAGGGGCGGTTCTCCGCGGTGGGGTCCCTCCCCGTGGAACTGTCACCCCGCGACGGGCGACGGGCCTCCGACATCCTGCTCGGTAGCTTCGACGGCAGGCCCTGGTTCGCCCGGCCGGTGCTCGAGATCGAGCAGGGAGACTCCGCCACGTGGCGGGAGGTGGACGATCCGTGGCAGGCACCGGTGGCTTCCGCCGTGGCACTCGTCCGCTGGCACGCCATGACGCCGCACTGTGAACGCTGCGGCGCCGCCACGGTGCCCGACGCGGGAGGTGTGCGCCGCGTCTGCCCGTCCTGCGGCCTGATGGTGTTCCCGCGCCAGGACCCCGCCATCATCGTCGCGGTGCTCGACCCGGACGATCGGCTGCTCCTGGCCTCGCACAGCGCGTGGCCCTCGGAACGGATGTCGATCATCGCCGGGTTCGTCGAGGCGGGGGAGTCGCTGGAGCAGGCGTGCTTCCGCGAGGTGTCCGAAGAGGTGGGACTGGCCCTCGACAGCGTTGCCTACGTGTCCTCGCAGCCGTGGCCGATGCCCCGCTCGCTCATGCTGGGGTTCGTGGCCACCACCCGTGACCTCACCGTGCATCCCGACGGTGACGAGATCGCCTGGGGGCGTTTCTGGAGTCGGAGCGAGCTCCAGCAGGCGCTCGCAGAGGGCGAGGTCAAACTTCCGGGAAGCACCTCCATCGCACGTCAGCTGATAGAGGGTTGGCTTGTCGGTACGCTTCCACGACCGGACTGACTGATCACGAACCGATAACCCTTGCGCGGCGGGAACAAACAACGATTGCCGCACGTTGTAGCCTTCGAAGACCCAACGAGAGTGAGAGGCGAGCATGACTGAGACTATTGTCGATCCCACCCTGACCGCCAGGGACCGTTGCGACCGGTGTGGCGCACAGGCGTACATGCGGGTGATCCTGCGTAGCGGGGGCGAACTCATGTTCTGCGCTCACCACGCTGCGGCACACCGCGACAAGCTGACCCAGGTTGCTGAGCGTATTCAGGACGAGACGAATCGTTTGCGCTCCTGATTCACCGCTGACAACAACAGGGGACCCACGTCACACGTGGGTCCCCTTTTCAGTGTTCACCTCCTCGCGCAGCCCTTCGGGGTGCGGTGGTGGGTGGTTTGGCGGGTGTGTCTCTCGTTGCGTGGGGCCGATGCGTGCACTGCCCGCGCGTGCAACGGGCGATTGTCGTGGGGGCTGGATATTGTGGGCGTCGTGCAGACCGGAACGAACGTTGCCCACGCCCCACGGGACTACGAGGCCAAGAACCTCCTCGTCCTCGAGGGTCTCGAGGCGGTGCGGAAGCGCCCCGCCATGTACATCGGCTCCACCGACACCCGTGGGCTCATGCACTGCCTGTGGGAGATCATCGACAACTCCGTCGACGAGGCGTTGGCCGGCTACGGCGAGTCCATCGAGATCACGCTCGGAGCCGATGGTTCGGTGCTGGTTGTCGACCATGCCCGGGGCATCCCCGTCGACAAGGAACCGCGCACCGGCCTGAGTGGTGTGGAAGTTGTCTACACCAAGCTGCACGCTGGCGGTAAGTTCGGCAACTCCTCCTACAACGCCACGGGTGGCCTCCACGGCGTCGGTGCATCCGTGGTGAACGCCCTCAGCAGCCGACTTGACGTGGAGGTGGATCGCAACGGCGCCGTGTGGGCCATGAGTTTCCGCCGGGGGGTCCCCGGTGTCTTCGACGGCGAAGGCCCCGACGCCCCCTTCACGCCCCAGTCCGGTCTCCGCAAGGGCAAGCGTGTGAACAAGGCCGTCACCGGCACCCGCGTGCAGTACTGGACCGACAAGCAGATCTTCCTTGCCGACGCCGAACTGTCGATCTCCCACCTGCAGGACCGGGCGCGTCAGACATCGTTCCTGGTGCCGGGCCTCCGGATTGACGTCACCGATGCGCGCCAGGGCGAGGGCGTCACGGAGACGTTCCAGCACGACGGCGGCATCACGGAGTTCGCCGACTACCTGGCACACGACGCACCGCTCACCGACGTGCTGCGCCTCCAGGGGCAGGACACCTTCACCGAGACGGTGCCCATGCTGGATGCCACGGGTGCCATGACGGCCACCGACGTGGACCGGATCCTGGACGTGGACATCGCCGTGCGATGGGGCACCGGCTACGACACGGCCGTCAAGTCTTTCGTGAACATCATCGCCACGCCCAAGGGAGGCACGCACGTCCAGGGATTCGAGCGGGGACTGACGCGCGCCTTCGTGAAATCACTGGAGGGGACCCGTCTCCTCAAGAGCGGCGAGGAGATCATCAAGGACGACTGCCACGAGGGCCTCACAGCGGTGGTGACCGTCCGCCTGGCTGAGCCGCAGTTCGAGGGGCAGACCAAGGAGGTGCTGGGTACGCCACCCGTGCAGAGGCTCGTGGCCCGCATCGTCGAGGCGGAGATGACCGAGTTCCTCACCAGCAACAAGGCCTCCGTGAAGGCTGTGGCACGCACGCTCATGGAGAAGGTGGTGGGCGCATCCCGGACCCGGGTGCAGGCGAGGGCGCACAGGGAGAACCAGCGTCGCAAGACGGCCCTGGAGTCCTCCACCCTGCCGCCGAAACTCAAGGACTGCCGCACACCGGATGGTGAGCGCAGCGAGTTGTTCATCGTGGAGGGCGACTCCGCACTGGGCACCGCCAACGTGGCGCGCAACTCCGAGTTCCAGGCACTGCTGCCCATTCGCGGGAAGATCCTCAACGTCCAGAGGGCGTCGGTCGGTGACATGCTGAAGAACGCCGAGTGCGCCTCGATCATCCAGGTGATCGGCGCCGGTTCCGGACGGACGTTCGATCTGGACGCCTCCCGCTACGGCAAGGTCATCTTCATGGCCGATGCCGACTCCGACGGAGCCCACATCAGGTGCCTCCTTGCAACGCTGTTCTTCCGGTACATGCGCCCGCTCGTGGAGGCCGGCAAGGTGTACTCCGCCGTCCCACCGCTGCACCGATTCGAACTCATCAGACCCAAGCGTGGCTACGAGAAGTACGTGTACACCTACACCGATGCGGAGTACCAGCGGAAGGTGGCCGAGTTCACCAAGAAGGGACAGGCCTTCAAGGAACCGCAGCGCTACAAGGGTCTCGGGGAAATGGACGCACACCAGTTGGCGGACACCACCATGAGTCCCCGCCACCGCACGCTGCGGCGGCTGACGGTGGACGACGGCGCCGAGGCGGACCGCGTGTTCGAGATGCTCATGGGCAACGACGTGGCCCCCCGTAAGCAGTTCATCGTGCAGGGCGCCTACTCGCTGGAGTCGGACAGGATCGACGCCTGATGGAGCCGAAGGGGCTGCTGCGGGTGGGGATCGCCACCTTCGCAGTCGGTCTTGTGTGGGGGATCATCGTGCCGTTCGCCCAGTTCCACGGGAAATTTCCGGCCTCCTGGGTGGTGGGTGTGGTGGTGTTGCCCGCCCTGTGGGGTGGACTGTGGTGCTATCTGGCCCGGCCACGCACATGGCCGCTGTGGCTGGGTGGGCAGTGGCTGAGCCTTGCTCTCGCCTGCTGGCTGTTCATCGGCAGCGTCACGGACTGGGCACCGCAGGCGGTGCTGGGCGGCGCCGTGTTCGGGGCGTTGCTGCTGTTCTTGTGGATGGTCCCGGTGGGGATCATCACCGTGCTCACCGGGAAGCACTGACCCCGCGCGCAACGGCGCTCACGGATGCCGTCGTGTGGCCTGCGGCGCCTGAGTATCCTGAGGCCATGTCAGATGCGGTCGTCGGGCTGATTGCCCTCGTGGCAGGGCTCTTCCTGTGTTTCCTCGGCCGTAGCGCTGTCCGGGTCATCCTGTCGGTGTGGGGTGCCTTCGTGGGGTTCGCCCTGGGTGGCGCGCTCGTGTCGGCGCTCACCGGTTCGTCGCCGTTTGCGACGTGGGTGGGGTGGCTCGTGGGGATCGTGCTGGCCCTGCTGATGGCAGGCCTGGCGCATGCGTTCTACGCGCTCGCCGTTGCCATCACGATGGGATCGATCGGGTATGGATTCGGCGCTGCCCTCGCCATTGGGCTGGGCTCTGACCCCACCCTGGTCCACGTCGTGGGCGTTGCGGCCGCGGTGGTACTCGCCGTGGTCGCACTTGTCACCAACCTGCCCGATGCCCTGCTCGTGGTGTTGACGGCTCTGGCAGGCGCTGGCGCCATCGTCGTCGGTCTCATGCTCGTGACAGGCGCGGCGGAGGCTGCCGACTTCGCCGTGAGCGATGTTCGCACTGTCATCACCCAGCAGCGGTGGTGGTGGGCGGCGATGTACGCGATGCTGGCTGCAACAGGGGTGGTTTCACAGTCCCGCTCCTCCCGAACGCAACCCATGAAGGCGGGATGGGGGGCGTGATGACGGGATCGGCTGACGCCGTTGCGGGGGACACCCCGCCGCCGACGGCCGACGACACTGACACTGACCCGGACCGTCGCCCGGTCACCGCTGTGATGTG
The DNA here is from genome assembly GCF_003688855.1 of Tessaracoccus antarcticus. GTDB lineage: Bacteria > Actinomycetota > Actinomycetes > Propionibacteriales > Propionibacteriaceae > Arachnia > Arachnia antarctica. Next base: position 636,983 of record NZ_REFW01000002.1, read on the forward strand.
ATCATCGATCGTTGTCAGATCGTGACCCCGCATCGCCGCGCCGCCCCCACATCTGTGGTGTTGTGACATGAAGCGCTCCAGCGAGGGGGTTGTGATGATCACGAGGTTGACGTCTTTCATGGCGTGTGTTGCCGTGCTGCTCACCACAGCGCTGCTGGGCAGTTGCAGCGCGAGCAGTGGTTCGAACATGCCGGCCGTGGGGGAACAACTCCCCGCCCGGGACGGTGGCGGCATGGGACTACCCCAGGAGAACGGCGAGGATGCAGTGGGCGATGAGGGCCGGCTCATCATCCGCACCAAGACCCTGCGCCTGGAAGTGGAGAAGACTCCCACGGCCGTCGACCAGATCCGCGAACTCACCCGCACGCATTCCGGGACCGTATCGGACCTCCAGGTGGCCACCGACAGCCAGGAGTGGGTCCATCGCTACAACGAGAACGGTGTCCCTGAGGGCGACGGTGCCGCGTTGCGGGGCTGGGTCACCGTGCGGGTCCCCACGAAGGACTACGAGGACTTCATCGCCGCCGTCGCTGAACTCGGGGTCGTGAAGTTCCAGTCGGAGGCCGCCAGCGACGTCACCCAGGAACACCTGGACCTTGCAGCGAGGCTGAAGAACCTGCGTGCGCAGGAGGTGCGGCTCAGGGAGTTCTTCGACGCGGCCAAGAACGTCGAGGACATGCTGGCCGTGGAGAAGGAACTCGGACGGGTGCGCGGTGAGATCGAGTCCCTCGACGCGCAGGTCACCTACCTTGAACGGCAGGCGGCGATGGCGACGGTCACCGTCGAACTCACGGAGCCGCTGGCGGTTGTGCGGCCCGGCGGCGAGTCATGGGGTTTCGTCGGCGCCATCACCACCGGCATCCGGGGCGCTGCCGCGCTCATGACAGGCCTGCTCACGTTCCTGATCGCGAGCTCACCCGTGTGGGTCGTGGGTGGCGTGCTGTTCCTCGTCATCCGTGCACTGATGCGGCGCCGTCGCGCCAGGGCGGGGCGGATGTCTCCTGCCACTGCCTCCACGGTCACGGAGGCAGTGGCAACGCCGGAGGAGTGACCGGTTTCCACGTGGGTGGCTGCTCCTCTGCCCTGTCATCGGTGTCGCCGTCAGGGAGCCGGTGGTGACGTCCGCCACTGCGCACGTCAGTCAGAAGCGCCGCGGAAACCGCATGCTCTTGAACAGGGCCTTCGCGAGGCGTTCACCTTCGGTGCCGAGGCTGTTGTCCGTGACGGTGTAGGCCCACGTGGCGCTCGGCCGGTGCAGCCCGGCACCCTCCAGGTCCAGCCGGCCGTCCCTCACCGTCGCCAAGGCCACGATCCGCAGGGCGTTCTCGATGCTTCCCGGCACGATGGATGGCCACGCCTTGGCCAGGATGCGGTTGAACTCATCCAGCGGGTCCTCCTTCACCAGAACCCTGAGATGGATGCCCTCCCGAACAGATGTGGCGTACCCAAGGTGCTCGCTCCACGCACGGTCCACGCTGCTGAGCAGGGCCCTCCGCATGGCTCGCACCATTTCCGCCTCGGACACAGCGTCGGACAGCCGCTCCTGCAGGGCGGAATCGTGGGAAAGGACCTCAAGGATCGACGTGTCCTGCGTGAGCCACTCCTCACGAAGGCCGAGCAGCTTGCGTCGTTGGAGGCCGAGTAGTCGCCCGTAGCGCTGCGTAAGTCCCCGCAGGCTCGCGTGCGCTCCGTCGCTGACCTGTTGGGCGTGGTTCGGGAGTTGACGCAGGCGGGGGTCGAGGACTTCCCCCACGACCGTCACCTGCTGGGGATCCTTGTGCCCGGGCGCCGCCTGATGGATGAGTTCGTCATCAAGGCCCCACAGGAACACAGAGCGTCCCGGGTCCCCCTGGCGGCCGGAGCGCCCCCGGATCTGGTCCTCGAGCCTCTTGCTCGGGAAGATGCCGAGACCGACGATGAGCAGCCCTCCCGAAGTTCGGGATTCGTGCGACGGGCGGATGTCGGTGCCCCGGCCGGCCATCTGCGTGGACACGGTGATGCGACCGGGCTCCCCAGCGCGGGCAATGATGGTGGCCTCACGTTCGTCGTTGAGAGCGTTCAGGACCGCCACGGGCAACCCGATGTCCACCACGCGGGCCGCGAACGCCTCGGACATGGCCACCGACTGGGTTGCCACGAGCACCGGCTGACCCGTCGCATGGGCGTCGACGAGGAGGTCCAGGGCAGCGGCATCCCGTTCGGCTGCCGTCCGGAACAGGCGACCGGGTTCGTCCTGGCGCACGCACGGTTCGTTGGGCGGCAGACGGCCCACCTTGAGTCCGTGGGTTTCCTGCAGTTCCTCGGACGCCGGCACCAGCGTCGCGCTCATGCCGACGACGCTGCGATACTCCCCCAGGAGGTCGGCCATGGTGATCTGGTCCAGCACGTCGAGTGCCGGACTGGGGGACAGCCCCTCCTTGGCCTCGATGGCGGACTGGAGCCCCTCCGGCCATCGCTGGAGCTGTTCGATGCGTCCCCGTGCCTGGCTGACCATCCAGGCCCGCCCCCCACGGATGACGTAGTCGACGTCACGCACCAGCAAGACTTCGGCGTGCAGTGCCACGTGTGCCTCGGCCAGCACTTCGTGGTCGTCACCGAAAAGGTCCACGCCCGTGAACCATTCCTCCAGTGCGACGAAGCCTTCGTCCGTGAAGTGGAGGGACCTGCGATCCACGTCCACCTCGTAGTGCCTGCCCTGCACCAGAGTGGCCACCATCTCCCCTATGGACGCGGTGGGGCCCGCAGGGGCAGTGTCGGATTCGCCGGCCAACACCAGCGGGGTCCGGCCCTCGTCGAGCAGCACCGCATCGGCTTCGTCGAGGATTGCCACCCGTGCTGTGGACCTGACGCGTTCGGTCGCGGCATGGGCGAGTCGGTCCCTCAGGATGTCGAAGCCGGCCTCGCTGACCGGCACGTAGGTGATGTGGGCCCCGTAGGCCCGACGCCGCGCGCTGGGGGTGGTGTCCGCGGTGACCACGCCGACGGTGAGCTGCAGTGACGCGAAGAACGGTGCCATCCACGCGGCGTCGCGGCGGGCCAGGTACTCGTTGGCGCTGAGGACGTGGACGATACTGCCGGACAGTGCGTGGCCGGCCGCCACGATGGCCCCCACCAGTGTCTTGCCCTCGCCGGTGTCCATCTCCATCGAGACCCCACGGAGCATGGCAGCGGCTGCCTGCAACTGCACGTCGAAGGGCCGCAGGCCGACGGTGCGGGCCGCCAGTTCGCGGGAGATGGCGAGGTAGGCCGCCAGACCCACGCGGGTGTCCACGGACAATTTACGCGAGGCAGCGAGGAGTTGATCCTCGCTCCAGTCCTCGAAGTTGCTCGCCCCGGATGCACGCACGACGGCGGCCAGTGCCGCGACCTCGGCCGCCGCCGGGCGTTGGTGGAACCAGTCGCGAACAGGTTCGAGCCAGTCCCTCATGCAGATGCCCGGGGGCTCGCAGCGCGGGTGCCAGCCGCCGGTGCCGATGGCATCGTGGTGCGGGGGTCGGCGGTCATGTCACAAGTATGACTCCGACCCGATCAGCGGCTCGGAGTCGCGGCGTCATTGACGCGGCCCCGCGCCCGGCATACGGTCGAGCCGTGATCTCACGTGCAACGGTGGTGGGCGCCGGCGTCGTTGGTCTCGCGATGGCGCGGGGTCTCGAGCGACTGGGCTGTGACGTGACCGTCCTGGAGCGGGCGACCGCTCCCCGCCAGGATGGTGCCGGCCTCACGTTGTGGCCGAATGCCCTCAGCGCCCTGGACACCATCGACGCCGGCGAGGAGGTTCGCGCCATCGGGGAGCCCGTGCGTCGCGCCATGGTCCTGCGCGACAGCGGTCGGCCACTCACCGAGTTGCCCATCACGGCATTGACGCAGCAGTACGGTCCATTGTTCGCGGTGCTCCGCAGCGACCTCACACGCACGCTCGCCGAAGGACTGCATGCTCCCGTCCACTACGGCGTCGACGTCACCGTCGTCGGAGGGCAAGCGCTGGTGGATGGACGACCACCGGACACCGAGCTCCTCATCGGCGCCGACGGCATCGAATCCACGGTGCGCAGGACCTTCCTCAGAGGGGTGCGTCCACGTGCCAGTGGTCAGTTCGCCGCGCGTGGCGTGGCACGGACAGGAGCAGCGACACCGGTGATGATCACCGAGTCCTGGGGCCGGGGACTGCGGTTCGGGATGGTGGGGCTGCAGCACGGACTCACCTACTGGTTTGCCGCGACCGGGACGCGTGAGGCTGCGGAGAACCTGCCCGACACATTTGCTCTCTGGCACGCACCCATCGCCGACGTGCTGGCTGCGCCGCAGCTGGGTGGCACGCCGGTCCTTCCGCTGCTCGAGCTTCCGAAGCTGCGCACCTGGCACAACGGGCTGTCGACCGTCCTCATCGGGGATGCCGCACATGCCATGACACCGAACCTGGGCCAGGGTGCGGCCCAGGGGCTCGAGGACGTGGCAGTGCTTCTCGCCGAACTCCAGCGACTCCCACTCCCGCAGGCCCTCATCGCCTACGAGCGTCGCCGGAAACGCCGTGCGGAACAGATGGCGGCACGCTCGCGACTGGTGGGGACTCTCGCCCAGGGCGCCCACCCGATGCTCGCCGCGCTGCGCGATGGCCTCGCTCCGCTGACCCCCAGAAACGTCATGGCCCACCAACTCTCCGCCATGCTGCGCGGCTGAGCGACGCCGGGTCCAGTCGGCACCTCGCGCTCCGATTCGCCGCAACCCACGTCGGAGCTTTCACGAAATTTTCCCCGGGTTAGAATGCGGCATGACCCAGTCCTGGACGTTCCTCACCAACCATGGTCATGTACTCGTGCAACTCGCACGGGACCCCGAACAGACCATGCGCGACATCGCCGACAAGGTGGGCGTGACGGAACGAGCAGTGCAGCTCATCGTCAGGGACCTTGCCGACGGGGGCTACATCACGATCGAGCGAGTGGGGCGCCGCAACACCTACACCGTCTCGACCGAGCGACCACTGAGACACCCTGCCGAGAACGCGACCAGCATTGGGGAGCTCATCGACCTGATCCACGGCTGACGCAGGATGCCGACGTCCACGCTGGCCCACGCCCAGGACCATGGGCGACGGCGACCTCAAGCGTGGCGAGGTCGCGCACTGCGTAACGGAGGGTGATGCTCGGCCTCGGTGAGCACGGCCATGACTCCCCGCACCGTGGCCGCGCGGGTGCGCCGTGCGATCAGCACCTCGTGGAACGTGGGAGCGGCTCTCAGGGTGAGCCCAGGTATGGCGGCCGCCTGGGTCGTTGTTCCGCCGGCAGGAAAGCCCAACGGGTGGTACGGGGCTCACTCCTCCAGAACCGAATTGCCGAGCCAGGCGTCGCTTGCGAACAGCAGGTGCATGCGGGAACCCTTGAACTCACCACGGTGGGCATGGTCCGTGCCCACGGAGCCAGTCTCGCGCACCCGAGCCGGCGGCGTACCGTCCCGAGGGTCGACGATGACGACGTGGTCCACGATGTAGACGGTCTTATTCACGAACTAAACTTCATGTAAATTTCTTCGTATGTTTATGTGGATTGTGCCGCGCAGCGCGGCGAGCGTGGTGTTCATCAGTGGTGTCTGTGCGGGGGTGGCGGTCGCCATACGGACGTCCGTGACCTGGGGCGTGGCCGCCGGGGGAGCGACATGGGGTGTCCGCGTCGACGCACTGTCGTCGGTCCTGCTGGTTTTCGTGGGGTTCCTCACCTGGCTGGTGGCCGGGTATGCGCGAACCAACCTGCACGGCCAGGAACGGCTCGCCAAGTTCTGCCTGACCTTCACCGTTGTCGTGCTCGCACTGGGTCTCATGGTCGCGGGCTCCAACCTTGTCCTCGTGGCGGCGGGGTTCTCCGTGAGTGGGTGGGGGATTGCTTCACTGATCGCCCATCCCCGCACCGTGTCGGCACTGCGTGCATCGCGTCTTGTCCGGCGCCGTCTCCTTCTCGGGGATGCGGCACTCTGGGTGGGCGTCGGGATCGCCGCGGTGGCCCTCCCGACGATCGACCGAGAAGGCCTCCATCCGGGCTCAACGTCAGTCACTCTCGCCGTTGTCGCATGCCTCGTCCTGGCGGGCACGGTGCGCTCCAGCCTGTTCCCGTTCCATCGTTGGCTCCCCGAGACGGCCGAGGCACCCTCGCCGGTCTCGGCGCTCCTGCACGCGGGGCTCGTCAACGGTGCCGGCATCATCGCCCTTCTCTGCTGGCCCCTGTACCGTGCGGCCCCCGTGGCGCTGGGGGCGATGGTCCTCATCGGGCTGTGTTCCGTGGTGCTCGGCACCCTCAACGGCCGGGTGCGCACCGACGTCAAGGGCCAGCTTGCCTGCTCCACGACGGCGCAAATGGGTTACATGACCCTGCAGATCGGCCTTGGTCTGCCTGCCGCGGGACTGCTCCACCTGCTCGGTCACGGCTGCTACAAGGCGTGGCTGTTCCTCCGCGCCGGTGGCGCCATCACCCGCGGCAGGGCCCTGAACCGCACCGCGGTGACACACCGTGCCGCCAGCTTCGCGGGGGGTACCACGGCAGCGTGCGTCGCGGTCCTCGTCGGATTCCCGGCCATGCTGATGCAGACGGCAGGGGTGATGGGATTGCTCCCGGGTGCGCTCGCCCTTGCCGTGGCCGCCGCTGCCGGCGCCGCCATCGGAGGACAGCGAGCCACCGCCGCCCGCCTGGCAGCGGTGGTGGTGGGAGCAGGCGTGGCCTCTGGTGGATACCTGTGGCTCCTGCTGGGCTGGGAGCACCTCGTGGGCGCTCCACTGTCGGGCGATCCGATCTGGTCCGGCTGGACGGGGTTCCTGTTGCTGTCCGGTGTCATTGCTCTGGGCCTGGTCACGGCACGGCTGGCAACCGATGTCACACGGGCGCCGTCCGGCGTGCTGGCGACCACACTGAGCGGTGCCGGCCTCCCACCGTGGAGCCGAAGGATCGGCGGGTCACTCACACCCCCTGATGTGTGCGCGCCGGTGGGGACGGGTGATGGAGCGGAGGCGGAGGAGGTGCAGGCGCTCATCCGCACCGCCGGTGCCGTCGTGTCGCCCGCCTGGCCCCTGCGCGAGCTCGTGGCTGCCAATCCCCTCGCCGGGCTCACTGTCCTGCCCTTCGACGAGGCCGTGACCATCATGGAAGGAGTCCATGGCGCCAGGATGCATCTGCCGCTCCACAGCTACCTCGACCTGTTGGATAGCGGGCGCATCACGGAGCACGGCCTGTCGGCAGCGCTCGATGAGTACCCCACGGCTGCGAAGACAGGACGCGGGATCTCCGATGTGTCCGGGTTCGTCCGCCGCTGCCGGGAGGCCGCGGACGCGCCCACGACTCCTCACGTGAGTGTTGGACGGCGCTTTTCCGAAGTCGGGACCCGCCCTCGGCGTCGGGTCGTCGGGCTCGACGTCCCACTCTCCGAGGTGGTGGACGACCATGCGGCCTGGTGGACGCAGCGGGCGTGGGCTCGCGTCGGTGATGTGGAGCGCGGGCCGTGGAGCCTGTGGCGGGAGGCGGCTGTGCGGCCCGTCTATGACCGTGTCATCGGGGTACGGGGGGCCTCAGCCTGGGCGGCTGGCCTGCCGCAGGACCCTGCGGCGGCCATCGGGGAGTTGCTGCGGCGGGTCAACGTCGAGTCGCGTCTGGGCTACGTCTGTGCCCTCCTGGCCTCGGGACCGGGATGGGCGTCCCATGCGCAATGGCGGGGCCGTCAGCATGACACGGAGGTGCCTCTGCTGGAAGTGGTGGCCCTGCGCATGACCCTGGACATGCTCGCTGCGCTGAGCGTGGGCGGCGGCGCGTTCACCGATGTGGTGGCGACGACGCCAATGGTCACGGAAGGGAGCATGCCCTGGCGCCCGGAGCGGGTGTGGCAGCGCGCCTGGGAGATCGGGATCCACGAGCGGATGCTGGCGTCGATCGTCCACGGTGCGTCCGAGGCAAGCATTCCCACCGAAGCACCCACGGCGGACCTCGTGCTGTGCATCGATGTGCGCTCGGAGCGGTTGCGGCGCTCACTGGAGGAGGCAACGGCCATCCGGACCCACGGTTTCGCTGGATTCTTCGGTGCTGCCATCCGCGTCCAGGACAGTGCGGGGAGGGGGTTCGACCAGTGTCCGGCGCTGATCCGCCCCTCGGCCGTCGTCCCGACCGGCAGACGCCCCCTCACCCTGCGGCAATTGGCACACCGCGGTGTCACCGGCGCGACGTCGACTCCGCTGCTTGCGCTGCTGGTGGCCGAAGCGGCCGGTGCGCTCTCCGGTCTGGCCTCTCTGGCCTCTGCCCAACTCCCGGCGCAGTGGCGACGCCAGAGCGAACGCTGGGTGTGGGGAGGCAGAGTCTGGGACCAGGTGCGTCTCCCACGTGTGGCGCCTGCGGGCCTTCGTGACGGGGCGCAGGTGGGCCCCACGCTGGAAGAGAAGGCGGGGATTGCCGCCGGGATGCTCCGTGCCATCGGGCTTGTCCAGGGCTTTGCCCCGCTGCTGGTGGTCTGTGGACACGAGGCCGCAGTCGCCAACAATGCGTTCGCCGCGGCCTACGACTGCGGTGCCTGCGGTGGCAACAGTGGCCGGATCAACGCCCAGGTGGTGGCCTCCATGCTCAACGAGCCGGCCGTCCGGGAAAGACTGGTCGAGCAGGGCATCACCATTCCCACGGGGACGTTGGCCATCGCCGCCGTCCACAACACCACCACGGACGTGCTGGAGCTTGATGCCTCATCACCCGGCTGGGAGAGCCACCGGGCGGAACTGGAGTTGCTGCAGTACCAGGCGCGCCCTGCCGGTCAGCGCTCCGTGGCACAGCGGATGGCCTTCCTGCCCTCGCGGCCGGGAGACAGCCGATCCCGCACGGCTCAGGAGAACGCCGCCCGCAGGTCAGCTGACTGGTCTGAGCCCATGCCCGAGTGGGGTCTGGCGGGCAACCTGGCCATGGTCGTCGGTCCTCGCCGCATGACGGCCGGGCTGGACCTGGCGGGGCGGGTGTTCCTGCAGTCCTACGATGCCACTCTGGACACCCCGGAGCACGGGATCCTTGAGCAGATCCTCACGGCGCCCGTGGTGGTGGGCCAGTGGATCAATGCCCAGTACTACTTCTCGACCATCGCACCGGAGACCTTCGGTGCCGGCGACAAGACCACGCACAACGTGGTGGGTGACGTGGGCGTGATCACGGGATCCCACGGTGACCTGCGCACGGGTCTGCCCTGGCAGTCACTGTCGCCGGTCGACCTGCGCACCGACCCCCTGGCAGCCCGGCACGAACCGGCCCGCCTGATGGTGGTGGTGGCGGCCGCGCCCGAGGCCGTGGCCGCCGTGTTGCGGAGGCAACCTGACCTGTACGGGCTGCTCACCAACCGGTGGCTCCGGATCCTCTGCATCACCGACGCGCACCCCGAACCGGTGGAGATGCACCCCGATGAGCTCAGGCGAGCTGTTCCAGCAGACCAGTGTCGACGTCATACATGAAACCGCCCACCTCGGCCCGGTCCTTGATGAGGGGGTGGTTGCGGACGGCGCGGACGTCGTGCTGGAGGCGCTGCACCTGGTCGGGTGTGGTGCCGAACTCCAGCCATGTGGTGTCGAGCCCGCTGCGCTCCGAGATCACCGCACGGATGTCCTCGTCGCTGCCGTTGGCCATGGCGCACTTGGTGTGGGGGACGATCATGATGCGGTCGACGTTCAGCAACTGCACGCTGAGGGCGAGGCCCGTCATCATCGAGGTGGACACGCGGCCACCGGGTGAGCGCAGGATCTTCGCCTCCCCGATGTGGAGGCCCACCATGGCCAGCGGCTCAATGCGCGAGTCCATGCAGGTGAGGATGGCGACGCCTGAGCGGGCAATGCCGTCAAACCCGCCGTGCTCGAAGTCCTGGGCGTACACCCCGTTGGAATCCAGAAGATCAGTGAAGCTCATCAGCGCTCCTTTCTCGCCCAGATTAGTGCCCCGCGGGGATTCTTGGCACATCACGTCCGTGGCTACAGCAGAGGAGCCTGGTCGGGCTCGCGGGGCGCAGCGGTGGCATCGTCCTGCGGGACGGTACCAATCCCCTCGGGGGAGACATCCGCAGATGCGGCTGTGCGGCCGGAGCCTCGGCCGGCCAGTGATGTCACAGGTTGGGAGACCGGCAGTCCGGAGCCGTCGCGGCGATCCGTGGTGGGCGGCAACTCCACCGGCGATCCACTGGCTGCGGACGCGATGACGGGGGAGCGGCCGATCCCTGCGGCAATGAGAACGTCCTCACCCTTCAGGAAGCGGTGGCAGCGCACCCCACCCGTGGCGCGACCCTTCGCCGGGTAGTGGAGCATGGCGGTCACCTTGGCGGCGCCCACCTCGGTGCCCGGCAGCGAGGTGCTGGCGCCGGAAACGGTGGCCAGCTCGTCTGCGGCGGGATCGACCGCCCCGAACCACATCACCGACGCGCCGGGCGCCAGCTTGATGCCCGACATCCCGCCGCCCGCGCGTCCCTGCGGGCGAACGGTGGAGGCGGGAAAGTGCAGGAGCTGGGCATCCGTGGTGATGAAGGCCAGGTGCAGATTCGGGTCACGGAGTTCGACGGCCCCCACCACCTCGTCGCCGTCGTCGAGGCGTATGACATCCCACGCATCCTTGGACAGGTACTCGGGGGCGACGCGCTTCACGACACCTCGGCGGGTGCCGATGGCAAGACCGGCCGCCTCGGGGCCCAGCCTGGTCATGCCCAGCGGGGTTTCACCGGGTTCCAGCAGCCACAGCTCGCTGGCGGGTGACCCGCCCTGCAGGGCGGGTGCGTTGGCCGTGGGGGGAACCGTGGGCAGTTCGATGGCGCGGCACCGTACCAGTCGCCCTCGGTTGGTGAGGACACCGAATTCGGCGTGCGCGGATGTGTGGATCGCGGAGACAATGACGTCGTGGGCGCTGCGCGGCCCGGTGGTGGGCAGTGCGGAGTCGCCCTCCATACGGGCCACCAGTCCCGTGCCGGACAGCAGCACCCAGCACGGGTCGTCGGGGACCTCCAACGGCTGGGCCGTTTGCGAGACCTGACCGCTGGAGGCGAGCAGGATCGTGCGTCGGGGGGTGCCGAACTGTTTGACCACGTCATCCAGTTCACCGGTGAGGACCGACCGGAGGATTGCGTCGTCGTCGAGGATCTCGCGGAGCCCGGCGATGCGCTCGTTGAGTTCCGCGGCCTCCTTCTCCAACTCGATGGTGGAGTATTTGGTGAGGCGACGCAGCTGCATGTCGAGGATCCAGTTGGCCTGGATCTCGTCGAGGTTGAAGGCGCCGATGAGGCGCGTGCGCGCCTCGTTGGCGTCCTCGGAGCTGCGGATGATGGCGATGACATCGTCGATGTCGGCGATGGCGATCATGAGGCCGCGGACCAGGTGGAGCCGATCGGTGGCCTTTGCGAGCTGGAACCGGGTGCGCCGCAGCGTCACCTCGATGCGGTGGTCGAGGTAGACCTGCAGCATCTCGATGAGAGTCATGGTGCGGGGTTGGCCCTCGACCAGTGCCACCGCGTTGATGGCGAACGTGTCCTCCAGCTTGGTCACCCGGTACAGCTGTTCGAGGAGCGCTTCAGGATTGATGCCGTTCTTCACCTCGATCACCAGTCGGGTGCCGTGGGCCAGATCCGTGAGGTCCTTGACGTCGGCGATGCCGCTGAGCTTCTTCTCGCCCACGGCCTTCTTGATCTGCTCGATGATCTTCTCGGGGCCGATCATGTAGGGCAGTTCCGTGACGACGATGCCCTGGCGTCGGGGCGTGACCTTCTCAATGCGTGCGGTGGCCCTCACCTTGAAACTGCCACGACCAGTGGCGTAGGCGTCACGGACGCCGTCGAGCCCGATGATCTTGCCACCGGTGGGCAGATCGGGCCCGGGGAGGAAACGCATCAGCTCGTCGAGTTCCATGGTCGGTGTGACCAGCAACTGCTTCAGTGCCGCAACCACCTCCACGAGGTTGTGGGGGGCGATGTTGGTGGCCATGCCGACGGCGATGCCGGTGGCACCGTTGACGAGCAGGTTGGGGAATGCAGCCGGCATGACGGCCGGTTCGGTCTCCTTGCCGTCGTAGTTGGGCTTGAAGTCGACGGTGTCCTCGTCGAGGCCCGCCGTCATGGCGCGAGCAGCCGGCGCCATCCGGACCTCCGTGTAGCGCATCGCCGCGGGGCCAGCATCAAGAGAGCCGAAGTTGCCGTGGCCATCCATGAGCGGCAACCGCACCGACCACGGCTGTGCCATGCGTACCAGGGCGTCGTAGATGGCGGTGTCACCGTGGGGGTGCAGGACACCCATGACCTGCCCCACCACCCGTGCACACTTCACGTGGCTGCGCTCGGGTCGGATCCCCATCTCGTCCATGGCGTAGAGGATCCGTCGTTGCACGGGCTTGAGCCCGTCGCGGGCGTCCGGCAACGCACGGGAGTAGATGACCGAGTAGGCGTACTCGAGGAAGCTGGTCTCCATTTCCTCGGTGACGTCGACGTCCAGAATGTTCTCGTCGAAGGTGTCGTCCTCGGTCCTGGTCTTCGCCATTGGCCCTCGGCCCTCCTGTGGTGCGTGCTGTGTGTCAGATGATCGTGCGCAGCTTATCGGCTAGTCCATCACCGTCGGGAGCCCGGACCTCCGGAGCCGTGTCGGGGGACCACCTCTCCGGCTCCCGCTGGTCGAACGGCATGGCGTGGGCCAGCACGTGTTCACCGGGCGTGAGCTGGCGGATTGCTCTGGCCCGCACGTGGCGCGGCTGGAGCGTCGCGAATTCCGCGTACAGCTCCGGGTCGTGCTGGCCGTCGTCGCCCACCAGCACCCACCGGATGTTCGGCAGGTCGCGGGCCAACTCCCTCAGGCAGGTGCGCTTGTGGTCGGGCCCCTTGCGGAACCAGCCCGTGTTGGTGGGACCCCAGTCCGTCAGCAGCATCGCGCCCTTCGGGATGCCGTGGCGGGCCAGGAAGCGACTGACCATGGGGTAGGTGTTCCAGGCGCCAGTGGAAACGTAGATCACGGGAGCTCCGGGGTGGTCGGCAAGCATCCCCTGGTAGAACCGGGCGATCCCGGGGACCGCCTGCCTCGCCTGCTCCGTGAGGAAGAAGGAGTTCCAGGCGGCCAGGAAGGGGCGGGGCAGCCACGTCGACAAGATGGTGTCGTCGATGTCGCTGACGATCCCGAAGGTCTCCTCGGAGTCGATGATCTGCACCTCGACGCCACCGCTGCTGCCGTCGGCGCTGCGCACCTCAATGGTGTGCCAGCCGGGTGCCAGACCCGGATTTTTCACACGCACGTCGATGTAACCGCTGCGGTCGGCCTGCACGAGCACCGGCGCACCGTTCAGGATGATCCATGCCTGCGCGTTGCCCAGCGGCGCCGCGATGAAGTTGCGCCACCCCCGGCGATGCAGGAAGTCGTAGGCCGCCTGCACTATTCCCAGTTCCTTGGGTGGCTTCAGGACGACTCGGGCCAGCACCCGTACCTGCTCGGGAGTACCGAAGCCCGTGTAGCCGACGATGGCCTGGTCCCAGCCGCGCCGGGACAGCATTCTGCTGAGGAGGTTGGTGATGTGGTCCTCGATGCGGGCAGCGAAGAAGGGGCGAGACTTCATGGCCCACAACATAGGGCAAGCGTGGGACAATGAGTCCCGTGACCCATCTCGACCAGACGCGCACAGTGCTGCCCGCGGACCTCGTCCACCAGATTTCGGAGTGCGGCTTCTACCCCGAGCTGGTGACTGACACGATCGCCAGCGGTCTCGGCAGCCAGCCCGTGGTGGGGCACCTGGTGCACCACGAAGCCACCTTCGCCGGCCATGAGGTGCAGCGTCACATCACCGTTCTGGTGTTGACGGAACGTCAGTTGCTGATCTGCCACACCGACGACGGCGACGACGGCGCCACGGACAGGGCTCTCACGACGTCAGAGGTGGTGGCGCTGCGCGCCATCGACTCCGTGGTGGTGACGCGTTCGGTCAGCAAGCCCCAGTCCTACGGTGAGGACTCCGAGGTGGTGGAGACCTGGCTGACGTTGGTGTGGGGCGCGGCGCGGCGCCTCGACCTCGGGCCGGCGTCCTGCGACGACCCGAGCTGCGACGCCGACCATGGCTGGACCGGCATGCAGGTGCCCAACGACCTGACCGTGCGCATGAGCCCCGTCGGTGACGGCGACTCCAACACCCGGCGCCTCCTCGACTTCGGCGCCCTGCTGCAGTCCCGGGTGGGTTGATGCACGAAGAGTTCATCGCGCCCCGCTACGGCGGTGCGACGCTCGCCAGCCTGCTCCCCAGCATCGAGGCGTCCCTCTCCGGCACCACCCCGGTGCTGGGGTTGCCGCGCGCGTCCCGGTACGTGCTGCTGCTGGTGGACGGTCTCGGCTGGTACCCACTGCAGGCTCACGCGGACCACGCCGAAATGCTGGCGGGGCACCTGGATGTGGCCACAGAGCTGACGTGCTCGGTGCCGTCGACCACGGCGACGTCTCTGACGAGCCTGGGCTGCGGGGTACCTCCCGGCCAGCACGGCGTGGTGGGGTACACCTTTCTCGACCCGGCCACTGATCGCCTGCTCAATGCCCTCACGTGGGACGGGGGACCCGACGACATCCAGGGGTTCCGGTGCCACGACACGGCGTTCCAACGCATGGCCGCCCGTGGCCAGCACTCCGGCGCTGTCTCACTGTCCCGGTTTGCCGACAGCGCGCTGACGCAGCTGGCCTTCGGCGGCACAGAGCACCTCGGAGTGGAGAAGGAAGGACAGTCCGGCCATTTCGTTGACCTCGTCCTGCAGTCCCTTTCCACCCATCAGGTGGTCTACTGCTACGAACGCATGCTTGACCACGACGGCCATGGCTACGGAGTGGGTTCGTGGCAGTGGCTGGACAGGCTGGCGCGCATCGACGACATGGTCGCGGAACTGGCGGACCACCTTCCCGTTGACACCTGTCTGCTCGTCACAGGCGACCACGGCATGGTCAATGTTCCGACCCACCGCAAGATCGTCGCCGACGACGAGACGGCCCTGGCGGGCTGCCGCCACATCGGTGGCGAGGCGCGCTTCCGACAGCTGTACTGCGACAACCCGCGACGCGTCGCGGCCTCCTGGTCGGAGTTCATGGGGGACCGCGCCCACGTCCTCACGCGGGACGAGGCGCTGGCGGCCGGTTGGTTCGGCCTCGACGTGGACCCACGGGTGGTACCCCGCATCGGCGACGTACTGGTGGCCATGCGCGCCGACTGGGGGGTCATGACCTCGGCGTTCCCCGGCGAGTTCTCCCTGGTGGGGATGCACGGTTCCCTCACCGCTGAGGAGATGGTGGTCCCGCTGTTCGCGTTCGGCCCGCAATGAGGATCGCTTTCATCCTGGACGACTTCTACCCCTCCTCCGGGGGAGTGGCCCGATCCGTGGAGACCCAACTGGAGTCACTCGTGGCCCTCGGCCACGACGTCACCCTCATCGCCCCGGACCGCCATCTGCAGAAGCCCAGGGGGTGCAGGACCATCGAGTGCCCCACGCTCTACATCGAGGGCACGTCCGCGCATCTCAGCGTCCTGCACTTCTCCCAGAAGCGGGCCGCACTGATCGACAGGTGCGCCACCTTCGACGTGATCCACACGCAGACGGATCGCGGCGCCATGATCCTCGGTGCCCGTCTGGCCAAGCTGCAGTCCATCCCGCACGTGCACACCTTTCACGCCAATATTGCGGGCACCCACCAGACGGTGAAGTCCGCCGTCTTCGGGACCCTGTCCTACCAGTGGGTCATCAACCCTGTCCTGACAGCGGCCAGCGGTCGCCGACCTCCCCGGTCCACACTGCCGGGCAGGGAGAAGGAGACGGGGGGTCTGGCGGCTCGCATGGACTGGGCGTCCTTCGCCGACCTGGCCGGCAAGGTGGACGCCCACACGGTCCCGTCGCCGTTCATGCTGGAGCTGATCAACGAGGCGGCCGGGAGGGAACTGAACGGGTTCGTTGTCCCCACCGGGTACAACGAGCGCATGAAGACGACCATCGACCAGGCCGAGCGGACCCGCACCGACGACCGTGTCCGGTTCCTGTCGGTGGGACGGCTCGCCAAGGAGAAGCGCCTCGACGTCCTCATCAAGGCCTTCATCACGGCCGACAGGCCTGACGCCGAGCTCGTCATCGTGGGAGACGGCGACCAGCGAAACGCCCTGCGGGAACTGGCGGCCGGGCACCCACGCATCGATTTTCGTGGCCACCTCGGCTCGCTGGAGGCGATCGCCTCCGAGCTCCGCAACGCCGATGTGATGGCGCTCAGCAGCTACCGCTTCGACTCCCAGGGGCTCGTCATCACGGAGGCTGTCGCAGCCGGGCTTCCCGTCATGTACTGCGACGACAGGCTCACCGTCGGCCTGTCGCCGGAGAGTTCCTATCTCACGGGGCCGGACATCACGTCCATGGCCGCGGGGTTCCGGACACTGTGCGATCCGGTGGTGCGGGGACGGTTGGCAGCAGCCACGCCTGCACTGCTACCGTCTCTCAGCGCCGATCGGATGGCCGAGAAATACGTCTCGGTGTACCGATCCGTCATCGAAGGGGACAACGTTGGCTGAGCTGGTCTTCCACACGGGACCCATGGACTGTGGCAAGTCGACGCTCGCCCTGCAGTTCCATCACACCCAGTCCACGCACGGTCGTCAGGGCCGTCTGTTCACGCAGCAGGATCGCTCCGGGACATCCAGCGTGACATCGCGTCTGGGACTGTCATCCCCGGCCATCGAGGTCACCGAGGAGTTCGACTTCTGGCGCTACGTCATCGCCGAGCTGACGGGCGGCAAGCGCGTTGACTACCTGGTGTGTGACGAGGCCCAGTTCTACACGGGTGAACACGTCGAGCAGTTGGCGCGCATCGTTGACGAACTTCAACTCGACGTCTACACCTTCGGCATCCTTGCCGACTTCCGCACGAAGCTGTTCCCCGGCTCGCAGCGGCTTGTCGAGCTTGCTGATCGCACCGAGACCCTGCCGCTCGGACCGCTGTGCTGGTGCTCCGCGAAGGGCACCCACAATGCCCGTACCGTCAACGGGTTGATGGTCACGGAGGGTTCCCAAGTGGTGGTAGGTGACACCGAGAGTGGGATGGAAGTGCGCTACGAGGTTCTGTGCCGTGCGCACCACCGCCGCCGTATGACGGCGACGCGCGCCAAGGCCACGCTGTCGCCCGAGCCGCTGCCCTTTGAATTGGGCTAGTACCAAAAAGTACTAGTCGAGTGGGTGTGCCCGTTTCGGGCAGTCGCAGTGATCGATGGGTTCCCGGGAGCAAAGAGCGCGTGCGAGGATCACCCGAACAGCGCCGCAGCCGGTGGCGCTCGATGGAGAAGGTGCAACGATGCGCTTACACATGACGTCACGCGTAGTGGCACTCATGTCGGCAGTGGCCCTGGTCGTCACAGGTTTGGTGACCACGCTGGCCCCCACAACAAGTCAGGCAGCCCCCGGAGTCAACGTGGCGCTGGCGTCCGCAGGTGCGGTCGTGAGCGCTTCGGGTGATGAATCCGCCACGCAGTGGCGGTTCAGCCTGGCGACCGACGGTGATCCCGGAACCCGGTGGTCGTCCAACACCGCTGACGATGCATGGTTGCAGGTGAAGCTGGCCAAGGCCACGAACATCGACCACGTCACCATCCTGTGGGAGGTCGCGTGCGCCGCGAAGTACAAGGTGCAGGTCTCCCATGACGGGACGGCCTGGACCGACGCCACCACGGAGATCCCCAACTCCCCGTGTGCCCCCACCCTGACCCACACCCTGAACCCTGCCACGGCTGGCACACCCTGGCAGTACGTCCGCATGCAGGGCATTGACCGCACCCCCATCAACGGGACCAAGTACGGCATGAGCCTGTACGAGTTCCAGGTCTGGGACGGCCCCGAGGCTGCCGTCGTCGACAGCAACGTGAGCCTTGTACCGCTGCCCCAGGAACTGGCCGTCCTCGACACCGAGGCTGCTTTCGTCCTGAACGCCGACACCACGATTGAGGCCGCCGGCGACGCCGTCGTCGTGGCAAACGTGCTGGCTGAGCGCTGGCGCGTCTCCACGGGGTTCCCGCTGCGGGTCGTGACCTCCGCCACCGCCAACTCCATCCGCCTCGTGCTGGACACCGATTACGCAGAGCTTTCCACGCCCAGTGTTGGCGAGGGCTACTCGTTGCAGGTCCGCAGCACTGGCGCTGTCATCACAGCCAAGGCGGCCCATGGCCTCCACAACGGTGTCCAGACGCTGCGCCAGCTGTTCCCGCCGATGATCGAGTCCGAAGTGACCGTTCTCCGTGACTGGTCTGCACCAGCCGTCGACGTGAAGGACGCCCCCCGCTTCCAGCACCGCGGCATCCAGGTGGACTCGGCCCGCTCCTTCGTGAGCGTGCCGGAGCTGAAGAACATCATCGACACCATCTCCTCCACGAAGCAGGACCGCCTGCACCTCCACCTCGCAGACGACCAGGGCTGGCGCATCGAGATCACGAACGAGGGCAGGGAAGCCGGTGACACCATCGACTACACCAACCTCGTGAAGATCTCCGGCCAGTCCGCCATGCTGACGGACGCCAGGGGTTACAAGGAGGAGTTCGGCCGGACCGGGTTCTACACGCAGCAGGACTACAAAGACATCGTCACGTACGCCGCCGACCGCTTCATCACCGTGATCCCCGAGATCGACGTGCCCGGCCACACCAAGGCCATGCTGCACGCCCTCCCCGAGCTCAACGGTGGCAAGGCACGGCCGTTCCCGACGGTGTACGGCACCGTCAAGGAGCAGAACAACGGCAACGTCGGCGAATCCACCCTGGATGTCGACAACCCGAAGACCTTCGTGGCCATCAAGCACATCTTCGGCCAGATCGCCGAGATGACGCCCGGACCGTACTTCCACATGGGTGGCGACGAGTCCCACGTCACGCCCCACGACGACTACGTGGCATTCGTCCAGCAGACCATTGCCATCGTGCGTGGACTCGGCAAGAGCACCATCGGCTGGAACGAAGTTGCCGAAGCCGGTCTGGCGCCGGGCGACGTCGTCCAGTACTGGGTGGGAAGCACCGACCCCACGGCCAAGGCCATCCAGGCCGGCGCCAAGGTCATCGTGTCCAAGTCGGACTCCTCCTACCTGGACATGAAGTACAACGCGAAGACCCCCATCGGCCTCACCTGGGCCGGCCAGGGCGACGTGGACAAGTACTACAACTGGAACCCCCGCACCGTCGTGCCCATCGCAGAAGAGGATGACATCCTCGGTGTCGAGGCACCCCTGTGGTCCGAGACCCATCGTGGCGGCAAGCAGAACGAGTTCCTGATCTTCCCCCGCGCCGTCTCGCACGCCGAGATCGGCTGGTCCCAGCAGTCGCAGCGCAACGTCAACGACTTCATGAAGCGCCTCAACGCTGTCGGACCGCGACTGCTCGCCATGGAGTCCAACTTCTACGACGGTCCGCTCGTTGCCTGGGGCACCGACTTGGCCGCGCTTTCGTCCCAGGCGCGCACCAAAGCGTCTCACCGCATCGAGGTGGCACACTTCGCCGCCCCGGGCACCAAGGTCTCCGCTGACGGTAGGACCGTCGCCGTGGACGCTGTCAACGACGCCGACGGCACCAGCAAGTCCGCACTGGCGGGGCCGCTGACCGCCACCATCGATTTCGGTGATGGCTCCGCCGCCGCTGAGGCCACGTTCGTCACCGACAATCCGCGTGGCGTGGTCTCCTCCGGCTCGCTCTACCGCATCGGCGCCGACCACACGTATGGCACCGCTGGCAGCTACGACGTCACCGTCACGCTGTCCGACGGTCGCGTCGGCACTGCCAAGGTCACAGTCACCGGCGACTACGTCGTTCCCGTCACGGCAGCCGTCGATGACTGCCAGGTGCCGAGCATGGTGCTGGGCGCCACGACCGCCAGGGACGACTCCCGCGTGGGCGTGACCCTGGCCGGTCTCACACCCCACGAGTTCCTGGACATCCTCTGGGATGGCACGCGCATCGGCTCCGTGGTGAGTGATGAGGCCGGCAAGGCCTTCTTCAGTCACTACGTGGCGTACCAGAGCATCAAGGGCGACCACCTGCTCCGCGTCAAGGACTCCGCAGGTCGGTTCGTCGAGAAGATCCTCACGGTCGACTCGCAGACCACGCCTCCTCCCGGCATCGCGGTGACAGGTGTCACGGCCCAGGCATCGTCCGAGGCTCCCAACGAGGGTGCGCCCAACGGTGTCGCCACCGCTCTGGTCGACGGCAACCCGGCCACCTTCTGGCACTCCAAGTGGGCCGCCCCCGCAGCCACGTACCCGCACACGCTGACGTTCAACCTCGGCAAGGAGGTTGACCTCAGCCAGATTGTGTGGACCCCGCGCCAGAGCAGCGACAACGGTCAGGTCAAGACCATGAGCGTCGAGTTCAGCACCGACGGCACGGCGTGGACAGGTGCGCAGGAAGTGACACTCAACGCCGGTCGTGGCTCCACCGCCATTGCCGTGGATGCCATGGTCACTCACGTGCGGATCACGGCCACGGCACCGCAGGAGGCGGGAAGCCTCTTCGCCACCGCCGGTGAGGTGCAGTTCCGCGGGCTGAGCGAGGGCCAGGTGGCGCCCGATGGTCCCGCCTCGGTCGTTGCCGGGACGTGGACTCCTCCCGCCGAGTGCGGGACTGACCCCAACCCCAACGCGACGGTCACCGTCACCCCGACGGTCACTGTCACGCCCACCATCACGGTGACGCCCACCATCACGGTGACGCCGACGACCACGGTCACGGCCACTGCGACGGCGACCGCCACCGCGACGGTCACGTCGACGCCCACCACCACGGTGACGCCGACGACCACGGTCACGGCCACTGCGACGGCGACCGCCACCGCGACGGTCACGTCGACGCCCACCACCACGGTGACGCCGACGACCACGGTCACGGCAACGGCGACCTCAACCGTCAGGCCCACGGTGAAGCCGACTGTTGCGCCCTCGTCAAGCACCACGAGCACACCCGCCAAGGACGTCTACTCCACACCGGGGTACCACACGGTCAACGGCCGCAAGTGGTTCACGAAGTGCGAGCCCTACTCGCAGACGATGCGATGCCGCACGGACATCTGGGCCACCCAGGTCCAGAACGTCGGCGGCACGTTCGTCTCGAAGACCGGCTGGCATTTCAACAACCTGACGTACCTGGAGTCGTCGCGCGCCCTGTGGGCCAACAACCCGCTGGGTAGGGCCGGCAGCTGGACTGCGCTCGACGGTCGTCAGTGGCGCACGGAGTGCGACACCGCGGTCACCGGTCGCAACGGCTGCCGCAGCTTCATCTGGACGCCGAACACGGTTGTCCCCGTCAGGAACGCCAACGGGACCTACCGCTACGAACTGGATGATCTCTGGGTGTTCAACAACATCGTGCGCTTTTCCAACTGAGCACACGACACACACGAGGGGCCGGCTTCCATCATGGAGGCCGGCCCCTCGTGCTGTACGAGGAGTTGTCTCGTGTCGGCCGAGGGCCACAAGTTCCTGAGACACAGCAGCATCCCGCGAGGTGGGGGAGGTCATGCAGGAGGTCTGTCGGCAGGCCTACGCCCTCGACGTGCCGCAGTGTGTCCCACACTGCGGCACCGGGCTCAGCTGCGGCCGGGCCCGCCGAACATGATCTCGTCCCAGCTCGGGATACTGGCGCGCTTGCGGGCAGGCTTGCGCTTGGGGGCCGCAGGGGCGACGTCGGGCACCAGCGGATCCTGCTCCGCAGCCTCCGGTGTCGGCTCGGGGCGCGCGGCCCCCGGCTGAGCGGGGCTGTCGGCCGGTCCGCCGTCAGCGGCAGCTTCGTCTGCCGCATGTGTGTCCTGACCCTGCGCCTCCACGACCGCTGCGCTCGCGTCCTTCAGGTCGTCGGCCTCGAGGTCGGGATGTTCCGACAGGTCGTCGGCGACCGACTCACCCGATGCGGCAGTATCGACCGCCGCATCCTCGGTGTGAGCATCTGGCGAGGGTGTCTCCTCAGAAGTCCCAGAGGTCGCCTGGGCAAGCGCAGGCGCTGCAGGTTCATCAGTGGCAGCGGCGGTATCGCCGGATTCCTCGACGTCGTCCTCGAGACCCAGATAGATCCGGACGGAGTCCTCGCTGACGCCGCTGAGCATGTCGTAGAGCTCATCGAGTTCGGAGGTGTGCGCGGATCCCTCATACGGGGAGTCGAACTGGGGGACGTCATCCCCGGGGGTTCCGGTACCAGTCGTGACGAAGGTGGGATCCTCCGATATTGCCCGCACCAGCGCCAACTCGTCGTGGAAGTCGATGGTGTTCTCGTTGTCCGGGTCACCCTGGCTTCCGGGCGGCTCCTCACCGATCATCCACCGGGCGTCGGAGTTGTCGGCGACGCTGAAGCGGCTTTTCGAATCGAAAATGAACTCGGCCGCCCGCGATGCCGCCTGGTCGTCAAGGAGCCCCACGAGCCGCCATTTCAGGTCGTTCTGGCGCCATGAGTCCCATTCGACGATGTCGGCGTCCAGACCACGCGCCTGAAGGCGCTCACTGATGAGCTCCCCGAGACGTCGGTGGCCGGAGCCGTCGCCACGGCGGCGGACGCTGGACGCGAGGGCTGTGCGTGTCATGTGTGCACGCTCCGCCATCACAGGTATCGCGAAACCGGCAATGCGGTCGACGTTCACCCCTGCCTCGGCCGCCACCTCTGGGATGGAGGCACCAGCCCGGAGGCGCGCCTGGATCTCGCGCGGGCTCATTCCACTGTTCATTCTCACCTCTACCTGGAAGCTTGCTGGCGCCCAACCTATCAGCGGATCGTGCCCCCCATGAGACGTGCCCCGTCGCATCCGGATGTTCGCGTCATGGACATTGACGAGCTACCACTTGCGTGTACGCAGGAATGTGGTACACATACCCCGATCAAGTCGGCTGGGTACGACATGGTGTGGGCCAGAGAAAGGACCGGCGGATGGCTACTGACTACGACGCCCCGCGCAAGAACGACGAGGAAACGAACGAGGATTCGCTCGAAGAACTCAAGTCGCGGCGCAATGACAAGAATTCCGGCAAGGTGGACGAGGACGAGGTCGAAGCGGCCGAATCGTTCGAACTACCTGGCGCGGACCTCTCGCACGAAGAGTTGACGGTTCGTGTCCTGCCCAAGCAGGCGAACGAGTTCACCTGCGCATCCTGTTTTCTCGTGAAGGCAACCAGCCAACTCGCGGAGACCAAGAACGGCCAGGGGTACTGCATCGACTGCGTGTGAGACGACACACGAGGGGGCGGGAACGGATCACATCCGTTCCCGCCCCCTTTCGTGTTGTCACTTCTTGGACAGGTCCAGCTTGTTGACGAGCCCGCCGGGAGCCTTCTGCCCCATGTTGGAGATCCACCGACGCTGCATGAAGCGGTTCATCGCCAGTTGCGCCATGCCGACTCCAAGGCCGCTCGATGCAGCCCAGATCAGGGCCATTGTCAGCGGAGTGTCGGGATCATTGGGATCGGGCGGCGTGTCGCCGGTGCTGAGCTCCCACACCTTCGTCACCACCTTCTGAGCGACCAACGTGGTCACCGCACCCAGGACTCCCGCGTACACCTTCCACAACACCTTCTCGGACATACCCATTGGTTGGCCTCTTTCCTTGTAGACGCGTTTCATTATGCTTCACACCCCGGACTAGATTGGTGGGATGACCTATGTCGAGCGCCTTCGGGTGCCCTCCTGGTGGTGGCTCGTGGCCGCGCTGCTCGTGGCCAGCGTCGCCATGGCGATCCTCGCCTACGTCCCATGGCAGCAGGGTGTGGTGATCGTGGGCCTGTTCGGGCTCGCCGTTGCGGTCGTCGTCTTCTCCTACGGTCACACGGCCGTCAGTGTCGTCGATGGGGTGCTCCACGTGGGGCGCTACACACTTGAGGGCCGCTGGATCGCCGGTGTCGAGCCGCTGGACCGCGACGAGAGCGCGCATGCCATGGCGGCCGGCGCCAACCCACGCGACTTCCTCGTGACACGGCCCTACATCACGGACCTGGTGCGCATCCGGCTGAACGACGCCGCCGACCCGCATCCGCACTGGCTCATCAGCAGTCGTCGGCCCCAGGAGTTCGCCGCCGCCGTCGAAGCCATCAGCGTGGGCTCGGCATGAGGATCCCCGTGATGCTGGAGGCCGGGCTGTCAGCGCCGTCCTACGCACGGCAGGGCGATGCGGGGGCAGACCTTCGGTGCACCGCCGACGTCCGCCTCGAGCCGGGGGAGCGCGCGCTCGTGGGCACGGGCGTCAGGGTTGCGTTGCCGCAGGGCACGGTGGGGCTCGTCACGCCGCGCTCCGGACTGGCGGCCCGCCGGGGGCTGGGTATCGTGAACGCCCCCGGTGTCATCGACTCGGGATATCGGGGCGAGATCCTGGTGTGTCTCATCAATCACGATCCGGCCGAGGCAATCGCCCTGTCGGCGGGTGACCGCGTGGCCCAACTGGTGGTGGTGCCATGCATCACTGCGCAGTTCGAGGCGGTGCGCTCCCTCGATGAGACGGATCGTGGTTCGGGTGGTTATGGTTCTACTGGCGTGGGTATTGACACGTCTGAGGTCAACTGAGAGAGGCTGCAACCGTGGATGTCGGACGCACGAAGGACGTCGACGCAGAAGTCGACGACGTGACCGAGGAGCTGGTCGGGGAATCCGCCGGCGACGAGGCGGCCACCTGGGATGCCTGGGACGCTGCCTTCGATCGCGAGGAGGGCCCGTTCGACGTCGCGGAGGTCGATCTCGACGCCGATGAGGTCAAGCGCCTCGATCTTGGCACTCTCGTCATCACCCCCTTTGACAAGATGAACCTCCAACTTCAGGTGGACAAGGCCAAGGAGAAGGTGCAGGCGCTGCTCATCTCCGACGGCACCTCCGCCATGGAGGTTGCCGTGTTTGCCGGCCCCACCAGATCGTCGATGCTGGGTGAGATCCGTGAGGAGATCATCAAGGCCACAGAAGAAGCCGACGGCAAGGTCGAACTGGTCCAGGGCCCCTTCGGGGCAGAGCTGCGCCGCCGCCTCCCGGTGACAACCCCCGATGGCAAGCCCGCCACGCATCTGTCGCGGACCTGGCTGTGCCAGGGGCCCGGGTGGGTGCTCCGAGGTGTCGTCATGGGCAAGGCGGCTCTCGAACCGGACAACCAGGACGCCGACCTGGCCATGTGGGAATTCTTCACCAACCTCGTGGTGCGCCGAGGCCCGGAGCCGGCGGTTCCCGGCAGCGTGCTCCTCATGGAGATTCCGCAATTGGACGAGAAATGACCGACCAGCAGCGCAAGCGTCGAACGGTGGGGGAGCGCTTCCGGCGCTTCCTCTCCACGGCGGAACAACTGGAGGCAGAGGACCTTGCCGACCAGGCCCGCGAGGCGGGTGCCGTGCCGTTGAGTGAGTGCGCATCCCGTCAAAAGGTGACAGTGCGGGGCACCATCACGTCGGTGACCGCATCCAACACCTCGTGGCTCGAGGCCGACCTCACCGACGGCACCGGCACCGTGAGCCTGATCTGGATGGGCCGTCGACGGCTGGAATGCATCATCCCGGGTCGTCACGTCATCGTGTCGGGTCGGCTCACGGAGGAGGAGGGCCGCAGGGTCATCTTCAACCCCGAGTTCGAGGTCCTCTCCTAGGAATTGCGTGACGCACGTTAAGACGACGGCGCGATCCGGGGAACTGGTCCGGGTCAGCTAGTCGTCGTCTGCGGTGAACATGGCCGCCAGTTCGGACTCAGCCTGCTGGCTGACGACGAACAGCAGCTCGTCCTCGCCCTCCAGCGCACCGTCGCGGTCCGGTACGAGGGGAACGCCGTCACGGATGATGGCCACGAGGACCGCATCCATGGGCAGCTCGATGTCACGAAGGCGGCGCCCGACGTAGGACGAGTCGGCTGGTAGCCGCATCTCGGACAGGTTCGTCGTCGACTTGTTGAAGGTGAACAGGCGCACCAGATCACCCGTGGCCACCGCCTCCTCGACGAGCGCTGACATGATCCGTGGCGTCGAGACCGCCACGTCGACGCCCCAGACGTCGTCGAACATCCACTCGTTCCCCGGATGGTTGACCCGACCCACGGTGCGGGGCACCCCGAACTCCGTCTTGGCCAGCAGTGAATGCACCAGGTTGGCCTTGTCGTCGCCAGTGGCAGCAATACTGACGTCGCAGTTCTCCAGTTCCGCATCCTCGAGTGTCTGCAGTTCGCAGGCGTCTGCCTGGAACCACTCGGCACCCGGCACGGACTCCGGCTTGATGGAGTGCGGATCCCGTTCGATCAACAGCACCTGATGGCCATTGGCAATCAGTTCACGGGCGATCGACCGCCCCACGTTGCCGGCACCGGCGATGGCGACTCTCATCTTTCCTCCTAATGCCTGGCTGGGGCGGTGGCGAACAGGGTTTCAATATCGGAGGTTCGGTCGGTCTCACAGCCGACGAAGATCATGTCGCCATCCTGGAACACGGTTTCACTGTCGGGGACCAGACCCTTGCCGACACGGACCATGAAGGGGATGGGGGCATGGGCGGCCGCGGACAACTCGCGGATGCGTCGTCCCACCCAGCCCTCGTGGACGAACACCTGCAGGAGGTGGACGTTGCCGGAGGCGTCGCGCCACACCGGCTCGCTGCCCTCCGGCAGCAGACGCCGCAGCACCTGCCCGACGGTCCACCTCACGGTGGCGACGGTGGGGATGCCGAGGCGCTCGTAGACGGCGGCGCGACCCTGGTCGTAGATCCGGGCCACGACGTTGTCAACGTGGTACCCCTCACGCACCACGCGGGCCGCGAGGATGTTGGAGTTGTCGCCGCTGGAGACCGCCGCGAAGCCGTCGGCCTGCCGTATCCCGGCCTCCTCCAGCACCTCGCGGTCGAAGCCCACGCCCTTGACAGTGGTGCCCTGGAAGTCACTGCCGAGGCGGCGGAACGCTTCGGGGTTGACGTCCACGACGGCCACACTGTGACCACGCTTCTCGAGGCCGCGGGCGAGCATGGCGCCCACGCGGCCGCAGCCCATGATGACGATGTGCACGCGGGTTTCCTCCTCAGGGATTGACACAACAGACGCTATCGCACCCGGACGTCCCCGCGGCAAGGCGTCCTGTGTAGGAAATGCGGGGGGACAGGTCTACCGTAAGCGCGTGAACATCTACTCCGCGTTCAAGCGGGTACTGGTGGGCCGGCGCCTATCCAACGAGCAGATGGGCGAAACGCTCCTGCCCAAACGCCTTGCCCTCCCGGTCTTCGCGTCCGACGCGTTGAGTTCGGTGGCGTACGCCCCGGATGAGATCCTCATCACCTTGTCCCTGGCCGGCATGACCGGCTACATGTTCTCCTGGCAGATCGGCATCGCCGTGGCCGTGGTGGTCGGAGTGGTGGTGCTGTCGTACCGACAGACGGTCCACGCCTACCCGACGGGGGGAGGGGACTACGAGGTGGCGGCCGCGAACCTGGGGCGTCGCGCGAGCCTCACCGTCGCCTCCGCGCTGCTCGTGGACTACGTCCTGACCGTGGCGGTGTCCGTCTCGGCAGGGGTCCTCAACGCCCAGGCCATCATTCCCGCGCTGGCCGGTCATGAAGCCTCCGTGGCCATCGTTGTCATCGTGCTGCTGACCCTCATGAACCTGCGGGGCACGCGTGAGTCCGGAAGCTTCTTCGCCATCCCCACCTATGTCTTCATGGTGTCGATGTTCATCATGCTGGGTGTCGGCTTCTTCCGGATCTTCGCATTGGGGCAGCCATTGGCCAGCGAGACCGCGAACCTGACTGTCATGGCACCCGAGGGCAGCAAGGAAGCCGTCGGATGGGTCCTCATCGCCGTGCTGGCACGGGCCTTCTCCTCGGGGTGCGCAGCACTGACCGGTGTCGAGGCCATCAGCAACGGTGTGCCGTCGTTCCGCCCCCCCAAGAGTCGCAACGCCGCCTCGGTGCTGGGCATGCTGGGGCTGATCGCCATCACCCTGCTGGTGGGCATCATCGCTCTCGCGAACCTGACGCAGGTGCGGCTCATCGACGAATTGACGGGCGCGCACTACATCGACGGGCAGGGCAATGCGATCCACAGCTCGGCTGTGACAGTGACGGGTCAGCTGGCGAGGGTGGTGTTCGGGGACTGGTTCGTGCCGGGCGTCTTCGTGGTGGTCATCGCCACCATGGTCATCCTCTTCCTGGCAGCCAACACCGCCTTCAACGGCTTCCCGAGCCTGGCGTCGATCCTCGCGAAGGACGCCTACCTGCCACGTCAGCTGCACAGCCGGGGGGACCGCCTGGCCTACTCCAACGGCATCATCACACTGGCACTGTGCGCCATCGGCCTGGTGTGGATCTTCGACGCCTCGGTCACGGCGCTCATCCAGCTGTACGTGGTGGGGGTCTTCATCTCCTTCACGCTGGGCCAGATCGGCATGATCCGGCACTGGACGAAGGAACTGACCACCGAGACCGACCGGCGCGCGCGTCGTCGGATGCAACACTCCCGCATCATCAACACCGTGGGCGCGGCTCTCACGGGCCTCGTGCTGGCGGTGGTACTGATCTCCAAGTTCACCCACGGCGCCTACCTGGCGCTCGTCGCCATGGGTGTGATGTATCTCATGATGACCTTCATCAGGAAGCACTACGAGGCCGTCACCAGGGAAGTCCACCTCAACGAGGACTCGGACCGCGCCCTGCCCAGCCGGGTGCGCGGCGTGGTGCTGGTGCAGAACGTGAACCTCCCCACGGCGAAGGCGGTCGCCTTCGCCAAGGCCAGCCGCAGCACCAGCCTTGTCGGCGTACTGGTGGCCCTCGACGAGGACGAAACCGCGGTGGCCATCCGGGACTGGAACGCCGAGGACTTCGGCGTGGTCCTCAAGGTGATCGCCTCGCCGTACCGGGAGATCACGACACCCTTCATCCGGTTCGTCGCGCAGATGCGCTCTGACAATCCCCGTGACGTGGTGGCCGTCTACATTCCGGAATTCGTGGTGGGGCACTGGTGGGAGCAGGTCCTCCACAACCAGACGGCACTGCTGATCCGCACCCGCCTGCACTTCATGCCGGGCGTGATGGTCATCAGCGTCCCCTTCCAGCTGCAGAGCTCTAAGCGTGCCAAGGAACGGATGAAGGCTGCGTCCCGCCGCGGCCGCGGCAACCTGGGGGCCCGATGACTGAGATTCGTCTGGAAAGGGTCGCGCACGGTGGCTCCGTGGTCGGCATGACCGACGACAAGGTCGTGTTCGTCACCGGGGGGCTCCCGGGTGAGCTGGTGGTTGTCGACATCACCGAGCATTCACAGCGCTTCGACAGGGGGCGTGTGCTGGAGGTGGTGGAACCAGTGGCCGGCAGGGTCACGCCCCCGTGCCCCATTGCCGAGCGGTGTGGCGGGTGCGACTGGCAGCACGCGTCGCCGGAGCTGCAGCTGGACCTGAAGACGGCCGTGGTGGCCGAGCAACTCCACCGCCTCGCAGGTATCACGTGGGAGGGTCGGGTGCAGGCGGTCGCCCCCACCACCGGGTGGCGGACCCGCATGCGCTACGCCGTCGACGACGCGGGACGGGTGGGGCTGCGTGCCCGGCGCTCGCACGACGTGGTGCCCCTGCCGGAACAGGGCTGCCTCGTGGCTGCCCCGGGACCGGACCTGGCGGAACTCACGCGCATGGCGGCCGGGGCGGAGTCACTCGAGGTCGTGGTCTCTGACGACGGCGTGAGCGTGCTGGCTGATGGGGTTCGTCTCCGGGGCGGCGCCGTCGTGCATCAGAGCGTGTCCGGTCATCGCTTCGCCGTGGACGCGGGAGGATTCTGGCAGGTCCATCCCCGCGCTGCGCAGGTGTTGACGGACGCCGTCCTCCACGGGCTGCGGCCGACGACGGGGGAGACGGCGCTTGACCTGTACTGCGGGGTGGGCCTGTTCGCCGCACCGCTGGCGGCTGCAGGATGCGACGTGCTGGGGATCGAGGGGTCCCGCAGGGCCATCGTTCGGGCGCGGATGAATGTCCCCGGTGCCCGATTCGTGGCGGGAAGTCTGGAGAAGTCGCTGGCATCCCTGCCGCCCCGCGCTGATGTTGTCGTTCTGGACCCTCCGCGGAAGGGAGCCGGGGCCACGGTGGTCAAGGCCATCGCGCGCCTGCGTCCGCGCGCCATCGCCTACGTGGCCTGCGACCCCTCGGCCCTGGGCAGGGACCTCTCCACTTTTGCGTCGCTGGGGTTCGAGCCCACCAGCATTGAGGCCTTCGATCTGTTCCCCATGACGCATCACGTGGAGTGCGTGGCCATCCTGGAGCCCACCAACCGGTCACGTGGTGACACAGCGGTGATGTGACCTCGAGCGCCCGTGGCGGCTCCGTCGGGCTCTAGACTTGAGCCGCCACCGTCAAGGAACGCGGGAGCGTACCGTGATATCTTGACGTCAAGACAAATCATCAGGTGTGCGGGACAAGGAGAGTCGATGAGCATCAACAGCTTCGGGGCCAAGGCCAATCTGGACGTGGAGGGAACCACCTACGAGATCTTCCGGGTCGACGCGGTGGAGGGGCACAACAAGCTGCCCTTCAGCCTGAAGGTCCTGCTCGAGAACCTGCTGCGCACCGAGGACGGTGCCAACATCACGGCGGAGCACATCAGTGCGCTCGGCAACTGGGATGCTGGCGCACAGCCCAACCAGGAGATCCAGTTCACGCCGGCTCGTGTCATCATGCAGGACTTCACCGGCGTGCCGTGCGTGGTCGACCTCGCCACGATGCGTGAGGCCGTGGAGGCGCTCGGCGGCGACCCCGCCAAGATCAATCCGCTCTCGCCCGCAGAGATGGTCATCGACCACTCGGTGATCGCCGAGGTCTTCGGCACTGCGGGGGCGTTCCAGCAGAACACCGACATCGAATACCAGCGCAACCGTGAGCGTTACCAGTTCCTGCGCTGGGGCCAGACGGCCTTCGATGACTTCAAGGTGGTGCCCCCGGGCACCGGCATCGTCCACCAGGTCAATATTGAGAACCTGGCCCGCGTGATCTTCCCCCGCACCGTCGACGGCGTACTGCAGGCATACCCGGACACCTGCGTGGGCACCGACTCCCACACCACCATGGTCAACGGACTTGGGGTCGTCGGCTGGGGCGTGGGTGGTATCGAGGCCGAGGCGGCCATGCTGGGCCAGCCCGTCTCCATGCTCATACCGCGCGTCGTGGGCTTCAAGCTCACCGGCAGTCTTCCCGAGGGCACCACCGCGACGGACCTCGTCCTCACCATCACCGAGATGCTGCGCGAGCACAAGGTTGTGGGCAAGTTCGTCGAGTTCTACGGCGAGGGAGTCTCGCAGGTGCCGTTGGCCAACCGCGCCACCATCGGCAACATGAGCCCGGAGTACGGCTCCACCATCGCCGTCTTCCCCATCGACGAGAAGACCATCGACTACATGCGCCTCACGGGCCGTGACGAGCACCAGCTCGCCCTCGTGGAGGCCTACTCGAAGGAGCAGGGCCTCTGGCACGACGCCAGCAACGAGCCCACCTTCTCCGAGTACATCGAACTCGACCTCGCCACCGTGGTGCCCTCCATCGCCGGCCCCCGTCGTCCGCAGGACCGCATTCGCCTCGACGAGTCCAAGGCATCCTTCCGCGAGGCCGTCGCCGCATTCGTGGGCGAGCCCGAGCACGAGCACACGCACGACTACTCGGGCTATGACGACTCCGTCGAGTCCACCATGATCGCCTCAGACCCCACGGGTGCCAACCCCACGGACGTCGACGACTCGCCGGCGCCCGCCGGCCACGACCACCCGGGCCCGGGTGTGAAGGACAGGGTGTACAAGAAGGTTCCCGTCACCCTGGCCGACGGCACCACATTCGAACTCGACCACGGCGCCGTCACCATCGCGTCCATCACCTCCTGCACCAACACCTCCAACCCGAGCGTCATGATCGGCGCTGCGCTGGTTGCCAAGAAGGCCGTCGAGAAGGGCCTCAACCGCAAGCCGTGGGTCAAGACGTCCCTGGCTCCGGGGTCCCAGGTGGTGACCGACTACTACAACAAGTCCGGACTCACGCAGTACCTCGATGCCCTGGGCTTCAACCTTGTCGGCTACGGCTGTACCACGTGCATCGGCAACTCCGGCCCGCTGATTGCCGAGGTGTCGGAGGCCATCAACGAGCACGACCTCGCCGTGTCTGCCGTGCTGTCGGGCAACCGCAACTTTGAGGGTCGCATCAACCCCGACGTCCAGATGAACTACCTCGCCTCCCCGATGCTCGTCATCGTGTATGCGCTGGCCGGGACCATGGACATCGACCTGTTCAACGAGCCCATCGGTCAGGACACGGACGGCAACGACGTCTTCATGCGCGACATCTGGCCCTCGGGTGCGGAGATCGAGGAGGTTGTCGGCAGCTCCATCAGTGCCGAGATGTTCACCACTCGCTACGCCGACGTGTTCGCCGGCGACGAGCGCTGGCAGTCCCTCCCCACCCCTGACGGCGAGACCTTCGCCTGGGACGAGGACTCCACCTACGTCCGCAAGCCCCCGTACTTCGACGGCATGCCGGCCCATCCGGAGCCAGTCGTCGACATCACGGGTGCGCGCGTGCTGCTGAAGCTGGGGGACTCGGTCACCACCGACCACATCTCTCCGGCCGGCAGCATCAAGGCTGACTCCCCGGCGGGCGTCTACCTGAGCGAGAACGGCGTGGAGCGTCGCGACTTCAACTCCTACGGCTCCCGCCGTGGCAACCACGAGGTCATGATCCGGGGCACGTTCGCCAACATCCGTCTGCGCAACCAGATCGCACCGGGCACCGAGGGCGGCTTCACGCGTGACTTCTCGGCCGACGGTGCACCGGTCACCACGGTCTACGATGCCTCCGTGGCCTACGCCGAGGCGGGCGTGCCGCTGGTGGTGCTGGCGGGCAAGGAGTACGGCTCCGGTTCGTCGCGTGACTGGGCGGCCAAGGGCACAGCCCTGCTGGGTGTCCGGGCGGTCATCGCTGAGAGCTACGAGCGGATCCACCGCTCCAACCTCATCGGCATGGGCGTGCTGCCACTCCAGTTCCCCGAGGGGGAGACTGCGGACTCACTGGGGCTGACGGGGGAGGAGACGTTCTCCTTCGAGGGCGTGACCGCCCTCAACGATGGTTCGACACCCGAGAACGTGAAGGTCTCCGCCAGCAGGGCCGACGGATCCATCGTCGTTTTCGACGCTGTGGTGAGGATCGACACCCCAGGCGAGCGCAGCTACTACCTCAACGGCGGGATCATGCAGTACGTGCTGCGGAACCTGGCAGCGGCTGCCTGACACTGCATGTAACTGCTGCCCCGTACCCCGGTTGGGTGCGGGGCAGCAGCATTTTCTCGTGACGGAGACCCGGTCTTGGAATTGTCGGCCCGCAGGAGTGTAATGGAACACATGTTCGATGAAGAGGCTGTCATCAGGGTCTGGGTACCACCGGGTTGGCCTGCCGTGGTGCGGCCGCCCAGTTCGCCGGGATGGGTCAGGAGTGCCACATCGTTCCTCCTGGACTGCTGCCCCCCGGACTACCGCGGGTACCCCGTGCTACTGCGTCAGCCCGTGGTGCTCGCACGCTTCGCGCGGGAGTTCGCGTCCAGCCAGTTGGCGGCCACACGGGCGAACCTGGCGGGGGCCCGCCCGGACCTGGCCGGATGGGTGGATACCGCCACGGTGGATGCCGCGGTGGCTGTCCTGCACGCGGAGGAAGCGCGCATGGTGCGGCAGGTGCGGGCCGTGTCGTTGGTGCAGGATGCGCTGCGCGATGTGCGGTTCACGCCCAAGCTCTGACGGCACGCGCCGATCGTTCACCCCGGCCTTGGGAACGAGCCTCTACTATTGGACGCATGCCGTTGTTGGACAGGATCTCGACCCCCCAGGACCTCCGAACACTGACCCGTCGTCAGCTCGAGGAGCTCGCTGAGGAGATCCGGGCGTTTCTCATCACCAAGGTCAGCCGCACGGGGGGCCATCTCGGCCCCAATCTGGGTGTGGTGGAACTGACGCTGGGTCTTCACCGCGTTTTCGACTCCCCGCACGACCCCATCATTTTCGACACCGGACACCAGAGCTACGTCCACAAAATGCTCACCGGACGCCAGGCCGGCTTCGACACGCTTCGCCAGCGCGGCGGCCTCTCGGGGTACCCGGAGCCGCATGAGTCGGAGCATGACTGGGTTTCCAATTCCCACGCCTCCACCTCTTTGTCCTGGGGCGCTGGACTGGCGCAGGGCTTTCAGCTGCGGGGCGAGGACCGCACCGTCGTCGTGGTGGTGGGCGACGGCGCCCTCACCGGTGGCATGGCCTGGGAAGCACTCAACAACATCCCGATCCGCCCCGGCGTGAAGCTCGTGATCGTGGTCAACGACAACGGCCGCTCCTACACCCCCACGGTCGGGGGCCTCGCCAACCAGTTGGCAGGGCTGCGGACCCACAAGAAGTACGAGAAGACGCTCAGTTACATCAAGCGTCGCGTGAGCAGCCTTCCCGTCGTCGGACGCCCCGCCTACGACCTCCTGCACGGTTTCAAGACGGGCGTCAAGGACGTCCTGGTGCCCGAGGGCATGTTCACCGACCTCGGCATCAAGTACATCGGCCCCATTGACGGGCACGACATCGGCGCCGTCATCAGCCATCTCGAGCAGGCGCGCCAGTTCGACGGGCCGGTGATCGTGCACTGCATGACCCGCAAGGGCAAGGGCTTCAAGGCGGCGGAGGAGAACGAGGAGGACCGGTTCCACGCGGTCGGCAAGATCAACGAGTTCACCGGTGAGCCGTTGACGGCGTCGGTACAGGCGACGTGGACCGACGCCTTCGCGGAAGCCATGGTGCAAATCGGTCAACGCCGTGAGGACGTCGTCGCCATCACGGCCGCCATGCTGTACCCCGTTGGGCTGGGCCGGTTCGCCGCAGCGTTCCCGGAGCGCGCGTTTGATGTCGGCATCGCCGAACAGCACGCGGTGGTGTCCGCCGCAGGACTGGCCGCGGCCGGCCTGCACCCTGTCGTGGCGCTCTATGCCACGTTCGTCAACAGGGCGTTCGACCAGGTGCTGATGGACGCGGCCCTGCACGACAAGGGCGTGACGTTCGCGCTCGACCGTTCCGGCGTCACGGGCACCGACGGACCCAGTCACAACGGCATGTGGGACATCTCACTGCTCGGCCTGGTGCCCAACCTCGAGATTGCCGCGCCGCGCGACCAGCCCCGCATGGTGGAAGCGCTGGAGCGCGCCGTGACCGTCGACGACCGACCCACTGTGGTGCGCTACTCCAAGGAGCGGCTGCCCGACGACATGCCTGCGGTTTCCCACCGCGGGGAGGGCCGCGACCGCGTCGACCTGCTGCGCGCCGACCAGTTGGCCACCGTCATGGTCGTCGGCTATGGCCAGTTCGCCGGCATGGGGATGGCGATCGCCGAGCGCCTGGCGCAGCAGGGGATCACCTGCACCGTGGCTGACCCGCTGTGGTGCGTCCCCGTCAGCAGCGAGCTCGTGGCGCTGGCTTCCCAGCACCGCATGGTGGTCAGCATCGAGGACAACATGGTCGTGGGTGGTCTGGGGGAGCGTCTGCGCTCGCGCCTGGTTGCCGACGATGTCGCGACGGAGCTGATGTGCTTCGGTATCCCCCAACGCTTCCTGGCGCACGGCAGCCGCGACGAGGTCCTCACCGAACTGGGCCTGACAGCACGTGACGTGGCTCGCCAGGTGTTGGAGCGGTTGGTGAATGACCGCAGCATCTCCGCCGAGCCCCAGCCGGCGGACGGACGCTGAGATGAGCACCCCGGCTGCACGGGCAATGGCTCCCTGAGTCACAGCCGTGCTCGATTCCGGGGTCTGGGCAGCGAACCGACCCGTGGCGACTGCTGCAGTGGCGGCCCCGAGCAAGGAGCTGCCGTACGAGGTCCCCTCCGTGTGCCGCGATACGTCCCTCACAACGCCGCGTTTGAGCCTCATCCGGGCCGCGTTTGACCCGATCTCCCGCGCTGCGCCGATTCTCAGTCGCTCCGCGTCGAACCTCAGACGCGGCCGGAGACCTCATTCAGCAGTGGTGCCAGGAACTCCACCTGCCAACTGCGGGCGCCCAGACGCTGCAACGCGACCGTGAAGTCGGGCTCCTTCGCGTGATCGAACACCACCTGCTGGATGATCGCCGGAGGTGCCACGAGGCTGGGCTGCATCGCGAGGTCGCATCCCAGTTCGTCAACGGCAGGCTTGACCTTCCACCACAGCTCCGCGGCACCGGGATGGTGCCGATCCCAGTTGCGTGGATGCGGCAGGCCGTTCGACGGCGGCCGGCGCGACGGGTACGAGGTGGTGTCCATGCCCTCGACGGTGGCAATGGCGCGCAGCCAGTTCGACCGGTACCGCTGTCCTGAACGGTTCTGAAAACCCCGGATGGTGGCGAAGTCGGAGGGGCCGGGCAACGGTCCGCTCGGGCTCACGCGCTGGGCAAGTTCGACAATGGCGGGGTCTGGCAGGATACGGCCCGGCGGCCTGTCGCGCGTGCGTCCGATGGTGTCGCGCTCCTCCCACAGCGCCCTCGCCACGGCCAGCTGCCTGGGGGACTTCAACGACGTGACCCCTGTCAGACGTCGCCACGGGTCAATCCGCGGCGCCGGTTCCTTGCTGAACTGCACGAGTGTGGCGGCGAACTCTTCTTCCGCCCACGACAGCCGACCCATCGCCTGCAGTTCGTCGCGCAGGATTTCGTGGAGTTCCAGGAGGTAGTCCACGTCCAGTGCGGCGTAGTCGAGCCATGACTCCGGGAGCGGGCGGGTGGCCCAGTTGTCTGCCGAGTGCGCCTTCTCCAGGCTGATCCCGAGTTTGCGCTCCAGCAGGGGGGCAAGACCGGCAGACGGCTCACCCAGCAGCCGTGCTGCCAGCTCCGTGTCGAACAGGTGGCCCGGCCGGATGCCCGCGTCCCGCATGCACGGCAGGTCCTGGCTGGCGGCATGCACCAGCCACAGGGCGTCGCCGCAGCAGTCGCCCAGACCTTCGAGACGGGCGACTCCGTCAACCTCGAACGGAAGCGGGTCCACCAGCCACGTGCCAGCGCCTCGCCGGCGAATCTGGAAGAGGTAGGCCTTGGGCCAGTAGCGGTGGCCATGGGCCCGTTCGGCGTCGAACGCCACGGGGCCCTCGCCACTGGCCAACGATGCCATGCATTCCGCCAAGGCTTCGGGGGTGGCAACCACCTCGCGCAACGGCTCGCGGGAATGCTCGACGTAGCCGGCGCTCACGAGGTGTGCCGCGGAAAGTTCACGATGCCCTCTGGCATGGACGGCATACCTGCCACCATGCCCAGAAGGTCCTGCCAAGCATTCAAATGTCCCATCAAACGATCCTCATCCGAGAGCCGGGGGGTCCAGGAGCATCGCAGCTCCACCTCGGCTCGGTTGTCTGCATCCTCCATGTCGCCAAAGCCCTTGCCGTAGGAGGCTGTGACGGTTCCGGCAAGGTGCCGGTGCAGGGCATTGTGGTGTGCCAGGGCATCCGTCATCCAGGACCACGCCACATCCGGCAGCAGTGGATCCGTGACCATGTCGCGGTCGACGTCCGCCCGGGCATAGGAGACGATCCTGAAGTTCCCACCCCAACCCTCGTTACCAGCGGGGTCGTGCAACAGGATGAGCCTGCCGTTGCCCAACACGTCGTCGTCATCGCCGTAGCTGCACAGCTCAGCGGACAGGGCGATGCTGTGGGGCGCAATCCGCTGGGGCGACCCAATCTCCTCGACAACCAAGCCGGGACGCCAGTGCATTTCGTGCAACTCGGCCAGAGCTCGGCTGAACTCGAGGGGGATGATGTTCCGGGTTTCGGCCACGGATCGAGACTAGGTGACACTGCGTCGGGGCTGTGGGAAGCGCGCCGACCACCCCCGTACCTACGCCTTGGGCTGCAGTGTCAGAGAGACTGAGTTGATGCAGTAGCGCAGGTCGGTGGGGGTGTCGTAGCCCTCGCCCTCGAATACGTGACCGAGGTGGCCGTCGCATGCTGCGCATCGCACCTCGACGCGTGCGGGCCCGGGGACGGATGTGTCCTTCAGGTATCGGACTCGCTCCTCGGCCAGCGGCTCGAAAAAGCTCGGCCACCCGCAGGAGGAGGAGAACTTCTGGTCGCTGCGGAACAGTTCAGTGCCACAGCCACGGCATGCGTACACGCCTTCGGTCTCCGTGTTGGTGTACTCGCCGACGAACGGCCGCTCGGTTCCGCCGTGCCGCAGCACCTGGTACTCCAGGTCGTTGAGTTGCTGGCGCCACGAGGCGTCAGGCTTGTTCAGGGGCGCGACGTGGGTCTCTTCCTGTGTCATGGGCCAAGTTTAGGTCCACGGACAAGTCGCCCGGATACGCTTGCCGTCATGGCCAGCAATGATGCGATCATGCTTGAGGTCGACGGTCGCGACGTCCGATTGTCCAGTCCCTCGAAGCTGTACTTCCCCGAACTGGGGCTGACGAAGCTCGACGTGGCGCACTACGTCATGACGGTGTCCCCCGGGATGCTGCCGGCCCTGCAGGATCGCCCAACCACAATGGAGCGATGGCCCGGCGGGGTGGTGGAGGGGGCGGTCGTCTCGACGGGGAGCGGCTCGCGCGGCGACGCCTTTTACCAGAAGCGCACCCCACAAGGCACGCCGGAATGGGTACAGCAGGCCACCATCACCTTCCCGTCCGGTCGAACAGCGCAGACACCTGCGCCCGCGGATGCGGCGACGCTGGTCTGGATGGTGAACCTGGGGACCTTGCGCTTCCATGCGTGGCCAGTGAGGGCATCGGACCCCAATGGTGTCGACCAGTTGCGCATCGACCTCGACCCGCAACCCGGCACCGATTTCGGCGACGCGGCGAAGGCGTCGATGGAACTGCGGGCGGTACTGGCCGAGGCGGGGCTCGTGGGATTCCCCAAGACCAGCGGCGGTCGCGGGCTCCACGTCTTCGTGCCCATCCGGAGAATGGATTTCATTGACGCCCGACACGCCACCATCGCGATCGGTCGTGAGTTGGCGCGGCGCATGCCTGAGCAGGTCACCGTGAACTGGTGGAAGGAGGAGCGGGGCGAGAGGATCTTCGTCGACTTCAACCAGATGGCCAGGGACCGGCTCATGGCCTCGGCGTATTCGATCCGCCCCACCCCCGCAGCGCGGGTGTCGGCACCGCTGGCCTGGGACGAGGTGGAGCACGTGCAGCCCGATGACTTCACCATTGTCAGCATGCTGGAGAGGTTCGCGGAGCGGGGTGACGTGTGGGCTCCCTACTATGAGACCCCGCCGGGTGATCCCGCGACAGCTCTCGACTGGTACGACAGGGATGCGGCGCAGGGCGAGGGGGAGATGCCCTACCCGCCCGAATATCCGAAGATGGAAGGCGAACCGATGCGGGTCCAGCCTTCGCGGGCCCGGACGTCGCCGCCCGGGACCTGATCGGTCAGTCGGCGTCGGTGGGGGGAGTGTCGTCCTCGGGGAAGCTGGCGTCGAGCAGTTCCATGGCGGCAAATGCATACCGGGCCAGAATCAGTTCCACGAGGTGGTCGTGGTCCTCAATGGGCTGGGTCACCGCCATGGCACCCGCCTTCAGGGCTGCTTGCTGGTGTGCACGAAACAGCGGTCCGCTGGTCAGGAACATGGACCCGACGGCGATGTGGCGACGGCCCTGCGTGCGGAGCGCCGCGATGGCCTGGGCAGTCCCGCGCCCCGTGAGGTCGTTGACCGCCAACTGGACGGGCAGTTTGTGGTGCGCTGCCCACTGTCGGGCGCGACGTGCAAGGAGCGACGCGCCCCGCACGTCTCCCCCTTCCGGTGCGCCCAGCACGAGGGCATCCACCTCCACGGCGTTGGTCTTGTGCAGTGCCTCACGCATGCGGGCGTCCATGACGTTCAGCAGCTCAGTGGCCGGGCCGATGGGGCGCGCGATGACCACTTTGACGCCGGGGTTGGCGGCCTGGACAGCACCCTGTGCCCGGCTGATCTCGGGGGAGTGATCCATGGCTGACACGAGGTCGAGGGGCACGATGGCGATCTCTGTGGACCCGAGCGCCGCGAGCTTCGACACTGACTGGCCCACTCCGGGCTTGCCGTCGGAGAGGAACCCGTAGGTCACCAGGAGGTCGGGGCGCAGGCCCTTGAGCTTGGCCGAGAGTGAAGCCAGTGCGACCGCGACGGCCGGGTCATCGTCACCGTCGGCAATGAGCACGATCGCTGGCGCGGCCATGTCGTCTCGCTTTCGATCGGGGGATGATCCCAGAACAAGGATCTTTTGTCCCACATTGTGGGACGTTTGGGCCCAGAGCGCAAGGCGGGAGTCCATGTGCTAATCAAATGACAATTGAGGGATTCTTGCCTCGGGTGACGGCCTCTGACCTGCCACGCTCCCAGGGGGCGTCACCGGGAGGTGGATGTGCGGGCACATGAGACCCGGCACGGGAGTGGGCGATACTGGGTTCGAACCAGTGACCTCTTCGGTGTGAACGAAGCGCGCTACCACTGCGCCAATCGCCCGTGCGAAACGAGACTTTAGCGCACTGCGGACCCCTGCGCCAAACGGCGCCACCAGGGACCTTGTCCGGGTGGGGTGCATGTCGGGTCTTGCCTCCCCGGGTACGCGGATCAGGGCGGAATGGAGGTGCTGGTCCCGGTGATCGCGGTGAGTTGTGGCCGACTCGTCCCGTCCGGCTGCTGGCACCGCCACCTGCCCGCGGTGTAGCCCGCGGGGGCGTGTGCAAGGCACGCCTGACTGCGGGTTTTGCATCCGTCGAAACCCTGCGCTAATGTTCTCAACGCGTCGGAAACGAGGCCTTCGGGTCGAGGATCAGCGCAGTGCGGACGTGGCTCAGTTGGTAGAGCATCACCTTGCCAAGGTGAGGGTCGCGAGTTCGAATCTCGTCGTCCGCTCGGAGAAGACTCTTTCCCAGCCCCGGTTGGGCAGGTTTTGTCCTCTACTCGGTGGAGTGGCCGAGAGGCGAGGCAACGGACTGCAAATCCGTGTACACGGGTTCA
The DNA here is from genome assembly GCF_003688855.1 of Tessaracoccus antarcticus. Lineage (GTDB taxonomy): Bacteria > Actinomycetota > Actinomycetes > Propionibacteriales > Propionibacteriaceae > Arachnia > Arachnia antarctica. Next base: position 677,869 of record NZ_REFW01000002.1, read on the forward strand.
AATCCCGTCTCCACCTCGGGCGATTGGCGCAGTGGTAGCGCGCTTCCCTGACACGGAAGAGGTCACTGGTTCAAACCCAGTATCGCCCACCAGCAGATGAGGAGCGGCCACGTGTGGCCGCTCCTTTTTTGTGTTGTCCATCGCCCATGTGTGGCGGTGCCCCGCTACGTTGGCGTCATGCGTATCAACCGCTCCTCCGGTACCCCGGCGACAGTGGCCCTCGAACACGCAGGCGTGGCGCACACCGTCCATGCCTACGAGCACAACCCTCGGGCTGAATCCTTCGGGTTGGAGGCGGCCGCGGCCCTCGATGTGGATCCCCACCGTGTGTTCAAGACACTTCTGGTGGACACCGGTGACGGACTCGCTGTCGGTGTTGTGCCCGTGACGGGGTCCCTGGATGTGAAGGCTCTGGCACTGGCGCTGGGTGTCAAGAAGGTGGCAATGGCTGCCCCGGCCAGCGCGGAACGCAGCTCCGGGATGGTGGTGGGCGGCATCAGTCCCATTGGTCAGAAGCGTCCCCTCCCCACGGTCCTGGACAGCACCATGCAGCAGCACGGGACGGTGCTGGTGTCCGGGGGACGGCGAGGGCTCGATGTCGAACTGTCGCCATGCGACCTGGCGCACCTCACCAACGCCACCTTCGCCCAGATCAGCCGCCCCTGAGGTGGTGCACAACAGGTACACCGAAAATCGCTGGTGCACGGGGAATCCCCGAGGCTTGGGTCGCAGATGGCTGCCACTCACAGCCGGCACCGTTGGGGCAACCAACCCCACACACGCCGCACGATGGCGGGCTAGAGTCCCCCCATGCCTAGCACCGAACTGTTGGTCGAACTCCGTGAATTCGTTCGTGAGCGGGACTGGGGACAGTTCCACTCGCCAGAAAACTTGGCGAAGAGTATCTCCATAGAGGCGGCCGAGTTGTTGGAGTGTTTTCAATGGGGTGGGGACGCTGACCGATCCCGAGTGATCGGCGAACTCGCCGACGTCCTGACTTATTGCTACTTGATGGCTGAGCGGCTCGGGATAGATGCCGACGAGGCTGTGGCGAACAAGCTCCTCGTGACCCGCGGCAAGTATCCGGTGGACACTGCCCGCGGGACGAGCACGAAATACGATGAGCTTTGAAATCCGCGAGGTCGACTTCTCTCGAAGTCGAGTTCTCGCGTGGGCCGATACAGACTCGCGTCTGAGGAATTGGCCCGTGGTCTATGCCCTCGACGGGCTGGGACAGATGTACGTCGGGGAATCCTTGAACGTCGCCATGCGCTTCAAGCAGCATCGTGAAAGCCCTGGCAAGTCGGTACTCGGGCGGGCCCGCGTTGTGGTCGACGACACCTTCAACAAGTCGGTGTGCCTCGATCTCGAGTCCTTTCTGATACGACTGTTCGCGGGGGACGGCCAGTACGCCGTCATCAACGGCAACGCAGGCATTACGGACGCGGACTACTACAGACGGGAGTCGTATCAGGAGACCTTCGCCGAGGTCTTTGAGGCTTTGCGGGAGCGTGGCCTGTTCACCCAGAGCATGGCCGACATCGAGAACAGTGATCTGTTCAAACTCTCCCCCTTCAAAGCGCTCTCTGAAGACCAGTTGGCCGTGGTCGTCGATATCGTGGAGGGCTTGGTCGCTGACCTCGACGGCGGCGTTTCCAGCAGGATCGTGGTCCAGGGGTCGCCGGGAACCGGGAAGACCATCGTCGCCATCTTTCTCATCAAGCTCCTTCGCGACATCCAGGACTACGATGCGCGCCAGCCCATGCAGGAAGTCTCGGTGTTCGATGAGTTCTTCACAGAGGAGTTCGCACGATCGTTCGAGGGATTCCGGGTTGGTCTGGTGGTGCCGCAGCAATCACTGCGGCGATCCATCCAGAGGGTTTTCCGCCGAACTCCCGGGCTGGACGCCGGCATGGTGCTCTCAGCATTCGACGTGGGTCAGGATCAGGGTCGCTTTGATCTGCTGATCGTGGATGAAGCGCACCGCCTGACCCAGCGTGCCAGTCAGGGCTCCGGCCCCATGAACCGGCGGTACGCCGACATCACGACACAGCTGTTCGGATCCGACGACATGAGCAAGACCCAACTGGACTGGATCATGGCAAAGAGTGCCAACCAGTTGTTCCTGTTGGACCGTGACCAGAGCATTCGACCCGCAGACGTTCCCAGTGGCGTCTTCGATGCGCTCGTCGATGAAGCCCACGTGACGGAACGGCACTACCGCCTGACAGCGCAGCACCGTGTCCGGGCTGGCTCCGACTACGTCGGCTACGTACGAGGGGTCCTCGCCGGCGTGCCGATGGTCCCCCGGGACTTCGGCGAGTACGACCTGCGGTTCTTCGACGATTTTGCTGCGATGCGCCGAGCCGTCCTTGACCGCGACGCAGAATTCGGATTGGCTCGACTTGTCGCCGGTTATGCGTGGGAATGGGTCAGCAAGACGGACCGCAGCGCATATGACATGGAAATTGACGGTGAACTGATGCGGTGGAACACGCGAGCCGTCGACTGGGTGAACTCACGAACATCTCGGGATGAAATGGGGTCCATCCATACCATCCAGGGGTACGACCTCAATGTCGCAGGGGTCGTGATAGGTCGCGACCTTCGGTACGACGCCGACGTCGGCCAGATTGTCTTCGACCGTTCGCACTACCGTGATCGCAATGGAAAAGCCAACAACAATCAACTGGGTATCAAGTATTCTGATGAGCAACTGCTCACCTATGTGCGAAACATCTATGCTGTGCTGCTCACACGGGGAATTCGCGGCACCTACGTCTACGTCTGCGACCCTCTTCTACGTGATTATCTTCGACCGTTCTTCTCCTTCACCGGAGGTGGTCGCGCTGTATGAGGCCGAGCCCTCCACAGCGCCGGGCGACGCCGATCAGGCGGCTGCGGAACACCGACCAGCCCCGACTCACACCCTCGCCGTGACCAGGAACAAGGTGTAGGGCACGGGGCCGTCATCACCGTCGCGCACCAAGGCGATGTCGTCATGCCACGTGATGTCCCGGAACCCTGCCGCCGCCAGACGCTGCTCCAGGTCGTGGGGGTCCAGGCCGTCGAGGTGGGGGTTGTCGGCATGGTTGTGCTTGCTGCCTCGGTGGAAGCCGGCGGAGCCGACGGGAAGGTCGATGATGGCCAGCTGCCCCTTGGCGCGCAGGGCCGTGGCCATGTTGGTGAAGGCGGTGTCCAGGTCGTCGACGTGGTGGAGAACCTGCAGGGAGAAAATCAGGTCGGTGATGGCCACCGGGTGGTCGGGGGAGTGCGCGGCGAAGCTGCGTCGCTCCGTGTCCCACGGCAGCGCCCTCTCGGCAATTCCCCGCTCTGCCACCTTGAGCATCTCCACAGAACTGTCCATCAATAGGCAGTGGGGGAGCACGTCTGCCAATGCGAAGCTGAGCTGGCCCGTGCCGCAGCCGTATTCCAGAGCGGACTCGATGTCCGTGAAGTCCAGTGCGGCGCGGAGCCTTTGCGCCACCGTCCGCGTGCGCTCCACGCGGTCGGGTTTGTCGTCCCAGGTGTCAGCCATGTCGTCGAAAATGCTCATGGGTCCATCCTGTCGGGCTCCAACCGTTCCGCGGGGCCAAACCGCACACACGCGGTCAGCCGGTTGCGGGACGCCCGGCGGTAGGCTGAGGTACATGTCAGAACCTGAACTGGTGAAGAACGACGACGAGAACCGCTATGAGCTGCGTGCCGAGGGTGAGCGCATTGGCTTCATTGACTGGGTCCGCGACGGGCACATCGTGGAGTTGACCCACACCGAGGTGGACCCCGCCCACGGTGGCAAGGGGTATGCGGCCATGCTGGCTGACTTCGCACTCGCAGACATCCGTGACGCGGGCCTCAATGTCAAAGCCACGTGCTCCTTCGTGGCACGACACATCGAGAACAATCCCGAGTTCGGGAGCATTCACGTCGCCTGAGGGCGTCGACGCTTCATACCCGTCGCATCTGCGGCACAATGCTCAACGAAGAATGCTCGTCCACCACGGCCGAGCGATCTTCACCCTGTGAACCCTGCCCGAGAGGATCTCCCCAGTGAGTGGCGCCATCACCATCAGTCGGCCCAACGGAGAAGAGGAGGTCGGCCTGAGCGCCACCACCACAGGGCTGGACCTCTTCGGCACCGACAGGACCGTGGTGGCCATGCGCCGCCGTGGTGAGCTCGTCGACCTGGCGCATGAACTCCAGGACGGTGACGTCGTCGAACCCGTCCTCATGGGTGAACCCGACGGCCTCGCCATCGTCCGCCACTCCGCTGCCCACGTCGCCGCCCAGGCCGTCCAGCACTTGGTGCCGTCCGCGAAGCTGGGCATTGGCCCACCGATTGTGGACGGTTTCTACTACGACTTCCAGACGGAGCCGCTCACTCCCGAGGACCTGACCGCCATCGAGAAGCAGATGGGCCAGATCGTCCGCGAGAAGCAGAAGTTCGTACGCCGTCCCGTCAGCGACGACGACGCCCGCGTGGAACTCGCAAACGAACCGTTCAAGCTGGAGCTCATCTCCCTGAAGGGCAGTGCCTCCGACGCTGACGGCTCATCCGTGGAGGTCGGCGCCGGCGAACTGACCATCTACGACAACGTCCGCCGTGACGGCAGCGTCGCGTGGAAGGACCTGTGCCGGGGCCCGCACGTGCCGCACACCGGCTACATCCAGGCTGTTGCCCTCACCAAGGTGTCGGCCGCCTACTGGCGCGGCGATCAGCGCAACGCGACGCTGCAGCGGGTCTACGGCACTGCCTGGGCCACCCGCGACGACCTCAAGGCCTACCAGACCCGCATGGTGGAGGCCGCCAAGCGCGACCACCGCAAGTTGGGCGCCGAACTGGACCTGTTCAGCTTCCCCGACGAGATCGGCTCGGGCCTGGCGGTGTTCCACCCCAAGGGCGCCACCATCCGGATGGAGATGGAGGACTACTCCCGCCGCCGCCACGTCGCCGAAAACTATTCCTTCGTCAACACCCCGCACCTGACGAAGTCGAAGTTGTACGAGACGTCCGGACACCTCGAGTGGTACGCAGACGGCATGTACCCGCCCATGCGCATGGATGCCGAGTACGACGCTGACGGCAACCTCACCAAGCAGGGTGCGGACTACTACATGAAGCCCATGAACTGCCCCATGCACAACCTCATCTACGCCTCCCGCGGCCGCTCCTACCGTGAGCTGCCGCTCCGGCTCTTCGAGTTCGGCACGGTGTACCGGAACGAGAAGTCGGGTGTGGTGCACGGCCTCACGCGGGCCCGCGGATTCACGCAGGACGACGCGCACATCTACTGCACCCGCGACCAGATGCGCGACGAGCTGGAACGCCTTCTGCAGTTCGTGCTCGAACTGTTGAAGGACTACGGCCTGGACGACTTCTACCTCGAGGTTTCCAGCAAGAACCCGGAGAAGTTCGTCGGTGACGACGCCACCTGGGAGGAGGCCACCTCGACATTGCGTGAAGTGGCCACGGCTTCCGGGCTGGAGCTCGTGGAGGATCCCGGCGGCGCTGCGTTCTACGGCCCCAAGATCTCCGTGCAGGCCAAGGACGCCATCGGCCGCACCTGGCAGATGTCCACCATCCAGCTCGACTTCAACCTGCCTGAGTTGTTCGAGCTCGAGTACCAGGCCTCCGACGGCACCCGGCAACGGCCCGTCATGATTCACCGCGCCCTGTTCGGCTCCATCGAGCGGTTCTTCGGGGTTCTCACCGAGCACTACGCCGGGGCGTTCCCGGCATGGCTGGCGCCCGTCCAGGTGCTGGGCATCCCCGTCGCTTCGGAGTTTGACGATTACCTCGGCGAGATTCTGTCGACGTTGCACCAGCGGGGGATCCGCACGGAACTGGACACCTCCGACGACAGGTTCGGCAAGAAGATCCGCAACGCCCAGAAGCAGAAGGTGCCGTTCATGCTGATCGCCGGTGGCGACGACCGCGACGCAGGGTCGGTGTCCTTCCGGTACCGAGACGGTTCACAGCGCAACGGCGTACCCAAGGACCAGGCGATCGACGAGATCGTCGCGTTCGTCGGCTCCCGGGTCAACGAGGGTCCCAGCGCTGATGCCTGATCCCGTCGTGCAGGACCCGGCGGAACTGGCGGGCGCACCGGACGCCTTCCAGAGGCTCTGGACCCCCCACCGGATGGTCTACATCCACGGTGAGGGCAAGCCGAAGGGGGAGGCGGACTGCCCGTTCTGCACCTCTCCGCGCAAGGACGATGCCGATGGTCTTGTCGTGGCCCGCGGCGAGCACGCCTACGTGGTGATGAACCTGTTCCCCTATTCCCCCGGACACGTCCTGGTCTGCCCGTACCGTCACGTGGCGGACTACACCGACCTCACCGTCGAGGAGACCCGCGAGGTGGCAGAGCTGACGCAGCAGGCCATGCGGGTCATCCGCAGGGTCAGCAACCCGGCCGGTTTCAACCTGGGGATGAACCAGGGTGCGGTGGCCGGTGCCGGCATCGCTGCCCACCTCCACCAGCACATCGTTCCCCGGTGGGGAGGCGACATGAACTTCCTGCCCGTCATCGCGCAGACCCGTGCGCTGCCCCAACTGCTCGGTGACGCACGCCAACAGTTGGCTGATGCGTGGCACGCCTGACGTCGGCATGACGCTTCGCAGGCGGTTCCGCTCCGCCATCACGGCGCTGGTGTGGACGGTGGGATCACGCCTTCCACACGGGGGGAGAGTCGTCGTCTGCGCCGTGGGGTCCCGGTTGCTCGGCTTGGTCCCCCTGCGAGGGGTTCGGCAGTGGGAGGACAACGTCGAGGTGGCCCTCGGTCGCCGTCCCACACGGGCGGAGCGGCGGGTGCTCCTTGCCTCGTGGCTGCGCAACAACCTCATGTCGCTCTCACTGGCGCGCTGGAGTGACGACGACGTGTTGTCACGGGTCATCATCGATGACGAGGACCTCGAGCGGTTGAGGCAGTCGTTGGCCGGACCCGGGGTGGTGCTGGTGTTGCCACACATGGGCAGTTGGGACTTCGCCGGCGCCTGGTGTGCACGTGTCGGAATCAAGGTGGTGAGTGTCGCCGAACGGCTCCCCAGAGGCGTCTACGAACGTTTCCGCGACGCCCGTGCCGGGATGGGCATGGACATCCTCCCCGTCGGGCAGGACAACCTGATGCGGGTCCTCGCCGACGCCGTCCGCGAGGGGCAGGCTGTGTGCCTCCTCAGTGACCGCGACCTCTCGGGCCGAGGACTCACCGTGCCCTGGCCGGGGACCGGGTCAACCGTCAACGTGCCCGCCGGCCCCGCCCTGCTGGCCAGGGTCACGGGCTGTGACCTGCGGGTGGTGACCACTGCGTTTCGTGGGGACAGGGTGGCGGTGTTCGTGGGCGACGTCGTCGCGGCGGGTTCACCCGCCACGATGATGGCTGATGTGGTGGCCGGATTCGCGGAGGCGGTGCACCGGGATCCCACCTCCTGGCTCATGCTGCAGCCCTTCTTCCGGGATGCCTGACATGCATGTGGCGTTGGTGTGTCCCTACTCGCTCGACGCGCCGGGAGGCGTGGGAACACACGTGATGGGGTTGGCCGGGTGGCTTGCTGGTCGTGGGCAACGGGTCACCGTCATCGCTCCGGGCAGGCGTGCGCGACCTGCTCCCCCTGGCGTCATTTTCCATCTGGTGGGACCCTCCAGTGACTTTCACTTCAACGGGTCCGTGGCGCAGTTGGCCGTGCGCCGACGTCAGTGCGCCGACGCGCTCCGCACTTCCCTGGCAGCCGACGTGGTGCATGTTCACGAACCGTTGACGCCCGGGATCGCGTTCGCGGTGGCGAAGGGGGCCACAACGCTCGTGGTCACCCACCACGCGAGCTTCCGGGTCCCCACCATGCTCGCCGGTGCTTTGCGCTGGCGGGCGCGTGCGCTGGGGGAGCGGCAGAGCATCGCTGTTTCCCGGGCCGCGGCTGCCACGGCCCGCCGGGCCTGCGGCGCGGAACCGGTCATCATCGGCAACGGAGTGGTGCTGCCCCCGGCTCCGGCGCCTCGCGCGGGATGGCGCGGGGGCGCGCGGCCGCGGGTCGGGTTCCTTGGTCGGCTCGACGAGCCCCGCAAGGGCTTTGACGTCTTCCGGGAGGTCGCTGACCTCGCAGCGCAGGAGGGCCTGGACGCGGAGTTCGTCGCTCTGGGCCCGGGCTCCGTGACGGCTGGGCGGGTGAAGTTGTGGGGCGTTGTCGACGATGCCACCCGTGACCAGGCACTGCAGTCGGTGGACTGCCTCGTGGCACCCAACCTCTTCGGGGAGAGTTTCGGGATGGTCCTCGTGGAGGCGCTCGCCTCCGGCTGTGACGTCGTGGCAAGCGACCTGGCGGGGTTCCGCGACGTGCTCGCCGCAGCCGGCACCGGTGCAGTGTTCCCGGTGGGCGACTCCAGGGCTGCGCTGGCGATACTCGGCGAGCGCCTGGCCCGCCCCACGGACCCGACACGACTGCATGCGTCGGCGCAGCAATGGGGGTGGGACGTGCTGGGGCCCCGCGTCCTCGCGCAGTACGAGGTGGCGCTCGCACGCGCCAACACGCCACCAGGGCATCGGGGCGCACGAGTTGATGGCCTAGGCTGGCACGTGTGAACTCCGTCGAGACCACGCCCCAGTGGGACACTGACCGCGTGATGACGGTGCCCAACGTCCTCTCGTTCATCAGGCTTCTTGCGGTGGGAGTCTTCGGCTGGTTGATCCTGGCGGGACAGGACGTCGCCGCTGTCGTGCTGCTGGTGCTGTCCGGGGTCACCGACTGGCTCGACGGCTTCCTGGCCCGGCGGCTGAAGCAACGCACGGAGTTGGGCGCGAAACTCGACCCGGTGGCGGACCGCCTCTACATCCTGATGGCCATCATCGCGCTGACCGTCCGGGGGATCGTGCCCTGGTGGCTCCTCGCTGTGCTCCTCGCCCGCGACGTCATGCTCCTGGCGCTGGTGCCGTCCCTTCGACGCAGCGGCATCGTGGCGCTCCCGGTCAACTACGTCGGCAAGGCGGCCACCATGTGTCTCCTGCTGGCCATCCCACTGATCCTGCTGGCATCCTCACCGACTCTGCACGTGATGTTCGCGGGGTGGGTCGGCTGGCCCCTCGGCGTCCTTGGTGCCGGCCTGTACTGGTGGGCCGGCGCCATCTACCTCCACCAGACCGTGGCCCTGTCCCGGAAGCGACGCAGTGGTGCGGATGCGGCGACCTGACCAGAGCATGAGCCTGCTCACCGACCTGCAGGCCAACGCTCTTGAACCCGAGTACCGGACGTCAGGGTCGCGACGTCGCCGTGTGTCGCCCCTGATCCTCGGCGTCACGCTGGCGATGATCGCGGCCCTCGCAGTGATCGCCTTCGTCAGCACCACCCGGGCGTCCGGGGAGGCTGACGGCGAACGGCGTGACCTCCTCCAGCGCATCGGCGAGACGCAGGCCCGCGTCGACACACTCGAGGAGGAGGCCGCCCAACTGGAGGCCGACATCCGTGAGATGGGCGACGCGCAACTGGACGATCCCGCCCTCAGCAGGGCCCAGAACCTCCTGGAACCCGTGACCGGGACAGTACCGGTGACGGGCCCGGGTATCGTCGTCGAAGTCAACGACGCGTCGGACCGTGAGAACGGGGAGGGTGTGGTCTTCGACAGCGACCTCTCCCGCCTCGTCAACGGCCTGAACCAGGCCGGCGCCGAGGCTGTCGCCATCAACGGTCGACGCATCACCTCCCTGACCCCGATCCGGACGGCCGGATCAGCCATTACGGTGGACTACGTGTCGCTGTCCCCGCCCTATCGCATCGAGGCCATTGGCAACCCCGCCACCATGCCCGCGCGGTTCGCCCGCACAGGTGCCTCAGCGTGGTGGAAATACATCAGCGACAATTACGGCGTGAGTTTTACGATCGTCGAGGCCGACGGGGAGCTCACCCTTCCTGCCGACCCCGGCATGATCCTGAGGTACGCGCAGAAGTGAGTGGAAGGAGTGGGTGCGCATGTTGGCCATACTGGGCCTGATCGCCGGCATCGTCGTCGGGTTGCTGGTTGAGCCGGCGTTGCCGTCGGTTCTGCAGCCCTACCTCCCCATTGCGATCGTCGCCGCCATGGATGCCATCCTCGGCGCAACCAGGGCGTACCTCGAGGGCGTGTTCTCGGACCGGGTATTTGCGGTGTCGTTCCTCTCCAACGTCGTGATCGCAGGTCTCATCGTCTTCGTCGGGGACCAGATCGGCGTGGGATCCCAGCTGTCCACCGGCGTGGTTGTGGTGCTCGGTATCCGGATCTTCACGAACGCCGCAGCCATTCGCCGGGCGCTGCTCCATGCCTGAGCAGGACGACGTCGAAATCGACGCCACCCCCGTCGACGACCCAGCCACTGCAGCCCACGCCGACGACGACGTCACGGCGCCCAACGACACCACAGCCCGCCGCGTCGCTGACGAGGAGACCCCGCCCAAGGACTCGGCTGAGCGTCACCTGCTGCGTGACTTCGTCCGCCCGGGTCGCGGTCAGCTGACGGTTGCCCTCGTCCTGTTCCTGACGGCGGTCCTGGTGGTCCTGACGCTCCGCTCCCAGGCTGCGCAACCGTCGTATGCGAACCTTCGCCGGACAGAACTGATCCAGTTGCTGGACAACCTGTCCGCCGAGACCCGACGGCTGGAGGACGACATCCGCGACCTCCAGACCACCCGGGATGAACTGGCGTCCGGCGCCAAGGGCGCGGAGGCTGCCAAGGCTGAGGCAACCCGTCGCCTCGACGAACTCCAGATCATCGCCGGCACGGTTCCGGTCCACGGCAAGGGCGTGAGGATCACCATCGAGGACCCCGACAAGAAGATCAGTCCCGAATTGCTGCTCGACGCGCTCGAGGAGCTGCGTGATGCCGGAGCGGAGGTGGTGGAGATCAATGACCGCATTCGGGTGGTGTCGTCCACGTGGTTCGGTCTGGACGGGGAGGGGCGCGTGGTGGCGGACAACCAGGTGGTGGTGAGTCCCATCGTCCTCGACGTCATCGGTGACCCCGCCACACTGGAGGCGGGCGCGAAATTCCGCGGCGGACTTGTCAGTGAGGTGGAGGGAACGCGCGTGGGGGGCACGGTCACCATCCAGCAAATGTCGCGCGTGGACATCGACTCCGTCGTGGTGGTGGCCGAGAACGAGTTCGCCCGTCCGAATTGATCAGGGGCGGTGTTGTGTAACCCGATCCCCCCGATAGGGTGGGTGTCGCAACCGAGCATCGACCATCACTGTGGGATGGGGCGTCGCCGGACAAGAACGAAGTGAGAGGGGCCCCGCCCATGAAGTGCCGTCAATGTGGACGCGACAGCCGCACCGATGCCAAGTTCTGCAGCAATTGCGGCGCGCCGTTGGGTGATCCCATGGGTGACACCACCACGGTCCTCACAGCCATCACAGACGACTACATCGGCGAGCTCAGTGAACCTGAACTGGACGCTGTCCGGAACCTGAGCGCTGGTGACGCTCTCCTGATCATCCGCGGCGGCGGCAGCGAGGGATCGCGCTTCCTCATCGACACTGACGTGACCTCCATCGGTCGTCATCCCGCCTCCGACATCTTCCTCGATGACATCACCGTGTCCCGGCACCACGCCAAGTTTGTCCGCACGGGCACGGATCTTCGGGTGGAGGATCAGGGCAGCCTCAACGGAACCTATGTCAATCGGAAGATCGTTGCGGAGCCCGTTGCACTGCACCAGGGCGACGAGATCCAGATCGGCAAGTTCCGTGCCACCATCAGCCTGAGCGAGCCCGGCGGGAACTGATGCCCAGCCCCCCGCGCACGATCGGTCAGGTCCTGGAGGCCATCCGGGGGGAGTTCCCCGATATTTCGGTCTCGAAGTTGCGGTATCTCGAGTCCGAAGGTCTGGTGTCTCCCGAAAGGGACCAACCATCCGGTTACCGACGTTTCCGACAAAGCGACATCGACCGTCTCGTTTTCGTGTTGCGCGCGCAGCGCGACAAGTACTTACCTCTCAAGGTCATCCGTGAGCAGCTGGATGCACTCGACAGGGGTGAGGAGGTTCCGTCGGAACCTGCACCGCCCTCTGTCGACGAAGAACCCGCCACCCCCGTCAGGCCTCGTACCCCCGTTCCGTCGTCGAGGCTCGTCAATCGTCGCCAGATCATGGCGGAGTCAGGATTGGGTGAGGCAGGTTTCATCGAGTTGGAACGGCTCAAGCTGATCAGCGTTCGCCGCGGCACCCAGCTGTACGGCCGGGAGGCCGTCGCCATCGCTGTCGCGGCAAAGCGGTTGGGGAGCTTCGGCGTGGACGCTCGGCAGCTGCGGGTCGTCCAGCAGGCGGCGGCCACCGAGGCTGCCCTCGTGGAGCAGGCGCTGGCGCCCTACCAGAGGCGCTCGGGGGTGCCGAAGGAGATTTTGGCCGACCTCTACCGTGTGATCCTGCAGGCGCATGCCGCACTTCTCCACAGCCAGATCAACGGGTAATAGGCTGGTGGGCATGATCGACCTTGACGTCATCGGCATCCGGCTCGCAGCCCCGGAGGATGTGCCTGTGCTGCTCCTCAGGGAAAGTGGGGGAACACGGCTCCTGCCCATCTGGATCTCCAGCGTGGATGCGGCGGCCATTGCCATCGTCCTCGACGACAGTGAACAGTTCCACCGACCCATGACCCATGACCTCCTCGCCAACGTCCTGGACGAGGTCAGTAACGGTAAGCCCGGCACCGTGAACATCACCGAGATGCGCGACGGTGTCTACTTCGCCACCATCTCTGCAGGCAGCTTCGTCTTCGATGCCCGCCCCAGTGACGCCATCGCCGCGGCCCTACGCCTCGAGTGGTCCATCGAATGCCCTGAGCAGTTGATGGATCAAGTGGGGGTTGAGGTTGACCGGAGCGAAACCGACGAGGTGGAGAAGTTCCGGGAGTTCCTCGACACGGTCACACCGGACGACTTTGAGAACGAAAACCCATAGTCAGAATGGATTTGAGTACGGCGAGTTGATGCTTCTTCCCGGCCCCCACGGGGGGAGGTGTGGATTGGTCCCCGGGCGGCTGGGCGTGTCGTTCTTCGATTCACCTTCCGAAGGGTTAGCGTCGGTTCGTCGGTGCATCGCACTGGTGTCATCACACTGGTGTCATTGACTGGGCAGAGAGAGGTAGAAGTGACGGACGAGTCCGCAGGCAAGGCAACGGCGCAGCCGGTGCTGCAGGATCTGCTGTTCGAAGGTGACTTCTCGCCGCTGCCCGTCGACATGGGCTTCCGCGGTCCCGTCGCCCACCGTGTCGCAGGCATCACCTATCGCCAGCTGGACTACTGGGCACGCACAGGTCTGGTGGTTCCCGAAATCCGCCAGGCGGGAGGCTCCGGCACCCAGCGCCTCTACTCCTTCCGGGACATTCTGCTCCTGCGCGTCGTCAAACGCTTCCTGGACGTGGGGATATCGCTGCAGCAGATCCGCGTCGCCATCGAGCACCTGCGCGCCCGTGGCGTCGAGGACCTCACCGAGATCACGCTGCTCTCCGACGGTTTCAGCGTGTACGAGTGCACCACCGCCAGCGAGTTGTACGACCTGTCCAAGGGCGGTCAGGGAATGTTCCTGATTTCTGTCTCCAGTGTCTGGAAGGAAATCGAGGGCACGCTGAGCGCCCTGCCGTCCGAGAAGGCCGGAATCACGGCGTCCCAGGACCCGTCCGACGAACTCGCAGCCCGACGCCGCGACCGCGCCGTCTGAGCCCCATCCACACCCCACAGGAACGCCCCACGGGCGGACTCAGGTGACGGACAACATGTCGTTCCGCGCCCCGCACCTCACGAGCCCTTCGGTACACCGCCCCCTCGTGCGTCAGGGGCGGCACTCAGGAACAAGACCAACGCGACGCAGCCCGCGCACCCGCATCTGTTCCCTGAGTAGCCCCGCGACGTAGGAGCTGGGCGTATCGAAGTGCCTCCCGCACCTCACGAGCCCCCCGATGCACCGCTCGGTTCCTTTCAGGTGTCGACGTGCGACGTTGGGCGCAGGTGACGTTGGTCAGGCACGCGGGAGTCCCGTGCGGCTATTGTGCAGGCGTGAAGGAACGCATCGAGAAACTCTTGCGACGTCCCAGCGTCGCTCACCTCCTGGCCGCCAACGAGCGGTTCGGTAAACGACTCGGTCCACAGTTCGCGGGTGCCGTCACCTACTTCTCGGTCCTGTCGATGATCCCGGTACTCATGTTCGGGGTGGCACTCCTGGGCCTGACGGTCACCGTCCTGCGTCCCGATCTGCTCCCGCAGGTGCAGAACCTGCTGACGGAGCAGCTGGCGGCGATCACTGGTGTGGAGGACACCGCCAACGAGCAGGCCAAGAACTTCGCCAACACCATCAGCGAATTCGTCACAAGCACTTTCAACAGCTGGCCGTCGATCGGCATCATCGCGTTTCTGGCCGCCGCGTATTCGGGATCAAACTGGGTCAAGAACCTCAAGCACGCAGTCCGTGCCATGTGGAGGAACAAGTTCGCGGACGCCGCGGAGACCGGTGGTTTCGTCGGGGAACTCATCAGCAACTTGATCACGTTCTTCGGGTTGTTGCTGTCGGTCGGGGTGGCCGTTGCGGTCACAGCCGCCGGTCAGGCATTCCCCGAGCAGATCATCAAGTGGCTCGGCCTAGGGGGAGTCCCCGGCATCGGACTGCTTCTGCAGGCGGTGAGTCTTGTCGTGAGCCTGCTGGCAAGTTGGCTGCTCTTTGCATTTCTCTTTGTCGTTCTTCCCGGGCAATCCGCTCGTTGGCCCACGTTCCTCAAAGCAACAATTGCCGGTGCCGTGCTGATCACGGTGCTGCAGCGATTGGCCGGGGTGTTCGTCAGCCTTCTCTCCGGCAACAAGTCCGCTGGCATCTTCGGTCCCATCATCATCCTGATGATCGTGTTCAACCTGCTGGCCACCATCATCCTCATGATCGCAGCCTGGGTGGGGACCGCTGACTCATGGGAGGCCACCAAGGCAAAGAAGGAAGCCGACAAGGCCGCCGGCGTCCACGATGAGGACGAAGTGCGCGTCGACGACGAGGACGATGACGAGGTCCCAAGGCTGTCACCCGTGACCGTTTCCGCCCGGTACCGGGCGGAGCGATGGGCGGCCACCATGGATCCTGACGACCTGCGCGCGGTCAATTACGACCCCGGCCGAGTCACGCTGAACGATCCCGACGCCACGGTGTCGCAGGAGAACGCTGCCCGCGGTGTCCGAGTGGGCCTGGGCGTGGGCTACGGCGTCGGCGCTGCCACCGGCATTGGGCTGGGTGCCGCAGTCGCCGCACTCGTGCGCAAAGTCGCCCAGCGCTGAGCAGGGATGAGGTTGGAGTCGAGGCGAGAACTCGACTCCCTGTGGGCGTGGTCAGGTGATTGAGGCGCGGAAAATCGAATCCACGGACTCGGACAGCATGCGGTTGAAATCATCCTCTGACTGTTGGACCGTCAGTCCTTGCGTCAGTGCTCTCGAGAAACTCGCGATGAGGCCATGGTTGCGTGCCAGGCGCCGGTTGGCTTCCTCGCGGGTATAGCCACCGGAGAGCGCCACCACGCGCATCACACGGGGGTGGGCGATCAGATCTGCGTAGTGATTGTCCTTGTCGGGGATCGTCAGCTTCAACATCACGGAGCGATCCTGCGGGAGCGCGTCCAGATGGCTGCGAAGCTCAGGTTCCAGGATGTCCTCGATCTTGCCCTTGTCGGGGGATGTGATGTCCACTTCCGGCTCCAGTATCGGCACGAGTCCGTGTTCCAGGATGCGGTTACCGTATTCGAACTGTTGAGCGAGGTTCTCCGCGATACCCCCCGGGTCGGCTGCGGCGATGACGGAACGAGCCTTGGTACCGAAAATACCCTTGGTGTGGGCGTGTTCCAGCAACTCGTCGAGGTTGTCGATGGGTTTCATGAGCCGGACACCATGGCTTTCATCGAGAAGCCCCTTGTCCACCTTCAGGATGGGCACGATGCCCTTGTCCTCCCAGAGGTAGAAAGGCGTGTCCTTGCCAGCCACCTGGCGGTTCATCGTCTGCTCAAAAAGGATTGCCGCGATGATTCTGTCGCCGCTGAACTGGGTACTCGTCATGATGCGTTCGCGCATCTGATGGACGAGATCGAACATTTCGATCTCATCCGAGTACTGGTCGTCCTGGATTCCGTAGAGGCGAAGCGCCTTGGGGGTGCTGCCCCCGCTCTGGTCGAGTGCTGCCACAAAGCCCTCGCCCGTCCTCATCTGATTTTCTTGCGCCGTATTCGTGATTTCCCTGTGCATGACCCCTCCTGGCCGGAGTCTAATCTCACAGGATGATACTTGTGGGTTCCGTGGACCTTCGGCGGCCTGGTGGTCTGTCGTCGCTGTTCAGGGTGACGACGTTCGTCCTCGGGATACGCAAAAGACCGGACCCTTGGCGGGGTCCGGCCTCTCGTGCAGCGGAGAATCAATGAGCCGTGGCGGGCTTGGGGTCTCCCTGGCCGGTGGCGTGCAGCATGTCGACGAACCACTCCTGAGTGATGTCAAAGGCCTTGCCGCCGGCGATGCGGTCGAAGGCGATGGCGGAGAGCTTGTCGCCATTCTCCTCGTCCTCGCCGATCACACCGGACTCGCCGCGGAGGGCGCAGTCAACGGCCAGGTCCGTGCACTTCTTGATGAGTGCGAGGTCCGCGTCGTTGGCGGCGGCTGAACGTGCGAAGTATCCCGACTTCTGCACCATGACCTTTTCTGCATCCAGGCGATCCGCGAACCGGTCGGCGAACCATTTGCCGGGGTTGACCTTGTCGAGCTTCACGTGGCCGAAGGGATCGCGGGGGATCGTCTCGCCCGCAGCTTCCATCTCCGCGACGATGGCGTCGAGGCCTGCACCCTCTGACAGGAAGATGGTGACGTTGCCCACCTCGTCCATGATCTTGTGGAGACGATCCGCCTCGGCGGCCATGTCGATCTCGGCCTCCGGCACGTATACCGCGTGGACGTCCCACGCCTCACGGCTGAGCCCGATCTCCGGCAGCCATTCCTGAGCGTCCAGCCACTTGACGTATTCGGCTGCGGTGGCAGCGGTCAGCCAACCGCAGTGGCGTCCCATGACTTCGTGGATGATCAGCATTCGGGAACCGGAGTTGTGTTCCGCTATGACGTTCTGCGCGAAGATCGCCCCCTGCTCGGCGGCCGTCCAGGCGCCGAGGGACTGCTTGATCGGAATCACGTCGTTGTCGATGGTCTTTGGCAGGCCCACGACAGTCAGCGGGTAGTCGTTGTTGGCCAGGAAGGCCGCAAGGTCCGCCGCGGTGGTGTTGGTGTCGTCGCCGCCGATGGTGTGCAGGACGTCGACGCCGTCGGCCACGAGCCGGTCAGCCGCCACCTTCAGCGGGTCGGCACCCGGCTCGACGAGCCCGCGCTTGACGAGGTTTTGCAGGTTGGTCAGCTTCACCCGCGAGTTGCCGACGGGGGAGCCACCGAACTTGTGCAGTAGGCCCGCCTTTGCACGCACGGCGTCGGTCACCTCGAGGTAATCACCCTGCAGGAGTCCTTGGTAGCCGTGGCGATAGGCGATGATCTCGACCTCAGGGGCGAGTTCCGTGTACCGCTCGATCAGACCACCGATGGCGGACGAGAGACAAGGCGCGAAACCACCTGCTGTGAGGATGGCTACCTTCTTGACCATTGCATACCTTTCCTTGGAAAATCTGACGGCGCCAGCCTATTGCACCCGTCCGCAAAGAGGGTCAGCGGGTATCGCGAGGCGGTCGCCTCCCGCTCTTCGGTTCTCCACAACTTGGCCGCGTGACCTTGACGTGGCCGCTCCCGATGGCAGCATGGACAGATGCAGGACCAACGGGGGCTCAGCAACGGGGTGCAGGTCACCCTGCTGTTCCCACTCGCGTTCGGGGTATTGCTGCTCACGCTTCAGTGGGCCATGGTGTCCTGGGCTGGCGCAACCGCACTGGCGGCCGCCCAGGACGGTGCCCGCAGTGCAGCCGCCATCAATGGTTCCGCCCCCGCTGGGCAATCGACGGCGTTGGCTGCGGCGGACAACGGTTCCCTCTTGGGGCTCGATGTGACCGTCACGCGCACCGCAGACCGCACCACCGTGACGGTGAGCGGACTCGCACCATCGGTTCTGCCGGGTTTCACGTCCCGGGTGAGCAAGAATGCTCAGGTCCCCACCGAGAGGCTCACTGGCCCCTGAGGGGGAGTTGTCCACAGACTCACGACGAGCCCTATCGCGTGAGCCTATTGGATGGCAATATTCCCCGTACGGGCAACGAAGCCCGTCCGACGGGGAGGGGCCTGATGTGAGACCCGGGACGCTGTTGGTGGCGCTGGCCTCAGTGATCATCGTGTCGGCCTGTTCGCCGACCGGTGCCCTGACCCCCACTTCCGTGCCGGAAACCCCACCGCGGACGACCTCGATCAGCCAGAGCCCCACAATCACCGAGACTTCCACTCCTACCGCCACACCGACGCCAAGTCCCAGCGTCTTCGAGTCATTCCCACCGCCACCTGCTGACGAGACACCGGAGCAGGCCGCCATCCGGCAGGGCTGGATGAACTACTGGGTAGTAGTAGACACGTTCTCGAAGAACCCGATAGCGAGCGACTATTCAAAAACTCAAGAGGTGACGGTATCGCAGAGCGAACAAAGTAAAGCCATCTTGGATGACATTGCGCACCTTCGAGATAACGGCTGGAAGGTAGTTGGTGATCAGGTACTGAGGCAACTTACTATCGGAACACCGAAAGTTTCTGGGTCGATGAAAACTGTCGAGTTGACCTACTGTTACGACGGCACGCATCGAAAAGTTGTATCAGCTGAGACTGGCATCGACGCAAAAATCGACTCGCCTGACTTTCTAAAGGAACAAGCGCTGTTCGAAGAAGGACAAGATGGAATTTGGCGAGCGTCAAGTATCCTGAATAGGCGAGAATCGTGCTGAAAAAAACCTTGGGGTGTTTGATTCTCGTTCTTATTTTGTCAATTCTAAATCTGCCTACCGTTCAGGCAGACGCGGGTTGCAAGACTCAAAGCCGATTTGACGCGGTTTGCACTGTGGAGTTAACGGTAGTCCGGGAAACAGTTGCTAATCCAAAGCAGGAGTCGAGATCAAGAAGTGAATCCGGTGGGGAAGCCGCGCGAGTCTGTACATTCGGCGCGCGAGAGATTCCCTGTTCCACAGGCGCAGGCGCCTGGGTCGCTTCGCAGTCCTCGTGGTGTCGAGTTGCTTCTGCTCAACCTCCGAGATCGTCTTCCCTGTGGGGCGGACGCAGTGAGGGCTCCATCATGTCCTGCACTCGCCCTGGATTCACCGGGATCCCAGACCTCGGAATGGTGTACCAGACGTGGTTGCCCGATGCCGCGGTGGCGGCGCCGCCTCCTGACCCCGAGGTATTGGCGCGACGAGCTATTGCCCGAATGATGCTGCGCGCCGTCGAATTGGGCACGTTTCCCATGTCCGTCGCTGCAGACCCCGACGCTCTGGGCTACGTCGGATGGAATGTCTGGTTGTGGGCGGAGGACCCGGGACCCACCACGTGGGGACCGGTGACCATGTCGGTCTCCGAGGGTGGATACAGCGTCACGGCCACCGCGAGAGTCTCCGACGTCGTTTGGGACATGGGCAACGGGGACACAATCACCTGCGGCGCAGGAACACCCTGGAATCCGCAGTTGACCCACAACGAACCGTCCCCGGACTGCGGGTACCAGTACCAGCGCGAGGGGGAGTACGAGGTGACGGCCACATCGCACTGGGAAGTGCAGTGGTCCGGCATTGGTGAATCCGGGGTTATCCCTCTGGACCTGAGCGACACCGCAGACTTCCGCATCGCCGAGGTTCAGGTGGTCAACGTGGCAGTCGGGAACGGCTGACGCCGTGCACGTGCACCGACGGGAGAGGGGGAACGCGGTGGCACTGGAGGCCGCGGTGATCATTCCTGTCATCGTGCTGTTCGTGGGTCTCGTCATCATCCTGGCGAGCGATGCGCTCGCACAGCAGGCCGTCGGTGCCGCAGCGTCCCAGGCAGCCCGGGCAGCATCACTCGAACGGTCTCCACAGGCCGCGCGACGTGCGGCGGAGTCGGCGGTGGGGGCGGCGCTGTCGGACTCGAACGTGGCGTGCCGCGAACAGAGCGTCTCGGTGGACACGGCCGGGTTGCGGGCACCACGGGGGACTCCCGCCCGGGTGACTGTGACAGTGACCTGCGTCGTGGCGTACGACGTGTCCTTTCCCGGATTCCCCGAGCAACGACGGATGACGCAGACCCGCTTCTCGCCTGTGGACACCTACCGGGGCCGATGACATGCGTGACCAGCGGGGGTCTCTCGCGGTGTGGACGGCGCTGGTGATGCCCGCGTTCGTTCTCTGCGTCGGTCTTGGAGTCGACTTCGCGGGGCATGCAGCCGCGCAGCAGGAAGCCAGAGCAGTCGCGGGTGAAGCGGCACGGGCGGCCGGGCAGTACCTGCAGGTGAGTGAAGGACGGGTGCGACCGGACAAGTTCAGGGCCGAGCGCGCGGCCCTTGACTTCGTTGCTGCGTCGTCGCTGACAGGCACCGCTGTGGCGGATCCGGATGGCAGCATCACGGTAACCGTCCACGGAACCTTCCCCACACAGTTTCTGGGAATGATTGGCATCAACACCCTGCCGCTGGATGCAACCGGTTCGGCTCGTGTCGTCTCCGTGATTGCAGGGAACGAGGAATGAGACGGCTTACGACAGCCTAGGGTGGGGGAATGGCTCAGTACTACGACGTGCATCCAGAGAACCCGCAGGCGCGCAGCATCAACCAGGTCGCCCAGATCCTGAGGGACGGTGGCCTCGTCGCCTACCCCACGGACTCCTGTTACGCGCTTGGTTGTGCACTGGGCAACGCGGACGGGATCGCCAGGATCAAGCGCATCCGGCACCTCGACGACAAACACCACTTCACGCTCGTGGTGGACGAGTTCGCAAAGTTGGGCCCCTACGTGGACATGGACAACTGGGTGTTCCGCTCCATCAAGGCCGTCACGCCGGGCAGCTACACCTTCATACTCCCCGCCACCCGGGAGGTACCGAAGATGATGCAGCACCCCAAGAAGCGCTCCGTGGGTGTGCGAATTCCGCAGCACCGCACGGCCCTTGCACTGCTGGCGGCTCTGGACGCCCCGATGCTCAGTTCAACGCTCCTCCTGCCGGGCGAGGAGGAATCACCCACCGACGGGTGGGCGATCAAGGAACTGCTGGACCACGAGGTGGATGCGGTCCTCGACTCGGGAGACGTGGGTAGTGAGCCCACCACCGTGGTGGACATGACCAGCGGTGAACCCGTGGTGGTGCGCGTTGGCGCAGGGGACCCCTCACCCTTCGAGTGAGGGTGGGGCGGCCGCCATACTGATCGTGTGTCAGTCGGTGGTCGAGTGGTCGTCGTCGATGGGTTCCGGATCTCCCGCTTGCACGAGATCGCGCTGTGCGGGCTCCTCCAGAGGCGGAGTGGTACCCGTCAGTTCCTCCACGAGTCGCTGCTCGGTTGCTGCCTGGTTGATCGGCATCTGCTCTGTCATGACGACTCCAGTTCTGTGGTGCTTGGTGCCGACGTTGGGGGCGATTTCTCGCCCCCAACGCTGACTCACTTGATGAAGCGGAATGTCAGCGGGAAGCGGTAGACGCGCCCGTTGCCGTACTCCTCAGTGCCCTTCATGGCGCCGATGATTGCCATGACGAACAACACGATGGAGCCAATGCCGCCGACGATCCATCCCACGATCGGAATGGCCGTGACGGCGCCGACGATCACACGGGTGATGTTGAAGTTGAGAAGCTCCTTGGTGTGCTCATCCACCAACTGGTTCTTGTCACGCTCGGTGAGGAAGAAGATCAGGGACGGAATCCAGGAGAAGAACACGCTGAGCCAGTAGTCCAGTTGGAGCGTGCTGCGGCCCTGCTCTGTGGGTCCCACGAGCCAGTTCGGGTTGTTCTGACCTGTGGGCATGGGTGCGTAGCCTCCGGTGTAGGGCTGCTGAGGCATGCCCCCCATGGGAGGTCCAGCCTGGTAGTTCTGGCCGGGGTAGGGGGACTGCTGTCCCGCACCGGGGCCACCGGCCCAGGGGGCCTGCTGGCCCTGGGCGGGGTTTCCGTAGGGCGGCTGCTGGCCCTGGCCGTACGGTGGCTGAGGGGCAGCGGAGCTGCCAATGTTTTGTCCGGTCTCCCACCACTTCGCCTCCGGGGCTTCGTCGGTGCCGGTGGCACTCGGAGCGTCGCCCAGTGAAGCGTCCAGAAGCGGTGTTGCGTCCGGGGCGCTGGCGTGGGGGGCCGACTCCTCGTTCACCTGTCCGGTGGTTGTCGGGACTTCCCAGTCGCTGTCCTGCGTGGAGGAGGAGGTGTCATAGCTGGGCTCTGAATATCCGGGCTGATATTCAGGGCTGATTGCCTCGTCTGGAAGGCCGTTCTGGCCATCATCTGACGGGGTGTGAGGATCGTTTGTCATGATCGGTCCCTTCTGTCGAGGAACACGCTAGCGGTGATGCCCAGCGTGTGACCGATTACCCATCAACCATATCCACATTGCCGTGGGTGAGCTCTCCTGCAATGAGCGTGATCAGAGAATTCTGCGTTGTGAAGTTGCCCTGCTCCAACTGGGCCGGACCCTGAGTCAGCAATGCAAGATCGGCCGGTTGCCCCACGGCAACGCGGGTGCGGGTGCACGCGGCGAGCGCCTCCGCAGGAGTCAGTCCCTGCCCGGGTCGGTGCGGACGGTTCACCGCGACGTCCATGGCCAACCACGGGTCGAGCGGAGAGACGGGTGCGTCCGAGCCGAGCGTGAGCCGGGCACCCGCGTCGACGAGGGCCCGCAGCGGAAAAGCGCGGTCGGTGGACGTCGGCCACACCTCGTCCAGCACAGCCTCGTCCTCCAGGAGATGGGCGGGCTGAACGCTCGCGCCGACACCGAGGTTCGCAAACCGGGGGAGGTCGTCGGGATGGATCAGCTGGGCGTGCTCGATGGTCCCAACGGCACCTGAGCGTTCGAACGCATCCAGTGCATCGCGGCAGGCCAGATCACCGATTGCGTGTATCGCACCCTGGATTCCGCTGCGCCCCGCCCGCGAGAGGAGTTCCAGCATCTCCTCCGGCGAATGGTTTGCCACCCCGTTCGGCGATCCAGCGATCGGATGCGGGTAGGGGGCCAGACAATGTGCGGTCAGTGAGCTGAGCGAGCCGTCGGAGATGACCTTCAGCGGCCCCACCCGCAACCTGTCACCCAGTTGGGTCCCAGTGCGCATGCCCAGGCCGATGAGTCGGTCCAGGTCCTCGGGGTAGGTGGCCACATCAACTCGCACCAGCGACCGACCGCCCTCGAGACGGCGCAGCCAACTGCCGATACCCCACTGCATCTCCATGTCCACGACACCAACGACGCCCATCGCCGCTGCGCGACGCTCCGCACCCCGGACGAGCGCGTCAACGTGGGTCGTCTCCGTGCGCATGAGATGCACCATGGCATCGAACGCCTCCTCCTCCCTGAGTAGTCCCGTTGGATGTTGGGATGCGCCGACGGCTGTCAGGCCAGCTGTGTTGCACCAGAGGGAGTGGAGGTCGCCCGCGATCAACGCTATGGGCTCAAGGGAGAGGGCATCCAGGGCATCGGCACTGGGCTGCACGGGCCACGTGGCACTGCGATAGCCGAACCCCACCAGGAGACCATCGTCCCGGCGAGTCACCAACTCCTGGCGAACGCGATCGAAGATTTCGGCCAGATCAGCGTCAGCAGGGAGTTGAAGACACTCTGCCAGCAGCGCATGTGTGCTGAAGTGGACGTGCGCATCCCACAGGCCGGGCACCAGCACTGCGCCGTCGGCGTCGATTCCACCTGTCCGTACACCGGTGTGGGGCCTGACAGCGGTGATGCGACCGTGGCTGACGTCGACGTCGACCAGTTCCGAGTCGACCGGATCAGAGCACGCGGGAATCAGCCGCGCCCGGCGGATGGTCACATCGCTTGTCACTCTGGCCTCCCACGCCCGATCGCCCCGAAGCCTATTGCCTGCGGGGAGGTAACTGCGTTCCGTGCTTCAGCCCGGACGACACCGGCACAACATACTGTGAAGACCATGGCGAACATGAGAAGGATAGGTCGGTTCAACGTCTCGCCGATCGGCATGGGCGCGACTCCGTTGTCGTCGGTGAAAAGTACCCCGCCCTCCCGGGAGATGGCGGTCGCAACGGTCCACGCCGCCCTGGACTCCGGCATCACACTGATAGACACCGCCGACATCCACGGCCCCACCTGGGAGGCGATGGGGGAGAACGAGTCCATCGTGGCGGAGGCCCTGCGGACGTACGGCCGGGACACCACGGGTGTGGTCGTGGCCACGAAGGGTGGTGTCACCCGAGGTCCCGGGGAGCGCATGGGGCGCGACGGCTCGGCCGGCTACCTGCGGCATGCGGCGGAGCAGTCCATGGTGCGGCTCGGCGTCGAGCGACTGGACGTGTACTACTGGCACCGGCCGGATCGGAGCCGGCCATACGCTGAGGGCGTCGAAGCCCTGGCCCAGATGCAGGCCGACGGCCTCATCGCAGAGATCGGGATCTCGAACGTCAACGTCGAGGAGATTCAGGTGGCCATCGATGTGCTCGGGGAGGGCGGTCTGGCTGCTGTACAGAACCAGCTCTCGCCTCGCTTCAATCACACGAGCAAGCCCGAACTCGACTTCTGCGGCGAGCACGGAATCGCCTTCGTGGCGTTTTCGCCGCTCGGGGGGATTCGGGGGAACGGCGCCTACGTGGTCCGTCAGCGCCCGGTCATCACCGAGGTGGTGGGACGACATCACGGCATCAGCCCCCAGCGGGTGATCCTCGCGTGGGAGTTGGCGCTGGGAAACCACGTCATCCCCATCCCGGGGGCATCGCGTCCGGCCACCATCATCGACTCCGCGCGGGCCATGACCCTGACGCTCGATCCAGAGGACCTGCGCATCCTCAACGAAGAACTTCTGTGAGCGGATCGAGGGGAGCGCTCAGGGATTTCCTCGTTGCCGAAAGGCGAAAGCGAAGTTGACCATCACGATGCCGATCCAGCAGACGATGGCCATGAACACGCTGCCGTTCCCCAGCGCAATGGCCGTCAGGGGGATCGCCATGACCAATGACACGATGCCGATGGCCAGACGCCCTCCGTTGCTCTCAGGGCGCGGCACCGGCTTCTGGTGCTCCATCCAGGTCTGGCGCTGAACTTCAGCAATGATCTTCTGCGCGAACGAGTCCACGAGTGCTGGCTCCATGCCCGGGCCGAGTTCCTGGCGTGCTGCGAGCAGCGATTCCATCTCCTCGCGGTCAATAGGATTCTGGCTCATGGCAACAGGCTAACCCCTGCGGCTTCCCGCGTGGAGGCTGGGTGGTGTAGTCATGGGGCATGAATGACATCGCAGCCAACCTCGCGACCATCGAACACCGGATCGCCGACGCGGCCGCACGGGCCGGTCGCTCCTCCCGTGAGGTGCGCTTGCTGCCGGTGTCCAAGACCAAGCCGCCCGAGGTGATACTGGCCGCCCACGCAGCCGGTTACACACGCTTTGGTGAGAACAAGGTCCAGGAGGCCTCCGCCAAGGCTGAAGCCCTCGCTGACGTCGCGGACATTGAATGGGCCGTCATCGGACACCTTCAGACCAACAAGGCCAGGGACGTCGCACGCTTCGCCACGGAGTTTCAGGCGCTGGACTCGTTGCGCGTGGCCAAGGAGTTGGACAAGCGCCTCCACAGTGAGGGGCGACGTCTCGAGGTGCTCGTGCAGGTCAATTCTTCCGACGAGGACCAGAAGTTCGGCCTGCCCCCATCCGAAGTGCTGGCGTTCACCCGCGAACTGGCCGCCTTCGACGCTCTCGACGTGCGAGGGCTCATGACCTTGGCGCTGTTCAGCGACGACCACGCACGGGTTGCGGCCTGCTTCGCCACGATGGGGCAGGTGCAGCGGGAACTGCGCGACGCCGACGGAGAGGGCTGGGCGGAGCTGTCGATGGGTATGTCGGGCGACTTCGAACTGGCCATCGAACACGGCGCCACCTGCGTCCGCGTGGGGCAAGCGATTTTCGGTGCTCGTCTGGACCCCAACGACTACTGGCCCGGCATCCAGGGCTGAGGAGGAACCGTGTTGTTCACGATCGGGCACTCGACCCATCCACTGGACGAGTTCGTGGCACTCCTGCAGTCCCACGGCGTGAACTGGCTCATGGACGTCCGCACCGTCCCACGGTCGCGGACCAATCCCCAGTACAACCTGGACTCCCTACCCGAGGCGTTGACGCCCTTCGGGGTCGGCCATGAGTACAACAAGGGGCTTGGTGGGCTCCGGCACACCACCGCTGACTCGCCCAACATGGGGTGGCGCAACACCTCATTTCGCGGGTATGCCGACTACATGCAGACGCCGGAGTTCGACGCGGCGCTCGAGGTCCTCATCGGGCGGACCGAGGAGAAGACGGTGGCCATCATGTGCGCCGAGGCGGTGTGGTGGCGGTGTCACCGCTCGATGGTGGCCGAAGCCATGATCGTGCGCGGCCACGCAGTGCAGCACATCATGCCGGACGGTCGCCTCAGCGAGGCGACGCTGCGCCCCTTCGCCGTCGTGGATGGCACCCGCATCACCTACCCGCCCGTGGAGGAGTAAGCCAGATCAGCCTGTGGCCAACGACTCCAGAGCGTCCACGTCCAGCAGGACCGTGGTCCTTCGTGTGTCCGGCGCCACCAACCCCTCCGACTCCAAGCGGGCCAGAGCCCGGCTCAGTGACTCCGGCGTGGTGCCGAGGTACGAGGCCACATCCTTCTTGGAGATGGGCCACGTGACCACGGCGCCCCGCGGATCCCTGCGCATGGGTAACTCCAGCAGGTAGTCAGCCAGCCGGGCGGGGACCCCCGTCGTGTTCAGTGACAGGGCACGCTCTGCTTCATCCAGGCGCTCGCTCAACGTCCTGAGCAACTGCCCGCCGATGCCGGGGTGCAGCGCCATCAGTCGCGTGAGGTCCCGATGCTGGAAGGTGCACACGGACGTGTCCTCCAGTGCCTCGACGTACACATCGGAGCGCTCGCCCGTGAGGAAGGCGTGTTCCCCCACCACGTCGCCCGGCTCGGCGAGTCTCACAAGTCGCTCAAGGCCACCCGCCGTCAGTCGCACCACCTTCAGGAGTCCGGCGTGGACCACGAAAAGTTGGGCCAGCGCGCTCCCTGGGCCGTGGAGGAGTTCG
The DNA here is from genome assembly GCF_003688855.1 of Tessaracoccus antarcticus. GTDB lineage: Bacteria > Actinomycetota > Actinomycetes > Propionibacteriales > Propionibacteriaceae > Arachnia > Arachnia antarctica. The sequence continues at coordinate 705,027 of NZ_REFW01000002.1, forward strand.
CCCCGCATGACGTGGAGCGGGTGGGCGGACGCGGCCACCGCGACCTGCGCGTCGCCGTCGAGCCGCGCGAACAGGGGCACCCGCGAGACGCAGGAATCGTGACTCTGCAGAATCGGCAGTTCCTCCATGAGCGCCCCTTCCAAGCCCATCAACTGTCCTCCCACGATGGCGATGAACTTGATGCGTGTCAAGACTGGCTGTGGGGGCGGGCCTCCTCACTCGGATCACATGCACCGAGCCGCATTGATCGACCGACGGAGACGGGAAATGCGTCCTGGTCCGGGGACTTGCAGGGTGGGGGAGCGAGTCGACAGCGAGGATGTTAACGTGAGTTAACACTGTGCGAGAAGGCAGGACATGACCTCTGTGAAAGCACCTGTGCCCATTGCGACGGGCAGGGCGGAACAACCCGAGAAGCGACTGCTGTGGCTGCTCGGTCCCGCATTCGTTGCTTCCATCGCCTACGTGGACCCGGGGAATGTTGCCGCCAACCTCACCGCCGGTGCCGACTACGGCTACCTGCTCGTGTGGGTCCTTGTGGTGGCCAACGTCATGGCGGTCATTGTTCAGTATCTGTCGGCGAAGCTGGGGTTGGTCACCGGGAAGAGCCTTCCAGAACTCCTGGGGGAACGGATGCCCAGGGTGGGGCGTCTTCTGTACTGGGGACAGGCCGAGCTGGTTGCTGCAGCCACAGATCTTGCGGAGGTCATCGGCGGAGCCATCGCCCTTCAGATCCTCTTCGACCTTCCGCTGCTGCTTGGGGGCGCCATCGTCGGGGTCATCTCCATGCTCATCCTCGGAATCCAGAACAGGAACGGGCAGCGCCCCTTCGAGTTCGTGGTCATGGCGCTGCTGGCCATCATCACCGTCGGCTTCATGGCCGGACTCGTTGTCAGCCCCGTCAGCTGGTCCGAAACGGCAGCCGGACTGGTGCCACGGTTCGAGGGGTCTCGCACCGTCCTACTGGCGGCCAGCATGCTGGGCGCCACCGTGATGCCTCACGCCATCTACCTCCACTCCGCACTGTCGAGGGACCGTCATGGGGTGAGCAAGGAACCGGCCCGCATACGGCGGTTGCTGACGGCCACACGATGGGACGTCGGGTTCGCGCTGGTGATCGCCGGCTCCGTCAACGTCGCCATGCTTCTGCTGGCCGCCGCTTCGCTGCCCGGCGTTGCTGGCACCGACACCATCGGCGGTGCACATGCGGCCATCGAGTCAGCCCTCGGCCCTGTCGTCGGTGTCATCTTCGGCATCGGACTCCTCGCGTCCGGCCTCGCTTCGACCTCGGTGGGCTGCTACGCCGGCGCAACCATCATGAAGGGCCTCTTGCACGTCCGCATCTCGTTGCTCGCGCGGCGAGCCGTCACTCTCATCCCTGCCCTGATCATCCTGGCCGTCGGTTTCGACCCGACACTGGCCCTGGTCCTGAGCCAGGTGTTCCTGTCCATCGGGATCCCTTTCGCTCTGGTGCCCCTCGTCTGGTTCACCAGCCGCAAGGACCTCATGGGTCAGTTCGTGAACCATCTGCCAATGCGGCTCGCCGCCGTCGCCGTGACCGCCGCCATCGTCGTACTCAACGTGCTGTTGGTCTACCTCACCGTCACGGGACAGCAATGACCGTGGGGGATGGGGACGCACAGATAGACGCGATCACCAGCACCGCCGAGGACCATCTCAAGGTGATCTGGGCGGCGCTCGAATGGGGCGGCTCACCCATCACCATCAAGGGACTCGCGGAACGCTTCGGCACCACCCCCGCGTCGGCCTCCAGCACCGTCAAACGACTCGTGAGGCAGGGACTGTTGGTACACGAACCCTATGGGCCGATCCTGCTCACGGCCGCGGGGGAGCGGCAGGCCGTGATGATGGTGCGTCGGCACCGGCTCATCGAGACGTTGCTCGTCGAGACACTTGGCTACAGCTGGGACGAGGTCCATGACGAGGCAGAGAACCTCGAACATGCGGCATCCGACCTCCTGATCGACCGGATCGACGCCATGCTCGGTAACCCCGACGTTGATCCCCACGGGGATCCCATTCCCGACGGGTCAGGGGTGGTCAGCTACCCCGCCAGCGCCCGACGACTCGCCGATGCCCTGCCCGGGGAGCACCGTGTCACGCGCATCTCTGACGACAGCTCAGAGTTGCTCTCCCTCCTCGATTCCAGGGGGGTTCGCAGGGGGGTTGTCGTGACCGTCGTTGGACACAGTGGCCACGGGACGATCATCCGCGTCGGAGCTCGGCAACTGGTCCTGACTTCCGAGGCGGGACGCTCCATCATCCTGGTAGACCGCTGAGCCGAACGTGTTGAGGCGGTAGATGTGCGACCGTGCGTGGGCCACGGCATCATCGAGCCGTTCGAAGAGGTGCTCCTGGTGCCGCAGTGAGGCCACCACACCGATACGGGTGGCCAACTCCACGTGTCGGCTGCGCAACCCCTTCACCAGCACCGTCACCCCGCGCGCCTCGAGTGCCGTGATGACCTCGGTGAAGAGCTCGGCCCCCGTGCTGTCCAGAAGGTGGAGCCCCGACATCCGGATGATCACGACGTCGATGTCGTGGACCTCCCCGATGGCTTCGAGCATCCGGTCGGCGGCGCCAAAGAACAGCGCACCCTCCAGAGCGAACTGAGCGATTTGGTCGTCTCCGGGCTGGGGCTCCCCCGAGAGTCGCTCCCGCGTCACCCCGCTCGTACGCGCCACGGCCCGCAGCGCGAAGAACGCGGCGGCGACGATGCCGATGCCAACGGCATAGATGAGGTCGAAGCTGACGGTGATGAGGGCCGTCATGGCAAAGATCCAGGCCTCGGAGCGGCTCGTGCGAATGATGTGGCGGACACGTCGGATCGAGACCATGCGGGCAGCCGTCACCATGAGGACACCTGCGAGGGCGGCAAGAGGGATCTGGCTGACGACCGCGGCTCCGAACGACACCACCCCCAGCAGCACCAGTGCATGGGTGATGGACGCGACACGCGTCTTCGCGCCGGAGCGCACGTTGACGGCCGTGCGGGCGATGGCGCCGGTTGCCGGCATGCCACCGAAGAAGCCCGTGGCGATGGTCGCCAGCCCCTGACCGACGAGTTCGCGGTCCGGCAGGTAGTTGCCGGCATCGGACATCGTCGCCGCCACACGGACAGACAGCAGGGATTCGATGGCTGCCAGGATCGCCACGGCGAAGGCGGGTCCCACCAGCGACATGATGATGGCGGGATCGACGGAGGGCACACTCGGAACCGGCAGCCCCGGTGGGAGTTGGCCGATGGTGGCCACGGGCAGCTTCAGCAGCACTGCCCCCACGGAAGCGACAACGATCGCCACCAGCGACGCCGGGATCTGTGCGGAGAGCCTTGGCAGCCACACCATCACCGCAGCGACGACACCGACCAGCGCCAAAGCGGAGAACAGGCCGGCGTCGATCCCGCCGGGGATGGACTGGATTGCTGCCACCACGGCGTTGTTGCTGGGCCCAGCGCGAGATCCCAGGGCCGAGGGCACCTGCTGGAGGAAGATGATGACACCGATGCCGAGGGTGAAACCCTCGATGACCGGCCGGGGAATGACGGAGACCAGCCCGCCGAGCCGGAACACCCCGGCAAGGACCACCATGACGCCGGCCATCAGGCACACGACCGCGAGCGCGCTTGCGCCGTGCATGGCAACGATGGGCCCGAGGACCACCACCATCGCCCCCGTGGGTCCGGACACCTGGACGTGTGAGCCCCCGAAGACGGCGGCGATGAACCCCGCAACGATGGCGGTGATGAGACCCGCCTCCGCGCCGGCCCCGGAACTCACACCGAAGGCCAGCGCGAGTGGAAGGGCGACGATGCCGACCGTGAAACCAGCCGCGATGTCACGTTTCCAACTGCGGGGCAGGGAACGGTAGTCGTCCTTGGCTGGCAGTAGACCCCGCAGGTGGCGCAGGGTGTCACTCCGCCGCGACGATGTTGTGGAGGTTCCGGCGTCCCACTCCTGGAAGGGTTCGTTCCGCTCAGCGCGTGGTGAATTTCCCCGTGTGGACATCTTTTCCTTCGATCGAACAGGCACATGCGCCCCATGCAGAAACCACGTGGGGTATTGCCATGACTGATGCTGCCATTCTAGGCAGTGACGTGCACCCGGGCACGGGCGGGTTCCCGGAAACGGGTGGACATCGGATCGGCTCAGGTGGTGGGGGAGTGATCGGAGTACACGTCGACGGGCGCCGTGGATGCCGAATCCTCCACCAGAGGTCGCCGCGTCACCCAGAACTGACGGTGCGCCGTCATCATGCCGACGAGCACCATCCACGTGACCGTCATCATCCCCGCGGGAATGAGTGCGAGGCTGGCGGGCATGCCCCCATCGTTGCCCATCGCGATCGCCACCACCGCGAAGACCGCGGTCAGGCTGAGCCATTGGCCCAGCACCCACAACGGCCAGCGGCCGGCGGCGTTGGGTGCGTAGGCGTAGACCAGTGCCCACACCACCACCACGGGGAGGCCGTAAAACCCGTTCACCAGGATGAACGCGGGGGCGAAGCAGGCAAGTAGTCCCGCGAATGCCACGATGGCGCCCAGGACAAGTGGACGCCTACCCAGCTCAGCAGTGTTCGAGGTTGTGTCCATCTCACAACTCAAGCATCAGATGACGGCACGTGGCGACTCGGGCCCGAACACATCCCTGATGGAAGCGGGGTAACGGTCTCCGGTGCGGCTGACCCCATGCTCCGCGCCATGTACGACACCTCGATGGAGGTCACCTCATGGAGTGCGGGAGGAGGGGGATGGTTCACCCTCGTGCTCATCAACGCCGCTCTGGCCGAGCAGAAGAACGGTTCGCGGCTGAACTGGTTCCTGGTCCCGCTTCTGCTCGGACCCCTCGCAACCCTGCTGATCGTGGCCATGCGCCCTCCCGAGTGAGGCGCTGTTTCCGGGGGTCAGGAGCGGCGTCGACGTTCCACGAGGCCACGGACGTAGCCGGCCTGACCGATGTGCTGGGTCGTGTCGTTGATGACGCTGACGAGCCGGGTGGCGACGGTGACGGGAGGGTCGTAGGACTCATCGATGACTCGGTCAAGGTCTTTCGGTGACATCGCCCGGAGGATGTCCGCCGTGCGCTCGCAGACCGCGGCGTAGTACCCCGTGAGCAGGCCAGGGCTGTCCACGGAGAAGTCGCCCACCTCCCTGGAAGTCTGGCCGTAGCCGATGGAGTGTGTGTCGTAGGGCAGCGCGAATCGTCTCTCCCAACCGTCCTGCACCCAGACCTGTTCGCCGTCGGAGATGCCCGCCAGGTGGTCGTCCTGGACACGGGCGAGGTGCCACACCAGCCACCCGACAGGGTTGGCGTCGGCGTCGGGACGCCAGAGGAGGTCCTGCACGGAAAGGTCCTCCACCACGCCTGGGACAAGTTCCTGCACGCGTTCGAAGGCGTCGATGAGCATCACCAGGCTCGGGTCAGAGCCTGTGTCAGTGGGATTGTCAGTCGCTGGGTGTGTCACGATTCCTCGCTTCCATGTCTCGTTCCACGAATCTAGCGCGGTGATGTGGTGGTTGTTGGTTGTCGGGACACGTGACGTGCCCGGTCTCCTGTGTCACGATGGTTGTTGCGACGACGAGGTGGGACAACATGAGCGACCAGTGGAATGACCGCGGCCAGGCCAACGACCCTTCACAGGGCGGGTACGGCCAGCAAAATCCCGGGCAGTACGGGCAGCCCTACCAGCAGCAGGGCTCCTACGGCCAGCAGAACCCGCAGGCGCCGTACGGTGAGCAACCCCAAAACCCGCAGGCGCCGTACGGTGAGCAACCCCAAAACCCGCAGGCGCCGTACGGTGAGCAACCCCAGTACCCGCAGCAGGGCCAGCAGGCCTGGGGTCAGAATGCGCCCATGTATGGCAACCAGTACGGCTATGCTGCCGCTCCGGTGAAGCGTCCCGCCACGCTCGGTGTCGTGGGTCTCGCTGTGGTCGTGGTGGCCACCATCGTCCTGTCCATCGTCGCATGGGCGGGCGGCGCGGGTTTCGGGCAGTTCATCCTGGACGTTGAGGCCTCCGGCACCGTGTACAACGAGAACGACCTCATGAATGACCCCATGACCCAGGCGTACGCCCAGTCCGCCATGGGGCTGGTACTCGGGGCCCTGGCCGCGTGCGTCGCCGGTCTGGTGGGATGGATCATCAGCATCGTGGCGACGGCCCAGCGTCGGGGACGAGGCTTCGGGATCGTGGGGATTGTTGTGGGCGTCCTGTCGCTCGGCATCGCCTACGCCGTGTTCATGGTCGGCCTTCTGCCGGCCATCCAGCAGATGAACGGCTGACACTGCTGAGCCCTTCGGCGCGCGACCTACCATGGAGTTCTCAACCTCCAGGGAGTAGTCATGACCTCACGCCGCCGCGATGTTGCACTACCCGGGCAGGAGTCGGTGTGGGACTTTCCACGACCGCCGGCCCTGCGTCCCAGCGCTGACCTGGTGGAGGTTCGCTTCGCGGACCAACTCATCGCCACCACCACCTCGTCGTTGCAGGTGCTGGAGACGAGCCACCCTCCGACGTACTACATTCCGCGTGACGCGTTCGCGGACGGTGTGTTGGTTCCGGTACAGGGGAGCACCCACTGTGAGTTCAAGGGCAGGGCCGACTACTTCGACGTGGTGGTGGGGGACAGGGTCGCCTGCCGCGCAGCCTGGCATTATCCGCATCCCGACCCGAAGTACACGGCCATCCTCGACCACGTCGCGGTCATGCCGGCCATGATGGATTCCTGCCACGTCGACGGTGAACTCGTGCGCCCCCAGGACGGCCAGTTCTACGGTGGATGGATCACTTCCAAGGTCAGCGGACCCTTCAAGGGCAGCCCGGGCACCATGGGCTGGTAGCCCGTCAGCACGAACTGTGGGCGGCAGGAACCAGAGGGTTCACCTGCCGCCCACAGTGGAGCACTGGTGCCGGGGTGATGTCAGTGGGCGATGGCTCCGTCGGCACCGGCCCCGGTCATGGAGCGGACCTCCATCTCCTTCTGCTTCTCCGGGAACTCGGCCTTGCCTGTGTAGGTGCCGATCACCGCAGCCAGGAAGGAGAGTGGGATGCTGACCAGCGCGGGGTTGTCGTAGGGGAACCAGGCGAAGTCGACATCAGGCATCATCGAGGTCTTCGCCCCGGACACAGCCGGGGAGAACACGATGAGAATGAGTGACGACGCGAGCCCCGTATAGATCGAGGCCAGCGAACCACGGGTGTTGAACCGCTTCCAGTACAGCGAGAACAGGATCGACGGCAGGTTCGCAGACGCCGCAATGGCGAAGGCGAGCGCCACGAGGAACGCGATGTTCTGGCTCTTGGCGGCTATTCCGCCGACGATCGCCAGCGCGCCGATCACCAGAACTGTGTACCGGGCGACCTTGACCTCCTTGGCGGGGTCCGCTTTTCCGTCCTTCAGAACGGCGTTGTATATGTCATGGGCGAAGGACGCCGACGCGGTGATGGTCAGGCCCGCCACGACAGCGAGAATGGTCGCGAATGCGACACCGGAGATGACGGCAAGGAAAATGGATCCCCCGAGATCTCCGCCCGGCAGCCAGTACGCCAGTGCGGGGGCGGCCGCATTCGCCTTGCCCGGCAGCGCCTCGATGGCTTGCTGGCCGCCAGGGATGATGGCTGCGGCACCAAAGCCCAAGATGAGCGTGAACAGGTAGAAAGCGCCGATGAGGCCAATGGCCCACGTGACGGATCGGCGTGCTTCGTGTGCGGTGGGGACCGTGTAGAACCGCATGAGGACGTGCGGGAGTCCTGCTGTGCCGAAGACCAATGCCATCGACAACGAAATGAAGCCGACCGGGTTGCTGCCGTACTTGCTCATGGGGGGCAACAGCATGTCGCCAGCCTGCGCAACGAGGCCCTTGGCCGGGTCGTTGTTCACCTCGACGGCCTTGCCGAACAGTTCCGAGAGGTTGAAACCGAACGTGGCCAGCACCCAGATGGACATGATTGCGGCGCCGAGGATGAGGAGAACGGCCTTGATCATCTGGACCCACGTGGTGCCCTTCATCCCGCCGATCATCACGTAGATGATCATCAGGATGCCCACCAGGACGATGATGGTGTTCTGCGCCAGATCACCCTTCAGCCCGAGCAGAAGCGAAACGAGTCCACCGGCGCCCGCCATCTGGGCCAGCAGGTAGAAGAAACTGATGACCAGCGTTGAGAGGGCGGCCGCCATACGGACGGGCTTGTTCTTCATGCGGAAGCTGAGCACATCGGCCATGGTGTAGCGGCCGGTGTTGCGCAACGGCTCTGCGACGAGGAGGAGCGCGACGAGCCAGGCGACGAGGAAACCGATGGAGTACAGCAACCCGTCGTAGCCGTAGAAGGCGATGGCACCGACGATGCCCAGGAACGACGCCGCCGACAGGTAGTCGCCGGCGATGGCGAGGCCGTTCTGACGCCCGGAGAAGGCGGCGCCACCGGTGTACATCTCGCCGGCGGACTTCTGTCCGGAGCGTGTGACCGTGATGACGACTGCCATCGTGCCCACCACGAAGACGCCGAAGATGATGATGTTGAGGAGGGGACTGCCCAGGGCAGTCTCGAGAAGTCTCATCGCTGCGCCTCCATTTCGGAACGCAGCTTGGTCGCGATCGGATCAAGATTCTTGTTGGCGTGGCGAATGTAGAGCCACGTGATGAGGAATGTCGTCACGAACTGGAGCAGACCAAGGATCATTCCGAGGTTCAGGTTGCCGATGATCGGAGTTGCCATGAAGTCTCGCGCAAACACCGACAGCAGCACGTAGGCGAAGTACCAGATGAGGAAGACGGCGGTCATGGGGAACGCGAAGGACTTGAACCTGTGCTTGAGTTCGGCAAACTCCGGTGACACGGCCACGGCGGCAAACTCTTCCGCGGTCGGTTGGTGCTTGAGGGGGGCCGTCACCGAAATCTCGGGGAGGGGCCAGTGATCGGGTGGGAGATTGGACTCGCTCTTGTCCCACGTCGGGGACGTGGAATCATCTTGCGTCGACATTGGCGCTCCTGGACCTCGGCCTCGTTCGGGCCGTCCTTCAGGGAAAGTAGCAAGAACTGATCGTTGGTGCGTTGATTGTCAGGAATACCCTTCGAAAGTTGATGTGGGCGTTGATGGGCATGGTTGTCATGTGCGGGCTCATCACCTCGGTGGCGATGGCCGCGACAGAAGCCGATGTGTGGAAGGCAGTCCTCATGCGGTGACGTTGCGTTGGCCATCGGTACTGGGTTCGACTCCCGTGGCACCGGTCTCGACGCCGCGGTAGCGGACAAGGCGGGATCCCCGCGTGCCGATCATGAGCACCGCCACGACGAGCAGCGCGGCACTGAAGAACGTCGTGGCCCCGATTCCCAGTAGCTCAGCAGCAACCCCCAGTGCCAGCGAGGAAATGGGCTGGATACCGATGGCGAGTTCCTGCAGGCCGAGTGCGCGCCCATGCAGCGGTGGCTCGGTGGTCATGAGGACCAAAGTGGTCTGCAGCACACCGAAAGCCGCACTCATCAGCCCGATGGCGCCCATCAGGATGTAGGACCACACGATGGTGTGGGAGAGTGCGAAACCTGCCCAGAGAATCCCCCAGATCGCAGTTCCCATGACGAACAGGGCACCTTTGAACCGGAAGTCGCCCAGCGACGCGATGATGACCGAACCGATCAGGCCTCCGAATCCGCTGCAGGCGAGAAGCCAGCCGAGGCCCGCGGCGTCGAGGTTGAGGGATTCCTTGGCGAAAACCGGCATGAACGACTGGTAGATGGGCCACAGGAACGTGTTCGCAGCCAGGGTGATCAGCAGTGTCGCGGAGGCGAGCGGGTTGGATGCGATGGAGCGGAGCCCACTGCTGACCATCGCGAATGCCGAGCCGGTCCGGGCGTGGATCGTTTGCCGGTGGCCGCGCAGGGGGAGAAGCATCATGACCGAGACTGCGTACCAGGCTGTGGAGATCCACAGTGCTGACGGGGCGCCGACCAGACTGATCATGGCCCCACCGAGGGCGGGACCGATGACCTGGGTCATGTTGATCGCCATCGAGTTCAGGGCGTTGGCGTTGCTGAGGTTTTCCCGGGTCACCAACTCGAACACCAGTGAGGCCCGTGCAGGTTGCGAGGGGGACTGGGACAGTCCGATCGCCAGCCCGCCCAGCAGCAGCACCCAGTACGGCAGCAGGTCCAGGGAGGACAGCGTTGCAACGAGGCCGACGGCGAGCACAGCCCACGAACCAGCGAAAAGCAGTAGGCGGACCCGGTTGTGGCGGTCGGCGAATACACCAGCGAAGGGTCCGAGCAGCAGGGGAGAGAGGCGAACCGCCCCGAACACTGCGACGAGCATCGGTGATCCGGTGGTCTCGTACGCCAACCAGGCAAGGACCAGGGTTTGTGTCCAGACTCCGCCGAAGAAGAACAGGTTGGACACCCACAACAGTCGGAACTGACGGTTGTTCTTCAAGGACGCCAGGGCTTGTCGAAGGCCGGCCCCGGAGGGCTGTGCGGTTCTCGACCCGTGTGGACTCGTCACCCGTTCGTCACGCTGCATGCTGGACCTCCTTCTCACGTTCTTCACCACGGGGCCCCGCCGAGCCGGCCCTCACATGTCGGGGGCTCCCGGCCCCGTCCTCCGGGCCGACAGCCTCTGGAGACTACTCCGGAGCCGGAGAACCCCCGCCTGACACACAGGCGCCATCCATCGGCCCCGCCGACCCGACACGACTGCAACGAACGGGCAGCGGTATTCACTGTGGGCCCCGGGCTCTGGTCGTCAAGCGAGCGGGAGGGGTAGTTTGGTGGCATCGAGTGTCACTGCGGTGGCGGATCGTGCTGGTGGTGGGGCTTTCGGCCACCAGGTGGATGAGCCAGCGGAGGAGTTGAGGATGGACACATTCGAGATCGTTTCGCAGGGTGACGGTGAGTACCTTGTCCGCGTGGTGTCGCTGGACGGGAACACCTCCGTCACGATCGACCTCGACCACGCGGGTGACGACAGTGCCGGCCGGTTGGGCGACGATGAAGCGACGGCTCGGGCCACCATCAAGTACCTACTCACCCATCAGGATGCCAGCGACCTGCCGGAGCGCATCGAATTGGGAGACCTGCTGGCCGCGTACCCGGATGGTGTTGACCGTATCGAGGCCCTGCGGGACTGATGATGCGGCGAGCGGGCAGCGCGGGGCCGGTTGCGGTGACGCAGGCTCACCATGCCAGACTCCACCCCCAAGGATTCTCCCCGAACGGACGACGAGTGGAAACCCTTGGAGTTGACCGGTTGTCTCCGTTGGTGGACGGGACGCGAGAGGTTGAACCCGGTTCGGCACAATGATCGGCAAATGACTTCTCCTCGGCAGAAATAGCTGGGAAGGACACAGTGCTGCCTTGTTTTGCGTGCTCACAGATGTTAGCTTCGAAGTATCGTTCAGTGATTAATAGTGGCGTGCTGTAGCGCGTTATTGCCAGTCTGAACAGTTGCGCTGGAGGTGCTCATGAAGAAGAACAGCTTGTTTCTCGCGTCAATCATTGGATTGGCTTTATCGGGTGCTGTTCTGATTCTGCTCATTCCTGGTCTGTTCAATTCACCCGGTCAGGGAACCCTGTGGATGGTTTCCATCATGGGCGTCCTCGTGGTGCTTTTTGCCGTGGGAACGCGGTATTGGAAGACAACCACGTGACTGCCACGCATGTTCGTGCGCGAATCCATTGGCACGATCATCCTCGGTGGAGGAGTGATGGAGGATCCATCCACACGGCCATCTGTTCAAAGTGACATAATGTTGCTTATCGGACAACGATGGAAGCGGCGATGAGGGCCGTGACGAGGCGTGAGGCCCCCAAGAACAGTTCACGCATCCTCACTGCTCGCGGACGACGTCCTCAGCCATCCTGTCCGGCCGCCAGCCGCGCCACACTGGTTGGCGCAGGCGCCCGGAGGCAGTCCATTCAGCGAAGGTGACCTCGCCGACCAGCAGCGGCTCCACCCAACGGGCGCCCCGTGCGTCGACCTTGGGAACATCATCAACGGGCGGGCAGTCCGTCTCGATGCCCTCCAGCACCGCCCGCGCCCGGGCCAGCGCCTCGTCGCTGAATCCGCTGCCCGCTTTGCCCACGTAGCGCAATTCCCCGTCCTCGTGGACTGCGAGGAGCACCGAGCCCAGCGTTGCCGAGCGGGCACTGTTGCCACTCGACCATCCGATCACCACCACCTCCTGGGTGCGGACGTTCTTGAGTTTCACCCACGAGGACGAGCGACGGCCAGCTTCGTAGCGGCTCTGCGCCCTCTTGGCCACCACGCCCTCCAGGCCCAGGTCCTGCGACATTGCGATGGCGGCGTCCCGGTTGGTACCCAGTGCTGGTGGCACATGGATGTGGGGGTGTTCCGGGGTGATCAACTGCTCCAGCAACGCCCGGCGATGCACCCACGGGACGTCCAGGAGGGATGTGCCGTCGAGCCACAGCACATCGAACGCCATGTAGTGGGCGCCGCCCTGCCGACCGTGGTTCTGGAGAAGCTCGAAGCTCGAGCGCCCCTGCTCGTCCAGCACCACCACTTCCCCATCGATCACCGCATCGTGGCCTGCCAGCGTGTCCACGAGTTCGCTCAGTTCGGGGTAGGCAGAGGTCAGATCGAGTCCGCCGCGGCTGGTGAGCCGCAGGGCGCCCTTCTGGACGACCGCGATGGCGCGGTAGCCGTCCCACTTGATCTCGAAGTGCCACTCCCCCGTGCCCACGTCCTCGGGTCGCCCCGCTGTCGCCATCATGGGTGCGATGGAGGGGGCGACGGGGACATTGACGTCAGGTGCGTCTACACCCGGTGCGGCCCCTTCGGGGGTGTCCGCCTTGGGTCGTTCTTCCGCAGGATGCCCCGGGTCCGGGTCCGGGTCCATGAGGTGGATCAGCCAGTTCTTCTTGTCCCCGCCCAGCGCGGTGTGAATGAGTGCGAACTTGTGCGGCTCGCCGCCCAACCCCCCGTCGGGCTGGCCCTGAAGTGTCGCGATCACCTCCTTGCCGTCGCGCCACTTGTGCTCCACATAGGTGCCTGAATCCCAGATGTCGACGTGACCGCCGCCGTACTGGCCCTTGGGGATGTCACCAGCGAAGGTGGCGTACTCCATGGGGTGGTCCTCGGTCTGCACGGCCAGGTGGTTCTTGCCAGGGTCCGTGGGTGGCCCCTTGGGCAGCGCCCACGACACCAGGACGCCGTCGCGCTCGAGGCGGAAGTCATGGTGCAACCGGCGGGCGTGGTGCTCCTGTATGACGAACTGATGACCGCCTCCCCCGCGTGGGCGGGCCTCTGGGACTGGTTCGGGGGTGACATTGGCATCGCGCATCGATCGGTAGGTGATGAGGCGATCGTCCCCGCCCAGTACACCGGCCATGGGGTCGCCGTGGTCCTGAAGGCGTTGCAGGACGTCGGTGAACTCCAGTTGCTGGAGCCCCTGCACGATTTCGTCCCACATTCGGGGGGCGGCCACCGTGGGGTGGGACCGTCCGCGCAGGGAGTACGGCGCAATAGTGGTCTTGCTGCCGTTGTTCTGGCTCCAGTCCAGCAACACCTTCCCCTCACGGACCGCCTTCTTCATGTCGCTGACCACCAGGTCCGGCCGCATCCCCTCCAAGGAGCGCGCCAACTGACGCGCCAGTTCCGACGCAGCATCGCTCGTCAACGTGCCGTCGAGCGGTGCATACAGGTGAATGCCCTTGCTCCCGGAGGTGACGGGGACGCTTGCCATACCGATGCCGTCGAGCACTTCCCGGATGAGATGGGCGAGTTCCACGCACTGATCCATGGTGGCGCCGGGACCGGGATCGAGATCGAGGACGAGCCGGTCAGGATTGGCAGGTGTCCCGTCAGCAGTGAAACGCCACTGCGGCACGTGCATCTCCAATGACGCCAATTGGGCGAGCCACACCAGCGTGGCCGCGTCGTCGATGAGAGGGTAGGTTTTGGGTCCGTCGTCGTGTTCCAGCACCGCTGTGTGAACCCAGTCGGGTGTCGAGCGTGGATCCAACCCCTTGTGGAAGAAGGCGCCGCTCGGTTCAGGGCCGTCGCCGACGCCGTTGGGCCAGCGCTTGCGTGTGGCCGGCCGGCCCGTGACATAAGGAAGCATCCACGGCGCCACATGGTGGTAGTACGCGATGACCTCGCCCTTCGTGGTCCGCGTTGATGGATAGAGCACCTTGTCAAGGTTGGTGACCTTCACTCGGTGGCCGTCCACCTCCACCTGGGAGGACGTTGATGCAGAGCCCACGCGGATCAGACCGCCTCCTCGTCGCCGTCCTGGGCCAGGTCCCGGCCGTAGACGAGGTCACCACCAATGAAGCCCGCCACACCGTAGGCGCCTGCCGCACCGAACAGGAATATCCGCGCTGCCCCGTGCGCCCGCATCAGACGCAGCACGAAGGACAGGAGCGACAGGGTGGTACCCGCCGACGCCGCCATGGCATGTAGTGCACCCACGTGTCGTTGGCGCGTGTCGGGGCGGCCCCTCGTCCATTCCGCGAGGCCCGTGACAGCCGTCGGGAGCGCTGTGGCGACAGTGATGCCCGAGAGCACCGTGGTGGCGGCCGTGAAGCGTCCCAGCCCCACGATCTCGAGCGCCGCGGCACCCATCGTGATTCCAATCGGGAAATGGACCAGCGCGGGGTGGATGGGATGCCCCGTCAGTGACTCCCCCGTCAGTGTGTCGTACATCTCGCGATGACTCTCCAAGTCATCCGCCACTGGGTCCAGGACGCGGGCCAGCTTCTCCACCAGTGGTTTTCTCGACAACGCGGCCAGTGTGTCGGTGACGATGCGATACCTCGGCATGTTCTCCCCCTTGTGCTCGTCCAGCCATCATGCCTTCCTCCCTCCCTGCACGACGGGAATTGGCGCAAGCCGGGAATAGGCTGAGGTCATGCACGAGCCCTATCGCTATGAGGTCCTGCCCCTTGACACCCCCGACGAGGACCCCCGCTGGGCCGCCTACCTCGACATCTTCGATTTCGGCTTCCTCGACCGTCGCTCCGCCGACGCCTCCGTGGAGACATACCGGACACATCGCAGGCGGGACCGCGCGACCCTGGGCATGGTCACCACTGTGGGCCCCGGTCTGGCCGGACGCCAACCCGTCGGCGCGTTCGCGAGCGCACCCTTCACGCTCAACGCGGGCGCCGGCATCGTCGACTGCCTTGTCATCAACACCATCGCCGTGAGTCCCAGCCATCGACGGCGCGGGCTCCTCACCGAAATGATGCGGCTCCATATGGGTGACGCCCGCGACCGTGGCCTGGGGTGCGCCGTGTTGTCCGCCAGCGAGGCGACCATCTACGGCAGATACGGCTTCGGTGTCGCAACCCGGCAAATGGACCTCTCCATCGACACCGCACGGTTCCACGTCCGGGACGACGTCGACGTGGCTGAGGGGCACATCGAGTTCGTGCACCCGTTGTTTCTACAGCCACACTTCGATCGCATCACGCTGGCTCACCAGAGCCGCTACCGCGGGGCCCACGGCCGGGTGCACGGACACTACCTGCTGCACACCGGCGCCTGGGACCGCGCCGACGAGGGACCTTCCCGAAGCCTGCGTGCCGCCGTGCACTTCGACGCCGACGGTGTGCCCGACGGATTCGCGATCTTCAAGCACAAGGGGTGGGAGAGCTCCCCGGTGACGGCCGAAGTGGTGCAGGTGTGTTCGCCCCATCCCTCCGTCGACCGCGCACTCTGGCGTTGCCTGGCCAGCATCGACCTCGTGGAGCGGCTCACCTACGGCAGCTCACATCCCGGAGACCCGTTGCCGCTCGCGCTGAAGGATCCGTGGTCCGTGAAGGTCACGGGCGGTGACGATGCCGTGTGGCTGCGACTGCTCGACCTTGCGGTCGCCACCCGTCAGCGCGGTTTCGACGCTGACGGCGACGTCACGTTCAGGGTGATTGACCCCCTCGGCTGGTGTGAGGGCACATGGCGCCTGCGCGCCGACGGTGGCCGCGGCACGGTGGAACGCTCCGATGCGACGCCTGCAATCACTCTGGGCGTTGATGCGCTGGCTACCCTGTGGCTCGGTGATCGCACGGCGGAGACGCTGGCACTCGCCGGTCGCGTGACGGGTGATCCCGATGCCATCCGTGCGTTCTCGCGAGTGTTCGCCACTGATCTTCCTCCCGTCAACCTGGCCCGCTTCTGACCGCCTGTCGCCGTCCCTTCTCGGGGGCCGGAAACGCTGGAAAGTTCACGCCCCACGGTGACACAATGAATATTCCTCGCAAGGATCAGTTGTGGGCTGGGAAATGACCCGCCCACTGACGGGAAGGAGAACCGTCATGGACGCCTGGTTGGCCACATTGACGACGCCAACACCGCAAGAGGGTTTCGAGCTCGCCATCAAGCTGTCCCGCATGGGCGTCAAGTACACCCAGCCGGACATGGAGGTCCTGAAGCGCCTCCGCCCGGAATACGCCAACGATGCCGACGGTCTCACCGCGGCATCGCACGTTGTCGCGTTGAACTTCCAGACCGTGGCTGCCGCCAATGACTACTGGCGCGGCGTCTGATCAGACTTTTCCGCAGTCCGCCACCCCCTCTGGGGTGGACCCGCCGGCGACAATTCTTCACGGTCGTGAACAGGTGCAGCGCCATGGGCGTGTCGGGTCTCCTTTCTCAAGAATTCGCACCCCGCGAGCGCTACTGTCTAGGTTGTTGAAAATGCAATCGCCCGTTGAGCGGGCAGAAATGGAGAAATCATGATCACTCTCGGAGTCATCCTGATCATCATCGGCCTTCTCGTGAAGAGCCTGAGCATCCTGTGGACCATCGGCATCGCCCTGGTCGTCATCGGTCTCATCCTCAACCTCGTCCCGATCGGCGGCAGCCGCCGTCGGGTCTGGTAGTTCACGACAACACGCAATAGAAGAGGGTGCCGGTGGGATTTCTCCCACCGGCACCTTTTTTGTTCTTGTCCATTGACGTGGAAACGGTCAGGCCGCGAGGGTCACCCCGGCCAGTGCCACACCGGTCACCAGCACGGTGGAGACTGCGCCGAGCACCAGCGGCTTGGGGCCGACCTTGATGAGGCTCTTGATCCGCACACCGAGGCCGAGAGCGAACATGGCGATCGCGAGAAAGGCCGTCTGCAAGAGCTTGGCGGCGTCGAGTGCGGGGGTGGGAAGGAGGTGGAGCGAAGCCACGGCCACCATGGCGAGGAACCCCACCACGAACAATGGCACCAGTGGTGGACGTTTGATGGTGGTCCCCCCGGTGGACAGGCGGCGCTGCATGATTCCCAGCACTGCCATGACCGGTGCCAGCATGAGCACGCGGGTCAGTTTGACGATCACTGCGCCCTTGAGTGCCCCCCCGCCGATGACGCCGGCGGCAGCCACCACCTGGGCCACCTCGTGAATACTGGCTCCGGCCCAGAGCCCACCCATTTCAGGGCCGAGGTGCATGACGGCAACCAGCAGGGGCAGCACGGGGATCATGATGGTCCCGAACAGGACCACGAGTGCGATGCCGGTGGCGACGTCCTCGTCGTCGGCCTCCAGGACCCCGTCGCAGGCCGCCACGGCTGCCGCACCGCAGATGGAGAAGCCGCAGGCGATGAGCAGGCGCTGCTGTGAGGGGATCCCCATGGCACGGCCAAGAATCACCGTGCCGATGATCCCGACGGTGACCACAACAGCCGCCACGGCCACCATGCCGAGGCCGAGTTCCAGAAGGTCACCGAGGACCAGTTGTAGACCGAGCAGCACGATGCCCACCCGAAGTATTCGCTTGCCTGCCACAGCCACGCCGGGCGCCATCACCGCCGGGACGCGCCACATGTTGCCGATGATCGTACCGAGAACGATGGCGAACAGCAGGGCGCTGACCGTGGGTACGAATTGGTTCGCCAGCACGGCTGCTGCTCCGCCACCGATGCAGAGCAGCAGGCCCGGGTACAGGGCTGTGAGGCGTGTGGGGGCATGAACTCCCTCGACGCCCGTGGCTTCATTCTTCATGGCCTTCGACATGCCCCCATTCTCTCCGGGTCGTCATGATCCGGTCATGCGTGTGCTGCATGAGGGTCATACAATACTGGTATGACCTGGCCTCTTCTCGCAGATCTGGAGCTCCTCGTCCGCTCCGACCAACTCGGCTCGTTGTCGGCGGCCGCGCGAGAACTCGGACTCTCACAACCCGAGGCCTCGCGCCGCCTGTCACGCTTGGAGGGACAGCTTGACCAGCAACTGATGGTGAGGAGCCACACGGGATCGCGTCTCACGAAGGCGGGCGAGTTGGTGGCGGAGTGGTCAAACCAGCTCCTGGATCAGGCCACCCAGTGGCAGGCGGGTGTGGCGGCGTTGCATGCCCGGACCAGCACACAGCTCCTGCTCGCTGCATCCCAGACCATCGCGGAATACCTGGCACCGCGCTGGTTGGCCGCGTTCCGGACGCTTCATGAGGATGTGGTGGCACGTCTCGAGGTCCACAACTCGGCACACGTGGCCGCACTGGTGGCTTCCGGTGAGACGGAACTCGGTCTTGTGGAGTCGCCCTCCGTGCCCGCGATGCTGGAATCTGTTTCCATCGGGCGCGATCGACTGGTGGTGGTGGTGGCGCCGGGCCACCCGTGGAGCAAGCGTCGCTCCATTCGCATCCAGGATGTGGCAGCAACATCGCTGGTGGTGAGGGAACCGGGGTCAGGGACACGCGAAACCTTGGAACAGGCACTCGAAGGTCTCCCCTGCACCCCGTCAGCGCTGGAACTTCCCAGCAACGCGGCTGTCCTCTCCGCGGCCGCTGCAGGTGGCGGCCCCGCCGTGGTCAGTGCTCTGGCGGCGCGCGGAGCCATCGCCGATGGCCGCCTGCTCCGGGTCCCGTTGTCCGGACGCCCCCTGGAACGGGAGTTGCGGGCCGTGTGGAGGCGCGACATCCCTCTGGGGCACCTTGCCGAGGCGTTCGTGGCAATGTTGCGCACCGATGAGGGCATGGGCCGGTGAATCGTCAGGCCGGCGCCTCACCAACGCAGAACGGCTTTCCTCGCCGTGCCGAGGAAAGCCGTTCTGGTGGTGCTCAGTAGTTGATCATGTGGCCGCCGATACCCTCGGCTGCCTCCTTGATCGCCTCGGACAGGGTCGGGTGCGCGTGGATGTTGCGGCCGATCTCCTCAGTGGTCAGGTCGTACGCTTGCGCCAGTGTCAGCTCGGGCAGCAGCTCGGTGACGTCTGGGCCGATCATGTGGGCACCGAGGATTTCGTTGTAGCGGCTGTCGGCGACGATCTTCACGAAACCGATACCCTCCCCCAGCCCCCACGCCTTGCCATTGGCGGCGAACGGGAACTTGGAGACCTTGACCTCATAGCCCTTGTCCTTGGCCTGCTGCTCGGTGTAGCCGAACGAGGCAATCTGGGGCTGGCAGTACGTTGCGCGCGGGATCATGTCGTAGTTGATGGGCTGGGTCTCGGCCCCGGCGATCGTTTCGGCCGCCACCACCCCCTGGGCTTCGGCGGTGTGCGCCAGCATGAGTTTGCCGGTGCAGTCGCCGATGGCGTAGATGTTCTCGACGTTGGTGTGCATGAAGTCGTCGATGGCGATGGCGCCACGCTCGGTGGTCTCCACCCCGATGTTCTCCAGGCCGTATCCGGTGAGTCGCGGAGCGAAGCCGATGGCTGACATGAAACGGTCGGCCTCGAGCACCTGGGGATCCCCACCCTTGGCGGGGCTCACGGTGACCTTCACGCCGGAGCCGATGTCCTCGATGGCCTCCACCTTCGTGGAGGTCATGACCTTGACACCCATCTTCCTGTAGACCTTTGCAAGTTCCGCGGAGATCTCGGCGTCCTCCGTGGGAACCATACGGTCCAGGAATTCCACAATGGTGACGTCCACGCCGTAGTTGCGCATGACGAACGCGAACTCGGTGCCGATGGCTCCGGAGCCGCCGATGATGATGGAGCCGGGCAGGCTTTCCTCGAGGATCTGCTCCTCGTACGTCACCACATTCTTGGATACCTTCGTGCCGGGAAGCATGCGGGTTGTGGCGCCCGCCGAGATGATGGCGTTGGTGAACGTGACCTTCTTCTTGGCGCCGTCGTCACCCTCGACCTCGATGGTGTTGGCGTCGACGAAGGTCCCCCACCCGTTGAACTCCTTGATCTTGTTCTTCTTCATCAAGTAGTGGACGCCCTTGATCATCCGCTCGGAGACGGAGCGGCTGCGCTGGTACGCCTTGCCGTAGTCAAACGTCACCTCGCCGCTGATACCGAACGTGTCAGCCTGGTCATGGAAGATCTGCGCGACTTCGGCGTTGCGGAGCAAGGACTTCGTGGGAATGCAGCCGACGTTGAGGCAAACACCTCCCCAATACTTCTTCTCGATGATGGCGGTTGTGAGGCCTAGCTGGGCAGCGCGGATGGCCGCCACGTATCCGCCGGGCCCGGCACCGAGTACAACAACGTCATAGTCGTGGGTCATGCACAACACCTTAGACCCGCTCCAGAGCAGGCGACACTCAGGACCCAAAGAGCCACCGGGCTTTATCTCAGGTATGAGATATGTTGGAGAGATGAGCACCACAAGCCAGGCCATTGGCACGATGATTCGCGACGGGCGCGTTGCCCGAGGTTGGTCCCAGCAGAGGCTGGCAGACGAACTCGGCACGGCACAGAGTGCGGTGCACCGGATCGAGAACGGCCAGCAGAACCTGTCGCTCAGCATGATCGACCGCCTCGCCGACGCCCTGGACATGCCTCTGATCCACACCGCGACCGAGGGCAAGCTCAACTTCCAGATCACCGGTCCCACGAAGCTGTCCGGCGACATCGCCGTGCGCACGTCGAAGAACGCAGCCGTGGCCCTGTTGTGCGCCAGCCTCCTGAACCGGGGCACCACGGTGCTGCGTGGCATCGCCCGCATCGAGGAGGTGGACCGCATCTGTGAGGTCCTGACCTCCATCGGTGTGACGATGAAATGGATCGGCGACCGCAGCCAGGATCTCGAGATCCGTCGGCCGGAGGTGCTGACCCCGGCGACCATCAACCAGAGGGCGGCCCGGCGCACGCGCAGCATCCTGATGTTCCTGGGGCCCCTGATGCACGACTTCGACACCTTCGAGCTCCCCTACGCGGGTGGCTGTGACCTCGGCGCACGCACCGTGCACCCCCACATGTCGGCGTTGCGACGCTTCGGCCTCGGGGTCGAGGCCACCGACGGCCAGTACCAGGCCAGCGTCGACAAGTGCACCCTGAGCGAACGCCACATCACCCTTGTGGAGCGTGGGGACACCGTCACGGAGAATGCCCTGATGGCAGCGGCCCGCACGGAGGGTGTGTCCGTGCTGCGCAACGCCTCAGGCAACTACATGGTGCAGGACCTCTGCTTCTTCCTGCAGAAGCTCGGTGTCAGGATCGAGGGCATCGGGACCACCACCCTGCGTGTCGAGGGAGTCAAGAACATCGACGTGGACGTCGAGTACTTCATCTCCGAGGACCCCATCGAGGCGATGAGTCTCCTGACGGCGGGCATCGTCACCAACTCGGAGATCACGGTGCGGCGTTGCCCCATCGAGTTCCTGGAGGTGGAGATCGCCGTGCTGGAGGAGATGGGCCAGCAGATGGAGATGTCTGCGGAGTACACCAGCAACAACGGGTGCACGCGACTCGTGGACGTGACCGTCAAGCCGTCGAAGCTCGTGGCACCGTTGGACAAGATCCACCCCATGCCCTTCCCCGGGCTCAACATTGACAACCTGCCGTTCTTCGCGGTCATCTGTGCCACGGCCGAGGGACAGTCCGTCATCTATGACTGGGTGTACGACAACCGCGCCATTCACCTGAAGAAGCTGGCCGATTTCGGCGCCAACGTGCAGCTCATGGACGCGCACCGGCTGCTGATCATCGGGCCCACCCGGTGGCGCGGACGCAACATCGAGTGCCCGCCGGCCCTGCGGCCCGCGGTGTGTCTGCTGCTGGCGGCCATGGCCTCCCGCGGCACCACGAACCTGCTGGACGTCTACGTCATCAACCGTGGCTACGAGGACCTTCCCCAGCGGCTGAACGCGTTGGGTGCCAACATCAACGTGTTCTGGGGCGAGCCGAACGCCGACTGAGGGTGTCCCTCAGGACAGCCGTATGGCCTTGAACGTGTGGGTCGGGTTCACGATGTTGTCCTGAGCAGCCACCAACTGCAGTTCCGTGACACCCGAGGTGGCGGTCTGTTCCAGGATCGAGTAGACGATGGAAGCCGTCTGTGACAGGGACTCCGCAAGGTCCCCGGTCTTCAGCCAGTGCGTGAGGAACATGGCGGTGGTGAGGTCCCCTGAGCCGGTGAAGGTGCGGTCGATGAGCGGAGTCTCCACCAGCCACGCCTCGTTCTCCCCGACTGCCAGCATCCGCATGGGGTCGGGGACCATGTCGTCGGCCACCACGGAGGTGACCAGAACGATGCGTGGGCCGCGGGCGCGGAGTTCCTCGGCGGCGGCCAGAACATCGCCCACCGTCCCGGTGGTCCGCCCCGTCAGGTACTGCAGTTCGAAAAGGTTGGGCGTGAGAATGTCGGCGGCCTGGACCACGTGGTCGCGCATGAACTCGGGAATCCCGGGCCGGGCGTAGAAACCGCGCCCCACATCGCCCAGGACCGGGTCGGCGCAGAACAGCGCCGCGGGGTTGCGCTTCTTGACGAGGGCTGCTGCGTCAAGGATCACCTGCCCCATGTCGGCCGACCCCTGGTATCCGGACAGCACCGCCGACACCTGTGGGAGCACCCCCCGCTCGTCCACCCCCTGAATGACCGAGGCCACGTCCTGCGCGTCGATCATCGGGCCGCGCCACGTCTCATAGCCGGTGTGGTTGGAGAAGTTCACGGTGTACACCGGCCACACGTTGACCCCTGAGCGTTGCATGGGGAACACGGCGGAAGAGTTCCCGGCGTGCCCATAGGCGACGGCGGACTGGATCGACAGGACAGTGTGCATGACCCGAATTGTCGTGCACCACCGGAGCTGCTGTCCACAGCCGGCCATCGTCGAGGGGTGGAGATCTGTTCGGCGCTGCTGTTGTGACGGCATAATGGCCGCATGTCGATGCAGCCGGGCGGGTATCTGGCGCCCGGGTTCATTGCTCTGGCGCACCGAGGCGGGTCGTTGTTGGCGAGCAACCTCGGCATCGAGAACACGCTCCAGGCATTCTCCAACGCCGTCCAGTTGGGCTACCGGTACCTGGAGACTGACGTGCACGCCACGCGCGATGCGCGACTGGTCGCATTCCACGACCCTGACCTCAGCCGTGTCACCGACACCACCGGACGCATCGCCGACATGTCATTCGACGAGGTGCGAGAG
Organism: Tessaracoccus antarcticus; assembly: GCF_003688855.1. Taxonomy (GTDB): domain Bacteria; phylum Actinomycetota; class Actinomycetes; order Propionibacteriales; family Propionibacteriaceae; genus Arachnia; species Arachnia antarctica. The sequence goes on from NZ_REFW01000002.1 coordinate 728,311, forward strand.
GTCCGGGTGGGCGGACGCGAACTGATCCCCAGCCTCGACGAACTCCTCGAGGCGTTCCCCGACGCCCGATTCAACATTGACCTGAAGGCTGACGCGGCAGTTCCGCTGCTGGCCGAAGCCGTGACGCGACACGCCGCCACAGCCCGGGTCCTCGTCGGGTCGTTTTCCCGCTCGCGCCTCAAGCGCTTCCGGAAGCTGGTCCCCGGGACAGCGACGTCCGCCACCACCGACGAGGTCATGGCCATGGGCGTTGGTGTCGTCCGCCCCAACCGGTCAGGTCAGGACGTGGCGTTCCAGGTGCCAATCACCCACCGGGTGGGGCCTGTGACCCTACGCCTTGTCACACCCCGGACCATCAAGGCCGTGCACGGGGCGGGACGTAGGATTCACGTGTGGACCATTGATGATGCGGAAACCATGCACCGCCTCATCGACTGGGGGGTCGACGGGATCGTCACTGATCGCCCGGATCTGTTGAAAGTCGTTCTCCGCACACGTGGGATGTGGTCTACTCGGCAGGGAACCTGAGTCCCCCACCGTTCGTTGATACATGGACCGAGAAAAGCAAGGAGGCAACAATGGCTGACCGTGCATTGCGCGGCGTCGGACTGGGCGCCAAGAGCTTTGAGGACGAGCAGGGTATCGAGTTTGCCGAACGCCAGTACGTGGCGTTCGACTGCCCCAAGGGACATCACTTCGAGGTGGCGTTCGCTCGCGAGGCCGATCTTCCCACGGAATGGGAGTGCAAGAAGTGCGGTTCCGTGGCCGTGCGCTCCGACGGATCCGTCGGCGAGGAGAAGAAGACCAAGCCGGTGCGGACACACTGGGACATGCTGCGGGAGCGGCGATCCATCCCCGAACTGGAGGACATCCTCGCGGAGCAGCTCGACAAGTTGCGGGACTCCGACGAGATTTACTGACGCTCCGGGGAGACCCCGGCGCACCTGAACAAGATGACGAGGGATGCCAGGACCGTCATGGTCCCTGGTGGCCCTCGTCGTCCACGTTGTGGGGGCTGATTCCGGGAACGGTGCCGCCCTCCGGACCTGATCCAGGCTCCACCACCTCACCTTCCACCACTTCGCCTTCCACGACCTCGCCCTGGATCACCATGTTGCGGGGCATGGCGCCGTCCCGCGGCACAGCGCGGGTGACCCACCAGCCAAGGAACGAGCGCACACCGGGCCGTGTGAAGGGCAGTAGCAGCAGCAACCCCAGAACATCGGTGATGAAGCCGGGCATGATGAGCATGAAACCGCCCAGCAGCACCAGCACCGCGTCCGCGGTGCGCCCCGGCGGCAGGCTGCCTGTCTTCAGTGACTCGCCCAGCTCTTTCCAGGCCTTGCGCCACTCCCGCTGCAGCAGGTAGGCGCCCACCACTGTGGAGACCATGAGGGCGACAAGCGTCCACCAACCGATCTGGGTGGAGACCCACACCAGAAGGGCCACCTCCGCAAGAATGAAAAGGAAGAACCCCGACAGCGCCAGCGCAGGGACGCTGCGCCGGGGCCATCGGCCTCCCGGGGTCTCAGGCATCGGTGGGGGGAAGTCCTTCACGCTCACCGCGCCCCGTGAGCCGGCGGACAAAGTTCTTGACCTGCCCACTGCGGTACTCAACACCCCACAGCGCCGTACGGATCATGGCCTCGATGACGATGTTATTGCTCATCTTGGAGTCCCCGAACTCTCGTTCGACGAACTCGATGGGCACCTCAACCACCTTGTGGCCGGTCTTGAGGGCACGCCATGCCAGGTCCACCTGGAAGCAGTATCCCGCGGAGGCCACCTCGTCGAGACCCATGCCCTTGAGGGTCTCCGCACGGAAGGCGTTGAACCCGCCGGTGGCATCCTTGAGAGGGATTCCCAGCCACATCCGCGTCCAGAGGTTACCGCCCTTGGACAGCACCTCCCGCGACTTCGGCCAGTTGACGACCTTCCCGCCCTTCACCCAGCGCGATCCCTTGACCATGTCGGCGGTCTTCAGCGCCTCCAGGAGCAACGGGAGCTGTTCGGGCTGGTGCGATCCATCTGCGTCGTGTTCGACGAGGACGCCGTAGCCCTTGTCGAGGCCCCAGTGGAACCCTGCCAGGTAGGCGGCCCCCAACCCCTCCTTGCCCCTGCGGTGCAGGACGTGGATATGGCTGTCAGCTGCCACCAGGCGGTCGACGATGTCGCCGGTGCCGTCCGGGGAGTTGTCGTCCGCCACCAGGATGTCGGCCTCCGGCACGGCCTTGCGGAGCCTGCCCGTGATGCTCTCGATGTTCTGGGACTCGTTGTAGGTGGGGATGATCACCAACACCTTGCCGAGGGGCGGGTAGTGCGTCATGGCGTACTTCCAATCGATGCCGAGGACTGTCGCGGCAGTCTATCCGAGGCTCCCGACGTTCTCCTCCGCAACCCGGCCCACAGGGTGGCGCCGACCCCCACGACTGCCAGCGCCCATCCCAGCCAGGGGTTGAGACGCACAGCCATGTTGATGTTGGTGCGCAGCGGCACAGTGAACGTCCGGTGTGCGGCAGTGAATTCCGCAGTGGAATCGTGGAAGGTTCCTGACGCGTCCACGAGGCCCGTCAGTGAGTTCAGCGTGGACACCACCACTTCCCTCCCAAGCTCCATGGCTCTGACCCTGTTGAGTGCCAGCTGCTGCGGCACCTCGAACGTTCCGCCGTAGGTGTTGGTGTTGCTCTGCGTCACGATGATGTCGGCCCCGGCCAGGACGGTGTCATAGACCGTGTCGTCCCAGGCCAGCTCGAAACAGATGACATCGCCGACGCGCAGGAACGTGTGGTCCGCCGTGGGGGCTGCCACCACACCCGGCCCGATACCCGCAATGGACTGCCGGCCGATCTGCTCCAATACGGGCAGGCGTGGCAGGAGGACATCGCGGAAGGGAATGTACTCGCCGAACGGCACGAGGTTGCGCTTGTCGTAGCGGTCCCCCGGGCCCGTGTCCGGGGTCCACCAGATGCTCGACGTCTGCCGGGTGTCCGGCTCCGGACCATCCATGACGGCACCCACGAAGATCGGGACTCCCGCGAGTGCCACTGAGGTGTCCACGAGCTGGCGGATGGCCGGGTGACGAAGTGGATCGACGTCTGTGGCGTTCTCCGGCCACACGATGAAATCCAGGGCAGCGGCCCCTGTGGCGCGCTGGGAGGCGAGCAGGAAGACGGTTTCGCTGAGCATGTTGTCGGTGACGGATGCCGCGTAATAGGGAGTGCCGTGCAGGTACCGGTTGACGTTGCCCTGCACCACTCCGATGGTCACCTGCTGCTCCGGGGAGGCCTGCGGCAGCCACTTCAGGGACCCACCCACCACCACCAGGGCCACCGCAGCCACGAGGGTGCGCAATCGGTTGCGACGGGAGCGCACGGCCTCCAGACCGAGCTGCGCCACGAGCGCCAGAAGGAACGACACACCCGCCGACCCCACCCACGGGAGCCAGCCGGACAGCGGTTGGTCGACCGTGGTGTAGGCCAGGCGTATCCAGGGGAACCCGCCGAACGGCACCCGCCCGCCCGCCAGTTCCACGGCCACCCACGCGCACGGTACCCACAGCACCCACAGCCGCAACCGGGTGAGCAGCGCCACCATGGCTCCCAACAGGGCGCTCCACAGCGACATGAACGCCACGAGAGCAATCGCCACCGGAACGCCGAGGACACCGATCCAGTGGATCGTGAGGGAGTTCATGGCCAACCCTGCAACGGCACCCAGGCCCGCGGCGCGCCACGGGGTGCGCCCCGCCACCAACCAGGTGAACAGCCCGACGCCGACGATGGTGGCGGGCCAGATGCCCATCGGGGCGTACCCGGCTCCCAGCAGCAGTCCGGTGAACACCGCGAGGACGAGCGAGAGAGCGCGAGGGAGGCGTTCGCGGGACAGGGGGTGCACGATAGTCAGGGTACCCGCCGCAGCGCGGGCGCCCGGCGTGCCACCATGGGGCCATGGGCGATTCCCTGATGGTTTTTGACACCTCCTACCTTTACTACCGCGCGTTCTTCGGTGTCCCCTCGAGTCTGCGGGCTCCCGACGGCACACCGGTCAACGCCATCCGCGGGCTCCTGGACTCCATCACGCGGCTCGTCGAGCAGTACTCCCCCGATCGTGTTGCCTGCGCCTGGGACGACGACTGGCGCCCGGCCTGGCGTACCGATCTGGTCCCCTCGTACAAGGCTCACCGTGTGGAGGAGGAGATCCCGCTCGGTGTGGACCAGGAGGAGACCCCCGACGAGCTCGGTGTACAGGTCCCCCTCATCCGCGAGGTGCTGGAGGCAGTGGGAATGCCCATTGTGGGTGCGGCTGAGCACGAGGCCGACGACGTTGCGGGGACGCTGGCCACACAACACGAGGGACGGTGTTGGGTGGTCACGGGTGACCGCGACCTCTTCCAACTCGTCGACGACGACACCCGCGTGATCTGGGTCGGTCAGGGCGTGGCCAAGCACGCCGTCGTGGACTCGGCCTGGCTGCAGGACAAGTACGGAGTGCTGCCGGAGCGCTACGTGGACTTCTCCGTGCTGCGTGGCGACCCCTCGGACGGGTTGCCGGGCGTGAAGGGCGTCGGGGAGAAATCCGCGGCCCGCCTCACCGACGCCTTCGGGTCGTTGGAGGATCTGGTGCGCTCCGCACTGGACGGTTCAGGGTCCATTCCACCGGCGATACGTCGCAGCATCGCCGAATCGGCCGAGTACATCCTGAAGGCGGAGGTTGTCGTGTCCGTGGTGCGGGACCTGCCCCTGGCCGCCCCCCCACACCTCCCCCTGGTCCCGGACGCCCGCCGTGTTGCGGCGCTGTCGGAGAGACTCGGACTCGCCGGGCCCATCAACAGGCTTGTGGCCGCCTGCTCCTGAGGGCGGCTCAGCGCTGTGCGTGCAGCAGGTACACGGCTGAACTGGCGAACATGTTGGCGGCCGCATTCCCCAGAACGTGCGCCTCGCCACGGGCGTTCAGCGGGATGCAGCGGTCGATCTGCAGATCCAGGCTCCTGAACAGGGGCTCCAGATCCTTCAGCGACGTGTAGTGCAGGTTCGGGGTGTCGTACCAGGGGTACGGAAGGTCCTTCGACATGGGCATCCGGCCCGTCAGCAGACGCGCCCGACCGCTCCAGTGGGCGAAGTTGGGCATGGACACCACGCAGTGCACGGCGATGCGGCTGATCTGCTCCAGCACGTCGCGCGGCTTGTGGACGTTCTGCAGGGTGCGGGACAGCACGACGACGTCGTAGGAGTCGTCAGCGAACTCCCCCAGTTGCGTGTTGAGGTCCAGGTCGATGACATTGACACCCGAGCGGAGGGCCTGGACCAGTGCTGCTGGCTCGATCTCCACGCCGGTACCCGTGCAGCCCTTGCCCATGAGCAACTGCAGCAACTCCCCGTCGCCACAGCCCAGGTCCAGCACGCGTGAGTTCTGCGGTATCAACTGTGCGATGAGCTCGAGGTCAGGACGCAACGTGTCACCCATCACAATCCCCTCTCGGTCGCCGCACGTTCCAGGAACGCCGCGATGGTTTCGTGGTAGTCCGCGATGGCGAGCAGGAACGAGTCGTGACCCCACGGGGACGATATCTCCCGGAACGACGTGGGCACGTGCGCACCCTCCAGATGCCGCACGATGCGCCGTGAGTGCTCCGTGGAGAAACGCCAGTCACTGTCGAAGCTCATGACGAGGAACTTCACGGCGTCGGCGGCCAGCGCGTCCAGGGCGCCCGGCGCGGCGAACGGGTCGTAGTAGTCCATGACGCGGGTCAGGTACAGGTAGCTGAGGGCGTCGAACCGTGACTGGAACGCCTCGCCCTGATGGTCGAGGTAGCTCTCCACAGCGAAGTCGACGCCAAAGTTGGGGGTCAGCTCACCGGACTGGGCGGCACGCCCGAACTTCTCGGAGAACGCTTCCTCCGACAGGTACGTGATGTGGGCCATCATGCGGGCCACAGCAAGACCCTTCTTGGGTGCCGTGCCCTCCGAGAGGAAGCGACCGCCCCGGAAACCGGAATCCTTCATGATGGCCTGGCGACCGACAGCGGAGAACGCGATGTTCTGCGCCGTCAACCGTGAGGAGGCCGCCAGCACAATGGCATTGTCGGTGTCCTCGGGGTACTCCAGTGCCCACTGCAGCACCTGCATGCCGCCCAGGGAGCCGCCCATCAGCAGTGCCCAGCGCTCGACGCCGAGGTGCCGACCCAGAGCCCGGTGAACCGTCACGAAGTCCGACATGTCCAGGAGCGGGAAGTCGAGGCCGTAGGGATCCCCTGTTGCGGGGTTCGTGGACGATGGTCCCGTCGTGCCCTGACAGCCGCCGAGTATGTTGGCGCACACGACGAACCAGATGTTGGTGTCCACAGGCTTGCCAGGGCCGATCATCGTGTCCCACCAGCCGGGGCGCTTGTCGCCCTGGCGCCAACCGGCGGCGTGGGCATCGCCGGTGAGTGCGTGGCAGATGAAGACGGCGTTGCTGCGCTCGGCGTTCAGGGTGCCCCACGTCTCATGGGCGACGTCCACCTCCGCGAGGGTGGCCCCGCTCCGGAGAACCAACGGAGCGTTGGCGTCGAAAAGCCGCACAGTCTCGCTGACTGTCACGTCCTGCTGGTCCTCGCGCTCTCCCACGGGCCCATTGTGGTGCATGTCGTCAAGAAGATGCTCAGTGGTGGTCACCACAGCCGGCCGGGAGCGGCGTCAGCCCTTCACGCCACCTGCCGTCAGGCCGCCGACGATGTACTTCTGCAGGTACATGAACAAGATGATGATGGGGATGGCGGCCAGCACTGCGCCGGCGGCGAACAGCGACCACGGGGCATTGCGTTCGTCGGAGGCCCACACGTAGAGCCCGACGGCCAGCGTGTAGTTCTCGGGCCGTGCGAGCACGATCTTCGCCAGGATGAACTCGCCGTAACTGCCGACGAAGGACAACAATCCCACCACGGCAAGGATCGGCGTGACGAGCCGCATGATGACCCCCCAGAAGATCTGGGCGTGCGTGGCGCCATCGATCTTGGCGGCTTCGTCGAGTTCTCTCGGGATGGTGTTGAAGAAGCCGTAGATCAGGAAGGTGTTGGCGCCCAGCGCTCCGCCGAGGTAGACGGCGATGAGCCCCATGAGTTCTCCCAGGCCCAGGAAGGGGAAGATGTCGCGCAGGGTGAGCAGCAGCAGGAAAATTGCCACGAAGGCCAGCATCTGCGGGAACATCTGGATGATGAGCAGCGCCGAGAGTCCGCCCTGGCGCCCCGCGAAACGGAAACGGCTGAAGGCGTAGGCGGCGCAGGACGCCATCAGGACGGTCCCGAGGGCAGTCGCGGTGCTCACCACCAGAGAGTGCAGCATCCACGTCGGGAAATTGGTTCCCATCAGATCGACGTAGTTCTTGGTCGAGACCTCGCTGAATAATTTGGCCGACCCCGTCAGGGTGCCGCCGGGGCTCAGCGACGCGGACAGCACGTACAGGAGGGGGAAGGCGCAGAAGGCGATCACGATGATGCCGACGATGTGCTTCCAGCCCACCTCCTTCCACCACCGCGCGCCCTTCAATCTCGTTTCCGTCTTGACTGGCCGTGCCATCACATGACCTCCTCGAGCTTGCGTGTCTGGCGGAAACCGAGCCACGAGATGAAGCCAACCACCACGAAGATGATGATGGACATGGCGGACGCGAGCCCGTACTGCTTCACCCCGGACTCGAAGGCCACGGAATAGACCATGGAGATGAGGATGTCCGTCTCGCCCACGAGGACGGGCGAACCCGGGAAGTTCGGACCCCCGCCGGTGAGCATGTAGATGAGGGAGAAGTTGTTGAAGTTGAACGCGAAGCTGGCGATCAGCAGGGGCGCCACCGACACGAGCAGCAGCGGCAGCGTCACGCTGCGGAACCGCTTGAACGGCCCGGCGCCGTCCATGATGGCGGCCTCGTTGAGCTCACCCGGGATGGACTGCAGAGCGCCCGTGCAGACCAGGAACATGTAGGGGAAGCCCAGCCACAGGTTGACCCCCAGGATGGACAGTTTTGCGAGGGTGCCGTCGCCGAGCCAGTTGATGGAGGCCCCCCCGAGGAGGCTCTGGTTGATGATGCCGAACTGCTGGTTCAGCATCCCCTTCCAGACGAGGGCGGCCAGGAAGCCGGGGAAGGCGTACGGGAGGATGAACAGGGCCCGGTACACCACACGCCCCTTCACGCGGGCGTCGTTGAAGATCGTGGCCAGACCCAGCCCGAGGGCGAAGGTGGTGAGGACGGACGCAATGGCGAAGACGAACGTCCACACCAGGATCTTGAAGAAGGGACCCGACAGGCGGGAGTCGGTGAACATGCGTGTGAAGTTGTCGACGCCCACCAGTACCCGCCACCCGGGCGTGAGGCTCGTGCCGTCCGCTGCCACGAACAGCCCCTGCTTGGCGTCGGCCGTGTAGACCTTGCCCTCGGGTGAGGTGAACGTGTCGGCTGCCTCGTTGTAGACAAGCGCCGACTTCGCGACGTAGGACAAAGTGCCGTTGTCGGTGCGCAGCCATCCGTCGTCGGGGTTGTCGCTCAGGCTGACGCGCAGAGCCAGGACGTCCTTCTGGCGGGACTGGATGTCCGCCAACTTCAGCAGGTCGTAGCCGGGGACCTCCGTGACACGCTCGCCGTCGATGACGGCGTCGGGAGCGTTCTTGAGGGGATTCTCCTGGTCCCCTACACGGGCGGTGCCGTCCTGGACGATGGCGAAGGACAGGACATCGCCCTTTTCCAGGATGGAGACGGGAAACGTGTTCGTCCCCTCCACGCGCCTGTCCGAGGTCTTGAGGATCTGCGTGATCGCCGGCTGTTTGGCGTCGTTGTGACCGTCGCCGTAGTTGGTGAACGCCACGTAGGCCGTGTTGCCCATCACGTAGATCTGGTACACGGCCAGGAACACCAGTCCCGGCATGAGGTACTTGGCGGGGATGGCCCGTTTGGAGAAGTAGACGTAGTCGGCGATCGCAAGCGTGACTGCCAGGAAGGCAAGAATGTAGAAATCCTTGCTGGCCCAGGACGCCAAGATCCCGTAGATGCCGAAGGCATTGACGAGAGCCATCAGGACCAGCTTCACGTAGAAGCCGGGTCTGCTGATGTCGCGCGCGTGGGAAAGCTGCTGGGGCTTGGTGCGCGGTGGTTCTTCGGTGATGGTCACAGTCGCGGTCCTGTCTCAACGTTGAGAGGGGCTGCGCACGGGGTCCGGAGGCCCCGCGCGCAGCCGGTGTCCGAAGGTCAGAAAGCGCCTTCGATGTTGGTGATCATCGTCTTCCAGGCGGCCGCCGGATCCTTGGCGGTGCCGTCGATGATGCTGATCTGTGCTGCACCCCAGAAGGTCCACACGGCACCCATCTCAGGGATGGACGGCATGGGCTGCCCATCCTTGCCCGCCTCACCGAAACCGGCGAGGACCTTGTCATCCACGGCGTCTGCCGACTCAGTGAGGGCGGGGGTACGGCCAGCGAGCTCGTACATGGTGGTCTGCGCCTCAGGCGTGGTCATGTAGTCGAGGAACTGGTTGGCGAGCAGGGCGTTCTCCGACTTGGAGGACAGGTAGACGCCCTGGATGCCCAGGAACGGCTGCGAGGGCTGGCCACCGGCCGAGGGCACGGGCAGCACCGAGAAGTCGATCCCGGCCTTCTCGAAGTCCGCGATGTTCCAGGGACCGGTGATCATGTAGGGGCTCTTGCCGTCCAGGAAGGCCTGCTTGGCCTGGTCGCCACCAATGGCAGCGCTCAGCACCTTGTCGTCGGCGAGCTTCTTCAGGTACGCCGCGAACTTGGCACCGTTCTCGCCACCCATCCCCAGCTCGCCGGTGTACTCGCCGTTGTCGCCGGTGGTGAACACTGGTGCGCCGAAGGAGCTCTGCAGCGGGTACAGGTGATAGGCGTCGCCTTCCGCCCCCTGCTGGATGAGGATCGGGAACTCAGCACCGGAGGACTTGCCCTGCGCGACGAGTTCGTCGAACGTGGCGGGCGTCTCGGCTGCCAGCTTGTTGTTGCGGACGAGAGCGATGTTCTCGATGGCGTAGGGCACGCCGTACAGGGAGCCATCCATGGTGAAACCCTGAATGGAGGTTTCCGAGAAGCCGCTCACCTTGTCGCCGAGTTCGACGGGGGCGATGACGCCGTTCTTCACGAGGTCACCCACCCAGTCGTGGGCGCCGACGATGAGGTCGGGCCCCTCTCCCGTGGGTGCCTGGGCGATGAAGTCGGTCTTGACGTCAGCGGTCGGCTTCTCCACGACATCCAGGGTGACGCCCGTGGACGTCTTGAACTTCTCCCCCAGCGCCTTGAAGGAGTCGACGCGGTTCTCGTCGGCCCAGAGCGTGAGTGTGCCGGCGTCCTCCATGGGTGCGGAGGTTTCCGCAGTGGCGGTGGTGTCCGTCGAGGCTGACGGGGCGGTGGTGTCGGCAGGGCCCGCTCCCCCGCCGCATGCCGTCATGGTCAACGCCAACCCGGCTGCTGCCATGGCGAGGAAATGCTTGCGCATAGTCGTGATCCTTTCGATGTGTCCGGCATCCTTGCCGGACCAGTGGCAGAACCGTAACACCTCAAAATGTCGGTTGCAGCAACTTGCGGCGAGTTGTTGCGTTACTGTGACCTTTCCAGAGCCGTCCCGAGGAGTCGCAGTGTCCATTGCCGCCACCAAGATGTCCGATCTGGCGGTGCGTGCAGGAGTGTCCACCGCCACGGTCTCGCGCGTCCTGGGCGGCAAACCGGGAGTGCGCCAGGCCACCCGTGACGCTGTGCTGACCGCCATGGAAGAGTTGGGCTACGCCCGCGACAGACAGCCCCCGACCAGGGCTGGTGTGGTGGCCATCCTGGTGCCTGAGCTCTCGAACCCCGCCTTTCCCGCCTTCGCCGAAGAGATCGACACGCTGTTGTTCTCCGCGGGTCACCCGAACGTGGTGCTCGCCTCTGGTGCTGCGGGCACCAGCGAGGTGCAGCATCTCGAGACGCTCGCCGAACTGAGCATTGCCGGCATGGTGTCGGTCTCGGGTACACCTGCGGACACCCTCGCCTCCAATGAGCCGTACCAGCGACTGATCTCGGCAGGGGTTCCGTCGGTGTTCATCAACGGCTATGCAGACAACCTCCAGGGGGCGTTCTTCTCCTGCTCCGACGCCGAGGCCGTGACCTCGTCCGTGGCACACCTGCGGTCCCTGGGCCACACCCGCATCGGACTGGCCGTGGGGCAACCGAAATACCTGCCGACGCAGCGCAAGATCGCCGCGTTCCGGTCCCTGGGTTTCACTCCCGAGGACGTCGCATCCACCATCTACACCGCCGAGGGCGGTCAGCTTGCGGCGTCGCGGCTTCTGGATTCCGGGCACACGGCCCTGGTGTGCGGCTCCGACATCATGGCGCTGGGTGCCATCCGTGAGGCCCGGGCACGTGGACTTGGCGTCCCCCGCGACGTCTCCGTCGTGGGTTTCGACGACAGCCCTCTCATGGCCTTCACGGATCCCGCCCTCACCACTGTCCGCCAGCCCGTTCGCGCGATGTGCGAGGCAGCCGTCTCCGCACTGCTGGGAGCCATGCACGGCACGGCCCTCGACCATACGGAGATGTTGTTCCATCCGGATCTCGTCATCCGCAGCTCCACGGGTCCGGCGAGCTGATCCCGGCCACTCTTCACGGGTCACAGCCACCACTCACAGGTATTTCGAGCGTCGAAGTATAACGATCTGGTGAAGAACTCACCCCAGCCCTGCAGTAGTGCCACATTCCACCGCGTGGAGCGGCCATCATCGTATGATCGCCACTCCAGCGGGGCTCATCCCGCGGACGTTCACGGCGGGTTCATGGATTTTGAAGGGAAACACTGTGCACATCAGACGCATCCTCGCCGCGGCTCTGGCCGCCACGATCCTCACCGCCACCGCTTGTGGCACCGACGACACCAAGACCACCAGCGGCGACGAGAACGCCGCCACGCAGCAACTTGTTCTGGGCAACAACGGGGACGTGCTCAGCTGGGATCCCGGTGAGATGAAAGAGGGCGCCGTCATCCACTATGCGGAGGCCATCTACGATCCACTGCTGAGGAAGACCGCGGACTCCAGCATCGAGGGGAACCTCGCCACGGAATACTCGTACAACGACGACCTCACCGAACTCACCCTGAAGCTCCGTGACGATGTCACGTTCAGCGATGGCGAGAAGTTCGACGGTGCTGCCGTCAAGGTCAACCTCGAGGCACGCAAGAAGGGTGCCGGCAGCGCCTCCGAGGCCGCAAAGGTCATCACGGACGTCGCCGTCGAGGACCCGACCACGGTGAAGCTCATGCTCAGCGAGCCGAGCCCCGGTCTGTTGTCCGGGCTCGCGACATACCTCGGGTTCATGGTCAGCCCCAAGACACTCAGCCAGGGCGACATCGAGACAGCACCCGTCGGTTCCGGCCCCTACATCCTCGACAGCTCGGATTCGGGTGTCGAGTACACGTTCACGTCGCGCGAGGACTACTGGAATCGCGAGGCATTTCCCTTCGACAGCGTCGTGATCCGCCCCTACGAGGACTTCACCGCCCGCTACAACGCATTGTCCACAGGCCAGATCCAGTTCATGTACGGCACGTCGGACATGGTGCCGCAGGCCGAGACGGACGGTCTCACCGTGCAGAGCGTTCCCGGAGAATGGCAGGGGATCATCCTCCAGGACCGCGGCGGCGAGGCACTGAAGGCGCTCGGCGACGTCCGTGTGCGCCAGGCCATCAACTACGCGCTCGACCGCGAGGCCATCCTCAAGACCCACTACAGCGGTCGTGGGCAGGTCACCACGCAGACGTTCAACCCGGCCAGCCAGGCATGGGTGGAGGAGCTGAACAAGCGCTACCCGTATGACCCGGAGAAGGCCAAGCAACTTTTGGCGGATGCGGGCTACCCGGACGGGTTCACGCTCACCACCTCCTACAGCGAAGGGTTCATGACCCCGCTGGTCCCGATCGTGCAGCAGTACCTCTCCGACGTCGGTATCACCATGGACCTCGTTCCCGTCAACGGGTTCGCCTCGGGCGGACTCGAGACGTTGAAGAGCCAGCCGTCGTTCATGCTGTCCTTCTCCACCAACATCCCCGCATGGACTGATGTGCTGAACAAGCTCACCACGACGGCGCTGTGGAACTACTTCGGCTACACCGACGACACGGTGACACGCCTCATGAAGGAGATCCCCCTCACCCAGGGCGACGATCAGACAGCCCTGTACCAGGAACTGAACACCCACCTGGTGGAGGATGCCTGGTTCGCGCCCATCGTGCTGCAGGACAACATCTACCTCTCCAGCCCGGACATCAAGGTGACGATGCAGCAGGCGCAGCTGGTTCCCAGCCTGCGGTTCTTCACGCCCGCCAAGTAGTCCATCCCGGCTTCCGGTGGGCCACCACCGGGAGTCGGGACAGTTCCACGCCCCGCCCCACGAAGGACACGGACCATGCTGGGATTCATCGCACGACGGCTTGCCATGGGCGCTCTGCTGGCGTTCACCGTCGTTACCGGGATGTACTTCTTCCTCCTCAAAACCGGCATGGATCCGGCCCGGGGAGCCCTGGGGCTCTATGCAAGCGAGGCGCAGGTCGAAACCAAGCGTCAGCAGCTGGGCCTTGACCGGCCCGTGACGCAGCAGTACCTGGAGTGGCTGGGCCACGCACTGCGCGGTGACCTGGGGCAGTCCACCTCGGGGAACGCGCAAGTCCTTGACCTCCTCATCACGAGGCTCCCGGTGACGGTGTCACTGGCGCTGGGCGCCGTGCTCGTCGCCGCCACCTTCGGTATCGCTCTGGGCCTGCTGGCTGCCATCAGGCCGGGGACTTTCGACAGGATCCTGCAGGTGGTCATGGTGCTCGGATTCAGCCTCCCCAACTTCTGGGTTGCGATCCTGCTGGCGCTCTTCTTCGCCGTGCGTCTCCGCTGGTTCCCCGCCACGGGGTATGTCCAGTTCGGCGACTCCCCCGCACGATGGCTGTCCTCCATCGTCCTGCCCGTGACGGCCCTGGCGATCGGGTCCATCGCCGCCATCGCACAGCAACTCCGCAACTCCGTCATCTCCGTGTACAGCCAGGACTACGTGCGCACGCTGCGCAGCCGCGGGCTGCCGGCCCGGACCATCCTGCTGACCCACGTGCTGCGCAACGCATCGCCACCCGCGCTGACCATGCTGTCGCTGCAGTTCATCGCGGCCATGAGTGGCGCCGCCATCGTGGAGCGAGTGTTCGGCCTGCAGGGGCTGGGCGCCGTGGCCATCAACGCCTCCGCCGACAGCGACATCCAGGTCCTCATGGGCCTCCTGCTGTTCACCGTCCTCATCGTCGTGGTGGTCAACCTGCTGGTGGACATCCTCTACGCAGCCCTCAACCCGAAGGTGCGAAGCTGATGACCGCCACCACTGCAACGCACACCATCGCCCCGCCCCCCGCCTCCGGGCGCCGCCTGCGAGCCTTCCTGCGCAACCCCATGGGTGTGATCGCGGGTCTGGTGCTGCTGCTCATCGTCGTCGCCAGCATCCTCGCCCCGTGGATCGCCCCCCACGACCCGGGGCTCGTGGTGCTGGCTGAGTCACTGGCTCCTCCCAGCCTGAACCATCCGCTCGGGACCGACGGCAACGGCCGCGACATCCTGAGCCGTCTGCTCTGGGGTGGCCGCGTCAGCCTGGCAGCGGGCACCATCATGGTGAGCGCTGCCATCATCTGCGGTGTGCCGGGCGGCCTGCTGGCCGGCTACTACTCCCGCTGGTTCGACGCCGTGGCCAGTTGGGTGTCCAACATGTTGATGTCTCTCCCGCAGATCCTCATCATCATCGTGGTGATCGCGTCCCTGGGCAGCGGGCTGGTCCCCACCATGATCACACTCGGTGTGCTGGCATCGCCGGACCTGTTCCGCCTCACCCGCAGCGCCGTGATCGGCGTCCGGCAGGAGTTGTTCATCGACGCGGCCAAGGTCTCAGGGCTGAGCGATTTCCGCATCATCTTCCGGCACATCTTCTCGGTGATCCTCGGTCCCGTGCTGGTGCGCTCCTCGTTCATGTTCGGCATGGCCATCATCGCCCAGTCGGGACTGGAGTTCCTCGGCCTTGGGGACCCTCTGCGACCAAGCTGGGGTGGAGAGCTGAGTCTCGCCTTCCAGAACTTCCAGCGAGCCCCCAACCTCGTGATCGCCCCCGGCGTGGCCATCGGCCTGACCGTCATGGCCCTCGTCCTGTTCGGCGCCGCCCTCGCCGACTCCCTGGGAGCCACCCGCAGGACCAAGAAGGGCAACTGGACACCGGCTCCCTCGCGCCCCACGGATGGTGCACCCCACGACGATGCGGCTACGGGGTCCAGCCCGGATGAGCCCGAAGGGCCCCTGCTCGTGGTGGAGAACCTGGCGGTCAGCTACCCCGGTGAGGACGGCAAGGGCGTCGTAGTGGTGGAGGACGTGTCGCTGCACGTCAGGCGTGGCGAGGTTCTGGGACTGGTGGGAGAGTCAGGGTCCGGCAAGTCCCAGACGTCCTTCGCCATCCTCGGCCTGCTGCCGCCCGAGGCATCTGTCTCCGCCCGGAGGCTCAGACTGGACGGGCAGTCCCTTGAGGTGCTCTCCGAGAAGGTCATGGAGCGGCTCCGCGGCCAGAAGATGGCCTACGTCCCGCAGGAACCGATGTCCAACCTGGACCCCTCGTTCACCGTCGGATACCAACTGACCACCCCCATGCGTCACAAACTTCACATCTCCCGGAGCGAGGCGAAGGAACGTGCCCTGCGACTCCTCGAGCGGGTGGGCATCCCCGACCCGGCGCGCACGTTCGCGTCCTACCCGCACCAACTGAGCGGCGGAATGGCGCAGCGGGTGCTGATCGCCGGGGCCGTGTCGTGCGACCCGGAACTCCTCATCGCCGATGAGCCCACCACCGCCGTGGATGTCACCGTCCAGGTGGAGGTGTTGGCGCTGCTGCGCGACCTGCAGCAGGAGCGGAACATGGGGATGATTCTGGTGACGCACAACCTCGGCGTGGTGGCCGACATCTGCGACCGTGTGGCCGTGATGCGCAAGGGCCGGATCGTCGAGGAGAAACCAGTGCGGGAACTGTTCAGCAACCCGGAGCACGAATACACGCGCATGCTGCTCGCCTCAACCCTGGAGGACGCACTCCCGAGGCAGCAACGCGACGACGAGATGGGGGTGACACGGTGACCGGCTCCACGATCGGCGCCGCACCCCTGCTCCAGGTGAGCGACGTCAACGTGGTCTACCGCGGCGCTGGGTGGCGCCGTCCCACTTTCCACGCGCTGCACGACGTGTCACTGGACATTCGGGCCGGGGAAACGCTGGGGCTCGTGGGCGAGTCGGGATCCGGCAAGACGACGCTGGGTCGTGCGGTTCTGGGGCTCGCCGACGTCAGCAGCGGCTCCGTGTCCTTCGACGGCGACGACATCACCCGGGCCACGCGCCGGACGCGGCGGGCCCTGAGCCGCGACATCCAGGTGGTGTTCCAGGACCCGTACTCGTCCCTGAACCCAGCCATGACCGTGGCCTCCATCCTGGCGGAACCCATCACTGCGCACGGGGCCACACGCCAGGAGGCGGCGGCCCGGATCGCTGAACTGTTGGACCAGATTGGCCTCGAACCGGATGCGGGAAGGCGCTACCCCCGGGAGTTCTCCGGTGGACAGCGACAACGCATCGCCATCGCCCGGGCGCTTGCGCTGCGCCCCCGGCTCATCGTGTGTGACGAACCGGTGAGCGCGCTCGACCTGTCCACACAGGCCCGCATCCTCGACCTGCTCATCGACATCCAGGTCACCACGGGCGTCGCGTACCTGTTCATCTCCCACGACTTGTCGGTGGTGCGCTACATCAGCCACCGCGTGGCAGTCATGCTGGACGGGCAGATCCTGGAATCGGGTGACGGGGACAAGGTCACGTCCACCCCGGAGCACCCCTACACGCAGCGACTGCTCCTGGCCTCCCCCATCCCCGACCCTGCCCGGCAGGCCCAGCGCCGACACGACTACGCGAATCTCGCCTGATCGGGGACCCAAAACGCCCGGACCCCCATGGGGTCCGGGCGTCGGGTGATCCGACTAGGAGAGCTGGGCGAGCCCCTGGTCGATGTCGGCGATCAGGTCATCGACGTGCTCGATGCCCACGGAGAGGCGCACCATCTCGGCGGGGACTCCGGCCGCCTGCAACTCCTCGTCGGAGAGCTGCGAGTGCGTGGTGGATGCACTGTGGATCACGAGGGACTTCGCGTCGCCGATGTTGGCGAGGTGGCTGAACAGTGTCAACGCGCTCACAAATGTGGTGCCGGCCTCCCGTCCCGCCTTGAGACCGAACGACACGAGCCCACCGAACTGGCCCTCGGCCAGGACCCGCAGCGCAATCTCGTGTGAGGGACTGGACTCCAGTCCCGGGTAGTTGACCCACGCGACGGCGTCGTGGTTCTCGAGGTACTTGGCGATGGTCAGCGCGTTGGAGCAGTGCCGCTCCATGCGCAGGTGAAGGGTCTCCAGCCCCTGCAGCAGGAGCCATGCGTTCATGGGGGCAATGGTGGCGCCGGTGTTGCGCAGCAGCACCGTGCGGGCCCGGATGATGTAGGCGGCGGGTCCGGCCGCATCGGTCCACACCACGCCGTGATAGGCGTCGTCGGGCTGGGTCAGACCGGGGAAGCGATCGGCATTGGCGGCCCAGTCGAACTTGCCGGAGTCGACGATCACGCCTCCCAGCGTGGTGCCGTGCCCGCCGATGTACTTGGTGGCGGAGTGGACCACGATGTCGACGCCGTGGTCGAAGGCGCGGGTCAGCAGCGGCGTGGCCACAGTGTTGTCAAGGATGAACGGCAGGCCGTGGTCATGGGCCGCGGTGCTCCACGCATCCAGGTCGATGACGTTGAGTGACGGGTTGCCGATGGTCTCCCCGAAGACCAGCTTGGTCTTGTCGTCGACGAATTTCGCCAGGTCCTCCGGCTTGGCCGGGTCCACGAAACGCACCTCGATGCCGAACTGCGGCAGCGTGTGCGCGAACAGGGCGTAGGTGCCGCCGTACAACGTGGACAGCGCCACGATGTTGTCGCCAGAGTAGGTCAGGTTGAGCACGGCGTAGGTGACGGCCGAGGCCCCGGATGCGGAGGCCAGGGCTCCCACGCCGCCCTCCAGTGCGTTCATCCGCTCCTCGAACACGTTCTGCGTGGGGTTCATGATGCGGGTGTAGATGTTGCCGGGCTTGCGCAGCGCGAAAAGGTCAGCGGCGTGCTCCGCGTCATCAAACGTGAACGACACCGTCTGGTAGATCGGGACTGCGCGCGCGTTCGTCGTCGGGTCGGACTGTTCCTGACCGGCGTGCACTGCCAGCGTTTCGGGGCGATACGTCATTGGTTCTCCTCATGGACCTCAAGAATTCACGGACTGCCGTGGACAACCCCAAGGGTGGCGTCGCTATTCCCACCTGCCACACTCGTCCGACTGGTGGGACGATGCGAACTCCGCCGACTGCCTGTAATGTGACGGTTGGTGTGTCGGGAAGTCTGGTCGACGACGGTGTCCACCTACCCTTGGGAAACCCATGAACTCTGCATCCTTGCCCCAACGCATCGCCCAATTCGTCGCACGCGACAAAGTGGGTGGGGCGTTGATGATCAGCGCCGCGATCCTTGCACTCGTGCTGGCGAACTCACCGGCAGCCGGGTGGTACACCAACCTCTCGGAGTTCCGTCTGGGGCCGTCATCCCTTCACCTGGACCTGACTCTCTCCACCTGGGCGGCCGACGGTCTCCTGGCGCTGTTCTTCTTCATCGTTGGCCTCGAGCTCAAGCACGAGCTCATCGCTGGCAGCCTCCGCTCCCCCAGCCGCGCAGCCGTCCCCGTGGCGGCCGCCATTGGCGGGATGGCGGTTCCGGCGCTGGTGTACGTGGTCATGGTGAAGGTGCTCGGTGATCCGGGTGCGACGAGCGGTTGGGCCATTCCGACCGCCACAGACATCGCCTTCGCTCTGGCTGTGCTGGCAATCTTCGGGAGCAAGTTGCCCGGTTCATTGCGCACGTTCCTGCTCACACTGGCCGTGGTGGACGACTTGTTGGCCATCATCGTCATCGCCATCTTCTACAGCTCCGGATTGAACCTGTGGTTCCTGCTCGGCAGCCTCGTCACCGTGGCGGCGTTCTCGTGGTTGGCCAAGACCCGGCGCATGCGCTGGTGGGCCATGGTGCCGCTGGCCCTGCTCGCCTGGGTACTCATGCACGAGTCGGGCGTCCACGCCACCATCGCCGGCGTTCTGCTGGGCTTTGCCGTGCCGGCTCGCCAGGTCCACGGTGAGGACGACACGCGCACCCACATGATTGAGCACCGCCTGCGACCGCTCTCCGCCGGGATCGCACTGCCGATCTTTGCGTTCTTCTCCGCCGGGGTGGCCTTCTCCGGGGAGGGGACGGGCAACGTCCTGGCCCAGCCGGTTCTTGTGGCCATCGCCGTGGCCCTCGTCGCCGGCAAGCTCATCGGCGTCCTGGGCACCACCAAACTGGTGACCACGTTCACACGGCTACGCCTGGCGGACGGCCTCGGCGTCCGGGACCTGCTGCCCATCGGACTCCTCACGGGCATCGGCTTCACGGTCTCCCTCCTGATCGCGGAGCTCAGTTTCCCGGACTCGGAGCACACCGCCGCCGCAAAGCTGGGGGTGCTGATCGGCACCGCGCTGGCGACCGTGCTCGCCGCGTTGGCCCTCGTCTGGGACTCCCGTCACCCGCGTGGGGACGACATGAACCTCGACGGTGTCCCCGACGTGGACACCGCCCCGTATGACAGCACCCATCCGGACTGGACGTACACCCGCAGCGATGATGCGCCGCTGCAGTAGGTTGCGGCCATGGACAGTCACCCCCTCATCACCCCTGCGGAGCTGAGCCGCCTGCTCGCTGACTCCTCCACCGCCCCTGTGGTGTTGGACATCCGATGGTCTGGCCCCGGTTCCGGAGACGGCCGCGAGGCGTTTCAGCAGGGCCACATACCCGGCGCCCATTTCGTCGACATGGACACGGTGCTCGCGGACCCCTCGACCGGCGGGGTCGGGGGACGCCATCCCCTTCCTGCCCCGGAGCGCTTCGAGTCCGGCATGCGAGCCGCGGGTGTGGCACAGGACCGCCCCGTGGTGGTCTATGACGACTGGAGGTCCATCTCCGCGTCACGGGCCTGGTGGCTGCTGCGCCACTTCGGGCATGACGATGTCACGGTCCTCGACGGCGGGTGGGGCGCCTGGCGCGCCGCCGGCCTCCCCGTCGAGACCGGCCCGAACGAGGGTGTCGAGCTCGGCGAATTCGTGGCCGGACCCCCACGGCTGGCCGAACTCGATGCCGACGGTGCGTCCCGGATTGCCGTGACCGGGACACTCATCGACGCCCGACCCGCGAATCGGTTCCGCGGTGAGGACGAGACCGTGGATCCCGTGGCCGGGCACATCCCCGGGGCACGGTCGTTGCCCGCGCTGGAACTGGTGGGTTCGGACGGCACGTTCCTGTCCGCCGCTGAGCTGCGCACCCGTTTCGCGGCCATCGGCGTCGACGGGGAGGCACCGGCGGCCGCGTACTGCGGCTCGGGCGTTCAGGCATGCCACATGGCGCTGGGCGCTTCGGTGGCGGGTCTGACGGACGACCTGGGCCTCTACGCCGGGTCCTGGAGCGACTGGATCACCGACCCCGACCGGCCTGTCGCCACCGGCTGACCCGATCTACGTGAGCTCCATCGCGGGCACGAATGTGTAGCCCAGTGCCTGGATCCCCTCCACCGTCTCCCGGAGCTGTTCCACCCCGAGGAAGGGATGGTAGAAGAAGCTGGCGGTGGATTGCCTCACGGCGAGATTGGCCCTGGCACCTCCCACGATGAAAGCCGTATCGCGCACCGCGTGGTTGTTCTGTTCTTCCTCCGTGATGTTGCCCAGGTTCTCGGGCAGCACCTTGGTGCCGTAAATGTCTCGCACCGTATAGGGGAAGAATTGATCCATTGCCCTCTGGTAGGGCGCCTGGTCCCCGGAGAGTTGCCCGGGGAAGTAGTTCGAGCGCTCGTAGCGGTACTCGAACACCTTCGAAATGGCGGTGTAGGCATTCGAGGAAGCCAGGTAGTGGGGCGTCTCGAACACGGTGACGTCGCCCAGACCCAGATCAGCGAAAACCTGCTGGCCCTCCGTGAGCCGCTGCACCCAACCGTCCACCGAGTCGGAGCCGACGGGGCCGGTGTCGACGATGTAGGAATCGTTGATGCACGGCTCGATCACAGGGGTGGGGCCGGGGGTGGCGCTGCACTCCGCCCGGTAGAACTCAAAATCGGCTCCGGAACTGCCGCTGTACGGGTTGTCGAGCGTTCCGTACTGATGTGTGGTCCCGTGCTGGATGAGCGTCCCCCCCGTGCTGTTGCATGTAGCGCAACGCCTTGACGACGTCCGGCCGGTCGCCGAGGCTGAGGCCCACCCAGGAGTCAGGGTCACCGCCCGGGGTTCTGCTGAGACGTATGGGGATCACCGCCACCTGGAAAGGGACGCCCCGCTCGTGCAGGAAGTCTGTGATGGCGTAGAGGTCCTCCGGGCTGGCCGCAGCATCCACATCCTCCAACCTCAGCGCCGCCTGCCTCACCGGTGCAGTATCCGGCGCCAACAGGTCGTAGAAAAGATCAGCGAAGGCCAGATAGCGGTCGGTCTCGTCGACGTACGTCAGTGGATTCTCACCGATGTAGGTGAGGTTCGCGGACCGGATCGCCCAAGGGTGGGTCCGGCTTCCCGTGGTTCTGGCGAGGATGTCAACCATGCCCTTGTCCGTGATCCGGGGCACGAGGACCGGTCCCGCGGCGGAACCGTTTCGGGTCAGGGAGTGCCCCTGATAGGTCACACCATCAATGTGCTCTTCTCCACTGTCCTTCGACGTCGCGGGGTCCCACCCGTAGGTCTCGATGAACTCCGCATTGACTCGGCGGTCCGCGACGGCCGCTACCGCAATGTTTCCACCAGCCCACAGGACAGGGGTCCTGTCCTTCAGCATGTCCTTCTGGAATGCCATCGACAGTGAACCGGCCGACGTGGAACCCATGTAGACCACACCGTCGTAGCCGGCCATGTCACCGGAGGCGTAGTCCTTCATGGGGGCGGTCTGCACGTGGCCGAAGTGCGTGGCCAGGTTGGCGGTGACGATGGCATGGGTCTCGGCGTCCGCCATGGCGGACGCGGAGCCCTCTGTGTCGTAGAGCACGAGAGTCCGGATGCCACTGTCCGTGCCCCACGCATCCTTGAAAATGGCTTGTGGTGCCGTCCCGGGAGGTCCCGGCAGAACCTCCGTGTACTTGTGCGCGAGCGGGGAATCCTCCCCGAAATTGGCTGTCGAACTGCCAACGCCGAAGACGACGAAGACAGCAATACTGAGGGACACGGTCACGGCCACGATCCACGTGGCGCGCTGGCCGCGTCCAGGCGTCAGGTCGGCGACGGGGATGGCTCGATGCCCTCCGGGGACATTGGTTTCAGGCATGGTGGGGCTCTCTTTGCGTCCAGAGCAGGGGGACGCTCTTGATGTCATGGGTTTTGCCGTGGTCGAGACACAACGATGCACCCCGTTGATCGAGGGGCATGGTCGGGTGCGCTGTGACCACCGCGATCTGGGGTGGAGCTAGTTGTTGCCGGGCGCGATGTGAAGGTCGTTGAAACGCACGAGGGCGTCCTCGGTGTAGAAACCGATGGAACCGCTGCGGTAGGGGGTCTCCCTGTCGATGACGGAGGCCAGGACCTTCCCGTCGACACTGACCGTCATCTCACCATTGTCCTGCGTCACTTCCACCCGGCGACTCTCTCCGATGGGGAAGGTGGGTTCATCACCTGTTGCGAGGTATCGCTGTTTGCCCGGATAGGCGGGGTCCTGCTTCGAGATCTCCCACCCGTTGGGTTTCAGGGCCACCGCATAGAAGTGGTCGTCGTCCGTGTGATTCCACAACACCCACCCCACCTCCCACGGGTTGGGGGGATCCTTCCTCACCTGCTGCTCCGTGGTCACCACCACGCCAAAAGTGGCCTCATCGAAAGTCTCGCGCGTGACCACCAGCCCCCCATGGGTCACGCTCAGGTCCTCGGCGGATTTCGGATGGAGAATGATCTCGGCATCGTCTCCCGTAACCGTCCCGTAGCCGTGGTAGACGGAACGAAACTGGCCTCGCTCCTCCCCGTCCTCCCACGCCCGTGCGGCGTCGCGCGTCAGGAACAGCCCGCCGGCAGTCAGGGCAACCACCAGCACTGCAGCACTGACGGACATG
Source organism: Tessaracoccus antarcticus (assembly GCF_003688855.1). Taxonomy (GTDB): domain Bacteria; phylum Actinomycetota; class Actinomycetes; order Propionibacteriales; family Propionibacteriaceae; genus Arachnia; species Arachnia antarctica. The sequence continues at coordinate 751,537 of NZ_REFW01000002.1, forward strand.
ACGACTCCCTTGTGATGGTGCACCGTGGCCTTCACAGAGTCCGGACGTCTGCGCCCGAGAGCACCAGCGATCCGTGGGCGGAGTCCAGGCGAGCCGCGGAGTCCTCCACCGTGCGGTCGGTCTTGGACCAACCGCCCTGTCGTGTGAGCACCCGCCACACTGCCCGCCACCCGGCAAGGAACCACAGGAAGGCGTACGCGACGTACAGGTCGGGCAGGGCAACCGACCGAACCCGCGACCAGCCGCTCTCCTTCTCCATGCCCGCATAGATCGATCCAAAGATGAGAGCCGGGCCGAAGGCAACCAGGTAGGACGACACCCACCACCAGGAAAAGGTGACGGATCCGAGCAGGAGACTGATGACCAGGTCGAGCCCCCACAGCACGAATGCCACCGAGAGGAGCGAGGTCACGAGCAGGAGGAAGGGGCTCGTGAGGTGGTACATGAGGTCAACGCGGGCAGTCCCCTTCGTGTGCTTGAGCACGAACGGGATCAGCGTCCACGACTGCAGATGCCCCTGGAACCAGCGAGTCCGCTGCTTGACCCACCGTCCGACGCTGACCAACCCCTGCTGGTGGACGGCGGCGGTGGCGCAAAAATCGGTCTTCCAGCCCGCCATGAGAAGGCGCAGACCCAGATCCAGGTCCTCGGTGAGGCTCCTGGACCACGGCGTGTCCCCGAGACTCATGAGTGCCGAGAGCCGGACGAACTGTCCGTTGCCGCCCAGGCCCACGCTGCCCAGATGGCGACGGCCGCGCTGGAAGATCTCTGTGTAGAGAACGAATTCGAAGTCCTGCATCCTGGCCAGGAGGTTCTTCTCCCGGTTGTTGATGCGCACGCCGATCTGAATGGCACCCATCATGGGGTCGTCGAACCGGGGCACAACGTCCACCAGCGCGTGGGGCTCAAGACGACCGTCCGCATCCACGACGCACACCAGGACATCGTCGGGGTTGTCGAACGGGATGACGGCGCCGCTCACGATGTGGGCGAACGCCGCATTCAGAGCTTCTCCCTTGCCCTTCTGGGCGTTGGGAAGTACGCGTTGCAGCAGATGAACCCGGGGGTCCGTGTTCTGGGCAACGATCCGGGCGGTGGTGTCGGATGATCCGTCATCGACGACGAGGATCTTCATGCGGGGATGGTGCAGCTCCAGCAATCGCTCGAGGCTGGTGCCCAGCACCCGGTCCTCATTGAGGCATGGCAGCACGAAGATCACGGACTTGGGTGTGCTCATGGCCAGCGGACCACTCCGCAGGCGGGAGGGTTCACGCCGGGACAGGATCATCATCGTGAGCCCGTAACACACACCCAGTCCGATGAGGGCCACGGAAAGGACGAGGACCAGGTCGACCCAGTGGCCGGAGACTACAACCATGTCAGGACTGCTCCACCATGGCCGGGAAGGCCTCATGTCGAGGAACAATGGCGAGGTTCTTGTGTCGTTCCAGCGCGGTGTGGGCCCAACCCCTCACAGAGAAGACCAGCAGAGCACTCGTCATGAGCACAAGATAGGCAAGGAACAGGGTGGCTGCGATGGTGAGGACGATCCGGCCCGCTGAGGAGAGCACATCCTGGGTCTGCTCCATGAGGATCGGAACAGATACCAACAGGGGAATGACCCCGTGCTGGAACGCAACTGAGAACTGCATGCTTCCCCCCGGAAGTGTTGTGATGTCGACCATCACCATCGAGTCGACTGCGGTGGTGTGAACCAGCAGGACTGCGAGAGGATGGGAATCAACTGTGGGGGACTTGGTGTCTCCCTCAGTTGTCACAGTAGCGACCCTGGGGTGTTGTTGACAATTCAATCATCGCCGGGCGTGTCGCGGTTCAGGCTGATCCACCGTAGTCAGAGGGTGGACGACGCCACCGGAACGATTAGTTGTGCACGATTGAATCGTGTACTATCGAACCTGTACGAACTTGCCCATCACCGCAGAGCTTCACAGGAGCCACACATGGAACGTCTCTTCACCCCCATCCGCATCGGCAACATGGATCTCCCCCAGCGCTTCGTGATGGCGCCACTGACCCGCAACCGTACGGGTGTCGGCATGGCCCCCACACCCCTCAACGCCGAGTACTACGCCCAGCGTGCGGGTGCAGGCCTGATCGTCTCCGAGGGCACCCAGCCCAGTGCGGTGGGCCAGGGATACCTCAACACTCCCGGCATCCACACACCCGAGCAGATCGCCGGCTGGCGCCTCGTGGCGGACCGCGTCCACGAGAATGGCGGTCATATCTTCGTGCAACTCATGCACGCTGGTCGGATAGCGCACCCTGACAACAAGCAGGGCCTCGAGTCCATCGCCCCCAGCGCCATCCCCGCCCCAGGAGAAGTCGTCACCGCCAAGGGATCGCTCCCCATGACTGTGCCCCGCGCCCTCGAGGCCGACGAGATCCCCGGCGTAGTGGCGGACTATGTGCACGCTGCCCGTTGCGCAGTTGAGGCAGGGCTTGACGGCGTGGAGATCCATGCAGCGAACGGCTACCTCCTCCACCAGTTCCTGGCCCCCTCCTCCAACCAGCGTGACGACGGCTACGGCGGCTCCCCTGCCAACCGGGCCCGCCTCACGATCGAAACCGTCAAGGCGGTCGCCGAGGCCATCGGTGCCGAGCGGGTCGGTGTACGGATTTCCCCCGCCCACAACATCCAGGGCGTACTGGAGAAGGACCCCGCCGATACCCGCGAGACCTATGAAGCGCTCCTCGACGGCATCGCCGGCCTGTCCCTGGCCTACCTCAGCATCCTCGCCGACCCGGCCGCCGAGCTGACCACCGACCTGCGTTCACGCTTCGACGGACCCGTCATGACCAATTCGGGTTTCGGTACGGTCACCACTCGGGAATCAGCTGCGGCCATCATCGACAACGGCCAGGGCGAACTCGTCGCGGTTGGGCGACCGTTCCTGGCCAACCCCGACCTTGCGGAGCGGTGGCGCACCGATGCATCGCTCAACACTCCCGACCAGACGACCTTCTACGGCGGCGGCGCCGAGGGCTACACCGACTACGCCAGCCTTGACGCCGCCTGAGATGGTCACGGCCCCACGGCTGGACGAGCAGCTCTGTTTCGCCCTGTACGCCTCGTCCCGCGCCATCACCAACGCCTATCGGGCGGGCCTCGCTGACCTGGGACTCACGTACCCGCAGTTCGTCACCCTTCTCGCGCTCTGGGAGAACGACGACCTGACCGTGAAGGAACTGGGTGAGCGGCTGCACCTGGACAGTGGCACGCTGTCCCCGCTCCTCAAGAGACTGGAGACACTGGGCTACCTCACGCGGCACAGGGCCACCGATGACGAGCGCCGGGTACGCGTCCTGCTGACGCCCTCCGGCACCGCCCTGCAGGGCCCCGTTCTGGAGGTCCAACGTGCCGTCGCGTCCCAGCTCACCCTTACGCCTGAAGAGAGCGACCTGCTGCGCACCCTGGCCCGTCGCCTCACTGGCGATGGACCCGTCACAGCCTGAGCGGTCATCCCCCATCTACCACGACCCCGATCCGGAAGGATTACCACCTCATGACACAACTTCCCCGCACAACCCGCCAGATTCTCCTCGCATCCCGCCCTGAGGGGTGGCCGACACAGGAGAACTTCACGCTCAGTGACGCCACTCTCCCCGAGCTGGGCATCGACCAGGTCTTGGTGCAGAACCACTACATGTCCGTGGATCCCTACATGCGTGGCCGGATGAACGACAGCAAGTCCTACACCGCGGCCTTCCAGATCGGCGAGCCCCTTGAGGGAGGTGCCGTGGGCGTCGTGCTCGCGTCCACGAGCCACGACGTGCCGGTGGGGGCGACTGTCCTGCACAACCTGGGGTGGCGTGAACACGCAGTGGTCGAGGCTGCAAACGCCAAGCTCGTGGACCCGTCGCTCGCCCCGGAGTCCGCCTACCTCGGCGCACTCGGCATGACGGGCCTGACCGCCTATGCCGGGCTGATGTATGCAGGCCAGTTCCAGGAGGGCGAGACCGTCTTCGTCTCGGGCGCAGCGGGGGCCGTCGGCTCCATCGTCGGGCAGATCGCCAAGCTGTCCGGTGCCTCCCGAGTCATCGGCAGCGCCGGCTCGCCCGAGAAGGTGGCACGCCTCATGGAGCTCGGCTTCGACGCCGCCTTCAACTACCACGACGGTGACGTGTCCGAGCAGTTGCAGGCCGCAGCGCCTGACGGCATCGACGTCTACTTCGACAACGTCGGCGGTGACCACCTCGAGGCGGCCATCACCTCGCTGAAGGTTCACGGCCGGGTGGCCATGTGCGGCGCCATCTCGCAGTACAACGCCACGGAACCCACCTGCGCACCCCGCAACCTCAGCTCGGCCATCGGCAAGCTCCTCACCATCCGGGGCTTCCTCGTCGGAGAGTTCTCCGACAAGGCCGACGAGTTCGCCCAGAAGATGGCGGGCTGGCTGTCCGACGGATCACTCACGTTTGACGAGACATTCCGCGAAGGCCTGGACAACGCCCCGCAGGCATTCATCGACCTCCTCAAGGGGGCCAACACCGGCAAGATGGTCGTCCGTCTGTAATCCGACCTGACGCACGGCACGCACGAGCGGCGCCGCCCCGCCCGGGGTGGCGCCGCTCCTGCGTCCACGGGCAGGGCACACTTGCCACCATGCGCGACGTGACGGTGGTGGGTAGCGGCCCCAACGGCCTGGCTGCAGCCATCGCCATGGCACGCCATGGGCTGGAGGTGGTGGTCCTCGAGGGTGCCGAGTCAATCGGTGGTGGCCTGCGCACCCGTGAACTGACGCTTCCCGGGTTCCGCCACGACGTGTGCTCCGCCATTCATCCGGCCGCCGTGACGTCGCCGTTCTTCCGCGAGATCGGTCTCCTGGAAGCCCTGGACTGGCTCACGCCGGAGGCGTCCTACGCCCACCCCCTCGACGACGCACCCGCCGCCGTGGCGTGGCACGACCTGGACCGCACCGTCGAGGGCCTCGGCAGCGATGGCGACATGTGGCGTCACGCCATGGAGCCGCTGGTGCGACACGTCGACGGTGTGGTGGACCTGACGGGCCACCAACTGCTGCGTGTCCCCCATGACCTGCGCGCGACGGCCCACTTCGGGCTCCGCACGCTCGCTCTGGGTACCGGGCTGGATCGACACCTCCTCCGCGGCGACGGCGCAGCAGCCCTGCTGGCCGGTTGCATGGCGCATGCTGCGGGCCGGATGCCCTCGCTGGCACAGGCGGGTGCCGGCCTGCTGCTCGCGGCCCACGGCCATGCCGGGGGCTGGGGCTATCCGAGGGGTGGCTCGCAGGCCATCGCCGACGCCATGGTGGAGGAACTGGCCCGTCACGGGGGGCGGGTCGAGACGGGGCACTTCGTCACGGACCTCCGCGAACTGGAGACCAGCCGCGCCGTGCTGCTCGACACGTCCCCCGAGCTCCTGCGCACCTCACCCACCTCACCGGCGTCCTACCGCCGGGCCCTGAACCGGTACCGCTACGGCTCCGGCGTCGCCAAGGTGGACCTCGCCCTGTCCGGACCCGTTCCGTGGCTCGACCCGCCTCTGGCGCTGGCACCCACCCTCCACCTGGGCGGTTCCCGGGACGCCATCACGGCCTCCGAGAATGCCGTCGCGCGGGGGCGGGTGTCCCCCCGGCCGTACTTCCTCGCCGCCCAGCCGTCGAACCTTGACGATTCACGAGCACCAGGCAGCGGCCACACCTTCTGGGCCTACATGCACGTTCCCCGTAACTCCACGGTCGATCCGTTGCCGCTCCTACTGTCGGAACTGGAGCGGCACGCCCCCGGGGTCAAGGAGCTGGTGTTGGCATCCTCCACCCGGCGCGCCCATGACTTGGAGGCGTACAACCCCAACCAGGTGGGCGGCGACATCTACACCGGGGAGCTGTCGCTTCTGCAACTGGTGAGGCGGCCGGTGGTCTCGCGCGCACCGTGGCGCACACCGATCCCCGGTGTGTACCTGTGCTCGAGCGCCACCCCACCGGGACCCGCAGTCCACGGCATGAACGGCTGGTACGCAGCACAACTGGCACTGCGAGACATGTTCGGCGTCAGCGCGCAGATCCCATCCGCCTGATCCCGGGCATGCGCGGACGGCGGTGCGGGGCGCGTCACCTCCGCGCGGCTCCGGCCCTTCGTTGGCGAGGCTGAATTAGGTTCGGCCCGTGGACCTGTAGCGTTGCGCCAATGACAAGGCACGTAGAAGACCGTCCGGACGAGGCCCGCACCAACATCGCTGACGACATCAGCGACGAGCTCCCCGAGCTGAGTTTCGACGACCACCGGTTTGCTGCCCGGCCCTCGAGACTCAGGCCCAAGGCACGGCGGCGCGAGGATGATGCCAGCCCCATCACCCCGCCGTTCGAGCCGGTGGGGTCCAACCGTGCCTACGTCGACTGGTTGGAGGACCAGTCGATGCTCCATGACGCCACGCAGGTGTCCCGGCAACTGGCGGGCACCCATGCCATGTGGGCCAACCCGTACGCCCACCCGGATCCGCGCGCCGCGCTGGCGCAGGCGTCGGTCTGGTACACGGCCTACCCACTGTCCCACATCACGGAGCCGGGCACCTCGTTCCTTGGCGCCCTGGGGTCCGCCGAGTTGTGGGAGGCGTTCTCGCAGATCGGCATCGACGCCCTCCACACCGGGCCCGTGAAATTGGCCGGCGGCCTCGACGGGTGGGAGCCCACCCCCAGCGTCGATGGGCACTTCGACCGGATGAGCATGGCCATCGACCCGCTCTTCGGGACCGAGGCAGAGTTCCGTGCCATGTGTGAAACGGCTGCACGCCACAACGGCACCGTCATCGACGACGTCGTCCCCGGTCACACGGGCAAGGGCGCCGACTTCCGCCTCGCCGAGCTCAACTACCGGGACTACCCCGGGATCTACCACATGATCGACATCCCCCGGGCCGCCTGGCACCTGCTGCCGGACGTGCCCGAGGGGCGCGACTCCGTCAACCTCAGCACCGAGGCCGAGGAGGCGCTCGCCGAGGAGGGCTACATCATCGGCGCGCTCCAACGCGTCATCTTCTACGAACCGGGGGTGAAGGAGACCAACTGGTCCTGCACGCCGCCCATCACCGACACCAAGGGCAAGGTGCGCCGCTGGGTCTACCTTCACTACTTCAAGGAGGGCCAGCCCACCATCAACTGGCTGGACCCCACGTGCGCCGGAATGCGCCTCGTCATGGGGGATGCGCTCCACTCCCTCCTGGATCTTGGCTCAGGTGGGCTCCGTCTGGATGCCAACGGTTTCCTCGGCGTGGAGAAGACCTACGGTCAGTCCCCCGCGTGGTCCGAGGGCCACCCCATGTCCCAGGCGGCCAACCAGCTCATCGGCTCCCTGGTGCGCAAGGTGGGAGGGTTCACCTTCCAGGAGCTGAACCTGGGCATCGACGACATCCAGCGCACCGGCGCCGTCGGACCGGACCTGTCCTACGACTTCATCACCCGGCCGGCCGCCCAGGTGGCGCTGTGCACCGCCGACACCGAGTTCCTGCGCCTCGTGCTGCGCGAAGCCATGGAGCTGGGGATTGACCAGGCGTCGCTGGTGCACGCACTGCAGAACCATGACGAACTGACCTACGAACTCGTCCACTTCGCCGCAGCGCACCGAGACGACATCTACACCCTCGGCGGCGAGGAGTTCACCGGTGCCGAACTGGCGCACCACATCCGCCAGGTGATGCGGGACAAGTTGACCGGTGACGCGGCCCCGTACAACTCCGTTTTCACCCAGAACGGCATCGTCAGCACCACGGCGTCCATCGTCACGGCCACGCTCGGCATCACCGACCTGGATGCCATCACCGACGCCGACGTGCGCCGCATCACCTCGGCCCATTTGTTGATGTGCATGTACAACGCCTGGCAGCCCGGCGTGTTCGCCCTGTCCGGCTGGGACCTCGTGGGCGCGCTCCCGTTGGATCGGGACCAGGTGAGGGCACTCATCAGTTCCGGCGACACCCGGTGGATCGAACGTGGCGCCTACGACGTCCTCGGCTCCGCCCCCGACGTCAAGAAGTCCTCCTCGGGCATGCCCCGTGCCCGGACGCTCTACGGCCCCATCCCGGAGCAGCTGAAGCGTGAGACGTCGTTCGCGTCGCGCCTGGCGGCCATCCTCAAGGTCCGCAAGCGCAACGGACTGGCGTCGGCGAAGCTCATCGACATCCCCGAGGTGGGTAACAAGTCACTGCTCGTTCTGGTCAACGAGTTGGAGATCGGCGCCATCCAGATCACCGCGTTGAACTTCAGCGCAGAGAAGATTGAGGCCCGCATCCAGTCCGAGCACCTGCCCACAGGCAGGGCCTTCGACCTCAGCACCCGCCGCAAGGTGGGCACGGTCGACGACCTCCGCGGCTTCTCCGTGGAACTGCCCGCCTTCGGTGGACTGGCCATGATCATCCGCGACTGAGTGCTCCCCTCAACGGCGACCCTGAGTTGATCACGCCGGCGAAGGTCGTCACCCGGTCTCCAGTGTGGAATCCGAGCGCGTCAGAGGGGGTCAGCGTGGAACGCCACGTTGGTCGCGTCGACTGGCTCGGAGCGGCCTGTCGACTCGCGCTCCACGATGTGGTAGTCGGCACGGATCTGCCGTGGAGCGACCCGATCGTCCTTCTCCATGACTCGCTCGAGTAGCAACTCGACCGCTGTCTGTGCGATCTGATCGCCGCCGGGTTCGACGCTTGACAGCGACGGGACGGAGAACCGCGCCTCGTCAATGTTGTCGAAGCCGATCACCGCCACCTCATCAGGCACTCTCACGCGGGCTTCTCCGAGTGCCCGAAGGACACCGAGCCCAAGGGTGTCGGTCAAGCAGAAGACAGCGTCGAAGGGGACTCCCTCCTCGATCAGCTCTCGCATGGCCACGGCGCCATTCTCACGGTGCCACGGGACGGCGATGCGCACGAGCCGCGGATCATGGGGGATGCCGGCCACCTCGAGTGCTTCACGGTAGCCCCGGATGCGGAGGTTCGCGGAGCGAATGTCGTCCCGATTGCTGGGGTGGGCCCCTATCACGGCAATCCGTCGGCGCCCGATGCTGATGAGGTGCGCGGTGGCCGCACGGGCGGAGCCGACGTTGTGCATGGTCACGTGATCCGTGGTTCCGCCGAACATCCGCTCGCCAAGAAGCACGAGTGGGAAGTCGACGTCCAGCAGGTGGATGTCATCCTGCCCGAGGCTCTCGGGGCTGAACAGCACGCCGTCGGTGAGTCGCAGACGCTCTCCAGCCAGGACCGCCAGCTCACCCTCGCGTGTTCCACCAGTCTGGTCGATGAGTACGGAGACCTTGTGCGGGGCGGCCTTGCGGCTGATCCTGTCGGCAAGCTCGGCGAAGTAGGTCTGGCGAAGTTCGGGAATCGCGAGTCCGATCACTCCTGTGCGTCCGGAGCGTCTCCGGTTATCGGTGGGAGGGCGGTGTGGGACCAGCTGAGGACCGTCCCCAACGTCTTGACCTCGCGTGGCACTCGATGGAGCCCAACACTTTCGGGACCGACGAATTCATGAGGTGGACCGCCAAGGCTGGGTTGAACCCATGATGGCAGTCAACCTCGGCACCCGAGGGTTGCAAGAGGCACTGGACCTCCTTGAGTACTGCAATGTTGCAGCCGGTTCGCACTGGGCTGAGCAGCGCCGCAGAAACGGCACCGACGAGCCCTACCGGGTGAAGCTGTGGTGCTTGGGCAACGAGATGGACGGTCCTTGGCAGATTGGCCACAAGCCTCCCCAGGAATACGGACGGATCGCCAACGCCACTGCGCAGGCCATGCGCATGATCGACCCCAGCCTCGAGCTCGTGATCTGTGGTTCCTCCTCGCGCGGCATGCCCTCCTTCGGCGACTGGGAGCGCCTGGTGCTCACCGAGGCCTACGACGCCGTCGACATGATCTCAGCGCACGCCTACTACTGGGAAAAGGAGGCGGGGCTGCAAGAGTTCCTGATCAGTGCCGAAGACATGGACCGCTACATCCACCAAGTCTCCGCCACCGCCGACGGTGTGGCTGCCGCTCGCAAGAGCGACAAGGTCATCGGAATCTCCTTCGACGAGTGGAACGTCTGGTACTTGGACCGCGCTCCCTCCAACCCTCCCACTGGCGACGACTGGCCTGTGGGGCCGCGGCTCCTCGAGGACAATTACTCGATCGCCGACGCCGTTGTGGTGGGCAACCTGCTGATCTCTCTGCTGCGCCACACCGACCGCGTCTGGTCAGCCAGCCAAGCCCAACTGGTCAACGTCATCGCCCCGATCATGGCCGAACCCGGCGGCCCGACCTGGAAACAAACGATTTTTCATCCCTTCGCACTCACATCAGCCCATGCCAAGGGCAACGTCCTGCAAGTCGTCATCGACGGACCGACCATCGAATCCAAAGAATTCGGCACGGTCCAGGCCGTCGACGCAGTTGCTACGTGGGACACGACAGAGGGCGCACTTTTCCTCGTCAACCGCCACGAGAGTGATGCGATCGCCTTGGAGATTGGGCTTCCCGGCGGCTGCAGGATCACCGATGCCGTCACACTCAACCACGACGATCCCCAGTGGAAAGCCGGCCCCGAGGACGACACGACCGGCGCGCCGCAGCCCAACACAACAGCAACCCTCAGCGGTCCCACCCTCACCGTAGAACTGCCTCCCATTTCTTGGACAATGATCAAGCTGTCACACGACTGAGCCGAGATGGCCACCCCGGTTGCATGTCGGGTCAGGAGGGTGCGGACCCCTACAGGGGTGCGCTGACCGGATGTGCTGTTCAGCGTGCGAGGAAGGGGTCAGCCCACCGATGCCACTCATCAGTGCCCGCACGGGATTCACCATGGGACGAGGTGGCCTGCCTTCGGCGGATTGCCGATGATCATCCGCGACTGACCCGTTGTGTGGTGCGCCACCCGCGACGAGAATCGCGGGTGGACCACCGGAGGGGATACCTTGTGCCGGTGGCCCACGAAGCAACCCCGGGACGGCGGATGACGCTGCCAGCCGGACGGAAGTCCCGCCGTCGCTTCCTGCGCTCGCCCGGGCAGGTCATTGTCTCCGCGTTCGCCCTGGTGGTGGTGATCGGCACCGTGATGCTGATGTTGCCCATCAGCCGCAGCGGCCCCGGTGGGGCCCCCTTCATCACAGCCCTGTTCACGGCCACCAGCGCCGTCTGTGTGACCGGACTCATCACCGTCGACACGGCCACCTACTGGACGGGGTTCGGTCAGGTGGTGATCATGGCGCTCATCCAGGTGGGTGGGCTGGGAATCATGGCCCTGGCGTCGCTGGTGGGTCTACTGATGTTTCGCCGCATGGGTCTGCGGACTCGCCTGACCGCCGCGCAGGAGACCAAGAGCTCCGGCCTCGGGGACGTCCGCGCCCTCCTGCTGGGGGTCGCCAAGGTGAGTCTGGCCATCGAGGCGTTGGTGGCGATCCTCCTGACGGGCCGTTTCCTCTTCGGCTATGGGGAGGCCCCCGGCCGGGCGCTCTACCTCGGCGTGTTTCACGCCGTCTCGGCGTTCAACAATGCAGGATTCGCCCTGTACTCGAACAACCTCGTGGGATTCGCTACCGACCCCTGGGTGTGCCTTCCCATCGCTGCGGCCCTCATCCTCGGCGGTCTGGGATTTCCTGTGCTCCTGGAACTGCGGCGGGAGCTGAACCGCCCCAACAAGTGGAGCATCCATACCCGACTCACCCTGTCCACCTACTTCGCCCTGCTGGTCATCGCCGTGGTCTTCGTCACCGCGAACGAGTGGAACAACCCCGCGACCCTGGGACCGCTCGAGCCGCCCGGCAGGCTCCTGGCGGGCTTCTTCCAGGGGGTCGTCCCCCGCACCGCAGGATTCAACAGCCTCGACTACGGGCAGATGAAGGACGGCACCATCCTCGCCACGACGGTGCTCATGTTCATCGGTGGCGGCTCGGCGGGCACGGCGGGTGGCATCAAGGTCACCACCTTCATCATCCTGCTCTTCGTCATCCTCGCCGAGGTGCGTGGCGGTCGTGACGTCAACATCGCCGACCGACGCATCGGGTCACGGGTCCAGCGTCAGGCGCTGGCCGTCGCACTGCTGGCGGTGGGTCTGGTGATGTCCGCCACGCTGCTGCTGCTGGAGATCACCTCACTGCCGCTGCGCGATGTCCTGTTCGAGACGGTGTCCGCGTTCGCCACCGTGGGATTGTCCACGGGCATCACGGCCCAGCTCCCGGTGCTGGGACAATTGGTACTGGCCGGGATGATGTTCGTCGGACGGCTCGGACCCATCACACTGGTGTCAGCCCTCGCTCTGCGCGAGAAGCAACTCGGATACACCCTCCCGGAAGGACGGCCCCTCATTGGCTAGACACAAGCTCCCCACCGACGCACCCGTGGTGGTCGTGGGGCTCGGACGCTTCGGGAAGTCACTGGCGCTCGAGCTGGTGGAGGAGGGTGTCGAGGTGCTCGGCATCGACCAGGACATCAAGGTGGTGCAGTCGCTCGCCGGGCGGCTCACCCACGTCGTCGAGGCCGACACCACCAACGCGGAGGCCATGCGGCAGCTGTCGGTGCACGAGTTCGACAGGGCCGTCATCGGTATCGGCACCAACCTGGAGTCCAGCATCCTGTCCGCTTCAGTGCTGCTCGAACTCGGCGTCCCCCACATCTGGGCGAAGGCCGTCACTGCCTCCCACAGCCGCATCCTCACCCGGCTCGGGGTCCACCACGTCGTGCGTCCCGAGCACGACATGGGAAAGAGGGTGGCGCACCTCGTGCGAGGCCGGATGCTCGACTACATGGAGTTCGACGACGGCTACGCCATCGTCAAGACCCGACCTCCTCGGAGTATGTGCGGCCTGTCCCTGGGTGAGTCCACCGTGCGCACCCAGTACGGCGTGACGGTGGTGGGCGTCAAGCGGGCAGGACGGGGGTTCACGCACGCCACCGCCGAGACCGTGGTGGAGGACGGGGACCTCATCATCGTCTCCGGCACCGCCGACGACGTGGAGCACTTCAGCACGCTGCGGTGAATTGGTGGCGTCCTGCCCCATATGCCACCATGGCGCATCATGAACGAATCGAGCGTGGTCGAGCATCCTGTGGCGCGCAGGTCCGAGGTGCGTGCCGGGGTTCGCGCGTCTCTGGCGGCTGGGCTCGGCCTCTTCCCCTTGGGCGTGGCTTTCGGCCTCCTGGTGATCAACTCGGGGTTGTCGTGGTGGGTGGCGCCCGCCCTGTCGGTGGCGGTGTTCGCCGGATCGATGGAACTGCTGCTGGTGGGACTGCTGGTCGCAGCCACTCCGCTGGCGACGATCGCCCTGACGACACTGCTGGTGAATTTCCGGCACGTCTTCTACGCCTTCTCGTTCCCGTTGCAGGTGGTGCGCCACCCGGTGGCACGTGCGTACTCGGTGTATGCGCTCATTGATGAGGCGTGGGCCATCACGAACGCACGACCCCAGGGGTGGACGTCCTGGCGGCTGGTGTCGATGCAGCTGGCACTTCAGGGCTACTGGCTGGTGGGCGGCCTCGTGGGGGTCGTTGCGGCGCGACTCATCAACCGCCCCATAGAGGGACTGGGATTCGCTCTGTGTGCACTGTTCGTCACCCTTGCGCTGGACGCCTTCCGTTCCCGCCGGCAAGTCCCTCCCGTGGTCCTTGCGGGGCTCAGCTTCACCGTCGCGGTCGTGGTGGCGCCCGGCTCCGCGCTCTTCGTGGCCCTGCTGCTGTTCGTGGGCGCCCTGGTGGCGTTCCACCTCCTGAGCGGACGGAGCGACGCACGTGCCTGACCTCTCCTACGTGATGGCCGCTCTCGCCATTGCCTTCGTCATCACCGTGTCGCTGCGGGCGGTCCCGTTCCTGCTCCTCAAGCCGCTGCGCGAGTCCACGTTCGTCCGCCACATGGCGTTCTGGATGCCCGCGGGCATCCTGTGCATCCTGGCGGCCACCACGTTTCGTTCCTCCGCATTCGGAGAGGTCACGCACCTGTGGGAGGCCGCCGTCGCCACCGCCGTCACCGTGGTGGTGCATCTGGGGTTCGGGCGCCGCACGCTCCTCAGCGTGGGTGCCGGCACGGCCGTCTTCGTGACGCTCGTCAACCTCGTGTGAAGTGCCGCGTGGCAGGCCACTCATGCTTGCGCCTGCGCAGCCCGCTGGCGATGAGCCGCTGCACCAGATCCTTGGAACGCACCGGAATGGCTCCCATGGTCACGAGCTGGTCATACATGTGGGCGGGGACGTCGTAGTGGTCCCGGTCGAACGCACGGGGCGACACCTCGGCCCGTTCGGCGAAGTTGTGCAGTTCCTCGTGTGACACATCCGAAACCAGGTGCGAGAACGTCGTGCCGTGCGCGGGCCAGATGGGTGGGTCGATGAGGATTGCCATGGCACAAGGATGCCCTCCCGTTGATGGGGCGGCCCTAGTCTGGGGGGATGAACCGACTCTCCAGCTGGTGGTACAGGTTGCGCGAATCCTTCTGGTTCGTGCCACTGGTCTGCCTGGTGGCCGCCCTGGTGCTGGCCCAGACAATGGTGTCACTGGACAAGGCTGTCACCGATGACCTCTCCTCGGCGTGGTTCGCCTGGGTGTACGGCGTCGGGATAGACGGTTCCCGGGCCATGCTGGGCGCCATCGGCACGTCCATGTTGGCCGTGGCAGCCACCGCGTTCTCCATCACCATCTCGGTGGTGGTGACCGCGAGCGCCACCTATGGCCCACGGCTCGTGGGCAATTTCATGGCCGACCGCGGCAACCAGATCGTGCTGGGGGTGTTCGTGGCCACCTTCGTGTACTCGCTGATGGTGCTGCGCACCATCCGTTCCGAGGCGGACGACCAGACGTCGTTCGTCCCCCACCTGGCGGTGAACCTCGCCGTGCTCATGGCCGTGGCCGACGCGGTGCTGCTCGTGTGGTTCATCCACCACATTGCGGCGTCGGTGCGGGTGGAAACGTTGGCCCACGGTGTTCGAACCAACTTCCGGGCGGTGGTGGAGCGCATGCACCCCCGGGAAGCACCGGAGGACGTCACGCTGACGAGTGCACTGCGGGCGGGTGGTACGGCTGTCACGGCCGGTGCGGTCGGCTACCTCGTCGAGATTGACTTCCACCGCCTGCGGAACGTGGCCGAGGAGTCGGATGCGTTCATCGAGGTGGTCCCGCGCGTCGGGGACCACATTCTGGCGCGCGAGCCTCTGGCACGCATCTGGCCCGGGGAGGCCACCGACGATGACGAGACGGTGGAGAAGATCCGCGACTGCGTGCGCATCGGGGATTCGCGGTCCGTCTACCAGGACATTCGGTTCGCCGAACAGCAGGTGCTGGAGCTGGCGGTCCGTGCCCTCTCCCCCGGTACCAATGATCCCTACACCGCTGTCAACGCCATCGAGGAGGTGGCTGCGGGCATCGTGATGGCGGTTTCGCAGGACCGACCGGGCAATACCCTGCTGGACAAGGGAACGGCGCGGGTCCACTTCGGGACGGTCAGCCTCGAGGAGATGGTCGACATGCCTTTCGACCAGGTCCGCCCCTACGCCCTGGATCACGTCATGGTGCTCACGGCGCTCATCGACCTGGCCACCCGCGTCACACTCGCGACGATCCACCCCGAGATCGCTGACCGAATGCAACACCAGGTGGAGGTGTTGGTGGAGTGCTTCCGCGCCACCGACCCGCCCGCCCACGACATGTCGCGGTTGGAGGAGCACTTCGACGACCGTCGGGGTGCGCTGTCACGGCGTGGCAGGACAGCTGATCAGCCGACGACCTCGTAGGCGACCTTGACCACTCCGGAGGAGGTGCCACCGATCTGCTGCATGGCGGCGGTGGACAGGTCCAGGCAGCGCCCGGAGATGTAGGGGCCGCGGTCGTTGATTCGCACGACGGCACTCTTGCCGTTGGCGAGGTTCGTGACCTTGACCATCGTGTTGAATGGCAGCGACTTGTGGGCGGCCGTCATGGCGTTGGTGTTGAACTGTTCGCCGTTGGCGGTCGGCTGGGCCTCCCAGTAGTACGAGGCCATGCAGGTGCTGCCGGATGCCGGGGTCAGGTTGTTCGACCCGGTGGGGGCTGTTTTCTTCACTCCGGGGTCTGCGACCTCCACCTTCGGGGCAGGCTCCTTCGTGCCGAGCGTGGTGACTTCGTGGACGGGCTGCCGTGAGATCACGGACTTGGCCAGCGTGGAGCTGACCAGCCTCCCGTCGTGGTAGACGTCGGTGTAGGTTTCGCGCGACATCCCCACGGCACCCTTGGTGGTGATCTTCTTCTCGCCCTTGGCCATCGTCTCAGAGCTGGTGGTCGTCTTCTTGAACGGGATGTCGACCTCCTTGGCGCTGGTCTTCACCTCGACGTCCACGAACGTGATGGCCAGACCGTCGGTGAGCGTGGTGTCGGCTGCTGGGGTGAGGGTGTCGTCTGCGTCGGGTGTCACCCCTGCCTCTGCCAGGGCATCGGCGACCGTGCCGGCCACGGTGAGCTGGGTGGTCTTGCCAGCCACTGTCAGGGTGACGTCCTTCGCCGTGGCGATGTCCACGGACAACCCCTGGCGGGAGATACCGGTGGAGCGCGACGTCGAGAGCTTCGAATCCTGTGCGTCGAGGTTGAGGAATGCCAGCGCCTGGCCGACGTCGGGGGCCGTGGTCCACACGGTGCGCTTCACGCCGTCCACGCTCAAGTCCAGCGGCCGACCGTAGGCCACGGTGATTTCCATCCCCTGACTGATGCGTGTCTCCGGCCCTGGCAGCACGATGTCATGCTCCCCCAGCTCGATGCCCTCCAGTTCCAGCACAGCGGCCACGGTGTCCTCGCGCACGGCGATGGACGTGGCGGAATTGTCAACGACAAGTTCCACGTCATTCTTGTGCAGAGCAGTGGCAAGGCCTGCGGTGGTGACCAGGGCCAGGGCGGAGATGCCTGCGACGGCGGGGATCAGGAGTGTGCGTGCCATGTGGCGGGACTTCCTCGTGCGGGGCGATGTGCCGGGGTGGACCGGCAACATCAGCGTAACTCCGACCTGAATATTTCCCAAAGAATTCCTGAGAGAATCTCAGAACTGCGGCGTGTCGTGCATCAGTGGTGGCCTTCACGCTCATGACGCAGGCGCTCGGGGTGCTCGAACTGGAAGGTGGAGTGCTCGATGCTGACGTCAAAGTGTTCGGCCACGCAGTGCTGCATCCGATCCAGCAGTCCCGGGAGCGAGCCGTCCTCGAAGGATGAGGGCGACACCACAACGTGCGCTGTCAGGACCGGAAGTCCCGTTGCGATCTGCGACGCGTGGAGGTCGTGGACCTCCAGCACGTCCGGCAGGCCCAGGAGGTGCTGCCGCACCTCGGAGAGCGCCAGGCCGGGAGGAGTGGACTCCAGGAGCACGTTGGTGGTCTCGATGAGCAGTCTGATGGCGCGCGGGATGATGAGGATGCCGATCAACAGGCCGGCGAGCGAGTCGGCGCCTCCCCACCCAGTGGTCGCGATGACGATGGCTGCGGCGATGACCGCAACGGAGCCCAGTGCATCATTGACCACCTCCAGGAACGCAGCCCGCAGGTTGAAGTTCGCGTTGCGACTGGAGGCGAGGACCAGCAGTGAGGCCACGTTGCCGACGAGGCCGATGATGCCAAAGATCAGCAGCTCCGTGGACGGGATGGTGGGTGGCTCGGAGAGCCTGCCGATGCCCTCGACGATCACGAAGAGCCCCACCCCCAGCAGCACTGCGGCCTGTGCGGTCGCGGCGAGTACCTCGGCTCGACGAAAGCCCCACGTCCGCCGGTCGCTCGCGGCCCGGGTGCTGAGGTGCGAGGCTGCCAGCGCCATGGCAAGGCCCCCCGCGTCGGTGAGCATGTGTCCGGCATCCACGAGCAGTGCCAGTGACCCCGTCCAGATGGCGCCCACGACCTCGGCCAGAAGGATCGCCACGGTGATCCCGAACGTCACCATGATCCTCGTACGGTGCGTCCGCGCGGCGTCGGCGAAGTCACCGAGCGCAGTGCCGTGCGAGTGTGCCATGGCCACAAAATAGCGCATGCATCCACGCCGTCCGGGCTTGCGCACTCCCCCCACGGTCGAGGATGTGCCCATGGACGCCGTGATCCTCCGGGCACCACGGTGAGGTGGACGAACGCCTTCGACGACGGTCCCTCCGCCCCTGCCGCCGTCGTCACAGACGCCGTGAGCACACTGGTGGGTTTCTGTTCCACCTGCTGACGTTTCTGTGGGACTGGGCCCGACGCATCGGGCTTGCGGCATTCGGCGGTCGAAGGCGCCGCTGTGTATCGTCGGTGATGGCCTGTTCACATTCCCGGCCCGTCCTGCTCCGCCGTCGCCGGTGGATCGTGCGCTGTGAGCCCCCCGCCAGTCGACACCCCGTACGCCCCAGGAGATCTTGCCTTGACAGCTGTTCGCCATGCCCAGGACCACACGTCGCGGTATGCACCCGACCCCTCCGTGCTGACGGCGCTCCGCACCCCGCGAATCCTCGTGCGGGAGGTGTTGGCCGGGCTCGTCGTGGCAATGGCCCTGATCCCGGAAGCCATCTCGTTCTCGATCATCGCCGGGGTGGACCCGCGGTACGGGTTGTTCTCGTCGTTCGTGATGGCCGTCTCCATTGCGTTCCTGGGAGGCCGGCCGGCCATGATCTCGGCCGCAACCGGCGCCGTCGCGCTCGTCATTGCCCCGGTGGCGCGCGACCACGGGATCGACTACTTCCTCGCGACCGTGATCCTCGCCGGCATCTTCCAGGTGCTTCTGGCTGCACTCGGTGTGGCCAAGCTCATGCGGTTCATTCCCCGCAGCGTCATGGTCGGATTCGTCAACGCCCTCGCCATCCTGATCTTCGCTGCCCAACTGCCGCACCTCATCGGTGTGCCGTGGCTGGTGTATCCGCTGGTGGCCGGTGGGCTGTTGCTGATGGTCGGCATGCCCAAGATCACCAAGGTGGTCCCCGCGCCACTGGTGTCCATCGTGCTCACCACCGTGGCTGTGGTGGTCCTGGCCATCAACGTCCCCACCGTCGGGGACCAGGGTGAGTTGCCGAGAAGCCTGCCGCAGTTCCTCTTCCCCGACGTGCCCCTGACCCTGGACACCCTCAGGATCATCGCTCCCTATGCCCTGGGAATGGCTCTCGTGGGCCTGCTGGAGTCGCTCATGACGGCGAAGCTCGTCGACGACGTGACCGACACTCACTCCCGCAAGAGCCGGGAGGCCTGGGGTCAGGGTGTGGCCAACGTCCTCTCGGGGCTCTTCGGCGGCATGGGTGGCTGCGCCATGATCGGCCAGACGATGATCAACGTGAAGGCGTCCGGCGCCCGGACACGGATCTCCACGTTCCTGGCCGGTGTGTTCCTGCTCATCCTGGTGGTGGGTCTGGGTGACCTGGTCGGCGCCATCCCCATGGCGGCGCTCGTGGCAGTGATGGTCATGGTCTCGGTGGGCACGTTCGACTGGCACAGCATCCGCCCCAGAACCCTCATGCGCCTGCCGCGCAGCGAGACCGCCGTGATGCTCATCACGGTGATCACCGTCGTCCTGACGAGCAACCTCGCCATCGGTGTGGTCGTGGGCGTACTGGCCGCGTCCGTGTTGTTCGTGCGCCGCGTCGCCCATTTCGTGACGGTGGACAAGACGATCATCGACGGGGGGGCCACTGCGCACTACGCAGTCAACGGAGAGCTGTTCTTCGCCTCCAGCAACGATCTGACCACCCAGTTCGACTACACCGAGGACCCGCAGCACGTCATTATCGACATGTCGCGCTCACACATCTGGGACGCCTCGACGGTGGCCGCACTGGACGCGATCGTGACGAAGTACGAGCGTCTGGGCACGTCCGTGACGTTCGAGGGCCTCAACGGCCAGGCCAGCCGCTTCCACGCCAACCTGACAGGCAATCTCGGCGCCGGCCACTGACCCGTCTCCACCAAATGGTTGACGACTGGTTCAACCGGTTTGGCGATGCCCGGACCCCCTCCTGCGGGGTGGGATGGGTTCCATGGCACACCTACGCATTCCCACACGCCTTCCTGAACGCCTCACGTCCCGACGTGGGGCCTGGATCTCGCTCGCAATCGTCCTCGTCGTCTTCGTCGCCCTCTTCGGGGCCTTCGGGCGGGCCACAGCCCCTGCCGGCAACGACACGGCACCACCTGACTCGGAGTCCGCGCAGGCCTCGGCACTCCTCGCGGAGTTCCCCGACGCCGATGAGCAGTCGGTCCTTGTCGTGGGCTCACGTGCCGACGGTGCGGCACTCACCGCGCAGGACCTGGCCTCGATTAGTGAGCTCGTGCCGGCGCTGGACGGCCAGACTGGCCACACCGCCACCGGCCCCATGCCCAGCGAGGACGGCCGTGCGGCCGTCATCATCACGCCCATCACTGTGGGTTCCGACAATGCGGAGACAGCGCAGGCCATCAAGGACCTTCGCGCCATCATCGCCGACCAGCCCGTGCAGGGCGTTGACCTGCAGGTGACCGGCGGTCCCGCTTTCGGCGCCGACGTCACGTCCTCCTTCGACGGCGCAGACTTCACACTGCTGCTGGTCACCATCCTCATCGTGGCGGTGCTTCTCATCGCCACGTACCGCTCCCCCGTCCTGTGGCTCCTGCCACTGCTGGTGGTGGCGTTCGCCGACCAGTTGGCCAACAAGGTGACCGCCGCCGTGGGCACGGCACTGGAACTGCAGTTCGACGCAGGCATCATCAGCGTGCTGGTCTTCGGCGCTGGCACCAACTACGCACTCCTGCTCATCTCCCGTTACCGGGAGGAACTGCTCCAGTCACACGACCACCGCGCGGCCCTGGCCTCGGCATGGCGCAAGACCGTGCCGGCCATCCTCGCCTCCAACCTCACCGTGGTGCTGTCCCTGCTGACCCTCGCGTTCGCCGTGATCCCCGGCACCCGCGGACTCGGCATCTCCTCCGCGGTTGGTCTCCTCATCGCCCTTGTCGCTGTGCTGTTCGCGCTGCCGCCGGTGCTCGCGGTGTGCGGACGCAAGGCGTTCTGGCCATTCGTCCCCCAGCCCGGCTCCGCCGCGAAGCATGGCAAGGGCTGGCGAGCCGTTGCCTCCTACGTCGTGCGTCGCCCGCTCGTGGGGCTCGGCGCCGGCCTCGCACTGCTGGCCGTCATGGCCACGGGGCTGTTCGGCACGCAGGTGGGTCTCAGCCAGGTGGAGAAGTTTCGTGTGGCCTCGGAGTCCGCAGTCGGCCTCGAGGTGCTCTCCGAGCATTTCCCTGCCGGTGAATCGCAGCCCATCCTCATCGTCGCCGCGTCGTCGCAGGCGCAGTCCGTCACCGATGCCGCCGCCGGCATCGACGGTGTCATCCGCGCCACCATCACCGGTCGGACCAGCGACGGTACGTGGTCGCGCATCATGGTGACGGGCGAGTGGGCCCCCAGCACACCCGAGAGCCTCGAGCTCGTCACTGACCTGCGAGACGCCGTCCACGACATCGACGGCGCCGAGGCACAGGTGGGTGGCGCCACAGCGACGGATCTCGACGCCCGTACCGGCAACTCCAGGGATCTTCTCGTCATCGCCCCGCTGGTGCTGGCGGTCAGCTTCGTGGTGCTGGTCCTGTTGCTGCGCTCGCTCGTGGCGCCGCTGCTCCTCATGCTGGTCAACCTCGTGAGTGCTGCCGCGGCCATCGGAGCCGGATCCTTCCTCAGCGGCATCCTCTTCAAGCAGGATGCACTGGACCTGCAGGTGCCACTGCTGTCGTTCATGTTCCTCGTGGCACTGGGGATCGACTACACGATCTTCCTTGTCCACCGTGCCCGCGCCGAGGCGCAGGTGGTGGGCACCCGCCGGGGCATGGTCAACGCCGTCGCCCACACCGGGGGCGTCATCACCAGCGCAGGCATCGTGCTGGCGGCCGTCTTCGCGGCACTGGGTGTCCTGCCGCTGGTGACCCTGGGTCAGCTCGGCCTGATCGTGGGGCTCGGCGTCCTGGTGGATACGCTCGTGGTGCGCACCATCATCGTTCCGTCACTGTTCGGTCTCTTCGGTGACAGGATGTGGTGGCCGCGATCCATCGAACGAGACGTCGACCAGGTGGGGGAAGCAGCACATGAAGAGGAACCCGTCCTCGTGGGTTGATCCCTCGCGTCCCCGTACGGCAACCGCCACCCTGCGGTCCATGCAGGTGGGGCAGCATGTGATCGCGGTGGTTCTGGCGGTGGTCGGCGCGGCGAGGGCCTTCGCGGGGAATCCTGCCGGGGCCCCGGTCGTCGCGGCAGCCGCCATCCTGCTCTGGTACGGAGCCGGCGTGGTGCTGTCCCGCCGCTTCGACGGGCCCGTCGCGGCCCGATGGTGGCTCGTGGGCCTCACTGCACTCTGGGCGGTCGCCGTCGTGGTGGTGTCGCCGGAGTTCGTCTGGTTCGCGTTCGTGCTCTGGTTGCTCTCCGGCCACCTCCTCACACGTTGGTCCTCCGTCGCCTTCGCCCTGCTCGTGTTCGGAGTCGTGGTGGTGGCCAATGTGGATCCCTCGGGCACCACCACCTACGCCGCTCTCTTCGGCCCCCTGATCGGTGGAGTGTTCGCACTCGGGGTCTCTCGTGGTTACCTCGAACTGCGCCGCGACGCGCGTGAGCGCGAGCACCTGGTGGAGTCGTTGACGCTGGCGCAGGCCGAAATGGCGGGGCTGCAGGAGGAACTGGCGCACACCCAGCGGCATTCCGGTGCGATCGCGGAGAGGACGCGCCTGTCCCGCGACATCCACGACACCATCGCCCAGGGCTTGTCCTCCATCCGGCTGCTCGCCCGGGCAGAACTGGACCGGGACGGCAGCGGGGACGCGGGCCGCACACTGGCGCAGGTGGAGGCGCTCGCGGGCGACAACCTCGCCGACGTGCGCCGCATCGTCGCCGAGCTGACACCCTCAGAGCTGGAGGACAACGCGTTGGCGGCTGCACTCGCCCGCATGCTGGAGCGTTTTGCGGCGGAGACCGGCATCGAGACGGACCTCCGCGTGGACGACACACTTCCCACGCTCGCGACCGCCCATGAGGTCGCACTGTTGCGCACCGCACAGTCCGCCCTGGCCAACGCACGGCAGCACGCGGGCGCCGGCCGTGTGGTGGTGAGTCTGTTGGACGGCGGCGACAGCGTGCGTCTCGACGTCGTCGACGACGGCCACGGCTTCGATGTTGGCGCATGGACCAACGAGCCGTCCTCCCCCGGGTCCAGTTACGGACTGAGGTTCATGCGTTCCCGGCTGCGGGAGCAGGGCGGCGGCCTGGACATCGAGAGCAGTCCCGGTGACGGCACCGCACTGTCTGCGCACCTGCCCATCTCCACGGCGAGGGGAAGCTGACGTGGCCGTGGGTGTCCTGCTCGTCGATGACCATCCCGTGGTGCGCACGGGCCTCCGCGCCGTCATCGGGTCGCGTCCCGGCGTCGAAATCCTCGGGGAGGCCGCCACCGGGGAGGAGGCCGTCGTCCTGGCGGGGCACCTCCGCCCCGACGTGGTGTTGTGCGACCTGCGGCTGGGTGACGGCATGGACGGGGTGGCCACCACGTCGGCGCTCAGGGCGCTGTGCCCGGCACCGGCCGTCATCATCCTCACCACATTTGACCGTGACGTCGACATCCTGCGGGCCATCGAGGCCGGGGCAGCCGGATACCTCTTGAAGGACGTGTCCCCCGACACCATCGTTGATGCCATCTCGGCGGCGGCCCGCGGCGACATGGTTCTGGCCCCAGAGCTCGCCACCCGCGTCATGCGTGGGATGCGCAACCCTGCCCCTCGTCTGACGCAGCGGGAACTGGAGGTGCTGCACCACCTCGCCACGGGATCGTCCAACAGAGAGATTGCCAGGGCGTTGTTCGTCAGTGAGGCCACCATCAAGAGCCACCTCGTGCACATTTTCACCAAACTCGACGTGGACAGCCGCGCCCGCGCCATCCATGTGGCCAGGGAGACGGGCATCCTTCGCCCCGGGCACTGACGTCTGTGCGTGGTCCCGATCAGACCGGGATCACCGGGTGGTAGGCGCTCACCCACATGGCGTCGGTGATGCGCTGCTCCAGGTGTTGGTCTGCGGGCACGTCCGCAAGTCCCTCCACCGTGGCCTGCTGGGCCACCGCGCGCGCGACCACGATCGAGGTGGTGCGCAGCTCGATCATCTGCGGCAGCAGAGATGCGCCGCGGCTTGTCGTGTCCACCTGTCCTGCCACCGCCTGTGCCGCCGCCAGCAGCATGCCGTCGGTGAGGCGTCGCGCACGGGAGACGATCACGCCGAGCCCGAGACCGGGGAAGATCAGGGCATTGTTGACCTGTGCGATGTCGTAGGTGGTGCCCTCCAGGCTGACGGGACGAAAAGGGCTGCCGGAGGCCACCAACGCCCGACCTTTGGTCCAGGCCAGGAGGTCCGCCGGAAACGCCTCGGCAAGGCTCGTCGGGTTGGACATCGGCATGATGATGGGCCGCTCCACGTGTGCGGCCATCTCGGACACGATCGCTTCAGTGAACACCTGCGGTCGCCCGGACGTGCCGATCAGCACTGTGGGATGGACCCGCCTCACCACCTCCGCGAGGCTGATGCCACCGAGTCGCTCATCGGTGGCCCAGTGCGAGACCTCCGCCGCCGGGCGTGCGTAGGGCGACTGGAAGTCACGCAGATCGCTGCGATCATCGACGAGCAACCCGTGCCGGCCAATGCACCAGAACCGGCGTGTCGCCTCCTCGTGGGTCAGGCCGGCCACGCACATCGCGTCGCGCAACTGGTCGGCGATGCCGATCCCAGCCGTCCCGGACCCATGAACGATCACGCGATGGTCCTGCAGTGGGACGCCGCTGATCTGACTGCCTGAGAGCACTGCGGCCAGACTGACGGCGCCGGTGCCCTGCATGTCGTCGTTGAACGTGAGGATCCTGGAGCGGTAGCGCTCCAGGACACGGCGGGCGTTGCTGGTGCCGAGGTCCTCCCAGTGCAGCAGCGCATCGGGAAACAGTGCGCCAGTGGTCGTGACGTAGCGGTCGATGAACGCGTCGTAGGCGTCGCGACCAACACGCTCGTGTGAGACCCCGAGGTAGAGCGGATCGTCGAGGAGTTCCTGCCGGTTGGTGCCCACGTCGAGCATCACCGCCAGGGTCCGCGCCGGATTGATGCCCGCCGCCGCCGTGTAGACGTTGAGTTTCCCGACGGCAATCTCGATGCCGCCCACGCCCCAGTCGCCGATGCCCAGAATGCCTTCGGCGTCCGTGGCGATGATCAGGTCGATGTCCCGCGAGCCCTGCGTCGCTGCCAGCAGGGCCTGCTCCATCGTGTCGACATCGGCGATGGAGAGGTACACCCCGTGTGGCCGCCGGTATTCGTGGCTGTAGCGCTGGATGGCCTCCCCCACCGTCGGTGTGTAGACGATGGGCAGGAACTCCGACAGGTGATCACTGAGAAGCCGGTAGTACAGCACCTCGTTGCGGTCGCGCAACGCGGTGAGGAACACGTTCTTCGCCAGGTCGGTGGGCTGTTCGAGGTAGAGCAGGTAAGCCCTGTGAGCCTGCTCGTCGATGGTCAGGACACGTGAGGGCAGCAGTCCTATGAGCCCCAGATCCTCGCGCTCCTGCACGGTGAAACCGGTGCCTTTGTTGATGCGGGGTTCGCTGAGGACGGCGCGCCCCCGCAACGTCGACTCCCAGACCTGCTTGAGAGGATTCCACCGGGTTGCGCTCTGCATCTGCTCTGATGTGGCCACCTTGACCAACCTATCAGCGCACCTCGCGGCACCTACGGGCGCACGGTCGTTGGGCCAACCGGCTACTGCTGGAGGGCTGCCCGGGCGATGATCCCGGCCAACTCCTGCGGCCTGGTGACCATGGGCCAATGCCCGGAATCAATGTCCACGAGCGTCACATGCCTGGTTCTGGTCAGCTCCGGGACCTGACCGGCGTCGATCCATTCCTGGGCGTCGGAGGGTGAGTACTCGGGGCACACCACAGTGACGGGCACGTCGAACCTTCGGTCGTCGGAGAGGGAGACCACCCCATGACAGACGCCTTCCGGCACTGCCACGGCGTTGTCCTCGATGCTGCGGCGCGCCTCATCGTCGAGATCGGCGGAGTCGGCTCCAGCGAATGGTTCCCATCCGGGGAAGGGCATCTGGCCGTCGACCAGGGGAAAGAAGTTGGCGTAGGGCTTCCCGTCCTCCACCGGCATGCCCCCGATCATGACCACACCCACCACGGAATCGGGACGGGCATCGGCCACGATCCAGGCGAGCGCCGAGGCGGCCGAGTGCCCCACGACCAGAACGGGGGCGCTGGCGGCGTCAATGGTGGCCACGACGGCGTCCACCTGGTCGCGCAGGGTCGCGTCGGCCCTGCCGTCGCCCTGCCCCGGCAGGGTCACGGCCTGCACCCGGTGGCCGGCGCGGGTCAGTTCACTTTCCACATCGGACCATGCGTCGCCGCGGAGCCACAGGCCCGGTATCAGGATGATGTCCATGTGGCGACGCTATACCGACACCGGCCCAGCAGACCTGGAAGACGGTCGGTCAGGACTCAGCGCCACCCGAGCCCCGGAGCGACATGGCGGATGATGTTGTCCAGCACCTGGGCGTTGTAGTCCACGCCGAGCTGGTTCGGCAGAGTCAGCAGCAGGGTGTCGGCCGCCGCGATGGCCTCGTCCTCCGCCAGTTCCCGGACCAATTGGTCCGGCTCCCCGGCGTAGGACTTGCCGAAGCGGGCGGCACCCCCGTCGAGGTGGCCCACCTGGTCATGGCTGCCCGCTTCGCCCCCGAAGTAGGCGCGATCCAGGGCGCTGACAATCGGGAAGATGCTGCGGCTCACGGAGACACGGGGCTCGTGGGTGTGTCCAGCAACCTTCCAGGCGTCGCGAAACATCTGAATCTGTTCGGCCTGCAGTTGGTGGAACGGCACCCCCGTGTCCTCGGTGAGCAGTGTCGAGCTCATGAGGTTCATGCCCTGCTGAGCGGTCCACTCGGCTGTCGCTCGCGATCCGGCACCCCACCAGATCCGCTCCCGCAGCCCCGGGGAATGCGGCTCCAGGCGCAGCAGGCCGGGTGGGTTCGGGAACATGGGGCGCGGGTTGGGCGCCGCGAAGCCCCTGCCCTCGAGCTGCTCCAGGAAAATCTTCGTGTGGGTACGGGCCATGGCGGCGTGGTCGCCGTCGGCGGGTTCGTGGCCGAAGTGGCGGAACCCGTCGATCACCTGTTCGGGCGATCCCCGGCTGATCCCCAACTGCAACCTTCCACCGGAGATCAGGTCGGCGGCGCCTGCCTCCTCCGTCATGTAGAGGGGGTTCTCGTAGCGCATGTCGATCACCCCGGTGCCGATCTCGATGCGACTCGTCCGGGCACCGACGGCGGCGAGCAGCGGGAACGGCGACGCCAACTGTCGCGCAAAGTGGTGCACCCGGAAGTAGGCGCCGTCGGCCCCCACCTCCTCCGCGGCCACGGCGAGGTCAATGGACTGCAACAGCGCGTCGGACGCGCTCCGCACCTGGGACTGTGGTGAAGGGCTCCAGTGGCCGAAGGACAGAAAACCGATCTTCTTCATGTCAGGCACAACGAATCCGGACGCCAACTTCTTCCCGACGCAACGAGGTCCGCACACCCCTCGCAGGAGAGTGCGGACCTCGACGTGTGTTCGGTCACCAGCCGGCAGGCTGGGCGTCAGGGGATGTCGGACTGCTTGGCCTCCTTGATCAGTGCTTCACCGTCGGACCTGGTGATGAAGCGCTGGCTCACCAACGACTCGGTGTCCTTCCTGACCTTCTTCACGTAGTCGTTGTGGCTCGGGTACAGGCCAGCCAGTGCTGACGCTGAGAAGGGGACCTCGTGACCTGCAATGAAGCAGAACGATGCACCCGTTGATGTGCCGAACCAGGTGCTGGTGGGCACATCCAGGTACGGGGACCGGAGACCCCCAAGCACGTTGCCGAACTGGTCCGTCACCGGCGCGCCGTTGACCACCACGATGGGTGAGCCATGTGGTGGGGCTATGTCCTTGCGCACCCACTCGTCAAGGTTGCGCAGGATGGCGTCGAAGAAGATGTGGCTCGGGAACCGACTTCTCGGTCCCTCGTTGCAGGACATGGGCGGCACTGGCTGGCCCGCCCTGATGATGTCCGCCGGCTGGGCCGCGTAGTTGAGCTCGTCCGGCGTGGCGTGTCCAGCCCCGGCCATCTCGTACTGCCTGTACCTGTCGATGGGTGCATCGCTGTCGGGGCGGCGTCCGGCGATGCCGATGAGGTAGTCGGACTGTGACATCACGTGCATGATCGGAACGCCCACGCCGGAGAACTGGTAGCGCGGGTCCGTCACGGGGGGCACCGTGGCGCACTGGTTGATGGGTACGTTGCCGACGAACGCCCCGGCGGCCACGGCAACGATGTAGCCGTCGTAGATGGGCTTGCCGGGTGAACTCTCCGCGAGGGGCCGGATCCCGTTGATGTAGTCGTACATGTAGCCGCCGGTCTGCGAGTACCCGAAGCCGTAGACCTCCTCGGTGCGGTGCTTGGCGCCGTACCTGACGGGGTTGCGGGCGTCCGTGCTGCGTACCAGCTGGCCCACCTGGCTGATGATGTCCCAGGCCAGTCCATTTTCGGAGGCCCGGTCATCGGTGCCTGTCACCTGACAGTTCAGAGGGTCG
Source organism: Tessaracoccus antarcticus (assembly GCF_003688855.1). GTDB lineage: Bacteria > Actinomycetota > Actinomycetes > Propionibacteriales > Propionibacteriaceae > Arachnia > Arachnia antarctica. Next base: position 780,074 of record NZ_REFW01000002.1, read on the forward strand.
TCGAGGCTGAGCGGGTTGGCCATTGCAAGGGACCCGTAGCGACCGGGATCAAACTTCTTCAGAGCCACGATGGAGACGGGCTTGACGGTCACACCCACCCACACGTCCCCGTTCTCCACCATCTGGCGATTCATCATGGCCCAGCCGATGTTGAGGTCGAACAGGTTGGAGGGGTTCATGGGCTCCACCACGACGTTGCCACTGAAATCACGGCCGTTGATGGGTTTCCGCACGAGGATGCGGGTGGTGTAGGGGGCATCCGTTGTGCGCACCACAGCTGGTCCGGGTGCGGGCCAGTCATACACGTCTGCGGCACCGCTGATGATGTACTCCTCCTCCACGTAGCCCTTCTTCTGGAGGTTCTCGGGTACCCCTTGGAACTTGGCCGCCCCGAACGGATGCGACTTCTTGGTGGAGGCCAGGGGGCCGACGACTTTCGGGATGGCGACGACAGTTGGTTCACCGGGGTTGGCCGTCGGATCCGGCGACGGTGTGACAGTGGGAGTCTGCGACGGCGACGTGGAGGCCACGACGGTTGCGGACGGCGCGGCACTCACACTGGCGGATGCGGATGCGGATGCGGATGCGGATGGCGACATGGTCACGGGCGCGGTGGGGCGCACGTCGACTTCAGTGGAACGCGAGACGCTGGGGGAGGGAGTCGACTCCACGGCAACGGCTGTCGGAACGACGACGCCCGCAGCAAGGACTGCGACGCTGACGGCTGTGAGCACGCGGCGGAACCGGGGACGGGTTCCGGGCTCTGCCCTGCGGAGTGATGATGAAACGCGCATGAAGCACTTCCTCTTCGTTGAGGCGGTTGGGAAGCACAGTTCAATTCACGCCGTGTCAACATGTCAAGGGATGTGTGCTGGCTCAACTCCAAAGTCACTCAACCAGTTACCCCGTGGAGATGCGGGCGCACCACGTTCGCGTGGGCATGGCCTGAGCATCCGCTGCCCCGGGCCAACCGTGGTGAACGGGGTGCGCCGTTCACCACGGGAGCCAGTCAGTCTGCCAAAAGCTGGCGCAGCACGTACTGCAGGATGCCACCGTGCTTGTAGTAGTTGGCCTCGGCCGGTGTGTCGATGCGGACGACCGCCGTGAACGTTCGCTCCCCCAGAGCGTCGCTGACGGTCACGGTCACTTCGTGGGGTAGCTCGTCGACGTTCTCGAGCCCCGACACCGAGAATGTCTCGTCGCCCACCAGCGAGAGACTCGAGGCACTCTCGCCGTCGAGGAACTGCAGCGGCAGGACACCCATACCGATGAGGTTGGAGCGGTGAATGCGCTCGAAGGACTCCGCGAGCACCGCCCTCACCCCCAACAGCAGGGTGCCCTTGGCGGCCCAGTCGCGCGAGGAGCCGGACCCGTACTCCTTGCCAGCGATGATGACCAGGGGGACGTCGTCGGACAGGTACCGTTCGGAGGCCTCGAAGATGCTCACCTGCTCGTCGCTGGGGAAGTGCCGGGTGAAGCCACCCTCCACTCCCGGTACGAGCTGGTTGCGCAGCCGGATGTTGGCGAAGGTCCCCCGGATCATGACTTCGTGGTTGCCGCGACGCGAGCCGTACGAGTTGAAGTCAGCGAGATCAACCCCGTGCTGCTCCAGGTACGTGCCCGCCGGTGAGTCGCGTCGGATGGCCCCCGCAGGCGAGATGTGGTCCGTGGTCACGGAGTCGCCCAGCAGTGCCAGCACACGGGCGCCGCGGATGTCGCGCAAGGGTTCTGGATGACGTTCCATGCCGTCGAAATAGGGTGGGTTGCGCACGTAGGTCGAGTCGTCGTCCCATGCGAACATGTCCCCGACGCCCACGTCGAGGCTCTTCCAGTTGTCATCGCCGGAGAAGACATCCGCATACCCCTGCGTGAACATCTCGGCCCTCAACGATGTCCGAATGTTCTCCTGGATCTCCTCGCTGCTGGGCCAGATGTCGCGCAGGTAGACGGGTTCACCGTCGCTGCCCGTCCCAAGCGAGTCACTGAGAAGGTCGATGTTCATGGTGCCCGCCAGGGCGTAGGCCACCACCAGGGGCGGCGAGGCCAGGAAGTTCATCTTCGTCTCGGCGTGGATTCTCCCCTCGAAGTTGCGGTTGCCGCTGAGGACGGCGCTCACCGACAGGTCCTTCACGCCGATGGCCCTGCTGACCTCGGGGATGAGCGGCCCCGAGTTGCCAATGCAGGTAGTACAGCCGTAGCCCACGAGGTTGAACCCGAGCTCGTTCAGGTAGGGGGTCAGGCCGGCCTCGTCGAAGTAGTCGGTGACGACACGGGATCCCGGTGCCAGGGACGTCTTGACCCATGGCTTGCTGCGCAACCCCTTCTCCACGGCCTTCTTCGCAAGCAGACCCGCCCCCAACATCACGGTGGGGTTGGAGGTGTTCGTGCAGCTGGTGATGGCCGCGATCACCACATGGCCGTTGTCGATTTCGGTGGTTTCCCCGTGCAGCTCGACGGGAACCGGGTCCGACGGCCAGGGCTCGTCCTGATAGGTCGTGGGCCACTGCTTGGGTTCCGTGTTGTCCCCGTAGTGGTCGACCGCGATGGGGTCGCTGGCGGGGAAGGACGAGTCGGAGGCGTCGTCGAGGCCCACGAGTTCCAGGGGGCTTCGGTGGGGATCGTTGAGCAGTCCCCCCACCACCCGGCGCGCCTTGGACAACGGGATCCGGTCCTGCGGGCGCCTCGGACCGGCGATGGAGGGTACGACCGCACCCAGGTCGAGTTCCACACTGCGGGAGTAGGTCGCTTCGCGCCCCGGATCGTGCCAGAGTCCCTGCTCCTTGGCGTAGACCTCCACGAGGCGCACCTGGCTCTCGGGCCGACCCGTGAAGCGCAGGTAGGACAATGTCTCGTCGTCAATGGGGAAAATGGCACACGTGGCCCCGTACTCCGGGCTCATGTTTCCCAGGGTGGCCCGGTTGGCCAGCGGGATGTTGGCCACTCCGTCGCCGTAGAACTCGACGAAGTTCCCCACCACCCCCACCTCCCGCAACATCTGCGCGACGGTCAGCACCAGGTCCGTGGCGGTGACACCCTCCCGCAGGGCACCCGTGAGCCGGACTCCGAGCACCGGCGGCACCAGCATGCTCATCGGTTGGCCCAGCATCGCCGCCTCCGCCTCGATCCCGCCAACACCCCAACCGAGCACACCCAGTCCATTGATCATGGGGGTGTGGGAATCGGTGCCCACGAGTGTGTCCGGGTACGCCTGCACCACATCGCCCACCGTGCGGGTGAACACCACGCGGGCAAGGTACTCGAGGTTGACCTGGTGGCAGATGCCCGTGTCCGGCGGCACCACCACGAAGTCGTCGAACGCCTGCTGTGCCCACCGCAGCAGTTCGTAGCGTTCCCTGTTGCGGTGGAACTCGAAATCGGCGTTGAGCTGCAGCGCATCGGCACGGCCGAACACGTCAGCGATCACAGAGTGATCAATGACCAGTTCGGAGGGGATGAGCGGATTGATCTTCTGGGGGTCGCCACCGAGTGCGGCCATGGCGTCGCGCATCGCCACCAGATCGACCACGCAGGGCACGCCCGTGAAGTCCTGCAGCAACACTCGGGCCGGCGTGTACTGGATTTCCGAGCCGTGGTGGGCTGCCGGATCCCAGTCGCGCACAGCCTCGATCTGCTGACGGGTGACGAGGCGTCCGTCCTCGTTGCGGAGCAGGTTCTCGAGCAGCACCTTGAGGCTGTAGGGGAGCCGCTCGGCCCCCTCCACTGCGTCCAGCCGGAAGATCTCGAACCTGTCGTCGTCGACCACCAGCGTCTTCCTGGACCCGAAGCTGTCGTGCATGTTGTCCTCCTCGACTTCGCCGTCGTCTCGATGACCTCCCATACCTACCATTGTTCGGGGTCGAGAATCAGGGAACCTGACGTTTTCCCATCGCCTCGGGGCTGTCCCACCCCATCGAAGACGCCGGGACGCCGTAGGTAGCTGACCAGATCGACCGTCAGGGGCAGGGTCTCCAGGTCGTCACTGTGTACCCAGCGGGCATCGTCGGCGTCGTCCCCGGCCACCAGGTCGCCGCTGATGACCGTGGCGGCAAAGTCATGGATCTCGAACATGCGGCCGTCCGCCGTGGGTGAGCGGAGGTTCCACAATTCGCGACCGATCAGCACCCGCAGGCCAGTCTCCTCCCACGCCTCACGCGCCGCAGCCTCCTGAAGGCTCTCCCCCGGCTCGACGCTGCCACCCGGGACACTCCACCGGCCACGTTGCGGCTCCTTCCCACGTTTCACGAGCACCACCCGCCCCGCCCCGTCGGTGATGACCACCCCCACTGCCTGCACAACGCTCTCATCCATGGGCCCAGTCCCCCTGCCGTGCGCTGCCCGGGTGTGCCTGGTCAGCGTCCCGCGGTGGTGGCGCGTCTGCGTTCTCCAAGGTGAGCACGTCACGTCCGAAGGACACCATCAGCAGTGCAAGCGACACGGCTGTGGCCACAGCGGCCACCGAAACGGGGAGCACGGGGATGAGTGCTGCCACCAGCACCCCGCCCTGGGTGCCGGCGACGATCCGCCGGAAGCGGCTGAATGCCAGTGACCCTCGCAGCGCTGGTCGCCACCAACTGGCCGCCCCGAACAGGTACCGCATGACGCCAATGCCCAGTACCCACGGACCCACGCTCAATGACAGCGGGACGGACAGGATGAGGAACAGCACCGCGTCGGATTCCATGTCCAGCCGTCCACCGGCCGCAGAGGCCGTGTTGGTCCTGCGTGCCACCCAGCCGTCCACCCCGTCAAGCAGATACGCCGGCAGCGCCATGACGAACAGCGGCCATGAACGGAGCGGAAGGTCGCCCCACAAGGAAAGGACCACCAGCGTCGCGCACCCGCCCGTCAGGACGATGCGGGTCAGGGTGACGCGGTCCGCCGCCGTGGTCAGGCGAGGGCGTCGTCTGAGCACGCTGATGGCCGCAACCGTGGGGACCACGAGCCCGAACGCTGTGGCAGCGACGGCGTGGGGTGACGGCACGCCAGCACGGAGGGTCAGCGCCGCCCCCAGGATAGCCGCGCCCGCCACAGTCAGCGCCGCATCGACGACTGCCCGCCTGCGTCCGTCTTGCTTGGTCTGGTGCACAGTGCCCATCCTCCCAGCCGCGGCAAGTCCCCGAGGGCCAACTCCCCCGCAGCGACGCCGTGCCACCCGTGCACCCCGATTCCCGGGCGTGACGGTGCGGACAAGGGCAGAATCGACCCATGTCCACGAAACGCTCCTCGTCGGGTGACGCCCTGGAGGCCACCGCATTCTGGGCGACGGGCCCCTGCCGTTCGGAGTTGCGTCGTGAACAGGTGGCTCCCCCGGCTCGGGGGGAGGCGCTGGTGCGGACCCTCTACTCGGGAATCAGCCGAGGTACCGAAATGCTGGTGCACCGCGGTGCGGTCCCGCAACGAGTTGCCCACCTCATGCGGGCCCCGTTCCAGAGCGGCGAGTTCCCGTTCCCCGTGAAGTACGGCTATCTGTCGGTCGGGGTGGTGGATCAGGGCCCACCGGGCTGGCCGGGACGACGAGTGTTCTGCCTCCACCCCCACCAGGATCGCTATGTAGTGCCCGTCGAGGCCCTCACGCTCATCCCCGACGAGGTCCCCAGCGAGCGCGCGGTGCTGGCCGGCTCGGTCGAAACAGCCATCAACGCCCTGTGGGAGTGTGCCCCGCGGATCGGGGACCGCGTCGCCGTGGTTGGGGCCGGCATCATCGGGGCGTCGTTGGCGGCCTTGTTGCGAAGGTTCCCGCTGTCGCGGCTCCAACTGGTGGATCCGGACCCGGCCAAGGGTGCCGTCGCGGAAGCCGTTGGCGTCGAGTGGGCTGCCCCGGGGGACGCCATGACCCATTGCGACATCGTCTATCACGCCTCCGCCACCGAGGCGGGGCTCGCGGGCGGTCTGGGCCAACTGGGGGAGGAGGGCGACCTCGTGGAACTGTCGTGGTACGGGACCGACTCCCCCGCCGTGCCGCTGGGCCTGGACTTCCACGCGCGCCGCCTCAGGATACGGGCCAGCCAGGTGGGGGTGATTGCGGCCCCGCGCAGAGCCCGCAGAACGCACGCCGACCGGCTCTCGTTGGCCTTCGACGCGCTCACCGACCCGGTCTTCGACGCGCTGCTGGGCGGAGCCTCCTCATTTGCTGAACTCCCCGAGGTGATGGAATCCATGTGCCAGGGATCCCTGCCCGGCATGTGCCGCATCATCGCCTACCCGGGCACTCCATCCCACACGAAACGAGGTTGAAACAGATGTACTCCCTGACAGTCTGCGACCACATCATGATTGCCCACTCCCTGCCTGATCCGCGCTTCGGGCCCGCGCAGGGCATGCACGGCGCCACCATGGCGGTGGAGGCAACGTGGCGACGCCACGAGCTGGGTCCCCTGTCCATCGTGATGGACATCGGGGAGGCCACCTCGATGCTGGCTACGGTGCTTGACGCGTTGCGCTACGAGAACCTCGATGAACATCCGGACTTCGTGGGGCGACTGAGCACCACCGAAACCGTCGCCCGTCACATCTCCGACAAGCTGCGGGAGCGGTTCGACGAATCGGAGTTCGCCGGACTGCAGGTGCTCCTGAGGGAGCATCCGGGGGCCTGGGCCACCTACGACGTCAACTTCGGCTGACGCGTCACCCCGGTGGAGTGCGCTTTCCTGATGCCCCGCGACCTGCCAGGCCCGAGCGGCGGCACGCACTTTGACTTCGCGGTGATCAGCGCCCTGACGCAGGCCGGGCACGCCGTGCGGGTATACCAACTTCCCGGCGATTGGCCCCGCCCCACGCCCGCCGACCGGCGGGCCCTCCAGACAGCGTTGCTGGCGCAGCCGCTGGCAGTGGTGGACGGCATCGTGGCTTTGGCCGCGCCCACCGAGATCGAAGCCGCGGTCCGTATGGGTATCCGGGTGCACATCCTCGTCCACTCGCTCCTGACGGCCGACCCCGGACTTGACCACGACGCCAGATCCGCGTTCACCATGGCGGAGAGCGCCGCGCTGGCGGTGGCATCCTCCAGCAGCGTCCCCAGTCAGTGGTCGGCCACCGACATCGCGACACGCTACCCAGGCGTCCGAACTCACGTCGTGCCGCCGGGCACGTCGCCCGCGCCACCCGCGGTGGGTAGCGATCCGCCGCAATTGCTGGTGCTGGCAGCCCTCACCCCCCTGAAGAATCAGTTGCATGCGCTGCAGGCCCTTGCGCTGCTGTCGGACCTGCCGTGGACGCTGGAACTCGTGGGCTCCGATGAGCTCGACCCCGCCTACGTGGGACGCCTGCGACACAGCATCGAGCACGACATCGGGCCCGGCCGGGTCACGCTGCGCGGGGCCGTCACGGGCGAGGCACTCGATGCTCTGTGGGAGGCCACCGACCTGCTGGTCCTGACGTCGACCAGTGAAACATTCGGCATGGTCATCACCGAGGCGCTGGCCCGCGGGGTCCCGGCCGTCGTCACGGGGGCCACCGGCGCCGCCGAAGCCCTCCGCGGGCAGGGTGTCGGGGACGGCCCGGTACCTGTCGTCGGGCTCCCGGGTGCCGTTGTGGATCCCTCTGACCCGGCCGTCCTGGCGGACACCCTGCGACTCTGGTTGTCGGAGGACGGTGTCCGCTCCTCGTGGCGGAGCGCCGCGTTGGCGCGCCGTCCTAGGCTGCAGACATGGCACCAGAGCGCAGCGGCGCTGGCACGGATCATGACCGCGTGACGCAGATCGTCCAGCGGGCCGCCAGTGACTGGTTGTCATTGCGCCGAGCCGCAGATGAAACCGCCCGCCAGGCCAGTGTGGCGGCGCTGCCAGCGCTGGACGCCCACCTGTCCTCCCGGCTGGGTCCCGGGACGGCCGTCACCGTGTGCGATCTGGGGGCCGGCACCGGCGCCAACATGGCATGGCTTGCGCCCCGTCTTGCCGTGCGGCAGCGGTGGACACTGGTGGATCGTGACGAGGACCTCCTGCACCAGGTGCCCACTGCCGCTCCGTCGGACGCGGTCCTGGGGGTCCGTCGGATCGCTGCGGAACTGGAGGACCTGCAGCACGACGACGCAGCCGGCACCCCCGCGGACCTCGTCACCTGCTCCGCCTTCCTCGACGTCCTCACGGTGGGGCAGGTACGGGAACTGGCTGCCTTCGTGGCGCGCATAGGGGCAGCGGCACTTTTCAGCCTGAGCGTCACGGGCGTCGTCCGCATGGACCCTGTCCTGGAGTTGGACTCCCGCCTCAACGACGTATTCAACGCCCACCAGGTGCGCCACGGACTTGCCGGGCCAGGGGCCACCGCCGTGGCGGCACAGGTGCTGTGCAGCAACGGGTTCACCGTCGGACTCATCGAGACACCGTGGGTACTGGGGGCACAGCAGGCTCCCCTGGTGGAGCGCTACCTCAGCGATCGCGTCGCAGCGGTGATCGACCACGACCCAGCCCTGGTTGAGCCGTCACGTGATTGGTTGGGGCTGCGGATGTCACAACTCCGCGACGGCCTCCTGTCGCTCCGGGTGGGCCACACGGATCTTGTGGCGCTGCCCTCCGACTAGGCGAAGGTGAACTCCGAACAGATGTCGTTGCCGAGCAGGAAACGCCGCACAGGCGCGGTGATGGCCCCTGACAAGGCGTCGGTGCCGTCGAAACGGATACCGGGGATGCCGTCACCCACCAGCATGGGGGCTGTGGTGAGAAACAGCCGGTCCAGTACGCCGCCACGCAGGAATGTGGACACGGTCACCCCACCGCCCTCGACGAGCACCCTCTTCAGGCCCTGACGGCCCAAACGCTCCAGCACGCGAGAGGGCGCGAAAGCTTCCATCGATTCGAGCCGATGGATGTCGACATGGTCCGCAACGCGCTCGGGCACCACCGCGTCCGGCCCCACGAACCACAGGGTGGGGGCGACCGGATCACTGAGGAGCTTCGCGTCCGTGGGGATGCGGGCGTGGGGGTCCAGGACCACCCTGACGGGGTGCGCACCGCTAACGGAGCGCACCGTGAGCTGGCAGTCGTCGGCAGTGACGGTACCGGCCCCGACGATGACGGCGTCCACCAGCGCTCGGAGGCGGTGCAGATGTTCGCGATCCTCCTCCCCGGTGACGAAGCATGCGTCTCCGGTGCGGGAGGCGATGAAACCGTCGATGCTCTGCCCCAGCTGGGCGATGACGAGGCGTTCACCGGCCTGGACCAGTGGGCCGTAGCGGTCGACCAACTCCATCTGGAGCGGATCGAGTTCTCCGTCGGGGATCACACCGACGCTCAGTTGCTCCCACGCCTGAGGATCGGGAACGGGGTCGTGTTCCATCCGCGAGCGCTTCGCGTTGAGGTAGGCAGTGTTCTCTGCACGGTCCGGAACGTGGAGCCGCTGCCGCCCCACCACGGTGATGCCCAGCGCCTCCAACGCGATCTGCTTGGCCGGATTCGACGTCAACAGCCGCACCGTCTCGATACCCAGATCCCGAAGGATGTCGGCACCCTGCCTGTAGTCGCGTGAGTCGATGGGAAGCCCAAGATCAGTGTTGGCGTCGACGGTGTCCCGGCCGTTGTCCTGGAGCGCGTAGGCGCGGAGCTTGTTGAGGAGCCCGATGCCGCGGCCCTCATGCCCGCGCATGTAGACGAGTGCCCCGGATGTGGCACGACTGATGGTGCCGAGGGCCGCGTCGAGTTGTTCGCCACAGTCGCATCTGTAGGAGCCGAACGCGTCCCCCGTGAGGCATTCCGAGTGGACCCGGACCAGGGGCGGTTCACCAGTGAAACCGTTGTGGCTCCCCCACACCAGGGCGACGTGCTCCGCTCCAGCCAGACCCGCGTAGCCCACCATGTCGAAGGTCCCGTGGCGGGTGGGGAGTCTCGTCGTCACGACGCGCGTCACCGTCACCGCAGCGTCTCGTCGTGCATTCTCAAGCGACATGGGGGAATAGTAGTTCGGGGCTCAACGATCCGTGAGCGGCGATCAATCCCCCGCCGTGGCCACGGGTATCAGGACCTCGTTGCGCCGTAGGAACCACGGCTTCCATGGTGGATCGAAGCGGGCATACCGCGGGGATCCCGTCACTTCGAGCGTGGACTGCTCGCCGATCCGAACCATCAAGCCGGCCAACTGTTCGGCGAACTTCGCCTCCGTGGAGCGTCCGCTGAACTGCCGCACGGCCGCCATGTCCTCTGCCACCTCACGGATGCGGACGTTGACGTCCGTGGGTTCCGGCAGCGTGTCCATGGTGTATTCCGCTGGCATCACGAACGAGACAACGTGCTCCTGCCCGCTCGACTCGTGGAGCACGGGTGCCGTCATGGCAATCTTCTCCGGCGACGGCTTCTGCACCACGGGTGCGGTCATCGCCACCTTCTGTTTGCCGACGTTGTCGCCGAAGATGAAGGCCGCCAACATCCGAAACGCCCTGTTGACGGCGTCGTCGAACGATCCGTGCACGGTGACCTCGGCCACGAGGTGGGCCGGGTAACGCCGCACCTCCCAGCCGTCATGTCCTGCGACAACGTCGTACTTCTGTTGTTCGGTCATGTTCAAGCATTGCACGCACGCCCCAATGGCGCTCAGGGGCTTGGTCACAGATGCCAGCAAACGCCAGGGAGCGTCTTGTTCGTGGCGTAGGCGCTCCCCTGGGCTCGGCCACTGTGACCTCGAATCCCCGCACGGTGAGGTGGGACCGCGCCACCGACATTTCCTTCATGGTGGCCTCATTCGCCCTTTCTGGGACATCGCACCACTTCCCGACGGGTCCGCAGTCGTGTGGATGATTGATCTGAGCACCGGCGGCGTCGCAGCATCTTCCGCCAGACGGAGGCGAATGCTCGAAGATGTGCGGGTGAAGTGTCCAGTGCGCTCCGTGTGCCTGCGAGACTACGATGCTCAGCGTGACCCATCCAGATGTTCCCGTGGTGATCCGCGAGGCCAGGGCCGAGGATCAGACCGCGGTGGTGGAGATCTGCCGTGCAAGCGGCCGAGACGCTTGGTCGCCGAAGGCCCTGATCCCCAGTGAAACGAGGATCGTCCTCGTCGCAACCATCGACGACGTGGTGCTGGCCGTGGCGAAGACGCACCTCCATGAAGAGGCCGATGACGACGCCCCAGCTGGCCACTACCTCGGCGGCGTCGTGGTCGATCCGCGCATGCGCCGCCAGGGGCTGGGATCAGTCCTGACGAAAGCTCGCATGCAGTGGATCGGGGAACGAAGCAATCGTGCGTTCTACTTCACCGATGAGCGCAATACAGCCTCCATCGAGATGCACAGCCAATTCGGTTTCGTTCCCATCGCCGCAGCCCTGTCGATCAGGGGGGTGTCCGCCGATGACGAGGGGGGCAACGTGGTCCTGTATGACGCATTGGCTCCCCTCGGGGTCCGCCGCCGTATCCGGCGTTGATCGCAGCCTGTGGGTTCCCGATGAACTCCTCCTGCTGCTGGGGTGTGATCCTCTTGATCCCCGATGCCGCTCTCTTCCCAGATCGCGGCGACGATCATGCCCGACCAGTGGAGGATGTTCCACGGAGCGTGGGAAGGGAGGCAAGGCCCAGAATTCACGCCTTCCGCGGCTCCGCTGCCGCCCAGAGAATCAGCGTCACCGTGACGGTGACGGACTCCTCCACAGTGGGGGTTCAGTGCCACATCGCATCATCCGGTGACGGCATACATCTGATCCGGCGGGGATCTGTCATCTCGTCCCCCGGCAATGTGCGGATCGCTCACGGGGGGATCGTCGGGCGCACCCCGGACGTGCTGCCGAGCCGTGAAGCGCGCGGTTCTGTTCGGCGGCGTCACCACAGCCTGACCGGTGTCCGGGTCGATGTGGATGACCCAGCGGTCCCCGGGGCGGCTCCACCGGTCCGGTTCCATGAGTTGGTGGTGATGCGGACACAACAACACCAGATTCCACAAGGCTGTGGCACCGCCGGCCCACCACGGCTGCAGGTGGTGCGCTTCGCAGGCAGAGTCCGGGGCGCTGCACTGGGGAAAGATGCATCCACCGTCGCGCAGGCTCAGGGCCTTCCGGATGGCCGGGGTCACCAGGCGCTGCGTGCGGCCCACGTCCAGGATCTCCGAGGGGCCGCCGAGGACGACGGGCATGAGGTCAGCGTCGCAGCACAACCTGCGCAGGTCCCCGGCGGTGATCGTGGCCCCCTTGGCCAGGACTCCGGCCCGTTCGGCACGTTCGCGGAGGTCCTGTTCCCGGATGGTGACGACGATCCGGGGTCGGTCCCCAATGCTGGTGGGTGCGTCACGGTGGTCGGAGATGATGTGGGTGAGGGCATCGGCGCGGCGCTGCTCGGGTGTGCGGTTGATGTCCTTGGCTGCCTGGTCCCGCATCACGCGGGGTCCGGGGTCGGTGGCGCGGGTGGACCTGAACCTGTCCCTGGCCGCGCGACGATCCGACTCCACATAGGCCTCCACCAGACTGATCAGGGGTGCCGCCTCCAGATGCGGCAGGGACCCGTGCAACCACGTCGACCCGTCCCCGTCATCACCCCACCGCAAAGACCGCTTGCTGAACGCCCGTCGGCGTTGCCGCACCAACCGGGCCGCCTCGTCCTCACCCGTGGGCACCAGCTCGGGGGCGACCTCGGCCAGGACCTGCGGCGCCAACTCCGCCAGACGCCTCGGCGTGTTCCTGGCAGCCCGGTCCAGGAACGCCTGCTCCGCCCGCAACGTCTGCTCAGCCGTCAGCGCCGACGGCAACTGCGCCATCCCCTTGCCGATGGCGGCCGCATGCCGAGACGACACCGTGCCAGCCAGGGCCGCCTCCTTGACCGCCTTGTGCCTGGCCAGGTCGCGGGCCTGGAACACCTGCCGCGCCGCGTCGTGGGAATCCCGACCCTCATCCAACCCGATCAGCGACGTGATCGGTGTCCCCGTCGCGGCCACCGAACTCTGCGACGCCTCATCAGTGAGCACACACGCCAACGACACCGCACGATCCTCAAAACTCCGGGCCCTCTTCATCAACACCAACCGCTCCGGCGCAGACAGCCTGACCCGCTCATCGTGATCGATCGAGGACATCACAGCCTCCAGCGCAGTCAGCGCCTCCGCCGTGGTCCGCCACCCCTGCTCCATAGAAAAACTCTACGGACCACCACTGACATTTTTTGAACAGGTGATCTATTCATCCTGAAATATTCTTCGATGCCATGCCGCCGAGATGAGTGATGGCTCAGCTCTCCAGCCGGTTACCTTTCTCGCTGCTCATCCAGCCCGCTCAACAAGGTGAAACGTGTGCTGGAGACGCGCTCGATTCCTGAGCGCGGGTGGCTTCGTCGGTCAGGACACCCACCAGGGAGGCGATCCTGTTCTGCAGTTCGTCGATCCACCCCACCAGCACCACGAGCTCGGGACCGCTCAGGCTGAGGCGCTGCTCGTCATTGATGGATGCGAGCGCGTCTTCCATCACATCGAGTGCTTCTGATGTCGTGAGTCCGAACGTTTCCATGCATCGACAGTATTGAGCAGCACTGACACTGCGATTGCGTCGGGAGGGGGTTGCAGTACTGGCGGTGACTCTTCGATCAAGACCTGGCGTGCATCGGAACCCGGCCGTCGTGCTCCGGTGCGGCGCCACTGGCTGCCCGGCGGGGCGAAACAGAGCCGCCCTCAACCGAGGCCAGGGCCCCGTCGAACAGAGGCTCGGCGACGCCGTCCATGACAGGGGCGGCGTCCGCGACACCGGATCCGGACATCCTCCCTGCCGTGGGGTGTGCAGAGAGAGGTCGCTCCTCGATGAACAGGGCGAGCGCCAGACCGGCGAGCGCAACAGGGACGGCGTAGAGGAACAGTGGAGGCATTGCTGTGGAGAAGGCGCCGGCGATCGTGCGTTGCACCGCTTCGGGGAGCCCCGCCAGAATTTCTGGGGTGAGCGAACTGATGTTTCCGCCCTGCGCGCCACCGATGGGGGTGCCGGACATCTCGGAGGTCAGCCGACTGATGAAGACGGACCCGAAGACGGCAATACCCACAGAGGCCCCGATCTGTCGGACGTAGTTCTGTGCAGACGTTGCCGTGCCCATGACTTCACCCGGCACAGAGTTCTGCACGATCAGCGTCAGGTTCTGCATCGCTGCGCCGACGCCCAGCCCCAGCACGACGAGGCTGGAAGCGAGGTACCAATACGGGGTGTTCTGGTCGATGCGGGACAGCATGATGAGCCCGACAGCCACGAGGGCAGTGCCGATGATGGGATAGATCTTGTACCGTCCCGTGGCGGAGATCAGTCGCCCGGAGATGATGGCGGCGAACAGGAGCCCGACGGTCATGGGGATCAGCATCAGGCCGGATTGTGTGGCGGTGACGCCGTTGACCATCTGCAGGAAGGTCGGCATGTATGCCACGGCCACGAACAGGGAGATACCGATCGTGAGGCCCACGGCGGAGGGCAGAACGAAGTTGCGGTCCCGGAACAGGGAAAGGGGGATCACCGGATCCGAAGCCCGTGTATCAACGAATATGAACAGCGCCATCCCCAGTACGGCCCCGATGATGAGGCCCACGATTACGGGATCGCCCCACTCGTAGGTGGTGCCTCCCCAGCTGGTGGTCAGCACGATGGCGGTGGAGGTGGCACCGAGCAGCACCATCCCGAGGAGGTCGATGGGCTTGCGTTGACCCGTGGGGCGGTTGGCGTGCAGAGCGAAGATGACGGTGGCCAGAGCGACGAGCCCCAGTGGCATGTTCACGTAGAACACCCACCGCCACGTCAGGTAGTCGGTGAGGAAACCGCCGATGAGCGGCCCGCCAACGGATGAGAGGCCGAAAACCGCGCCGATGAGTCCCATGTATTTGCCGCGCTCACGAGGAGAGACGATGTCTCCGAGGATTGCCTGGGCACCAATCATGAGTCCACCGCCGCCGAGGCCCTGCAGTGCGCGGAAGGCGATCAGCTGGGTCATGTCCTGGGCGATGCCTGACAGGATCGAGCCGATCAGGAATACAACGATGGCGAAGATGAACACGGGTTTGCGACCGATCACATCACCGGTCTTCCCATAGATGGGAAGACCGATGGTGGCCGCCAACAGGTAGGCCGTCACCACCCAGGACAAGTGCTCAAGTCCGTTCAGCTCACCGACGATGGTGGGTAGGGCGGTGGCGACGATCGTCTGGTCGAGAGCGGCCAGGAGCATTGCGAGGAGGAGTCCCGTGAAGGTCCACCTGAACTGGGAGCGTGTCAGCGGTGCGCTGCGCGAGGTGGCGCTGGCAGTGGTCGTCATGGGGATGGTCCTCACCGTGCGGGGAGTTCGGCGGGCTCCGGATCGCACCTTCGTTCGATGGGTGGTTCAAGCATCAACCAATTTACGTCGCCGAACCTTCCAACCACGAGGCTGTCCGACCACAAAATAAATATTTTTGTGACGACGTCACTGTCCCCCACCTTCGCGGGCATCGGTGGCTCGTGGCCCCGGCCATCGCCGTGCATGCTGCGTGGTCCGGATGGGGTCAGCTCACAGGGCGCCGAGGGCGGCGGCCACCGCGATGAGGAGCGCGGGCACGGCAACAAAGGCAGCCACCCTTACAAGCCGGTTGCGCAAGAGTGCCCGTAGCACTGGAGGACGCTGAGATCTGGCCACGGTGCCGGCGTCGTTGTCGGCCGACTTCGCCAGCACCCTGACGCGGTCGACAAGCCTGTCCACGGCTTCGATGCCGTAGCCGTTGTGTCCCTTCGGGACAGTCGTGAAGCGATGCTCCTCGATGTGGGGCAGCACGGGCACCCCGCCACGGGCAGCGAAGGCGAGTCCTGCGAAGAAGCGGTCGACGTCTCGCATCTCATAACTGCTGTCCCTGTGGCGCCCGGGAGGTAGATACGTGGCTCTCTCGATCTCCGCAAGAAGTTCCATCACCGCTGGGCTGTGGAGGGCGGCTTCCGGGTGCTGGCGAGACCGGGAACCGGTCCGGCGACGGTACGGGATTCGAGGCGGGGAATCTGCACCCTCTGTCATGGCAGCCAGCCTACCGAGCCCGCACTTCACCACCGGGAGCGCAGCCAGCAGCCGACCTCACCATGTTCACGAAGTACTCGTGGAAGCGGACATCGCCGCCCACCTCCGGGTGGAAAGCCGTGGCGAGGAGATTTCCCTGCCGGAGCGCCACAACGTGACGGACTGCGCCAACCTTCCGGCTCGTGACGGTGGCCAACACCTGGACGTCCGGGCCGGCCTGCTCCACCCACGGCGCCCGGATGAAGACTGCCCGGACAGGGTGGGTGGCACCGTCACGCAGCGCGGGCACGTGGAGGTCTTCCTCGAAGGAGTCCACCTGTCGCCCGAACGCATTGCGAACAACGGTGACGTCGAGGCCACCGAGCGTCCGCTGGCCCTCGATGCCTCCGACCACCCGGTCGGCGAGCATGATCATCCCCGCACAGGAGCCGAACACGGGCATACCCGCCGCGATACGGGCGCGCAGGGGGTCCGCCAGGTCGAACAAGTGCAACAGCTTGTCCATGGTGGTGGACTCCCCACCCGGGATGACCAGGCCGTCAACAGTGGCCAACTCGGAGACCCGCCTCACAGCGGCCGTGCGGACCCCCAGCTGTGTGAGCGCACGCACGTGTTCCCGCACGTCGCCCTGCAGCGCCAGGACACCGACGGTGATGCTCACCAGCCGCGTTCGGAGAGCCGGTGCGGCTGCGCGATCTCCTCGACGTTGATCCCCACCATGGCCTCCCCGAGGCCCCGGGAGAACTTCGCTATCTGGTCCGGGTCGTCGAAGAAGGTGGTGGCCTTCACGATGGCGGTGGCACGCTCGGCAGGGTTGCCTGATTTGAAGATGCCGGAGCCCACGAACACGCCCTCTGCGCCCAGTTGCATCATCATGGCCGCGTCAGCGGGCGTGGCGATGCCGCCTGCCGTGAACAGCACGACGGGCAGCTTCCCCAGTTCGGCGACCTCAGCCACGAGGTCGTAGGGGGCCTGCAGTTCCTTGGCGGCCACGAACAGTTCGTCGTGCGACATCGACTGGAGCCGACGGATCTCGGCGCGGATGGCGCGCATGTGCCCCGTCGCGTTGGAGACGTCGCCCGTGCCGGCTTCACCCTTGGAGCGGATCATGGCGGCGCCTTCGGTGATCCTTCGCAGGGCCTCGCCCAGGTTCGTGGCACCGCAGACGAAGGGGACGGTGAACGGCCACTTGTCGATGTGGTTCACGTAATCTGCCGGGGTCAACACCTCGGACTCGTCGATGTAGTCCACACCCAGGCTCTGCAGGACTTGAGCCTCAACGAAGTGACCGATCCGTGCCTTGGCCATCACGGGAATGGACACTGCCGCGATGATGCTGTCAATCATGTCCGGATCGCTCATCCGGGAGACGCCGCCCTGGGCGCGGATGTCGGCGGGCACCCGTTCCAACGCCATGACAGCGACTGCGCCTGCATCCTCGGCGATCCGCGCCTGCTCAGCGGTGACCACGTCCATGATCACACCGCCCTTGAGCATCTCTGCCATGCCGCGCTTCACGCGGGCGGTTCCGGTGGTGGAGTGGTTCTGGTCAGTGGGCACGGGTGCGCCAGCCTTTGCGTGGAGGAGGATGCTTGACGTCGCGTCGGATTCGACGGCGCGCAAGAGGACTCTGCAAGTCTACGCACGCCCATCACTGGCCCGGCCGTCGTTACTGGGTGAGAACCTCACCATGTATTCCGCGACGCAGCGTTGAAAAGGTACTCACGGGCTCAGCGTGCCCGCAGGGGCCAATAACGACGCGGCGGCGCCGCCCCATGTTCTGTGGGGCGAGGCCGTGGTCCGTGCGGCAGTATGGGGCCCATGACAGCTCGAACCGCGGGGCAGCACAGGATTCGTCCCGCACGGACGCAGGATCCCCATGAGGTGGACCGGCTCTACGACATCTGCCTGCGTACCGGAGCCAACGGGGCTGGAGCCGAGGACCTGTTCGTGGATCCCCGCCTCCTGGGCGAGATCTACCTGGGCGCGTACCTGGCGTTCGAACCCGAGCTCGCATTCGTCCTCGAGGGCGACGACGGGTCAGTGCTCGGCTACGTTCTGGGTGCACGCGACACCGCCGCATTCGAGCAGTTGCTGGAGGAGCGGTGGTGGCCCGCACTCAAGAAGTCGTACCCGCTTTCCAGTTTCCCGGCAGGCTCGCCCGACGAGGGCCTCGTGCAGATGATCCACGCCCCCTCCCGTACCGATCCCGCCACCATCGAGGCTTTCCCCGCTCATCTGCACGTCGACATCCTCGCTGAGGGGAAGGGCGGGGGCAACGGTCGTCGCCTGCTGGACACCCTTTTCACGGCGCTGCAGGACCGTGGCGTGGAGGGAGTGCACCTGAACGTGTCGCCGGAGAACACCCATGCCATCGGCTTCTACCGGCACATGGGGTTCACGCAGGTGGACGGCAGCCTGTGGGCCAAGCCGCTCTGATCCCGACCGGTCGCTGAGGTTCACCTTCCCGGATGGTGATGTTCAGCCGGGCCAGACCGCGGCACTGGAGAAGACGCGGTCATACATCTCGATACCGTTGCTGCGCGGCTCCGGTGCGCCGGTGTGCAACCTGTACGAAGCTCGACCGTCGGGCGTGAGCGTCGTACGCAGGAAGAGGTGCGACTCATCGTGCATCTCCGCGAGGCCCTCCGCGAGTTGGTACATGTGCGTGACATAGATGACCCGCATCCCGCGACGCGTCAGGGCCAGCACGACGTTGCGGGCGATCTCGGATCCTTCCTGTTCATACGTTGAGGCAAAGGACTCGTTGAACAGGACAAGAGACCCGGCCACCAGGTCAGGAATTAGGTCACTCATGCGGGTCAGCTCCTCGTCGAGCTTCCCGCTGGTGAGGGAGGCATCCTCTTCGCGCTTGAAGTGGGTGAGGAGTTGGGGGGCTGGCGAGACCTTCATCGTCCTGGCCGGCACCGGCAGGCCCGCCTGGGTCAGGAGGTGGGCGAGCCCGACACTGCGGAGAAACGTGGACTTGCCCCCGCTGTTGGCGCCGGTGATGAGGATGAGGGATCGCCCGTCGGCGTCGAGGTCATTCGTGACGGGTGCGTCCTGCCCACGCAGGGCCAGCCCGGCGTCGCAGAGGTCGGTGAACGCCAGTACGGGCGTGGCGCTGTCGGTGGGCTTCGGGAAGCATGTGGGAACGTGTCGGCGTTGGAAGGCGTGCAGCAGGTTCAACGCCCCGACGTAGAACGCGGTTTCATGGTGCAACAACAGCAGGTAACGCTGAACGTGTGTGGCTGAACGTTCGAGGGTGTCCGCGAGGTCGTTGAGGCTGAAGTCGCGCATGTGCCGCAAAGCGGTTGCACCAGCCTCATCACGTGGCTGGATCGTGACAACCCACGGGCTACGTTTCAACGTGCCGAAGAACTCGCGCAGTCGCCCCTGGCGCGCAGGGGGCTGGTCCACCCGGTAGTCGATGATCCCGTTGACGGGGCTGAGTCGCACAGTGGCCGGTATCCCGGTCCGGAACCGCATCGAGTCCAGGCTCAACGCGACCTGCTCCAGGTACTCGTCTGACAGGTCCGCACTGGTGGCCGCAAGAAAGGCGCTGACACCAGCGGATCCCACCAGTGCTGTGTTCGAGTCGGCGACCTTGCGCAACTCCCTGAGGAAGTCCAGCAACAGGGACAGCAGTTCGACGCTGCTGTGCAGCCGACTCTCGGGGCGATCCGTCAGCCCCCAGATGTGTTTACGCGCCTCACGCTCAGCGCCGAGGGAGCGCGTCGTGATGTCGTGCAGGGATCGGAGCAGGGCGGGGTGCTCCATGAAATCCCGCATCACGTCCTGGCGGAAGTGAATGTCGGATGCGCTGGTGAGGGGGTGGAGCAGAGTGGCCCGCATCACGTCACGGACCACCGGGTCCCCCTCCGCGCAGGCTGAGATGACGGGTTCCAGCCCCAGGTCGAGGACGAGATCCTCCGCGTGGGGAGCTGGTGATTGTTCGGCTCCCAGAGCGTGGAGCAGGTTGACTCTCATGACGGGATCCGTTCCAGGAGTTGGGGCAGGGTGAGGCCGTGTCTCGCAGCGAGCGCCAGGGCCCGGGCGGTGCCATTGGCGTGCTGGCGAGAGACTGTGAAGGTACGGCGGTTCAGATCCTCGTGTGAGGTCTGGCTGACGAGGCTGACGGTGGCCGGTCCCAGTCGCGACAGTTCGTCAACGAAGGTGACGTAGACCGCGAGCATGTCCGTGGCAATGATCTTCTCGAGGACCCGTTTGCCCAGTTCGCGGGCGTCCTGGAGGCTGGTCGAGGTGAATGCTTCGTTGAGCACCACAAGGCTGCGAGGGGTGGCGATCTCGAGCATCCTGCGCATCCGCACCAGCTCCTCCTCCAGCTTGCCGGTGGGGTCGCCGACACCCTCCACCCGTTCGAAATGAGTGAGAACCCGGTCCACCAACGGCAACTCCACGTCGCGGCCCGGAACAGGCAGCCCGATCGACGCGAGATGGTGCAATTGGCCGATCATGCGTGCATACGTCGTTTTGCCTCCCTGGTTGGGGCCAGTGACCACCAGCACCCGCTCAGCTCCGTCCAGCTGGGCGTCGTTGGTCACCACGTCTTCCCCCTTCGCGACCACCTGCAGGGCCAGTGCGAGGTCGAAGGAGTCGCGGGCTTCCAGTCGCTTGCCGTCGACGGTGATCCCGGGACGGCAGAAGGCAAGGCCGGCCTCCTCCAGGGGGGCGATCTCGCCGAGGTAGGCGAGGTAGAACCCGGCCTCCTGTGCGAACCTGACCAGCGTCTCGTCCCGGAAGTTCGCGTTCTGCCGACAGTGCTCAGCCAGCACGGTGAACGGCTTCGGCTCCATCCGCGCTGCCTGGGCCACGATCCCCGCCGTGACGTGGGTGATGCCGGGGTCCTTCTCCTGCTTACCCCCCTCCCCCCGAGGGACCGCATCGTCCTGGAACCGCTCGAAGAGCGCCGCCATCTGCTCGTTGTATGTCCCCTCCTGTTCCGCGGGCGTCACCACGATCAGTCCCATCTCCATCGAGATGCGGAATCTGACCCGGTCCAGCGCGTTGATCACTTCCCCGGTGGACCGGATCAGTTCCTCGAACTCTGGTGACGTGGCGTAGCTTTCCAGATAGGCATGCACCGCGGACATCCCGCGGGAGTGCAGGGTCACGGCGTCCAACCGGGCGCGGAGGTCCTGGACAAGATGGGTGTAGTCGGCCATCGCCTCGGCCAGCCGTCGCCGCTGTTGCCAGTGGTACTCGCTGGGTCCTGACGTGATGGCGGAGCGCACACGCTCATCGATGCGGCCCATTCCCTGCCGGAATGTGGCCACGGCACGGCGCACCGCCGGGTCCCGCAGGTCGCTGCACACCTCCTGCCGGTACTCGACCGTATCTGCGTCCCCCGGGGGACGTGTGAACAGTTCGACCATGAGACTGTCCTTCCCGGCGTCGCTGAGGGAGGACAGAACATGGTCGAGACGCAGGTCTGTGAGTGTGTCCGGGCTGACGGGTTCCGCGACCCGCACGGGGCCTGCGGAGAGGACACTGACGTCCGGCGTCTGCAGTGGGGTGGACGGTCCTGGGGTGATGGTGCGGGTCTCACGCGAAACGCTCATGGTCGTCCTCCATGATGGTGACGAGCAGGAGCCATTGGCCACTGTGGCGTTCAACGGCGAGCCCCACCGCCGCGTTCCTCCGATTCTACGTCGGATGACCGGAATCGGGACCGACCGGGAGTAGCGTGAAAGGCACTACGTCTTCATGGAGGTGTCCCGTGTCATTCACCATCACCCACCTGTCCGCCCTCGAGATTCTGGACTCCCGATCCCGACCCACTCTGCAGGTCACCCTCGGTCTGGCAGGGGGCGTCACAGTGAGTGCCGGGGTCCCGTCCGGAGCGTCAACGGGGACCCGCGAAGCGGTTGAACTCCGCGACGGCGACCCTGCGAGGTTCTCCGGGGGCGGGGTCGCAACCGCCGTCAACAACGTCAACACCGAGATCGCCGACCATCTCGTCGGACGCAACCTCACCACCCTGGCGGAGGCCGACGAGGCGATGCAGGGGCTGGATGGGACACCCAACAAGGCCCGACTCGGCGCGAACGCGATCGTCGGGGTGTCGATGGCGTTGGCCCGCGCCCTCGCTACGGCCGACGGTAAACCGCTGCACGCCTGGTTGCCGGGCTTCGGCCAGGCTCCGCGGCTCCCGGTCCCCTGCTTCAACGTTCTCAACGGCGGCGCCCACGCGCCGAACCCCCTCGATTTCCAGGAGTTCATGGTCTGTCCCCTGGGTGCACCGTCGATGGCTGAGGCTGTCCGCTCGGGCGCCGAGGTCTACGCGGCGCTGAAGAAGCGGCTCGCTGCCGGTGGACATTCCACCGGACTCGGCGACGAAGGTGGATTCGCTCCCAACCTGGCCGAGCCCGAAGAGGTTCTGGCCATGATCGTCGCGGCCATCACGGATGCCGGCTACACGCCCGGAACCACAGGGGTGGCGATCGCGCTCGACCCCGCCGCATCCGAGTTCCGCCAGGGCGACGGCAGCTACCGCGTGAATGGCCAGTCGCTGTCCAGCGACGACATGATCGAGCGGTACGCGGCCATGGTGGATGCCTACCCCATCTGGAGTATTGAGGACGGCCTTGGTGAGGACGACCACGACGGCTGGCAACGACTGACCACACGCCTCGGTGAACGCATCCAGCTCATGGGCGACGACAACTTCTGCACCAACCCGGCCATCATCTCCGAGGCCATCAGCGACGGTATCGCCAACTCCGCCCTCATCAAGCTCAACCAGATCGGCTCCGTCACCGAGACCCTGGAGGCCATGGCAATCTGTCATCGCGCCGGGTACACGCAAATGGTCTCCCACCGCTCCGGGGAAACACCAGACACCTTCATCGCCGATCTCGCCGTCGCCACCGGCTGCGGCCAGATCAAGACCGGCGCTCCGGCGCGCGGCGAGCGTGTCGCCAAGTACAACCGGCTCATCGAGATTGCTGCCTCCAACCCCGCCCTTCCTTTCGGTCGGGTCTGAGAGGTCTCCCTCGTCATGTAGGGGTGGTGGGGCGGTCACTCCAGGACAATGTCCACGGGGTCGAGGAGTTCTCCGACGAACTCACCGTCCACCTCATCGCTGAAACCCAGCAGACGCTGCTCTCCGTCGCCATCGGTGATGACCCTCGCGGCGTACAGCGAGTCGTGGTCAACGCGACGGGCCCTGTTGAGGTTCCACGGGCCGAGCAGCGTCTCCCCCGGAACCAGCCACACACCCCCGCCCTGCCCCGCGATGTGGAGGTCTGGGTGCAGTTCCCCCTCGGCGCAACTGAAAACCAGGTGAGGGACGCCGTCGAGTTCCACGTACTGCAGGACCTCCAGTTGCCCGAACTTTCCGGGACGAGACAGGGGCGGCCGAACCTCCCATGTGTCGAGGTCGGGACTCCAGGCGTAACCGACGACGCCCCGGGAGAAGGCGTCCCCCTCCCTGCTGCGCGCCGTGATCAGCATGTGCCAGCCATTGCCATCCGGGTCGGGGACCACCCAGGGGTCACGGAAGGCTTCGTCATGCCAGTTGGTCCCGTCGTACTTCTCGTACCATCGGGGGTCGGCCTCGAGCAACGGGTCGTCGCCGAAGCGTTCCCACTGGATGAGGTCGTCGGAGTCTGCCCGCCCGATGCGCTGGACGGTGGCGTCCTCGACGTTCGAGGTACCGGTGTAGAAGAGGTGGTACCGCCCCGACGGCCCTTCGACGACTGACCCCGTCCAGGTGGTCCTGTCGTCCCAGCCCGGCGTCCGTCGCGGAGCAAGGGCATCCGGCAGCACATCCCAGGTGCGGTAGTCGTCGCTGACGGCGTGACCCACCGAGGGGTTCATGTGCCGCAGGTGCGGATCTCCCAGCGATCGGTGGGCCTGGAGGTAGAACAGGTGGTGGCATCCCTGCTGGTCGTCGATGGACCACGAGTCCCACACCCACTTGTCCTCGAGTACGAGACCCATGGAGCACCTCCCGTTCGTCAAAGAAGGCGAGGATAGCCGACGTCGCGGGGCCGGCAGGACACAGCAGGATGGTCGGCCCCTTGTGGGAAGTCACCACCAGGGGCTCTGTAGGACCGTTGTCCATGGAATCGCTGGTGCACCAGCATCGCCTTTGTGAGCTCGATGCAGCAGAAGGGCGGGACGTGGGCAGAGTACGCGGTGGTGCGAGCCGACGCCTCGATCGTTGTCATTCCTGAGGGGCTCAGCTTCGAGCAGGCCGCCGCACTGCCCGTGGCCGGCAACACTGCCCTGAAGATCTTCCACGTCCTCACCAGCGTCCCGCACGGTGGATCCCTGTTCGTGGCGGCCACATCGTCGCGGCGGCCGGTACCCACCCCCGTCAGTGCAGGGAGTCATCGGCGGGGCCGCGGCGGTAGGCCGTGAATCTCACCCGCAGGTCGGGGCGGCTCGGGGCGGCGCAGAAGATGCCGGCCTCGACGACCAGGGTGGGGTCAAGGTGCGCCACCCGCACGAGTCGCCAGGGTTCGTCATCGACGCGTGCCCGGATGGTGACGGCGTCGCGGTCCCGGCTGGCACGGACGGTGACCTCGCGGCCCCGCCAGTGCGGGATCGGTGCCACCGACCAGTCCGAGGTGCCGTGGGTGACCACGGCACCCACTTGCAGCTCCCCGTCCGAGGCTTCGACACCGGCCTTGATCCACTCGTCGTCGGCGGCGCGCAGGAAGACTCCGGCCTGGTCGAACTGCGCGGAGAAGTCGAGGAGGAACGACACCTCGACGGCCTCCGGGTTGCCGAACGGTTCCAGGAGGGCGTGCTCCGAGTCGTGCACGAACCCGTAGGACGTGTGACGCCACGCGTCGCTGCCCTCCCTTGCCGTGACGACGACATGATCGCCATCGCTCCTGATGTCCTCGGGCGCATGGGTCCAGCGTCCGCCCGACACCAACGCAGGCAGCCCCGCTCCCAGTGACTCTTCGATATTCATGCAACCCATCCTCACTCATCGGCCAGTGCCATGGTGACGGGCCGTCACCGACGTCAGTGGGAGCTCCTGGCATCCACTTCGTAGGACGTGTTGATGGACTCGAAGAAGTTCACCAACTGGAGGGTGTCGTTGGCGGTCGCCATCCACTTTGCCGGGTTCGTGACGCCGTACTCGGGCTCGAACCCCAGTTCTTCCAACCGCCGGTCCGCCAGGTACTTCACGTACTGGTTGATGTAGTCGGCGTTCAACCCGAGAATCCCGTTCGGCAGCAGGTCCCGGTTGTAGGCCTCCTCCATCTCGACCGCATCCAGCACCATGGACCTGATCTCCTCCGCGAACTCGTCGGAGGCCACCTCGGGGTTCTCCTCCAACACCGTGAGGATGAGGTTGATGCCGAAGTTCAGGTGCAGGCTCTCGTCGCGCACGATCCAGTCGATGAGCGACGCGAAGTTGCGCAGCAGGTTCCGCTGCCTGAACGACAGGGCCACCATGAAACCGGAGTAGAACCAGATGCCCTCGAGGATCACGTTGTAGGCCACCAGGTTGCGGACGAAGTCGCGCTTGCCCTCCACGGTGTTGATGTCGAGGGTCTGTTCCGTCATCCTGCGGATGAACTTCACCTCGAACTCCTCCTTGGCAGCCATGGACGGCACGGTGATGTGCGACGCGTAGGCGGCCTTGCGGTCTATGGGGAAGGTCTCCAGCACGTACTCGAAGGCCATGCAGTGGTTGGCCTCCTCCCACATCTGCTTGGCAAGGTAGAGATGGCACTCGGCGGCGTTCACGTAGGGGTAGACACCAAAGGCCAGTGCCTTGTTGACCAGCAGTTCATTGGGATTGAAGTAGCTCATGAGGTGCGTGACGGCGTGTCGCTCCTCGTCGGTGAGCCGCGCGAAGTCGGCCAGGTCCTCACCGAGCTGCACCTCGTGTGGGAACCAGGTGTTGGCGACGGCCTGGTTGTAGAGATCGAGGGCCCACGGATAGGTGACGGGCTTCAGCAGGAGCCCTTCGGCGATGCCGGTCCCGAGGATTCTGGGGTTCGTCATGGTGGTGCCTTCTGGTTCTGTGGAGGTGGACGTGATCACTGGCAGGACTCGCACTGGAGGAGTTCCTGTGGGTCGGTGGGACAGGCCGCGCCGTCCGCGACGCCGACCTCAACCCCGACGGAAACGCTGGATTCCAGGAGCGGACGAACGACGACAGGGGTCACCGACGCCGGCGCACTACGGAGGGTGGCCCCACTGAACCCGAAGCCATGCCTGGCCGGGCGCGACGTCGTCGACTCTGCGTTCCCGGGACGGATCTTCTCCGCCTTGTTCACCCGCACGGTGGACTGCTCGGCGGTGTGGCGCGGCATCATGTGCAGGTAGTAGGTGGTCTTGACCCCCATCTCCCACGCTTTCAGGTACAGGGCGGCCATGCCCTGGACTGATCGATCGGCGAGGTAGATGTTCCGGCTGATCGCCTGATCTATCCACTTCTGGGCCCGGGCCGCCACGTTGATGAAGGCGTAGGGCGACAGCTGGAAGCTGGTGCGGTAGACATCCCTGAGATGGCCCGGGATCGCGTCGATGCATGACACGTCCCCCTGGGCGGCGAGCAGGTCTTCTTTCACCTCATCCCACAGGCCGAGCTTCTTCAGGTCGGCCACCAGATTCGGGTTCACCTCCAGAAACTTCCCCGCCGACGTGGCGCGGCTGAACAGTTGTGCGAACCGGGGATCCAGTCCGGGGGTTGTTCCCGCCACCAACCCGATGGACGCCGTGGGAGCGATTGCCAGCAGCGTCGCGTTCCGCACTCCCCCTGTGACCTTGGCCCGCAGGACGTCCCAGTCGAGGCGCATCGTGCGGGGCACCTCCACAGCCACGTCCCGGTCCCGGGCCAACGCGTCGAGGGTGTCGATGGGCACGAGTCCTTTCGACCATCCCGACCCCGCAAAGTTCGGGTAGGCACCGCGATCCCGGGCAAGGTCAGCCGAGGCGTCGATGGCGTGGTAGCTGATGAACTCCATCACCTCATCGATGAGGTCATACGCCGGCTCGCTGTCGTAGGCGTGGCCACAGCGCTCGACGATGTCGGTGAATCCCATCACCCCGAGACCGATGGCCCGGTTCGCCGTGTTGGAGGTCTGGGATTCAGGCACCGACGAGAGGGTGACGTCAATGAGGTTGTCGAGTTGACGCACGGCCGCCCGGGTGGAGTCCCGCAGACGCTCCCAGTCGATGACTGCGTCCGCGCCGGCGCCCTGCAGATGGCGGGACAGGTTGATGGAGGCGAGGTTGCAGACGGCCACGTTGTCGCGGTCCTGCGGCAAGCAGATCTCCGTGCACAGGTTGGAGAGGTGAATGGTCCCGGTGTTGTCGTTCAGTGCACGGGTGTTGATGGTGTCCTTCCACGTCAGCCACGGGTGCGACGTCGTCTGCAGTGAGACGAGGATGGAGCGGAACTGCTCACGGGCCCGCACCATGGTGTACCGGGGCATCTTCCCCGCTTCGGCCAGTGCGACGTACTCGGCGTAGCGGGCGGAGAAGGCTGAGCCGTAGAGCTCCACGAGGTCCGGGGTGTCCAGTGGGTCGAAGAGGTACCAGGGACTGTCGTCGCGCACCCTCTTCATGAACTCGTCGCTGATCCAGACGGCCGTGTTGGCGGTGCGGGTTCGACGGTAGGGGTCCCCGGAGTTCTGTCGCAGATCGAGGAACTGGGCGAAGTCGAGGTGCCAGTTCTCCATGTAGAAGCACAGGGCGCCAAACTTCTTGCCGCCGCGGGAGATGGCGCGAAGCGTGGAGTCAATGGTGTGCATGAAGGGGATGGGACCCGTCGAGGCCGTGTTGTTGGAGTGGATCGGTGAGCCTTCGCTGCGCAACTTGGTCATGCTCAGACCGATGCCTCCCGTGCCCTTCGTGAGCCACATCACGTCGCGCACACTCTTGGCGATGTGTTCGATGTCGTCCTCGGTCTGCATCACGAAACAGTTGGACAACTGCGGATGTGCGGTCCCTGCATTGACGAGGGTGGAGCCAGCCGCCAGGTATTCGAGCCGTGACATCCGGTGGTAGAAGTCGATGGCTGCGGTGGATGGATCGGCTTCGTTCAGGGACAACCCCATCGCCACGCGCATCCAGAAGAACTGGGGTACCTCGATGGGGTGCCGGGCACCGGCGGCGTTCGGTGCGGTGGTGAGCAGGTAGCGGGTGCGCATGGTGGCCACGCCGATGTAGTGGAGAAGGTCATCGCGGCGGGGATCGAGTGCTGCCGCGAGTTCGTCGAGCCGGAACGTGCCGGCCAGGCGGGCATCCAGGAGTCCGGCCGAGACGCCGGCATGGATGTAGCTGTCGAAACGGCTCCGGTGCAGCGCAACGATGGTGTCGGGGCTGCCGTCTCCGAAGAGGTCGTCGGTGGCGCCGAAGACCCGTTTGTAGAGACCCTTCACCGCCAACCGCGCCGCGATGGTGTCGAAGGCCGGATCCTCCTTGACGTTCTGGAGGGCAACCTGGATCACCGCCTCGTCGAGCTGCTCGGTGGTCATACGGTCGAAGAGAGTGATCTCCAGCTCCGACTGAATCTGCACGGCGCGGGCCATGCTGTCGTCGAGCCCGCGAGCCGCTGTCTCGATGGAGCGCGCGATTTCGTACCCGTCGTAGGGCACTGCTGTGCCGTCGCGCTTGATGACGTGAATGGTGGTCATGAATCCCCTCGGTGCTGACCTGTGAGTGTGCGCAGACACGCGGAGAGGATTCGTCGGACCCGTCAATGGGTCGTGGGACGCCAGCCCTCCCACGAGGCTGCGGAACCGACACCCCGCGGCGCGAGGCGGCAGTGGCAGGTCTTCGGACTCATGGGCGAGACCCGGTGAAAGTCACTGGATCGGACCTACTGGCCATCGCTTCCCGGGACCAGGTCCCAGTGCACTTGATGACGTTCGTTCCCACATACCGCTGCGGGGCAGCTCCGGATTCACACCGGATTCCCTCTTACGACGACCGTCAACCGACGGCCGAACCACTACGAGGATCACCATATAGGCGATTGTTCCGCGCCGCAAGCACCACATGTAGTGGTTCGACGAGAGCGAAAGGCCGTGACGGTCACACCGGCGCGAAGAACTCCAGGGCGTTGCCGTCGGGATCCTTGAAGCTGAGCGCGCTCCCGTACTCGGCGTCCTGGACGCCGCTGTGCACGACGCCGAGTGCGTCCAGGTGGTCCACCCACTGCGACAGCGCGTCGCGTGAGCCGCACGAGAACCCGAGGTGGTCCAGACCGGGGTTGGTGGGGTCGAAGGGGTGCCCGCTTCCAGGATGGTGCTGCGTCAGGCCAAGGTGGGAGCCGTCCGGGAGCGGAAGGACCCGTCGGGTGAACGGGCCGTCCGTCATCCCGCCGTCGGACTGGACACCCAGCACGCGCTCATAGAAGTCGAGGCTGACCTCCAGGTCGGTCACGCTCAGCGCTATGTGGTCAATCCCGGCGAAGCTGGGCATGAGGGCTCCTCAGATCACTATCGGGCACGGGGGTGGTGCACGAGCACACGAATTCTCGGGTTGGGCGCGAGTGTAGATCGCGCAGGAGGGCCGAACCCCCCCTTGTTCAGTCCGTGTCGTCGGCGATCCCGATGCTGCTGACACCCTCCAGTTCACTCACTTCGTGGATCAACTCGTCGATACCTGTCCGGCCCTGGAGTTGCACCAGCATCTCGACGCCCCGCCACTCGCCATGGTTGAAGGGTCGGCTCGAGAGGATCCTCGTCTGTACGTCGCGCGTGGTGGCCAGCATCAGGACCTCCCGCAGAATTCCACGCCCGTCCTCATAGGTCAGCTCCACGATCTCGCCGCCGCTGGTGCGCCGAAGAATGTTCAGCAGTGGCGTCATGAGAATGATGACGAAATGCAGCCCCAGGATCATGAGCGCCACACCGTACATGGCGGCGCCGCACGCCATGCCGATGGCTGCAGCCATCCACACGGAGGCCGCGGTGGTCAGGCCACGCACGGCGTCGCGCTGCACGAAGATGAGACCCGCGCCGAGGAACCCGACGCCTGACACGATCTGCGCGGCAATGCGCGACGCATCCCATTCCAGTACTGAGCCGACGCCGGCCGGGGAGCCGTACAGCGAGACCATCGTGAACAGGCAACTCCCCAGACCGACGAGGACGTGCGTTCGCACCCCCGCGCTCTTGCGTCGCAACTGTCGCTCGAGACCGATGAGCCCGCAGAACACAAACGCCAGCACGGCGCTCATCACTTCCATGGAGTTGGGCATGTTGAAGTCCGGCACGGTACCTCCTGGTGATGTGGGTGCTGCCTCGATGCTATGACGAAACCGGCGAGCCATCGTCACGGTGTCCTACGCGTGGTGTGAGGTCGCTGGTGAGCCGGACGCCTCCAACAGTGTCCGTGCGCCCGGTCCACTGACTCAGGGATACGAGTCGTCAACCTTCGGCTTCAGTTCAGTGGACAAAGAGGCCATCAAGCGGGACGCCAGTAGTGTCTGCGCTGGCGAGTGGGCGATTCTGGGCGTTTCTGTCCCGGATGGTCGCTGAAACTCCACACGTGAGGAGAAATCAGATGACTCGTGGCGAACTTGCCGACGGGGCGGCAAGCGGTCAGGTCTCAGCCGGCCTCCACCGCCAGTCCGGCGGCGATCACACCGTGTCAGTGCCAGCCGGAGTCGAGCTCAGGGTGGCTGCCCCACAACCGATGGCCCTGCTCCTGGACCAGTTCGACCGGACCCTGCTCGTGCCAACACTGGACCGTCTGGGCTGCACCCACTTCGACCGGCCCGAGGCCGAACTGCTCGGAGAAGCCCAACCACTGAACAACTTCGAACTGATCTTCATCGGCGCCGCCCGTGTCAGCGATGACGAAGGGATTCACACTCTTCGCGAGGTGCTGGCCCTGAACCCCAGCGCCACCATCATTCTCCTGTGTCGCAAGGAACTGATGACGCCACCCCTGCTGGTTGCCGCCATGCAGGCCGGGGTGAGTGACGTCGCCGACTGCCGCGATGCCATTGCGCTGAGCACGAGCATCGAGAGGGTCCTGCGGAAGGCCGACACCCGTGCCGAACGGGTGCTGGCCATCGGCGCCCACCCTGACGACGTCGAGATCGGTTGCGGTGGAACTCTTCTTGACCACAGGCGGCGTGGCGACCTGGTCTCCGTCCTCACCCTCAGCCGGGGCGCTGTCGGCGGTGACCAGTCCGAGCGGATCCTTGAGTCGACCGCGACGGCGGTCAGCATGGGGGCACAGCTGTTCCTTGCCGATCTGCCGGACACCTGCGTTGATCCAGGTGTCGAAACCATCCGGACCATCGAGGAGATCGTCAGGATGGTGGATCCGACGGTCATCTACGTGCACTCCAAGAACGACAACCACCAGGACCACCGGGCTGTACACATCGCTGCGATGAGCGCCACGCGCGGGGTCCCGCAGGTGTTCGCCTTTCAGTCCCCTTCGGCGACCAACGACTTCGCACCCACCAGATTTGTCGCCATCGACGAGGTGATCGTCCGCAAGGTGGAGGTCCTGGGCATTTTCGAGTCACAACGCCACCGGTCCTACCTCGAGCCGGAGATGGTCATCGCCTCGGCCCGCTACTGGGCCCGCAACCTCGCCCCCAGGGCCAGGTACGCGGAACCGTTCGAAATATTGCGCAGCATGACGCGTACCCCCACGCAGCCGCCCACCAGCTCCACCAGCTCACTGAAGCCCGCACCCGTGGTCAACATTCATCGTTTAGGGGTTGAGGCATGAACAGCCCGGCACATGGTCACACCATCCTGGTGACGGGGGCCGGCGGCGCTGCCGCCGTCACGCTGATCCGCGCACTGTGCGAGCAGCACACCATCATCGCGGCGGACATGGATCCCTTCGCCGTCGGCCTGTACCTCGTACCCGCCGGGCAGCGGGTGCTGCTCCCCCGGGGAGACGACCCCGGCTTTGTGACGGCGCTGCTGCGCGAGGCTCGCGAACGTGGAGTCGACCTGGTCATTCCGACGGTGGACGTGGAACTGCCCGGCGTGTCCGCGGCGGCCGACGACTTCGCGGAGACCGGCATCCGTCTGCTGGTGGAGAGCCCGGCAACACTGGACCAGTGCCTGGACAAGTGGGCACTCGTTCAGGCGTGCGCCCCGACGGTGCGCGTGCCGGTCACTGTGGTCCTGGACGAGGACGTCACCAGTGCAACGCTCGAGGCGTTGGGGACGCCCTTCATCATCAAGCCGCGTCGTGGCGCTGGCGGACGTGGATTCGCGGTGATCGACAACGAATCAATGCTCGAGGGACACCCCCGGGATGGCTCGCACATCCTTCAGGAGTTCCTGCCGGGCGAGGAGTTCTCCATCGATGTCCTGGCCCGGCCCGACGGTCACATCGTGGCCGCTGTCCCCCGGCTCCGGGACAAGGTTGATTCCGGCATAGCAGTGGCCGGACGTACCGTCCACGATGACGGTCTGATCGCGTTCGGCCGCTCAGTGGCCGAGGCAATCGGTGTGGTGGGCGTGGTCAATGTCCAGGTGCGACGTGCCAGGGACGGGAGCGCCGCGCTCCTCGAGGTCAATCCCCGATTCCCGGGCACCATGGCGCTGACCATGGCTTCAGGCATCAACATGCCGGAACTCGCCGTGGACGCCATCTTCGGAGATCCCCTTCCCGACTCTCTCGACTTCACCGAGATCGCTGTTGTCCGGCACTGGGACGAGGTGGTGGTGCCCATCGCCGAGTACGCGCTCGGGTCACACGCATCACGGAGCCCAGATGCATGAGCCCGGCGCCTTCCACCATGACGTCGCAGCCGCGATCGACACTCGGGTCGACTCCCACACCCATTCCGACTGGACTGACGGCGCGGACAGCATCGACGACATGGCCGATGCCGCCGTCGCGGCTGGCCTGAGGACCTGGGGGCTCAGCGACCACGTCCGCCACGACACCACGTGGCTGCCGGAGTACGTCACAGCAGTGCGGGCACTGCGGCGCGACGATCTCCTCATCCGGTGCGGGGTGGAGACAAAGATCATGAACGTCTCGGGACAGTTGGACCTTCCCCCCTCGTTGCCCGCCCTGGACTATCTCCTCATCGCGGACCATCAATTCCCGGGAGTCGACGGACCCGAGCACCCGTCGTCGGTCCGCGACCGACTCGCAGCCGGTCAGGTCACACCCTCGGCTGTGGTGGAGCAGCTCGTCGAGGCAACGGCCGCGGCACTGAGGTCCAGTCCCCTGCCACCCACGGTGGCCCACCCGTTCAGCCTGCTGCCCAAGTGCGGTCTCGACGAGCAACTCGTCACCGACGAGCTCCTGGACGTCCTCGCCACTGCATGCAGGGCCGTCGACGGCGCCGTGGAAGTCAACGAGAAGTGGCGGTGCCCCTCAGCACGGGTCCTCAGCGGCCTCATGCGGCGCGGCGTGACTCTGGTCGCAGGAAGTGACGCGCACCGCACAGCCGACGTCGGCCGATACACCCACCTGCACGAAGTCCTGGCCTCATTGTGATGCGGGGGCGATGACCATCACCGCACCGAGCACATTCTTCGGTTGGCTGCTCAGCGCGCTCATCCTCATCGGAGCGCTTCCCATGCTGTGCTCCGTGTTCCAGTTTTTCCTGGTGGGGCTCCACAGGTGGTTCTCGCACTACGACCGGGCTGATCCGGCCCACATGCCCCGCGTCGCAGTCCTCGTGCCTGCCTGGAACGAGGCACTCGTCCTCGACTTCTCTGTGGAGCGCATGATGGCGCTGGACTACCCGCAGGACAGGCTGCGGCTTGTCATCGTCGACGACGCCAGCACCGACGACACCCCCGACCTGCTCAGGGAGAAGCAGGAGCGGTACCCGGGTCGGATCGTCGTGCTGCGAAGGCAGCAGGGGGGCCAGGGCAAGTCGCACACCCTGAACCACGGGCTGGACGTCATCCTGGATGACGACTGGGCTGAGGCTGTACTCATCACCGACGCCGACGTCGTTTTTGCCCCGGATGCCATCGCAAAGCTGGCACGCCATCTCGCTGACCCCGAGGTGGGTGCCGTCATGGGTTTCATCCGCGAGGCAAGTGCTCCCCCCCACTGGTTGAGTCGCTACATCGGCTATGAGTATGCGACGGCACAGCTCGCGGCGCGTCGGGCGCAGAACGTCATCGGAGCACAGGCCTGCCTCGCCGGAGGCGCGCAACTTCTCAGCCGCGACAACCTCGAGGCACAAGGTGGGCGGATCGACACCACGACCCTCGCGGAGGACACTGTCACCACGTTCCTGACCCAGCTCGGCGGGCGGAAGGTGATCTTCGACCCCAACGCCCAGTGCTTCGCCGAGGAACCCGCCAGTGTCACGGGGTTGTGGAAGCAGAGGCTGCGGTGGTCGCGCGGGAACCTTCAGGTGTCGCGGCGTTTCCACTCCGTCTTCTTCCGGCGCAGCACAGTCCACCACCTCGGCAACGCCTGGCTCGGGCTCCAGTGGTACTCGACGTTGTTGCTGCCGGCGTTCATGGTGCTGGTGTCGGTGGCACTGGTGGTGATGTGGCTCTTCGATGCGGGCGACGCCAACCTCCTCTTCCGGATCTTCTGGAGCATCAGCGCCTTCGCGTTCGTCTTCACCACCACCTTCACCCTCACGCTCGACCGCAGGGTCGCGG
Source organism: Tessaracoccus antarcticus (assembly GCF_003688855.1). Taxonomy (GTDB): domain Bacteria; phylum Actinomycetota; class Actinomycetes; order Propionibacteriales; family Propionibacteriaceae; genus Arachnia; species Arachnia antarctica. The sequence continues at coordinate 814,552 of NZ_REFW01000002.1, forward strand.
CCCGCAGTTGGCGTCAGGCCTTCGTCTTTCCGGGGCTGGTCAATCTCAGCCTCATGGCCTACGTCATCGCGCCCGGCCCCATGCATGACCTGATCAGGGCGAGCTGCGAGGTCATTGGCCTCGGCTGGACGGAAGAGACCCGCAGCCTCCTGGCGCTGTTCGCCTATGCCTGGACCTCCTTGTGCATGCTCTTCGCCTGGCTCATCTTCCGGTTGGACCGCCTCACATGGATGCGTCCGGTCCTGTCGGTGTTCATGCTCGTGGTCGGCTTCGGGCCATTTCTCTGTTCCATCACGTTCGCGGCCTATGTCGCCCAACTCCGGGGAGCTGCCACCACCTGGGACAAGACGGAAAAGACCGGGAAGGTCGGTATCTCGTGAGCGCGACACCTGAGCGGGTCGACGAAGCAACGGTGGCCCTGAGTGAGGACGTGTCGTTCGAGCGGGGGCTGCTGTGGAAGGGATTGTTCTCCCTGGTGGTCGTCCTCGCGCTGGCCTACGCACGGATGCGGTGGTGGCTGTGATGCGGCGCCCGGCGTGGAAGGTCGCGCGCGCGGCAAGCTCCTCGAGCGCGATGGTGCTCACCGTGGCCACGTTCGCCCTCGCCGGCGTCCTTGGCAGCCTGATGATCCCCTCCGCAGCCGCGTCAGGCGAACCGGTCTGCGATTCGGCCGCTTCGGTGGAGTGGCAGTGGATCTGTTCACAGCTCGGCACCGGAACTCCTGTGTCCACGACGTCCACGATCGCCCCCGACTCCGACTACCCGCCGGAATGGACCGGACCCGTCTCCGGCACCTTCACCCTGCGTGATGTGGCCGCACCCGCCACCATCGCCGGATCCCCCGTCGTCATCGACACCCCTGTTTCCCTTGCCGACGCCTACCGGGGGCTCGTGGCGGGCCACGTGGAACTTCCGCAGGAGCCGGGACGCTGGATCATCAACGTGCTGCGAACCACTGACGCTGGTACTGCGCAAGCGCAACTCCAGACCATGGTCAACGCTGACGGCACCTTCACACTCGATCTCGGCACGGCGCGGGCACAGGAGCCCGGGAGCTGGGGTTTCCAGGTGCTCGACAGCCTTCATGGCTACGTACAGGAAGGCGCGACATGGCCGCAGCCAGCCGTTCTGGACGGCCTCGAGGTGCGCGCAATCGTCGTCACCGACACCGCCTACGTCATCGACACAGTGGAAGTCCACGCGGACAACACCTTCGCGTTCCCCTCGAGCCGGCCGGGCACCAAAGTGTTCCAGTTGATCGACACCACCTCCGGCTCGGTGCTGGCTGAGCATGCGCCAACCACAGGCCTGGTGCGGTCCTACGATGCCGCCGTTGGGACTCCCGCGCACGGACGCACGTTCACCTACGACCAGGCGCTCTCGGTCATCACGGCGGAATCGGTGGGCGACGACGCCCTCGCCCAGCAACTCGCCCGGGGGCTCATGCGCCTCCAGAGCGTTGGCGGCCGCAATGACGGCGCCTTCGTCACCTCGGCAGCCGCCCTGAACCCCGAGGCAGCTCAACGTGAGTACCGCACCGGCAACCACAGCATCGCCACCTACGCGCTGCTGCGCAGGCTTGGGGACCTGTCGCCCTCTGACCCCGACCGCCCTGCGCTCGTGTCCTCCACCACCCGCGGCGTCGAGTGGCTGCTCGCGCAACAGCAGTCGGGTGGGATCATGGACGGCCTCGTCACGGGGGGCAGCGGGAGTCTTCGTCCCGATGGCTCCTTCGATCCCTCGACGTCGATTCCCTGGGCCTCCACCGAGCACAATCTGGACGCCTGGCACACACTACGGCTTGCCGCAGAGGTTCTCGATGATCACGCTGCAGACCGAGGTGCTGCACGCCTCGAAACCGCGATCCTCACCCGCCTCTGGAACCCGGTGACGGGTCGCTTCCATCAGGGCTGGCAACCTGAAGGCGCCGACCCCACCCCGATGTTGGATCTCAACAGCTGGGGGGCGATCTTCCTCCAGAAGGTCGGTCGGGCGGATCTGGCGGCAGGTTCCCTGAGCCACGCGCAGGACTTTTTCGTCACGGACTCGGCAGTGTCGGGTTACGCCCCCCGCCTGCCGACGGTCTCTACTGCCGGAGTATGGTTCGAGGGCTCGGCCGGTGTAGCCCTGGCGCAGGGACGTCTGGGTCAGGGATCGGCCGCGGCCGTGACCATGGGGCGTTTGGAAGCGGGACGGCTGGCAAGTGGCGCATGGCCTGAGGCCACGCGGGTGGACGCTTCGATGGACATGACGAACGACCCGGCAATCGCCGCCACCGCCTGGGTCTTGTTGGCCCGAGCGTCACTCTCGGGGCACCCCACGATTTGGGACGATTGATCACATGAAGGAGCACCACCGCACATGACCTACACCCAACCCCTGGGGTATCGCCTGCCCGCGAGCCAGAGTCTGCCGTCGCTCAGTCGTGCCCTCGAGCGGTTCGGGTGGCCACTGTGGCGAACCGAGGTTCTCAGGGCCGTCTCCACGGTCTCCGCCGAACTGCTGGCCTCACACGGCGATCACGGTTCGGTCTACCGCAAGTGGTCCCACGACCAGATCAGTGAGTCCGATCTGGTGCTCAGCCATGTGAGCGACGGCAGCATTGTCTACAGGGCAGCAGAGTTCCTCGACATCGGCCACAGCCTCATGCACCGGATGTCCGCGCTTCCTCTGCCCGTGAAGCTCGACCTGCGGTGCCGCGCGCAGCTCATGGACGACCCGGGCGATCCCGAGCGTCAATGGACCTACGTGCTGTTCGGCACAGAACACCAACGGCTTGAGGACGCCTTCCTGCAGCTGCGAGGCATCGAGGTGTACGCCCTCACCGTCGAGGACGACATCCTGCAGGACCACGAGTCGGATCCGCTCTGGAGCGCGCGCTCCGTCGTGTGGGATCGGGTGCTGGCGCCCTACACCCGCTCATCCCCGCTGTCGATCTCCGCCCCCGAGCCGCAGGTCACCTTCGACATCGGGGAGTCCCTGTACTACACCCACATGGACGACGAGTTTCAGGCGCAGGGTAAAACAACGGTGACTGCCGTCGTGAAAGAGGTGTCACGGATGTTGGGCGACCAAGCACCGGGTGACCTCCTGGAGCAGCTCACCGCACCGATCAAGAGCTGAGCTCGATGGCCCGAACTGACCGGGCCTGACCCCCAACACCCACGTGCGGCGGGTGGGGAGGCACCCCCACCCGCCGACGCGCCGTCCTCAGAGGGAGGGGCGTCTCGCCAGAACCGACCTGGATCCGGCCAGCAACACCAGCATCAAGATGATCCCGACAGCAGCGTCCACTTCTCCGTCGGCGCCGGTGTGCGGCAAGCCCGGTGTGGGGCCGGTTCCGGGTGATGGGGTGGGCGTGGTCGAGGGTTCTTCGGCGGGCAGGGGGGCGGTGATGAGTCCCCAGTTCTTGACGAAGAAGTCAGCCGGATCGATGACGCCGCGCGCAGATGCCCACTCAATGAGGAGTTGGCGGATTTCTCGTTGCTCGTTGTACACGACCTTGGCGTCCGCGACGTGCGGGAACCCGCCGCCACCACTGGCCCGGTAGTTGTTGAGAGCCATCACGAAGGCGTCACCGTCGCCCACGGGTTTGCCGCCGGGGTAGGTCAGGCCCGTGATGCGTTTCCCGACGGGCTGGGAGATGTCGATGGAGTAGTTGAGGCCCGAGAGGATGTCGTAGTTGTAGTCCGGCTCGTCCCCCGCGTTGGTCCCTACCTCGGGGTCGAACGTCGCACCCTCCTTGACCTGGTTGAAGTACTTCGCCGAGTACTCGAGGTAGTCGCGCAGCTGTGCACCGGTGAGCTCCACCGCCATGAGGGTGTTTTCGTAGATGTAGAGACCCGCGATGTCCCGGATGCTCACCTTGCCTTTCGGGAAGACAGCCGTGCGGGAGAAGGGCGCCGCGATGGAGACCAGCGTGGCGTCCCCCAGGTCCTTCCCCAGTGCGGCGGCGACGGTCTCTGTCTGCACCCGGTTGATGAAGTCGATGATGGGTGTGTCCTCGTAGCGTGAAGTCTCCGCCTTCAACTCGGCCACGGAATCTGCCACCGGTCTGTTGACGTAGTCGATGGCCGCCTGGTGCTTGTCGGCCAGGAGGTCCTTGAGCGACTGGTCCTCCGACGAGATCTCGTAGCCGTACGTGGCAACGGCGTGCGGTGCATTGCCCTCACTCCAATCCACCATCCACCCCTGGCCATCGGTGTCTTGTACGAGCTTCACAGTGGTGCGGGTGATGCTGCGCGCCCAGTAGTACGGCTGTGTCAGCAGTACCTTCTCCCCAGCGACGTTGGTGATGATCGTCTCCGGGTCGTCCCGATGGGTGTGTCCGAACAGGATGTAGTCGATGCCCGGCACCTGGTGGGCGACATTGTTGATGGCGTTCTCGTACAGGGCCTGTTCGTCGTAGCCGTCGTCGGGGGCGTCCCCCTTGCCGCTGTGGGCGTTGATGACCACGACGTCGGCCTGCGCCGCGACGATGGGCACCCACTCCTTGGCTGTCTCCACGAGGTCGCGGAACTCCAGGATGCCGTCGACGTTCTGCTTGTCCCAGATCCGCACACCGGGGGTCACCAGGCCAATGACACCGACCTTCACGGTTGTGCCGTCGATGGTCCGTTCGATGATTTTGTACGGCTCGAGCCACGGCTCGCCGGTGGCGACGTCGATGACGTTGGCCCCCAGGAGTGCAGGCCCGCCCTCGTCGGTGTGCAGGTCCCGCTGGTAGGCCTTCAGCATGTCCAGGCCGTAGTTGAACTCGTGGTTCCCGATACCCAGGGTGTCGTAGCCGATGTGACGGAAGGCCTGCGCCATCGGGTGCTCCTCCTCGCCGGACAGGACGGCCCGTCGCCCCTCCCCGAACCCGTAGTAGTAGGTGAGGGGCGTGCCCTGGATCACATCGCCGCTGTCCATGAGGACGACCGATTCGGGCCCCACTTCTTCACGGACATCGTTCACATAGGACGACACCCTGGTCAGGCCCAGCACGTCGGCCTCCTTGCTGTACTCGGCGTTGGCGAAGTAGTCCCAGTTGTAGACGTGTCCGTGAACGTCGGTGGTGCCAAGGAGTGTCAGATCGATGCTGTCCGGCTCTGCATGTGCCGGACTGGTCAGGCCGGCCATCGCGGCAAGAGTCAACGCGGCGACAGCAACACCTGCAAGAGGTCTGCGCATGGGGAACCCTTCGGATCATCGGAGATTGCATCGCACCGGTTGCGACACTGCATCCAGTGCGCCTGACGCTACGTTTTGTCCCAAGGGGCTGTCAACCGTTCTACTGGCTGTCTTTGCGCAGAAAGGAAACTGCGCCCTCCCCGAAGCGCTCAGCCATGGTGGCGTCGTGATTCGGGAACAGGAATGGGTCCCTGGACGTGGTGCCACCGAGACCGGAATTCATGATCGACTCCCCCTGAAGATGTCGGTTCACCCTGGGTGGGAGGCTCTCCTGTTTCGCTGTCAGGATCCAGAAGTGGCCCTTGTTGCACGCTATGAGAATTTCGTCCTTCCCCGCAAAGATGCTGATTCTGCCGTCGTCCTGCGTGTGTTCCATGACCATGCGATCGCCTGCCGTTTCAGTTCAGAGTCCAAAAGCCTCGGGGTATTTCGTTCGTGCGTGATTGAGCAACTCCGGCTCTCTCGACGTTGCGACCACCGCAGTCAACGCTGCCGTCGCCTGGTTTGCCTTCTCGTCCGCCTTGGCGGCCTTGTTTTCCGCACTGGCCTTGCCCTGCGCCCCGAACCAGTAGCCCAGTGCCGTCGCGGTGAGGGGCAGGACCACCAGGAGAATGTCCTTGGCTCGTTGATACTCGTCAACGACGGTGGTGCCAGCGGTGTCCCGTGTGGGTGCAGTGCCGATACGCATTGACACCTCGAACAGCCACCATGCAGCCAGCACCAGGAGAATCAGTGTCAGGACTGGCCGAAACCAATCAGTGACTCCGCGCTCAGGGACCGTTGACGCCGCCGTGTTGGGAGTGATTGTCATGGCTCATACTGGCAGCCACAAAAGAGAAATGTCAATGACATTTAATAGTGCTTCTGTCACTGTCCTGGATGGAACTCGCAGGGTCTGGTGAGGGGCGGAGAACCGTCGTCTCTGCGACCTTGCTTGAGTGAACAATCGTCACCGGAGACAAGCCGTCTCACCCCTCGGCTGACGGGTTCGTGGGCAGCTTGGTGCCCGCGAAACTGTGGTGGAATGTCCCGATCTCGTGGCCGCGGCGGTCGCCGAGACGTCCTGCCAGCACCTGCCCGACAATCACCTCGAGGATGCTGGTCACCAGGGGTGACGCCACGGGCAGTGTGATCCCGATACTGCCGGGGACCGGGGCGGTGCTGATGTGCAGGACCGGAACCCCGTCCCCGACCATCACCTGGACGAGCTCGACCGCGCGGCCCCCGCCGAAGACCACACAACACGACGCACCCGGTAACGCCTCCGCGGGTCCGTGCAGGTACTGGTCGGTCTGGAAGCAGGCCGACGGCAGGCGGCCGGCTTCGCGTACCAGCAGCGCGGTCTCCCCTGCCGAGGCGAAGGACGAGCCTGCGCCGACGCACTCCACGGAGCCCGGCGAGGTCGTGGCATAGTGCCGGGAGAGGAGCCCATCCACTGCTGCCATCACGCTGGGCACCCACTCCCCCACCCGTCGGGGCGCCGACTCGAGCTCGTCGGCAAGACCGGCCAGGCCGAGCGACTCACCGACCAACGCAAGAGCGACAAGCGTGGAGGTGTAGCCGGAGACATATACGCCCGCGTCGGACACTGAACCCAGCGGAACCACGGTGTCGGCCACCGCTACGACCGGGGAGCCGGCAACGTTGGTGATCACGATCCGATGCCCAGCGCAGCGTGCGAGGGCCTCGATGGTTTCGGGGCTCCGTCCGGACTCACTGATGCCGATTGCCAGCGCCGCGGGCGAGAAGGAGAGTCCGCGCCAGTCGGCCGCCGGCCAGTTGAGTACTACCCTGTCGCGGCGCCGAGCCTCGTGGACGAGGAACTCAGCAGCCCACGTCGAAGCCCCCATGGCGAACACGGCAAGCACCTCCCCTGCTCGCCATGGCGGCAATGCGGCCCCCGCCAGCGCCTGCTTCACCGCCGTGGTTGTCCCAGCCAAGCTCTGGGGCTGGTCGCGAAGGGTATTCCAGTAGTCGGCGCGGTCCATTGTCTACCCCTTGATTGCTCCTGCGGACATGCCGCTGACGATGTTGCGCTGGAAGGCGAGTGCAATCAGGATCGGTGGCAGCGCGGCGACGAGGCCGCCCGCGGCAACGAGCCCGAAGTCGGTGGTGTAGCGGCCCGAGAACTCCGCGATGGCCACCGGGAGTGTCTTCGCAGCGTAGGTCGAGGTGAAGACCAGCGCGTAGAGGAATTCGTCCCAGGCCAGGAAGAAGGCAAACATCACGGCGGTGATGATCCCGGGCCTGGCGGTGGGCAGGACCACCCACCACAGTGCCCCCATCCGGGTGCAGCCATCGACGCGGGCCGCATCCTCCAATTCCTCGGGCACGGTGAGGAAATAGTTGGAGAGGATCCACAGCGTGAAGGGCACCACCAGCGCCAGGTCCACCAGGATGAGGCCGAACCGGTTGTCCAGCAGTCGGAGCTGGTTGAGGATGAAGTACAGCGGGATCAGCAGGGCGATCTGGGGCAGCATGTAGGTGCCGAGGAAGACGAGCAGGGTGAGCCTGCGTCCGCGGAACCGCAGGCGGGCAAAGGCGTAGGCCCCGAAGATACTCACTACCATCGCAATCGCCACCGTCACCGAAGCCACCACCAGGGAGTTGGCGATGGCTTCGAGAAATCCTCCACCCACGCCGTTCACTCCCCCAGGTGTGAGGATGGCGATGTAGCGGGTCAGGTCCGTTTCCTGGGGTAGCCAGCGCAGCGGCCTGTCCAGCAGTGAGCGGGCCGGCGTCACCGAGGCGATCGCCGTCCAGAACACGGGAAGCAGGTAGAGGACCGCAACAACCACGGCTGTCACGTGCAGGGCGATCAACTGGCGTCGGGTGGGCCTCACAGCAGGCTCATATCGGACGTGCGAATCAATCGCAGGTAGGTCAGGCAGAGAACGGCGATCGCCAGCACGATGAGCATTGCCATCGCTGAGCCCATGCCGAAGTTCTGGTCGGAGAACGCTGTGACGTAGGTGTAGTAGGAGATCACTGCGGTGCCGTTGGCAGGGCCGCCCCGGGTCATGGCGTAGATGATGTCGAAGACCTTGAACGCCTCGACGGTGCGCAGCACCACCACGATGCTGATCGCGGGCACCAGCAACGGCAGGGTGATGGCGCGGAACCGTTTCCACCAGCCGAGGCCGTCGACAGCCGCTGCCTCATAGATCTCGTGGGGAATCCCCGTCAGGCCGGCCAACAGGAAGAACGCAACAAGCGGGGTGGTCTTCCACGCATCCGCGAGGATGACCAGGTTCATCGCCTGCCACGGCTCGCTGAGCCAGGGCACGTAGTCATGGATCACGCCCAGTTGGGTGAGCAGGGCGTTGAGCGCGCCGTACTGGGCGTTGAAGATTCCCCGCCACATGGCGGCGTTGACGATGGTCGGGATGGCCCACGGGATCACAATGAGGGTGCGGAAGAGCCACCGCGCCCGCAATGGCGCGTTCAGCAGCAGTGCCAAGGCCAAGCCGAAGACCAATTCGACAGCCAGCGAAACCACGGTGAAGTAGAAGGTTCGGCCCAGCGAAGCCCACACCGACGGTGACTGCAGCATCCCGATGTAATTGCCCAGACCGATGAAGGCGGGGGCCGGGTCAAGTGCCGAACGCACGTCGAACAGCGAAACCAGCACCGTGCGGTAGAGCGGGAAGAGCACCACACCGAAGACCGTCAGGATCGCCGGGGCCAGCAACAGCCACGCAAACCGGGTCTGCACCCGGCTCGTGGAGCTGCGCCGACGTCTCGGCGTCCTGACGGCATCAGTGCTCATGCAATCACCCTGCGAGGCTCTGGTTGCCCTGGGTCACGGCATCGTCGAGAGCGGTCTTGACCGGCTTGATGCCCAACAGGGCATTCTGGATTTCCACCTGCAGGATGCTGGAAACCTTGTTGTAGTTCACCACCTGTGGCCTCAGGATTGACTCGGCGTAGGCAACCTTGCAGGCCTTGAACACCTCGGGATTGATCTTCACCACGTCAGGGTTGGAGTAACTGGATATCCAGTTGGGCATGGCCGACTCCGCCAACGGGTCCTGCACCCCCTGGCTCGTGGCGAACTCGATCAGCTTCCAGGCCGCGTCAGGGTTTTTCGAGCCGACGGTGATCGCGAAAGCCATGGCGCCATTGACGCCTGGCCTCATGTTGTCGGCGCCCGTGGGCGTCGCACTGACGCCGCACTTGCCGACGACCTTGGACGCCTTCTCGTCGTTCAGATCCCGGAACGCGGACTCCCAGTTCAACCCGAAAGCGGTGTCACCACTCTGCATGGCCTTGATCACGTCGTCCTCCAGGAAGGTCGGCGAACCCGGGGCCGACGTGCCGTCCTTGAGCGAATCCACCATCAGCTGGAGGGTCTGCTGACCCGGCGTGTCGTTGAAGATCAGCTTCCCGGACGCGTCGGTGAAGGCGCCACCGAAGGAACCGAGCAACTGCGCGAAGTCGCAGACCACGGCTTCGGCCTGCGACCAGCTCCACGCGATCGGGTTCTTGCTGACGCCCTTCTCCATCATCGTCCGTGCTGCTTTCATCACTCCTTCCCACGTGGTGATGTCATCCTCGGTGACCCCCGCCTTCGCCATGAGGTCCTTGTTGTAGTAGAAGAGCTTGGTGGAAGGGAACGCGGGTGCGCCGTAGAACTGCTCCTTGTAGAGGGCAGCCTGCAGAGCGCCGCCCTGCATGTCTGTTTTCCAACTGCTGGGGACGCGGTCGGTGACGTCGGCAATCATCTTCTTCTCGGCGAACTCCGGCGGCCAGATGACATCCATATGGATCACGTCGTAGGTGCCTGCAGCCGCCGAGGTGACGATCTTGTCGTGCAGCGCCTCGTAGGCCACGAAGGTGGGGTTGACGGTGATCTCCGGGTTGGCGGTGGTGAATTTGCTGATCACTGTGGCCCAGTCCTCCTCGGTCCACCCGGCCTGCTTCATCAGGAGGATGTTGACGGTGCCGGTGGGCACACCCCCGGTACCGGCGCTCGTGGGGCCTGCTGCGGGATCGGAGGCTCCCGTGACGGAGCAGCCTGCGGCCCCAGCCGCAACCAAGGCACCTCCGGTGAACATCAATGCCCGTCTTGTCAGAATCATGATCGGCTCCCTTCGATGTGCGCGCGAGACCGCGCGACTGGTGGTGATGACTCCGCCGTCACGTTGGCGGAATGGGAAAGCTGGCTGAGAAGGGCGAGTTCCTGTCGGGCCAGCAACACGGCGCCGCCGACCGGCGGATCAGTGAGCAGCACCACCGGCAGCCTGGGATGGAGCTGATGGACGCCAACGCGGATGGCCTCGGCGAGCCGTGGCTGCGCAGTCACCACGCCCCCGGCAAGCACCACGGCGCCGGGGTTCTGTCCGCCTGCGATGTGCAGCTCCACCAGTTCGACGAGTTCGGAGGCGTGACGCTGGATGACGGTTGCGGCCAACGGTGATCCGGCGTCTGCGGCTGCGAACACGGCTGGCGCCAGACGTCCCCAGTCAGTGATCGAGTGTCGGCGCTGGAACTCGGCGGCAAGGTCCTCCTCCGGCTCCGCGGACGGGGGCAGCCCCAACATGTTGCTGAGGTGGGTCAACGCGATCCGGTCGGGTCGGCCGCGGTCCCACTCGCGCAAGAGGTCGCGGACAAGGTCGCGCACCAGGGCTGGCGCGCTGCCCTCGTCGCCGACCAGGTATCCGTGGCCGCCCAGTCGCACTTCGACCCCGAGGTCGTCCATGGCGAGCACGATGGAGCCGGTGCCGGCGATGACGCTGATCACCGCCCCGGGGTAGCCAGCCGCTGGGCCGACGAGCCCCGCGTCGTTGAGTACTCGCACCGGGCCCATGGACAGTCTCCCCAGCTCCGTGGCAAGGTCGTCGGCGACCCGATCCGAGTCGATCCCGTGGGCGCCCACCACCAGTGCCGACCCGACCACCCGGTCCCCGCCCAGCTCGCGCATCAGAGCCGCGGCGTTGACGGAGCATTCGATCGCAGAACCGGGAGACCACCACTGTGATGTGGGAATCACGTAGTCGGCGAGGCGATCCGGGCCGCACTCGACCCGCACGTGGGTTTTGGTTCCTCCCACATCGACGCCGATGACTTTCCCCGGTTGCACGCTATCTCCTGATGATATTGAGGATTCCCTCACCGTAGTCGTGGCGCGTCTCCAAGGAGTGGTTGTTGTCGAAGCGCTCTCCGGTCGGATCATCGACCCGACCGGAGAAGCTCAGCCCGCGCCGCAGTTCGCTGGAAGGAATTCGTGCCGCCCCTGCCAGCACAGGCGCATACTGACGACAACGACGCCATGCATGGAGACCGTCGGCACTGTTGACCACGTCACTCCCCACCACTCAGCGTGGCCTCACCGGAAGGAGCATCATGATCAGCGAACAGACGTCACCCGAGACGAAGGGCGTCACTGTGGAGGTCCTTGGCACGGTTGATCTGGCGGGCGAGATCACGGGCATGGAGGGACGACAGCTCCGTATGCGCAGGGTGACCATCGACCCCGGGGGCGTCTTCGGCCCGATCCACGACCACCAGGGCCGACCGGGAACCGTCTACATCCTTGAGGGAACAATCACTGACCATCGCAACGGGATCGCGACGGACTACGGTCCGGGATTGGGCTGGCCGGAGGATCGGCACACGACCCATTGGCTCGAGAACAGGGGAAGCGCTTCGGCGGTCGAGATCTCCGTAGACGTCGTCATGAAGGAGTGAGCCTCTATGAGGACGCCCCGGTGGACTTCTGCAGTCGGTCGGCGAGAAAATGCGCGGTCCGGGACCAGGCAAGTTCCGACGCCTGTGCATGGAACCACGGCATGTCCCCGTTGTCGAAGGCATGGTTGGCGCCGGCGTACGTCATGATGGCCGTCTCGGGCTGAAGTGTGAGTGTTGCCTCGATGCGTCGCACTGTCTCCACCGGGATGAAGTCATCGGCCAGACCGAAGTGATGCAGGCTCGGTGCACCCACCCGGTGGTGCTCCACGAGTCCGGGCAGCGCCGAACCGTAGTAGCTCACGAGCGCATCCACGGGCTGGGCAGGATCCTGGGTCTCCAGGGCCGCCGCCACGGCGAAGGCAAGCCCGCCCCCGAAACAGAAGCCGACGAGACCGACGCCTCCGGTCACGTCCTCGCGGTCCCTCAGCGACTGGACGGTGGCCGCGCCATCTGCAACCGCAGCATCCCAGTCGACCGCTCCGGAGCGCGCGACGCCCTCCTGCAGCGCATCAGGTCCCTCGATGGGTGCGGTTGCTCCCGGGCCGAGACGCCAGTAGATCTCGGGAGCAAGCACCACGTATCCCAGATCCGCCAGGTGTCGGGCGCGGCGTTCGATGTAGCCGCTGATACCGAAGATCTCCTGCATGAGGGCGACCCCAGGGCCTGTGCCGCTGGCGGGCAGCCACAGGTGCGCAGGCATCGCGCCGCCGTCGGTGGGGATCAGCACTGTCTCACTCATGCCAGCAGTATGCCGCGGGTGGGCGTCTCTCCTGTGCACCAGATCGATTCAGACCCAGCCAACTCTCAGACCGGGACCGTGATCTGAGCGGATCTTGGCTGGAGGGTGGCGCTGGCCCGCCGCACCCGTCGTTCCCATGATTTCCACGCAGCGCGCCATCTGTGTGATCGGCGCATGGCAGATTGTCGGATGGCAGCGATCCAATCGTGAATGGAGCGGGCATTGCCTGAGTACAGGAAAAGGAAAGCAATACCCTCAGCGCATGGAAATATCTGGCCGTAGACTGTAAGGCAATCCACGCCCTACCGGACTGACAAGTCAAGACAACCCTTGGGGCACACTGAGGGTGTGCATTTGTGTCGCGACGAAGGAGAGTGGAATCGTGGTGAAAAAGCCGCTACACATTGCTTTGCACAACGACTTCCCCGTCGTCGCCCTCGGGTTGAAGACCATGCTTGCGCCATTCGGGGACCGGGTGGTGTTGGTGGAGGTGGCCACTGAGATGCCGGTGGAGGGACCCGTCGATCTCACCCTCTTCGACACCTTCGGCACCGTGCACAGCGAAGGCCAGGACATCGACGCAATCCTCTCCAGCGATGCCGCAGGCAAAGTCGCTGTCTATTCATGGAACCTGCATCCCCAGTTGATCGACGACGCCCTGTCCAAGGGGTGCAGCGGATACGTCAGCAAAGGACTTGACGGCAAGGATCTGGTCGAAGTGCTTGAACGCATTCACGGTGGCGAGGTCGTCGTCTCCACGGAGGCTGAGGGGGCGGACGGCAGACCCGTCACCGCCGAGAACACCGACGTGACGTGGCCCGGCAAGGACGAGGGTTTGAGCCCTCGTGAGTCGGAGGTCATCGCCATGATCGTGCAGGGCTGCACCAACAACGACATTGCTGAACGGAGCTATCTCAGCATCAACTCCGTCAAGTCCTACATCCGCTCGGCGTACCGCAAGATGGGGGTGGAGCGCCGCTCGCAGGCGGTGCGCTGGGGCATGGAGAACGGCTTGTTGCCGGCGAAGAATCGGCTCAAATTCAACTGAGCCTCGGCTCGTGCGCCAGGCAGAGATGACACCCCCGCAGAGGAGGAGGTCCGACTCGCCACACGTTGGGACCGAGACAGGCGCAATCTGGCCGGGTACGTCTGCGGAAAGCACGTCGTGACCGAGAACGTCACCGAGGTGGTGGTCGTGAGCGTGACATCCACACTCACTGTGCCAGCCCTCACGTGCACTGGGTCCCACTCGTGGGGATGAGTCGTGGTGGCTCGAGGCACCGGCCGAGGAAGCAGGGGCAGATGCGGGCGCGGGGTGCTTTCGCCTGACGTCGAGCAGTAACGTCACGCAGCCCCGAAACGCGAGTGACGCGTGCAATAGTGGAGGAAATGGGAGCACCGCAGCCTCCCGCGAGGGCCTCGGCTTGGAAGGGTGACAACGGCATGAGCCTTGAGAAGGTCGTTTTCGGATTCTTCGTTCTCCTCGCGGCCACTCTCAACTTCGGCTTCGTCATCGGCGACATCTCCAATCCCGAACAGCACAACATCTACGAACTGTTCGCGGCATTGGCGGTCAGTCTCATCGCCACAGTTCTGAAGTTCGGTGACCGCACGCAGATCGGAGCAGTCCACCTGGCCACGAGCCTGGTCGCAGATCTGCAATTGATCGCAGCCGGTGTCGCATGGGTGTGGGCCACGGAGATCTCATCAGGCGGACTCACGGCGTACTCCACCTCCAGTGTGGTTTCGCTCGCAGGTGGTGCACTCCTGGCCAACCTCGTCTCGGTGGTGTTGCTGCTGACCGAGACCGTCAGCTTCCGTCGCGTGTGAGCAACGGTCCCCGATGAGCAACCGGCAGCGTTCGTCATGGAAGCGGCTGCTCAGGCAGCGTCGCGCCAACCGCGTGACCTCCATGGCGCACGTCGAGGCGTCTCGCCAGGCGTCCTCGACGATCTTCCTCATCATGCGTCGCATGCGGGCCCCGCTCATCACGCTCATCGTCATCCTGTCGGTCAGCGTGGTGGGCCTCTCCCTCATCCCCGGTGTTGATGGAGAGGGCCGCCGCGCGTTCATCAGCTTGTTCCAAGCCTTCTACTTCATGAGTTTCACCGCTGCCACCATTGGATTCAGTGAGTTGCCCTGGCCGTTCACCGCCGGGCAGCGGCTCTGGGTCATCTTTTCCATCTATCTGTCCGTCATCGGCTGGGCCTACGCACTTGGGTCTCTCCTGTCTCTCATCCAGGACAAATCGTTGCGGCATGCGCTTGCCATGGGGCACTTCACACGCAAAGTGGCTCGGATGCGTACTCCGTTCCTGCTCCTGGCGGGCTACGGACGGGCCGGGGAGCTGCTGGTGAAGGACTTCGACGCGCTTGGCCAGCAGGTGGTGGTGATCGACACGTCCCAGGATCGCATCGACGCACTGGACGTTGCTTCCTTCCGGGCTGATGTGCCGGGGCTGGTGGGCGATGCTGCAAACCCCTATTACCTGCGAGCCTCCGGTCTGGATCACCCGTGCTGCACGGGTGTGCTGGCCCTGACGGGTGATGACGAAACCAACCTCGCCGTAACCATGGCGGCTGTGCTGACACGACCCGATGTGCCCGTCATTTCGCGCACCATATCGAGGGCGACGGCGGAGCGAATGCAGGCCTTCGACACGGTCACTGTCGTCAACCCGTTCGACCGGTTCGGCGACCACCTTCGCCTGGCCCTCAACGCCGCATCGTGCTACCGGTTGCTGGTGTGGCTGGAAGCTGGGCCGGGCGCGAAGGTCCCCGAACTCGTTCAGCCTCCCGTCGACGGCCACTGGGTGGTGTGCGGCTACGGGCGCTTCGGCAGGGAGGTGACCGCTGACCTGCGCGACGCCGGCCTCGACGTGGTCGTCGTCGACGGAGCCGATGACGTCGACCCCGCCCCGGGTCTGGTGGTGGGTGACGCCTCCGATCCGGACATTCTGGCGTCGGCCCGCGTAGCCAGCGCGGTGGGCTTGATGGCTGCCACCGACAACGACACGTACAACTTGTCGATCCTGGCTTCGGCCAAGCGGCTCAACCCGGGAATGTTCCTGGCCGCACGGCAGAACCGGCAAACCAGCGCGGCCCTGTTCGAGGCCATCGAGGTGGACAGTCTGATGGTGCCGAACGAAGTGATCGCGCATGAGGTGTACGCCCAGATCAGCACACCACTGCTGTGGCGTTTCATCCAGGAGATGCCCGGACGCGGAGACGGGTGCGCCTCCGACCTGGTGGAACGGTTGATGGACAACTGCGGCACCAGACTGCCCTCACTGTGGCGGATCAGTCTCCAACCCGGTGAGGCCCCCGCCCTCTTGCACTGGTTGGCTGAGGGTGACGTCACGCTCGGTGACCTTCTTCGCAGCCCGGAGGACCGCGACCAACAACTGAAGGTGGTGCCGTTGATGCTGCTGCGCGGAGACCAGGCGATGCTCGCCCCGCGATCCTCGACGGTGCTGGCGCGCGGCGATCAGCTGCTCTGTGCTGGGCACGTCGCCGAACGGCGCGAACTGCACGCCACTCTGCAGGATGACTCCGTCGCCGCCTACGTCATTGTCAACGAGCGGCTACCGTCCACCTGGGTGTGGCGTGCGCTCTTCGGCCGGCGCAGGTAGGGCCACGGACAACTGTGCGGAGGTTGTGGGACTTGCATGCACCGCACTGACAAGATGGGTCGATGAAAAGCTCCCGACACCTCATCCGGGCTGGGGTACTCCTCAGTGCTTGCGTCGTGGCACTGACCTCGTGTTCCAGCGGGGGAAACGCCGCGAACACGACAGGGTTGATGACCGATGGTGAACTTGTCGTCGCGATGAGCGGGGAGTTCAAGCCGTTCAGCCACTTCGACAACAACGAGCTCACCGGCTTCGACTACGACATTGCGGTGGCGATCGCCGGCGAGATGGGATTGACGCTGAGAACAGAAACTGCAGCGGTGTCGTCTCTCATCCAAGGACTCCAATCACACAGGTATGACGCGCTGATCGCCTCGCTGTCCCCCACGGACAAGCGCAAAGAGGTCGTGGACTTCACCGAGGCCTACTACTCCTCCGGTGCGCAGTATTTCGTCACCACTGACTCGGATTGCCAAAAGTTCGATATCAACTCCGATGTGAAAGTCGGCGTCGCCAACGGGACCACCTATGCCGAGTACCTGAGCGAGCAGGGCTTCACGGGCGAGGTGGTGAGTTTCGAGTCCGATTCCATCGCACTCGAGGACACTGAAGCTGGACGCCTCGACGGAACCATCACCGATCGGCTCGTCGGCCTCTACCAAATCAACGAGGCAGGCCGTGACATGAGGCCATGCGGCGATCCGCTCTACACAGAGGGCCCCGCCATCGCAGTGGCCAAGGGAAGTCCCCTCAAAGATGCAATCGACGACGCGCTCACCAAGATCAAGGATGACGGCACCTATGCCGACATCAGCGAGAAATGGTTCGGCCAGGACATCTCCCAGCCCTGAGGGTGAGTCTGGCCCGGCAAGGCCGAGGGATCGGCTCCTTGGGATCCGGGGGCGTCGCCCCCATCGTTCAGGACCCGGAGCACACCCCCTTGTAGGTGGGTGCACGCCTGCGTAGGCTGCCGAGATGACCGATGGCCGGGTGCAAGCAGCGGACGAGGAATGGCCTGAGCGGATCCGACGTGCCCGGATCGGTGCGGCCGAGGCCGGGATCGACGCATTGTTGCTCTCGCCGGGGCCGGACCTGCGCTACCTGACCGGATATCAGGCGCTGCCGCTGGAGCGGCTGACATGCTTGGTGGTGAGGGCCGGGTCCGATCCGGTGATGGTGGTCCCAAATCTGGAGCGTCCCGCCGCCCAGGCCTCTCCTGCCGGAGCCGCCGGCCTGGAAATTGTGGGCTGGGACGAGACGGATGATCCGTACGATCTCGTGGCCCGCCTCGTACCCGACGCCGCGGTCGTGGCGCTCGACAACCAGATGTGGGCGGAGAAGGTGCTGCGACTGCGCGCCGCCCTGCCGGGCGTCGGGCAACAATTGGCCGGTGAGGTGATGTCGCCGCTGCGGATGCGCAAGTCGCGCGCCGAGATTGACGCGCTCCGGCAGGCCGGGGCCGCGATCGACCGGGTGCACGCGCGGGTGCCCGAGTGGTTGAGGGCCGGGCGCACGGAGCGTCAGGTGGGTGCCGACATTGCCGAGGCCATACGCACCGAGGGGCATACGAGCGTGGACTTCGTGATCGTCGGCTCGGGCCCCAACGGGGCCAGCCCTCACCACGAGTTGTCCGACCGGATGATCCGCCCGGGCGATCCCGTCGTCGTCGACATCGGAGGCACCACATCGGCCGGCTACTGCTCGGACTGCACGCGAACCTATGTGGTGGGCGAGCCGTCCGTGGACTTCCTCACCTCATACGACGTTCTGCATCGAGCCCAGACCGCGGCGGTGCACCACGTCCGCCCAGGGGTGACCTGCGCCTCCGTCGATGCCGCGGCGCGCAACATGATCACCGACGCTGGCTTCGGGGAACTCTTCATCCACAGGACCGGGCACGGCATAGGACTTCAGACCCACGAGGATCCCTACATCGTCCAGGGCAATGACCTGCTCCTGGAGCCCGGCATGGCCTTCTCCGTCGAACCGGGGATCTACCACCCCGGTCACCATGGCGCACGCATCGAGGACATCGTCGTGTGCGTCCAGGACGGCGTGGAATCGCTGAACCGGGGCAACCATGACCTCGTACTGGTTCCGGCCTGATAGCCCGGGAGGTCCCTCCGACCGCGGCGGGGCGTTCCGCAGGCTCAGCGAACGCCGCGCATCGTCTTCTTGAGCGTCGGGACGAACGCTGCCAGAATCACGCCCAGCACGATCGAGGTGCCACCAAGGAACGAGAAGTACGGGACCTCGTCGTTCCGATCGTAGAAGCCAGCGAGGATACCCGCGAGGGTGGTGCCGATGGACACGGAGAGGAAGAACAGGGCCACCATCTGGGTTCGGAATGCTTGCGGTGCCAGCTTGGTTGCCACCGAGAGACCGATCGGGGACAAGAACAACTCGGCCAGCGTGAACAGGAACAGGATGAAGACCAGCCCCAGAAGTGGTGTGCTGTTGGGTCCCCCGCCGGCGAACGGGATGAAAGCCAGGAAAGCCAGACCCATGACAATCAGGCCGCAGGCAAATTTCAGCGGCGAGCTGGGCTGGCGTGATCCCAGCTTCGTCCAGACGGCGGCGAAGATCCCGGAGAAGACGATGATGAAGACGGGGTTGATCGACTGGACCCAACTCGGCGGCATTGTCCAGCCGAGAATGGTCCTGTCGAGACTCTCCTCGGAGTAGATGGCCACGACGGTGAACTGCTGCTGGAAGAGGGCCCAGAAGGCGGCTGAGGCGATGAAGAGGGGGATGAACGAGACCACCCTGCTGCGCTCGGTGGCATCAACACGGGGACTTTTCAGCAAAAGGACGAAGTAGGCGATGGAGGCGAGAATTGCCAGACCTGCCATGACATTTGCCAGGTTGCCGGCATTCACGAGACCGGTGAAAAGCACCCCGACGATCACCGCGAGGGCAGCAACCCCGACGAGAGCGAAACGCCCGAATTGTGCCGACGGTAACGGGTTGGGTATGTCGTGTGCCGCTGCCGGAAGATTCTTGCGGGTGAGTGAGTACTGCGTCAGACCCACTGCCATCCCCACGGCTGCGGCGCCGAATCCGAAGTGGAAACCCCAGCTCTGCTGCAACCACCCGGTGATCAGCGGTCCCACGAGGGCACCGACGTTGATGCCCATGTAGAAGATCGAGAACCCGGCGTCGCGACGCTCGTCCCCCTCCTCGTACAGTGTGCCGACCAGAGACGTGGCGTTGGCCTTCAGACCACCGGAGCCGACCGCGATCAGAATGAGCCCGATGGTGAGCCCGACGACGTCTGGCAGCACCGCCAACGAGATGTGGCCGAACATGATCATGATCGCGGAGTAGAGCAGCACCCGCTCCGAACCCAGCAGACGGTCAGCCAGCCAGGCTCCGAGGATCGTCGACAGGTAGACCCCGCCGCCGTAGGCGCCGACCAGTCCGGTGGCGACACCGCGGTCGATGCCCAGCCCGCCATCTGTGACGGTGAAGTACATGTAGTAGAGCAGGATCCCCTGCATCCCGTAGAACGAGAAGCGCTCCCACATCTCCACGCTGAACAGGTTGGCCAGCATGCGGGGATGTCCGAAAAAGGATGCCCGGGTGTCGCTTGGGGCGGGCGACTCGACGGTGCTCATGCGTACAGTGGAAACCCCACGGACTGTGATGTCAACCTCGAGACCCTAGTCGTCGCGGCCTGACCACCCGAGGATGCGCTTGGCTTTGCCGCAATCGAAGAACCCCTGGTTCCCCGATAATTGCCCTCGGATCTGTGTTCCCGGATGCCGGGACCTGGCAAATGCCTCGGAATCCTCGTCGAGAACCGTCCGGTCCGCTACGACAAAGAACACCTCGTGGCCGGACAAATCGGCGGTGAGCGCCAACCGGCAGGCGTCGATCCACATGCGGTGTGTGGTGTAGCCCCACAGTCCGCGTGCTGCTCCCTCGCTCAGGTCACCGGAGCTGTTTCGTTGGGCTTCGGCACGGTCACGCATGAACATGTGCAGACGAAGACTGGCGACGCTGAGATCCGGATGCAGGCGTACGACGGAGTCGGCCTGCTGCTCCCCCACCCATTTCGACAGACTGTAAGGGTCCTCGTTCCGCGTGGCGTGGTCCTCGTCGACGGGAAAGTAGTCGAACGCGGGCGCCCGGCTCCAGGTCAGCCCCATCGCGTTGACACTGGACGCCATCACCACTCGACGCATGCCCAGCTCAATCGCGACGCACAGCACGTTGTAGCTCGCCGTCACGTTGTTGTTGTGCACGAGGTGAGGCGGGTACCCCTCGGGTTTCGGAAAGCCTGCGAGGTGCACGATGGCATCGGCCCCACCGCAGGCATCAAGTAGGTCCGCATGATTGTCGGCACTCACCCCCACGAACCCTTCACCCCATTCTCCGTCGGGCGATGGAGGCACGCGGTCTGCGATGACAACGTGGTGGCCGGCCGCAGCAAGGCCGCGCACCGTGACCTGCCCCACCCGTCCGCTCCCACCGGTCACCACTACGCGCATGCTGCACCTTGCCTCGTCACTCCCGCGAAACCCATCACCGCTCGACCTCCAGTTCATCCATCAACCCCTGCATGTAGCCGATGCTCAAGCTCCAAGGATTGCGTCCATCCCCCACCATGCGGGGAACGTGATCCACGATGACAATGCCATTGAACCCGACCTCCTTGAGTGTTCTCATGTAGCGCCGCATGTCGCCGTAGCCTGCGTCGATGAACGTTTCCGTGAACCTCGGTAAAGGGGCGTCGACGTTCCTGAAATGGACTTTCCACAGCCTCCCCTGAGCAGCGAACCCTCGAATGGCCTCCTCCGGCGTACAGCCCATGGATGCGCCGCCCTCCAACCAGGTACCGAGACACAGGCAAATCCCCAGGTTCGGACTATTGGCGAGCTCAAAAGCTTGCTGATATCCCTCCCAAGAACTTGCGACACACCGTGGTACTCCTCCCAGGGTGAGGCCCGGCGGATCGTCCGGGTGGAGCCCGATGTTGATGCCGAGTGACTCCGCCACCGGCGCAACCTGTTTGACGAAGTAGTGGAAGTTGGCCCAGATCTCCTCTGGTGAGTACTCGCACCCGTCGACGGTCGTCATCGCATACTCATCGCCCACCCAGAACCCAGTCGCGGTCTCAGGCTCATACATTCTCGCCAGCGCACCCCCTCGGGCGCTACCCGGTTGCGAAGACTGCCAGATGCCATTCGCCATGTGCGCGTACGTCGTGTAGGTCAGTCCAAGCGCAGCGATATTGGCCAAGTAGTGAAGGTATTCCTCAATTTTCTGATCTCGATCTGGGAGACCGAGAGTCACCGACCTCATGTTGTGGACCGAGGTGTCCCCAATGTTGGTCAGCGCCAGACCTGCGGACTCGATTCTGGTCTTGACCTGCCGGAGGGTGTTGAGATCCGCTCCGGTCGTGCTCACCGTGACGTACCGAACACCGATCTGCAGGGCGTACACCAGGTCATCGTCATCAAACCCCTCGTGAAGCTGAAGCGTGAGTTTCACCGATTGTGTCCTTCTCGTATCGGAGGATGCATCATCGTGAGTGCCAGATTGGAGATGAGCGCATCAGGACACGATCGCCAGCTTGCCCGGCGCACCCTTCTTGAAGGCCTTGTAGGCAGCGACGCCTTCGCGAAGCCCATACGTTGCCGTGACCATGCGGTCGGGGTGGAGGTTCAAGCGAGAGATGAGTCGGACTGCCTCAGAGGACTCAGCCATGCTCGACACCCACGAGCCCTTGACTGTCAATTGCTTCATGATGAACAACTCCGCCACATTCACACTGAGGTCACCCCCGCCGAATCCAATGAAAACAACGCGTCCCCACACTGCCGCTGCCTCGAGGCACAGATGTCGAGCGGCATCACTACCCGTGCAGTCGATGGCAACATCCACCCGATGCCCTCCTGTGAAGTGATTCACTTCCTCCACAGCATCCGCTTCGGCGGAGCTGGACACCGTGTGGACAATCCCGAACTCGCGCGACTTCTCAGCGCGAGCGCGGTCGATGTCGACTCCCATCACGATGGCGCCAAGTGAGGACGCGATCATGGCCACGGAAAGCCCCACAGGTCCGAGTCCAGCGACCAAGACGAAGTCGCCAGCCGTGATCGTGGCCTTTCGGCAAGCAGAAAACGCTGTCGAGAAGCCACACGCAACCATGGCGCCGTCAATAAATGAAACATTGTCCGGAAGATGAATCAGCGATCTTGACTCAGCCAGCAGGTACTCCGCGTGTCCGCCGTTGCGATGACCGCCGTATGCTGCACGCGCGCTGGAGCTACAACTCACCGGATAGCCCATCAAGCAGCTTCGACAATATCCACATCCCAGAAGGTGGTGGGCCGAAACCCGGTCTCCAGGAGAGAACCCCGTGACCAGTTCGCCCACCTCCTCGACCTCCCCCGCCGGTTCGTGGCCCGCCGCAATGAATGCTCCGTCTGGGCCGCGCAGGCCCTCTTCCGTGTCGTAAGTGTGGAAGTCACTGCCGCAGAGTCCCGACGCCCGGATCCGGATGAGTACCTCTGTCGGCCCTGGGGCCGGCACCTCGAAGTCACGAATCTCCGCCTTGCTGTTGCCAATGAACACAAGTCCATCCATGGGTGGGATCTTCTCCTCTCGTCAAATTCTCGGAGGTGGAAAGCGGACTTCGGGAACGCTGTGCCGACACGGAGCGGGTAAGCGATTCGTTGGACATCAGTCCTTCACCGCTCCAGCCGTGAGCCCTAAAGAGATGTAGCGCTGCGACGCAATGAGAAGGATGGTCGCAGGGATGAGTGCAATGGTCGCGGTTGCCATGATTCCACCCCACTCCACATAGTCGTACGCAATGAATTTGAAAAGACTCAGTGAAAGCGGGGTGATGGTTCCGTTCGTATTGAGCGTGACCGCCCACAAGAAATCACCCCAAGCGAAAAGAAAGCTGAAGAGTCCTGCGGCTATGATTGCGGATCTCGTGGTCGGAATGATGACCGACAACAGTGTTCGCCACTCCCCCGCGCCATCCAGATACGCGGCTTCCCTTAGCGACGCAGGGATCCCGGCTATGAAGGGAGTCAACACCAATACCGTGAACGGCACGCCAGCGGAACTGTTTGCGATCACCAGACCTGGAATGGAGTTGAGCAGTCCAATCTTGCTGAAGATCAGGAAGACGGGGGTTGCGATCATCACCGTGGGGACAACTTGGGTGATCAGGATGAGGAACATAGCAACCGCAATCCGGCGCCAGCGGAAAACAGCCAAAGCGTAGGCGGCGGGTATCCCGATCACCAACGACAGCGCAGCAGACAGCACTGCGATGAGCAGACTGGTTGCCAAAGGACCGAACTGCGCCGAGATATTGGCATAGTTCTCCAAGGTGAATGTGCGGGGGATGAGGGTGGGGTTGGGTTTGTAGAAGTCCGACGTCGGTTGGAACGACGACAGCACCACCCATGCCAAAGGGAAGAGCAGAACCGCAAGTATCGCTATCCCCACCACGGTCTGACCGTAGGGACCAACTGAACTTCTGAACCTACGCATTAGCATGCTTCCTCTGGACGTACGTGTAGCCGATGATGATCAGCCCCGACAGAAGAAAAAGGACATCCGCGACTGCTGCACCCTGACCGAATTTGTTGCTCTGGAAGGAGAGGCTGTAGGACCACGTCGAAAGCAGTTGGGATGAGTTTCCCGGCCCGCCCTTGGTGAGCGTCCACACGAGGTCGAATTGCTTCAGCGTGTATACGAACCCCAACACCAGCAGGACTGCTATGACGGGGCGGAGTGCTGGCATGGTGATGTACCAGAAGCGCTTCCAATAGCCGGCGCAGTCGATGGCGGCAGCTTCGTACTGTTCCGTTGGTATGCTCTGGAGGCCCGAGTGCAGCAAAACCAGGTTGAAGGCTATGCCGATCCAGATGTTGATGATGATGATCGACACGAGCGCTGTGTCGTTTGACGTCAGCCAGTGCACAGGCGCGACACCGAAGACCCCAAGGAGTTGGTTGAGAAATCCGCTCGGATCCTTGAAAATGAAGCGCCACGCGGTGGTTGCCACAATGGAGGGCACGAGCCATGGGAGAACCAGCATTGCCCGAATGGTTCGACTCAGCGGAAAGTTGTTGTAGAAGAATAATGCGAGCGCGAGTCCAATGATGAATTGGACGAACAGCGAGGCGAGGGTGAAAAAGAGGGTGTTCAAGAGGGCCGTACCGAAGTTTGGGTCTGTGACTGCGCTGACAATATTTGCAAAGCCAACGAATTCGGAAACGCCCGTGATCATGGATTTCAGATCGTAGGACTGAAAAGTGAGCCAGATGTTGAACGCGATCGGATATCCGAATACCAGGAGCAAAAACGCCAGTACCGGCAGGATGAAGAGCACTCTTGCCGCCGACGCGCGCATCCCGTGCGGACGGCGACGAACGGAGTTTTCTATAACGTGTGACATGTCACGGTTCCCTTGGCTGAGTGCTGGAACACGATTTCAGTTGGTCCTTCTCGATGATCATTGGCCTGCAGGCGGGAGCTGTTACCCAGCCCCCGCCACATCACGGGCGGTGCTGGCCTATTCGCCCTTGGCAGCTGAGGCCTGCGCCTCAGTCATCGCATCCTGAGCGGTTGCGTCACCGGTTGCGATCTTCTGGAGAGCCGTCGAGATGGCCAGAGTGCGGGACTGGTAGTCCGCACCCACCTCCTCGGTGCGTCCACGCGACGTCTTGAGCTGTTCGGAGAGCACTGTCAGGAACGGGGATTCCCTCAGAGCCGCCTCCTGAGCCGGAATGTAGGAAGGCAGGTACCCGAGCAGCTTTGTTCTCTTGACCAGCCCCTCAACGTCGGTCGACCACGAGACAATGCACTCGCTCACGGCCTGGAGCTCGTCACCGGAAACGCTGGAACCTGCAGACAGAACCTCCCCACCGAACGGCACGATGGGCGCGCTGCCGTCCTTGCTCACTTGCGTTGTCATCCCAATCTCGATGCCGTTGGCCTTCGCCTGCTCCAACAAGTTACTGAGAGTCCACGTCCCAACCTGCGCCATCGCAACCCGCCCCGCGGCCACCTCGCCGATGATGTCGGTGGACTGCCATTGCAGCTGTGCCTGCGGTGCGTAGCCGTCTTTCAGAAACGACGCCCAGAATGTCGCGGCTTCGACGGCCTCAGGGGACCCGAGATCAGCAATGGATCCCCCAGCCGACCACAGCTGAGCCCAGAAGTTCCACGAGAGTGTCTCGCCGGCCACAAATGTCTGCGCGAATCCGTACCGGCCATCGGTTGTCAGCTTCTTTGCCGCCTCGGTCAGGTCAGCCCAAGACTTTGGAGCTTCCAGGCCGGCTTCATCCAAGAGCCCCTTGTTGTACACGACGACTTCGCCGTTGTTTCCAACAGGGAGGCCGTACTGCCTACCCTCGAACTGACCGGACTTGAATGGACCCTCGACGAAGTCGTTGGGGTCCAGGTCACCTATGGAGATCGGCGAGAGCACCCCGGCGTTCGCCAGCCCGGCCACCATCTGGTTGTCCGCCAGGATCGCTGCCGGACCATCTCCACTGGCTGTGAGCTGGATGGCCTTGTTGAAGATGTTCTCCGAGTCCACCTGCAGCTGCTCAAACTTGTACCCCGTGTCCGCGGAGCATTTGTCGAAGAACTCCTGGTACATGGGAAGCTGATCGCCCTGCGCGTAGGTCAGCACCACTAGCGGCCCCTTGTCCTTCGGCTCCTGCGGCCCGGCGGGGCCACTAGCGTTCCCGCCACATGCAGTGACGGCCAACGCTGCTGCCATCACGGCAGCAACTGCGAGCTTGTTCATGAGTCTCCTCTGACTTGGATGTGCTGGCGCGGAACGATCTGTGTACCGGCAGCGGTGATATCGGAACTCTTCGTGTTGATGAGCGCTGCCAAACGACGTCCGCAGCGAGGTCGTAGCTGGTTGCGTGGCCGCGGATGGCGGCGCTCATCCCTGTCCACTTGTGCGTCAACTTACATCCCTGTGTCAGCATGTGCAACGGCGTTGTAGATATTGCGACCACATTGATGCAAGACTGTGACCATGAGCGACCCGCGACGTGGCGAAGCCCCGACCTTGGTGGATGGGCACTCCGGATCTGTGACGGCTCCTTCGGGACCACCACGAGCGGACATGCAGGTGTTCGACAGGCACGGAGCAATGGCGACGCCGTCGATGGTGACCTCTCTGGACGACGAGCGAAGTGGGCACCCGATGAACAACGACAAGGCCGACATGGCAACACGACCAGCGGCACACCCACCCGCAGAGCGTGAAAAGCCGTCGTCGCTGACGATGCTGAAAGGACTGCGAATCTTGGAACATGTCGCCACCCAGTCCGAACCACTCGCCGTTGGCGATGTCGCGTCCGCCCTCGACCTGGACAAGTCCACTGTTTCCCGGCTCCTCGCCGCTCTGCGCACTGCGGGATACGTACGTCAGGCGCCGGACCGTCGTTACCAATTGACTTCCAAGCTGTTGTTCCTGACGCGCAACTTTCGCCCCGCCGAGCATCTTCGCGACATTGCCCGCGCTGCGGCGCAGCAGCTGCACGAAGCGTTGCAAGAAACCGTCCACGTCGCGTCCATCAGTTCCGGCGAGATCGTCTTCGTCGACTTTCTTGAGTCCCCCCATGCCGTGCGCATCCAACTCCCCACCGTCCCCTCGCCCCTGCACGTGACGGCCATCGGCCGGGCGGCGCTCTCGCGGATGTCCACCGACGACAGGCTTCGGGCGCTCCACGAGTCCGCCGTTGCCGCAGGTCTCCCCCTCGCCGATGTGGACACGGCAGAGTTGAGAGAATCCCTCACGATCGCCTCTCAGCGTGGCTACGCCACCTACAACAGCGGAGATGAAGTGATTCGAGTGGCGGCGGCCATCACCAACGAGACCGGGGAGCCAGTGGGCGGCATCAGCGTCTCTGGTCCGGCCTACCGGATTCGTGACGAGGTGGGAGCGATTGGTCAGATGCTCGTCACGGTCGCATCGGGGGTTCAGGGGTGACGCCGTGAGCGGCCGCGCACTGCCCGCGGGTCGAGGATCGCCACCGGCACCACACCACCCAACCGGCCGTCATACGCCCCAGGACCAAAGGACACGAACTATGTTAGAACTCGGTGAAATGCTGCAACCGCATCTTGCAGGGACCAGCCTGTGGCCCCTGATGCGGCAGGCAGGAATCGTCCGTGCGGTGGGGACCTTCTATCAGCCGGACAGGTTGGAATACGGGGAGCAGCCGTGGGACTTCCTCCCCATGCTCCGGCTCAAGCAGCAGTACAACGACAACGGCTTCCAACTCGACGTGATCGAGGACCGCCCCCCCATGGAACTCACCAAGCGGGGACTCCCGGGACGAGACGAAGAGATCGACCACGTCATCACTCTCATCGAAAACATGGGCCGTCTCGAGGTCCCAGTCTGGTGCTACGCGTGGATGGCAGACTTCGGCTGGCTCAGGACGTCCACGACCATCCCCGCTCGCGGCGGCTCAACGGTCAGCGGTTTCAATCTGGATCTCATGCGCGACGCCCCGCCCACCCCACAGGGCTCACTGAGTGAGGAGACGCTCTGGAGCAGCCTGAAGTACTTCCTTGACTGCGTGCTCCCAGCTGCTGAGCGAGCGGGCGTGACGCTGGCGATGCACCCCGACGACCCACCGCGCTCCCCCATCCGAGCGGTTGGACGCATCATGAGCAGCATTGAGGGATTCGACCGCCTCCTCTCTCTCAACCCCAGCGCCCGCAACGCCATCACCTTCTGTCAGGGCAACTTCCGCCTCATGACCGACGACCTTCCTGCAGCGATCCACCATTTCGGCAGGCAGGGGAAAATCGCGTTCGTCCACATGCGGGACGTCGCTGGCACGCGCGACAACTTCGTGGAGACGTGGCACGACGCCGGCCCCACCGACATGGTCGCCTGTTTCAACGCTTACCGGGAGATCGGGTTCGACGGTGTCATGCGTTCAGATCACGTCCCCTCCCTCATCGGCGAGGAAGACCTCATCGCCGGCTACGGAACGCTTGGCCGGCTGTTCGCCGTCGGGTACTTGCGCGGCCTCCAGCAGGCTGCCTTTCACTGAGTCCCATTGCCCTGCGACCCACATCGCGGTGGCCCCCATCCATCGTCACCCCAACATTTCGGAGAGTGGACATGCACATCCAGCCAGGGCTTGAGACCATCCAGGCAATGACCGATCAGTGGCACGGTGATCGCTTCGACGACGGAAGGCCGCGGGTACCCGATGCCGTACTCGAAGAACTCCGTACGGCCACCATTGAGCAGGTCTGGCAGGTTTTGTGGGACGCGGGCTATGAGCACCAGTTCGAGGGTGACTGGTTGGTCACCCATCCCGGCCGGCGTCTGGTGGGCCGGGCCGTCACGGCACAGTTCCTGCCCCGACGCCCG
Organism: Tessaracoccus antarcticus; assembly: GCF_003688855.1. Lineage (GTDB taxonomy): Bacteria > Actinomycetota > Actinomycetes > Propionibacteriales > Propionibacteriaceae > Arachnia > Arachnia antarctica. The sequence continues at coordinate 843,175 of NZ_REFW01000002.1, forward strand.
GACCTGGACGATGTCATGGTGGAGACCGCGAACCGCGAAGGCCGACCGACCCGCTCGGACAACCAGAACTGGCTCGTGGTGGAGTCCCTAGTGGACGGCGACGTGATGGTGGTGGACATCTTCGGCAAGATCTACGAGGGCACGGTGATTGGGGACCAACTCGGCACCGCCATCGACTCCAAGACCAAAGCCGGAGCGGTGATCCACGGCGGTATCCGGGACCTTGAGGGCATCACCTCGCTTTCCAACAGCGTCGTGTACTACCGCGGCACGGATCCCACACCCATCCGTAAAGTGACATTGGCCGGTCTGAACATCCCGGTCCGCATAGGGGGGGCTACGGCCATGCCTGGCGACGTCGTCCTTGGTACACCCGCAGGCGTCCTGTTCATCCCACCGCATCTTGCCGAGGAGGCTGCGCAACAGGGCGCCGCGACCCGACGCCGCGACCTGTTCGCCAAGGGCCGCCTCGCGGAAGGTCGGTACTCCACCTCGCAGATTGACGTCGAGATCTGGGCCGAAGACATAGAAATCGACTACCTGTCCTGGAGCAGCGCCCAGGGGTGACGTTCATGCCACTGGCCGTACGTGCGCGCCACGTCGCCCCGCCTGTCGACGTGGATCGGAGCAGCAGGAGCATCTCTTCGAGGTGTGTTTCCAGACCGGAGATGGATGTGGTGAGGGGCAATCCGTCCGCGGACGCTCGGAGGATCTGACACGCCATACATGGTGGATCAAAGCCGCGTCGTGGGGCCACACCTTCTCTCATTACTCACGGCTCCCGTGGCGTCACTCGTTTCGACCCAGGGATTGACGAGTTGCTGGGCGACCGGAGTGACAGACTGGCCGTATGCGCATTGCTCTCACTGGATCCTCTGGCAAACTCGGCTCGGTCGTCGCACGTCAGCTTCGTGAACTCGGCCATGATGTTGTGGGGTTGGATGTTGTTGGCCAACGCGGGGACGGATTCGTACGAGTCGAGTTGACGGACTACGGCCAGGTCGCCGACGCTCTGGCAGGCGTGGACCGCTCCCCCCGTTTCGATGCGGTCGTCCATCTTGGCGCCATCCCCGCCCCCGGGATTCTCCCCGATGCTGCCACCTTCCACAACAACATGACGAGCACGTTCAACGTGTTCTGGGCGGCGGTGCGCACCGGCATCCGACGCATCGTCTATGCGTCCAGTGAGACCGTGCTCGGCCTGCCGTTCGACGTGCCACCCCCCTACATTCCCGTCGACGAGGAGTACGCCCCGCGTCCCGAGTCGGTGTACTCCATTGTCAAGACGCTCGAAGAGCAGTTGGCCCGCGAGTTGGTGCGTTGGCACCCCGATCTGTCGATCACCGCACTTCGTTTCTCGAACGTCATGTGGCCAGAGGACTATGCGGAGTTCCCGACGTTCGATGCCGACGCCACCCTGCGCAAGTGGAACCTCTGGGGCTACATCGATGCGCGCGACGGTTCCCAGGCGGTTGAGCGTGCACTCGAGGTGGCACCCCCCGGGTTCGACAACTTCATCATCGCGGCGGCCGACACCGTCATGTCGCGGCGGAATGCCGAGCTCGTTGCAGAAGTGTTTCCCCAGACCCCGGTCCATGGCGATCTTGGCGAGCACGACACGATGCTCAGCATCCACAAAGCCCGACGCCTGCTCGGCTTCGATCCGCAGCACACCTGGCGCACGGAGGCCTGAGTCCGCGTCGCCGTGCGTTCCTGGAGTCGGTGACCGGAGTGTGGGAGGCTGATCAGCCCCTCATCGGGTACTGCAGCGCATCGTTGTCGGCTCGCAGGATGGCGGATTCTGCGAACGGCTCGTCCCGGATGACCAACCGGAGAGGCACCTCGTAGGCGGTATCGGCGCTGGGCGGCGGCGCGTCACCGTCGGGCCGTTCTTCGATTGACACGCGTCCTCCGCTGAGCGACTGCACCCTTCCCTGGAGCCATGCGAGGAAGCTGGCCCGGGCAGCAGGAAGACTCAGTGCGCGAGTCAGGGCGTCCCCCACCAATGAGGGGGCGAATGGGGAGAGGTCGGGCGCGCGAACATCGGCCAGAGCAACTGCGATTGCCTCGTAGATGTCGAGGTCGTTGGCCACGAGCCCGTCCCCTTCCCGTCTACAGGACTGCAAGGACGAGCGGCAGGGTTCGCATGCCGATCTGGGCGACCTGCCCCCAGTCGACATCTGCGACCGTGTCGGTCACCGTGTCCCAGGCATCCGAGAGCCACGACTTGCTGAGGTCGGGCGAGTACTCCTTGCCTTCCTTGTGTGCCTGGATCGGCTGGATCGCTGCCTGTAGCCACATTCCGAGTGCCTTGGTGAAGGCCGGGTCGTCCAGGTGTGGCGTGACGATCTCCTTCAGTTGGGCGACAGCCTGATCCTTGGCAACTTGTGTGGTGAAGGCCTTGCCGATTCCGAAGATGCTCATGACCTGACTGACCGTCTGGCCGGCGACCCGGGGGTCGATGCCCACGGTGGACGCCACCGTCGAGGCAACGCTCGGAATGATGCTGCTGAAGAAGTCCATCCAGCCCTTGTCTTCAGCGCTGGTCGGTGTGGTTGCTGTGAGTGCCATAGTGCACTCCCTTTCCGGTTGTGGGTGGATTCTCTTGGTCGCCTCATCCAGACATGCCTGGATGGTGTGGTTGGTGGCCCTAGCCGCCAACCCCGAGACCCTGAAGGAACGAGTCGAACAAGCCGTCGCTCGGCGCGTCCTCTGGCGAAAGGGTCTGAGTTCCTGTGGGTGTCGACGATTCGGTCGCTGCGCCGTAGCCGATGATGGTTTGCGTGAGCCAGCCGGCATGGGCGATGGGGGCCTCGACGATGGGGGTCTGGCGCATGTTCAGTGTCTGCAGTCGTTGATCGACGCTTCCACACAACGCCTCGGCCGATCTTGATGTGCCGCCGGCCTCGATCTCACAACCGAGCGCCCAAGTGAACGCCGAGAGCCCGTCAGTGGGAGGGCTTCCTGCAGCCGCGGTCTGGTCGCCAAGGCATGCTGCGAACAGCACCCCATTCAGTTCAGAGCCACCGTCAACGCTCTTCGCTGAGGGTGCAGAATTCGTTCCAAATGCTGCCGGGGAGAACTGTTTCGCGACCGTCCCGGTGTCAGAAGTAGCCGGGTGGCCGAAGGACTTGAAAGAGGTGGCCTGGGTGAGACGCGCCACGTCGGCAGCAGCCCGTTCGGGAGTCGGCCTCCACACCTTCGCGCGCGCGGCCTGGAGGCCGCCCGGAGCGAAGAACAGCTTCTCGAGCCCTCCCGAGTGACAGGCATCGATGACGCAGGTCAGTGTGCCGAGCGCCACGTTCTGGCTGAGGTCGACCAACTCGGTGTCCTCGAGGAACGCGTCGTACAGGCAGAGGACCTCGGTGTAGGTGGTGCCCTTGACATAGCGGTACCCGTGGGAGGACTCGAAGAAGACGATTTCGTCTCCGGCGCTCACTCCGTCGAAAAGGTGGCTCAGTTGCTCCCGTACATTTGCGAGAGTGGCGTCGTTGTCGTGGAGGACGGCGATGTCCTGGGCATCGAACCCGTAGTAGCGCTGCAGCAGGTCCTGGAATCGTCGGGTATCTGCCACGCAACTATTCAGATTGTTCTGGGGGTCTGGATAGACATCAATGCCCACCAGAAGCGCCCTCTTTGAGGTCATGACTCTGCTCTCACTTTCTGGATGCGATGGAGGATGTACAGGGCTGGGCGGGACCGTGGGGGCAATTCCTCAGCTGTGCAGCCTTGGCCAGCTTTCTGCGGGTGCCATGGCGAGTGGACCGCACCCCCAACCGAGGCCCAGGCCCACAACGTTGTTCACGATGGTCTTCGTCGTTCGCATTGCTCAGCTCCATCCAGATGCTGTACTGGTGTTCCATCTGGGTGCTGTACAGGTTGCAACCATCGTGACCGGAGCCGCCACGATTGGGCAGACCCGTGTCCCACTTGGACACGGCCGCCAGAAGGTCGACGTCAGCAGTGCATTCGGTCTTCGGAGATGTGTGGAACAAGAGGTCCCGGATGGAACTCAACCTTGAACACCTTCACAGCTTCGCGGTTCTCGTACGAACGGCCCATTTCGGGCGGGCGGCGGAGGAACTGCACATGACGACGTCTGGCCTCTCCAAACGCATCCGTTGCCTGGAAAGGGAGGTCGGTGCGCTCCTCGTCGAGCGTGGACCGGGCGGATATCAGGGACTCACCGATCGTGGAAGATCGCTGGCGGAGCGGGCACCACTGATACTGATCGCCGCTCACTCCGCACGCCGGGACGGGGACGATGAGGTGGTGGTGCTGGGCTTCCCCGGACGGCTCAGCGACTACTTCACTCAAACGCAATTTGGACTCCTGGTGGATTGCCTGTCCTGGGAGCGCCCCTTGACACATCTCCGGCTACAGGGTGTTTCCTATGCAGATGTCCGGGATTGCGTCATCAATGGCTCCGTCGACGTTCTGATCGACATGGTGGACCCCATCCGAGCCGGCTCTCTTCAGATCCCCCTTGCAGAAGTTTCTCGCTCCGCCGTAGTCACTGACTCCAGCGCTCTCGGCGAACAGGATCCTGTGTTCCTCCAAGACGTCGTGGCGGAGCCGATTCTGCACGATTCCCGCCTCGACCCGTCCTGGATGGGTCCCTGGGTGCTCGCGGACGTGGAGAGGCACTCACCCGGGCGACTCGTTGACGTGGCTGCATCCGGGTTCCGGGAAATCAGCGAGGCCGTCAGGACGGGTCGAGGTATCGCTGTGGTGCCGGGATTCATGGCCCAATCGCTCCTACCGGCCGGGTTGAGGGGAAGGACCATCCTGGACGCGCCGCTCGTACAGGTCCGTGCGGTCATTCGCTGTGGTGAGAGTCGCCCCCAGGTAGCGGCCTTGGTCCGTGTACTGCAGGTGCTTGGGCATGCTCTGAGCTCTCCTGTTTCAGCGCCACCCGGCGCCCGAGACCACCGCAGATGAGAGGCGGGTGGCTGGGCGCTCACTCGGGGAGGTCGTCGCCGTCCTGCAGATCGGAGCCCCACCCGGCGGCGAAGAGGATGTCCGCCCCCTGAACATCTTCAACAAGTCGGCTCAGCAGTTCCGAGGCACTTCTGGAGCGCAGGAGCGCGTGCTGGTCCATCGTGTTGAGCGGTGCGATGCCGGCGACCTGCCAGATGCGCTGCGCCAGATCGGACGACAGTTCTATGTCGGCCGGCCATGGAACTTCGACGAACTCAGTTGCCCTCGAGATGGTGGCACGCACCGCAGCCTCGGCCTCGTTGACCTCTGAGGGGGTGGACTCATCAATCTCCACAGGGGCAAGCTCGCGCACCTCCGCCCGCGGGAACGGATCATCCTGCAGCCAGCGGACCACCTCGAAACGTGCACCACCCGTGGCCAGCAGCACGATGAAGCCCTCGCTCTGCTCCACGGAAACGATGCGGGCCACCGTGCCCACCCCGAACCGGGTGTCGCCGCCCCCGACCTCGGAGCCTCGTTCAATCAGCACCACCCCGAACTCTTGCTCAGTCTCCTTGAGCACCGACGACAGCATCGCGATGTAGCGCGGCTCGAAAACTCGGAGCTGCAACGGCATCCCGGGAAACAGCACGGATCCGAGAGGGAACATCGCTAGCTCACGCGTGGCGCCGGTCATGACAACGATCCTGCCGGACGAAGGCCGGCGAAGCGAGCCCTGACAGCAACTTCGCGAGGGCGTTCTCGGGGATCAGTGAGGGCACATGAGGCGCAGGGAGACGCGCCGGACAATCGTTGGGCAACCTCTCAAGGTCGCTGGATGGCTTTGGCCGGAGTCCGGATGTTGCCGGGATCGGGAGCAGCGTAGAGGTTCCCGAACCCGTCCCTGATCTCCCCGACACAAACACTTCCCGGCGGGCTGGTCGCACCTCTGAGGAACACTGAATCAACAACCGTGCCGCCGGGGTGTGACGTGGGATGCACGACAGCAGACAGCCCGCTGACCGCAAGGTTGGCCTGCAGGAACTCCAGCGGAGTCCCACAATCGAAGGCCATGGCCTGTGTGACGAACAGGTCGAGAGAGCCGATCCTCGGTCGCCAGACTTCCTCGTAGAGTCCCGACGGCTTGACCTGCAGCCCCCGCGCCAACTCGTTGGGCAGGAGGCTGGCACCCACGAACCTCAGGGTGCCGAAGTCACTGGCTCGACCGACATCCTTCACAAGAAGACGAGGCCCCGTCCGGTCCCATCCGGCAACGAAATCCTCGTCGAGTGCTGCGAGCCAGGTGTCGGCATTGAGGATGAGCAGGTCATCATCTTCCAACCAGTGGGCCACCTGTGCCACGGCGCCTGCGGTACCCATCAACTGGGGTTCCCGCGAGACGTGGATCGAGGACCGCTCGACGAACTCGACGATCTGCTCCGCCAGGTGGAAGGCGTTCACGGCCGTCCTCGCTGCCACGGCCGCCGCCTGGCTGATGGACCTGGCCAGCAACTCCTCGTTGTTCACGGTGAGTAGGGGTTTGGGGGTCACGTCGGTGAACGGTCGCATGCGGGTGCCCAGACCTGCCGCCAACACCAGGCAGGCCAGCCCTCGCTGCGGAGGCTCCACCGATTCACAGGCATGACAGATCCCAGGGCGTGGAGGGTTGCGGCTCATCGTTGCCCTTCGTCAGTCACTGGATGGTGATTGTGCCACCGGCATCGACAGTATGCAGGAAGGTGACCGCATTCCGCTCCTCCTACTGGGCCATGAATTCAGGGCTGCAGCGTTGGGTCTGGCTTTTCTGATCAAGACGAACGTGGGCCGGTCGAATCCTGGGCGTCCTTTAAGGTGTCTTGGCCTCGGCCACCGACGCGCACGTCGATTTGCTCACACGGCTTGCCCCCGAACGCGCCTTGCGCACCCAACGGGCCGTTGCCCGCGAGTGGATTGACGACCAGCGCGCCGTCGGCGGCATCGGTATCATCGGGCTCACACTGTCGGAGCCGGACGGGCTCATTGACGCCGCGAGCGACGCTCGCCTGCCCTTCGTCATTGTCGACCCCGTGGACACGCACCATCGCCGCATGGTGAGCGTCGGGTCGAGCAACTGGGCTGGCGCACGCACCGCGACGGAGCACCTCATAGGGCTCGGGCACACGCTCATCGCATGGATCGGTGGGCCCGAGGGCTCCGATGCCGCCCGCGACCGTCTCTACGGCTACCAGGCGGCGCTCGACGCCGCCGGGCTCGAGATCGACCCTGCCCTTATCCGGTCGGGCCAGTTCGACGTTGCTGAAGGCGCTCGGCACGCACGTGAACTCCTCACCTCGACGAACCCGCCCACAGCGATCATGGGGGCCGACGACGAGATGGCCTTTGGCGTGCTCGCCACAGCCCACGCGCTTGGCATCCGGGTGCCGGACCAGCTCAGCGTCATTGGTTTTGATGACACGCCGCAGGCTGCATGGGCGACCCCACCACTGACCACCGTCCATCAGCACCTCGAAGGCATGGGATGGATGGCGGTCGAGACCGTCCTCGCGATGGCTGAAGGGCGCCGTCCCGCGTCGCGGCACGTCGAGCTGGCAACATCACTCACGGTCCGCGACAGCACGAGCGTGGCGCCTCACTGAGCCAACGGCGCCCCCTGTGCCCGTGGACGAACTCAAGTCATGACACATCGACCAACGGACAGCCGGGCTGCGAATGCGCGGCTCCCCGATTGGCAAATTCGCCCGCAGAGTGCACGTCGTGCAATCGTCGATGCGGCATTGTGCCGTGATGTAGCTTGCCCAGAATCCAGCGGCAGCGGTGGACCGACGTGCTGTGCCCCACAGGGAAGGACCACACCTCGTCCGCTGTCCAAAATCCTGGCGCTACTCACCCTGCGGCGTGGCGGGGCCGTCTTCGAGTCGGCGTCAAAAACTGAGCCACCTCGTGGCGAGCGCTGGCACTGACGTGGTGAGGTTGTTCCTCGCCAAGCCTCTCCCGTGACACTCGTTGCGCGGCAACACCGTTATCGCCACGGTCAGCATCTACCGCCCGGTCGTGATTCCACCTCGATCATTGGCAAACGCGTTCGTGCCGGGGCCCGGATGTAACTCCAGGCCCCGGCACGACGATTCTTCAGTGGTGTGTCAGGAGAACAGGACGATGTTGTTGAAGATCTCCTTGGTGATCCAGCCGTAGCGGACGGGCTGGCCGGTCTTAGCGATGTTGTCGATCACTTTGGCCGTGGCGTAGGAACGGCACCCGTTTCCGCCGGTGGCGGGCGTATTGCATTCGGTCCTCCACTGACGTCCGTCAGCAGCGGTCCAGGAGCCGGTCCTGGCCAGCGGATTGCCCGCCCACACCGACTTCTTGGCGGGGAGGTAGGTGAGGTTGTTGAAGGTCCAGCCCAGCTTCTTGATGAATTGTCCCTTGACCTGGGTCACCGTGGTGGCCTGGATGAGGGTGCGGCAGCGCTGGGTGACGGAGTAGGGCTCGCAGGACGTGAACCAGTGGCGCCCGTTGTAGTTGTGGTAGCCGGGTGTGGTGTAGATCGATCCCGGGTACGAGGGGGTGGGCGGCGGGGTCGTGACCGGCGGGGTGGTGGTCGGCGGGGTGCAGGTGGTGGCACCAACGGTCACGATCCCGCTGATCTTGACGGTGTTCCCCTCAGCATCCTTGGTGGGGCTTGCCGTCCACCCGTCAGGGATGGTGGTGAAGGCGTGACCGTCCTTGGCGGTGGCGATGATCAGGTACTTTCCTGCCGCCAGTGAACTGAGGTCACCGGCCTTGGTGCCGGTCTTCTCACCGACGTAGACCTCCACAGAAGCAACACCGTCCTGGGTCAGGGTCACCGATCCAGGCACCGATGCTCCGGAAGCGCTGCAGGTCTGCGGGGCTGTGGTGGCGGAAATGGTGGCCGCCAGGGGTGTCTTGGCAACACCAATGCGATCCATCATGTAATTGGCCACATGAACGAAGTAGTCCTCCCCCTCAGGGGTCAGGTAGCCAGCACTGATCTGCCGCGCATCCACTTCGGCCATCAACGCCAGGTACTGTGCGCGGGTCTTGTAGGCGGTGGTGAAATCACTCAACGACATCAGATCCATCACACCATGAGCTGTGAATCCCGGACCATCTGTTCCAAGATACTGACCGAGGGGGTGGTCGATGAGACCGTAGCGAACCCCTCCCAGGGCGTTGCCGGCGTCGTCCCGCAGGAGCGCTCCGGTAGCGGTGGTGGTCTCCCACAACGACGGTGCAGCCGGAATGCCTTCCTGGTGCCACTTCACCAGCGCGTCCGTCGCCGCAAAGATGGTGGGCTCCAGAGGGTAGTGATTGAGCCTCTCCAGAAATTCGGGCTTGTGGACATCAGTGTTGAACGACCGGCCGCTCTTTGCGATCTCCTCATCGGAAGGGATCACCGGCGACAGCAGATCAGTGTGAGGGGTACCGGGTACCGCCCAGACACGCTGCTTCGGCGGAAGGCTCCGGGGGCCTCTCCTGTCCAGGATCGCCTCTGAGTCCACGAGGATGTTGGGAACCGAAAGCACCGGATCCACAGCCGGGGTGGCCCGACCACCCGTCCGCAGTGAGCGACCGGTGAGACCAGCGACATTCAAGTAGCCGTCGTAGACCGACTGACCGTTCGCCTCCTCCGCGAGACCGGCGATCTTGTTGGTGTAGGTGGCAAGGTAACCGCCCGATTGGGACTGCCCCGTCAACAAGATGGTCTTGGGCTCCTGGCCGCCCAGGATGAGACCTGCATCCTCACTCTTCAGAAGGGCACCCATCTGGGCGATGATGTCCCACGCCTGCCCCTCCTCATCCCAGGCAACCGGGGCATAGCGCACGGGATCGTAAGTCTTCAACGCCTCAATCTGACTCGGCTTCGAGACGATTCCCACATACGTGTCTCCATTGGCGAAATGATGCTGCCACAGCCTGCGCCACATATCCTCACCAGCGAACCCATTCGAGGCGTTAGTCACTTCGACATCGATCACCCCGGAAGAGTCAGCCGCCTTGGCGGGGCGGCGCACGATGATGCGGTTCACGTAGGGAACATCCTCCGTCACAACCGCGACGTCGCCACTGGCGTCGTCATACACATTACTGGTCCCAGAGAGGAAATATTCCTCTTCCACATAGCCGTAATCCGCCACGTCGAACGGCACCCTGGCCCGCTTCATGCTGGAGAACATGTGGGTGGTGTCGTCCTCAAGAATGGGCCCCTGCACCTCCGGAATCATACTCAGTGAATGCATGATCGAATCATCCGGATTTGCATTTGGGCCGGCATTCTCCGCGGAAGCGGGGACTACCCATAGCGAACACGTCATGGCTGAAGCAGCCGCCAAGGCCGACGCAGCACGTATTCTGCGGTGAGAAACTGAGGGTGGCATCTGATTGTCCATTCTCTCGGTGGATAACGCCATGGTTCTTTTACTTCGCGCATCTCATGCAGAATAAAAGAGCAACGACAGCCGTCGTCGTGGGACGCCGCACCCGGATCTTCAGTGACCTTGGGTGAGCACAAGCTAGCGCCGTCGAAATTGGCCCTCCAAGAGGTTGCCACCATTTGCCACACCACCAACGTGCCCTTCTCGTCAGAGCGGCCGAGCCGGGGCGAGGCCATCCCCGGGGGTCGGAACTGTCGATGACGGCTCGAGAGCCCGAAGATGTTGTGACGACGCGGCCATCAGATGCACGGGCCGTCAAGGCCTGCGCACCCTCACCGATCGCCGGATCGAGGTGGAGGGCCCACTGAACGCAGGGCGTGCGTCCGTGGGTACAGCGATACGAACCACACAGTTCTCATCCGGATCCTGTGAGGGCACACTCCCGGACCTTTGACATGACTGCGCAGCGACGGCAGGACGAGAAAACGGCAAGAGACTTGAGTGAGCTATTCAGTAGATTGAGTGTGGATTGTTCCCGCTTGGATTTCCCTGGTGGGTCCAACCAACGCTGCCATAGTCATTCGTTTTTGCTTGTGAAGCAACGTGCTTTTTATGGCTGCGTCAAGTATTAAAATGGAACGTTGTTGGGGTGGTTCAGAAGTGGTTGCTCACCCCATCGATCGTGGCTGGTTGCAACCGTGTGGGGTCCGGTCATGGCAGGGTGCGGGTAAGCTCTTTGTTGTAGCTTTGTGGGCTCTTCACAGATAAGAGTGGGTGACCTGATCAGGATCTTGTCGGGCTGGTGATGTGAGGGAGCCCTCAGGTTGCAAAGATGGAGGTCTCTAACGTCTCCGCTTTCCAACCCAAGGGCTCTTGTGAGAAACGCTACCCCACCTTGCCTTGATCAGTTCTGCCGTCTGGACCGTCTGGGTCTGAGCGTGGTGGCTCAACGGGTCGAACCGGGATACACGATGTTGTCGTGCGTGCCGACGACGGCCCCGACGTCTTGTCCTGTGTGCGGCCAACCAGGTGGCCGTCATGACACCGTGGTTCGTCGCGTGGCGCATGTCCCGTTTAGGTGGAAACCGACAATATTGGAGGTGTTGGCGCCGCGGTACCGGTGCCGGCCATGCGGGCGGATCTGGCGTCACAATCTTCAGGCCGCTGCTCCGTCTCGGAGCAAGCTCTCGCGGGATGCGATCACGTTGGCGGTGAAGTCCGTGGTCATTGATCGGATGTCGATCGCCCGAATCGCAGCCAACTTGGGCGTGGCGTGGAAAACCGCCCACGACGCGATCCTGGCGAGTGCCGCTGAGTTGCTCATCAACGACCCTGACAGGCTCGATGGGGTCACGACGGTCGGCGTCGATGAACATGTGTGGCGTCACACACGCTTCGGCGGCAAGTACGTCACCGTGATCATCGATCTCACTCCGACAAGAACCGGAACCGGTCCATCGCGCCTGCTCGCGGTGGTCGAGGGACGCTCGAAGAAGGCGTTCAAGACCTGGCTCGAGGCCCAGACCCAACAGTTCCGAAAGGCCGTAGAGGTCGTCGCAATGGACGGCTTCACCGGCTACAAGAGCGCTGCAGTGGAAGCCATCGAGAAGGTGAAGATCGTGATGGACCCGTTCCATGTGGTCGCCTTAGCCGGCACGAAACTCGACGAGTGCAGGCAGCGTCTCCAGCAAGAAACCTTGGGCCATCGTGGACGCTCAGGCGACCCGCTCTATGGGATCCGCCGGGCCGCGAGAACCCGCGCCGGACTGCTGACTGAGAAGCAACACCACCGACTCGCCGCTGTCTTCGCCAACGAGGACCATGTCGCATTCGAGGTGACGTGGAGCGTCTACCAAAGGGTCATCGACGCTTACCAAGCCGAGAAACCTGCGACCGGGAAGAAGCTCATGACCGACTTGATCAAGAGCATCCACACCGGTGTTCCCAACGGGTTGCCAGAGGTCCGCATCCTGGGTCGCACGATGCAGCTGCGTCGTGATGACATCGTGGCCTACTTTGATCATCCGGGCACCAGTAACGGTCCCTCCGAAGCGATAAATGGGCTGTTGGAACACCTACGCGGCACTGCTCGGGGCTTCCGGAACCTGACCCACTACATCGCCAGATGCCTACTGGACGCTGGCGGCTTCATGAATCGCTCTGGGTTAGTTGGAGACTCCTGAGTTTGGAACGAGGATGGGGTCATGCCGAACGAGGTATCAGTAGGGAAGCCGACGACGCGTCGGTATTCAGAGCAGGAGAAGGCCGCTGCGGTGCGGATGGTCCGCAGCCTGAGGGCAGAGTTGGGATCCAGTCAGAACACCGTGGGTCGGGTCGCGACGCAGTTGGGCTACGGTGCCGAGTCCGTGCGGGCCTGGGTCAAGCAAGCCGACATTGATGACGGCGT
>NZ_REFW01000003.1 GCF_003688855.1 Tessaracoccus antarcticus
TCCCGCGTGTCGAAGCATGGTGTGCGCCACCGGGAGCATCCACCGGGCCATACCTGGGTATGAACCAACCACACACCACCCCCGACCCCAACCCCGACCACACGGAAGCAGACACCGATCTCCTCGTCCTGCTGGAGGACGTCCTGCTGCATATCGATGAGCTCCACCAGCAGCGACCAGACACCACCGAGATCAAGACCCTCCTGGCCTACGCCACCGAGTTGAGGGCCAAGCTGTCATGACCCGGCCACTCACACCCCAGGATAAGGACAAATGGGCCGCCCAACGGCAGGAGAAGCTCACCGCGCTGCAAGGACAACTAGCCGACGGGCTACAACAGCTGATGGAAGCAACCGGCTGGATGACCTGGCTCAAAGTCGCTCACCACTTCCACACCTACTCGTTGAACAACCAGATCCTCATCGCAATCCAGAACCCCTCAGCCACACAGGTCGCCGGCTCCGGACCTGGCAAGCAACTGGTCACCAGGTCCGCAAAGGCGAAAAAGGAATCAGCATCCTGGCCCCCGTCACCGCACCCCGCCACACTCCTGATGGGCAGCCCCTACTCGATGCCAAAGGCACACAACTCAGAGGAATCGTCGGAGTGAAACCAGCCACCGTCTTCGACATCTCCCAAACCGATGGCCCACCCCTGCCCCACCCCGACACCGAGCCGCAGACGCTTCTGCAAGAACAGGCACCAGAGGGGATGCGGAACAACCTGGAACACTACGCATCCCAACTGGGATTCACCGTCCACATCGGCGACTGCCCAGCCGAAGGACTCACCCACTTCCTGAGACGAGACATCACGATCCTCCACGGCTTCGACCCCGCCCACGCAGCATCCGTGCTTGCCCACGAGGTAGGACACGCCACCATGCACGACCCCGACCCCGACACCGCAGAGCAGCGGAAAACCATCGCTTGCAGGGGGCTAGTGGAAGTAGAAGCCGAATCCTTCGCCTGGCTCGTCAACAACGACTGGGGTCTGGACTCCTCTCCCGATTCCTTCCACTACCTCGCCGGATGGACCGCCTCCGCCGCCAAAGAAACAAAAACCACCCCCTTGGAGATCCTGACCGCCACCGCCACGCGAGTCCGCGACGCCACCATCCGCTACCTCGACTACCTCGACTACCGCCATCAGACACACCCCGTCACCAAGCTGGCCGACGCCTTGAACCACGACTCCATCCAGCCCGATCGGCCAGCGCTCACCCATCGAGCGCGGGCGCTATACGAGCTGAACCATTCACCGACACGCCCGGTCACCCGCACACCCTGACGACCGACATTAGAGTTGTGTGCCGTGGCAACCGATAAACAGCCGTGCAGCGACAGAACGTAACGCCTCATCACGCTTCTGAAGGTTCACGGACTTTTGGGACCCGGCGCCCCGGCCCTCAGCCGGAACAAGGATCATTATTCACCAGAACGCCCGAGCGTGGTCACGGCGGAAGCAGTCAACCGCACATGCCGATGACAGTGTCTTGACCTGAGGCCCGGTCGCGCATGACTTGGTCAGCGTCTATCTCAGCAATGCGGATGTCCGAATCGATCGTGGGCGGCCACCGCTCCAGAATGACCGTCAACAGCAGTTACGACGGGTTAGCAACGCAGCCGGGCTGGCTACAGGGCGGGAGGGTCTGAGCTGTCTTGTTGTACGGCAGTGTTCGGTGTGACGAATGGATCCTGGCAAGGTCTACCTTTTCCAGCACTTCCTTCATTGCGCGCAGCGAGTTGTCCGAGTACCGAAGATGCTTGGAGTTGCCAAATACGAAGCGGTGAGAGAAATGATCGTCGTTTGTGTCAAGACCGAGATGGCGTCGGAGGGCTGTGGCCTTACCCCTTGGGACTCCGGCGCGATCTGCGAGGTCATACGCACCCATGTGGAACTTCTTCTCTAGGTCCACTGTGCGGACGGCGGCCGCGTCGGTGTCGGCGTCCGCGATGTATGTAACCGGCAGCCCATCCTTCTTGACGAACCGGACTTCGACTGTGAGTCCCTCACCGGCTGTAGTCGACGCCACTCCGGTGAGCTTGGGAAAGACCTGTGCACGCGTCTTGCTGTCGCGGATACCCCGTGTAACACGACCCACGTCAGCCTCGCTAATCGCAGCAGCGTCTGGATCTGTTAAGGACTCTGTTGCCAGCAGGGTCCGAATACGTGCCTTAGCTTCTGCTGTAGCTCGTCTGCCTGGCTTCAACAGGTCGGCAATGCGTTGGTACTCCTCGTCCACGAGGAGGTCGAGCCCTTGAGGCGGTTGGGCGCTGATGGGCAGAACTCGGACTGGGATGTGTTCCGCCAGCCGCTGGCCGAAAGCTCTATGCAACAAGTCATCGAAAAGGGTGACTGCGGCTCGGGCGTTCAAGTAGAGGAGCCCTTCCTCGACAACGAGATGCCAGTGCTGTTCCGCATCACGAAGTGCATCGATCACCCGGATTGTTCCAGCCTCGTCGTCGGTGACCCTCACTCCCTCAAGGTTCTGGCAGCGGTTGATCGCAGCCTCGAGCGAAATCGACCTCTTGCTTCTCTTATCGAAGACGCCCTTATCGCCCTTCGCCTCCAGAATGCCTTTCAGGAGCATCTCGAAAGCGTGCTGAAAGCTCAGAAGCACGGTCGTGATGCGTCCGTCACCGTCAAGGCCATTGAAAGCTGTGATTCCGGTCCTCAGCGAAGCCAGCGCCTTCGCACGAAGCACGCGGACGTTGTACGACTCCTTGGGCATAAAGGCAGGCTACAGATGGATCAACGGCCGTGAGCCACATACCCAGAACCGCGTGGCAACAGCGGCAGCGCCTACTGAAGGATGGTCATACATCCTCTCGTCCCGCAGCCACCACGGTCGATCTTGCCGAGTTGCGGTCGTGTGAAACTGCCGAGTCCCTGACATCGCACCATCAGAAGATTGATCATGTTCCGAAGAGGCACCTACTGCTAGGCCGGCTCAATGTTTCGAGATCGCCAGCAAATACGAGAACTATCAAGCACTCGTCGCCCTCGTTCCCGTTAGTTGTCAGCGCTGTATGTAACGATGAAACAAGATCTGGGAAAAGTTCGGAGCTACAACGGAAGTGAAGGGGACGGATATTATGACCATCTGGGACATAGTTGACCAGCTGAATGAGGAACATAAGGACCTGCTCGTGCTCGTTGCGGACGAACCGCAGGCTACGGCCCTACCGGCAAGGGTGTGCGAAGTCTTGGACTGGGAGCACGAAGAAGCTCTCATGGTGGGCGGTGAGTTACGCGAACTCGGACTCGCTGCTGCAGATGTCTCAGCGGCTTGTGAGATCTCGCTCACACCGAAGGGCAAACGCGCCGCAAAGCACATTTTGGAGAGCCGCGCCACTGGCCCAGACCGGGCCGATGCGGTACAAACCGCAATGCTGCGGTGGCTCAACTCAGTGGACGCAGCGAGCCCGCAGAATTTTTACTCAAACGGACAGCCGGAGGGGCTGGATGCCTCTGAGGAGGAGGTGTACAACGCGGCGGACGCGTTCATAGACAGCAATCTCGCAACAATGGTTGGACCGAGACGCGCCGACGGCCGCATCGTCGCGATGCGCGTTTCTCCGACGGGTAGGGCTGCGGCGACGTCCGGCAGGCCGGTCTCCCATGTCGTGCGTGGCGCTGCGACAAGCGTCGACTACAGCACGAACACTTCAATCAGCGGCGACATGGCGGGCGCTATCCAGGGTGGGCGCGGAAACGTGCAGACCGTCACCATTGAATGGGAGCGGCGCGATGATTTCGTGCAGGCGGTTGAGGATGTACTCGCTGGTGTGGCGGATGAGTCGGTGCGTGGTGAGTTGGTAGCGCTACGTGACGTCGCCGCCGATCCCAAGGTGCCGCAGGAAGCGGTGAGGGAGAAATGGACGGCCGTGATGGCGGCCGTGTCATCGGTTCTGGATGTGGTGGTGAAGTTGGCTCCGTTGGCCGCGCTTCTATTGTGATCGGTGTCGCTCGTGGGCAACCCCACCGACGCACTCATCTGCCGCGAGTTGTTCAGCCACGTTGTCCATAGAGGATGGTTCTTCTCTTGCACTTGACCTTGGCCGACATCATCGACAAGGGTGCGTCGCCAGACCTTACCGCTGGCCATCCCCGATAGACTCGAAATGTGACACAGAAGATCCGAGCGGACGGCTACGAAGCCCTGCGTGAGGCCTTGGCGACCACGACCTGGTATCGGAACGAGTTCAAGAGGCTTGTCCATACGCTGCTCCGCGAACACCCTGAGCTGTTAACTCCCCTCAATTTCGACCAGACGAAACGTGAAGTCTCGGATGATCTCGTCTTGCTCCTCATGCGGCATGAGCGGAAGTATCAAGATGTCACGCTGGGCTTGATGGTCGAGCTTTCGTCCAAGAGTAAGTTCTCGGATATCGAGCGCCTTGAGGAGCCTCAGCGAGGCGAGCTGCTTGCAACAGCCCACGATTCAGTTGCGCATCTCAGGGACCTGGTCGGCACGTATGATGCCATGCTGCAGAAGCAGGAAAATGTCCAAGAGCAGATTCAGCAGCATCGTTCCGCAGCGCAGAAGGGTCAGCTGCACTCGGACGCACTGGCTGATCTCAGAGCCCGGTTCTTGGAGCTTCAATCGAATACCTCAGCGCCCCAAGCGCGTGGACTGGCGTTCGAGCAGTTTCTTTATGATTTGTTTCGACTGTTCGATCTCGAGCCTCGGTTGGCATACAAGCTGGAAAGTGAGCAAATCGATGGTTCGTTACGATTGCACACGGATGACTACATCGTGGAGGCAAAGTGGACGAAGCAGCCCTCGGGGCGTCCTGATGGCGACCTGTTTGCCGCCAAGGTTCGGACCAAGGGTAAGAACGCGTTGGGTCTATTTGTCAGCGTCAACGGGTTCACCCAAGATTTCATCACTCGTTTTCGAGAGGGCACGCCCTTCCTAACTATGGATGGCTCTGACATATTCCTCATCCTCGAGGGCCGTATCCGTCTGACCGATGCACTTCTTGCAAAGAAGCGGTGGGCAAACGAGACCGGCTCATGCCTTCGAAGCGTGGCGGAAATACTTCACATCTAGAACGTGCTTTTAAGCGCCGCATGCCACCACTTAAGTCGTCATCTCATCAAGATGACCTCGCAACCGATGCGCCAGTTCCCTTCTAGGGTTCTCGTGAGATGCGCTTAACGGGCATATCACAAAGCAGAGTGGATCGCGCGGGGAACGCCTTGGGGCCGAGGCCGGGCGTGTGAGGGGCTATTTCCCAACGTCCTCATCTGCCGCGAATTGTCAGGGCGATAGGCCACCATGAAGGTATGGCCAAAGATTCTCCAGTTGAAGGATGGCGCCGGGGACCGATGTCGTTGAGCCCCGCTCTCGACCCGTATCGGCTACCACCATCCGAACGCTGCTGGTGGTGCGATGACAAAGCCACGACAGAGGAGCACCGGTTCAAACTCTCTACGTTGCGGCGGGTCGCCCGCGCCGACACTGGGCAAGAAGACCCCCGCACCGTCTTTAAGAAGAGCGACGACTGGGAAGGTTTGCTTCGATCCATCAGGAAAGGCGCACAAGTGCGCTGGCGCAAGAACATGTGTGCCAAGTGTAATAACCAGCGCAGTCAGCCCTTCGACCTCGCCTACGACACCATGGAAGCATTCATCGTCACGCATGCGGACGACATGATGAAATGGTCAAGGTTGAGCTGGGCGGACGTGTACGGCGCGCAGTGGCAACAAGGTGCCGCTGACCTAGCACGCTATTTCGGAAAGCAGCTGGGCTGCATGCTCGCGACTCAAAGACTGCCTGTACCCGCTGAGCTGATTGGCTTCCTTAACGGAGCGAAGCGTTGCCCTCCCATCGCTTTCATGATCCTCCGCAACTGGCGGGCAGGCGACATGCACCGAACCATGCTTCGAGATGGCTTTGACGATGGCATTACCAACTTCGTCGGCCTTCTCCCGGCAACTGCGTACTCGCGTGAAGAACGGTTCTCAGCGGTCGACTACGTGTACCACATTGGCTACGTATGGTTCTGCGTCAACTGGACGGAGGAAACTGATCGCTCATCATGGTGGGAGCACGACACTATCGACATGCCGATGGTCAATGGCGAACTTCTCAGCAGACTCAACTGGAGGATCCTGAGCGTGAGGGAGCGGCTCCGCCGCGCTCGCCGCAGAGATCAGCCCACATGAGCCGGCACTGTCCGGCTTAGACGCAAGATTCGCTTTGCCGCTCCACTGTGACTTGGCTGCACCCACGTCGCCATGCCGCGCATGCCGTCTCGCGGAAGCGACGACATCTCCTCAGCGTCAGACCTTCAACCCATCCGCTCATGCCGCCTGCCGGCAGCGTCTGGGAAGACGGAATACTGCCCCCAGTCTGTATCCGTGTCGGTCTAAACCACTAGTACCGCTGCAATCACGCTCCGCTGCCGGTCAGTTCAATGGCCCTTCCCCGGCGTTCGAGTAATTTGGCGTGTTTTGCCCCGACCCAGCGATGAGAGGGCCCAGCATGGGCAATCCACCGGTCGATGACAGCGACCTTCTCATCAAAACGCCCGAGCTTGCGCAGGATTATTGCTGCGTGTTCCGTCCAGCCAGGGGGTGTCTCGCGGGGTTGGTGATCCTCAGGCTTACCGCGGAGGTAGGCGGCACGCTTTGAGGCGTTACGAGCCGCCGTGGATTGTCCACGCTCAGTTGCCTCGATGATCTCCATCGCTAGAGTCAGAGCATCATCGAGTCGGCCCTCTCTTTTGAGTCGCTTCAGCTCATCGCCCCACTCGAGGAAGTGCTTGCCTCGCACGTACTCGGTATCATGCTCGTCGGCGTCGCACTCGTCCAAAGGCGATAGCGCAAGACCCTCCCGACGCATCGCCGATGCCCGTGCCCCCGAACCCATGCCCTCGAACTGTTCATCGGCGCGAGGTAGCTCGTGCTTCTGCTCGACGGATTCCTCTGCCTCCGTCGCGGCGGAGGGCTGCTTGGATGAAAGTCGCTGGAGCCAGTTCACTCGTCCAGTGTGCCGCAGAACCCTAGCGCGCAGTCAGGTAGCCCTGGAAGGCTCGTCATGCAGCCATCAAGATAGGCAACGAGGGAGCCTCGCCCGGGTCAGATCCCTCGCGTCTGCCTAGACTTGGGCATACCCGCGGACGGATCGGACGAGATCTATTGAGACTGGGTCACCACTAGTGGCCACAGATCGTCTGGTTCGTCGTGCCGCGACCAGTCATTCGGATAGGACCGTCCTTTAAAGAGACCTGAGAGGACGAGTCGGTCCCGCTCCCAGTCATCCGCATCTGCCGCACTGAGCGCCTTGCCAAGTACGGCAGCACAGGCACATCGACAAAAGCCGCTCGCACTCGAATCTTCTTGTGCACGCGGATTTTGAGTCAGCGTCCCTCGAGCCCACAATAAGCACCACACCAGCCATAGGATGTGGGCGAAGACTGAATCGGTTGGCGCTGACCGCTGGCGCTCCGGATCAGTCCCGAGCCAGCTGCTCCTCGACCTCTTGGTCGTTCATGAAGCCGACCTCGGCCTTAGCAGCGTCGAGATCGCTTTCACTCCAAAGTGCTGTCGCCCGCCCTTCCTGCTCGCGACGGTACCGAACTTGACGAAGGGCCTCGGAGGCGAAGGCGGGTTGCAGGGTAGACCGTTCGAGTCGTTGGGCAACTTGCTCGATGCTGTATTCCACACAGGTACTTTCCCACAGGACCGGCATGCTCACGCTCGTTGTCGATCACGGAATGCCATTCTCTTCTTGCCGCAACGCCGACAGTCGAAAGAGTCGGTCGCTCTTGGCAATGGGATTTGCCTTCGGCTGGGTAGCGAGAGGGCAGGATGTAAGCGTGAGTGGACTGGCTGATCGCGCTGAGGAGATTGCTGCACATCTGGTTGGGCATGCCTTGGGTGCCAAAATTAGCAAGTACGACACCGACGGCCGTCAGTCCGCTGTCGACTTCCTGATTGAGTGGACGAGTGGTCGTCGAGGAGCCCTTGAAGTGACTCTGGTCACCAGGCCAGAGTCGGCCGCCTGGCAAGGGATGGCCGCCAAGGAGGGATGGCGTTGGCCCGCGGAATCAGGTTGGGAGTTTCGTATGCGTGCTGCCCACATGCCGTATCGAAGAACGCGCAAGGCGGCATTACGAGCGATCGAACTGTGTGACCTCTGGAACGTGACGACGCCCCGCCAACTGCCGCCGGAAGTGCTTCAGCATCACCCTGAGATCCGGTGGATGAATGATGTTGGTGACCTTCGTCGGACCCCTTTCAGTCCTGGCGTGGTTCTCCTGCACGAGACGCGCGCTGGCTTCTTCGAGGCCGAGGATGCGGACTTCACCACCGTGGTTGAGGGATGGCTCCATAGGCCGCACTTACCGAGGCACATTGACAAGCTTCAGCGGGCCAAAGGCGTGAACGAAAGACACCTCTTTCTTGTGCCAGTCGATGAGGTGTTGCCTATGAGATTCTTCACCAATGACTTCCCGGCACCGGCTCGGAGCCCAGAGGGTTTCACCATGCTGGACGGGATTTGGGTGTGGTCAAACTACTGGCACCAGTATTTGGTCTGTCGCGCCGGATTGTGGCAGTGGATCGACTTCCCTTCCAAGGATGCCTAGCACGTGAAGGAAGTGAACGCATCTGCCGCAAGTGGCGCTGCAGACAACTTAGGCCAACTGATCCCGGTACGGCGGAAGGTCGTCGCCGTACTCCACCCGCCGAGTCCGACCCGGAAAGGCGTTGGCAAGGGCATGTGCAGCTGGGCTGGAGCGAACTCGATCTCCTCATCGACTTCGCATGCCAAACACCAGGCCCGGTCCTCCGGCCACACGAGGTGGGGCGCCACGGGGATTCCTGGGCAGTCCCAGGCCAGCGCTGCGGCATCCCGCAGTGCGTTGATGGGACCTGTGAAGAGCAGCATCTATCGGTTGGAGATTTCCAAGCGCGGTGCTTCACGTGTGGGCGGGGTTCCGCACCATCCCTCCCAAACCGCGGCGTGGCACTTGTCGGGCGTGGACGTGTGTTTCGCGAGGATGGTCAGTGCTGCGCGTACGGCATCTTCCCCGTCATCATGTTCGGGGAAAGCGATGCGTATGTACATGTCGAAGCTGGGCGGGCCGTAGCGGACGAGATCCCACCAATCAACGTCTGATCCACAGCAGCCATCGAGCGGGCCTCGCATCCTTCGCGCGTCGTGCGTTCATCACCTCAACCAGTGTGGCGCACAAATCTTCTTCACGGTCATGCCGCGAACGGCATGAGATCTGGTCTCGACGATCTTGTGCATGTACCGATCGCGGATCGGATCAAGGCTGATGCCGACGAACATGCCGATCGCCATTCAATGGCGCCGACACTTCTGTACAAGTGATTATGAGCGAAGCGAAGGCGCGCCGGTTGCCCCAAGCCATGTCAGCCGCCACCAAAGGGAATGTGGTCCATAACGGGGTGGACTCTGCGCTGCAGATCACAGATCAAGAAGGGGTTCGCCCTCAGGTCACAGGAATCGACGACATGACCGCTTCGTCATTTTAGCCCCGGGACTGCTCGGGAGTGGCAGCGCTGCGAGGAAGGACTCAGCTGCTATAGGCAGGGATCTGGGGGACCATCTGGCACGTATCTGGCACGTCGCCCGAAATGAGTCTTTCCAAAGCGGTCCTGACAAGGTCGAAAACCTCGTCGGGCTGACAGGATTTGAACCTGCGACCCCCTGACCCCCAGTCAGGTGCGCTACCAAGCTGCGCTACAGCCCGCCGTCGTCATCATGTGACAACTCGAGTAGCTTAGCGACTCCGGGCCGTCTTGGCACATCGAGAGTCAGCCGTCCTCACGGAGCCAGATCTCTGGGCTCCTCCCCGACCACAGAGAACAGCATTGCGGTGAATTGTCCGTCGCGTTCCACTCGTTCCCGATGGAGCCGGAGACGGCGCGGCAGCAGTGGCGCACCCGCACCCAGAGTGACGGGATTGATGTGGACCCAGACCCTGTCCAGCAGACCGGCGTCGGCGAACTGGCCGGCGACCTCTCCCCCGCCCATGATCCAGATGTCACGGCCCCCAGCCGCCTCAAGGAGGAGGGGATGCAGGGCGCGAATGTCGCCCTCGAACCGATGCACGCCGTCGGGAAGGTCCACGTCACGGTGGGTGAGAACCCAACTGGGGATCTCAAAGTCCCAGGTGAACGGCACCCCCTTGCGTCGGGCGTCTTCACGGATCCACTCGAGCGTGTTCACACCGGTCACGAGCGCCCCCACATCCCTGAAGAACGTGTCGAAGTTCAACGTGATGGGATCATCACTGCCGACAGGGTCAGCGTCCGAATCGGGCGTCCTGAACAGCCACGACAGGCTGGAGTCATCGTCGGCGATGAACCCGTCGAGGCTGGTGGCAGTGCAGTAGATGATGCTCATCCACACACACTGCCACCGGCCGAGCACGATGTCAGAGGATCAGGAGCGATCCTTGTGCTTCTCGCGGGCACGGACCTGCACGTTGATGGGGGACCCGACAAAGCCGAACTCCTCGCGGAGACGACGCTCCACGAACCGGAGGTAGCCGTCGTCGAGCTTCCCACTCGTGAACAGGACGAACGTGGGTGGGCAGTTCTGCGCCTGTGTCCCGAACAGCACGCGCGGCTGCTTCCCGCCGCGAACGGGGTGCGGGTGCGACGCCGACATCCGCCCCAGGAAGGCGTTGAGCTTTCCTGTGGAGACGCGGGTCTCCCACCCCTCGGCCGCAGCTTCGACGGCCTTGCTGAGCTTGTCGACGTTGCGGCCCGTCAGCGCGGAAATGTTGACGGTGGGGGCCCAGGTGAACTGCACCATGTCGCGCTCGATCTCACGATCGAGGTAGCGGCGACGTTCCTCGTCCGTGAGGTCCCACT
Organism: Tessaracoccus antarcticus; assembly: GCF_003688855.1. Lineage (GTDB taxonomy): Bacteria > Actinomycetota > Actinomycetes > Propionibacteriales > Propionibacteriaceae > Arachnia > Arachnia antarctica. Next base: position 10,867 of record NZ_REFW01000003.1, read on the forward strand.
TGTTGAACGCCACCACCAGAGCGCGGCCGGTCTCCTCCACGTTGCTCATGATCCGCAGGTCCTGCTCGGTGAGCTCCTCGGACGAGTCGACCACCACGATGCACACCTGCGCACGCTCGATGGCGGTCTGGGTGCGGAGGCTGGCGTAGAACTCGTGCCCCGAGGCCTCCTTCACGCGGCGACGGATGCCAGCGGTGTCGATGAGCCGGTAGACCTGCCCGCCCACCTCGACGATCTCGTCGACGGGGTCGACGGTGGTGCCGGAGATGTCTGACACGACCACGCGCTGCTGCTGTGCCAGCTTGTTCAGCAGCGAGGACTTGCCCACGTTCGGTTTGCCGACGATTGCGACGCGTCGCGGACCGACCTCGAGTTCGAACGACTCAACAGGTGCCTCGGGCAGAGCCTTCAGGAGGGCGTCCAACAACTCGCCGGAGCCGCGTCCGTGCATGGCGGAGACAGGGAAGGGCTCGCCGAGCCCCAGGTTCCACATGGTGGAGGCCATGACCTCGTGTCGCTGGTCATCCACCTTGTTGGCGGCCAGGATGACAGGCTTGTTGGAGCGGCGCAGCACGCGAACGACGGCCTCGTCCTCGTCGACGGTGCCGACCGTGGCGTCCACGACGAACATGACGGCGTCGGCCATGGAGATGGCCAACTCTGCCTGCTCCGCGATCTGCGCAGCCATGCCCTGGGCGTCGGACATCCAGCCGCCGGTATCGACGAGCACGAACTCACGTCCGGCCCAGTTGGCGTCATAGGAAACGCGGTCGCGGGTCACACCCGGAGTGTCCTGTACGACCGCCTCACGGCGTCCGAGGATGCGGTTGACCAGCGTGGACTTGCCAACGTTTGGCCGTCCGACCACTGCAACCACCGGCTTGATGATGGTGGGTTCGCTCATGTGTGATCCTTTCAACGGCAAATCAACAGCACCGCGCCATACTATCCGTCCGTCAGCGACCCGGCGCCCACGCTGACCCCACCCCCTTGACCGGGGCCGGGGTTCGGTCTACTTTGGACGTCGAACTGTTCCCGGCGAAAGGCCTTGCGGTGTACCTGTCAGCGCACTGATTCCGCGCTGTACCGATGGCCGCCACAGGCTCCCGGTATCGGCGTATCCATCCGCTGACATCTGGGAGACATCATGCCCGCACACCATTCCATCACCCTGTCCGACGTCGTCGTCACCTTCGGCGACGGCCCCCCGGTTCTCGAGGACGTCACCTGCACCCTCCCCACGGGCCGCGTCGGCGTTGTGGGGCGCAACGGGGCCGGGAAGAGCAGCCTGCTGCGCCTCATCACCAGCGAGCTCTCCCCCACCTCCGGCTCGATCGACGTCCCTGGCGAGGTCGGCACTGTGCCGCAGGATCTCCTGCAACGGCCGGACGAGACGGTGGCCGAGATTTTGGGTGTCGACGCCATCTGCCGGGCCATCCGTGCCATCGCGGGCGGAAGCACCGAGGGGGCAGATTACGACGCCGTCGGCTCGGACTGGGACATCGAAGCACGCGCCACCGCTCTGGTGGCCAGGCGGGTGCCGAGCCTCGCCGTCGCCAACGCGCTTGATCGACGAGCCGCGACGCTGTCGGGCGGCGAGTTGATGCTGGTGGCGCTTGCCCGTCTGGAGCTGTCGAGGGCGGCCATCTCCGTGATGGATGAGCCCACGAACAACCTCGACGCCGGTGCGCGGAAACGCCTGTACGACGCGGTCGAGGGCTGGAACGGCACGCTGTTGATCGTGAGCCATGACGTGGAGCTTCTGCGAAGGATGGAGACCATCGTCGAAGTCCACGGCGGACAGCTCCGCGTCTTCGGCGGCAACTACGACCTGTACCTCGAACAGGTGGCAGGAGAACAGGAGGCGGCCCACCACACAGTCAGGTCCGCGGAAGACAAGCTCCGTGCCGAAAAGCGCGACCGCGATCACATGCAGAAGGCCATGGCGAGCAGAGCCCGCCAGAACAGATCGACCTTCACACGTGTCGCGGGTGGTCCCCGACTCTCCGATCCGACGGCGAAGCGGTCAGCCGAGGCTCGCCGTGCCGGCGAGGTGAAGGGTGCGGCACAGAGGGTTCAGGCGGCGAAGGGACAGGTCGCTGAAGCAGAGAGTGCGTTGCGTGATGACGACCACATTCGTGTCGACATCATCGACCCGCACACCGCGGCGGGGCGACGTCTCGCAGAGCTCGTCGGCACGAACCAGGGGATCCAGATCACCGGCGGGAAGCGGTGGGGGCTTGTGGGCGACAACGGGGTCGGGAAGACCTCATTGCTGAGGAGCATGCTGCAGCCGGGCGAACCGTCGAGATCACCGGCGCACGGCGAACTGTTCACCTCACGTGTGGGGTACCTCGACCAGAACCTCATGCTCGACGACGATGCCACCATCCTGGACAACGTTCGCCAGTCGGCTCCCACTCGCCTCCCGCATGACATCCGGGCGCAGTTGGCACGGTTCCTTGTGCGCGGCGACATGGTGGAGCGGTTCGTCGGTGACCTCTCGGGCGGCGAGCGCTTTCGTGTGGCGCTGGCACGGATCCTGTTGGCCCACCCAGTGCCCGAACTCCTCATCCTCGACGAGCCCACCAACAACCTGGACCTGGCGAGCATCGACCAGCTGGTGGACGGTGTGCAGGCGTACCGCGGTGCCCTCCTCGTGGTGTCACACGATGTCGACCTTCTGGAACGACTGGTCCTCGACGAGGTTGTCCGGCTGGGGGCCGACGGGTCGCTGCACGTGACGTGAGCACCCGTGGGACCCCCCAGCGGTGGTCAGGATCCCCTCATGCTTGCGTCGTGCCCGTTCAGGAACTCCCTGACGGCTTCCTGTGCCTCGACGACCTCCGGTCCGAGCCAGAAGAGATGACTGGGGGCACCCAGTTCAACAAGGGTGGCACGTTGGATGGTGTGAGCCTGGTCCACGGCGTGCGCGAACGCGACACCGCCATCGTGGCGCGAGGCTGTCACCAGCGTCGGACAGGGAACCTCCGTCTGCATGAGTCGGCGGTACAGGCAACGATCGGCACGTGCCTGCCTGAGGTCGTTCATGAAGCCGGTGCCTGAGCGCATCGACCGAAACAGTGTCCGGGCCCGCTCTTTGTCGTCGGTGGACCAGGTGTGCCACCAGATTCCCGTGGGTAGGGACGACAGCGCACCCACCATCCGGCGCAGCCCGGTCTCGGATGCGACCAGGCGCCCCACCGCTGCCCACGTCAGCCGCTCCACAGCGGGGGCGAACGCCACCGGACCAAGAGATCGTTCGCGGGCGGTGTCCGGGTATGCGTTGGTCGACGGGGCGCAGCTGTGCAGGATGAGCCGTGGTACCAGCGAAGGCGCCGACCTCGCCGCATGGATGGCCTGCATTCCTCCGAAGGACACACCCACGGCAGCCGACGTTTCATGGACAGCCATCTGCTCGCAGCATTCAACGACGGCAGGGACGAATTCCGCAGCCGTCAGCGCTCCCACGTCGGTGGCCCCGTAGCCGGGTCGTGAGAACGCCAGTACCCCGAACCCCTCGGAGGTGTAGAGACTCCACCCACAGTCACTTGCAGCCGAACAGTGGCCCCCCGGAAAGAACAACACGGGAGGCCTCTCCCCGCGCAGGTACACAACCTCGACGGCGCCCAACCCGGTGTTGCAGACACGGGTGCTCATCGCCACACTCTACGATTCCATGGGCGCCGCACGTGAGGCCGGCTGGGAACGCGGTGGTGCCCGGCTGGGTGAACTCTCCTCACCTGATGGCACAGATTCAGGCCGCGATGGTCGTCAACACCGCAGCCCTGATCGAGACGGGTGTGGGTGGGGTGGTTCGGGAGTCCGCTCGGTGCAGCACTTCCTGCAGGTATCCGGATGGCTTTGACCGGCGCACGCGAACCAGGTGGTGGGGGTGGCGCGCCGCAAGGCGGGAGGTGGTGATGTCGTCCCACGGATCCAGGTTCCGTCTCCGGTTTGCCGTCAGGCCATGTTCTCCACGACGTGGAAGGCGGGCTCCTCATACGGGTGCGCCTCCCGGAGTGCGGCGACGATGACCTGCCGCAGCGGTCGCGGGAACGTCAGCTCCACACGGTTCTCCACCACGCGTTCCAGCTTCCCCACCTCGCCGATGGTGGGGTGGGCGCCCACGAGGGGTCGGAACTGGCCGCGACCCTCCGTCACAAACGCACACTGGTCGTAGTTGCCGATCCGGCCGGCCCCGGCGGTGAAGACCGCCGACAGCACGGCGTCGGTGTCCGCAACGGGGACGTAGAACACCAACACATCAAGGGACATGCTTCCAGCCTGCCAGCTGAAGGAGGCTTGCCGGTGGTCAGCGGTCCGCGGGAAGGGTGTCGACCAGCCGCAGGACCTGCGCGACAACCTCCTCCGGCAACTGGAAGGTGGAGTCGATGACCACCACACCCTCGCTGGCGTCGGTGAAGTTGGACACGGTCGAGTCGTCACGGTCGCGACGGATGACCTGGTCGGTGACGGCGTGCCTGTCGACGGCGTGCCCCAGCTCTGCGGCGCGGCGTGCGACACGTGCCTCGGGGTCCGCCACCAGCAGGATGCGGACATCGGCGTCGGGCGCGACCACGGTGGTGATGTCACGCCCCTCCACCACGATGCGCCGGTGATGGGCCGCGATGATTTCGCGCATCTTCTTCGTGAGGATGCGGCGGACGTCGGGGTTGGTCGCGACCACCGACACGGATGCAGACACCCGGGGATCCCGGATGGCGGTGGTCACGTCGTGGCCATTGATGGTGACCAGCGGGTTCGCAGGATGGGTGGAGATCCGGAGGTCGGCCTCACGGGTCAACACCACGATGGCGTCGGCGTCGCCGGCGGTGCCACCGGAGTTGAGGTACTCCCAGGCGACCGCCCGGTACATGGCCCCGGTGTCGAGGTAGCCCAGCTGCAGCCTGTCGGCGAGCAGACGGGCGGTGGTCGACTTGCCCGAACCGCTCGGTCCGTCAATGGCGATGACCAACGACTGGCTCACAATGATCTCCTCATGCACCGGAATGGGACCACGCCTTCCAACCCCGCCCCACGAGGTTGGCGCGCAACTGTTCTGCCTGGGGACGTTCCACGGAGATGGACAGGTAGCCCACCTCGCGCACGGCGTCGTGGGTGAGTTCGAAGTCCTCCACGTTGAACCCGAAGTCTCCGACGTCGCCAAACAGGCGCCCAAGGGCTCGCGGTTCGTCGGGGATCTCGACGGTGACGCTGACGACGTCCTTCGGCTCCTGGCCGTGCTTGCCACGCAGGGACTGTGCTCCGTGCTGCCCGATGCGGAGGAACGCCTCCAGCTCATCGGGGTGATCCAGGACGCGGATGAGGTAGGCGAGGTCGTCGGCCACCTCCAGAAGTTCCTCACGGACCGCGACGGCATTGGTGGTCAGTATCTGGCGCCACAGCCCCGGGTCGGAGCCGGCGATGCGGGTGACGTCACGGATCCCCTGCCCGGCGAGCCGCAGGTTCTCACCGGGTACGCCGCGCAGGTGGCTGGCGGTGAGGATGCTCATGAGGTGGGGGACGTGGCTGACCTGGGCCACGGCTTCGTCATGGAGTTCGGCGTCGAGCTCCACCACCACCGCCCCGGTGAGACGGGCGAGCCCGCGGACAACGTCCAGCGACTCCTCGGTGTTCCCGGCGGAGGGGGTGATCACCCAGGTGCGATCGCGGAACAGGTCCGCCGACGCGGTCATCGGGCCGGTGAACTGGGAACCGGCCATGGGATGCGATGGCACGTAGCGCGCGAAGTGGGGGCTGCGTTGGGCCACGGCGTCCGCGATTGGCCCCTTCACTGACCCGACGTCGGTCACCACGGCGTCCGGGAACCGTTCCAGCGCCCGGCAGACGACGTCGGCAATGTTGGAGGGGGGCGTCGCCACCACAACCACCGCGATGTCGTCGGAGACCACGGCAGACACGTGGCCGGCCCCGAGACTGGCCGCGACCAGCGCGTGTGACCTGCTCAGGTCCTCCAGGGTGACATCAACGCCTGCACGGCTCAGCGCCATGCCCAGAGACGAGCCCACCAGACCGGCCCCGATCACGAGGACGGGACCGGGCGCTGCGGGCTCTGCAACCACGGGTCCTCCTGCTGATCTGCGAAACGGCTCCGGCTGATACTAGTGCTTCCACGCCGGGCGATATCGTTGCCGCCATGGTCCGTATCCTCCCCGCCGTCATCGATCTCGTGTTCGTGGTCATCTTCGCCGTCGTGGGCCGGGCCAGCCACGCCGAGAGGTTGAGCATCCCCGGCGTCGCGCAGACCGCGTGGCCATTCCTCGCGGCATGCCTGTTCGCGTGGGTGGTCGTCGGTCTCCTCGACGACAGCGGCTACGGTCCCCGCGCGGCACTGGTGATCTGGCTCGTCACGGTGCTGGCGGGCATGGGCCTGCGCATCGTTGCCGGCGACACCGCCGAGACGGCCTTCGTCATCGTGGCGACGCTGGTGCTGTTCTCGTCGTTCTTCGGCTGGCGTCTCGTGGTCCGTCTGATCCGCGCGCGCAAGCAGACTGACGCGACAGTGTCGTGATGGAACTGGAAGCGTGGTTGGGGCTCGCAGGTGTGGTCCTGCTCTTCGCGCTGGGCGTCGTCGCCTACAACATCCGCACCCGGCGCACAGGCTCCCCCCGGGATCTGCACGCCCCCGAGGGTCGCCCCGTCCGCCGCCGTGGTGGACAGAAGTTCAAGAAGTCCGGCCCCTTCGACAACGGTCCGCAGGTGCCGCAGGACCCGTCCAGCATCCCGACGTTCTTCCACCACGGTCCGGGGGTGTAGCCGACGGCATCGCGCCGTATGGGATACCTGCAACCGGGCGTATCGCTACGCTTGCCACATGACTGGCGTACTTCTCCTGTGGGTTCTTCTTGGCCTGGTCGTGGTGGTCGTGGCCGCGGTCGTGGTGGTTCTCGTCGTGCGACGTCGAGCCACGCCGAAGTTCGACACCTACCAACCGGGCGCGTACAACTCGCTGGAGACGCGCTACGAGGGGCCTGGACCGCAACACCTGAACCTGCCCCCGGGACCCGGGCAATGAACTAGCCCTTCCGGTCACATCCCCGGGATGTTGGCGGGACGCGGACCCGTGTAGTCCGGTCCGTAGGCTCCCGGCGCGGGGCGGCGTTTCCGCATGGGCGCCGTCACCCCCGGGGCGAGTCGACGGGAGATGGCCAGGAAGCCGGTGTGGGCGCTCGTACCGTGGCCAGGACGGATGGCGAGACCTTCGGCGTGCCAGTCCCGCACCGTCGTCTCCGTGAGATGCGGCTCGGTGTAGCCCCCGTGCGCACGGAACGTGTCCGCCACGCGTCCGAGCTGCGTGGAGGTGGCGACGTAGCAGCAGACCAGACCGCCCGGCTCAAGTCGCTCACCAACGGCTTCAATGCACTCCCAGGGGGCGAGCATGTCGAGGATCACACGGTCCAGCCTGTCGTCGCGAAGCTCGGTCACGAGGTCCCCGACCGTCAGCCGCCATGCCGGGTGTTCGCCGTCGATGAACGTCTCGACGTTGCGTCGCGCCACGTCGGCGAACTCTTGGCGGCGCTCGTAGGAGTGCAGCTCCCCGTCCGGGCCGATGGCACGCAGCAGCGCTAGAGACAGCGCGCCTGAACCGACACCGGCCTCCATCACCCGGGCTCCGGGGAAGATGTCGGCCCACATCAGGATCTGGGCGGCGTCCTTGGGATAGATGACGGCGGCCTCACGCGGCATGGCCACCATGTACTCGCTGAGCAGCGGCCTCAGCACCAAGTACTGCATCCCACCGATGGATTTGATGGTGACGCCCTCGGGGCCCCCGATGAGCTCGTCGTGGCTGACGGCGCCCTTCGTGGTGTGCCAGACGCCACCCTCTTTGAGGAGGAGCGACTTGCGGCGCCCCTTGGAGTCGGTGAGGGTCACGCGCTCCCCCACCACGAGGGGGCCGCGTCGGATACCGGAGAGATTCATGTCCTTCTTTCGCTGCAGGGCCGCCGCACAGCCTAGACCACGGCCCTCCACAGGCCGGTCAATCGCCCAACAGCTCGAACTCCCACCCAGACACAGGCGCATGCGTACCGTTGCCCGAGAACCACGCCGTGGCACGCCCGGATTGGTGCTCGTGCTCGAACCGCGCCAGGCCGTCCACATCCAGGGCACCCACCAGGGTCTCCGACGTCCCGTCCTCGTAGTCAGCCCTCACCACCAGCGTGCCGTCCGTGGGTCGCGGTGCACCCTCGGGGCCCTCCACCCGCAGGTAGAACACACCGGGACTCTGTTCGAGCGTCCGCAGCCGTGCCCCGACGGCCGTCACTGCGGCGATCGTCACGCCCCCACCTGTGGCATCGGTGCACTGCTGGCCGGGCAGCCACGAGCGCAACCATGTGCGCCCCGCGGGCCACCTGTGCTCGAAGACGTCCCAGATGGACGTGGCCTTCGACTCCACCTCCAGACGCACCATGCGGGTCTGTCCCGGCGACAGGTGCAGCCACCGGTGGTCCACGTAGGAGCGGTACTGCGTCGAGTCCTGGGCGATTTCCACCCGGGCATCGATCTCGTGGTCGAACGGGTTGTGGACCTCCACGAACGAGACCTCGCGGGTCGCGGGCGAGCTGGGCTTGGAGTAGATGGTGAAGTAGTTCGACTGTGCCAGGTTGTTGTCCACGTCCGGCTCGTTGGCTGCCGCCCCCGCCACGTCGACATACCGGTCGATGCGGGCCTGGATGCAGTAGTGGCGGTCCTCCATCGGCTGCCAGTGCGTCTCGAACTCCACCGTGGCGCCCTTCTTCACATCATGGGTGACGCTCGGTTTCCCGTCCGGGGCTGGAAGCTTTGTCCACCGGTCTGAATCCTTGTCGTCGGTGTTGAACGGCAACACCTGAAACTTCACCGACACCTTGGGGGCATCCAGTCCACCCTCGTTGTGGACCTTCGCAACGATCCGGTTGGGCTCACCGATGATGGGCTTGTTCAACCACGAGGGGTCCGCATCACTGAGGGAGTTGCGGACCTCAATATCGGGGCTCTTGTAGTCGCCGTCCTCACCACAATTGTTGATGAGCACAGGGTCGGGCTGGTCCACACGTCCGACGTCGATCCGCACAGTGGCTGCGCCGGCCGTGATGGAGAGCACCTCCAATCGGAAACGCTGGATGTTGACCTGGTCGTCGGCGTTGATGTCCTCATAGTCCTGTCCTGAAACCAGCAGTGGACCCTCCCCGTCCCCGTCATCATTCAGCAGGATGATGGTGCGTCGGGCGTCGGCGATGACCGCCGGCTTGGAGTAGTTGATGGCGTCGTAACAGATGATCTCGCCCCCCGGTGGGAACGTGGCGGTGTCACCGATCCGGCCGGGGACGCTCTGCCTCAATTCGAAGAACCAGGACAACTTCGGCGCCAGTTTCAGTTCCACCGCCGAGAACCGTCCCGGCGCTGGCAGACCCGAGGCAATGGGAACCAGCGTCAAGGTGATGGCGGACTCGGCGAAGAGCGGGGTGAAGGAGCGCACGTGTGCCGGATCAAGGAAGCCCAGCAGCAGCTTGTGCCGTGCGGACAGGTGGGGCAGGCCCTGCTCGTTGCCCATCAACTCCCGCCCACCGAGGTCGCGGGCTGCCATCTCCGTTGTGTAGCCGGACGTCATGTAGATGTCTTGCAGTCCCATGGTGTGTCCCAGTTCGTGTGCGCTGACCTCCACGTTGGTGAAACCCACGGAGGTCGGCTGGTCGTGCGGCATGGTGAGTGTGGCGAGTTTGACGGCCACGTCCTTGCCGCCGGGACTCCGCACTGTGACGTTGAGTGTCTTGCCCACCGTGGAGCGCGGCCACACGAAGTTGCCCCCTGCGGATCGGGTCACGAGGAAGACGGCGTCGACATAGGTCCAGTCCACACCGGGGGTGCCCTGGAGCGCTCCCACGACGCGCTCCACCGCCTCGCCCTTCTGCCTCCAGGTGCCGTCGGAATCCATGGTGTGCCAGTCGCCCCACGTCCCGCCGAGGCTGACGGGGCCCAGAACGCTGCCGGTGACCAGCGTCATGCCCAGGCGTCCTGCGGAGAGTTCACTGAACCAGGTGTTGAGGTCGTTGGCCCCCGAGAAGACCCCACGCCAGTCGACGCGTGCGGAAGCAATGGTGGGTGCCGGGGTGGCGGCGGTCACCTTCGTGGACCATCTCGCGTCCCCCGTGTCGACCAACACCACGACCACCTTCCACTGCGACAACACGTTGCCCGCAGCGTCGCGTGGCCTCAGCGACCCGGTGTCGTCCACGCCGGGTTTGCTGGCCAGCACGTGCATCAACGGTGGCGGATCCGTCGGGTTGTCGAGCCACAGGGGAGGCCCGTCGACGACGGGTGAGGCATCGAAGCCGACGCTCACAGCTGCCCTTCCCACTTCGTCACCGGTGATGGCGTCCCGGACCACGACGTGTGTGTCGCAGGGTACTGCGCCGGCCAGCAGCCGGATGTGGGGCCTGTTCGGATCCGCGTCCGCGGCGGGGTGTGAACTCAGCGTGATGGCGTCTGCAGCATCGATGGTGATGTCGAGGTCGGCCCGGGTGTACCCGGTGACGCCGGTGTCGATCTCCACGTCGGCCCAGGCACCCGGCCACATGGGTGTCTCCGGCACCCCGAGCCGCACAGTGGCGACCAGGCCTGCGGAGGCATCCAGGCTGAGGAGACGGTTCTCGCCGGTGATGACGAGCCGGTCCCCGCAAACGAGTGCCTGGGAGGGCTGGCGGACGCCACGACCCACCAGAGGTTGGAGCCGGGGAACGGCCTGGGTCAGCTCCACGAGACCAACTCGATGAACAGGTGCACGCTGCGTCAGCAGGAGTGCTGTGCGGTCCCCTGTTGTCCAGGAGAGGAGGAACGGGGAGACCAGGCCGTTGAGCACCACGGAGCGTGACCCGTCCGTGTCGATCCTTGTGAGCGTGCCCGGCCCCTGCTCCGTGATGTAGAACTCGCCCGAGGACGCGATGGCGAGCCCGATGGGGGCGAGCAATCCGGAGGCGATGACCTGCACGTCCCCCGTTGCCAGGTCGACGGCGATCAGGCGCCCTCCCCCGTGGTCCGTCACGAAAGCCGTGGCACCGTCGTCGGAATGCACAACGGCATGGATGCTCCCCAGCCCGCCGGCAACCATGACGGCGTTGGCGCGGCCGGGTTGCAGCAGGTCCTGGTGCAGCAGGTCCCCTGCCTGTTCGGCGATGAGTGCCTCGTTGCCGCGGATCGAGATTCCTTCGGGGTGCTGGTACCCGTCGCCCCACGGGGTCCGCTCCCCGTTCTCGACGGCGAAGGCGTTCAGCGCTCCGCCCGACCAGTCGGTGGCCAGCACCGTCCGCCCGTTCCACAGAGCCGCCCCGATCGCGGTGCCTGCGGTCCCCTCTGCCCACACCTGTTGTTCAGCCATGTCTGACTCGCCCCCTCACAAAACAGCTGGACAGCTGTCCATCCACAGGGGAAGAGGCATCCGCGGCGCCGGTGATACCACCTGGACGCCACGACAGATTTCGGCCGCCGCGACTACTTGGCGCTGAAGTACTTGGCCTCGGGGTGGTGCACGACGATGGCGTCGGTGGACTGCTCCGGGTGCAGTTGGAGCTCCTCGCTCAACTCGACGCCGATGCGATGTGGCTCCAGCATTTCCACGAGCTTGATGCGGTCCTCGAGGTCCGGGCAGGCCGGGTAGCCGAAGGAGTAGCGGGAACCGCGGTACGCCTGGTCGCGGATGGCGCCCTCGACGTCGCCGTCGTCGGCGGCCAGCCCCAACTCGATGCGGGTGCGGTGGTGCCAGAACTCGGCCAGGGCCTCCGTCAGCTGCACGGACAGGCCGTGCAGCTCCATGTACTCGCGGTACGAGTTGGCCTCGAACAACTTGTTGGCGGCCTTCGCCACGTCGGGACCCATGGTCACGAGCTGCATGCCCAGCACGTCGGGGCCCAGCTCGGCAGACTCCTCCGCGTCGCGGAAGTAGTCGGTCAGGCACAGCTTCCTGTCGCGGCGCTGCCGCGGGAACGTGAACCTGGTGAGTTCCCTGCTGGGATCCTCAGGATGGCCGACGATGAGGGTCTCGTCCTCGCTGTGCACCGGCCAGTAGCCGTGCACGACGGCGAAGGTGCCGAGCCCCTGGGTCTTGATGCGGTCCATCCACATCCGCAGCCGGGGCAGGGCCTCGGTCTCGACGAGTTCCTCGTAGCTGACGCCACCCCGGACCCCGCGCAGACCCCACTGGCCCATGAACGTGGCCCGGTGGTCCAGCCACTCGGACACCTCCGCCAGCGAAATGCCCTTGACGACGCGGGATCCCCAGAACGGCGGGGTCGGCACGTCGATGCGGCGTGCGACGTCGGAGCGGACACCCAGTTCGGGTTCCTCAATCTCCTCGACGACCTTCTTGTACACCCGCTTGGGCTTGATGGCTGGCAGAGCCGCTCCCGGGACGCCCCGTTTGACGGCCATGACGGCGTCCATGAGGGCCAGCCCGTCGAAGGCGTCACGGGCGTAGCGCACCTCGCCCTCGAACATGTCGCCGAGGTCGTGCTCGACGAACGCCCGGGTCAGGGCGGCACCGCCCAGCAGCACGGGGTACTTCTCCGCGAGGCCGAGCCGGTTGATCTCGGCGAGGTTGTCCTTCATGACGATGGTGGACTTCACCAGCAGGCCGGACATGCCGATGGCGTCGGCGTTGGACTTTTCGGCGGCCTCGATGATGGCGTTGATGGGCTGCTTGATGCCGATGTTGACCACTGTGTAGCCGTTGTTGCTGACGATGATGTCCACGAGGTTCTTGCCGATGTCGTGGACGTCGCCACGGACGGTGGCCAGCACGAGTGTGCCCTTGCCTGCCGTGTCCTGCTTCTCCATGTGCGGCTCGAGGTGTGCCACGGCGGACTTCATGACCTCGGCGGACTGCAGCACGAACGGCAGCTGCATCTGCCCCGAGCCGAACAGCTCCCCCACCACCTTCATGCCGGCCAGCAGGTCGTTGTTGATGATGTCGAGGGGGGCCTTGGTGGTCATGGCCTCGTCGAGGTCGGCCTGCAGGCCCTTGCCCTCACCGTCGATGATGCGGCGCTGGAGCCGCTCCTCCAAGGGAAGCGCAGCCAGTTCCGCGGAGCGGGACGCGCGGGCGGAGGCAGCCGTGACGCCTTCGAACAGGTCCAGGTACTTCGTCAGGGGGTCGTAGCCCTCTGCACGGCGGTCGTAGACAAGGTCGAGCGCCACCTCGCGCTGCTCGGCGGGGATGCGGTCCATGGGGATGATCTTGGCGCTGTGCACGATCGCCGAATCCAGACCGGCAGCGACGCACTCGTTGAGGAACACGGAGTTGAGCACGATGCGGGCGGCCGGGTTGAGCCCGAAGGAGACGTTGCTCACTCCCAGTGTTGTGCGAACCCGCGGGTACCGCTGCTTCAACTCCCGGATGGCCGCGATGGTCTCGATGCCGTCGCGTCGGGTCTCCTCCTGGCCTGTGGCGATGGGGAAGGTGAGGCAGTCGACGAGAATGTCGCCCACGTCCATGCCCCAATTGCCGGTGAGGTCCTCGATGAGGCGGGAGGCGACGCGGACCTTCCATTCGGCCGTGCGGGCCTGCCCCTCCTCGTCGATGGTGAGGGCGACGACGGCGGCGCCGTGCTCCTGCACCATGGGCATGACGCGGCCGAAACGGGACTCAGGCCCGGCGCCGTCCTCGTAGTTGACGGAGTTGATGGTGCAGCGCCCTGCCAGTCGCTCCAGGCCGGCCTGGATGACGGGCGGCTCGGTGGAGTCCAGCACGACGGGCAGCGTCACGGCGGTGTTGAGGCGGAAGGCCATGAGGTCCATGTCCGCAGCGCCGTCGCGTCCCACGTAGTCGATGCAGAGGTCCAGCACGTGCGCACCGTCGCGGGCCTGGCTCTTGGCGATGGCCACGCACTCGTCCCAGTTGCCGTCCAGCATGTGCTGCTTGAAGGCCTTGGAACCGTTGGCGTTGGTTCGCTCACCAATGTTGAGGTAGCTGGCGTCCTGTGCCAGCGGTACCTCGATGTAGAGGCTGGAGACGGCGTTTTCCACTGCGACGTCGCGCTGGACGACAGGTGTGTGGGAGAAGCGCTCCGCCAGCAGGCGAATGTGTTCAGGGGTCGTACCGCAGCAACCACCGATGATGGCCAGGCCGTAGTCACGCAAGTACAGCTCGAGTGCCTCGGCGAGCCCCTCAGGGCCCAGCGGATAGCGCGCACCGTCGGAGGTCAGCTCGGGCAGACCGGCATTGGGCATGGCGCCGATGGCGATCCGTGCACGGCGCGACAGGTGGCGCAGGTGCTCGCTCATCTCGGCGGGACCGGTGGCGCAGTTGAGGCCGATGACGTCGATGCCCAGCGCCTCGAGCGTTGTCAGCGCGGCGCCGATCTCGGAACCCATCAGCATGGTGCCGGTGGCCTCGACGGTGACGTTGACGAAGATGGGCAGGTCCACGCCGAGCTTGGTGCGGGCACGCTTGGCGGCGATGACGGCGGCCTTGGCCTGCAACAGGTCCTGGCTGGTCTCGATCTGGACAGCGTCGATGCCGCCGGCCACCATGGCCTCCACCTGGAGCTGGTAGGCGTCGCGGATCTCGGCGAAGCGGATGTGGCCGAGGCTGGGCAGTTTGGTGCCGGGCCCCACGGAGCCGAGCACGAAGCGGGGCTTCTCGGGGGTGGAGTACTCGTCGGCCGCCTCCCGTGCGATGCGGGCTGAGGCGACGGCGAGTTCCTCGAGGCGGTCCTCGATGTCGTACTCGCGCAGCGCCGCCAGGTTGGTGCCGAAGGAGTTGGTCTCCACGCAGTCGGCGCCCGCTTCGAGGTAGGCACGGTGCACGGCACCCACGATGTCGGGGCGCGTGACGTTCAGCACCTCGTTGCAGCCCTCGAGGCCCTGGAAGTCGGTATCGACATCCAATTCCCCGAAACTCTGCAGCATCGTGCCCATAGCACCGTCGGCGACAAGGACTTTGGCATTCAGGAATTCACGAATTGAGCTGGACACGACGGTCACTCTAACCCCGAAGGGCGGGTGGGAATAGATGCGTTCGCTCGCGGCTGCTGGTTGGTCCTTCGGCGTGAAGTGTGCTGGACCCTAGACTGGGTGCATGCGTTTCGAGCACTTGCGACCATTTCGCGACCTGGCGGTCATCGTCGCCTTCGGCGGGTGGAACGACGCCGGAAGCGCAGCGAGCGATACTGCTGAACACGTCCTCGGACGCTACGAGCGTGTGGAGCTGGGTGCCATCGACGACGAGCGCTACTTCGACTACCAGGCGACACGCCCCTTCATGCGCCGCTCCCCTGACGGCCCGTTCATCGAATGGCCCAGCATCTCCCTGGCCCTGATCCGCCATCCCGAGCGCGACATCCTGGTGGTCGTGGGGCCGGAGCCGAGCCTGTTGTGGCGGAGCTTCGCCACAGAATTGGTCGGCACACTCAAGCAGTTGGAGCCGTCGCTGGTGGTACTGCTCGGGGCCATGCTGAGCGACACACCGCACTCGCGCCCCCTGCCCGTGACGATGTACACCTTTGACTCGGGGCTGCGTGAACTGCTGGACCTGGAGCCGTCCAACTACGAGGGTCCCACCGGCATCATCGGTGTCATCAACCAGATGTTGATCGCTGAACAGCTGCCCACCGCCTCCATGTGGGTGGCCATCCCCCACTACGTGTCCAACCCGCCGAGCCCCAAGGGCCAGCAGGCTCTGCTCAGCAGGCTGGAGCAGGTGCTGGGTGTCTCACTCGACTACGACGACCTGCCGGACGAGGCAGCCAAGTGGAGCGAGGCCGTGGACGAGCTCAGCTCCGAGGATCCGGATGTCGCCGAGTACATCGAGCAACTCGAGGAGGCGAAGGACGCGCACGACGTGGAGGGCGCCACGGGCGACACCATCGCCGCCGAGTTCGAGCGCTACCTCAGGGGTCGCGGCGACGGCCGCAGCCGTGGCAGGGGCCCCCGCCACAGCTGACCGCTCCTTCTGGAGCGGAGCGGTTCAGTGGCGGCATGCGCCGATGGCGAGGTTCCGCAGCTCCGCGACCATCGCATCCGGGTCCGGGGCGCTGTAGACCGCGGAGCCCGCCACGAACGTGTCGGCGCCGGCCTCGGCGCATCGTTCGATGGTGGCGACGGAGACGCCCCCGTCGACCTGCAGCCACAGCGGTCGATCCCCCATCAGTTGGCGCGTGCGCCGGATCTTGGGCAGCACCAGGTCCAGGAACGACTGGCCGCCGAAGCCGGGCTCCACCGTCATGAGCAGAACCATGTCCACCTCGTCCAGCATGTCGGCGAAGCCGTCGATGGGCGTGGCGGGCTTGAGCGCAATGGCGGCGCGGGCCCCCAGGCGCCGCAACTCCCGCGCCAAACGGATGGGTGCGGCGGCGGCCTCGACGTGGAAGGTGACGGACTCGGCACCGGCCTCCGCGTAGGCAGGGGCCCAGCGATCGGGATCCTCGATCATGAGGTGGATGTCAAGCATCGTGTCCGTGGCCCGGCGCAAGGACTCCACCACGGGCAGGCCCAAGGTCAGGTTGGGCACGAAGTGGTTGTCCATGACGTCGACGTGGATGGCGTCGGCGCCGGGAATTCGGCGCACTTCGGCGGCCAGGTTCGCGAAGTCCGCATTCAGGATGCTGGGCGTGATGCGCATGGCGTTCACCCTAACCGCACGAGTGCCAGGAACATGGCGTCGGTGCCGTGACGGTGGGGCCAGAGCTGGACGTAGTCGCCCAGTTCGCAGCCCGGGACCTCTGCGAGGAAGTCCGCGGCGCGCAGCAGCGTCGAGTCAGGGAACTCCTTCAGGACGTCCTCGACCACGTCACTGGTCTCTGCGCGATGCGGTGAGCAGGTGGCGTAGGCCACGACGCCGCCGGGCATGGCGGAGCGCAGGGCTGAGCGGAACAGGTCGCGCTGCAGGGCCCCGAGTTGGGCGAGGTCCTCATGGCGTCGGCGCCAGCGTGATTCCGGGCGGCGGCGCAGGGCCCCCAGCCCGGTGCACGGGACGTCGGCGATGACGCGGGCGAAGCTGGCCGGCTCCCAGTCCGGGGTGCGGCCGTCGGAGCACGTCACCGTGGCCGTGCCCTCGGGATAAGCGGACAGGGCCTGCTCGACGAGGGCCGCCCGGTGTTCCGCGCTCTCGTTGGCCACGAGGACCTCCCCCGCCTGCCGGGCGAGACCGGCGAGCAGCGCAGCCTTGCCGCCGGGTCCGGCGCACAGGTCCAGCCACGGCCCCTCGGGGGCCTCGACGCGCGACAGTGCCCACGCCACGAGCTGCGACCCCTCGTCCTGCACGCCCGCACGACGCTCGGCGACGGGCGGCAGGTGTGCGGGTACGCCGTCGGCCACGGCGCCGAAGGGCGAGTACCCGGTGGGGCGCGCCCCCAGCGCCACGAGTTCGCGCACCTCGCACAACCCCGGCCGCACCACGAGGGTAGGGCTGGGTGGAACGTTGTTGGCGGCCAGAGCGTCTGCCACCTCGTTCTCGGGCAGCACATCCCGGTACGCGTTCACGATCCAGGCTGGGTGATGGCCGCGCACGGCCAGGGAACCGGTCTCGTCGAGCCCGCGCGCCAGTTCGTTCATCCACGTGGTGAGGTCTTTCGCAGCCACCTTGCGCAGCACGGCGTTGACGATGCCGGTGACGCGCTGCCCCACGGTGGCGCGGGCCAGGTCCACGGTGGCGGCCACGGCTGCGTGCGAGGCCACATTCATGGACAACGCCTGGTGCGACCCGAGCCGCAGCAGGTCCACCACGGCCGGTTGCAGGGTGGTCAGTGAGCGCCCGGAGGCCGCCTCGATGATGGCGTCATAGGTCCCCATGAGCCGGCAGGTGCCGGAGACGAGTTCCGTGACGAACCCGGCATCGCGGCCCTCCAATCCGGCGGTGGCGAGCCTCTTGGCCAGTGCAAGGTTGGCGTAGGCATCCTGCGACGTCACATCGCGCAGCACGTCGAAGGCCACGCGGCGGGGGTCTTTCTTGATCATGCGAGTGCCTTTCCGGCGGTCATGTTGCGGGCCCAGTCGATGGCCTGCATCCGGCGCTTGCCAGCGGGCTGCACCTCGAGCAATTCCAGTTCACCGTCACCGGTGGCCGCGAACACCTGGTGTTTGGTGGTGCGGAGCCGCCCCGGCTCCCCTGCCTCGGCCTCGGCCTCATCAGCCACGCGGGCGCGATACACCTTGAGGCGCTCCCCCTCCAGCTCGCACCAGGCGCCCGGATCCGGGGAGCACCCCATGACGAGGTTGCGAATCCCGGCTGCGGGGGCGGACCAGCCGATACGTGCATCAGCGACGGTGACCTTGGGTGCCACGGTGATGCCATCAGCCGGCTGGGGGACGGGGGTCTCGCCGTTCTCCATGGCGTCCAGCGCGTCGAGGAGCTGGTGAGCCCCCGACTGGGCGAGGGCGGCCAGCAGCTCGCCTGCCGTGGCGTCGGGCATGGCCATGGATGAGGAGCGGTAGACGTCGCCGGCATCGAGTTCCCGCACGATGCGAAAGCAGCTGGTGCCGATGGTCTCGTCGCCGGCCATGATGGCGCGTTGCACCGGGGCGGCGCCGCGCCAGCGTGGCAGTACCGAGAAGTGCAGGTTCATCCAGCCGAGGCGCGGGATGTCCAGCACCCTCTGGGTGAGCAGGGCGCCGTAGGCCACCACGGGGCACGCATCCGGTGCCAGTCGTGTCAGCTCAGCAACGAAGTCCTCGTCGCGCGGCGTGGCGGGCTTCAGCACGGGCAGGCCCAGCTGCACCGCGTGTGCCGCCACGGGCGACGGGGTCAGCTTCCGGCCACGGCCGGCGGGAGCGTCGGGTCGAGTCACCACGGCCACCACCTCGTGCCGGGACGCCACCAGCGCCTCGAGTGACGGCAGGGCCGCCTCGGGGGTTCCTGCGAAGAGCAGTCTCATGTCAGTCCAATACCTCCGGGTCGACCTGGATGTACAGCCTCCCACCTTCCTTGCGGGCGGAGCGTATCGCCGCCGCATATTTCACCCGTCGCACGAGATCCCTGCCCTCCTCCAGCGGCACCCGCAGCAGAGCGACGGTCTCGGTGGTGGGGCCGTGCTGGAACTCGTTGGGGCCCAGGATGTCCACGCCGTCGAAGGGGTCGTTGTCGAGGAACTCGCGCACGGCTGTGGCGTCACCGCCCACGCGGACGGCCTTGACAGCAGGGGGCAGCCCGGCCGCGGTCCGCTCGGCCAACTCGGAGGCGATGTAGCCGCCCACGTCGCCGCGCACCAGCGCTTGCAGGGCAGGGTGCTCTGAGGGACCCACGGCCAGCACGCGGCCACCATCACGGGGGCCCCGACTCAGGGAGATGGCGTTGCACCAGCGGCGCACCGACTCCTCCGCCACCCGCAGGTCAGCCCGCGAGAGCATCAGTTCGGTGTCCAGCAGCAGCACCCCCGCATATCCCGTCGGGGCGACGGGCTCCGCACCGGGCGTGGCCACGACGATGGCCGCGGAGTCGGGGACGTCGGTGCGGATCATGGCTGCCGAACTGTTGATGGCCACCACACCGGGGAACGCGCGCCCAAGTTCCTCTGCTGTTCGCACGGCGCCGACGATGGGGGCGCGCAGCTTTTGATGGTGGCAGAAACTGCACTCCCAGCGTGGCGGCTCGAACCCGCACCAGGCGCACTCGAGGCGTCCCTGGCGCTGGCTGCGAAGCGGTCCCTGGCACTTCAGGCAGCGTGCGGACTCCCCGCACCGCTGGCACGACAGTCCGGCAGAGTGACCGGCGCGAGGCACCTGCACCAGCACCGGGCCCTGCGTCAGGGCTGTCCGGAGGAACTCGAACGCCACAGACGGCAGGCGCAGGCGGGCAGCAACGGGATCGCGGTGCCCCGCGTTGTCACCACTGAGGCGCACGGGCGGGGTGACGGCCCGGGTCTGGCCGGGCTTCAGCGCCAACTCCTTGAGCCAGCCCCGCTCCACGAGTGCTGCCGCGTCCGTGGATCGGCCGTGAGCGGCCAGCAGCAGCGCACAGCCACTGTGGATGCAGCGCAGCACGGCCATGCCGCGCGTGTGCGGGTAGGGTGCGCGGGGCTCGGCATGGGAGTCGTTGCCATCGTCGACGACCACCACCAGCCCGAGGTCGTCCATGGGTGCAAGGACGCCGCTGCGGGTGGCCAACAGGATGCGGGCCTGCCCGCGGCGCAGCGCCAACCAGTTGCGGTAGCGGGCGGAATCGCCCAGCTCACCGTTCAGGACGGCGACGGCGCCAGTCCCGAATGCTGCCTGGAACCTCGGCAGGGCTTCCGTCAGTTCCCGGACCGTGGGAACGATGACAATGGCGCCCCGTCCTCCCCTCACCGTGGCGTCGACGGCCTCCAGAACC
Source organism: Tessaracoccus antarcticus (assembly GCF_003688855.1). Taxonomy (GTDB): domain Bacteria; phylum Actinomycetota; class Actinomycetes; order Propionibacteriales; family Propionibacteriaceae; genus Arachnia; species Arachnia antarctica. The sequence continues at coordinate 31,169 of NZ_REFW01000003.1, forward strand.
CCCGCCACGAGGTCGCCGGGGGTGTCCGTGACGCACGGCACCTGCCAGAACGCACGAGGACCAGTGCCGCGTACCAGCGCGTCGAGAAATGCTTCCCCCCCGGGGAACAGGGGCAGCACCGTGCGGGCTTCGTGTGGTGTCGGCTGCGGCCATTCGCGCTGGGGGGCCTTCTCCGTGCTGGAGTGCCGTCGGGGCACGGCGAGCCGGATGACGTCTGTGAGCACGCCCGCGTAGTGGTCGGCCACGGCCCGGAACAGCGCCACGAGACCCGGATCAAGGATGGGTTCGCCAGAGACGACAGTCTTCAGCTTCAGCAGCTTCATGTCCGCCTGTGCCTCACCGAATGAGACGAGCCAACCCTCCCGGGTGCGTCCGGAGAACGGCACCTTGACACGGCACCCCTGCGCGACCGCCCCGGCCAGCGCCTCCGGGATCTCGTAGTCGAACAGCCGGTCCAGGTGGGCCAGCGGCACGTCGACGGCAACGCGCGCCACACGGTGCGGTGTGGGCCGCTCGAACAGTGCAGGCGCCGCCGCCGGCATGCCGGGAATTCCCTAGCCCTTGACCGCCCGGGCCAGGGCCTCGGCGCGGTCGGTGCGCTCCCACGCGGCGTCCGGCAGGTCGCGGCCGAAGTGGCCGTACGTGCTGAACTGCGAGTAGATGGGGCGCAGCAGGTCGAGGTCGCGGATGATGGCGCCGGGACGCAGGTCGAACGTCGCCAGTACCGCGTCGCGGATCTGCACCTCAGGTACGGCGGAGGTTCCGAAGGTGTCGAGGTAGAAGCCGACGGGATGCGCTTTGCCGATGGCATAGGCCACCTGGACCTCGCAGCGGTCCGCGAGACCGGCTGCCACCACGTTCTTGGCCACCCAGCGCATGGCGTAGGCGGCGGAGCGGTCCACCTTGGAGGGGTCCTTGCCGGAGAAGGCGCCCCCGCCGTGACGGGCCATGCCGCCGTAGGTGTCGACGATGATTTTGCGGCCCGTGACGCCGGCGTCGCCCATGGGGCCGCCTATCACGAAGGTGCCGGTGGGGTTCACGAGCACGCGGGTGTCGCGGGCGCTGAATCCGTAGCGGTCCAGGACCGGCGCGATGACCTCGCGCGTCAGGTCGGGGCGGATGGTGTTCTCCACGTCCACGCCGTCGTCGTGCTGTGTGGAGACCACGGCCGTTTCGACGTCGACGGCCCTGCCCTCGTCGTTGTAGAGGATCGTCACCTGGGTCTTGCCGTCCGGGCGAAGGTAGTCCAGCACGCCCTGCTTGCGCACCTCGGTGAGCCGCTCGGCCAGTCGGTGGGCCAGGTCGATGGGCATCGGCATGAGGGAGGGGGTCTCGTTGCAGGCATAGCCGAACATCAGGCCCTGGTCGCCGGCCCCCTGGGAGCTGACGGCGTCGACGTCGTTCTCGACGCGCGCCTCATAGGCCCGGTCCACACCGGCCGCTATGTCTGGGGACTGCGCCCCGATCGCGACGGTGACGCCGCAGGATCCGCCGTCGAACCCGACGCGTGACGAGTTGTAGCCGATGTCGAGGATCCGTTGACGCGCGATGGGCGCCACGTCCGCGAAGCCCTGGGTGGTGACCTCGCCGGCCACCACCACCAACCCGGTGGTCACCAGGGTTTCCACCGCCACCCTGGATCCGGGATCCTGCGCCAGGAGCGCGTCCAGGACGGCGTCGGAGATGGAGTCGGCGATTTTATCGGGGTGACCCTCGGTCACCGACTCAGATGTGAACAATCGGCTCATGGGTGAGCTCCTCAGATGTCATGACGAGCGTGGCAACAAGCCACGTGGTGTGTTGGGTACAGGGGTGGCAACAAGCCACGCACACAATCAATTCCGGGATGCTGCTCAGGAGGCGGGGTCGGTGCCTGCAAACGGGTCGACGAAGCTGAACGCCGGGTCGGCCTCAGCGGTGCGCTGCTCGTCCTCGAGGGGATCGATCTGCGTGTACTGCAGCATCCCTTCCGCGAGTTCGCGCAGGGCAATGGACAGTGGCTTCTCCTGAGGTGCCGCGGAGACGAGCGGGCCGACGTTCTCGAGCAGACCTTCGCCGAGCTGCGAGTAGTAGGCGTTGATCTGGCGTGCACGCTTGGCGGCGATGATCACCAGTCGGTACTTCGAGTCAACGGACTCGAGCAGGTCATCAATGGGGGGGTTGGTGATGCCTTCGGTGTTGATGCTCAAGATTCACCTTCTGCTTCTTCAGTGTGGGGAGCCTGTGATCACAAGCTCATCAAGCCTATCAAAGTCGACACGGTGTCCTCGACCGCCCGGTTCTCCACCACGTGGTCCGCCTCATCGCGTGCCGCCAGTTCCATGCGGGCCGTCTCAAGCCGCCGTTCCTGCGTGGCCTCGTCCTCCGTGCCGCGCCGCCTCAACCGGTTGACCAGTTCATCCCAGGACGGAGGCGTGAGGAACACCAACCGGGCCTCGGGCATGTTCTGCTTGACCTGCCGGGCCCCCTGGAGGTCGATCTCCAGCACGACGGGCGTGCGCTGCGCCAGTGCCTTCTCGACGGGTTCGCGGGGCGTGCCGTAGTAGTTGGTGCCGTGCACCTGCGCATACTCCAGCAACATGCCCCTCTCGACGAGATCCTGGAAGTCCTCGGGCGTGACGAAGTGGTAACTCGTGCCGTCCACCTCGTCGGGGCGGGGCGCCCTCGTGGTCATGGACACGGAGTAGTGCAGGTCCGGGCGACGTTCCCGGAGGCGGTTGCACACCGTTCCCTTGCCGACGCCGCTCGGACCTGAAATGACCCATACAGCGGGTTGCTTGTCTGCCACGGTCACAGCTTAGGAGAACATCTCCTTGAGGCGCTCCATCTGGTGGCGTCCGAGGCCCCGGATGCGCCGGTTGGGTGCAATGTCAAGGTTCTCCATGATCTCCGCGGAGCGGGTGACGCCCACGCGTGGCAGGGACCTCAGCAGGTCGACCACCTTGACGCGTGAGAGCGTCTCGTCGCCCGTGGCCTTGTCCAGCGCTTCGGACAAGGTGATCTCGGCCTCCTTGACCTGTGCCTTCAGGGCCGCGCGGGCGCGACGCGCCTCGGTGGCGGCGGCGCGTGCTGACTGGAGCTGCTCAGTGCTCAGTTGTGGAATGGCCATCGTCGACGCTCCATCATCTCTTCCGCCCTGGGCTGGGCGGTTGTGTTGTCCCGGTATACCAAAAATGCATGCCAGACGGATATATTACTCACCCTTTGGGGTGGAGGCCAGTACTACAGGCCTGCGACCTGCGCATTTGCCAAAAACAGCTCCGCCCGGCGACCCAGATCGTCACGGCCACCCCCGATGACGTCACGACTGACGGTGGGCAGAACCATCGAACTCGCGTCACCGAACACGTCACGTATGCCCTCCATGGTTCCCCCCTGGGCGCCAATGCCGGGCACGAGGATGGACCCGTTGAACGTGGATACATCACAGCCCAGGTCTGCATGGGTACCCCCCACCACCACACCCACGGCGTGGTCCCACCGCGGGTTGCCCTCGGTGATGGCGTCCACCACATGCTGCGCCACACTGGCATGGTCGGTGCGTGCGCACTGGATGGCGGCGCCGTCGGGGTTGGAGGTGCGGGCCAGTACGTAGATGCCCCGGCCCGTGAGGACAGCCTGCTCGATGGCGGGCGACAGGGACCCCACGCCGAGGTAGGGGCTCAGGGTGATGGCATCGGCACGAAGCGGCGAGTCATCGCCCAGGTAGGCGGTGGCGTAGCCGGCCATGGAACTGCCGATGTCGCCGCGCTTGACGTCGAGGATCGACAGGGCCCCGGCCTGCCGGATGTCCTCGAGCACCCGCTCGAGCACCGCCACACCCGCGGAGCCGAAGGCTTCGAAGAAGGCGGACTGCGGCTTGAAGACCGCCACGCTCTCCGCCAGCTCCGCGACGATGCCGCGGGCGCAGCGCTCCAGTGCCTCCACCGTGGCGTCCAGACCCCAGGCCGACAGGACGGAGGGCATCGGGTCGATGCCGACGCACAGGTTTCCCCGCCGGGTGGTGATCTGGCGCAGCCGTGCCGCGTACCCCATGTGCTCAGCCCTCTCGTCCACCGTCAAGCCGCCGGGTGTCGTCGGATGTCGTTGATGCCCCGCACCAGCGCCGGACCTTCGTAGATGAATCCGGTGTAGAGCTGGACGAGGTGCGCCCCAGCATCGAACATCCGGCCTGCGTCGCCGGGTGACATGATGCCACCCACGCCCATGACGGGCAGGTCCGTGGCGCGGGCCACACTCTCGACGAAGCGCAGGGCCCGCCCGGTGAGCGGCCTCCCGCTCAGTCCCCCGGACTCCCCCGCGGCGCCCCTGTCAGCCCTGTGGAGGCCCTCGCGGCCCAGGGTGGTGTTGGTGGCGATCACGCCGGCGGCACCACTGTCCTCGATGGCCCGCAGCGTCGGCGTCAGGACGTCGGCAAAGAGGTCCGGGGCGAGTTTGACGAACACCGGCAACGCGTCGGGTGCGTGCGCCACCAGAGTCCCCACGAGGGCGGAGAGGTCGTCGGCGCTCTGCAGATCGCGCAGCCCCGGCGTGTTGGGGCTGGACACGTTGACGGCAATGTAGTCGGCGTGGGGGGCCAGGACCTCGAGCGAGGCGAGGTAGTCCTCCGCCGCCTCCTCCAGGGGCACGACCTTGGTCTTGCCGATGGAGATGCCGAGCGGGATGCCCAGGCGGTTGGTACCGCGGGACACCCCCAGGGCTGCCAGGTGGGCCGCCATGGCGGCTGCGCCACGGTTGTTGAATCCCATCCTGTTGATGATGGCCTGCGACTTCTTGAGCCGGAACAGCCGTGGACGGTCGTTGCCGGGCTGCCCGGAGGCCGTCACGGTGCCGAGCTCCGCGAACCCGAACCCGAACCGGGTCCAGGCGGCGGCGGCGCGGCCATCCTTGTCGAGGCCGGCCGCGAGGCCCACACGATTCGGGAAGCGGATCCCGGCGATCGTCACCGGGTCCACCTCCGCGGCATGGTCGACGGGTGCCAGGCCGGCCAGGGAGTCCACCAACAGCTCGTGGATCTTCTCGGGGTCACCGCCTGCATACCGGAACATGCCGGCGCGGGCCACGTGGTAGGCGCCGCGCATCGCGCGCGTGGAAGCTCTGACGCTGCTCATCGTTGTCCCGCCGCCCACTCCTGCAGTGACGCAACGGCCAGGTGGCCGCGTCGCAACGCCTCAATCCCCTGCACGGCGGCGGCCAGTCCGGGAACCGTGGTGACGCACGGCACGTCGGCGAGCACGGCTGCAGTGCGGATCAGGTAGCCGTCCTTGCGGGGCGAGGCGCCGTCGCTGGACCCCGGGGTGTTGAACACCAGGTCGATGTCGCCGTCGGTGATGAGCTCGACGATGGATCGCTCCCCACTCCCCTCCTGCTTCTCCGACAGCTTGGGCACCTGCCGCACCTCCACGCCATTGCGGCGCAGGACCGAGGCCGTCCCGGACGTGGCGAGGATGTCGAAGCCCAGGTCGGCAAGCCGCTTGATGGGCCACAACGCGTGGCGTTTGTCACGGTTGGCCACGGAGACGAACACCGTGCCACTGGTGGGCAGCGGTCCCCCGCCTGCAGCCTGCGCCTTGGCGAAAGCAGTGCCGAAGTCCTCCGACAGTCCCATGACCTCACCGGTGGAGCGCATCTCCGGGCCCAGCAGGGTGTCGACGAAAGCGCCGGCTGCCGTGCGGAACCGGTTGAAGGGCATCACGGCTTCCTTGACCGCCACGGGGGCGCCGGGGCGGGTGGTGGCGCCGTCGCCGGTGGCGGGCAGCATGCCCTCAGCACGCAGGTCGGCGATGCTGTCGCCCAGCATGATGCGGGCCGCAGCCTTGGCCAGGGGCGTGTTGGTGGCCTTGCTCACGAAGGGCACCGTGCGGGAGGCGCGAGGGTTGGCCTCCAGCACGTAGAGCGTGTCGGCGTGCAGGGCGTACTGGATGTTCAGCAAACCCAGAACCCCGACGCCCTCGGCGATCAGTTCGGTGGAGCGTCGGATCTCCTCGACCTCGGAGTCACCGAGCGTGATGGGGGGCAGGACGCACGCGGAGTCCCCGGAGTGGATACCGGCCTCCTCGATGTGTTCCATGACGCCACCGAGGAACAGCTCCGTGCCGTCGTAGAGGGCGTCGACGTCGATCTCCACGGCGTCGTCGAGGAAGCGGTCCACCAGGACCGGGGACTCCTCGGTGATCTCGGTGGCCTGGGTGATGTAGCGCTCCAGCGAGGAGTCGTCGTAGACGATCTCCATGCCACGACCACCCAGCACGTAGCTGGGGCGCACCAGTACGGGGTAGCCGATCTCGGCGGCGATCTGGCGGGCCTCGTCGAAGGAGGCGGCCATGCCGTGCTTGGGGGCGGGCAGCCCGGCGCGGGCCAGGACCCGCCCGAACGCGCCGCGCTCCTCGGCCAGGTTGATGGCCTCGGGGCTGGTGCCGATGATGGGCACCCCGGCGTCCTTGAGTACCTGTGCGAGCTTCAGAGGGGTCTGGCCGCCGAGTTGGCAGATGACCCCGAGAACGGGGCCGGCCGCGAGTTCTGCGTGGTAGATCTCCAGCACGTCCTCGGCCGTCAGAGGCTCGAAGTACAGGCGGTCTGAGGTGTCATAGTCAGTGGAGACCGTCTCCGGGTTGCAGTTGACCATGATGGCCTCGTACCCGGCGTCCCTCACCGCCATGGTGGCGTGCACACAGGAGTAGTCGAACTCAATGCCCTGCCCGATGCGGTTGGGGCCGGAGCCGAGGATGATGACAGCCGGCTTGGTCCTGTTCGGCACCTCGGTTTCCTCGTCATAGGACGAGTACATGTAGGGGGTGTGTGCCTCGAACTCGGCGGCGCACGTGTCGACGGACTTGAACACGGGGCGGATCCCGAGTGCCCACCGGACACCGCGGACGACGTCGGTGCTGAGGTTGCGCAGCCCGGCCACCTGCTCGTCGGAGAAGCCGTGACGCTTGCACATGCGCAGCAGGTCGGCCGTCAGCTCCTTGGCGTCGCGCACCTCGTGGGCGAGGTCGCGCAACAGCTCCAGCTGGTGGAGGAACCACGGGTCGATCTTCGTGGATTCGTACACCTCTTCCGAGGTGGCGCCCTGCAGCAGCGCGTCCATGACGAGGCGGATGCGGCCGTCGTGGGGTGTCGAGGCAAGCTCCAGCAGCTCGGGGATGGACCGGGTGGGGGGCGAAGCGAAGTCGAGGGGCGCATTCTTGTCCTCGAGCGACCGCAATGCCTTGCCCAGTGCCTCCGTGAAGTTGCGGCCGATGGCCATCACCTCACCCACGGACTTCATGTGGGTGGTGAGCCGGGGGTCGGCGAGTGGGAACTTCTCGAACGCGAACCTGGGCACCTTGACGATGACGTAGTCGATGGAAGGTTCAAAGGCTGCCGAGAGAAATGCCTCGTGGACAGAAGAGGCACCATGACCTGGCGCCAACTCCACTTCGGCACGGGGGGGAACGGGGGTGGAGCCCCCGTGTGTGATGTCGTTGGGGATCTCGTCGAGGGTGTACCCGACGGCCACCTTGGCGGCGATCTTCGCGATGGGGAACCCTGTGGCCTTCGACGCCAGCGCCGAGGAGCGGGAGACGCGCGGGTTCATCTCGATGACAATCATGCGGCCGTCGTCGGGGTTGATGGCGAACTGGATGTTGCAACCGCCCGTGTCGACGCCCACCGCACGGATGATGGCGATACCCACGTCGCGCATGCGCTGGTACTCGCGGTCCGTCAGCGTCATGGCGGGGGCCACGGTGATGGAATCGCCCGTGTGGACACCCATGGGGTCGAAGTTTTCGATGGAACAGATGATCACCACGTTGTCGGCGGTGTCCCGCATCAACTCCAGTTCGAACTCCTTCCAGCCGAGGATGGACTCCTCGATGAGGACTTCGGTGACGGGGCTGGCGGACAGCCCAGCACCGGCGATCTGGCGCAGCTCGTCGGGGTTGTGCGCGAACCCGGATCCGACGCCACCCATGGTGAAGCTGGGCCGCACCACGACGGGGTAGCCCAACTGGTCTGCGGCCGACAGGACCTCGTCCATGGTGTGGCAGATGTGCGACTCAGCGGACTCCGGTGTCCCTCCCGGAATGTCGGTGAGGGAGGCGACGATCTCCTTGAACTGTTGGCGGTCCTCACCGCGCTGGATGGCTTCGACGGAGGCACCGATGAGCTCGCAGCCGTACTTCTCGAGCACGCCACTGTCGTGGAGCTGGATGGCGGCGTTGAGGGCCGTCTGCCCGCCCAGGGTGGCCAGGACGGCGTCGGGGCGCTCCTTGGCGATGACGGCTTCGACGAACTCCGCGGTGATGGGCTCCACGTAGGTGGCGTCCGCGAAGTCGGGGTCGGTCATGATCGTGGCCGGGTTGGAGTTCACCAGGATGACCCGGAACCCCTCCTCACGCAGCACACGGCATGCCTGGGTGCCGGAGTAGTCGAACTCGCAGGCCTGGCCGATCACAATGGGGCCGGAGCCGATGACGAGAATGGATTTGATGTCGGTGCGGCGAGGCATCAGGCATCCTTCCGGGCCGAGGCGAGCATGGCTGTGAAGCGGTCGAACAGGTGGGTGGAGTCGTGCGGGCCGGCGGCGGCCTCGGGGTGGTACTGCACGGAGAAGGCGACCAGGTTCCCGTCGCGGTGCAATTCCAGCCCCTCCACCACGTTGTCGTTGAGGCAGATGTGACTGACGCGGGCAGTCCCGTAGGGGGTGTCGACGTCCACACCGATGGGTGCGTCCACGGCGAAGCCGTGGTTCTGGGCGGTGATCTCCACCTTGCCGGTGGTGAGGTCCTTCACGGGCTGGTTCAGGCCGCGGTGGCCGAACTTGAGCTTGTAGGTGTCGAAGCCCAGAGCCCTGCCGAACAGTTGGTTCCCGAAGCAGATCCCGAAGTACGGGATACCGGCGTCCAACACCTGCTGCAGCAGCGCGATGGGGCCGTCCGAGGCGGACGGATCCCCCGGGCCGTTGGAGAAGAAGACGCCGTCGGGGTTGACGGCGGCGATGTCGTCGAACGTGGAGGTGGCAGGCAGCAGGTGCATCTCGATGCCCCGCTCCGCGAGCCGCTTGGGCGTCATGGACTTGATACCGAGGTCCAGTGCCGCCACCGTGAACTGCTTTGCACCATCGGCCGGCACCACCACGATCTCCTTCGTGGTGACCTCGGCTGCCAGATCGGCGCCCGCCATGGGCGCCTGCTGCAGGACGCGCTGCAGCAGCGCCTCTGCGTTGGTCTCGACCGTGGAGATGCCGACGCGCATGGCCCCGGCCTCGCGGACGTGACGTGTCAGGGCGCGGGTGTCGATGTCGGCGATGCTGACGACGCCCTGACGTGCCAGTTCGGCGTCAAGGCTGCCCTTGGAGCGCCAGTTCGAGGGGCGCGGGGAGACGTCGCGCACCACGAGTCCGGCCACCCAGATCCGGGACGACTCGTCGTCCTCGTCGTTCCAGCCGGTGTTGCCGACGTGGGGGGCGGTGGTGAGCACCACCTGGCGGTGGTAGCTGGGGTCGGTGAGCAGCTCCTGGTAGCCGGACATGCCGGTGGAGAACACCAGCTCCCCGAAGGTTTCGCCGACGGCACCGAAGGAGCGACCACGGAATACGCGTCCGTCCTCCAAAACCAGAATTGCGGGCTGGGAACTCATGCGTATCCTCGCGGTCAGTGTGTCGGTGGCTTCGTGGCCAGCACTCGGGAGAGCAGGCCATTGAGGAAGGCGGGTGAATCATCCGTGGAGAGGTCGCCGGCCAGTTTGAGGGCCTCGGCGATCACCGCGGATGGCGGGGTGTCGGTGTGGTCAATCTCGTAGACGGCGATCCGCGCGATGTTGCGGTCCAGCGCAGGCATCCGGTCCAGCGTCCAGCCACCGCTCACGCAGGCAATGATCCGCGCATCGATCTCGCGCTGGTCCGCGGCGATGCCGTGCACCAGTGCGACGGTCAGATCACGCAGCGTGGTCTCGCCCTGGGAACGGACCTCCATGAGAACCTCCACGGGAGCGACCCGGCGCAGTTCAGCGGCGTAGAGGATGTCCAGCGCGCCCTTGCGGGCCTTCGTCTGGGCGCCGTAGTGCGGTGTGGGTTCAGGCACTGGCTGCGCGGCCCTGGTAGGAGCCGTCCCGGGTGTCGACCTTGACCCTTTCACCCTGGGTGATGAACAGGGGCACCTGGATGACCTTGCCCGTCTCCAGGGTGGCCGGCTTGGTGCCGCCCGTGGAACGGTCGCCCTGCAGGCCGGGCTCGCTGTAGGTGATCTCCAGCTCCACGGAGGTGGGAAGCTCGATGAACAGCGGGTTGCCCTCGTGCATGGCGACGGTGGCGCCCTGGTTCTCCAGCATGTAGTCCTTGGCGTCGCCCACGGTCTCGGCGGGGACGTTGATCTGGTCGTACGTGCTGTTGTCCATGAAGACGTAGGCGTCGCCGTCCATGTAGAGGTATTGCATGTCGCGACGATCGACGGTGGCGGTGTCCACCTTGGTGTCGGAGTTGAAGGTCTTGTCGACGATTTTCCCGGACAGGACGTGCTTCAACTTGGTGCGAACGATGGTGTTGCCCTTGCCGGGCTTGTGGTGCTGGAAGAACAAAACCTGCCACAGCTGACCGTCCAGGTCGAGCACCATGCCATTCTTCAGATCGTTGGTCGACGCCACAACGTCCCCTTTCGCCTCATGTTTCAAGGGCCTTGGGTGGGCCGACGCGAAAGTTTACCCAATCCGCGCGGCACTGGCCAACGGCCCTCTCAGAGGTGGACACGGAGGGGACCCACGGGCACCGGTTCGGGGGTCTCACACCAAAGGGGTGGAGTTCCACCCATTTCCGGTGATCTCCCTTGCCCTGACCTGAAAAGGCGCTAACTTTGAGTCAACGCGGCCGATTGGGGCCGCCCACCAAAGGAGACGCATATGGGTTTGGGCGACAAGATTTCGAACGCCGCCGAAGAGGCTCTTGGCAAGGCCAAGGAAGGCTTCGGTAAGGCAACGGACAACGATTCCCTCGAGGCCGAGGGCAAGATGGACCAGGGCAAGGCGAACGTCAAGCAGGGTGTTGAGGACGTCAAGGACTCCGCCGCGGGTGTGTTCAACGACGCAACCGACAAGCACGACAATCGCTGACCCACAGGTCTTCTGACCTCAGCAGGAAGGAGCCGGGACCCTTTGGGGTTCCGGCTCCTTTTGCGTGCGGATGAGGTGTCCACGGACTCACCCGGCGACGGCATGGGCGTAGGCCGCGGCGAGGGCGGCCTCCTGTGGTGCATCGATGATGACGGGGCGGCCCTGCGCTGCCAGACCCACCAGTCGCAGGGTGGCGCCACGCGCCTTCTTGTCCAGGCTCATGAGCTGCCGCAGCGGCGGCCAGGCGTCGCGTTGGTAGGAGGTGGGCAGACCCAGACCCTCCAGCAAATCACGGTGCCGGGCGACGAGGCCGGGGTCCAGGCCGAGGAGTCGATGCGACACTTCCGCCATCCACACCATGCCGATGCTGATGGCCTGGCCGTGTCGCAACCGGTAGGACTCACGGGCTTCGATGGCATGGCCCAGCGTGTGGCCGTAGTTGAGGGCTTCGCGCCCCACCTTGGCCCCGGACGATGTGCGTTCCGTGAGGTCGCCGGCCACGACGGCCGCCTTGACGGCCACCGCACGGCCCACCAGTTCGGCGAACCTGTCGGATCGGGTGTCGGTGGCATCCGCGAGGTCTGCCTCGGCGAGACGCAGGATCTCGGCGTCGGCGATGAAGCCGCACTTGACGACCTCTGCCATGCCGGAGGCCACCTCGGTGGCTGGCAGGTCGTCGAGCAGCGCAAGATCTGCGAGGACGGCGAGGGGTTCGTGGAAGGCCCCCACGAGGTTCTTGCCGGCGTTGAGGTTGATCCCCGTCTTGCCACCCACTGCAGCATCCACCATGCCCAGCACTGATGTCGGAACACACACGAAGGCCACGCCGCGCAGCCACGTGGCCGCGACGAAGCCTGCCAGGTCGGTGGCCGATCCCCCGCCGACGCCGACGATGACGTCGTTGCGGGTGAACCCCGCCCCCGCCAGTTCATCCCAGCAGCGGGCCAGGACCTGCGGCGTCTTGCCCGCCTCGGCGTCGGGTACCTCGATGACGGTGGTGGGGCGACCCTGCGTGAGGGCCCTCACCCTGTCCGCGAGATGACGCAACGGTTCGGAGACGATCACGGCAACCCGGTCGGCACCCTCCAGTGCGGTGGGCAGCGCGTCGAGGGCACCGCGGGCGATGGTGACGTCGTAGGGGCCGAGCGTTGAGCCGACCCGGATGATCACGAGGCGGCCCGGCGCGTCGCGGCGAGTTCGGCAGCCACCTCGGAGGGCCGCCGGTTGTCCGTCATGACGCGGGTGGTGGCCACCTCCTCGTAGAGCGGGGTCCGTTCGCGCAGGAGTTCGATGAGGCGTCCCCGCACGTTGCCCATCAGCAGTGGGCGCACGGTGTTCATGCCGACGCGACGGGTGGCCTGGGAAATGGAGACCTCCAGCCACACCACGTCGTGACCGACGAGCGCCGTGCGGATGCGGGGGTTGAGGACGGCGCCCCCGCCCAGCGAGACAACGCCGTCGCCCTCGATCAGTTCCAGGGTGGCGGACTCCTCCAGCTCCCGGAAGTGGGCCTCACCGTCATCAGCGAAGATCTCGCCGATGGGCTTGCCCACCACTTCCTCGATGCGTGCGTCGACGTCCACGAAGACGGTGTCCAGTTTGGCGGCCAGGAGGCGACCCACGGAGCTCTTCCCAGCTCCCGGTGCCCCGATCAGCACGATGCTCATGCGCTCACCTGCAGACCACGTTCGCGGATTCGCGCCAGGTAGGACTCCGCGTTGCGGCGGGTCTCGGCGACGGAATCGCCCCCGAACTTGTCGAGGACTGCTTCCGCCAGCACGAGTGCCACCATGGCCTCGGCCACGACACCCGCGGCCGGCACAGCGCAGACGTCGCTGCGCTGGTGGTGGGCGGATGCTTCCTGGCCCGTGGCGGTGTCGATGGTGCGCAGCGCCCGCGGGACGGTCGCGATGGGTTTCATGGCGGCGCGGACGCGCAGCACCTCGCCCGTGGACATGCCCCCCTCGGTGCCTCCGGAGTGGCCGGTGGCGCGGGCGATCCGTCCGCCGTCGAGGACGATCTCGTCGTGCGCGTCGGAGCCGCGTCGCCGCGCCAGCCCGAAGCCGTCGCCCACCTCGACACCCTTGATGGCCTGGATGCCCATGAGCGCACCGGCCAGCTTGGCGTCCAGGCGACGATCACCCTGGCTGTGGGAGCCGAGTCCCGGTGGCAGCCCCCAGGCGAGGACCTCCACGACGCCACCCATGGTGTCGCCCTCCTTCTTGCAGGCCTCGACCTCGGCCAGCATCGCCTCGGCGGCACGTTCGTCGAAGCAGCGCACCGGGCTGGCGTCGATGGCGTCAAGGTCGTCGGGGCGCGGCAGGTCGACGCGCGTGGCCGCCACGGGTCCCATCTCCACGACGTGGCTCAGCACCCGTACGCCCAGCGCCTGCTCAAGGAAGGCGCTCGCGATGGTGCCGAGCGCCACCCGGGCGGCCGTCTCGCGGGCGGAGGCCCGCTCGAGGATGGGGCGGGCCTCGTCGAAGTCGTACTTCTGCATCCCCGCCAGGTCGGCGTGGCCCGGGCGGGGGCGGGTGAGCTTGGCGTTGCGGGCCAGCGCGGCCAGGACGTCCTCGTCGACCTCACCCGGTGCCATGACCTCTTCCCACTTGGGCCACTCGGTGTTGCCGATCATGATGGCGATGGGGGAACCAAGCGTTTCGCCGTGGCGGAAACCGCCCAGCAGTGCGAGCTCGTCGGCCTCGAACTTCATGCGGGCCCCACGGCCGACACCCAACTTGCGTCGCGCCAGGTTCGCAGCGATCTCCGGGACGCCCACGCGGACGTGGGCGGGTATGCCCTCCATGGTCGCTATCAGTGCTTGGCCGTGCGATTCACCGGCGGTCAGGTATCGGAGCATGCGGGCCATTCTTCCATCAAAGCGCGGCGGTCATTTTCTCGTCCGACGCCGGAGCTCGGCGGCGGCTGCCTCATGGCAGTCCTCGAAGGTGACCGCCCCGCCCGTGAGGAGGTGGAACTGGTCAACGGCCTGGCCGGCCAGCAGGTCGAGCCCCGTCAGCACCGTGTGATCGGCGGTGGCGGCGGCGCCCAGCGGCGTGGGCCACGGGTCGTAGACGGCGTCGAAGAGCCACGGCGCGGCATCGGCCCACCCCTGTGCGTGGGGTTGCGTGGCTGCAGCGGGGATGGTGTTGGCCACGAGGTCAGTCTCGGGCAGGTGGAACCCCAGCGGCTGGACGGTGGTGTCGACGCCCAGCGCGATGCCGAGCTCGACGATGCGGGTGGCGCGGGTGGTGTCGCGGGCCAGGATCACCACCCGGGTCAGGTGGAGGCCCGCCAGCGCCACGAGGAGCGAGCGTGCCGTCGCGCCGTTGCCGACGATGGCGGCCGTGCGGGGCGTCGACAGACCACGGGCACGCCAGGCGCGGACGAATCCGGGGACGTCGGTGTTGTGGACGGTGGGGGTGCGCCCCGGTGTTGAGTCCCGCATCACGAGCGTGTTGCCCGCGCCGACCAGTCGCGTGACATGGTCCGGTTCACCGAACGCGACGATGGCCTCCTTGTGGGGGGCCGTGACGCTGAGCCCCGCCCACTCGTCGTCGGCGAGGCAGCCGGAGACGAAGCCCTCCAGGTCATCCGGGGCGACGGTGACAGCGTCGTAGCGCCAGTCGAGTCCGAGGCGTCTGTAGCCGTCGCGGTGGATGGCCGGGGACAGCGAGTGTTCGGCCGGATCACCGATGAGTGCGCAGCGCATCACTCAGCTGCACCGGCCGGTGTTCGCCTGGCACCACGCCTGGAACTTGGCCACGTTGACAGCATGCTCTGCGGCGGTATTGGCGAAGGCGGTCTCCCCCGTGTCGAGGTTGACGGTGGTGAAGAACAACGCGGTGATGTCGGCGGGCTGCAGCGCGGCCTCGAGTGCGGCCTTGCCCGGGTTGCTGATGGCGCCGGGCGGCAGGCCCTTGTAGAGGTAGGTGTTGTACGGCGAGTCTGTGGCGCGATCCGCGGCCGTCGTGGTGACCCTGTCGAAGACGCCGATGGCGAAGTGGACGGTGGAGTCGAACTGCAGCGGCATGTCCGCCCTGAGGCGGTTGTAGATGACGGCCGCCACCTTGGGCCTGTCCTCGGCCCTGGCAGCTTCACGTTCGATGATGGAGGCCACCGTCACGATGTTGAAGGGGTCGACGCCGAGGGCCTGGGCGCCACCCACGAGGTTGATGTCGGCGGCCACTTTGTTGAACTGGGCGGACTGGGAGCGGAAGATGCGGGCCGGGTCAACCGGTTCACCGACACGATAGGTGTCCGGGAACATGAAGCCCTCGAGCTTGCCGCGCGACCAGTCCGGCAGCCCGAGGTCGGCGCCGTTGATGGCAGCCGCCAGTTCCTGGCGGGTGATCTTCTGGCCCTGCTTCACCAGCTGTTCCTCGATGAGCGTCCACTGCTGCCCGAGGATCTTCCCCTCGGGGATGGTGATCTCGATGAGCACCAGGTTGTTGGGGTCGAGCAACATGTCCAGAGCGGTCTTGGCGGGGAGCTCGGTGAGCAACCTGTACCTGCCTGCCTGGAGCTTGGCTGAATCAGGGTTCTTGTTCGCCACCTTGCGGAAGGTGCCGGTGGACTTGATGACGCCCTCCTCGGTGAGGATGTCGCCGATCTGGGTGATGGAGGCGCCGTTGGGCACCACCACCTCCACCTTCTTGACCCCGTCGCCGATGTAGTCATCCTCGGTGCGGAACGCCGTCCAGGCCTCGTCCGCCTTCTGGTAGACAAACAGTCCGCCACCCACGAGGACGGCGATCGAGAGAAGCACCGCGAACGCGCTGCGCGCGTGGTAGCCGATCTTCTGCCAGTTGAACTTGCCGTCGTTGTCGACGAATGCTGGGCTCACGATGCCTCTCCTTCTCCGACGGGCTCACCGGCGAGCGACGAGGTGCGCGCCTCCCACTCGATGGCCCGCTGCAGGATCTCCACTGCGGCCGCCTGGTCAATCATGCGTCGTTGCTGCTTGGCGCGGTGTCCCGCCCCGGACAGGCTACGCGAAGCCGACGCCGTGCTCATGCGCTCATCGATGAGTCTCACGGGCAGCGGCGACACGAGGGCGGCGAGCGCCTCGGCCTTGTCCATCACGAACTTCGCGGCCTGCTGCCGCTCCCCCGACAGGGTCAGCGGGAGCCCGACGTAGATGGCCCCCGGCTCGTACTCTGCCGCAAGGGCGGCGATGCGCTGGAGTTCCTGCGCCCCCGCCTGCACCGTCTCCACGGGGTAGGACAACGTGGTACCTGCATTGCACGCGGCCACCCCGATCCGGACCTTGCCCCAGTCGACGCCCATCCGGCCCCCGGCCGGGGCGTCAGCCACGATGGGCCAGCTCCGACTCGATGGCCGCCAGCGCCTGGCCTGCGGCCTCCGGCTTCGTGCCGCCGCCCTGGGCCATGTCGTCGCGGCCTCCACCCTTGCCGCCCAGGGCGGCGCAGGCCTTGGCGATGAGCGCGCCCGCCTTCAGGCCCAACCCCCGGGCAGCGTCGTTGGTGGCCACGAGGGCTGCGGCCCTGCCGTCGGCGCCACCAATGAGCGCGACGACAGCAGCCTCGGTCCCGAGCCGGTCCCGCAGATCCGTGGCCAGGGTGCGCAGGTCGCCACCTGAGACCCCAGGGAGCTCCACGCCGAGGTACCTGACCCCCGCGATGTCGCGGACCTGGCTGGTCAACTGGCCAGCGTTGGCGCGCAGTTGCGCGGCATTGAGGGCGGCGATCTGCTTCTCGGCGTCCTTGAGCTGGTGGATGAGCTTCTCCACGCGAGGGACGACCTGGTCGGGTTGCACCCGCAGTGTCTCGGTGAGCGTGTTCACGAGCGCGCGCTCGGCGGCGAACTGCCGGAACGCGTCCCGTGCCACCAGCGCCTCGACACGGCGCACGCCGGAGCCGATGGACTGCTCGCCCACGAGGTTGATGACCCCGATCTGGCTGGTGTTGGGCACGTGCGTGCCGCCGCAGAGTTCCCGCGACCACGCGCCGGCGAGCTCCACCATCCGCACGATCGGTGGGTACTTCTCCCCGAACATGGCCATGGCCCCCATGGCGGTGGCGTCCTCCAGCTTCATCGACGCGGATGTGACCTCGAAGGAGTCACGGATGGCGTCGTTGGCGCGCTGCTCCACTTCCTGGCGAAGCGCCGGGGACATGCCGGTGGGCGAGGAGTAGTCGAAGCGCATGTAGCCGGGCTTGTTGTAGGACCCGGCCTGTGTGGCGCTGGGGCCGACGAGCTCGCGCAGCGCGGCGTGGATGATGTGGGTGGCGGTGTGCGCCTGGCACGATCCGCGTCGCGCCTCTGCGTCGACGACGGCGCGGGCGTGTGCGCCCGAGATCAGCTCCCCCAGAACCCGGACGCGGTGCACGGCAAGTCCGGGGACGGGGCGCTGGACGTCGAGGACTTCCAGGGAGTACCCGTCGCCCGTGATCATCCCGTGGTCGGCGTCCTGGCCGCCCGCCTCCGCGTAGAAGGGGGTCTCCGCCAGCACCACCTCGACGACGTCACCGTCGCCCGCGCGGTCGGTGACGACGCCGTCGGCGATGATGCCTGCCACGTGTGTCTCGATGTCCAGGTCGGTGTAGCCGAGGAACGGGACCTCACCGGTGTCACGGATCTGGCGGTACGCCTCGGTGCTGGCGGCGCCGCCCTTCTTCGACTTCGCGTCGGCGCGCGCACGCTCCTTCTGCTCCGTCATGAGTGCGTTGAACCTGTCCCGGTCCACGGCAAGGCCCTGCTCGGCGGCCATTTCCATGGTGAGGTCAATGGGGAAGCCGTAGGTGTCGTGCAGTTGGAACGCCTGCTCCGCAGGCAACGAGGTCTCCCCCGCCTGCTTCGCACGGGTGGCGGCAGTGTCGAGGATGACGGTGCCCGAGGCCAGGGTGCGGCGGAAGGACTCCTCCTCGGTGGCCGACACCGAAACGATCCGGTCCCAGGCACCATCGATGTCCGGGTAGGAGCCGCGCATCGCGTCGCGGCTGATGGGCAGCAGCTCTCCGAGGACCCGGTCACCCACACCCAGCAGCCGCATGGCGCGGATACTGCGGCGCATGAGCCGGCGCAGCACGTAGCCGCGGGCCTCGTTGCCGGGGGTGACACCGTCGGTCATGAGCATCAGGGAGCTGCGGATGTGGTCGGCCACCACCCGGAAGCGGACGTCGTCGGCCGGGTCGGCGCCGTAGCGACGGCCGGACAACTCACAGGCGCGCTGGATGACGGGGAAGACCTCGTCGATCTCGTACATGTTGTTGACGCCCTGCAGCAGCAGCGCCGTGCGCTCCAGCCCACAGCCCGTGTCGATGTTGCGGGTGGCCAGCGGGCGGGCGACGTCGAAGTCGTCCTTGGCGCGCACCGCGGAGAGTTCCTGGGTCTGGAACACGAGGTTCCAGATCTCCAGGAAACGGTCCTCGTCGACCTCGGGGCCGCCGTCCGGCCCGAAGGCCGGGCCGCGGTCGATGTAGATCTCCGAGCAGGGGCCGCCTGGGCCGGGAACGCCCATGTGCCAGTAGTTGTCCTTCAGCCCGCGCTCCTGAATGTGGGCGCGCGGGATGCCCACCTTCTGCCACAGGTCGATGGTCTCGGTGTCACCGTGGAGAGCCGTCACCCAGACCTTGTCGGCGTCGAAACCCCAGTTGCCGTCGGCGACGCTGCCCGTGACCAGTTCGAAGGCGTAGGCGATGGCCTCTTCCTTGAAGTAGTCACCGAAGGAGAAGTTGCCGTTCATCTGGAAGAAGGTGCCGTGCCGGGTGGTGACTCCCACCTCGTCGATGTCGAGGGTCCGAACGCATTTCTGCACCGAGACGGCCCGTGCGAAGGGTGCCTTCTCCTCCCCGAGGAAGTACGGCTTGAACGGCACCATGCCGGCGTTCACGAACAGGAGCGTGGGGTCGTTGTACAACAGCGAGCTGCTGGGGACCACCGTGTGGTCGTTGCGCTCGAAGAAGTTGATGAACCGGCTCCGGATGTCGGAGGTCTTCATGCTGGGGTATCCCTAGGGTTGTGTCAGACGATGTCGAGTTCGCGACGCAACTCGGCCTCGCGCGCCTGGCTGGCTGTCTTGAACGTGGCGTAGAAGTCGCCGAAACCGGCGGCGGCCTCGTTGCCACGTCGCTCGACCTGTTCGGCAATGCCCTGTGGTGTCAGGCGACGCACCAGGGCGCGCCCCCTCGTGATGACGAAGACGGCAAGTCCGGCACCCAGCAGCATCCAGAAGATCTTCTTCACTTCTTCCTGCGACCCTTCAGCGCGCTCCGCACGCCATAGGTGAAGGCGGCCGTCTTGACCATGGGTCCACCCAGCGTCGCCGCGAACAGCTGCGACATCTGCGCCGCGTTCTCGCTGACCACCGTTGCGTGGCCCGAAACCTTCGAGACGTCCTCCGTGACGAGGCTGATCTTGGCGATCTCGTCGTTGGTGGCTTCGACGGTGCCCTTCAACTCCTGCAGGATCGGCACCGAGTTGTGCCCGATGTCGCGCACCGCAAGTCGTAGTTCTTCCAGCACGCGCCCCAGCTTGAGCAGTGGCACGGCGCAGAAGGCCACGAGAACACACAGGGCGATAGCGGCCAGCATTCCGGCCATCTGTCCAATGGTCATACGGGGTCCCCAACTCTCATGATTGATTCGGCGCAACTCTAGCTGACGGGGGACCTCCGCTCACCTGCTTCGCCGCCCAGGCCAGTCGCTCGCCGACCGCGGCTTCCGCTCCGTGGTCTGTCGGCTTGTAATAGCGGGCACCGCGGAGGTCCGCGGGGAGGTAGTCCTGCGCGACCAGCCCGTGTGGATGGTCATGGGGGTAGCGGTACCCCTTGCCGTGGCCCAGCGTTTCCGCCCCGGCGTAGTGGGCGTCGCGCAGGTGGCTGGGGACGTCGCCGCCCTTGCCCGCCCGCACATCAGCAATGGCGGCATCCATGGCGAGGTAGGCGGCGTTGGACTTGGGGGCCGACGCCGCAGCCACCGTGGCGTGGGCCAGGGTGAGACGGGCCTCCGGCATGCCCAGCAACTGGACGGCCTGGGCCGCGGCCACGCAGGTCTGCAGCACACCGGAGGCGGCCATGCCGATGTCTTCGGAGGCTGAGATCATGAGCCGTCTCGCGATGAAGCGCGGGTCCTCCCCCGCCTCCAGCATCCGCGCCAGGTAGTGCAGCGAGGCATCGACGTCGGAGCCCCGGATGGATTTGATGAAGGCGCTGATGATGTCGTAGTGCTGGTCGCCCTGCCTGTCGTAGCGCACGGTGGCACGGTCCACGGCCTGGGACAGCACCTCCGGGGTGACCTCTGCAAGCTCCAGCGCCACCGCGCCGGCGGCGGCCTCCTCGAGGAACGTCAGCGCGCGGCGGGCGTCGCCCTGGGCCATCCTGACAAGGTCGGATCGGGCGGCGTCGGTGAGTCCCACGGCACCGCCCAGCCCGCGCTCGTCGAGGACGGCGCGGTCGATGAGGGCGCCGATGTCTCGCTCTGTGAGCGGCTTGAGTCGCAGCAGCAGTGAGCGGGACAGCAGCGGCGAGATCACCGAGAACGACGGATTCTCGGTGGTGGCCGCGATCAGCGTGACGATCCGGTTCTCCACCGCCGGCAGCAGGACGTCCTGCTGGGTCTTGCTGAATCGGTGGACCTCGTCGATGAACAGCACCGTGGAGGTTCCACGCTCCAGCTCACGTCGCGCCTTGTCCAGTTCGGTGCGCAGTTCCTTCACACCCGCCGTGACGGCGGAAATCTCCACGAACCGGGCGCCTGATGCTCGGGAAACGATGGACGCGAGCGTTGTCTTGCCCACCCCCGGTGGACCCCACAGGAACACGCTCATGGGCTGACCGGACACCAGCCGCCGCAGCGGAGCCCCGGGTGCCAGGAGATGCTGCTGACCGACGATCTCCTCCAGCGTTCGCGGTCGCATCCGGACCGGAAGCGGCGCCCCGTCGACGCGGGCGTCCCCCAGCGACCCCACCGGTCGCGCCGGCTGCGGATCAGGGTTCCCGAACAGGTCGTAGCTCACGCTGACCCACTCTAGCCATGGGGGGAGCGCCGGTCAGCACGTCAGGCCTGCAGGCCCCAGGCCTGTGCCACGAGTTCCAGCGAGCGCGACCGCACCGCCGGGTCGTGGGCGTAGGTGACGGTGACGAGTTCGTCGGCGTCCGTCAGGTCCACGAGCGACTCCAGCTGGCTCACGACCCTGTCCGGTGAACCGATGGCGCTGACCTGCAGCATGTGCTCCATCATGGCCAGTTCCTGCTCGGTGGCCTCGACCTCGCCGGGCGGGAGCAGGGCTTCGCGGCCGCCGCTGCGACGCAGGGACATGAACATCCGCTGCACCGTGCTGAACTGGTGGTGGGCTTCGGCGTCATCCTCGGCGGCCAGCACGTTGACGCCCACCATGACCCTCGGCTCCTCGATCTGGGCGGTGGGGGCGTCCGGGTTGAACCTCTCGCGGTACAACTCGATGGCCGGCAAGAGGGCGTCAGGTGCAAAGTGTGAGGCGAACGCGTACGGCAGGCCGAGGTGGGCGGCGATCTGTGCGCCCGAGGTGGAGGACCCGAGTATCCACATGGGCACCTGCGTCCCCGCTGCCACCCCTGCACGCAGACCGGAGGAAGCCACACCCGAAGTGGTCCAGTCATACAGGTCCGTGACGTTGGCCACGAACGCATTCGGCGATCCGTCCGAGCGCGCCAGCGCACGCGCCGTTATCTGGTCCGTGCCGGGGGCACGTCCGAGACCCAACTCCACGCGACCGGGGAACATGGCGGCCAGCGTGCCGTAGTCCTCCGCCACCATGAGCGGCGCGTGGTTGGGCAGCATCACGCCCCCAGAACCGACGATGATCCGCGTGGTCCGGGCAGCTGCGCGCCCCACGATGACCGCCGTGGAGGACGAGGCAACGGCTGCCGTGTTGTGGTGCTCGGCGAACCAGACACGGCTGTAGCCCACACGTTCAGCCACTTCGACGGAGTGCATGGAGGCCTCGATGGCCTCTCCGATTGATTGACCGGACGACACGGAGACGAGGTCGAGGATCGAGAGGGGGACGTGGGGCGCGATGGGGTTGGAAGTCATGGACTCCATGTAACCACGCCCGGAAAATGGCGTAGGGTATGACAGTTGCACCGGTGCCGCTCCCTTGATGGGGCGGTTTTTTCATTCCCCACACCTCTTACTGGAGACAGATGCCCGCCCAACTCGGCGACCGTTTCAGCCCCCGCCGCCGCTTGGCGTTCATCATCACGCTCGGACTTCTGACGGGGCTCGGTCCTTTCACCATCGACCTGTACCTGCCGGCGTTCCCGGCGCTGAAGGCCGACCTGCTCATCAGCGACGCCCAGGTGCAGATCACTCTGTCGGCCACGACGCTGGGCTTCGCCCTCGGACAGTTGCTCGTCGGACCGCTCAGCGACCGTCTGGGCCGCAAGCGCCCGCTGCTGGCCATGAGCGCCCTGCACGTGGTGGCCTCGGTACTGGTGGCCATCTCACCCAACGTCGAGTTCCTGACCGGCATGCGCGCGTTGCAGGGGATCGGTGCGGCGGGCGGCGCAGTCGTGGCCATGGCCATGGCGCGGGACCTCTTCGACGGCCGCCGGCTGGTGGTCATGCTCTCCCGGCTCGCCCTCATCAACGGGATGGCCCCCATCATCGCGCCACTCGTGGGGTCGTGGATGGTCAGTTTCGTGTCCTGGCGTGGGGTGTTCTGGGCGCTGGCGCTCTACGGCTCGACGATTGTCGCTCTCGTGTGGTTGTTGATCGTGGAGACGCGACCACCCTCGGAGCGCACCACCGGCGGATTCTCGGTGATGGTGGCCGCCTACAGGAGAGTCCTCAACGACCGCATCTTCGTGGGCGCCTGGCTGACGGCGGCCGCCGCCTTCGCGGGCCTGTTCTCCTACGTGTCCACGTCCTCGGTGCTCTTGCAGGAGGTGTTCGGCCTCTCTCCCCGCGGCTTCGGTGCGGTGTTCGCGATCTGCTCCGTGGGGGTCTTCGTGGGCGTCCAGGTGGGCAGCCGCCTGTCCCACCGGATCGGGCCGCACCGCGTCCTCGCACTCGGTACCGCCGGGATGGTTCTGGCCTCCGCGGCCCTGCTGATTGTCAACGCCGCCTCTGACTCCTACATCCCGCTCATCCCCACCATGTTCGCCTTCACCCTGTCGTTCGGGGCCTGCGCGCCCAACGCGCAGGTGCTGGGGCTGCAGCACCACCGCACGGACTCCGGCGTGGCCGCCTCACTCATGGGTGCGCTGAACATGACCGCCGCTGCCATCGTCGGGCCACTCATCGGGCTCGCGACC
Source organism: Tessaracoccus antarcticus (assembly GCF_003688855.1). Classification (GTDB taxonomy): domain Bacteria; phylum Actinomycetota; class Actinomycetes; order Propionibacteriales; family Propionibacteriaceae; genus Arachnia; species Arachnia antarctica. The sequence goes on from NZ_REFW01000003.1 coordinate 54,516, forward strand.
CTGACGAGTGCCGCCCCCATGGGCATCGCCATGTTGGCGTGCTCCGGCCTGGCGGTCGTCTTCCTGTGGACCATCATCCGTCCCATGCGGTTGCAGGTCCGGCTGGACTGAGCAGGACGGCCCCGTCTGCGATAGAACGTCACTGTGGACACACCGACGCCCCGCATCCGGCCCGAGCTCCTGCTGCTCGTGTCGATCGCATCGGTGCAGCTGGGGTCCTCGTTCGCCAAACAACTGTTCGAACTGGCCCCGCCGTGGATCGTGGTGTGGCTGCGCATCCTGAGCAGCGGTGTGGTGCTGAGCGTCGTCGCGCCACCACGACTGTCCGGCCGCACCCGGCTCGAATGGCGTCGGGTGCTCGTCTATGCGCTCAGCCTCACCCTCATGAACGTCTCCTTCGTGATGGCCATCAGCCGCATCCCCATCGGTGTTGCCGTGACATTCGAGTTCATCGGACCGCTGGCGGTGGCCGTGGCAGGGTCGCGGAAGGCCCGGGAATACCTGTGGGCGGGGCTGGCCGCGGTCGGTGTGGCGCTGCTGGGGTTCGCCCCGGGTGCTTTGGACGTCACGGGTGTACTCCTCGCACTGCTGGCAGGAGCCTTCTGGGCGGCATACATCGTCGCGGCCGGGCCGGCGGCGGAGCACTGGTCGGGGGTCACGGCCGTCACCATCTCGTCCTGGGTGGGCGCCGTCCTGCTGCTTCCCGTGGTGCTCGCCACCCTGTCATCGGGCACCACGCAGTGGGCCATGCAGCCGAGGGTGTGGCTGTGGGGCCTGGCACTGGGGTTGTTGGGGTCCGTGATCCCCTACGCCCTGGAGTTGCGTGCCCTGCGCACCATGGATAGGGGGGTGTTCGGCATCATGATGAGCCTGGAGCCGGGGGCTGCGGCGCTGCTGGCGTGGCTCGTTCTGGGCGAGGACCTGAGGCCTGTGGAGGTGGCGGCCATGGTGTGCGTGGTGGCGGCAAGCATGGGGGCGCTGCGCGGATCCCGCGCAGCGCCCGATGCCTCTCTGAAGCCGTGACGGGTCAGGGGACCTCGGTGGCCGCTGCGGACTCGGCCGGTGCAGGCTTGGTGTCCTTGTCGACGGGCTTGCTGTCCACTCCCGCCTCCTTGCGCTGCTGCGCCGTGATGGGCGCGGGCGCCTGGGTGAGCGGGTCGTAGCCGCCGCCCGACTTCGGGAACGCGATGACGTCGCGGATGGACTCCGCACCCGTCAGCAGTGCCACGATGCGGTCCCAGCCGAATGCGATGCCACCGTGCGGCGGGGCACCGAAGGCGAAGGCGTCCAGCAGGAAGCCGAACTTCTCCTGGGCCTCCTCCGCGCCGATGCCCATGACACGGAACACGCGCTCCTGGATGTCGCGGCGGTGGATACGGATGGAGCCGCCGCCGATCTCGTTGCCGTTGCAGACGATGTCGTAGGCGTAGGCCAGGGCACTGCCGGGATCCGTGTCGAACGTGTCGATGCAGTCCGGCTTGGGTGAGGTGAACGCGTGGTGCACGGCCGTCCAGGCGGAGTCGCCCAGTGCAACGTCGCCCTCGCTGAGCGCCTCGTTGGTGGGCTTGAACAGGGGTGCATCCACCACCCACAGGAAGCTCCACGCCGACTCGTCGATGAGTCCACAGCGACGGCCGATCTCCGCGCGGGCGGCGCCCAGCAGGTTCTGCGACGCGGTGCGTGCACCGGCCGCGAAGAAGATGCAGTCGCCGGGCGTGGCGCCGGTGCGCTGCGGAAGGGCGGCCAGTTCGGCCTCGGAGAGGTTCTTCGCGACGGGACCACCCAGGGTGCCGTCCTGCGCCACCGTGACGTAGGCCAGGCCCTTGGCGCCACGCTGCTTCGCCCATTCCTGCCACGCGTCAAACGTGCGACGCGGCTGAGATCCACCTCCGGGCATGACCACGGCACCCACGTAGGGGGCCTTGAACACGCGGAACGCCGTGTCGGCGAACAGGTCGGTCAGCTCGGAGAGCTCCAGGTCGAACCGCAGGTCCGGCTTGTCGGAGCCGTAGCGGTTCATGGAGTCGGCGAACGTGAGGCGGGGGAACGGCGTGGCCAGCTCATGGCCCTTCAACGCCCACACCTGGCTGAGCACGGCCTCGGCCAGCTCGATGATGTCGTCCTGGTCCACGAAGCTCATTTCAACGTCGAGCTGGGTGAACTCCGGCTGCCGGTCCGCGCGAAAGTCCTCATCGCGGTAGCAGCGGGCGATCTGGTAGTACCGCTCCATGCCGGCCACCATGAGCAACTGCTTGAACAGCTGCGGCGACTGCGGCAGGGCGTACCAGGAGCCGGGTGAGAGACGGGCCGGTACGAGGAAGTCGCGAGCACCCTCGGGGGTGGATCGGGTCAGCGTCGGGGTCTCGATCTCGATGAAGTCCCGGGAGTCCAGCACCGCGCGGGCGGCGCGGTTGACGGCGGAGCGCAGGCGCAGTGCCTCGGCCGGGGCGGGGCGACGCAGGTCCAGGTAGCGGTACTTCAGGCGGGCCTCCTCGCCGACCCCGCTGCGTTCGTCGATCTGGAACGGCAGCGGCGCGGAGGTGTTGAGCACCACGAGCTCGGAGATGGCCACCTCGATCTCCCCGGTGGCGAGATCAGGGTTGGCGTTGCCGGCGGGGCGGGTCTCGACGACGCCGGTCACCTGGATGCAGAACTCGTTGCGCAGGTCGTGGGCGCCGGACGAGTCCAGCACCTCGTCGCGGATGACCACCTGGGCCACGCCGGAGGCGTCACGCAGGTCGATGAAGGCCACACCGCCGTGGTCGCGGCGCTTGGCCACCCAGCCGGTGAGCACGACAGTCTGACCGGCGTGGCTCGCGCGCAGGTCTCCGGCCTTGTGGGTGCGAAGCATGTGGATGTTTCCCTTCCTTGACAACGGATTCTTGAGTGGGACGAGCGGGTGCGTCACCAGGCCGCGGTGATACCGGGGCGCAGGTCACCGACCGGCGGCTCCCAGGTGCCGGGGTCGGCCTCCTGCTGCTCGCCGGTGCGGATGTCCTTGACGGAGTCCCCGAACCAGACGAACGGGATGCCACGGCGATCAGCGTGGCGGATCTGCTTGCCGTACTTGTCGGCCTTGGGTGCCACCTCGCAGGCGATGCCTCGGGCCCGGAGTTGGCGCGCCACGTCATCGGCGGCCGGCCGTGTGTCCTCGGCGTCCACCGCCACGAGGACGCAGCTGGGCACGGACCGGGTGGCGCCCAGGTGTCCCCGACCCACGAGTGGCGCGAGGATGCGCGTGACGCCGATGGTGAGGCCGACGCCGGGGTAGGTGTTCTTCCCGTCGCTGGCCAGAGCGTCGTAGCGGCCACCGCCGGAGACGCTGCCGATGGACTCGAAGCCCACCAGTTCCGTCTCGTAGACGGTGCCGGTGTAGTAGTCGAGGCCGCGCGCTATGCGCAGGTCGGCTGCGATGCGGCCGGGGAACTGGGCGGAGACCGCCGACAGGACGCTGGAGACCTCGGCGATGCCCTCCTCCAGCAGGGGATTCCGGACGCCAAGTGCCGTCACCTCGTCGACGAAGGACAGGTCGGTGCTGTGGATGCGGGCCAATGCCAGCGCCGCCCGCACCTGGGCGTCGTCCATGCCCAGCTGGTCGCGCAGCAACGCCGAGACGCCGTCCGGACCGATCTTGTCCAGCTTGTCCACGCGCTGCAGCACCGCTGCCGGGTCATCGATCCCGAGGCCGGCGTAGAACCCCTGCGCCAGCTTGCGGTTGCCGAGCCGCATCAGGACCGGCGGCAGCCCGAGGTCGCGGTGCATTCGCTCGAACGCCTCCAGTGCCACGAGGGGCAGTTCGGCGTCGTGGTGCAGCGCGAGGGTGCCGGATCCGACGATGTCGAGGTCGGCCTGGGTGAACTCTCGGTAACGGCCCTCCTGTGGACGCTCGCCACGCCAGGACTTCTGCACCTGGTAGCGGCGGAACGGGAAGTGCAGGTGCCCCGAGTTCTCGAGGACGTAGCGCGCGAACGGCACGGTCAGGTCAAAGTGCAGCGCCAGTTCGTCCACGTCGGAGGACTCCGCGTGCAGCCTGCGGACGACGTAGATCTCCTTGTCGATCTCTCCCTTGCGGGTCAGCTGCTCCAGCCGTTCGACGGCGCGCGTCTCGACCGAGGCCAGGCCGTGCAGCTCTGCTGTGGAGGAGATGATGTCAAGGACCCGTTGTTCGACCATGCGGCCGGCGGGCAGGAACTCGGGAAAGCCGGAAATTGGCTTGGGGCGTGCCATCGGAGTCTTGGTGTTCCTCACATCTCGTGGTGCAGGTAGCTGTCGTGCAGGTAGCTGTTGCTGAGCCGTTCCGCGGCCAGCGTGGTGTCTGGGCCGTGGCCCGGGAGCAGCGGGACATCCTCGGGGAAACTGGAGCGGATCCGTCGCAGCGTCTCGCGCATCTCGGACATGTTACCGCCCGGCAGATCGGTTCGCCCGATCGTGCCTGCGAACACCACGTCGCCAGTGAACACGACGCTGCTGCCGCCGTCGCTGACCTCCAGCAGTGTGGAGCCCTGGGTGTGCCCCGGCGCCCGGTGGGGGCGCACGCGCAGACCGGCCACCTCGAACGGCTCGACGAGCGGCCGCAGATCGGCTGGTAGGGGCAGTGCGTCGGCGCCGAGGAACTCCTCGATGATGCCGACGAAGGAGGTCCCCAGCCCCAGGGACGGGCGCTGCAGCATGGGCTGGTCCGCCTCGGCGCAGTAGACGGGCACGCCCCACCGCGCTGCCACGGCATGCGCGTCGCCCGCGTGGTCGATGTGGCCGTGGGTGAGGACCACGGCCGCCGGCTGCCACCGGCGACCCTCCAGCGCGTGCGTGATGACGTCGAGGGACGCGATCCCGGGGTCGACGACGAGGCACGCTGTGGGTTGCGCGGAGTCGCCGCTACCGGCGGCCACAAGGTAGCAATTGGCCTGCCATGGTGAGACAGGATGGGCCTCGATGAGCATTGCGCCACCCTATCCGGCTAGATTGGGCGCATGAGCGATATGCAAGCGCCCTCTGACTTCGGTCGCGTCGACGAGGACGGCACCGTCTGGGTCCGCACTGCCGATGGTGAACGCAACGTGGGACAGGTACCGGACGCAACACCCGACGAGGCCATGGCCTTCTACACCCGCAGATACGAGAATCTGGCGGCCGAGATCGGCCTGCTGGAATCACGGGTGAACGCCCAGGCCATGTCGCCCGAGGAGGCACGCAAGGCCATCAACGGATCCAGGGCATCGGTGGAGCAGGCCAACGCGGTCGGCGACCTCGCAGCCCTCATCGAGCGCCTCGGCAAGATCGAAGAATTGCTGCCCGCGCAGATCGAGGCCCGCAAGCAGGTGCGCGCCGAACAGAACGCCGTCACCATCGCTGCGAAGCAGGCCATGGTGGACGAGGCCGAGAAGCTTTCCACCGGCAACGACTGGCGCGGAGGTGTGGATCGATTCCGCACCCTGCTGGAGGAGTGGAAGGCGCTGCCGCGAATCGACCGCACCACCGACAACGACCTGTGGCACCGGTTCTCCTCGGCGCGCACTGCCTACACCCGCCGCCGCAAGTCCCACTTCTCCGAGCTGAACAGCCGCCGCGACGAGGTGAAGTCCGCCAAGGAGCAGATCATCGCCGAGGCGGAGCCGTTGGCCACGTCCACCGACTGGGGTCCCACCTCGGGCGCTTTCCGCGACCTGATGGCACGCTGGAAGGCCGCCGGTAGCGCCCGTCGCTCCGATGACGACGCCCTGTGGGCGCGGTTCAGAGCCCTGCAGGACCAGTTCTTCGACTCCCGCACCACCGCGCAGAGCGCCATGGACGGCGAGCAGTCGGAGAACCTGGCCGCCAAGACAGCGCTCGTGGACCAGGTGGAGAAGGACCTGGCCGACGTGAGGGACGTGGAGAAGGCCAAGAGCATTCACCGCGAATTCCTGTCCAAGTTCAACGAGTTGGGCCACGTCCCGCGGACCGCAATGCGCGACCTCGACTCACGTGTCCGCTCGCTCGGCGACAAGGTCTCCTCCATGGAGGCCGACGAGTGGCGACGCACCGACCCCGAGGCACGCAAGCGTGCCGAGGACACGGTGGCGCTCTTCCAGGCACAGGTGGACAAACTCAACCGGGACGTGGCCGACGCCGAGAGCAAGGGCGACGCCCGCAAGGCCCGCGACGCCACCAAGTCGCTGGAGACCTACAACGCGTGGCTCGACCAGGCCAGGGAAACCCTCAAGGACTTCCAGCAGGCCTGAGCAGCTTGGCGAGGACAGCCGCCTGACTGTGCTCGACGTCCTTCGTGGCCGTCAGCAGGGTCAGGCGCTTGCCGCGGACGCATGCCCGCAGCTCGTGCAGCGCCCTCTGACCGGCGGGAGTCTCCAGTTCACGGCGGTAGCGCCGGGAGAACTCGTCGAACTTTTCCGGGTCGTGCCCGTACCACTGCCGCAGCTCCGTCGAGGGCGCGACGTCCTTGTTCCAGTGGTCGAACAGAACGTCCTCCTTCTTCATTCCGCGTGGCCAGAGGCGGTCGACGAGCACGCGGGTGCCGTCGTTGTGAGTGGCCTGATCCTGGATCCGACGGACCCACACGCTCTGCTCCATGGCCCCTCCGGGGATCAGTAGTTGGCGCGGAACACGTCGTAGACGCCCGGTACCCGGCGGACCTGGCTCAACACGTGCGCCAGATGGGTGGGGTCGGGCGATTCGAAGGTGATACGGCCCACGAATTGCCGGTTCTTGTTGGTCGAGATGGAGGCGGACAGGATGTCCACGTGCTGCTCGGAGAAGGCGGCGCTGACGTCGGAGAGCATGCGCGCCCTGTCGATGCCCTCCACCTGGATGGTGACGAGGTAGCTGCCACTCGTGGAGCCCGCCCACGACACGTTGACGAGTCGCTCCGACTGCTCGCGCAGGGACGGGGCGTTCGTGCAGTCGGTCCGGTGGACCGACACGCCGTCGCCGCGGGTGATGAAGCCAAGGATGTCATCGCCCGGCAGCGGCGAGCAGCACTTGGCGAGTTTCACCAGCAGGGTGGGGTCACCGTCCACGAGGACGGCGACGTCAGCTTTGGCGGTGGCCCGTTGGCGCTGCCTGACCACCGTGTCCTCGGTGACGGTGTCGACGGTCTCGTCCTCGCCGCCGTGGAGATCGATGAGGTGCTGCACCACGGCCTGGGCGCCGATGTGGTTCTCGCCGATGGCCATGTACAGGCTGGGCACGTCCTTCGTGCGCACCGCGTTCGCGACGGCCGTCAGGTTCTCCAACGTCAGGAGACGCTGCATGGGAAGGCCCGTGCGTCGCAACTGCTTGGCGAGCATGTCCTTGCCCAGGTCGATGGCCTCATCACGCCGTTCCCGCGTGAAGTGCTGCCGGATCTTCTGCTTCGCACGGCTGGAGGCGACGAAGCCCAGCCAGTCGCGGCTGGGGCCGGCGTTGGGGCTCTTCGACGTGAGCACCTCCACCTTGTCGCCCTGCTGCAACTTGGTGGACAGCGCGACGAGGCGGCCGTTGACGCGGGCCCCGATGCACCGGAACCCCACCTCGGTGTGGACCGCGAACGCGAAGTCCACAGGGGTCGCACCCACGGGCAGGGCCATCACCTCGCCCTTGGGGGTGAAGACGTAGATCTCGTCCTGGTTGATCTCGAACAGCACGGAGTCAAGGAACTCGCCGGGATCCTGGGTCTCCTTGCTCATCACACCCAACTGGTGCATGGCGCGCAGGCCCGCCTCCTCCGGCGTGACGCCCTCGCGGAGGTTCTCCTTGTACTTCCAGTGCGCAGCAACACCGTATTCGGCGCGACGGTGCATCTCGTGCGTGCGAATCTGGAATTCAACGGGCTCGTTGCTGGCACCGAGGACCGTGGTGTGCAGCGACTGGTACAGGTTGAACTTCGGGTTGGCGATGTAGTCCTTGAAACGCCCGGGGATGGGCTTCCAGGCGCTGTGCGCCACCCCGAGGACGGCGTAGCAGTCCTTCACGTCGTCGACGAGGACGCGCAGGCCGATGAGGTCGAAGATGTCGGAGAAGTCGCGTCCGCGCACCATCATCTTCTGGTAGATCGAGTAGTAGTGCTTCGGCCGCCCGTAGATGGTCGCCTTGATCTTGTTCTCGGTCATCAGCGCCTGGAACTCGCTGATGAGTTCCCGCAGGTAGCGTTCCCGGCCAGGGGCCTGGGTGCCGACCATCTCGACGATCTCCCGGTACACCTTCGGCTCGATGGCGGCGAAGGACAGATCCTCGAGTTCCCACTTGATGGTGTTCATGCCCAGGCGGTGCGCCAGGGGGGCGAAGATGTTGAGCGTCTCGGTGGCGATCCGAACCTGCTTCTCCTGGCGGAGGAACCCCAGGGTGCGCATGTTGTGCAGGCGGTCCGCGAGCTTGATGACGAGGACGCGCACCTCCTCGCTGGTGGCCATGATCATCTTGCGGATGGTCTCGGCCTTGGCGGTCTCCCCGTAGGTGACCTTGTCCAGCTTCGTCACGCCGTCCACCATGTGCGCGACTTCGTCGGAGAAGTCGGCCCGCAACTGCTCCATGGAGTAGTCAGTGTCCTCGACGGTGTCGTGCAGAAGGGCGGCAACGATGACGGGCTCGGTCATGCCGAGCTCCGCCAGGATGGTGGCCACGGCCAGCGGGTGCGTGATGTAGGGGTCGCCGGACTTGCGCTTCTGGCCGTCGTGGTACTTCTCGGCGGTGCGGTAGGCGCGCTCTATGAGGTCGAGGTCGGCCTTGGGGTGGTTGCTGCGGACGATCTTGAACAGCGGGTCCAGTACCGCCACCTTGGTGCGGACGGCACCGAGGCGCGCAAGCCTGTGGCGCATGCGCAGGCGCGGCTGTTCGGGCCCCGTGGAAACGCGCTGGAACACGCCATGCTCGGGTTGATGCTCGACGGGCAACTCCGCCATCAGGCACCCCCTCCTGGATTCATCTCAGTCGTCGAATGGGGGAAGTGTACGCGCACCGGAGCGGTCTCAGTCGTCCAGATCCCGCAGACCCTCGACGTGGGTGATCGACTTGCGCACGACGATGAGCTGATCTCCGGCTTCCACACGGGCGGCCGTCGAGTCGTAGAAGCGGCGCAGCGTGCCGTTGCGGACCAACCCGATGACCCGTTCGTTGCCGATTCCGCTGGGGTTGTTGCCCACCTCGTCGGGTCGGGCCTGACGTTGCGTGACTTCCAGGCCGGTGCCGCTGGTGAGGAGGTCCTGGATGATGGCGCCGAGTTCCGGGCCGATGGCGGACAGGCCCATGAGCCGACCGACCGTGTCGGAGGACGTCACCACGGAGGTGGCGCCGGACTGCTTCACCAGCGGCACGTTCTCGTGTTCGCGGACCGAGACCACGATGCCGGCCTGGGGGTTGAGTTGCCGCACCATGAGGGTTGTGAGGATGGCGGCGTCGTCCCTGTCCAGACAGATGACGACCTCCTTGGCCTTCGAGACCTCAGCACGTCGGAGCAGGTCGCGGCGGCCGGCGTCGCCCTGGAAGGCTGCCAGTCCGTCGAGGTTGGCGTCGCTGATGGCCAGTGCATCCCTGTCGACGACGACGATCTTGTCGGCGGCGCGCCCGTGGCGGCGCATGGTGTTGACGGCGCTGCGGCCCTTGGTGCCGTACCCGATGACGACGACGTGGTTGCGCATTGTTCTCCTCCACCGCAGGTCGCGGACGATTCGGCTGCCCTCATTGGCCAGCACCTCGATGGTGGTGCCGACCAACAGCACCAGGAAGGCGATCCTCATGGGGGTGATCACCAGGGCGTTGATGAGGCGGGCGTGCGGGGCCAGCGGGGTGATGTCTCCGTAGCCGGTGGTGGTGATGGTGACGGTCGAGTAGTACAGGGCGTCGATGAAGCTGACACCGTCTGCGCCCGTGTTGTCGACGTAGGCGCCCCGGTCGAACCACACCAACAGGGTGCTGACGAGGAGCAGCAGGCCTGCGAACAGGGCACGTCGGCCCAGTTCCCTGAAGGGGTGCACACCGAGACGCGGCATGCTGACCAGTGACGTCGGGCCGCCCCGCCTGTCCGCATGACGCATCTTTGCCATGGTGTCAGACCTTCAGGACGGCGCTGCAGTTGCGGATGCCCAGGCTCTCCAGCCGAGCCCGCCCACCCAGGAACTCGAGTTCCATGAGCACGCTCACGTGCACCAGTTCGGCGCCCAACTGTTCGAGAAGTCTGGCCGTGGCGCCGATGGTCCCGCCGGTGGCGAGCACGTCGTCGACCACCAGCACCCGCGCCCCCGACACGATGGCGTCACGGTGCATGTTGAGCTCGGTGGAGCCGTATTCCAGGTCGAACCCCTGCGACACCACATCGCCCGGCAGCTTTCCGGGTTTGCGGACGGGAACGAAACCCGCCCCCAGCGCCAGCGCCACGGGGGCGGCGAAGATGAACCCGCGCGCCTCCATGCCCACCACCACGTCGATGTCCGCGGGGGCCGAGGCCACCAGTTCATCGATGGACGCCTGGAAACCCTTCGCCGAAGCAAGCAGCGGGGTGATGTCCTTGAACACCACACCCGGCTGCGGGAAGTCCGGAACGTCGCGGATGAGCGACGCCAGCATCTCCAGTCGCGATCCGCTCATCGGGTGCCCGGCCGCTTCCTGCGGTCCGCACGGGAACTCGCGGCGCGCGGCTGAGACCGGACGCCGCCGGTGCTCGTGACCGCCACGGCGTCGCCGTCCTCGAGCACGACGTCGTCGCTGCGCCGCATGGACTTGGCGGTGGCACGCTCTATGCGTCGCGCCAGCGTGGCGCGGTGCTCGACCTGTGCTGGCTCCCGCTCCTTGAGCGTGCTCAGGACCGGGGTGGCGATGAAGATGGAGCTGTAGGCGCCGGCGATCATGCCGATGAACAGTGCCAGGCCCAGGTCCTGCAGCGGGCCACTGCTGAGGACGGATCCTGCGATGAGCAGCGACGCCACAGGCAGCACGCCGATGATGGTGGTGTTGATGGAGCGCACCAGAACCTGGTTGACACCGAGGTTGGCGGCCTGGGAGTAGGTCTTGTTCGAGTCCGACAGCCCGGCCACGTTCTCCTTGATCTTGTCGAACACCACCACCGTGTCGTACAACGAGTACCCGAGGATGGTGAGGACGCCGATGACGGTCGCGGGCGTGACTGTGAAGCCGACGAGCGCGTAGATGCCGACGGTGATGACGAGGTCGTGCGCCAGCGCCACGATGGCGGCCACGGACATCTTCCAGTCCCGGAACCACACCCAGATGAGCAGCATCACGAGAACCACGAACACCACGAGCGCGATTCCGGCCTGCTGGGAGACCTGCTGGCCCCACGAGGCGCCGATGGCGTTGTAGGTGACGTCCGCGGGGGGCGCCCCCGTCAACTCGGCGATGGCCGCGCGGACGGTGGAGGTCTCCTCCGGGGTGAGCACGCGGGTCTGGATACGGACGGCATCGGTGCCGATCGAGAACACCTGGGCGCCGAGGTCGGGGACCTCGAAGTTGTCGACGGCGCTGCGCACATCATCGACGGTGGAGGCGGTCACCTGCGTGGGTGCCTGGAAGTCGGTGCCGCCCTTGAACTCGATGCCCAGCGTGAGGCCACGGATGACCAGCGCGAGGATGGAGACCGTCAACAGGATCGCCGAAATGGCGTACCAGAGCTTGCGATTCTTGATGAAGTCGTAGCTCACCTTGCCGGTGTACAGGCGATGGGCCAGGCCCAGTTTGGTGGTGGACATCATGCCTCCTGCGCGATGCGCGTGGTGCGGCGGGTGCGGCGGCCCAGCAGGGAGTCACGGGAGACTCCCATGTGGGTGGGGTCGAGGCCCGAGAGCTTGTGACCCTCGCCGAAGAACTTGGTGCGCCCGAGCAGCTGCATGAGCGGGTGGGTGAAGAAGAAGATCACGGCGAGGTCGATGAGCGTGGTGAGACCCAGCGTGAACGCGAACCCCTTGACGCCCCCGACGGCCAGGATGAACAAGACGATGGCCGAGAGCAGGCTCACGAGGTCGGCCACCACGATGGTGGGGCGGGCCTTGACCCAGCCCGTGTCGATGGCCGAGCGCAGGCTGCGCCCGTCCCTGATCTCGTCGCGGATGCGTTCGAAGTAGATGACGAACGAGTCGGCCGTGATCCCGATGGCCACGATGGCACCGGCGATGGCGGGCAGGTTGAGGGAGAACCCCACCGCTGAGCCCAGCAGAACCATGGACGCGTACGTCGCGAGTGCAGCCACCAGCAGTGAACCGAGGACCACGAAGCCGAGCCCGCGGTAGTAAGCGAAGCAGTAGGCCATGACGATGGCAAGACCGATGAGTCCGGCGATGAGTCCGACGCGCAACTGCTCGCCGCCGAGCGTGGCGGAGACGCTCTCCACCTGGGACGGTTCGAACGTCAGGGGAAGGGAACCAAACTTCAGGACGTTGGCGAGCGAGGCTGCCGTGGCCTCCGTGAAGTTGCCGCTGATCTGGGCGTTGCCGCCGGTGATCGCATTGGTGACCGACGCGTTGGACTGGACCACGCCGTCGAGCACGATGGCGAACTGGTCCTGCGGGGACTGCTTACCCGCCAGCGCACCAGTCAGCTGCGCCAGCGCCGTGGCGTCCTCACCCTTGAACTGCAACGTCACGACGGGGGCGAACTCGCCCTGCGGGATGCCTGAGGAGGCGGAGGCGACCTGCTTGCCGGTGATGGCCACGGGTGCCAGGAGGAACTTTGTGGTTTTGGCGTCGTCGCACGCGAAGAATGCCGCATCAAGCCGGTCGGGCGTCTTGGTATCGCATTCGAACGCCGCAAAGGCGCTCTGGTCCGCCTCGGTGGGCTGGTACGCCAGCACCTGGTCGATGGAGAGCTTGACACCCTCATCACCCTGCTCAGGAGTGGGCGGGGCTGTCGGCAGACCGGGTCCCTGGCCCTCCGGCGGCGGCGTCGCACCGGCGGGGGCGGTTGCGAGGACCGGCCGGAAGGCCAGCTCAGCCGTGGCACCCACGAGCTCCACGAGGTCATCGCGCTGCACGTTGGGTGCGGAGACCACGATGTGGCGGTCGCCCTGTGTGGCCACCGACGCCTCGCCGACGCCGAGGCCGTCGACGCGCTGCTGGATGATGTTCTTCGCCAGTTCCAGGGACTCAGCCGGCACCGACTTGTTGGTGGCGTTGAGCGTGATGGTCATGCCGCCCTGGAGGTCCAGGCCGAGCTTCGGTGTCCAGGTGCGTGTGCCGGCCATGATCGCAAACATGATGCCGATCACCACCAGGAGCATCAGCAGGACCACTGCCGGACGTGATTTGCGGGAGCTAGTTGCCACAGTCTTCTTTTTTCTCTTCTTGTTGGAAGGGAGGCGGTCAGTGCCTCAGTTGTCGAACTTGCGCTGGAGTTCCTCGGCCGTCATGTCACGCTCACCGCGGGGGTCGAACGTCACGTCCTCCTCGACGACGGCATCCATGTCCTGGACCGACGCGTCAGAAAGTGGCGACTCCTCGACGAGGCTGTCGGAATCGACCTCATCTGCGAACTCGAACTCCTCCTCGTCCTCGGTGGCCGGGCGGGCGATGTTGCCCTTGACGATGGTGATCTCCGTGCCGGGGGCCAGTTCGACGATGGCCTGCCGCTCACCGAGGTGGCGAATGGTGGCAAAGATGCCGGAGGTGAGCAGCACACGGGTCCCGGGGGTGAGTGCGCCGATCGTTGCCTGGTGTTCCTTCATGCGCTTCTGCTGCGGGCGGATCATGAGGAAGTACATGAGCGCGCCGAACGCGACGATCATCAGCAAGAATGTTGGGTCCATGGTTCTTCCTTCGCTGGAATGCGGGGTTGGCCAGCGCTCAGAATAGCCGACGTGGCGCTGGGTGCCTGACAGGGATCACTCGGCGTCGCCGAAAAGTGCCGGCGCCACGCCTGCGGGTGGCCGTAGACCAAGGTGCGACCAGCCTGCGTGGGTGGCCACCCGTCCGCGTGGTGTCCGCATCATGAGCCCCTCCCTGATGAGGAACGGCTCCGCGACCTCGGAGACGGTCTCCGTCTCCTCCCCCACGCTCAGCGCCAACGTCGACAACCCCACCGGGCCGCCGCCGAAGAGTCGGCAGAGGGCGTCGAGTACCCCACGGTCGAGGCGGTCGAGACCCAACTGGTCCACCTCGTACATTTCCAGCGCAGCGCAGGCGACGTCGAGGTCCACCACGGGATGCTTCTTGACCTGTGCAAAGTCCCGGACCCGGCGCAGGAGCCGGTTGGCGATGCGGGGTGTGCCCCGGGAGCGCGACGCGATCTCGTCGGCGGCGCGGGCGTGGATGGTGACGCCGAGCTTGGCCGCGGACGTGTGGACGATGCGGGCCAGGTCAGCGTCCTCGTAGAAGTCCAGCTGTGCCGTGAACCCGAACCGGTCACGCAGGGGGCCTGGGAGCAGCCCGGCGCGGGTGGTGGCGCCGACGAGCGTGAACGGTGGAAGCTCAATGGGAATGGCGGTGGCGCCGGGTCCCTTGCCGACGACGACGTCGACGCGGAAGTCCTCCATGGCCAGGTACAGCAGCTCCTCGGCGGGGCGTGCAAGGCGATGGATCTCGTCGATGAAGAGGACGTCGCCCTCACTGAGCCCTGACAGGATGGCGGCGAGGTCCCCGGCGTGGGTGATGGCCGGTCCCGACGAGATCCTCAGCGCCACGCCCAGCTCGACGGCAATGATCATGGCCAGCGTGGTCTTCCCGAGACCGGGGGGTCCCGAGAGAAGCACGTGGTCTGGGCTGCTTCCCCGGTGGCGCGCAGCATCCAGCACCAGCCCCAGCTGGTCACGGACCCGGGGCTGGCCGCCGAACTCGGAGAGGCTGCGGGGCCGCAGCGCGGACTCGAAGTCGCGCTCCTCCGGCAGGATCTCCGGATCAACCTCGGAGTGCTCCATCATCGCTTCGCCAGCGAGTTCAACGCAGAGCGCATCAGCTTCCCGATGGCGATGTCCGGCTCCTCCTCCACGAGGTGGGCCACGGTGTCGCACGCGGCGGCGGCGTCACGACTCGACCAACCAAGTCCCTGGAGTCCCTCCTCCACCTGCTCACGCCACCTCTCGCCGGTTGCCGCGACCGCACGGGGGGCATCACCGGTGGCGGCGGCCAGGAGGAGGACCTTGTCCTTCAGCTCGATGACGAGCTTCTGTGCGCCCTTGCGTCCGATGCCGGGCACGCTGCACAGCCGGTTGAGGTCCTCGCTGCTGATGGCCTGCCGCAGTTCCGAGGGGCTGAGGACCGACACGATGGCCACGGCCAGCTTCGGGCCCACACCCGAGGCCGTCTGGACCAACTCGAACGCGTCACGTTCGGCCGGGTCGTCGAACCCGAACAGGGTCATGGAGTCCTCGCGCACCACGAGGCTCGTGTGGACGGTGACGGGCTCCCCCAGACGCAGGCCCGCTGCCGTGGCGGGGGTGGTGAAGGCCTTGAAACCCACGCCGCCGACGTCGATCGTGAACGTCGTCGCACCGGCCTCGAGCACAGTGCCGCGCAGTTGCTGGATCAACGTCTACTCCTTGCTTCGGCCGCCGCGGCGGCATAACGATTCGTGTGTCCACCACGCCAGGCGTGACAGATGGCAAGCGCCAGGGCGTCGGCGGCGTCGGCAGGTTTCGGCGGCGCCGACAGCTTCAGAATCCGGGCCACCATGGCACCCACCTGCGCCTTGTCGGCGTTGCCGGAGCCGGTGACGGCGGCCTTCACCTCGCTGGGCGTGTGGAACGTGACGGGTAGACCTCGTCGGGCCCCGATCAGCGCGGCGACGCCGGATGCCTGGGCCGTGTCGATGACGCTGCCCAGGTTGTGCTGCGCGAACACCCGCTCGATGGCAACGGCCTCGGGTGAGTAGGTGTCGAACCACTCCTCCAGGCCGACGGCGATCTCCGCCAGCCGGCGGGCCACGTCGAGCGCGGGGTCACTGCGGACCACACCGACGGCCACCAGCGTGGGAGGGCGCCCCACGGTGCCCTCCACGATACCGACGCCACACCGGGTGAGGCCCGGATCAATACCCAGTACACGCATGGCCGGGCCCCCGCTCGATGGTCAGACTCAGTCGTCGCTGTTCAGGGAGGCTTCGACCTCGGGGGTGAGGTCGAGGTTCGTGAAGACGTTCTGCACGTCATCGGAGTCCTCGAGGGCGTCGATGATGCGGAACACCTTGTGGGCGACCTCAGCCTCGTCGACAGTCTGGTCGAAGGACGCCACGAATCCCACCTCGGAACTGTCGTACTCCATGCCCGCCGCCTCGATTGCCTTGCGGACATCCATCGTGTCGTTGGGGTCGCAGATCGCCTCCCAGGAGTCGGCGGCGTCAGACACCTCCTCCAGCCCGGCATCCAGGGCGGCCTCAAGGATCGCGTCCTCGCTGACGTCCTTGCCGTCCTGGTGCTTGGGCACGGTCACGACGCCCTTGCGTGCGAACATGCGCGCCACGGAGCCGGCGTCGGCCATGGTGCCGCCGTTGCGGGTCACCGCAACCCGGACGTCGGAGGCGGAGCGGTTGCGGTTGTCGGTGAGGCATTCGATGAGCATGCCAACGCCGGCGGGGCCGTAGGCCTCGTAGATGATGGTCTCGTAGTCGGCACCGCCGGATTCCACCCCCGAGCCGCGCTTGACGGCGCGGTCGATGTTGTCGTTGGGGACTGACGACTTCTTGGCCTTCTGGATGGCTTCGTAGAGGGTGGGGTTTCCTGCGATGTCGCCACCGCCAATGCGCGCCGCGACCTCCACATTCTTGACGAGCTTGGCAAACAATTTGCCGCGCTTTGCGTCAATGATCGCCTTCTTGTGTTTTGTGGTTGCCCATTTGGAGTGGCCAGACATGCATCCCGCCTCGATAGGAGTTCGATAAGTCGTCGTCAGCTTACAGACTCAGCGACCGGGATGGTTTTGGCCATGAGTACCACGGCGTCGCGGGACTCGTAGCCGAGCGAGCCGTGAAGGAAGCGCGGCAGATTTGGGTCCTGCGTGTCCACCCCGATACCGGCTCCGGGACATCCGGACTGCGCCATCGACACCATCGTGTGCTCCAGCAGGCCGCTGGCTATCCCACGGCGACGGTGCGCCGGGTGGACGCCGAGCCTGTCGGTCCACCCCTCCACCACCCCGTCCATTGCGGCGGCGTCGTCGATGCCGGACAGCGCGTAGCCCACCGCCTCCTCCCCCTGCAAAGCGACCCACGACCAGTCCGGCCGGATGCGGGGCAGTGACTTGTCCCAGTGGTCCTGATCCGCGGGTACGTCCGCCAGAAAGCAGAGGTGGTGGAGATTGTGCACTTCATCGCTGCGGGACAGTTCGAACGGCACGAAATCGATGCCGTCGATCGATCGTGGAGTGGGAACATCATCCAGGCGGCGGTGCATGTCGAAGAAGTGTCGTTCCTCGTGGAAACCGGTGGAGCGCAGGAGGTGGCGCAACCCCGGTTGGACATCCTCGACGTAGCTTCCCAGCCACAGGTCCAGGCCCGGTCGGTGCCTGTCGCGCCATGCCATGGCCCGGGCCTCCTGCCAGGCGATGAGGTTGCGTCCGATCGACAGGTCGCGGTGCGTCGGGTGGACCCCACCCGCCAGCGTCACACGAGCCCGTTTCGGGTCGGTGTCCGGAACGTTCCAGCCGTACGCCACGAGACTGCCGTAGTGGTCCCACCCGCCGACGCAGTCGTCCTCCAACGACGCCAGCCATGCGGTACGCCCCAGCTGCTCCACGCCCGAGAACATCGTGTCGTCAAACACTTCGATCTGCTCTCGGAGGTGGGTGAGTTCACCCGCGTCCTCTGCCGTCATCAATCGCCACTGCAAATGGTCCTCGACCCAATGGTCCATGCCGGCCTCCCTGCGCCAATGCTGGGTGAACGGCAAGGCTACACGGGCCCTTGTGTATCAACGATGATTACCCGACCAGCGGCCGCGCCTCACTGCCAGAGCCGGTGCTCCCGGATGGGGCGGGGTGCCGTCTGTCCCCAGAGTCGCCGCCAGCGGGGCATGGACTCGGCGCGGCACGTTGGTGCCGCAGCCCCGCGCTGCACGGCCCACCAGGACATCTGCTCGGAGCGGAACAGCTCCCCGACCGCCGCCTGCACCTCAGCGGTGGTCTCCGCCAGTGAGCGGCCGTGGACATAGATGGGGGCGCCGAAACACACCCACACACGCGGCTTCGACTTCAGGGCGAGCCGCAGGATCTCCTTCAGTTTGAAGGTTCCACCCAGCGCCACGGGCACGATGGGGATGCTGTACTGGGTGGCGAGGTCCGCAGCCACGGTGGTGAAGTCGCCCACCTCGTCCGGAACCAGCGGGTCGTCGGTGAACACCGCGACGCTGCGCCCCTGCGTGAGGGAGCGGCTCAGGTGGCGGTGCGTGGTGCGCAGCCTTGGCGGCAGGACAAGCTTCAACACCTGCCAGTCGAGTGCACCCTGCTCGTTGGCGGCGAACACCACGGGGGCCTGCAGCCCCGTGAGCGCGTCGATACCCATCACCTGGTAGTCGACCCGCCACGCCAAAACGTTGAACAGGTCCGGGATGCGTCGGATGTCGCTGCGCGACAAGCGGTCGCGTGGTTCTCCCTGGCGTGGTGGTGCGTTGCTCGGACGGCGGGTCCGCAGCCCGAACAGGGTACCGGCGAACCCCATCATGTCGGCGGGCCAGGTGATCCGCGGCCGCGCCGACGGGTGGGATTCCCGGGCCCACGGACTCAGGTCCCTGCTCATCTCACTGCCCCCAGTACGCGGCCGGGGCCGTGCAGGTACGTGATGTCGGGACGGGGTCCGACGACGGCCGATGCGACCTCGTAGGCGTCCGCGAGCGTGGACGCTGCGCGGTGACCCATGATGCCGGCGCTGCGGCGGTCGCCTCCCACCCAGATGACGTCCGCAAGCCCCTCCGAGGCCTCCTTGATGCGGTACCAACTGTGGAACACGCGCAGCGGATGGTGGGCGAAGCGTTCGCGGTAGAGGTTGATGTACCACGGGTCGTGGGCCGCCGACGCCTCGAACCGGTCATGGATCTCGGCCGGATCAAGCGTTTCGGGCAGCACATTGGTGAAAAAATCTGCTGACGGAGCCTGCGTCCGGTTGGAGAAGTTGCGAAGCAGGGGGTGCATGGCCACCACCACTCCCCCGTCGCGGACCAGGGGGGTGCCCAGATGGCAGCCCGCTTGGTCCACAAGAGCGTTGTGTGCGGCGTTGATGGGAGAACCCACGGGGTTGCCGACGTCGAACCCTGCACCCCACACCGACGCCACGAGCACGTCGGCGGGGGCTGAGACCTCGACGGCGTTGGCTGCGCGCCACACCTCGCGGGACTCGGTGTGCACTGCCTCCGGGCTGCCGCCCACCACGTCGAGGATGGCGTAGTCGGCCACCGGGGAGGCGTACAGCTTCTGTGCCCCCTGCTTGGGCAGGGCCGCCACGAACTGCCGGGCAGCGGCGAACGCCAACTGGTCCACGAGCCGCCACTCCCACTCGCGCCTGTTGAGGAACGACAGGCTGGGGCGCAGGAACGGTTGGCCGATCACCGCCACCACAGCGAAGGTCTCGGATGTGGAGGCCACGAGTCGTGCCACCTCGTCGGCCGCGGCGGCATCCGCGTGCAGACCGGCCACCCGGTTGATGGTGGACGCATCCACCAGTCCCAGCGTCGAGGGGCATCCCAGCGAGTGGTCGTCGCGGATGCCCACGGTGACCACGACGTCCGAGGACGCCACCCGGGCGTTCATTTTCACCGTGTGCCCGTCGATGTCCCCGATGCCCACGAGGTCGTCACTGGTCACGTCATGGCTCGTGATGAGTCCGTCGGCAAGGAAGGACGAGGCCACCCGGTCCCCCAGGACACGGGTGACGTCATGATCGGACCACCGACGATGGAGTCCCGTGGCGATCACCACCTGGACGTCGTCCACCTTGCTGCGGGCTGCAAGTTCCAGCACCCGCTCCACCATGGTGCGGCGCACGTCGAAACGCATCCGCGGCTGCGGACGGCCGTTGTCGGCCACGACGATGGTCAGGCGGACGCCGGGGCCGAGACGCCGCAGGAGAGCGTCACCCTCCACGGGCGAGAGCAGTGCGGCGTCGATGAGGCCCACGGGGTCGGTGGAGGGCACGGCGTCGGCCGGGTAGGCCACCTTGGTACCGAGGCCGAACCCCTGCAACCTGACCGCTGCCCCCGAAATGGTGAGCAGTGACGGCGTCTTGTCATCGACTTCAAGGACGAATCCCGGGCGTGGCATGGTCGTGTCTGCTCCTGTTTCTCTAGCGGGTAGGCAGCTTCCACCGGGGCTGCGGTGAGGTGGCCGGCCAGTCAATGATGGACCACCCACTGGTGCGTGCGGCGCGCATCAGCCCGATGTCGGGGCTGACGGCGACGGGATTGCCCACGGTGCGCAGCATCGGCAGGTCCACGTGGCTGTCCGCGTAGGCAAAGGACTGCTTGAGATCCATGCCGTGCAGGGCCGCGTAGTGCTCCAGCCAGGCGGACCGGGACTCCCCCACCATCGGCGGCCCCGTGAGGAAGCCCGTGCAGTTCCCGTTCTCATCCGTGCCAAGGTCGGCGGCCACGATGTGGTCGAACAGGCCCTCGAACGGACGCGTCAACGGCCGGATCACACCGGTGATGAGGATGGTGGTGTGGCCAGCCTCACGGTGCGCCCGGATCCGGCGCAGGGCGTCCGCCGAGGTGCGGTCCAGGATGTGGGGGGCGAGCTTCTCGTCGACGAAGCGCTCCATGTCGGCCAGGTTCGCGCCCTCGTAGCGACGGTAGACCTGCCGCAGGAACACCCCGCGGTCCTTGCGCTCGGCCGCCAGGTAGTTGGGCATCTGGGCAACGACACGCGAGACCTCCGCGGCACGCTCCATGACCGACAACTCGGGCAGGCGCAGCCAGAGGTAGGTCTCGATGACGTTGGTGACCATGATGGTGCCGTCGAGGTCGAAGGCGGCCAGCACGGTGCCGGACGTGGAGGGTTTGAGGTCCTTGAACGTGGCGGAACGTGCCTGGCGGCGCTTGCGGGCAGCCTCCATGCGGCGCACGGGGTTTGTCACGGCCGGGCAGTGCACGTCCTCGATGTAGTGCGTCCAGTCAAAGCTCGCGGAATCGAAGCTGAACGTGTCGGTGTCGGCCTCGTCGAGCGAGCGGTGCAGCGCCAGGGTGCAGTCGTCGACGAAGTGCAGTTCGGACTGCAGGTATTCGCCGTAGAGGGACAGGTACTTGTTGAGGAAGTCGAGTTGTTTGGTGGTTTTGTCCAGGGCCGTGGCGGCTGCCCGCACCTTTTCGCCTCGGGGGGCGAAGCTGAGCAGGCGGTTGGCGATGGCCGTGCCCTTGGCGGCGAACCACAGCTTGCGTTCCACCGGTTCGGCGCCTGGGAAGTTCCACGTGGCCAGCGGAACGGATCCCTGCCCGTCGGCGTAGGGGTGCTTCGAGAAGTAGCTGCGGATGTGCTGGTAGATGCCGCGGAACGTCAGCGGATTCCGGGCCCCGGAACTGCAGTGGTAGAACTCGGGCTCACCCACCGTCGGCTGCGTGGCGCACACGGCCATGATGGCGTTGACCACGAGGTCGCAGGGGATGATGTCGATGACGGCGTCCGGTGAGGCCGGGAACTCCGGCAGCTGACCGCGACCGTAGGCAAGGATGAGCGGGTCGGCCATCTTGAAGCCTTCGATCCAGCCCTCGTGCGGGAACCTCAGCGAGGATTCGACGATGGCGGGCCGGACGACCGACACCTGCATGTCGTGGCACATGTCGGCCACCACGCGCTCCCCCATGGCCTTGGCAAACGTGTACACGTCGGTCCAGCCAAGCGACCGGGCACGTTCGGTGCCTGCGGCCACCAGTTCCTGCTTCACCCACTCCGTGCGACGGCGCTCGGTGTCCTCGGAGGTCGTGAGGTAGCCCGCACGGCGGTGCAGGCGCTCTGCCTGCTTGCGCAGCACAGTGAGCTGCTCGGAACTGCGGGAGCGTGCTTCGACGTGCTCCTTCATGGCCAGCGCGGCGGCGGACTCGACCTCGTAGTCCACGTCATGAATGTGCGCTGCCTCGGGGATGGGTCCCCGTCGTCGGCCGGCGGTGTAGGCCGTGGAGATGTGCACGTAGTGCGGCACCTTCGTCAGGTTGCCGTCGGCGTCGCTGCACGCTTCGCGCAGCTTGGTGAGCAGCGCCCGGGTACCGACGACGTTCGTCATGAACGCCTGGTCGATGGGTGGGTCGAACGACACGTCCCCTGCGCAGTGCACGAGGATGTCGAGGTCCCCGGGCAGGTCAGGGACCCGCGGGAGGTCGCCCTCGATGACCTGGACACGCGACGCCAGGAGCGCCTCGACGGATCCGGCAGCCGCGACGACGTCGGCGAAAATCTTCTTCTTCAGCAGGCTGGTCACACGCTGCTCGGCGGTGACGGAGCCCTTGGGCCGCACCAGCACCCCGGTGCGCACATCTGGGCATTCCGTCAGGATCTTCCAGAGGATCTGCTCACCGATGAAGCCGGTGACGCCCGTCATGACGATCTTCTTGCCGGCGAGCAGGTCCTTGATGCGGCCCGTCAGGAGCGGCGGTGTGTGCACGCCTGCGATGTCGGCCGCGCCAAAGCTGCTGCGTGGTGCCTTACCCATGCGTGACGCCTCCCGCCACGATGAGCGCCTCCGGGAGCGTGAACGCGCCCATGTAGAGGGCGGTGCCGATGATGGCACCTTCCACGCCGCCCGGAACGAGTTCACGCAGTGCGCGAAGGTTGTCGAGGGTGGCGATCCCGCCCGAGGCGATGACGGCCGCGTCGGTCCGGGCGCACACGGCTTCGAGGAGCTCGATGTTGGGGCCGGTCAGCATCCCGTCGGAGTTCACGTCGGTGACCACGAACCTGGCGCAGCCGGCGTCGGAGAGGCGGTCGAGCGTCTCCTGCCAGGGACCACCCTCCTCGGTCCACCCCCTCGCCGCGAGGTTCTCGCCGCGGACGTCGAGGCCGATGGCGATGCGGTCGCCATGGTCGGCGATCATGCGTTCGCACCAGTAGGGATGTTCCAGGGCGGCGGTGCCAATGTTGACGCGCCGGCAGCCGGTGGCCAGGGCACGCTCCAGGGACACGTCATCACGGATGCCGCCGGAGAGCTCCACCTCGACATCAAGCTGTCCGATGATGTCCCGCAGCAGGTTCGCGTTCGAGCCGCGACCGAAGGCAGCATCCAGGTCCACGAGGTGGATCCACTCCGCCCCCTGGTCCTGCCAACGCATGGCGGCGGCGAGCGGGTCGCCGAATTCCTTCTGGGTCCCGGCCACTCCCTGGACAAGCTGGACGGCGCGGCCATCCTGAACGTCGACGGCTGGCAACAACTGCAATGCATCCACGATCACGAACCCTATCGGACGCGCACCGCCCAGCCTCCGTCTTCTCGCGCGGCGCGCGTGCGGGACGCT
This sequence comes from Tessaracoccus antarcticus, assembly GCF_003688855.1. Taxonomy (GTDB): domain Bacteria; phylum Actinomycetota; class Actinomycetes; order Propionibacteriales; family Propionibacteriaceae; genus Arachnia; species Arachnia antarctica. The sequence continues at coordinate 77,842 of NZ_REFW01000003.1, forward strand.
CACTCCCACCCCGACATCGGCGGTGGGCATCACGCCAAGGAGTGAATCAGCGGCGGTGCGCCGGGTTCGGCCATCCTGCGGAGCCCCGCAGATGCGGCACTGTCCGAAGGTGAGGTTCCAGCCGAGGAGGATGGTGGCCCCGCTCGAGCCGTGAACCGATTCGTCCTTGCGGGCGGGACCACGACCACTCGTGCGGTGTCCGGGTCGATGTGGATGACCCAGCGGTCCTCGGGGCGGCTCCACCGGTCCGGCTCCACGAGTTGGTGGTGATGCGGACACAACAACACCAAATTCCACAACGCTGTGGCACCGCCGGCCCACCACGGCTGCAGATGGTGCGCCTCGCAGGCCGAGTCCGGGGCGCTGCACTGGGGAAACACGCATCCACCGTCGCGCAGGCTCAGGGCTTTCCGGATGGCCGGGGTCACGAGCCGCTGGGTGCGGCCCACGTCCAGGATCTCCGAGGGGCCGCCGAGAACGACGGGCATGAGGTCAGCGTCGCAGCACAACCTGCGCAGGTCCCCGGCCGTGATCCTGGCCCCCCGGGCCAGGACTCCGGCCCGTTCGGCACGTTCGCGGAGGTCCTGTTCCCGAATGGTGACGACGATCCGGGGTCGGTCCCCCACACTGGTGGGGGCGTCACGGTGGTCGGAGATGATCTGGGTGAGGGCATCGGCGCGGCGCTGCTCGGGTGTGCGGTTGATGTCCTCGGCTGCCTGGTCCCGCGTCACCTGGGGTCCGGGGTCGGTGGCGCGGGTGGCCCTGAACCTGTCCCTGGCCGCGCGGCGGTCGGACTCGACGTAGGCCTCGATGAGACTGATCAGCGGTGCCGCCTCCAGATGGGGCAGGGAACCGTGCAACCACGTCGACCCGTCCCCGTCATCACCCCACCGCAGCGACCGCTTGCTGAACGCCCGGCGCCGCTGCTGCTCCAGCCGGGCGGCCTCATCGTCCACAGTGGGGACCAGTTCGGGTGCGACTTCGGCCAGGATCTGCGGTGCCAACTCCGCCAGCCGTTTGGGGGTGTTCTTGTTTGCCCGGTCCAGGAAAGCCTGCTCCGCCCGTGCCTGCTGCTCAGTGGTCAACTCGGACGGTAGCTGCGCCATCCCTTTGCCGATGGCGGCCGCGTGCCGGGACGACACTTTTCCGGCCAGGGCAGCCTCCTTGACCGCCTTGTGCCGGGCGAGGTCGCGGGCCTGGAACACCTGCCGTGCCGCGTCGCCGCTGTCGCGTCCTTCCTCCAACCCAATGAGGGAGGTGATGGGGGTTCCGGTTGCGGCCACCGAACTGTGTGACGCCTCATCAGTCAACACACACGCCAACGACACGGCACGATCCCGGAAACTTCGGGCCCTCTTCATCAACACCAGCCGCTCCGGCGCCGACAGCCTGACCCGCGCATCGTGATCGATCGAGGACATCACAGCCTCCAGCGCAGTCAGCGCCTCCGCCGTGGTCCGCCACTCCTGCTCCATGAACCAAACCTACGGACCACCACTGACATTTTATGAACAGGTGATCTATTTTCCTCAGATACTCTTCTAACCCCCACAAATCACCGATGGAAGCTGTCGGGTATCTGTTCCCTGAGTGCCGCCCATGAGGGACGAATTTCGGTGTATCGAAGGGCCCCTGACGCAAAGGAAGCCCTTCGATACGCCCGGCGACTTCGTCGCGTGGGCTACTCAGGGAACAAATGGGGGGGTGCCCGGCGACTTCGTCGCGTGGGCTACTCAGCGAACAAAGATGGCATCGCGCATCATGACGACGCGAGGGCGCAGCAAATATGCCTCTCCCCGAATCAAGTACCTCAGCTGCTGATCCAGCACGGCGGAGATGCAGTCCGGATCGACCTCTGCCACTGTCGACAGGGAAACCTCAAGGATCGAGGGGTCCCCCGCCTGCATCGCTGCCGCGAGGCTCTCGGGATTGGTTCGCAGCCAGCGCAGCCCCTTCTCGATCTCAGTGGCCATGTGCGCCGCTTCCCGTGTGGGTTGTCTCACACATGAGCTCAGGCGTCAGCTCTCCAGCCAGTTGCGGAGCAGCTGGAGGCCCGCCTCACCCGACTTCTCCGGGTGGAACTGGGTGGTGCTGAGGCTCCCCCGCTCCACGGCGGCGACGAAGGCGACGTCCTCGTGCCGCGCCATCGCGACCCGTGCGTCCGGCGGTGCCACCAGCGCCGCGTAGGAGTGCACGAAGTAGAACCGCTCCCCCGCAATCCCCCGGAACAGCCTGGAGTCGCCCGGCGTCTGAAGGTCGTTCCATCCCATGTGGGGCAGCCTCCGTGCGGGCAACTTTTCGACGCTGCCGGCCAGCACCCCCAGCCCGGGGGTCTCGAGGCCATGCTCGGTGCCCGTGCCGAAGAGGATCTGGTGACCCACGCAGATACCGAGCAGCGGGCGCTCCTCGGCGAGCCATCCGGTGATGAGCTCCCGGCCACCGACAGCGTCAATCCCCCGCATGCATGCGGCGAAGGCACCGACGCCGGGCACGACCAACCGGTCCTGACGGCGCAACTCGCCGAGGTCACTCGTGACGGTGACGACTGCCCCCGCCAGCGACAGCGCGCGCGCTGCGGAGTGCAGGTTCCCCGAGCCGTAGTCCAGCAGCCCCACGCGGGGCGCCACCATCAGAGGGCACCCTTGGTGCTGGGGATGCCCTGCTGGCGTGGGTCGAGGGCAATCGCGTCGCGCAGCGCACGGGCCAGCGCCTTGAACTGGGCCTCGACGATGTGGTGCGGGTCCCGGCCAGCAAGCAGGCGCAGGTGCACGCAGAGGCCGGCGTTCAGGGCCAGGGACTCCACCACGTGGTAGGTCATGGACCCCGCATACGGCACGCCGGACCCGCCGATGAGCGCGTACACCTGGCCGTCAGGCTCACCCGTGCACACGGCGTAGGGGCGGCCTGCGACGTCGACGACGCAGTGCGCCAGCGCTTCGTCCAGCGGGACCGTGGCGTCGGCGTAGCGACGGATGCCAGCCTTGTCGCCGAGCGCCTCGGCGAGCGCCTGACCCAGCACAATGGCGGTGTCCTCCACCACGTGGTGGCCGTCGATGTGCACGTCACCGACGGCAGAGATGTCCATGTCGATGAGGGAGTGCTTCGCCAGCGCTGTCAGCATGTGGTCGTAGAACCCGACGCCGGTGGAGATGTTCGAGGCGCCGGTGCCGTCGAGGTCGATGCTGACCGTGATGGTGGATTCGCTCGTTGAGCGCTGGGCGGTGGCGGTGCGGGTCATGCCGTCTCTCCTTGAAGAACTGGATCTACTCGTGTGGTGGGCTCGCCCAGCATCGTGGGTGAGATGTCGTCGAGGGCGTCCCTGAGGGCCGCCATCTCCGCGGGGGTCCCGGCGGAGGCGCGCAGGTAGCCATCGGGGCCCGTTTCCCGGATGAGGACGCCGCGATCCAGCAACTGCTGCCAGACATTGTGGCGGTCGGCGAACCGTCCGAAGAGGGTGAAGTTGGCCTCGGAGTCCACGACGTCGTAGCCGCGGGTCCGGAGCCACGCCTCGAACGCGCGAGCGGTCTCCGCCAGTTCGTGCACCCTACCCAGCAGTTCGTCGCTGTGGCGCAGGGCCACCCGTGCGACGGCTTGGGTCTGGGCGCTCAGGTGGTAGGGCAGGCGCACGATGCGGCACGCGTCGACGACGGCGGGCTGCGCGGCCAGGTATCCCACGCGACCGCCAGCCAGCGCGAACGCCTTGCTCATGGTGCGGCTCACCACCAGCCGTGGGTGCCGTGTCATCAGTTCCAGCGCCGAGTCGGTGCGCGCAAACTCCTGGTAGGCCTCGTCCACCACCACGATGGCATCGCTCCGGCGACACACCTCGTCGATGACCTGCAGCGACGTGGTGGTGCCGGTCGGATTGTTGGGTGTGGTGATGAGGACGACGGTGGGCCGGTGCTCCTCAATGGCGTCCACGATGAGGTCGGCGTCGAGTGTGAAGTCGGCCCTGCGCGGCGCCGTCACATACTCGGTGCAGGTGTTGCGGGCGTACTCCGGGTACATCGAGTACGTGGGCGTGAACGTGAGCACCCGCCGCCCGGGGCCGCCGAAGGCAGTCAGCAGGTGGGACATGATCTCGTTGGAGCCGTTGGCCACCCAGATGTTCTCCGGCCCCAGATCGTGGCCAAGGTAGTTGGCCAGGTCCCGGCGCAGTTCGAGGGCTTCGCGCTCCGGGTACCGGTTGAGCTGCCCGGCCGCCTCCACGACGGCCTCCGCCATCTCGCGGCGCACCGTCGCGCTGGGCGGGTACGGGTTCTCGTTGACGTTCAGCACCACCGGCACCACGAGCTGCGGCGCCCCGTACGGCTCGGCGCCCACGAGGTCGTCCCGCAGAGGGAGGTCTGCGAGCGTGATCACTGCTGTCTCCGAACGGTGATGGCGTTGGCGTGGCCCGGGAGGTCCTCGGCAAGAGCGAACCGCTCCACACCGTCGGCGATCTCCAGCAGTGCGTCGCGGGTGTAGTCGATGACGTGCACCGTGCGCATGAAGCTGCGGACGTTGAGACCCGAGGAGTGGCAGGCGCAGCCGGCGGTCGGCAGCACGTGCGTGGACCCGGCGGAGTAGTCGCCGAGGCTCACGGGTGAGTTGTCGCCCACGAAGATGGCGCCTGCGTTACGGATGCGGGCGGCGACGGCGGCCGCGTCGGCGGTCTGGATCTCAAGGTGTTCGGCGCCGTAGGCATCGGCGACGGCGATGGCCTGGTCCAGGTCGCGCACCAGCACGATGGCGCTCTGCCTTCCCGTGAGCGAGGTGCGGATCCGCTCGACGTGCTTGGTGGCAGCCAACTGCTTCTCGACCTCGGCTCCCACCTTCACGGCCAGTGCCGGGGAGTCGGTGATGAGGACGGAGGCGGCCAGGGGGTCGTGCTCCGCCTGGGAGATGATGTCGGCGGCAACATAGACGGGGTTGGCGGACCCGTCGGCGATGATGGCAATCTCGGTGGGACCCGCCTCGGAGTCGATGCCGACGACGCCGCGCAGCTGGCGCTTGGCGGCCACCACCCAGATGTTGCCGGGGCCCGTCACCAGGGAGACGGGCTCGCACAGGTCGCGCACCCCGTGCGCGAACATGGCCACGGCCTGGGCGCCGCCAACCGCGTACACCTCATCGACGCCGAGCATGTGGCACAGCGCCAGGATGTTGGGGTGCGGCCAGCCGCCGAAGTCCTTCTGCGGCGGGGACGCCACGGCGATCTGCCGCACGCCGGCCACCTGGGCCGGAACGGTGTTCATGATGACGCTGGAGGCCAGCGGGGCCAGGCCGCCGGGCACGTAGAGACCCACACGGTCCACGGGGATGTTCCTCAGGCCCACGCGGGCACCCTCGGCCAGCACGGCCGGCGGCGGGTCCGCGTCGAGCTCCAGGGTCTGTGCCACGTGGCGGCGGCGGCGGATGCTCTCCGTGAACGCCTCCGCCAGCTGCGGGTCCAATTCCTCGGCGCAGCGCCGAAGAACGTCCGCGGGCACCCGGAAGGACTCCGGCACCACGCCGTCGAAGCGCTCCGAGTACTCGGCGAGTGCCTCGACACCGCGGGCATGGACGTCGGCGCAGATGGGCCGGACCACCTCCAGGGCAGCCTCGACGTCGAATTCGGCGCGGGGTAGCTGGGAGCGGTAGTCGGAGGTGATCCCTGTCAGGTCAACGGTTCTCAACACAGTCAAGGAGTCTAGTTGGTGGGGACGAGGACACCGGCCGGTCGGCCGGCCGTGGATACGTGTTACGTTCACGCCGTGAAACGCCGATTCGAGGAACTCGATGCCCAGGGGACGCGCCTCGGCCTGCTGACGCTGCGCCGCCGCTTCGACCCCGTGCTGGAGGCGGAGGTCTACGAGGTGAAACTCGGCGACGAGTTCCTCATGTCGAGCGCCTTCACCGTGGCGGAACGGGAACTGGCCCTCCTCGGTCTGGCCGCCACCCCCGGAGACGGACTCGATGTCCTGGTGGGGGGACTGGGGTTGGGGTACACCGCCCTGCAGGCCCTCAGTGACGATCGCGTCGCCACCCTGACGGTGGTGGATGCGCTGGGCGAGGTCATCGGGTGGCACGAACGTGGGCTGCTCCCGGAGACCGCCCTCACCTCGGACGCCAGAACCTCGCTGGTGGAGGCGGACTTCTTCGCCCTGATGCGCGGGGACGCGTCCCTGACCGGGAACGCCCCCACGCTGTTCCACGCGATCCTTCTGGATGTCGACCACTCGCCGCGCCACCTGCTCCACCCGAGCCATGCCGACCTCTACACCTCCGACGGGTTGCGCGCACTGCAGCGGCACCTGCACCCCGACGGCGTATTCGCACTCTGGTCCGACGACCCGCCGGACGACGACTTCGTCGCGGCGTTGGACGCCAGGTTCGCCCTGTGCCGGGCCCAGGTCATCACCTTCCCCAACGCGCTGACACGCGGTGAGTCGACGGCCACTGTGTATGTCGCGTCTCAGGCTCGCGCCGTCAGCGCGTGACGACTGCGGTGACTGCGTCGACGAGCATGTCGATCTCGTCATCGGTGGCCACCAGGGGCGGCGCCAGTCGCAGCGTGGCGCCGTGCGTCTCCTTCGCGAGGATGCCTCTGGCCATCAGGGACAGACACATCTGGCGGCCCGTCATGAGGCCGGGGTCAATGTCCACACCGGCCCACGCCCCGCGGATGCGGACGCCCTCCAGCCCCCGGCCCAGCAGCGCCGAGAGGCCGAGCCCCAGCCGGGCCCCGATCTGCCGGGACCTCTCCTGGAAGTGGCCGTCCTCCAGCATCGCCACCACCTCGCTGCCGATGGCGGACGCCAGAGGGTTGCCGCCGAACGTCGAGCCGTGTGAGCCAGGGGTGATGACGTCGAGGACCTCCCGGTCGGCCGCAATGGCCGAGACGGGATACAGCCCCCCGCCCAGTGCTTTGCCCAGCACGTAGATGTCGGGCACCACGGCCTCGTGGTCGCAGGCGAACGTCTCGCCGGTGCGTGCCAGGCCGGACTGGATCTCGTCGGCCACCATGAGCACGCCCTGCTCGCTGCACAATTGTCGGAGGCGCGTCAGGTAGCCCTCCGGCGGGATGATCACGCCGGCCTCCCCCTGTACCGGTTCGACCAGCACCGCCACGGTGCAATCGTCCATGGCGGCCGCGACGGCGTCACTGTCGCCGAACTCGACGCCCCGGAACCCGGGTGTGAAGGGGGCATAGCCGCCGGAGGCCACGGGGTCGTCCGAAAAGCCGACGATGGTGGTGGTGCGGCCGTGGAAGTTGCCCCCCATCGTGATGATGTTGGCCTTTCCGGTGGGCACGCCCTTGACCTCGTAGCCCCACTTCCGGCTGACTTTGATGGCCGTCTCGACGGCCTCGGCGCCGGAGTTCATGGGCAGCATCATGTCCTTGCCCGCCAGCCGGGTCACTGCCTCTGCGAAACCTCCGAGCTGATCGTTGTGGAACGCGCGGCTCGTGAGTGTGAGCCGCTGGAGCTGGTGCGTTGCGCGCGCCACGAGGCGTGGGTGGCAGTGTCCGAAGTTGAGGGCGGAGTAGCCGGCCAGGCAGTCGAGGAATCGGCGTCCCTCGACGTCGGTGACCCAGGCCCCGCTGCCCTCGGTGAGCACCACGGGCAGTGGGTCGTAGTTGTGGGCTGCGAACCGCTGCGTGGCGTCGATGTGGTCGATTGTGGCTGTCATGCACCCATGAGACGTGGCTTCCGGGGTTTTGTCCAGAGCGTGATGTCGGCGGGTGTGTCAGGCTTGTTCCGGCTCATCCATTCCGGTGTCCGCGATCGCCGCCATGTCCTTGGATTCCGGCCAGAATGCCGCCAGCAGCATGACGGGGGTGATGGCGGTGAACGGGGCCACGAGCAGCGCAGCCTTGGCGTGGAGTTGCAGGTCGACGGCCACCACGTCACCACTGACGGCGCTGGCGAGGCGTTCCGCGAAGTTGCTGGGGGTCACCAGGAGCCCCACCTGCCACGCCACCAGGCCTGCGAGGCCCGCCGTGATGACGGTGATCAGGCACACCCACCAGCCCCAGCGGTGGAACACGAGCCAGCCTGCCACCCCGACCCCCACACCCACGGCTGCCAGGAGGACGCTGAACAGCGCGTCTGCGGCGAAGATCTCCGCGATGCCGCGCTCATTGAGGGACGCTCCCAGGTCGTCGGCCACCACGTAGCCGGGGCGGGACGCGAACACTGCCCACAGGATGCCGACCGCAGCCCCGACCGCGAGGCACGACACGAGGAACACGAGTACACGCCAGCGCGTCGCCGGAAGTATCCGGCGCCAGGGGGGCATTTGGGTCTCAGTCATGGGCGCCCAACCGGCCGACGCCGACGGCTGAGGGGCCGAGCACGGCTTTGAGGTCCGCGAAGAGGGGGGAACTGGGTGCCACGCGGAAACCCTCACCCAGCTTGAAGGTGGTGACCTTCTCACCGCTGCGCAACTGAAGATGCACCTCGGCGGAGCCCGGGTAGCCCGTGAGGATGTGTTTGAGGTTGGCCACGATCCCGGGAGTGCAGCGCACCGCCGGCAGCGTGAGCACCACGGGCGGCGCGGCGCCGTCCAAGCTGATCTGCGGCGCGAACAGGTCCACGGCCCGCATCCGGGCACGGTCCTCGGCCGCCTCCACGACACCACGCACGGCCACGATGGTGTCGGGCGCGAGATGCATGGCCACGGCGTCGTAGACGCGCGGGAAGATCGTGACCTCGATGGAGGCGGCCAGGTCCTCCAGCACGACTTGTGCGTAGAAGGCACCCTTCTTGTTCACGCGCCGGTTCACCGACGTGATGAGCCCGCACACCGTGGTCTCCCCGCGGTACCCGTCGATGGCGGCGACCGAGGCCACCGAATGGTTCCCGTTGGCAGCCAGGACGTGTTCCAGCCCGTTGAGGGGGTGGTCCGAGACGTAGAGGCCCAGCATCTCGCGCTCGAAGGCGAGCTTGGTGCGCCGGTCCCACTCGTCCACCTGGGGCACGGTGGGACGCTCCATCCCCTCGTCCTCGCCCCCGCCACCGAAAGCAGCACCGAACAGGTCGTCCTGGCCGTTCTCGGCATTCTTCTTGACGTCGATGATGCCGTCGACGGCGGCCTCGTGGATACTCAACAGGCCGCGACGGGTGTGGCCCATCTCGTCGAAGGCACCCGCCTTGATGAGTGACTCGATGACCCGCTTGTTGCAGATCAGCAGTGGTGCCTTGTCGAGGAAGTCGTGGAAGCTCGTGGCGGGCTGCTGCGTGGCGCGCTCCTGTGTCCAGGCGGTCACCACCTTGTCACCGACGTTGCGCACCGCACCCAGCCCGAACCGGATGTTGGTTCCGACGGGTGTGAAGGCCAGCTCCGAGGAGTTGATGTCCGGCGGCAGCACCTGGATGCCCATGTGGCGGCACTCCGCCAGATAGCCCGCGGACTTGTCCTTGTCGTCGCGGACGGACTGCAGGAGCGCGGCCATGTATTCCGTGGGGAAGTTGGCTTTGAGGTAGGCCGTCCAGTACGACACGAGACCGTAGGCGGCGGAGTGCGCCTTGTTGAAGGCATAGTCCGCGAACGGCACCAGCACATCCCACAGCGTCTGGACGGAGTTGACGCTGAAACCGCGCTCCACCATGCCGGCCTTGAAGATCTCGAACTGCTGGATGAGCGCGTCGTGCTTCTTCTTGCCCATGACCCGGCGGAGTTCGTCGGCGCCACCCAGGGTGTAGCCGGCGAGCTGCTGCGCGATGGCCATCACCTGCTCCTGGTAGACGATGAGGCCGTAGGTCTCCCCCAGGATCGGCTCCAGCGCCTCCGCGAGCTCGGGGTGGATGGGCTCCACCTCTTCCCTGCCTGTCTTGCGACGGGCGTACTTGTTGTGCGAGTCGGCACCCATGGGGCCGGGGCGGTAGAGCGCACCGACTGCGGAGATGTCCTCGAACGTGTCGGGCTGCATGGAGCGCAGCAGCGCCCGCATGGGTCCACCGTCGAGCTGGAACACACCGAGCGTGTCGCCGCGGGCCAGCAGGTCGTAGGTGGGCTGGTCGTCCAGGGGCAGGTTGTCGAGGTCGACGTCGACGCCGCGGTTCATCTTGATGCTCTTGACGGCGTCGTCGATGACCGTGAGGTTGCGCAGCCCCAGGAAGTCCATCTTGATGAGGCCCAACGACTCGCAGCCGGGGTAGTCGAACTGCGTGATGATGGCGCCGTCGGACTCGCGCTTCATGATGGGGATGATGTCCAGCAGCGGGGTGGAGCTCATGATGACGCCGGCGGCGTGAACACCCCACTGGCGTTTCAGGCCCTCGATGCCCTTGGCTGTGTCCATCACGGTGCGCACGTCCGGGTCGGAGGCGTACATGTCGCGGACCTCGGCGCCTTCCGAGTAACGCTTGCTGCTCGGGTCGAAGAGTTGCGGGAGCGTGATGCCCTTGCCCATGACGTCGGCTGGCAGCGCCTTGGTGATGCGCTCCCCGACGGCGAAGGGCATGTCCAGCACCCGGGAGGCGTCCTTGACGGCGGCCTTGGCCTTGATGCTGCCGTAGGTGACGATCTGGGCGACCTTGTCGTTGCCGTACTTCTCCGAGACGTAGTTGATGACCTCGCCGCGACGACGATCGTCGAAGTCGATGTCGAAGTCAGGCATGGATACGCGCTCAGGGTTGAGGAACCGCTCGAACAGCAGGCCGTGTGCGATGGGATCCAGGTCGGTGATCCGGAGTGCGAAGGCGCAGATGGAACCGGCGCCCGATCCGCGGCCGGGGCCGACGCGGATGCCGTTCTCCTTGGCCCAGTTGATGAAGTCGGCCACCACCAGGAAGTAGCCGGTGAATCCCATCGAGGCGATGATGCCGGTCTCGAAGTCCGCGCGCTCCTGGGCCTCCCGGGAGATGCCGTTCGGGAAGCGCCGATGAAGACCTCGCTGCACCTCCTTGTGGAACCAGGTGTCCTCGGTCTCCCCCGGTGGGCAGTCGAACACGGGCATGAACGTGCCCATGCCCTCGGTGAAGGACGTTTCGCACCGCTCGGCGACGGCGAGCGTGTTGTCGCAGGCCTCGGGGATCTCCGCGAAGAGGGCCCGCATCTCGGCCGGAGACTTGAGGTAGTAGCCGCTGCCGTTGAACTTGAAGCGGTCCACCTGCGCCTTGCGTGACCCCGACGACACACACAGGAGGGTGTCGTGGGCGTCGGCGTCGTCGGCATGGACGTAGTGGAGGTCGTTGGTGGCCAGCAGCGGAAGCTTCAGGTCCTTGGCAAGGCGCAGGAGGTCGCCGCGGATGCGTTGCTCAATGGAGAGTCCGTGGTCCATCACCTCCGCGTAGAAGTTGCCCTCGCCGAAGATGTCGCGGAACTCTGCGGCGGCTGCCACTGCGTTGTCGTACTGGCCCAGCCGCAGGAAGGTCTGCACCTCACCGGAGGGGCAGCCGGTGGTGCCGATGAGGCCCTTGCCGTACTGGTTGAGAAGCTCCCGGTCCGCGCGGGGCTTGTAGAAGAAGCCCTCCAGCGAACTGCGTGAGCTCAGCCGGAACAGGTTGTGCATGCCGTCGGGGTTGGAGGCGAGCAGCGTCATGTGGGTGTAGGCGCCACGGGAGGCGACGTCGTCGCCCGTGCCGTCGCCGAACTGCACACGCTTGCGCTCCGAGCGGTGCGTGCGGGGGGTGAGGTAGGCCTCCAGCCCGATGATGGGCTTGACGTTGTAGTCCTTGGACGCCTTGTAGAACTCGTAGGCGCCGAACAGGTTCCCATGGTCGGTCATGGCGATGGCGGGCATCCCCATGCGCTCGGCGCCTTCAAAAAGGTCCTTGATCCGGGCGGCACCGTCCAGCATCGAGAACTCGGTGTGGCAGTGCAGATGGACGAACGAATCCGACAACTCAGGGCTTCCCTTCACATCACGCGAACGAGGCCCCACCCTACCCCGCTGGCCCGACGTCATCGGCACAGGCTCGGCCGCTCGTGGCTCACATCGTTAGAGTTGTCCGTGACCTGGAGATACCCACGACTGAGGAAGCGGTGGAACATGGCGTCCCCTTCCCGCGGACCCGCAACGATCGGCCTGATCGTCGCCAGTGCGCTGGTTGCCGCAGGGATGGTGGTGTGGTTCACAGTCCCCGACACCGGCGCCTCCTTCGGGTGGTTCGCCTACGCGCCCCTCGCGGATCAGCCCCTATTCCCGTTCATCATCCATGGACAGCGACTGGTGGCTGCCGGACTGGTCGTCGTCGCACTGATCATCGCCGGAGTTGTCGTGGGCTTCCTGTGGGGACGCCGTGTGGGACGGGTCGAAACCCACCCCGGCCCCGACCCGTTTGCAGACCCAGAGGCCGGGTAACTCTGCCGCCTGCCCTGACCACGGCCGTCAACCCACGGCGCCGATCACCTGCACGGCAACGATTTTGGCGATGATGCACAACGCGAACAGCGCAGCGTAGCCGGCGTCGATCCGCTCGTCGCTGACCCGCTGCGTGGCGAAGGCCAGAACCGCCGGCTGCCCGACGTAACCGGCGAAGCCACCGGCTCCCCGCTGGGCGCTGAGCCCAAGCAGCCGCGCCCCGCCCAGGAACGCAATGGCCGAGACGCCCACCACCACCACGGACAACGCCCCGGCACGCAGACCGGTGGGGGTGAAGGCCTGCTCCGCGAAGAGCGGCCCGGATGCCAACCCCACGGTGGCGAGAAACAACAGGAGGCCCAACTGGCGGATCGTCAGATTCACCGACAGCGGGATGTTCCAGATCAGCGGCCCGCTGCGGTGCACGGCGCCGAGCACCATGCCGGCCACGAGCGGCCCTGCGGCCGGACCCAGGGAGAACGCCACACCTCCGGGTATGGGGATGGTGACCGCACCGAGCAACAGGCCCACGACCATCCCGAGCCCGAGCGCGAGCGCATCCACCTCGGAGACACGCCGCTCGGAGTCTCCGAGGTACGTCGTCAGGGCGGCCAGCTCGCTCTGGGGCGCCACCGCGAGGACGCGGTCACCGAGCTGCAGCACCAGGTCGTCGCGGGCGAGCAGGTCGTTGTCACCGCGCCGTACACGGGTCAGGACACCCCCGTAGCGGCTGGGGAGGTTGAGCTGGGCGACGGTGCGGCCCGCGATCGCAGGGGAGGACACCACCAACCGTTTGAAGTCGACGGCATCGCGATCCGACGTGAGTTCCCGCTCCATACGGTGCCCGAGGAACAGCACGGCATCATTGACCGCGTCGGGTGCGCCGATCACCAGGACCTGGTCCCCTGGATGGAGGTCCTCACCGGGTGCGAGGACACGCGTCGCACCACTGCGGATGAGATAACTCATCTTGATCGTCTCGTCGCTCCAGCCCGGCACGGCCCGCAGCAGTGTTGCCCGCTCGACGTGCACGGATTCCGCCACCAGACCCTCGGCGCTGGGGGGCGCGGAGTCGTTGGCGCCGGGCCAGCGCCGCTGCACCACCAGACCCACTGCGATGATCGAGAGGACGACGCCCACGGGGTAACCCAGCGAGTAGCCGATGGCGGCATCCGGGCCCGTCGCCGCCGTCGCCGCCGCGAGGGCGGGGGTGGAGGTGAGTGCCCCCGCGAGGACACCGGCGACCAGCGGCGGGCCCAGTCCGAGGGCGGCCCCGACGAGCACCGCCAGCACCGTGACCACCACGATGACACCGACGCCGAGTCCCATGACAGGTATCTGTTGGCGCAGGTCCGCGAAGAACGTCTCGCCGGCAGCGATCCCCACGGTATAGACGAACAGGGCGAGCCCCAGGGAGGACACGATCCCCAGGCCCTCGCCGAGCGAGGGTTCCAGGGCCCCGAGCGCCAACCCCACGAACAGTGCACCGGCGGCCCCGAAGCGCAGCGGCCCAAAGGGAATGACGCCCACTGCAGCCCCGAGTGCCACCACGAGAAGGATCGTCAGAAGCGGTGAGGCGGTCAACATGTCGAGCACGAGGGACTCCTTTCCGGTCCGGCCGGGGCCGGGCACACAGCAGGCTACCCCTCGCGCACGCCGTCTTCTCAGGCCAGCAGTTGGCGGACCTCCGGGCCTATGGGGCGCGGGAGCTTGGAACTGCCGGACAGGAACTCGTCCACGCCCTGGGCCGCAGACCTGCCCTCGGCGATGGCCCACACGATCAGCGACTGGCCGCGACCCGCGTCGCCGCAGACGAAGACGCCGGGCACGTTGGTGGCGAATTGCTCGTCGCGGGCAATGTTGCCGCGCTCGTCCAGGGTCACGCCCAGCTGCTCGGCGATCGTGCGCTCCGGGCCGGAGAAGCCCATGGCCAGCAGGACCAGCTGGGCAGGAATGTGCTTCTCGGAGCCTTCCACCGGCACGAACTTCCCGGCCTCGAACCGGACCTCGGTGAGGTCGAGGCCCGCGACGTTGCCGTCGTCGTCGCCCACGAACTGGCTCGTCGAGACGGCGTAGATCCTGTCTCCGCCCTCCTCGTGGGCTGAGGTGACCTTGAACGTCATGGGGAAGGTGGGCCACGGCTGGGCGACGGGACGCACGCCGGGCGGCGTCGGCATGATCTCCAGCTGGGTGATGGAACGCGCCTCCTGGCGGATGGAGGTGCCGAGACAGTCAGCGCCGGTGTCGCCGCCGCCGATGATCACGACGTCCTTGCCGGTGGCTGTGATCTGCCCGGGCACGTCGCCGCCGAGCACCGCCTTGTTGGACTGCGGCAGGAACTCCATGGCCTGGTGGATCCCGTGCAGATCGCGCCCAGGAACGGGCAGGTCCCGAGCGACGGTGGCCCCGATGGCCAGCACCACGGCCTCGTAGCGCTCCAGCAACTCGGTACCCGTGATGTCCTCGCCGATGGCGACCCCGGTGACGAACTGGGTGCCCTCCAGCCCCATCTGCTTCAGACGGCGGTCCAGCACGGACTTCTCCATCTTGAACTCGGGGATGCCGTAGCGCAGCAGGCCACCGATGGCGTCGGCACGCTCGTACACGACCACGGTGTGCCCGGCGCGGGTCAACTGCTGGGCAACGGCCAGGCCTGCAGGGCCGGAGCCGACCACCGCGACCGTCCGGTCCGTGTGCCACTCCGGCTGTTGCGGGACCACGCGTGAGTCGTCCCAGGCCTTGTCGATGATGGCCACCTCGACGTTCTTGATGGTGACCGGGTCACCCGAGATCCCCACCACGCAGGCGGTCTCGCACGGGGCGGGGCAGAGCCGGCCCGTGAACTCCGGAAAGTTGTTGGTGGCGTGCAGACGCTCCAGGGCGGGTTGCCATTCGCCCTGCCACACCAGGTCGTTCCACTCGGGGATGAGGTTCCCCAGCGGGCAACCGTTGTGGCAGAAGGGGATGCCACAGTCCATGCAGCGGCCCGCCTGCTGGGAGATGATCGGGAGCAGGGCCCGTCCCGGCGTGCCGGGGTAGACCTCCCGCCAGTCGTGGACGCGTTCGTCCACGGGCCGACGTGAAGCCATCTCGCGGGGGGAGGTCATGAATCCGCGTGGGTCAGGCATGAGCAGCCTCCATCATGAGTTGGGTGATCTGTGTGTCGGTGTGACCGTCGGCCTCGGCCCGGGAGCGGGCCTCCATGACCCGTGCCCATACGCGGGGCTCGATCTTGGTGAAGCGGCTGGCCACAGTCGCGTCGTCGAGGTTGATGAGTGCCGACGCGAGCGTGGAGCCGGTCTCGGTTCGGTGGTCGATGAGAAGTTCCCGGACCCGGGCGACATCTGCGGGTGTCATGTCGACGGCGTCCACGAACTCGGTGTTGAGGCAGGTGAGGTCCATGTCCAGCACCCATGCGAGTCCGCCGGACATGCCGGCGGCGAAGTTGCGACCGGTGGGCCCGAGCACGAGCGCCTCACCGCCCGTCATGTACTCGCACCCGTGGTCCCCTACGCCCTCGACGACGGCGGTGGCACCGGAGTTGCGGACGCAGAACCGCTCGCCGGTCAGGCCGCGCAGGAACAGTTGACCGGAGGTGGCCCCGTAGCCGATGACGTTGCCTGCCACCACCTGGCGCTCGGCCAAGAACGTGCTGGCCGGGTCGGGGGCGACGATGATGCGTCCCCCGGAGAGGCCCTTGCCGACGTAGTCGCACGCATCTCCCACCACACGCAGGGTGATGCCGCGGGGCAGGAAGGCCCCGAAGCTCTGACCTGCGGTGCCGGGCATGGTGAACTCGATGGTGCCCGGCGGCAGCCCCTCACCACCCGTGGATTTTGTCACCTCGTGGCCGAGCATCGTGCCGACAGTGCGGTCGATGTTGCGGATGGCCACGGTGTGTCGCACTGCCCGGCCGTGCTGCAGCGCGGGTGCCGCGAGCTCGAGGAGCCGCATGTCCAGCTTCTCCTCCAGTCCGTGGTTCTGCGTGGTGGTGTTGTGGAGCGGGTGATCCACGTCGATCCGGGTGAGGATCGGTGTCAGGTCCAGGCCCTGGGTCTTCCAGTGCCTGACGGCCGGCGACACGTCGAGCGCCGCGACCTGCCCGACGGCCTCCTCGATGGAGCGGAATCCGAGCGACGCCAGGATCTCCCGCACTTCCGTGGCCATGAACTCGAAGAAGTTGATGACGTGCTGGGGGTCACCCGTGAACTTGGCGCGCAGCGCGGGGTTCTGGGTGGCCACGCCCACGGGGCAGGTGTCCTTGTGGCACACGCGCATCATGATGCAGCCGGCCACCACGAGAGGCGCCGTGGCGAACCCGAATTCCTCGGCGCCCAACAGGGCGGCGATGATGACGTCGCGCCCCGTCTTGAGCTGTCCGTCGCACTGCACGACGATCCGGTCCCGCAACCCGTTGAGCAGCAGCGTCTGCTGGGCCTCGGCGAGCCCCAGTTCCCAGGGACCGCCGGCATGCTTGAGCGACGTCAGTGGGGCCGCGCCCGTGCCGCCATCATGCCCGGAGATCAGCACCACGTCGGCCTTGGCCTTCGAGACTCCGGCCGCGACGGTTCCCACGCCGATCTCGCTGACGAGCTTCACGTGGACCCGTGCCGACGGGTTGGCGCACTTGAGGTCGTGGATGAGCTGTTTGAGGTCCTCGATGGAGTAGATGTCGTGGTGCGGCGGAGGTGAGATGAGGCCGACGCCGGGTGTGGAGTGCCGTGTCTTGGCCACCCACGGGTACACCTTGGGTCCGGGCAGCTGGCCACCCTCCCCCGGCTTGGCACCCTGGGCCATCTTGATCTGCAGGTCGGTGGCCCACGTGAGGTACTCGCTGGTGACACCGAACCGGCCGGATGCCACCTGCTTGATGGCGGAGCGGCGCAGGTCGTCGTGCAGGCGCTCCCTGTCCTCCCCACCCTCACCCGTGTTGGAGCGGGCACCGAGGGTGTTCATGGCGATGGCCAGCGTCTCGTGCGCCTCCGCGGAGATGGAGCCGTAGCTCATGGCCCCCGTGGAGAACCGCTTGACGATCTCGCTGATGGGCTCCACCTCGTCGATGTCGACGGGGGTGCGACCGTCGGCGAACTTCATGAGGGAACGTAGCGTCATGACGCGCTCCGAGTTGTTGTCGACGAGCGCCGTGTAGCGCTTGAACACGTCGTATCGCCCGGTGCGGGTGGCGTGCTGGAGACGGAACACGGTCTCGGGGTCGAAAAGGTGCTGCTCGCCCTCACGGCGCCACTGGTACTCGCCGCCGACCGGCAGGTCGCGGTGCGCCAGGGGGATCCCGTCGGACGGGTAGGCACGCAGATGTCGGAGACGGATCTCCTCGGCGATCTCCGCGAGACCGATGCCCCCCAGCCGGCTCGTGGTGCCGGTGAAGTAGGCGTCAACGAGCTCGTGGCTCAGTCCCAGCGCCTCGAAGACCTGGGCGCCCGTGTAGGAGGCGACCGTGGAGATGCCCATCTTGCTCATGACCTTCAGCACACCCTTGGAGAGGGCCTTCGCCAGGTTCGCGATGGCCACCTCTGGCAGCACGCCGACATACATTTCGCGGCGGGCCATGTCCTCGACGCTCTCGAAGGCCAGGTAGGGGTTCACGGCGGCCGCCCCGTAGCCCAGCAGCAGCGCCACGTGGTGCACCTCGCGCACGTCGCCCGCCTCCACGACGATGCCGACCTGGGTCCGGGACTTCTCCCGCACCAGGTGGTGGTGGATGGCTGCCGTCAGGAGCAGCGACGGAATGGGGGCGAGCTGCGGCGTCGAGTGGCGGTCGGAGAGCACGATGGCCCGGGCGCCCCCGCGGATGGCGGCGGACACCTCAGTGCACAACTCGTCCAGGCGCGTCCTCAGTGCACGCCCGCCGCCGGCGACCTTGTACAGCCCGCGCACCACGTGCGTGGAGTAGCCGGGGACGGTGCCGTCGCTGAGGCGGACGATCTTGGCGAGCTGCTCCGAGTCGAGGATGGGCCGGGTCATGGTGATGAGGTGGGCGGCCTCCGGGACCGGGTCCAGCAGGTTGCGCTCGGGGCCGATCTTGGTGGTCAGGGAGGTGACGAGTTCCTCGCGGATGGCATCCAGCGGCGGGTTGGTCACCTGCGCGAAGAGCTGGGAGAAGTAGTCGAACAACAGGTGGGGGCGCTCGGAGAGCACGGCCACGGGGGTGTCGGTGCCCATGGATCCGATGGGCTCGAACCCGTCGCAGGCCATGGGGGCGAGGACGAGCCGCAGCTCCTCATGTGTGTAGCCGAACACCTGCTGTCGGCGGATCACCGATGCGTGCCCGTGCACCACATGTGCGCGGCCGGGCAGCTTGTCCAGTTCCACCTTGTTGCCCGCCACCCACTGGGCGTAGGGATGTTCGGCAGCGAGTTGCCCCTTGACCTCGTCGTCGTCGATGATGCGGTGCTGCTCGAGGTCCACCAGCAGCATCCGTCCGGGCTGCAGCCGTCCCTTGGCGACGACGTCGCCGGGGGGTAGCGGCAGCACGCCGGACTCGGAGGCGAAGACGACGAGGCCGTCCGAGGTCTCCCAGTACCGACCGGGGCGCAGACCGTTGCGGTCAAGGGTGGCGCCGATGATGGAGCCGTCGGTGAAGGTCATGCAGGCGGGGCCGTCCCACGGCTCCATGATGGCCGAGTGGTACTCGTAGAACGCTCGCCTCGCCGGGTCCATGGAGGGGTTGCCCTCCCATGCCTCGGGGATCATCATCAGCATGGCGTGCGGTAATGACCGGCCGCCGAGATGCAGCAGTTCCAGCACCTCGTCGAAGGATGCGGAGTCGGAGCCCTCAGGGGTGCAGATGGGGAAGAGCCGTGCCAGGTTGCCGGGGATCTTCTCGCTCATGAGCAGCGCCTCGCGGGCGCGCATCCAGTTGCGGTTGCCGCGCACAGTGTTGATCTCGCCGTTGTGGGCGATGAAGCGGTACGGGTGTGCCAACTCCCAGGAGGGGAATGTGTTGGTGGAGAACCGGGAGTGCACGAGCGCCAGGGCGGACTCCATGGTCTCGTCGAGCAGCTCCGGGAACACCTCCTCCAGCTGGCTGGTGGTGAGCATGCCCTTGTAGACGAGCGTGCGCGAGCTCAGCGATGCGAAGTGAACGCCGGCCTCGTGCTGGGCGCGGCGGCGCAGGCCGAATGTCAGACGGTCCAGCGCAAGGCCAGTCTCGTTGTCTCGGCCCGCCACGACAAGGTGTTCGAAGTGGGGCATGACCGCGAGCGAGACGGGCGAGAGCGTGGCGGTCTCCACGTCCACCTCGCGCCACACGAGGACATCCAGGTCTTCGTCGGCTGCGATGTCCTCGATCTGTCGCTTGATGGCGGCCCGCTCGTCCGCGTCGGCGGGCAGGAACGCCAGACCCACGGCGTAGGCACCGGGCTCGGGCAGTGTCACCTCGACGACGGACCTCAGGAAGCGATCGGGCACCTGGAGGAGGATGCCCGCGCCGTCACCGGCGGCCTCGTCGGCACCCGTGGCACCACGGTGGTCAAGGTTGCGAAGGGCCTCGAGGCCCTGGGCCACGATCGAGTGGCGGGCAATGCCGTCGAGCTTGGCGACGAAGGCGATGCCACACGCCTCATGTTCGTTGGCGGGGTCGTAGAGGCCCACCTTTCCGGGCCGGTTGCTGACCTGCATGCTGATCCTCCTCCATCCGTGGGTCGTCACAGCGGACGCCCGGATAGTGAGAATAGGCAGAGTAAAACGGTCGAAACCGCCGGATCCGGCTCTGTAGCACGATCGTAACTTTCGCGTTGCAAAACTGTTGCCCGGCTGAAACGGGGCAGTGGGTCTGCGCCCCCGGCGACGGCTGGTCCAGCCCATCGGCACGTCCACCGCTAGGCGCGGCGCCCCAGCTTTGCCAGCACCCTCGCCTGCCTGTCGTCGCCGGAGGCACACTCGACTTCCGGCTTGCAGACGCCCTCCGTGTAGAGCACGTCCCCGTAGGCCTGCGCCAGGGAATCCATGACGTCGAGTTCCTCGTCGGTGAGTGATGCCGTGAGGAACTCGCGCTGTGTGTCGATGAGGTGGCGCACCACGTCTCGAGCGGACCAGTGTTCGCAGGGCGACTGCGCTGACCAACGATCCGCGGGACCCGACTCCAGGACTGCCTCGAGTGGACGGCGCGCCTCGGTGTGCTTCGACAGTGTCGTGTTCATGGCGACACGCTACGCGTGACGGCACCACGTCGGGCAGGAACGCCGCGGTGCACCGTGGGTGATCCGGCGCGTCAGACGTGCTGCCAGGCAAGCTCCGTCGTGGTGGGCACGGCGTCGCTGCGCAGCCGAGAATACGTCAGCACGTCAATGCGCTGACCATCCACCAGGAACTTTTCCCGCTCGGTGCCCTCGTGGATGAAACCCGCAGCGCGTGCCACGGACTCGGACGCGGGGTTGTTGGCCCGGTGCCCCAGCGCCAGCCGCTCGAGTCTCCCGGCCGTGAGCGCCCAGTTGGCGATGGTGGCTGCCGCACACGTGGTCCACCCGCGCCCCCGGGAGCCCTCGCGCATCCAGTACCAGAACCACCCGTTGCGATTCTTCGCATCCATGGTGACGGCGACGAGCCCCACCAGTTCGTCACCGGTGACGACTGCGAACGCCCGGTGCGGTCCGTCAGAGTGCAGGAGGTGGGTCACGTAGGCAGCGGCCGTCTCGGGTGAGCTGACGTCGCCCTGGCGCCGCATGTCGGGGTTGGACAGGAATGCCGCGAGCACAGCCGGGGTGTCGCTCTGCCGCAGCGGGCGCAACTCCGGGGAATTCAGGATGGATCCAGTCATCGAGACCATCGTACGTGGCGGGGTTGGACGTCATAGTCTGGATACATGGGTGTCGCCTGCGAGGTCTGCGTGTTGTCTCCCGAGCACGTGCACGTATGAACCGGTGGGCGGGATCGCGCCGGGGTGAGCGAATCGCCCTGGCCATCGCCCTCATCTGGGCGGGGGTCCTGCTCGTGGGGGCATTCACAGTGCCCGTCTACGGCGGGGAGGGCGCGGACTCCACCGGCGCTGTGACGCAGCGGGCTCTGACGCTGGTGGGCGTGAACGGTGCCAGCGGAGTGGTGGTGGCAGCCGTCCCCTTCCTGCTGGCGCTCGGAACCGCATTCGCACTCTGGCTGCGCGGATCCAGCCCGGGAGCCGGCCCGGTGGCCTGGACGCTGACCATCCTGTCGGCCGTGTTCAGCATGGTTTCCATCCTGTCGATCGGCCTGTTCGCCATCCCTGTCGTCGCCTGCCTCCTCGCCGCCTGCACGGTGCACGGCCGGACGCCTTCTGCACCCGTTACGATGACGCCTCCGCTCCGGTGATGCCCGCCAGGGACACGCCCCTCAGGACGTGGGGATTCCAGCACTAACCAAGGGTCACGCCGTGGGCAGCCCTGTGGTCGGTCAGGATGGCGTCGACGACCCGGGCCGTGCGCAGCGCCGAGACCCCGGTGCTGGGGGACATCCCGCGCCCGAGAAGTTCGTCGACGACGCTCTGCACGAGCGGCTGCTGCACGGTGTCGGGATAGGGCGCAGGGATGCTCTGCAGTCCGTCGTTGGTCCGCAGCTCCAGCGGTTGCTCGTCGAAGACCGAGAAGCTCAGCGTGCCACGAGAACCGACGAGCTGGACCTCGTCCAGCTCCTCGCCGGCATCGAAGCACCACAATCCGGTCCCCACCACCCCGGACTCGAACTGCAGGACGGCACCCACCAGGTCCTCCGCTGCCCCGGTCCCGGCGCGGTTCTTCGCGTGCCCCGTGACGTGTTCGATGGGCCCCACGAGATGGTCGAGCAGGTCCAGCGTGTGCGAACCAAGGTCCACGAAGTGGCCACCGCCGGAGACGTCCGGTCGCAACCGCCACGGCAGGACGTCACCGTCTGTGGGATCCGCCGGGCGCAACTGGCGGATCGTCACGGCCTGCAATCGACCAATGGCCCCTTCGGTGAGCAGACGCCGGACCGTCTCGAAGCGGGGCATGGCGCGGCGGTAGTAGGCGACGAACAACGGCAGACCCGCACTCTCGGCGGCGTCATTCATCTGGATGCACTCGCTGGCACTGCGGGCCATCGGCTTCTCCACGTACACCGGTTTGCCGGCCTCGAGAACCCGTATGGCGTACTCGCGGTGGGAGTCCGGTGGGGTGGCCACGTAGACGGCGTCGACCTCATCATCGTGGATGAGCTCGTCGGCGTTGTCGTACCACCTGGGCACACCATGCCTGGCCGCATAGTCGGCGGCCTTCGCCCCAGTTCTGCGCATCACCGCAACCAGTTGCGATCCCGCTGCCTTCTGAAAGGCCGGTCCGCTCTTGACCTCGGTGACGTCTCCGACGCCGATGATGCCCCATCGCACTGTTTCCATGCCGGAGATGTTAGCCGCCGACCGGCCATCCGGGCCGGTGGCGTCCCGCCCTCACTGCCGGGAAATGAGCGTGGCGTAGTCCTCGCGAAGGTCCTTGACGCTGTAGCCCTCGGTCCAGATGACCTGCACCCGATGATCAGCGCCGACGCCCAGGATCTGGGAGCCGTGGTCCACCTCGTAGCCACCGGAGGGGAGCTTCTTGCCCTCCTCGATGGCGATGCCCATGGAACTGGCGATGCCGGAGATCACGTCCAGATCTCCCGTCACACCGATGAACGACTCGTCGATGCGCTCCAGGTACGCCTTCATCACTTCGGGGGTGTCGCGCGCCGGGTCGGTGGTCACCATGACGAGCGTGACGGAGCTGCCAAGCCCGTCCTGCATCCGCCGTTTGGCGGTGGCCATGTCGGCCAGTATCCCGGGACAGATGTCCGGGCAGTTGGTGTAGCCGAAGAACAGCGCCATGGCTTTCGTGGTGGGCGAGGTGGCCAGGTTCCAGGGGTTTCCGTCCTGATCCGTGAGGTCCACGTCCGGCATCTCGAAGCCATCCGTGAGTCCGGTGCCGTGGTAACCATCGTCGTCGGCCTGCACGCTGGCGGGTGGCACGTCGGAGCCACAGGCCGCCAGTGGTACGAGCAGGAGCGCGCCCAGCAGGCTCCGGCGAGGGATCACGCCCGACCCCTCCGAACGCCATCGGCGAGTTCGTCGACGAGGGCGCGGAGCCGGTCGAGGTCACCGGGCATGTCGGCGCCGTCCGAGTCCAGGCAGCGCAGCAGCGCCGAGCCGACGATGACTGCGTCGGCATACTTGGCCACCTCCGCGGCCTGGTCGCCGTTGGAGACGCCCAGCCCGATGCCCACGGGGAGCTGGTGGTCCGCGGCCCTGGCACGGCTCGCAATCACGGGCGCGGCGGACGACGTGGTGGTGCGCGTGCCCGTGACACCCATGACGCTGGTGGCATACACCCAGCCGCGACAGGCGGCCATGGTGGAGGCGATGCGATCATCGGTGGAACTGGGCGCGACGAGGAAGATGCGGTCCAGCTCGTACTTGTCCGTGGCGGCTCGCCACACCCCGGCCTCGTCGGGTGTGAGGTCGGGCGTGATGACGCCGGCGCCACCGGCCTCCTTGAGGTCGCGGGCGAACTCGTCGGGGCCGTACTGCTCGATGAGGTTCCAGTAGGTCATGACCAACGGGGTGCACCCGCGCTCGGCAACGGCCCGGGCGGCGCGGAAGGCGTCTCGCGTGCGCACACCCCGACTCAGGGCCTTGGTGGTGGCGTGCTGGATCACGATGCCGTCCAGGACCGGGTCGGAGTACGGGATGCCGATCTCCACGAGGTCGACTCCCACTCCGTCAGTCAGGGCACGGAAGGCTTCCAGGCTCTGGTCCACGCTCGGGTACCCCACGGGGAGGTACGCGATGAGGGCTGCACGGTTCTGTGCCGCGCAGGCCGCCAGAACCTTGCCGGAGATCCCGAGGCGGGACTCGTCGGTGAACCTGTTCGTGGCCACGCTGCTCATTCCATGCCTCCCACGACCATGTCGGGCTCCCCTGACATGCCGAACCACTCGAAGGCGGTGCTGACGTCCTTGTCCCCTCGGCCTGAGAGGCACACGAGGATGGTGGGGCGGGCATCCGGCTGCTCCTCGGCCAGACGCAGTCCGAGCCGCTTCACGCCAGCCAGGGCATGGGCGGTCTCGATGGCTGGCATGATGCCCTCGGTCCGTGTCAGCTCCCCGAATGCCTGCATGGCCTCGGCGTCGGTGACACCCTCGTAGGTGGCGCGACCGCTCTTGGCCAACCATGCGTGCTCGGGGCCGACGCCCGGGTAGTCCAGTCCGGCCGAGATCGAGTGCGACTCGATGGTCTGGCCATCCTCGTTCTGCAACACGTAGGTGCGGGCGCCGTGCAGCACCCCCATGGTCCCGGCGGAGATGGTGGCCGCGTGGCGGCCCGTCTCGATGCCGTCGCCAGCCGCCTCGTAGCCCCAGAGCTTGACACCTTCGTCAGGGATGAAGTCGGCGAACATTCCGAGGGCGTTGGAGCCACCCCCCACGCAGGCTGCGACGTGGTCGGGCAGCCCACCGTGGTCCTCGATCATCTGGGCACGCGCCTCCGTCGAGATGATGCGTTGGAGTTCACGCACCATCCAGGGGAACGGGTGCGGGCCGGCGACGGTACCGATGAGGTAATGGGTTGTCTCGACGCTGGAGACCCATTCGCGCATGGCCTCGTTCATGGCGTCCTTGAGCGTGCGGGACCCGGCGGCGACGGCGTACACCTCGGCGCCCAGCAACTGCATGCGTGCGACGTTCAACGCCTGGCGCTTGGTGTCCACCTCCCCCATGTACACGCGGCACTCCAGCCCCATGAGGGCGGCGGCGGTGGCGGTGGCCACACCGTGCTGCCCGGCGCCCGTCTCGGCGATCACACGGGTCTTGCCCATGCGCTTGGTGAGCAGGGCCTGCCCCAGCACGTTGTTGATCTTGTGGGCACCCGTGTGGTTCAGGTCCTCGCGCTTCAGCAGGATGCGGGCGTTGCCGCACAGCGTGGAAAAGTTGTCGGCCACGGTGATGGGGGTTGGCCGACCCGAGTAGTCGCGCTGGAGCCGACGCAGCTCCGCGATGAACGTCGGGTCCTCGCTGGCGCGGGAGAATTCGGAGGCAAGTTCCGCCAGCGCCGCGTTCAGCGCTTCGGGCACGAACTTGCCGCCGAAGTCACCGAAATGGCCAGTGGCGTCGGGAAGCAGGGTCATGACTCCCAGACTACCGGCTCTGGTGAACCGTCCCCGCCGTCGGATCGTCGGCGGCCGGGGCCTTGTCCTGGACGTGGCCGTGGTGGTTCTTCGGCCAGGGAAGAACGTGCAGCACACCCACCACGACGAAGCCACAGGCGACGCCGAGGATCAGGGAGCAGAGGGTGTTGACGACCCAGACCAGGGCTGCACCCACGCCTGGCGCGTCGATGACGAAACCTTCCAGCCAGTGCACGAACGCGTAGGGGGCGTGCAGGCCGAGTTCGTCGATGCCCACCAGGAGGATGTGCCCACCCACCCACAGCATGGCGAAGATGCCGACGACCGACAGTGTGGTCAGCACCTTCGGCATGGCTGCCACGAGCCCACGCCCGACGGCCTGCGAGCGTGCGGAGTCGCGGCCGGCCAGGGCCAGGCCCACGTCGTCCATCTTCACGATGAGTGCGACGACGCCGTACACCAGGGCCGTGATGCCCAGGGCCACGACCACGAGGATGACGGCACGCGAGATGAACCCCTCGGCAGCCACCTCGTTCAGCGAGATGACCATGATTTCGGCGCTCAGGATGAAGTCGGTGCGGATGGCACCACTCACGACGGTTCCCTCGGCATCTCGCCCCTGCAGCACTGCAGGCACTTTTTTCTGGGGTTCGTCGCGACGGAGCCACTCGAGGAGTTTCTCGGCGCCCTCGAAACACAGATAGGTGCCCCCCACCATGAGCAGAGGCGTCAGAAGCCACGGCAGGAACTGGCTGAGCAGAAGGATGACGGGGAGGATGATGAGCAGCTTGTTGCGCAGCGAACCGATGGCGATCTTCTTGATGATCGGGAGTTCACGGTTCGGGTTGACGCCAGCGACGTACTGCGGGGTCACGGCGGTGTCGTCCACCACCACGCCCGCAGCCTTGATGCTCGCGCGGCCCGCGGCCGCCGCCACGTCGTCGACGCTGGCGGCAGCCAGTTTGGCAAGCGCGGCAATGTCATCGAGGAGTGCTGCGAGTCCCCCACTCATGCGCGGACGGCCCCGACGAGGCCAGCGACGGCGCTGCGTGGGTCACCGTGACGCACCAGGGCCTCGCCCACGAGGATGACATCGGCACCCTCCCCTGCCACGCGGGCGGCGTCGGCGGGCGTCAGGATTCCGGACTCCGCCACCTTCAGTGCGTTCTCGCCGATGCGTTCGGCGAGCCCGCCGAAGGTGGCCAGATCCACCTCGAGTGTCTTGAGGTTGCGGTTGTTCACTCCGATGAGTTCCGCGCCGATGCCGAGTGCCCGGTCGACCTCCTCGGCGGTATGGGTCTCCACGAGCGGGGTCATGCCCAGTTCGATGGCGAGGTGATGGAACCGGCTCAACTGGGCGTCGGTGAGGGAGGCGACGATGAGTAGCACCATGTCAGCGCCGTGGGCGCGGGCCTCGAAGAACTGGTACTCCTCCACCATGAAATCCTTGCGCAGGACGGGCACGTCCACCCGGTCGCGGACGGCGTCAAGGTCGGCGAGGGTGCCGCTGAAGCGCCGCTCCTCCGTCAGCACGGAGATGGCGGAGGCGCCACCGAGAGCGTATTCGGCGGCCAGGGACGCGGGGTCGGTGATGACGGCCAGATCGCCCTTGGAGGGCGACCGGCGCTTGACCTCGGCGATCACGGCCAGCCCCGGGGCCCGGAAACGGTGCATCGCGTCCAACGGTGCGGGGACCTGCAGCGCGGCGGCCTCGACGTCGGCGAACGGGGTCCTGGCCATCCGGATGGCCAGGTCCTCGCGGACACCGACGACGATGTCGTCGAGCACGGTCATCCGGGCTGGCCCATGCCCATTGCCTTCAGGACCATGGTGGCGAGTCCGGCGAGCAGGATGATCGAGCCACCGATGATGACGAGAAGCCACATGGGGCCCATCACCGCCCCGATGGACGCGACGATGAACCCGATTGACGCCGTGATCGAACCCACCCAGGCAGCAGGGCTGCGTCCGTGGTGGTAAAACTGTGGGGTCCTCGCCATGGCAGGGGCCTTTCTGGTCATTCCTTGGAACTGGTCGTGTCGAGATTATCGCGGATCCTGGCCATCGGGTTCGTTTGCGTCCGTGGTGGGGTCGTCGCCGGCATCAAACTGCTTCCACAGATCCCTCACCGGCTCCCTCTTGCGTGCCGCCGCGCCCTGCCGCCAGGCGGGGCCCCGACGGATGGTCGCGACGGCAGCCACGGCCAGGACGCCGGCGAACACCGCCGCGAGCCACGCCCAGCCCCCCGCCAGCGCGGCGCTCGCCAGAGCCCCGGCGGCGAGCATCACACCCAGGACTCCCATCACGCGCAGGCCGGGCCCTTTGAGCATGGCGGACAAGCCGACGCCGGCAGCCGAGGCCCACCCCAGCGCCTGCACGGCGGAGGCGCCCGCGCCCAGTCCCGAGAACGCGATGCCGAGTGCACCGATCACCGCGAGAAGCGCCGTGAGCCGACCGGTCATGCGGGTGCCTGCAGTGCGGCAGCCCTGCCCAGTGCCGATATGACGGCGGCAGCCTTGTGGGAGCACTCCGCGTCCTCGGTCTCCGGTACCGAGTCGGCGACGATGCCGGCGCCAGCCTGCACGTGCGCCACGCCGTCCTTCAGCACGGCGGTGCGGATGGCGATGGCGACGTCGGAGTTGCCGGCGAAGTCGAAGTAGCCCACCACGCCACCGTAGAGCCCGCGGCGGCTCACCTCCAGTTCGTCAATGATCTCCATGGCACGCACCTTGGGCGCACCGGACAGGGTGCCGGCGGGGAAGCAGGACAGGGTCGCCTGCAGTGCGGTGCAGCCCTTTGCGATCCGTCCGCTGACTGCTGCCTCGAGGTGCATGATGTGGCTGTAGCGGTGGATGTTCATGAACTCGTGCACCACGACGGTGCCCGGTTCGCTGATCCGGGCCAGGTCATTGCGGCCAAGATCCACGAGCATGATGTGCTCGGAGCGTTCCTTGGGGTCCGCCAACAACTCCTCGGCCAGGGCCTTGTCCTGTGCATCCGTGGCGCCGCGGGGCCGGGACCCGGCGATGGGACGCGTGGTGGCCACGCCGTCCTTCACGGTGACCAGCGCCTCGGGGCTGGAGCCCACCACGTCGAAGCCCGGGAGTCGCAGCAGGTACAGGTACGGGCTGGGATTGGTGAGGCGGAGGCAGCGGTACACGTCGAGGGCATCTGCGGAGTTGTCGATGTCGAAGCGCTGGGAGACCACCACCTGGAATGCCTCCCCGGCGTTGATCTCCTCGATGGCAGCACGCACTGCGCCCCGGTAGGACTCGGGGTCGCGCTGGCGGCGCACGGTGAGGGCCACGGGGTCGGCCACGGGCTGGGCCAGCGTGCGTCGCGGTTCCGTCAGCTGACGGGCCATCTCCTGCACCGCCACCACCGCTTCCGCATGGGCGCGCTCGGCACCCTCGTCGCCACCGTCGAAGTTGATGGCGTTGGCGATGAGCCACAGCTCGGACGTGTGGTGGTCATACACGGCCAGCTGGCTGGTGAGCATCATGATCATCTCGGGCAGCCCCAAGTCGTCAACGCAGCTGTCGGGCAGCTTCTCCAGGCGTCGGACGACGTCGTAGCCCATGTAGCCCACCATCCCCGCGTGGAACGGCGGCAGCCCCGGGGTGGCGGGGGT
Organism: Tessaracoccus antarcticus; assembly: GCF_003688855.1. Lineage (GTDB taxonomy): Bacteria > Actinomycetota > Actinomycetes > Propionibacteriales > Propionibacteriaceae > Arachnia > Arachnia antarctica. The sequence goes on from NZ_REFW01000003.1 coordinate 106,844, forward strand.
TGCCAGCTGCTCGAGCGTTTCCTGCAGAACCGCGAGCGGGTCGCCGTCACCGATTCCGACGAGTTCACGCCCCTGCCAGGTCGCCTGCCCGTCGACCTCGGTGAGCGTCGCGGCGGCCCGGACCCCTATGAAGGAGTACCTGGACCACACGCCCGCCTCGGCCGACTCGAACAGGTAAGTGCCCTCCCGGTGCCCGCAGAGGGCGTCATAGATGCCGATGGGGGTGATGTCGTCGGCCAGCATCCGCGCGTGGACGCTGATGACGCGGCGCGTCAGGGCGAGTTCGACGAACTCCTCGAGCGTGGGATTGATGGTGATCACGCGACGTCACCGTCGCGCAGTTCCGTGAAGAAGCAGGTCCGGTTCCCGGTGTGGCAGGCAGCACCTTCCTGCCGGACGCGGAGCAGGATGGTGTCGCCGTCACAGTCGAGGCGCACGGACTCCACGGCCTGGGTGTGCCCCGAGGTCTCCCCCTTCACCCAGTATTCGCCCCGGCTGCGGGACCAATAGGTGGCACGCCCCGTGGCCAGGGTGCGACGCAGCGCCTCCTGGTCCATCCATGCCAGCATCAGCACCTCACGAGTGGCGCCATCCTGCGCGACGGCGGGCAGCAGCCCATCGGCATTGAACTTCAGTTGCGGTCCCATGGGCGACATTGTGGCATCCCCTTGCGTCGAGGCTGGTCACCTGCCAACTAGGCTTGCACCCATGACTCTTGCCCAACGCCAGCGCGCACAGCTCCTCGACCTCTTTCTGGAGCTCGGTCCCTTCGCCCCCACGCTCTGCGAGGGCTGGAAGACCCAGGACCTGGCCGCCCACCTGTTCATCAGGGAGCACAAGCCCCAGGCGATGCTGGGCATGTTCTCGGAGAGGTTTGCCGCCATCACCTCCCGCGTGCAGATGGAGGCGCTGCACTCCCATGGATTCGTCGGACTCATCGACCGGCTGCGCAAGCCCAGCCTGATGATGCGGCCACTGGACTCGCTGGTCAACGGTGCCGAGTACTTCATCCACCACACGGACGTGCTGCGCGCCAACGACAGGGACCAGGAGATCAGCCCCAAAGACGAGGAGACGCTGCGCACTCCCATCAAGATGTTCGCGGGCAAGACCGCGAGGACCTATGGCGACAGGGTTGTGATCGACACCAACGACGGCAAGCAGCTGGAGTTCGGCCAAGGCACCCGCCCCGTCCACCTCATCGGCAAGCCGTCGGAGATCCTGCTGTTCGTCTCCGGCCGCACTGACCACGCCAATGTGCAGCTTGTCGGGGAGCCGGATGCCGTGAAGAAGTTCACCGAGGCGGCAAGCGGCATCTGAGAGGGACCCCCGCCCCCCGCGTGATCAGTGCAGCGCAGCACCAATCACGTCGGCGACGAGTTTCTCCACGTCCTGCGCGGGCTGGGGGTCGTAGAGGAGCTGGGCCGCCAGGCCTGCGCTGAAGGCGAGGACCAGCCGTGCGAGGGCCTCGTCGTCGAGGCGCGCAACGAGTTCGCCCTCAGCCCGTCGCCAGGCGAACAGCCGCACCAACTGCGCGCGAATTCCCTCGTCGGAGGTACGGATGGCCTCCGCGATGCGGTCATCGAAGGGCGCCCTGTCGGCGAAGGCCACCCCCACCACCACGGCCGCACGACGCTGGGCATCCAGCGGGAGCGTGGCGAGGATGAGCCCGACGAGCCACCGCTCTAGCGTCGGTTTGGCCGGCTCCGCCGACACGCTGCTGTTCACCTGCGCCTGCGCCCGGTCGAGGGCGGCGTGAAGAAGCTCCTCCTTTGACGCGAACGCTTTCTGGACGGCTCCCAGTGACCATCCGGACTCCGCCGCGACCGCCCGGAAGGACAGGGCGGGCAGGCCCTCCCTCGCCACGATGCCCAGCGCAACGTCTGCGAACTCCGCAATGCGAGCCGACATGATCTCCTCCAAAAATCGTTCCGCGGACCTCTTGATTCCCTCAAGAATACAGGTGTATCTTCGGTGGGGGAATACACACGTATTCCACTGAGGAGATCTGAGATGTTCACCACCACACGCCCCACCAGCCGCCCACTTCGCCCGTACGTGACCCTCGTGGCCATCACCGTTGGACTGGTCCTGTTGCTGGGTGTCGTCGGCACCACCAGCTATCTTCTCGGCTTCACGGGGTACGCGCCACTGGTCGCCGCCTACATCCCGCTGGCCGTCGTCATCGCCATCATCCTCACCGTGCGCCACGCATGGGTTCCCGTCGGATTCCGGCCCGTGCGCACGCACAACGCCGGCGCCGTGGCCGCCATGGTGCTGGCGGCCCTCCTCCCGATCAGCGTGCTGGCAGGCGCCCAGGGGCTCTCCACATCGGCTGCGGGGATCCTGGGGTTCGCGGGGATGGCGATCCTGGTGGGCTTCGTGGAGGAGGCCATCTTCCGCGGGATCCTGCCGAGGGTGTTCTGGTCGCGAGGCACCATCGAGACCGTCGTGGTCACCTCCATCGCCTTTGCGGTGGCGCACGCGGTGACGGGCCTGTCCCCTGATCAGAGCCTGGTCGCCACGCTCCGCACCATTGGTTTCGCGTTCCTGTTCGGCGTCCTCGCGTCCGTGCTGGTGCGCACCACCGGCAGCATCTGGCCCGCCGTCGTCCTGCACGCCACCTTCGACATGGCCGGATTCGTCCTGACGCCCCGCTCGACACTGGTCACCGACAGCATCAGCATCGCGCTGGCAGCGGTCGTTGCCATGGCGCTCATCCTCATCGCCCGCCGCGCCCCGCTTCCTGCGTAGCACCGCCATGTGTTCCCCGAGTGCCTGTCGCGACGACGGAGAAGAACACCACACCGTGTTCCCTGGGCAGCCCCCGCGACGAAGCAGCAGGGCACCCCATCCATGCCCTGGCCGCGGCGCTCACACTCAGGAGACACAGCATGTGGTCAGGAGCGGGATGTGACCTCATCGATCCGCACCTTGCGGGACTCCCGCAGCGACAGCGTCAGCGCGTCTGCCGTGGCAATGGCGGCCGTGGCTGCCGACCCGTCAGTGAGGGCCGCGAACTCGGCGAGCGGTTCGCCACCCAGCACCAGGCCCTGGAAGTAGTCCAGTTCCTCGTCGATGATTCCTCGCAACCACCGGGGCGGCCGATCCTGCGGGCTGCCATAGATGATGGGGCCGTCAGTGCCCCGGTCGGACTGGATGCCACGACGCTCATCGTCCTCCTGACGGGTGCGGTGCAGCAGAAACTGCTCGGCCCGCTCGGGCGTCCGCACCTCGCAGCCCACCTCGCGCATGTCGATCCGTACGGCCCCGAGGCTTCCCTGGATGAGGATGTGGTGCTCGGGCCAGCGGAACGCCGATCCGTACTCCATGGCCGCGAACCCCTGGTCGAACTCGAGGCTGATGACCAGCATGTCGTCCTCGTCACCGAAGGTGGCGCCCTGGTGCGCTACGTTGCCGCCGACCATGGTGGCCACCCGCGCCGGCCCCATGATCGACTGCACCAGGTCCAGTTCGTGGATGTGGTGGTAGAGGTGGCCCCCGGAGAGCTCCCGCTGCTTCTTCCAGCTCACCGACGGCTTGGGATCCTCCCAGCCGGTACGGACCGCCCGGCAGAACAGGACGTCACCGATCACGCCGTCGGCAATGAGGGACTTGGTGCGACGCACGCCGGCCATGAAGTGCGTGACGTGACCCGCCATGAACAACACGCCAGCGGACGTCGTGGCCTCCAGCATGTCCGCGCAGTCACGGTACGACAGCGCGATCGGCTTCTCGCAGAACACGTGCTTGCCCGCCTGGGCCGCCAGCAGTACAGGCTCCAGATGTGCCCAGTTCGGCGAGGCCACCACCACCACGTCGACGTCCTCGTCGCGGCAGAGCTCCTCGACGGTGCCGGCGACACGGGCGCCGAGTTCGTCCGCCACCTGCCGGGCGTTCTCGGGGTCGTGGACGACGCTCACCACAGCGTCCGGGCGGGCGGCGAGGCTGCGCCCCATCTCCGCCCCGAAGTAGCCGGTCCCGACGATGCCGTATCTCACAGTGCCCATAGGTGTGTGTATCACGGCTGGAGCCGCCCAGGACAGGGTCAGCCGAGCTCCTCCAGCACCAACTCCCGGACGCGACCGGCGTCTGCCTGTCCACGCATCGCCTTCATGACCTGGCCAATGAGTGCCCCGATGGCCTGGTGCTTGCCGTCACGGATTCTGGCGGCCACGTCAGGGTTGGCGGCGATGGCCTTGTCAACGGCCTCCTTGAGGGCGCCGTCGTCGGAGACGATGGCGAGTCCGCGAGCGTCCACCACCTCGCGGGCACTGCCCTCCCCCGCCAGGACACCCTCGAAGACCTGGCGCGCCAGCTTGTCATTGAGTTCCCCCGAGACCACCAGCGCGCACACTTCGGCCACATCCCTGGGCGTGATGGGCAGTTCCTCCAGCTCGACGCCACCCTCGTTGGCACGGCGGGCCAGTTCACCCACCCACCACTTGCGGGCGGCCTGGGGCGGCGCCCCGGCAGCGACGGTCTCCTCGATCATGTCCATGGCCCCGACGGCCACGATGTCGCGCATGGCCAGTTCATCGGCATCCCACTCAGTCGCAAGGCGCTTGCGCCGCGCGACGGGCTGCTCGGGCAGCGTGGCTCGCAGCTCCTCGATCCACTCGGCGCTGGGCGCGATCGGGACGAGGTCGGGCTCCGCGAAGTAGCGGTAGTCCTGCGCCTCCTCCTTGGACCGGCCGGAGCGGGTGGTGCCGGTGGCCTCGTCGAAGTGACGGGTCTCCTGCTTCACCCGGCCTCCGTCCAGCAGCAGCGCCCCCTGCCGGCGCATCTCGAAGGTGATGGCCCGCTCGACGGAGCGCAGCGAGTTCACGTTCTTGGTCTCGGTGCGGATACCCAGCTCCTGTGCACCCTTGTGCGCCAGCGAGATGTTGGCGTCGCAGCGCAGCGAACCGTGCTCCATGCGGACGTCGGAGACTTTGAGTGCGCGCATGAGGTCACGCAGGTGCGACACGTAGGCCTTGGCCACCTGCGGTGCCTTAGCACCCGTGCCCAGGATCGGCCTCGTGACGATCTCGATGAGGGGGGTGCCGGCACGGTTGTAGTCCAGGAGGGAGTACTCAGCGCCGTGGATGCGACCGCTGGTGCCCACATGGGTCAGCTTGCCGGCGTCCTCCTCCATGTGGGCGCGCTCCACCTCGATGCGGAACATCTCGCCCTCCACCTCGAGATCCACCCAGCCGTCGTGGGCGATGGGCTCGTCGTACTGCGAGGTCTGGAAGTTCTTCGTCATGTCCGGGTAGAAGTAGTTCTTCCGGGCAAAGCGCCCCCAGGGCGCGATCTGGCAGTTCAGTGCCAGTCCGATGCGGATGGCGGATTCCACGGCCTTGGCGTTGACCACGGGCAGTGAGCCGGGAAGACCGAGACAGACGGGGCAGGTCTGCGAGTTGGGTTCGGCCCCGAAGGTGGTGGAGCAGCCGCAGAACATCTTGGAGGCCGTCGACAGCTCGACGTGCACCTCCAGTCCGATGGCCGGGTCGAAGCTCTCCAGCACGTCGTCGTAGTCGAGAATCTCAGTCATGCGAACACCGCCTTGGTCTCGGGCAGGGGCTTCATCTGCTGCAGCAGCGGTCCACCCCAGGTTTCCTCCAGCACCGCCTCCAGCCAACCGCCGATGCGGTACAGCCTGTCGTCGGCCAGCGGCGGGGCCATCACCTGCAGGCCGATGGGGAGACCCTCATCGGATACCCCAACGGGGAATGAGGCCGACGCGTTGCCGGCCAGGTTCGACGGGATGGTGCAGAGGTCGGCCTTGTACATGGCGAGAGGATCATTCATCCGCTCCCCCAGCTTGAACGCCACCGTGGGCGTTGTCGGGGACACCAGGACATCGCACAGCTCGAATGCAGCGTCGAAGTCCCGTGCCACCAGCGTGCGAACCTTCTGCGCGGACCCGTAGTACTGGTCGTGGTAACCGCTGGAGAGGGCGTGCGTACCGATGATGAGGCGACGCTTGACTTCTCGCCCGAATCCCTCGCCACGAGTGATGCTGGTGACGGCCTCGGCGCCGTTGGTGCCGTCGTCACCGCACCGCATGCCGTAGCGCATGGCGTCGAAGCGGGCCAGGTTGCTGGAGACCTCGGCGGGGTGGATGAGGTAGTAGGCGCTCAGCGCATACGTGAAGTGGGGGCAGGAGACCTCGATGACCTCGGCACCCGCCTCCTTCAGGAGCTCCACTGCTTCGAGGAACCTGGCCTCCACGGCCACGTCGTAGCCCTCCCCGCCCAGTTCCTTGACGACGCCGACACGCATGCCGCGCACGTCACGCAGTCGCGCCGCGTCGGCGAGGGCAGGTACGGGCCGGTCGATCGACGTGGAGTCGCGCGGGTCGTGCCCGGCCATCACCTCGTGGAGCAGCGCCGCGTCGAGGACGGTGCGGGCCACCGGCCCGGGCTGGTCAAGGCTGGAGGCCATGGCCACGACGCCGAAGCGGGACACACCGCCGTAGGTGGGCTTGACGCCGACCGTGCCCGTCACGGCGCCGGGCTGGCGGATGGAGCCGCCCGTGTCGGACCCCACGGCCAGGGGCGCCAGGAACCCGGCCACCGCGGCCGAGCTGCCGCCGCCGGATCCACCGGGGATCCTGTCGATGTCCCACGGGTTGCGGGTGGGGCCGAACGCGGAGGTCTCCGTGGAGGAGCCCATGGCGAACTCGTCCATGTTGGTCTTGCCGAGGATCACGAGGCCGGCGTCGCGCAGCCGCGTGATGATGGTGGCGTCATACGGCGGGACCCAGCCCTCCAGCATCCGGGACCCGCACGTGGTGGGCAGGTCACGGGTGCAGAAGTTGTCCTTGACGGCGATGGGGACACCGGCGAGCGGGCCCAGCTCCTCGCCGGCGGCGCGGCGGGCGTCGATGGCGCGCGCCGTGGCCAGCGCACCGTCGGCGTCGACCGCCAGGAACGCATTCAACGTGGGGTTGAGCGCCTCGATCTGCTCGAGGTGCGCTCGGGTGAGTTCCTCGGAGGTGATCTCGCCGGCGCGCAGCATTGCGGCGAGTTCGTGGGCTGGTTTCGTCAGCAACGTGGCGTCGGTCATGCGTCCTCGCCCAGGATCTGGGGGACGCGGAACCGGCCGTCCTCGGTGGCGGGGGCCCCTGACAGTGCCTGCTCAGGCGTCAGGGACGGCGTGACGACGTCGTCCCGCATCACGTTGGTCAGCGGCAGCGCGTGCGTCATCATCGGGATGTCGTCGCGGGCAACCGCGGCCACCTGATCCACCGAGGACAAGATGATGTCGAGTTCGGGTGCCAGTTCAGCGCACTCCGCCTCGGTGAGGTGGAGGCGGGCGAGCCCGGCGAGCCGGGCAACGTCGTCAGCGGTCAACGCCACGATTCGCTCCTAGGGAGAGGGGGCTTCAGGTCTTGAAGGACGCGCCCATCCTAGGGGTTCTGCGCGAGCGTCCCCCAGTCAGGCCACCGGCTTGGCGTCGGTGGCGTCCAGGACGCGGAGCAACGGGGCGTAGTGCTCCTTCACCGCGATGCAGTACGCCTCGACGTCACCGGCTTCCGCAGCATCCAACACATCACCGTGCGCCCGGGCGGTCAGTTCGATGTCATCGGGAGTGGGGATCGACAGCTGCGGCAGCACGGCGGTGTGGACGTCCCAGAACGCAGCGACAAGTTGCGAGACCATCTCGCGTCCGGTCTCCCGAAGCAGCTGGGTGTGGAACTGGCGGTCCGCAGCAGCGAACGACTCCCCTCGCTTGGCGGCCTGCACCATCTCGTCCACCAGTGCGTGCAGGCCCTCGTTGCGTGTGCCTGCGAAGTGCCCGACGATGCGCTGCGCGAAGTTGAGGTCCAGACTCATCCGCACGTCCACCACTTCACGCAGCGCCCGGAAGTCGTCGCCGGGGCTGATGATGGAGCGAAAGGCAAGGGTCTCCACGAGCGGCTGGAGGGACATGGACCCCACGAACGTGCCACGCCCATGTTGGACCTCGACGATGTCGAGGGTCTGCAGGGTACGGATGGCCTCGCGCACGGAGGAACGGGAGACGCCGAGCTGGTCACAGAGCTCCGACTCACTGGGCAAGGGGTCGCCTGTTCGTAAACCCTGCGACAGGATGAACCGCTTGATCTCGCGGGCGGCCTCGTTTGCCAGGGACCCGCTTGCACGAATGCCCTGCCTCGGGGGTGCACCTTGCGTCATTGCTTCCTCATCCCTGCTCCGTGTCGGGGCCACAGGTGTTGCCCCTCCCGATATCCAACCGTAACTATGGCAACCGTTGCCTCATTGACGTTTATGTGTTTATTATAGGCATACGTCAGTCATCAGACGTCAGAACAATCTAGGAGTTCAACGATGCATCTCCCCGAGGAAGCCCGGATGGGCCTGTCCCGCCGTTCCTTCGTGAAGCTGATCGGGGCGACAACCGCCGCCGCCGGCATCACCGCCAGCCTTGCGGCATGTGGCACCACCACCCCCGCAGAAACATCTGCTCCCGCGCCCACCGGCGGCACAGAGTCGAGCGCAGCAGGCACACCCGCCGCTCCCTCGAACGACGGCGCCATCACAGCCGGCATCTCGTACGAGCTCGGCACCAACGGCTACGACCCCATGACCACCACGTCGGCGCTGACCCTGGCCGCCAACTGGCACACCATGGAGGGTCTCACCGAGATCCACCCCGCCACCCGCGAGGTCTACGCGGCACTCGGCGCCGACATGCCCACGATGATCGACGACAAGACGTGGGAAGTCGCCCTCCGCGACGGCGCCGTGTTCACCAATGGTGACGCCGTCACCCCTGATGACGTCGTGTTCTCCTTCCAGCGCGTCCTCGACGAGGCCAACCAGTCCCTCTACGCGGCCTTCCTGCCCTTCCTGGACTCCGTGGCCAAGAAGGACGACACCACCGTCACCTTCACGCTGAAGTACCCCTTCTCCCTGGTCCCGGAGCGTCTCTCGGTCGTCAAAATCGTCCCGAAGGCGGCTGTTGAGGCCGACGCGAAGGCGTTCGACCTGGCGCCCATCGGCACCGGTGCCTACACGATGACCGACAACGGCGCAGCGTCGCAGAAGGTCATCTTCGAGCGCAACGACAAGTACAACGGCCCCCATCCCGCGCTCGCCGCGTCGATGACGTGGCAGATCCTGCCCGACGCCTCCACCCGTACCAACGCCATCAGCTCGGACACGGTGCAGGCCATCGACTCGGTCCCCGCCTCGGACCTCGCGACCCTGTCGCAGAGCAAGAGTGTCGCGGCCCAGCAGGGCTTCGGGCTGGTGTTCGCCATGTTCAACTGCGGCTCCGAGCCCATGAGCAACGTGAAGAACCGCCAGGCCGTCATGTACGCCCTGGACTACGACCAGATCTGCTCCGTCGGCATGTCGGACCTGGCCACCCCCGCCACCTGCTTCGTCCAGAAGGAGCACCCCTCCTACAAGGAGGCGGCCACCGTCTACACGAAGGACACGGAGAAGGCCAAGGCCATGTTTGCCGAGACCGGCCTCACGAGCGTCCGCCTGCTGGCGTCGGACCACGACTTCTTCAGCGCTGCACGCCCCATCATCAAGGAATCCCTGGAGGCCGCCGGCCTCAAGGTGACCTACGAGGAGAAGAAGTCCAGCGACGTCTACGCCACGATCGACGGCAAGCCTGACGCCTTCGACATCGTCGTTGCTCCGGGCGACCCGTCGGTGTTCGGTGACGACGCCGACCTGCTGCTGCGCTGGTGGTACGCCGGCGACACGTGGACCGATTCACGCATGCACTGGAAGGGATCCGAGTCCTACATGGCCGTGCAGGACCTTCTCGACAAGGCCGGCGAGGCCTCCGGTGTTGACCAGGTGAAGCTCTGGCAGCAGGTCTTCGACCTCGTCGCCGAGAACGTGCCGCTGTACCCGATCTTCCACCGGAAGACCCCGACGGCGTTCAACCCCGACACGCTGCAGAACTTCAAGCCGCTTGCTGTCACGGGACTGTCGTTCGTCGACGTCTCCTCGTCCAACTGATCCACCCGCCGCGGGCGGGGAGCATTCCCCCCGATCGTTCCCCGCCCGCCCGGGTCCAGTCCGTGAAAGAGTCCCCCACGCGGGGTAGACGAGTGCAAAGGAGCAACCGTCTTGTCCAACCTCATCCGTCTGCTCGGTCGACGCATCATCGCGTTGCCGATCATGGTGTTCGGGGTCACGTTGCTCGTGTTCGTCGTCATGTCGTTCTCGAGCGCAGATCCCGCCCGTCTGGCGCTGGGCGAATCCGCCAGCGCACAGGCCCTGCAGAACTACCGGGAGCTCAACAATCTCAACGACCCGCTGCTCCTGCGGTTCTGGGGCTACCTGACACACCTCGTGCAGGGCGATCTCGGCACCTCCTTCGTGGGTGTTCCCATCTCCGACATGGTGGCGAAGTCCTTCCCCATCACCCTGCAGTTGACGTTCCTCGGCCTCATCCTGGCCATCATCGTCTCCACCCTGCTCGGCGTGATCGCGGCGATCTACCGCGACAGGTGGCCCGACCAGGCCATCCGCGTGTTCTCCATAGCGAGCCTCGCGACACCGTCCTTCTGGCTGGCACTGCTGCTCATCCAGTGGCTCGGTAATGTACCCGGTGGCGCCGGCCTCTTCCCCGCCGTCATCACCGACTGGGTCTCCATCGGTGAGAACCCCGCCGCCTACGTGGACCAGGTCTTCCTGCCCACCGTGGCCCTGGCGATCCCCGTGGCAGGTTCGTTGACCCGCGTCGTGCGCACGGCCATGGTGGAGGAACTCGACCGCGACTACGTCCGCACCGCCATCGGCGCCGGCATTCCCAAGCACGTGGTCATCGGCCGCAACGTGCTGCGCAATGCGCTGATCACCCCCATCACCGTGCTCGGGCTGCGGGTCGGCTATCTCCTCGGTGGCGCCGTCGTCATCGAGATGATCTTCAACATCCAGGGGATGGGCCAGCTGATCTTCCAGGGCATCACCCGCAACGACGTCAACATCGTGCAGGGAGTCACCGTCACCGTGGCCATCGCCTTCATCGTCATCAATGTGCTCGTGGACCTCCTCTACGTGCTCGTCAACCCGCGGATCAGGAGCGTATGATGCTGTCCGCCGAGTCAAAGACGAAGCTTCAGACCCCGGGCCTGCGCCTGCCGTCGCTGAAGTCGCTGCCCGTCAGCTCACGCATTGCGCTGGTGGTCGTGGCCATCGTGGTCCTCATGGCCGTCTTCGCGCCGCTCATCGCCCCCTTCTCCCCCGGCGCCTCCGGTCTCGTCCCGGCCGACAAGATCGTCTACACCGAGGTCAAGATCGAGGGTGTCGGCATTCAGAAGCTGCCCGACAACGCCATCGCGCCTGATCCACAGTTCTGGTTCGGCACCGACGCCAAGGGCCGCGACATCGCCTCCCGCGTCATCTTCGGCTCCCGCGTGTCGCTCATCGTCGGCCTGAGTGCCACGGGCATCGCCCTCCTGGTTGCCGCGGTCCTGGGATCCATCGCCGCCACCGCCCGCAAGTGGGTGGCAGAAGTGCTGATGCGCATCCTCGACATCATCATGAGCTTTCCCGGCATCGCGCTGGCCGCCGTCCTGGTGTCGGCGCTCGCCACCCGCCTGCCGATGCTGCCCGTGGTGATCGCCTCCATCGCGTTCCTCTACGTGCCACAGCTGACCCGCGTGGTCCGGGCCAACGTCATGTCACAGTTCGGCGAGGACTACGTGTCCGCCTCCAAGGTGATGGGCGCACGCACCTCATGGATCCTCGTCAAACACGTGGCCCGCAACTGCCTGGCACCCATCATGGTGTTCGCCACCGTGCTGGTGGCCGACGCCATCGTCTTCGAGGCGTCGCTGTCGTTCATCGGCACCGGCATCAGCCCCGTCAACACGCCCACCTGGGGCAACATGCTCTCCGAGGGCAAGTCGCTGTTGCTGTCCGGCCACTGGTGGGCAACCTTCTTCCCGGGCCTGTTCATCCTCATCACCACCCTGTGCCTCAACATCCTCTCCGAGGGCCTCACCGACGCCATGGCCTCGCCACGCGTGAAGGTCCACGTCGACGTTGACGCCGACGAGGCCGCCCTGCGCGGCGAGAAGGCAGCCGGCGGCATCGCCGCCAGCCACGCCTCGCAGGCCGAGTCGCTGCGTGCACGCCTCGCACACCTCAAGGCGTCGGAGTCGCTGCGGACCGACCGCCTCGTGCTGGCGCACCCGGATGCGGCCCCCCTCCTGGAGGTCATCGACCTGAGCATCTCCTTCCCCGGCGCCCACGGCGACGTCAACATCGTCGACAAGGTCTCGTTCACTGTCCGGCCGGAGGAAACCATGGGCCTCGTGGGCGAGTCCGGCTGCGGCAAATCCATCACGTCCATGGCCATCATGGGCCTCCTGCCGGACACGGCACGGATCACGGGTCGGATCATGTTCGACGGCGTCGATCTGCTGTCGCTCAACCCCAAGGACCGCAACGCCTTGCGGGGCCATGAAATGGCGATGATCTACCAGGACGCGCTCAGCTCGCTGAACCCGTCCATGCTGATCCGCGCCCAGATGAAACAACTCACCAAGCGCGGCGGTCAGCGCACGGCTGAGGACCTCATGGAGCTGGTGGGCCTCGACCCCGTGCGCACCCTGAAGTCCTACCCGCACGAGCTCTCCGGCGGTCAGCGCCAACGCGTCCTCATCGCCATGGCGCTCACCCGCAATCCCCGCCTCGTGATCGCCGACGAGCCCACCACGGCCCTCGACGTCACAGTGCAGGCACAGGTCATCGACCTGCTCAACGACCTGCGCACCAAGCTCGGGTTCGCCATGGTCTTCGTCAGCCACGACCTCGCGCTGGTGGCCGAGGTTGCTCACCGGATCACGGTCATGTACGCCGGCCAGGTGGTGGAGCAGGCCTCCACCACGGACCTGCTGAGCGATCCGCGCCACGAGTACACACGCGGGCTGTTGGGCGCGGTGCTCTCCATCGAGGAAGGGGCCGACCGCCTGCACCAGGTGCCCGGCACCGTCCCATCGCCGCGCGAGTTCGTGGCGGGCGATCGCTTCGCACCCCGCTCGTCCCATCCGGGACTGGGCCTGACGCAGCGCCCGGAACTGGTGCCCATCGACGGTTCCGACCATGTGTTCGCCAGCACCCCCGAGTTGCAGGACGCCCTCGCGAAGGAGGCACAGCATGCCTGAGAAGTCAGCAGCCAACCAGGAAGCGCCGGTCATCGAACTGCGCAACGTGCATGTGGTGCACAAGGCCCGCACCGGCAAACTGTTCCGCCCCGACAAGGTGCACGCCGTCAACGACGTCACCCTCAGCGTCTCGCGCGGCGAGACCGTCGGCATCGTCGGGGAGTCCGGATGTGGGAAGTCCACCACGGCCCGTGTCATGGTGGGCCTCCAGGGCGTCACCGACGGCGAGGTGCTCTTCAAGGGCGAGACGATCGGCAACTCCTACGCCGAGCGGCGCAAGCTGGGACGGTCAGTCTCCGTGGTCTTCCAGGATCCGGCCACGGCGTTGAACCCCCGCATGACTGTCCGCGACACCCTGCTCGACCCCTACAGGGTGCACGGCATCAGCACGCCGCGCGACCGGCTGGCCAAGGTCAAGGAACTCCTCGAACTGGTGGGCCTCCCCCAGTCCGCGCTCGACGTCCTGCCCCGCCAGATCTCCGGGGGGCAACGGCAACGAGTCGCCATCGCACGCGCCCTCACCCTGGAGCCGGACGTCATCATCGCCGACGAACCCACGTCGGCGCTGGACGTCTCGGTGCGGGCACAGGTGTTGAACCTGCTCAGCGACCTCAAGGAAAGGCTCGGCCTCGGCCTCGTCTTCATCAGCCACGACATCAACACGGTGCGGTTCGTCTCGGACCGGATCGGCGTCATGTACTTCGGGAAACTCGTCGAAATGGGTCCGACGGACGAGATCTTCCTTCATCCCAAGGACCCCTACACCGCCAAGCTGCTTTCCGCCGTTCCATCCCTGCTCAAGGAGCCATCAGCATGACCCAAGAATTCGTCGGCATCTACCCCCCGGTCGTCACCCCCTTCACCGCCGAGGGTGACATCGACTTCGCGTCCCTCGACCGCGTCGTGGACCACCTCATCGACGGCGGCATGCACGGACTGTTCGTCATGGGCTCCACCGGTGAGGTGGCCTACCTCACCGACGACCAGCGCGAGTCCGTGGTGTCCGCCATCGCCGCCCGCACGGCCGGCCGGGTGCCGATACTCGTGGGCTGCATGGAGCAGACCGCCCCGCGCGTCATCCAGCAGGCTCACCGCGCCATCGCCGCCGGCGCTGCCGGCATCGTGGTCACGGCCCCGTTCTACGCCCTCAACTCGATGTCGGAGATTGCTGAGCACTTCCGCATGGTGGCCGCCGCCGTCGACGTACCCGTGTTCGCCTACGACGTCCCCGTCCGTCTCGGCGGGGTCAAGCTGGCCCCCGAGATGCTCGTGATGCTGGGCACCGAGGGTGTCATCGCTGGCGTGAAGGACTCCTCCGGCAACGACGTCGAGTTCCGGCGCCTCATCGCCCTGAACCGTGCCGCCGGCTCCCCGCTGAAGCTGTTCACCGGCCACGAGATGGTCAACGAGGCCATGATGCTCATCGGCGCCGACGGCATGGTGCCCGGCTTCGCCAACGTGGACCCGGCCCGCTACCGCGCGCTGTGGGATGCCTGCGTCGACGGCAAGTGGGAGCACGCCGTCGCCATCCAGGAGGAGATCAACGCCGAGTTCCAGGTGGTCTTCATGCCGCGGGGTCGCGGCGGCGACGGCACCGGTGTTGGCGCGTTCAAGATCGCCATGCACCTCCTGGGCGTCATCGACCAGCCCACTCAGCCCCGCCCGCTCGCGGACTTCACGGCTGAGGACATCTCCGCCGTGCGTGAGGTCCTGGTGCACACCGGGCTGCTCGCATGACCGACCTCGTCGACGGCCTGGCCGGACGCCTCGTGGTGTCCTGCCAGGCCTACCCGGGGGAGCCGATGCGCGATCCCCGCACCATGTCGCAGGTGGCTCAGGCCTGCGTGGCCGGCGGTGCGGCCGCCATCCGCGTACAGGGCCTGGAGGACATCAGGGCCACCGTTGCCGTCATCGACGTGCCCGTCATCGGGTTGTGGAAGGACGGCGACGAGGGTGTCTACATCACCCCCACGCTGCGCCATGCACTGGCATGTGCGGAGGCCGGTGCCCACATCGTGGCCATCGACGCCACGTCGCGCCCCCGTCCCGACGGGTCCACCTTCGCCGGGATCGTCCGGGGCCTCAAGGAGCGGTACCCGGACGTCCTCGTGATGGCTGACTGCGGATCCGTTGATGACTGCGTGCGGGCAGAGTCCGACGGCGCCGACATCATCGGCACCACGCTGGGGGGCTACACGCAGGACCGCAACAAGACGGTCGGCCCCGACTTCGAGTTCGCACAGGAGGCCATCCAGGCATGCACCAGGCCCGTGGTGGTGGAGGGTCGCGTCCACACGCTGGAGCATGCTGCTGCCGTCATGCGGCTCGGCGCCCACGCCGTCTGCGTCGGCACGGCCATCACGCACCCCAGCACCATCACGGGGTGGTTCGCCGCAGCGGTCAGGGGGTCCTGAGCTTCGTCAGGACGAGTGCGTCCCCACGTGGAAGGCGGGAGCCGCCTGGGGCTCGGTGAGTGCCAGATAGAACATCCGGCCGAGGAAGAACACCCCGACGGCCAGCAGAACGGCCAGGAGGGGAACCAGCACCCTCTGCCACTTCTTCCAGCGAGTGCTGGGCACTTTCTGGGGACCCCAGTCGCCGATGCGCGGCTGGGCGCGCATCGGGCTCTTGCCATTGAGGTTCAGGTCGGAGAAAACGCGCACGATCAGCAGTCTAGCCACCGCATCGCGACGCTTCGACGGCGCACTCAACGCTCCAGTTGTTCGTCGATGAGCTCGCCCGCCCGCCGCAACTGCTCCAGCTGTGCCATGGCGTCCGGCAGCGACCATCCGGCCAGGCCGCAGGCGGTCCCCAGGACGACACGGTCGCGGAGCACCTCGGGGTCCAGGCCCAGGGGCCGCAGGAAACCCAACGCGCGCGTCACGAGGTCATCGGCGGACTGCACCTCGTGGCGCGCCGTGTCGACGACGCCCAGCACCATCGACAGGTCGTCGGCGAGCCACTGGCCCACCACGTCGCGCAGGCGCCCGGTCTCGAACAGTGTGAGGTCCAGCGACGCGGACGCGAAGCCGGCGCTGCGTGCCAGCGGCAACCATGCGCCGTCTGCGCAGCAGTGCAGGATGGCGTCGCGGTCGATGGCGATGAGCGGCGACAACGCTCCGCTCAGCTCTGGCGCGTGGACGCGGCGGTGCCGTGAGAAGCCGCTGGCGGTGGGCACCTGAGCCTCGGCCACGGAGACCACCAGGGGTTCATCCACCTGCAGGCGCAGTGTGGTCTCAGGGAGACGCCGGGACAGATCGGCGAACAGGGAGCCGACGCCGTGGGCCAGCGCCTGCGCCATTTCACGGCGTGCGCCGTGGTCCGCAAGGAGCCGGTCCCCGGTGGGCCGCTCCACGGAGGCCGCCAGGGTCCACGGGCCGGCGACAGCCACCTTGAGGACACCTCCGAAGCCCTGCAGCAACTCCTCGGCGTCGTCGAGATCGAAGCGCCACTGTGACCGGGCGCGACGATGGTCGGCCCCGGATCCGGAGCTGGTGGTGAGCCGCCAACCGGCGGGTTGCAGGTCGAAGCCGAGGCCGTCGATGAGGCCGAGGGTACGGCCCACCATCTGCGAGCCCACGCCACGCCCGGGGAGTTCCGGGAGGGGGAGGATGTCAGGCAGAACCTCCGTCACGGCGCCGAGTGCGCCCCGGAAGTCGTCGCCGGGCAGGGAACCGGCGGCGGTGACCCTCATCAGCGGGCTTCGTTGATGGTGGCGGACCCGACCACGCGGTCACCGTCGAAGACCACGACGCTCTGGCCGGGGGCGACACCCGAGGCCTCCTCGTCCAGCTCCACCACGAGTTCCCCGTCGCGGAGCGAGATCGTGGCGTCCATGGGTGTGCCGTGCGCGCGGTACTGCGCCAGCCCACGCCAAGGGCCCTCCACCGGGCCCTGGGTCCAGCTGGGGCGGATGCCGCGGAAAGTCCTGACGCGCAGGTCCTCCCGTGCCCCCACCACCACGGTGTTGTTGACGGGTTCGATCCGCAGCACGTAGCGGGCCCGGCCATCGGGGGCCGGGATCTTCAGGTCCAGGCCCTTGCGCTGACCGACGGTGAAGTTGTGGCTGCCATGGTGGATCCCGAGCGTCACGCCGTCGGCGTCGACGATGTCCCCGGGTTCCTCGCCGAGGTAGCGCGACAGGAAACCCTGCGTGTCGCCGTCGGGGATGAAACAGATGTCGTGGCTGTCGGGCTTCTTCGCCACCGCCAGCCCCAGGCGCTCGGCCTCGGCACGCACCTCGGTCTTCGGGGTTTCGGCCAGGGGGAACAACGAGTGCCTCAGCTGCTCCTGCGTGAGGACGCCCAGGACGTATGACTGGTCCTTCTCGGGGTCGACGGCGCGGTGCAGCTCGACGCCACCCTCACCCTGCACGAGGCGCGCGTAGTGCCCGGTGGCCACGGCGTCGAACCCGAGTGCCAGCCCCCTGTTCAGCACCGCCGCGAACTTGATCTTCTCGTTGCACTTCAGGCACGGGTTGGGCGTGCGTCCGGCCTGGTACTCGGCCACGAAGTCGTCCACCACTTCTTCCTGGAACTCCTGTGCGAAGTCCCAGACGTAGAAGGGGATGTCCAGGACGTCGGCGGCCCGGCGTGCGTCGTGGGAATCCTCCAGCGAGCAGCAGCCGCGGGCCCCGGTGCGATAGCTCTGCGGGTTCTTCGACAGCGCCAGGTGCACACCTGTGACCTCGTGCCCTGCCGCCACCAGACGGGCCGCGGCCACCGCCGAATCAACCCCGCCACTCATGGCTGCCAGTACTCGCACGTCCACCCTCCATCATGAAAAGACTCCGCGTCGATGGTACGCGATGCACCCACGGTGACCGATTCGCCTGCGGTTCCTCAGAAAGCGGCACGTGCTTGCCTGAGCGCGGTTGGCAGGACCTCCTCCAGCCTCGCGATGTCGGCGTCGGTGGTGCTGTGGCCCGTGGAGAAACGCAGGGTGGCGGCAGCCTCATCGGACGTGCGCCCCATGGCCAGCAGTACCTCGCTGGGCTGGTGGACCCCGGCCCTGCACGCGGAACCCACTGAGGCGTAGACGCCCGCCTGGTCGAGCAGGAACAGCAGGTCGTTGGCGCGCGTACCGGCGAACGTGACATTGGTGATGTGGGGCGCATGCTCGGCCAGCGCCGTGCTGACGTCCCCGCCCAGTTCACGGGAGACGGCCATGATGCGCGCCTGCATGCCGCCGAGCCGTACCGTCTCCGCCTCCAGGGATTCCGTCGCGGTTGCGGCGGCGGCGGCGAATGCCGCGGCCAACGCCACAGCCCCGGTGCCTGACCTGATGTCGCGCTCCTGGCCACCCCCCAGGCCCACCATGGCGGGGGTCACGGAGCGTCGCACCAGGAGTGCACCGATGCCCACGGGGCCCCCCACCTTGTGGGCCGACAGTGACATCATGTCGACGCCGCTGGCGCGGAAGTCCACGGGCACGTGCCCCAGTGCCTGGACGGCGTCGGTGTGCACCCAGGCGTCGTGGCCGAGCGCGGCGGCGCACAGGTCCGCGAGGGGCTGACAGATGCCTGTCTCGTTGTTGACGGCCATGACGGACACCACGCCGACGTCGCCGTCGATGGATTCGAGCGCCCTGTCAACGTCGATGACGCCGTCGCGGGTCACCGGCAGCGCCTCTGCGCCCCGCTGGAGCATCCCCAGCACGGCCGGGTGTTCCACGGCCGAGACCAGACATCGCGTCCGCCCCTGCTGTCGGCGGGCCCTCATGCCCCCGATGAGGGCGATGCTGTCGGCCTCCGAGCCACCGGAGGTGAACACCACGTCGCCGGGTGCTGCGCCCACTGCGGCGGCCAGTCGCTCCCTGGCCTCTTCCAGTGCCCGCCGGGCACGCTGCCCCGCCACGTGGAGTGCGGACGGATTTCCCTCCAGGGGCAGGTGCGTGACGAGGGCGTCGAAGGCTTCCGGCCGCAGCGGGGAGGAGGCGGCGTGGTCCAGGTATGCGGGTGCGGGCATGATGCCCCACGCTAGCGCGACACGCCCCGCATGCCGCTGGTATGCCAGGGAACTGGCACACTGTGCAGGTTGTGCAACCGCTTGAACTGCAATTGAGGACTCCTGTATGAACTCGACACCCGACACGTCCATCCTGGGCGCCCGCCTCGTCGACGACGGCGCACTCTTCGGTCTGTGGGCGCCCCGCGCCACGGGCGTCACGCTGACGCTGGTGCATGACAGGGAACAGCAGAGCGACGTGGAGATGGAGCTGGGTGAGCACGGCATCTGGAGCGTGCATGTTCCCGGTGTGCTCGCCGGGCAGCGCTACGGGTACCGGGTCGACGGCGCCTGGGACCCCTCGCAGGGCAGCAGGTTCAACCCGGCGCGGCTCCTGGTGGATCCCTACGCCCGCGCCGTCAGCGGCGGCGTCGACTTCCGCGGCCCCATCCTCGACCACATCCCGGGCGACGACTACACCATGGACGAGACCGACTCCATCGGTGCCGTCCCCCTGTCCGTGGTGGTGGAGCAGTCCCCCGCACCCACCCCCATGGCGCGGCGTCGCCCCATGGCGGAGTCGGTGATCCACGAACTCCACGTCCGCGGATTCACGAAGTCGCACCCGTTGGTGCCGGAGCATCTTCGCGGCTCCTACGCAGGGCTCGCCTACCCCGACGTCATCGCGTACCTGAAGGACCTGGGGGTCACCGCCGTCGAGCTCCTCCCCATCCATCACTTCGTGTCCGAGCCGTTCGTGGTGGCCAAGGGCATGCGCAACTACTGGGGCTACAACACGCTGGGCTTCTTCGCCCCCCACTCCTTCTACGCGACCCGCGGGAACCGTGGCAGTCAGGTGGACGAGTTCAAGGACATGGTCTCGGCGCTGCACGAAGCGGACATCGAGGTCATCCTCGACGTCGTCTACAACCACACCGCCGAGGGTGGCCACGCCGGCCCCACCCTGTCCATGCGTGGCATCGACCACCACGCCTACTACCGGCTCACCAACGACAAGCGCAACGATTACGACGTGACCGGGTGCGGCAACTCCGTCGACACGTCCGAGCCGATGGTGGCCAACCTCGTCATCGACTCCCTGAAGTACTGGGTGCAGGAGATGGGGGTCGACGGTTTCCGCTTCGACCTTGCCACCACCCTGCTGCGTGACGAGCACCACCACGTGGTCCACGATCACCCCCTGAAGGTTGCCATGGACAACCACCCTGCCTTCGAGGGCGTCAAGTTCATTGCCGAGCCGTGGGATGTCGGTCCGTACGGCTACCAGCTGGGGGCGTTCGGCCCCCGATGGTCCGAGTGGAACGACCGCTTCCGCGACCACGTCCGCGACTACTGGCGTGGCGCCGTCCCCGGTGTGCAGGAGTTGGCCACCCGCCTCTCGGGTTCGCCCGACATCTTCGACAACTCCGGGCGCACCCCGCAGGCCAGCGTCAACCTCGTGACCGCCCACGACGGCTTCACCATGCACGACCTCGTCAGCTACGACGTGAAGAAGAACCTCGCCAACGGCGAGTCGAACCGTGACGGCACCGACAACAACCGGTCCTGGAACCATGGCTGGGAGGGGGCCACCGACGATGACGAGATCAACGCTCTGAGGTCACGTCAGGTGCTGAACCTCATGGCCACGCAGGTCCTCGCCCAGGGCACCCCCATGCTGGTGGCGGGCGACGAATTCGGCCGCACCCAGCTCGGCAACAACAACGCCTACTGCCAGGACAACCCCTTGTCATGGGTGGACTGGCACATCGCGCCCCGGTGGCAGGCTGTGCGCGACCGCGTCGCGAACCTGCTGGAGCTGCGTGCGGCCCACCCGCTGCTGCGCAGCGACAGGTTCCTCTACCACTCGGAGGTGATCAACGCCCACGGCGAGAACCTCCGCCGGGTGGACCTCACCTGGATGGACGGCGATCAGGGCCAGATGGGCGAGGACGACTGGCATGACCAGTCGCGTCGACTCCTGGGCATGTACACCTCCGACGAGAGCGACGCCTTCCTCACGTGGTTCCATTCCGGCGCCGATCCCGTCGCCATCACCCTGCCGGGGGTGCCGTGGGCCAAGGAGTACACCATCTACTGGCACTCCGCCGAGGACAACGAGCTGCCGACGGGCCCCCTCGAGCCGGGCTCGCCGCTGGTGGTGCCGGGGCGCTGCACCATCGTGATGCGGGCCGAGGTCCCGACGACCACCGCGGAACTGATGGAACTCGAGGCCGCGGCGGCCTACAGCATCGACGTGGAGCCGAGCACGAAGGTCTTCGGCTGACGGACGCCGCCCCCGGGTGATTCCGGGGGCATGTTCGCACCACCCGGGCACGCACCCGCATGGAACCCGTCAGGGTTTCCCGTGATGCCGTGTGCGTTCCGTTAGGACGTCACTCCCCCCCACTGATGCGGGTGTGGACTCCAGGAGTCAAACCCGTGCGCGCAGCCAGCAAGGCTTCGCCCGCACGGGAGTCTCTTCCACAAGGAGCCGCACCATGCTGGACATCGTGTACGTCGCCGGTCTCATCATCATCTTTGTGATGATCGGCCTGCTCGCGAAGGGGGTCGAAGCGCTGTGACCGCCTTCAGCCTCCTGGCCGCCGTCCTGGCCGTCGCCGCCATCGTGTACCTCGTGTTCGCGCTCATCAGGCCGGAGCGCTTCTGATGCCCGTCCTCCTCGCCACTTTTCAGGCGGCAACGCTGGTCCTCATGCTCGCGATCACCCATCGCCCGCTGGGCGCCTTCATGGCCCACATCTTCACCTCGGACAAGGACATGGCGCTCGAGCGGGGCTTCTACCGCCTCATCGGCGTCGCGCCGCGCACCGACCAGACATGGCAGTCCTACCTTCGCGCCCTGCTGGCGTTCTCCGTCATCGGCTTCCTGCTGGTCTACGGGATGCAGCGACTCCAGCCCCTGCTGCCGTACGCGCTCGGATTGCCGGCCGTGCCACCGGGACTGGCGTTCAATACGGCCGTCTCCTTCGTCACCAATACGAACTGGCAGAACTACTCCCCCGAGGCCACGCTGGGCTACACCACCCAGATGGCCGGGCTCGCCGTGCAGAACTTCGTGTCAGCGGCCGTCGGCATCGCCGTGGCCATCGCGTTCGTGCGGGGATTCGCCCGCCGCACCTCGGGCACCATCGGCAACTTCTGGGTGGACGTCACCCGCGGCACGCTGCGCCTCCTGCTGCCCATGGCTGTCCTGGGCGCCATCGTCCTGATGATCGCCGGTGTCATCCAGAACTTTCATGGCTTCACGGACATCACCACCCTGACGGGGGGCACGCAAAGCCTGCCCGGCGGCCCCGTCGCGTCCCAGGAGGTCATCAAGGAGCTCGGCACCAACGGCGGCGGCTTCTTCAACGCCAACTCCTCGCACCCGTTCGAGAACCCGACGGGGTGGAGCAACCTCTTCGAGATCTTCCTCATGCTCGTCATCCCGTTCGCGCTGCCCTACACCTTCGGACGCATGGTGGGCGACAAGCGGCAGGGATACTCCATCCTGGCCGTCATGGCCACGCTGTACCTCGCCTCGCTCGTCATCCTGAGTGCTCTGGAGTACGCGGGATCGGGCACCGCGCCCATGCTCGCGGGCGCAGCCATGGAGGGCAAGGAGCAGCGCTTCGGCATCTTCGCCACCACACTGTTCGGCACCACGAGCACCCTGACCTCCACGGGCGCCGTGAACTCCATGCACGACTCCTACACGGCACTGGGTGGCATGCTCCCCATGCTCAACATGATGCTGGGGGAGGTGGCCCCCGGAGGCGTGGGGGCAGGTCTCTACGGCATGCTCGTGCTGGCCGTCATCACCGTCTTCATCGGAGGGCTGCTCGTGGGCCGCACGCCGGAGTACCTGGGGAAGAAGATCGGGCCCAGCGAGATCAAGCTCGCCAGCCTCTACATCCTGGTCATGCCCGCGCTGGTGCTGGTGGGCACGGCGCTGAGCTTCGCCGTCCCGGCCATCCGCACCGACGTCGAAACCACCTCCATCCTCAACCCCGGCAACCACGGGCTCTCCGAGGTCATCTACGCGTTCACGTCGGCATCCAACAACAACGGCTCCGCGTTCGCGGGCCTGACCGGCAACACGCCGTGGTTCAACACGGCGCTGGGACTCGCGATGCTGTTGGGCCGATTCGTGCCGATCCTCTTCGTCCTCGCCCTCGCGGGGGCACTGGCCCGGCAGGACAAGGTTCCCGCCACCGCCGGAACGCTCCCCACCCACAGGCCGCTCTTCGTCGGTCTGCTGGTCAGCGTGACGCTCATCGTCACGGCACTCACATTCTTCCCCATCCTCACGCTGGGGCCGCTCGCAGAAGGGCTGCGCTGAACATGACCACCCTCACCGCACCAACACCACCTGAGACGTCGTCCGCCCCGCCGCCATCGCGCAGTTCTCGGGGTGCCTTCAGCCCGTCGTCCTTGCTCGAGGCGCTCCCGGGAGCCTTCCGCAAACTCGACCCGCGACTCATGTGGCGCAACCCCGTGATGTTCATCGTCGAAGTGGGTGCCGCCCTGACGACGTTGCTCGCCATCGTGGAGCCCTTCGTCGGTGGTCCCGGCACCTCCGGAGGCACCGCCATCCCGGGCTCCTTCACCTGGGGCATCGCCATCTGGCTGTGGCTCACGGTGGTGTTCGCCAACATGGCCGAGTCGGTGGCGGAAGGACGCGGCAAGGCACAGGCCGACAGCCTCCGCAAGACGCGCACCAGCACCATCGCCCGGCGTGTCACGGACTACCAGGAGACGGAGGACCCGGCAGCGGGTGCATCCGACCTCGAGGACATGTCATCAGCCGATCTGCAGCTGGGTGACGTGGTGGTGATCGTTGCCGGGGAACTGGTCCCCGGCGACGGTGACATCATCTGGGGCATCGCCTCCATCGACGAGTCGGCCATCACCGGGGAGTCCGCCCCCGTGGTCCGGGAGTCCGGCGGGGACCGCAGCGCCGTCACCGGCGGCACCCGAGTCCTGTCGGACCGCATCGTGGTGCGCATCACCTCCAAGCCGGGCGAGACGTTCGTGGACCGCATGATCAGCCTCGTGGAGGGTGCCTCCCGCCAGAAGACCCCCAACGAGATCGCACTCAACGTGTTGCTGGCCAGCCTGTCCATCATCTTCCTCGTGGTCACCCTGACACTGGGGCCCATCGCCTCCGCGGTGAACGCAGACGTCACCCTGCCCATCCTCATCGCCCTGCTCGTCTGCCTCATCCCCACCACCATTGGAGCCCTGCTCTCGGCGATTGGCATCGCAGGCATGGACCGCCTCGTGCAGCACAACGTCCTGGCCATGTCAGGGCGCGCCGTGGAGGCAGCCGGGGACGTCACCACACTGTTGCTCGACAAGACCGGCACCATCACCTACGGCAACCGGCGCGCCTCGGAGTTCGTGCCACTCGACGGCGTCACCGTGGGTGAGCTGGTGGAGGCGGCCGCACTGTCCTCCCTGGCCGACCCCACTCCCGAGGGCAAGTCCATCGTCGACCTGGCACGTGTCCTCGGCGTCGACGTCGGCGAGAGCGCCCCCGGCGACGTCGTCCCCTTCACGGCACAGACCCGCATGAGCGGTCTCGACCAACCCGGAGGAACCACCATCCGCAAGGGCGCCGGATCCGCAGTCATCGTGTGGGTCGAGCAGTTCTCCCCGCTGCACCGATCCGTGAGGGCACAGCTGGACGCGGAGGTCGAGGCCATCTCGCAGGGGGGCGGGACCCCCCTGGTGGTGGCGGTGGCCACCGCGTCCGGCGAGTGCCGCATCCTCGGTCTCGTCCATCTGAAGGACGTCGTCAAGGACGGCCTCAAGGAACGCTTCGCCGAACTGCGGACCATGGGCATCCGCACGGTCATGATCACGGGCGACAACCCCCTGACCGCCCGTGCCATCGCGGCCGAGGCCGGCGTGGACGACTTCCTGGCCGAGGCCACACCCGAGCAGAAGATGGAGCTCATCAAACGGGAGCAGGCCGGTGGCAACCTGGTGGCCATGACCGGCGACGGTACCAACGACGCCCCCGCGCTGGCGCAGGCCGACGTCGGAGTGGCCATGAACACGGGCACCTCTGCGGCCAAGGAGGCGGGCAACATGGTGGACCTCGATTCAGACCCCACCAAGCTCATCGACATCGTGCGCATCGGCAAGCAGTTGCTCATCACCCGCGGGGCCCTCACCACGTTCTCGATCGCGAACGACATCGCCAAGTACTTCGCCATCATCCCGGCCATGTTCGTGGGCATCTTCCCCGGCCTGGGCGTCCTCAACATCATGGGTCTGCACTCCCCCGCCTCGGCGGTCCTGGCGGCCATCATCTTCAATGCACTGGTGATTGTCTTCCTCATCCCGCTGGCGCTGAAGGGCGTCGCCTACCGAGCGCTCAGCACCTCACGGATCCTCGGGCGCAACCTGCTGCGCTACGGCGTGGGTGGTGTCATCGCCCCGTTCATCGGGATCAAGCTCATCGACCTCGTCGTCAGCATGCTCCCCGGCTTCTGACGTCCTCTCCTCCACAGAAAGCTCTCACCATGTCCTCATCCCGCAACGGCCTGCGCACCACCCTCGTGGCGCTGCGCGCCATGATCATCCTCACCCTCGTCCTCGGGGTGGCCTACCCCCTGGTCGTCACCGGAATCGGCGCCGTGCTGCTGCCGGGTCGTGCCGGCGGTTCCACCGTGGAGGTGGCAGGCGCCGTGGTGGGCTCGTCACTGATCGG
This sequence comes from Tessaracoccus antarcticus, assembly GCF_003688855.1. GTDB lineage: Bacteria > Actinomycetota > Actinomycetes > Propionibacteriales > Propionibacteriaceae > Arachnia > Arachnia antarctica. The sequence continues at coordinate 132,641 of NZ_REFW01000003.1, forward strand.
GCAGTCGTTCACGGACGCCACCGGGAATCCGCTGCCCGAGTACTTCCAGTCCCGCCCATCGGCTGCTGGGGAGGGGTACGACGGTGCAGGCTCCAGCGGTTCGAACCTCGGACCGGAGAACCCCGACCTGATCGCTGCCATTCAGGAGCGCAGGCAGCAGGTGGCAGCCTTCAACGACGTGGAGGTGGACGCCGTACCGCCCGACGCCGTCACTGCATCGTCATCCGGACTGGACCCCCACATCAGCCCGGCGTACGCACGTCTGCAGGTCGCACGGGTGGCCGCGGCCCGATCGTTGCCGGAGACCACGGTGCGGGAACTCGTGGAAGCTAGCATTGCCTCACGAGACCTCGGGTTCCTGGGCGAGGAGACTGTCAATGTCCTGGAGCTGAACGTGGCTCTCGACGGCTTGGAGGGCTAGGGCGATGCGACGAGGACGGCTTCGGGTACTGCTCGGCGCCGCGCCCGGCGTGGGGAAGACGTATTCGATGCTGGAGGAGGGCCGGACCCTGCTGGGTGAGGGTCGAGACGTCGTGGTGGCGTTCGTGGAGGTGCACGGACGCCAGGCCACCGCCGCCATGACCGAGGGCCTGGAGATCATGGACAGGCTCGAGGTGACCCACCGGGGCGTGACGCTCACGGAGATGGATCTCGACGCCGTGCTGACCCGGCGCCCCGAGATCGCGCTCGTCGATGAACTGGCCCACACCAACGCGCCCGGGTCCAGGCACGAGAAGCGCTGGCAGGACGTGGAGACGCTGCTGGATGCTGGCATCGATGTCATGTCGACGGTGAACATCCAGCACATCGAATCCCTCAATGACGTGGTGCAGCAGATTACCGGTGTGCCCCAGCGGGAGACCATTCCCGATGCGGTGCTGCGCTCCGCCCACCAGATTGAGGTGGTGGACCTGGCCCCTCAGGCATTGCGCGACCGCCTCGCCGTGGGCCGCGTCTACCCTGCGGAGCGCATCGACGCCGCACTCTCCAACTACTTCCGCCTCGGCAACCTCACCGCCCTGCGCGAGTTGGCGCTGCTGTGGCTGGCCGACGAGGTGGACAGCGCGCTCAAGGACTACCGCGCGGAGCACGGCATAGACAGCCGGTGGGAGGCCCGCGAACGGGTGGTTGTGACGCTGACGGGTGGGCCCGAGGGCGAGGCGCTGCTCCGCCGGGGGGCGCGCATCGCGGCCCGGTCGGCGGGTGGTGACCTCGTGGCCGTGCACGTCGTCAGCCAGGATGGCCTGCGCAGCCCCCACCCGGAGTCGCTCGCACACCAGCGCGCTCTCGTGGAGAAACTGGGCGGCTCCTACCACCAGGTCGTTGGCGACGACGTCCCGCGGGCACTCGTCGACTTCGCCCGCAGCATCAACGCCAGCCAGCTGGTCATCGGCGTCAGCCGCCGCAACCGGCTGACGGCGGCATTCACGGGCCCCGGCATCGGGGCGACGGTGATCCGGGAGTCCGGCGACATCGACGTCCACATCGTGACCCACTCGGCCGCGGGTGGGAGGCTACGGCTCCCACGCATCGGCGGCGCCCTGTCCATCCGGCGACGCATCATCGGATTCGTGCTGGCCCTGCTCGGGGGGCCGCTGGTGACGTGGCTGCTCGTCTCCTTCCGGTCGGACGACTCCATCACGAGCGACGTCCTGACCTTCCAACTCCTCATCGTCATCGTCGCGCTGACAGGCGGCATCTGGCCAGCGCTGTTCACGGCCCTCATGTCCGGTCTGACCCTGGACTTCTTCTTCGTCGAACCCATCTACACCATTACGGTGGACAAGGGGTTGCACGCTCTGGCGCTGGTGCTCTTCGTGGTGAACGCCGTGCTGGTCAGCTACGTGGTGGACCAGGCTGCGCGGCGCACCCGTGTCGCCAACCGGGCTGCCGCCGAGTCGGAACTCCTTGCCACTGTCTCCGGCAGTGTCATCCGTGGTGAGGGTGCCATCGAGGCACTCGTGGGGCGCACGCGCGAGGCGTTCGGGCTCACCGCCGCACGGTTGGTGGCGGACGGCAACACCATTCGGCAGGACGGAGAACCCACCCCCGGCGAGCCCCACGTCGACATTCCCGTGGGCGAGCGTGGGATCCTCGAGCTCTACGGGGCGGACCTGGAGTCCTCGGAACAGCGACTGCTCGCCGTCATCGCCTCCCAACTCGACGCGGCCCTGGAGTACACCGACCTCTCAGCGACGGCACGCGAACTGGGGCCTCTGGCAGAAACCGACCGTGTGCGCAGCGCCCTGCTCTCGGCCGTGAGCCACGACCTGCGTCGCCCGCTCGCCGCCGCCACGGCCGCTGTCACGGGCCTGCGCTCCACTGATGTCCCTCTCAGCGAGGAGGACCGTCGCGACCTCCTCGCCACGGCCGACGAGAGCCTGGGCACGCTGTCCACGCTGGTCACCAGCCTTCTGGACGTCAGCCGCCTGCAGGCCGGTGCACTTGCGGTCTCGCTGGCACCCGTGGACGCCGAGGACGTCATCCTTCCCGCGCTCGACGAGCTCAAGCTCGGGCCTGCCGAGATGGAACTGGACCTGGATCCCGATCTTCCCGCCATGGTGGCGGACGCGGGCCTCCTGCAGCGCGTGGTGGTGAACCTGCTCGACAACGCCCTGCGGTTCGCGCCACCCGAGAAGCGTGTCCGGATCTCCACGAGCAGCTTCGCCGACACCGTCCAGATTCGGGTGGTGGACCAGGGCCCGGGCATCGCTCACGACCGTCGCGACCAGGTGTTCGTCCCGTTCCAACGCCTGGGGGACACGGACAACCTCACGGGGCTGGGCCTTGGCCTTGCCCTGTCGAAGGGGTTCACCGAGGGCATGGGTGGCACCCTCGAGGCGGAGGACACCCCGGGGGGCGGCCTGACGATGGTGGTCGAACTCCCCGCGGCCGCAGGGTCGCGCCGATACGGTGGCGAGGTGGAGGAGACATGAAGATCCTCATCGCCGACGACGATCCCCAGATCCTGCGCGCACTGCGCATCACCCTCACGGCCCGGCGCTACGAGATCGTCACGGCGGCCACGGGCGCCGAGGCCATCAACGTCGCCATCGAAGCGCGGCCGGATCTCTACATGCTGGACCTGGGGATGCCCGAGCTGGACGGCCTTGACGTCATCCACGCCCTGCGTGGCTGGACGTCGGCCCCCATCCTGGTGGTGTCGGGCCGCACGGGCGCCGGGGACAAGGTGGACGCCCTCGACGCCGGGGCCGACGACTACGTGACCAAACCCTTCTCCATCGACGAACTCCTGGCCCGCATTCGGGCACTCACGAGGCGGGTCATCCCCCAGGAGGATGCCCCACCATCAGTGCGCCTGGGTGACATCACCATCGACCTGGCAGCCCGTGTCATCAGTCGCTCCACGCCGGAGGGGCAGGTTGCCGTTCGCCTCACCCCCACGGAGTGGGCCGTCCTGGACCTGCTGGTGCGCAATGCCGGAAAGCTGGTCACGCGACGCACCCTCCTGGCCGACATCTGGGGTTCGGAGCACATCACCGACACCGGCTACCTGCGCCTCTACATCTCCCAGCTGCGCAAGAAGATCGAGCCCGACCCCGCGCGGCCACGATTCCTGCTCACGGAACCTGGGATGGGCTACCGGCTCACGACCGGCGCCTGATGCCCTGATCCCCACTCAAGAATTCTTCGGCCAGTCCCCGGGCGCTTCCTCGCCGCCCTCGACGACGTCCTCGCTCTGGCCGGAGGCCTCCGTCCAGCTGTCCGCGGGCCGGTATCCGAGCTCCAGCATGGTGTTGGTCAGATCCCACCGGCGGTTGGGGTTGTCCGAAATGGCGTAGTACAGCCCGAACGCGACGTCGGCTTCGATGGCGCAGCGGAACACCTGTTCGGCATCGTCGTCGCTGAGCCACATGGCGTGCAGGACGTCCTCGTCCCTCTCCATGGGGTCCTCGGCCGACCAGCCGATGCGCAGGGCGATGAAGTCGATGCCGTACTCGTCGTGGTAGAACCGGCCAAGCGCCTCACCGAAGATCTTGGACACCCCGTAGAGGGAGTCGCCGCGGGGTAGTTGGTGTGGGTAGACGGGCCACTGGCCATCTCTGTCGTACATGCCCATGGCGTGGTTTGAGGACGCGAAAACGAAACGCCTCACCCCGGCCAGGCGGGCAGCCTCCAGCGTGTTGCGAAAGCCGACGATGTTGGCCTCCAGGACGTCATCCCACTCCGAGGTGGGTGATGCGGCCCCTGCCAGGTGCAGGACGGTGTCCACGCCGTCCATGAGCTCCACGACCTCGTCGAAGTTCGCGAGGTCAGCCCTCCGCAGTTGTTGTTTCTCGATGTCCGTGCGCGGCGTGCGGCCGTGCAGGACAAGCTCATAGGAATCGGCCAGCCGCTTCTCGAGCAACTGGCCGATTCCACCTGTGGCTCCCGTGAGGAGCACCTTGCGTCGTTGTGGGGAAACCATGTCCCCATCGTTGACCCTGCAGGGGGGCAGGGTCAACGGATTCAGCCGGTGACCACCGCGGCCAGACCCATCTCGGAGTCACTGGCCAGCAACGGGTGGGACGGGACGGCGCGCGCGAGCAGGCCGATCTGTCCGGAGTACCTGGCCGGGATGCTGGCCTCGAACCGCGTGACGCCGTCAGCCTCCAGGGCGGGGGTGGTTGCGTACTTGCGGATGTTGTGGAGCTTGTCCTCGTTGTCGACGTCACCGAAGATGAGCTGGACGGCGACGTCGGAGGCCGACAGGTCACCGAGTCGCACATCGACGGTGACCTCGAGTTGGTCACCCGCGGCCACCCGCCCCGTCACGTTCGTGTCGAGTGCGACGACGTGCAGGGAATCCCAGTCGCGGCGGATGCGCTCCTTCCACACGGCCAGGGCGTTGGCCTGGGAGTCGTCCACCAGAGCAGCGGAGGACAGCGCGGCCGGCGCATACATCTGGGTGACGTAGTCGCGCACCATGCGCGAGGCCAGGACCTCCGGGCCGAGGTCGCTGATGGTGTCGCGCATCATCTTGAGCCACGCCAGCGGGTTCCCGTGGGTGTCCAGCGTGTAGAACTTCGGGATGATCTCGTTCTCGATGATGCTGTAGAAGTACTCGGCCTCGGCGGCGTCGCGCTCCACCTGATCAGTGATGCCCTCCAGGGAGGGGATCTCCCAGCCGAACTCGGGGGCGTACAGCTCGTCCCACCAGCCGTCCTTGATGGAGAGGTTGGCGGCGCCGTTCAGCGACGCCTTCATGCCGGAGGTGCCGCAGGCCTCGTAGGGGCGAAGCGGGTTGTTCACCCACACGTCGCAGCCGGGGTACAGCGGGCGGGCCATCGACATGTCGTAGTCCGGGAGGAACACGAGCTTGCCGCGGACGTCGGGCTGGTCGGAGAACTGCACCATCTGCTGGATGAGCGACTTGCCGATGTTGTCGGCGGGGTGCGCCTTGCCGGCGATGATGATCTGGATGGGTGTCTGCGGGTGGTTGAGCAGACGCTTGAGCCGCTCGGGATCCGTGAGCATCAGTGTGAGGCGCTTGTAGGACGCGCCACGGCGGGCGAAGCCGAGCGTCAGGACGCGCGGGTTCAGGGCGTCAGCGGTCCAGTCGTCGGGCAGGCCACGCACCTTGCAGGACTCGGAGAGGCGGGCGCGGGCCATGTGGATCATGGAGGCGCGGAGCTGACGCTTCAGGCTCCACAAAGTGTCATCGTCGACGCGCTGGATGGCCGACCAGTCGTAGCCGTCGATGACCGTGTCCGAGTCGTCCGTGTGCGCCTCGAGGATCTCCAGCAGTTCCGGATGGATCCAGGTGCGGTGGTGGACGCCGTTGGTGACCGACGTGATCGGCACCTCGGTCTCGTCGAAGTCGGGCCACAGGCCGTTGAACATTTCACGGGAGACGGCCCCGTGCAGCTTGGACACGCCATTGGCGCGCTGACCGAGGCGCAAGCCGAGGACGGCCATGTTGAACCTGCTGTGGTCACCGCCGGCGTAGGTCTCGGTGCCGAAGTCGAGGATGCGCTGCAGCGGCAGCCCCGAGCAGAAGTGGGCGAACTGGCGCTCGATGAGGGACCGGTCGAAACGGTCGATGCCGGCAGGGACCGGGGTGTGGGTGGTGAAGACGGTGCCGGCGCGCGTCAGTTCGATGGCGCAGTTGAGGTCGTGACCCTCGGCCAGGTACTCGCGGATGCGCTCGAATCCGAGGAAGCCTGCGTGGCCCTCGTTGCAGTGGTAGACATCGGGCTTGGCGTGGCCCGTGACACGGCAGTACTCGCGCAGTGCACGGACGCCACCGATGCCCAGCAGCACCTCCTGGGCAAGTCGGTGCTCGGTGCCGCCGCCGTAGAGGCGGTCGGTGATGTTGCGGGCCTCGGGGTCATTGTCCACGCGGTCCGTGTCGAGCATCAGCAGCGGGATGCGGCCCACGGACGCCACCCAGATCCACGCCTTGACCTCACGGCCGGAAACGTCCACCGTGATGGTGAGCGGCTCACCGGCATCGTCAGTGAGACGACGCACGGGCAGGTCGTTGGAGGACAGCACGGGGTAGCGCTCCTGCTGCCAACCGGCCGCGTTCAGTGACTGGCGGAAGTAGCCGTGTCGGTACAGCAACCCGATCCCCACGAGCGGCAGGCCCAGGTCGGAGGCCGCCTTCAGGTGATCGCCGGCGAGGATGCCGAGGCCACCGGAGTACTGGGGCAGCGTCTGGGAGACACCGAACTCGGCGGAGAAGTATCCGATGGCTGAGGGGACGTCCTCGCCCTTGGCGGCGTGGTTCTGGAACCAGAGGTCCGCCGTCAGGTAGTTCTGGAGGTCATCGTGCAGGAGCTCCACCCGGCGGACGAACACCTTGTCCGCCGCGAGCTGCTGCATGCGCTCCGCGGACACGGCCGTCAGGAGCTTGACGGGGTCCTCGCCGACCGAATCCCAGAGCTGGGGGTCGATGGCACGGAACAGGTCCCGTGAGGGCTGATGCCACGACCAGCGAAGGTTGTGGGCCAGGGCCTCAAGGGAATGGATCTTTTCGGGGAGCACCGGCTGAACGGTGAAACGACGATATGCACGCACGCGCCACAAACTACCCTGTCGTTCCCGCGGGACAGAATCGAGGCCCGATAGGGTGATCGTGTGAACTCTCTGCCCACTACGCCCCGCCCGTCGCGACTGCACCGCACGCCCGGCGGCTTTGGTCGCATTCCTGTGAGCGACGTCCACCCCGTCATCTCCGATGGCGCCTACCCCGTGAAGGCGGTCGCGCACGAGCGCCTTCAGGTGAGCGCCACGGTCTTTCGTGAGGGCCACGACGCCGTCAAGGCGTCGGTGATCCTGACGGCCCCGCACGGAACGCAGCGCCGCATTGACATGCATCCCGTGGGCCCCGAGGGGCTGGACTCGTGGGAGGCCAGCATCCGCATGGCCACCGAGGGTGACTGGACGTACCGGGTCGAGGGCTGGTCCGACCCCTGGGCCACCTGGCAGCACAACGCCGAGGCGAAGTTGCCACTGAGCATGGACCTCGACCTCATCTGCCAGGAGGGGCGCGAGGTCATCGGCCGCGCCGCCACCAACGCCACCCAACAGCGCGTCACCAGCGCCGCCCACCTGCTCGAGGCCGTCATCGACGCCCTGCGTCCCGAGACGCCCGCAGAGGAACTGCTGGACCTCATTTGTTCCCGCCCCGTGGAGCGCGCCATGGCACGCTTCGGACCCCGTGAACTGGTGACGGGAACCAAGGAGTACCCGGTGCGCGTGGAGCGTCGACGCGCGCTCTTCTCCTCCTGGTACGAGTTCTTCCCCCGCTCCCAGGGTGCGTGGCAGGACGAGACCGGCGCCTGGCATTCCGGAACCTTCGACTCCTCGCACGAGCGCCTCGAGGCAGCGGCCGCCATGGGATTCAACGTGGTCTACCTGCCCCCCATCCACCCCATCGGCATCGCGTTCCGCAAGGGTCCCAACAACACGCTCACCCCGGCCGAGGGCGATCCGGGTTCCCCGTGGGCCATCGGTTCCCCAGACGGCGGGCACGACGCCATCCATCCCGACCTCGGGGACCTGGAGTCCTTCGGTCGCTTCGTGGACAAGGCCCGATCGCTGGGCCTCGAGGTTGCCCTGGACCTGGCACTGCAGGCCTCCCCTGACCACCCGTGGGTGACCGAGCATCCGGAGTGGTTCACGACGCGGCTGGACGGGACCATCGCCTACGCGGAGAACCCCCCGAAGAAGTACCAGGACATCTATCCCATCAACTTCGACAACGACCCGGAGGGGATCTACCACGAGGTGCTGCGGATCGTGCACTTCTGGATCGACCGAGGGGTGTCGATTTTCCGCGTGGACAATCCGCACACCAAGCCCGTCGAATTCTGGGACTGGCTGTTGGAGCGGGTGCACGAGACGAATCCGGAGATCATCTTCCTCGCAGAAGCCTTCACCCGGCCGGCCATGATGGGCGCACTCGGCAAGGTCGGCTTCCAGCAGTCCTACACGTACTTCACGTGGCGGGTGGAGAAGTGGGAGCTCACCGAGTACCTCACGGAACTTGCCCATGACACCCCTGCGTTCTACCGTCCCAATTTCTTCGTCAACACCCCGGACATCAACCCCCTCCACCTGCAGTCCGGCAACCCGGCCATCTTCGCCATCCGCGCCATTCTGGCCGCGACAATGTCCCCCACCTGGGGCGTGTACTCGGGCTTCGAACTGTTCGAGCACGAGGCACTGGCCGCAGGTCGCGAGGAGTACCTGGACTCCGAGAAGTTCCAGTACAGGCCACGCGACTACAACGCGTCACCCAACCTCAACATGCTCATCGGCCAGCTGAACGCCATCCGAGACCGCCACCCGGCGCTGCAGCAACTGCGCAACATCACCTTCCACCACGTCCCGCACGACGGGATCATCGCGTTCTCGAAGCAGGACGGCGACGACACCGTGCTGGTGGTGACGTCCCTGGACCCCGACAACACCGTGGAGTCGGACCTCTACATCGACTTCGAGGCGCTGGGGTTCCAGAGCGGCAAGGGCATCCGGGCCATCGACGAATTGACGGGGCAGGAGTTCACCTGGGGTGAGCGGAACTACGTGCGCCTGTACCCGGGGCAGCCCGCCCACATCGTCCACCTGAGCACCTGATGGGGACAACGACACACATGCCGGAGAGCCTCCTGCCGGCCCTGTGGCAGCTCGCCCAGGGTGCTCGCTGGTTCGCCGGCCGCTCGCGCGGCGGGCGCCCCGAGGGCGTGACGCTGGGCCGCTGGCTCACCCCTGCCTCCAGCGGCGTCGGTATTCGCAGCGCCGTGCTGGAGGTGCTGTTCGACTCCGGCGAGCGTGAGCGCTACCACGTACCGTTGACCTACCGCCCCGTGTCAGAGGCAGTCGCTCCCGAGCTGGCACGGGCAGACGTGGACGGCTCCGAGTTCAGCGTCGGTGAGTTGTGCGACGACCCGGCCGCCGCATCCCTGCTCCTTGACCTTCTCCGCGACGGCGCCCCCGGTTTCGAGAGCTTCGGTGAGATCCCCACGGGCCTCGTGGCCCGTCGGTTCACGGGGGAGCAGTCCAACACCTCCCTGTTCTTCGGCACGTCGCTGGTGTGCAAGGTGTTCCGACGCCTCGAGGAGGGCTCCAACGTCGACGTGGAACTCCACCGTGCGCTGGCGGGCACCGGGTCGGTCGCCGAGATCCACGGGGTGTGGAGCGACGGCGACGTGGACCTCGCCATCATCACCGAGGCGCTCGCCCAACCGGAGGATGGCTACGACCTGGCGTGCGAGCATGCCCGGCGGAGCAGCAGCTTTGACGACCACGCCCACGCTCTCGGGGCCACACTGGCGGCGGTGCACGAGACGCTCGCCGAGAGGCTGGGGACCGAATCCCGGCAGGCCCCTGCACTCCGGGCCACCCTGGAGCGCCGGTTCGTGGCCGCCGCGGCAGAGGCACCCGAGGTGGGGCCGTACCGCGACGCCATCGCATCCACCTGGGGGGCGCTTCCTGAGACGTTCCCCACGCAGAGAATCCACGGCGACTGCCATCTGGGCCAGGTGCTGCTCTCTGCCGGGCACTGGCGCTACGTGGACTTCGAGGGCGAACCGCTGAAGACACTGGAGGAGCGACGCGAGCCCGACTCCCGGTGGCGCGACGTCGCCGGCATGCTGCGGTCCTTCGACTACGCGGCCGCGGCCGGGGAGGCCACCGCAGCCTGGTTGGCCGGGACTCGCCAGGCCTTCCTCGCCGGATACGGCCTGCCTGATGGCCAGGAGCGGGCACTCCTGGCCGCGTTCGAGGCGGACAAGGCCGTCTACGAAGTCATTTACGAACGTCGTAACCGTCCCCACCTGATCCATGTACCGATAGATTCACTGAACCGATTGGCAGGAGAAACACGATGAACTACGACCAGTTCGGCGGATTGACCGGCACCGACCTCCAGGGTTTCCACCAGGGTGGCGACACCGAGCTCTGGAAGAGACTCGGCAGTTTCGTCGCGACCGTCGACGGTGAGGACGGCCCCATTTCCGGCGTGCGGTTCGCCGTCTGGGCTCCCAATGCCCAGCAGGTCCAGGTGACCGGCGACTTCAACGGGTGGGACGCCCATGACCTCGCGCTCATCCCCGGCACCGGTGTGTGGGGCGGATTCGTCCCCGGTGCCGGCGAGGACGCGCTCTACAAGTTCCGGGTCCGTGGCGTCGACGGCGCGTGGCGCGAGAAGGTCGACCCCATGGCCCGCTTCAGCGAGCAGGCACCCACCAACGCCAGCATTGTCTACGAGTCGAAGTACGTGTGGTCCGACGACGAGTGGATCGCGCGCAGGGAGAAGTCCCGCGCCCACGCCGAGCCCATGAGCGTCTACGAACTGCACCTCGGCGGCTGGCGCCCCGGCAAGTCCTACCTGCAGCTCGCCGACGAACTGGTGGAATACATCACCTGGCAGGGCTACACGCATGTCGAGTTGATGCCGGTGGCCGAGCATCCGTACGCGCCGTCCTGGGGCTACCAGGTGACCGGCTACTTCTCCCCCACGAGCCGGTTCGGCAAGCCCGACGACTTCCGCTACCTCGTGGACCGCCTCCACCAGGCCGGCATCGGCGTCATCCTGGACTGGGTTCCGGGTCACTTCCCCAAGGACGACTGGGCGCTGGGACGCTTCGACGGCACCGCGCTCTACGAGCACGCCGACCCCAGGCAGGGAGAGCACCGCGACTGGGGCACCTACATCTTCAACTACGGCCGCAACGAGGTGAAGAGCTTCCTCGTCTCCAACGCGCTGTACTGGATCAACGAGTTCCACATCGACGGGCTGCGCGTGGATGCCGTCGCCTCCATGCTGTACCTCGACTACTCCCGCGAGGAGGGCGAGTGGGTGCCCAACGAGTACGGCGGCCGCGAGAACCTCGAGGCCATCGACTTCCTGCGCTGGGTCAACCTGCACCTCTACGAGCGCCACCCCGGCGTCCTCATGATCGCCGAGGAGTCCACCAGCTTCCCGGGCGTCACCAAACCTGTCCACGAGGGCGGCCTCGGCTTCGGGTTCAAGTGGAACATGGGGTGGATGAACGATTCGCTGCGCTACCTGGAGCTGGACCCCGTCTACCGCCAGTACGAACACAACCTCATCACCTTCGCCATGGTGTATGCCTACTCGGAGAACTTCATCCTGCCCATCAGCCATGACGAGGTCGTGCACGGCAAGGGGTCGATGATGCAGAAGGTGCCGCAGGATGACTGGCGCAAATTCGCCACGCTGCGCGCCTTCTACTCCTTCATGTGGAGCTTCCCCGGCAAGCAGCTGATCTTCATGGGCAGCGAGTTCGGGTCCCGTCCCGAGTTCAACGAGGCCACCGGCCTCGAGTGGTGGGTCAGCGACCTGTGGGGCCACCGCGGCCTCCAGCAGCTGTTCCGGGACCTCAACGCCCTCTACCGCGCCAATGCCCCCCTCTTCGAGCTGGACAACTCCCCCGAGGGGTTCACCTGGATCCGGGGTGACGACGCGGAGCGCAACACGCTCAGCTGGGTGCGCCACGACGAGGCCGGCAACCACGTGGCCTGCATCACGAACTTCTCCCCGGAACCGCTCACGGACCTGCCGATTGGGCTTCCGGAGGCCGGAGTCTGGGAAGAGATCCTCAACACCGACTCGGCCGTCTACGACGGCAGTGGCGAGTTCGGGAACCTGGGACAGGTCACGGCACGCGAGCAGCCGTGGGGCCACTTCCCCGCGCAGACCAACGTGACGGTTCCCCCGCTGGGCGCCGTGTGGCTTCGTCGGCAGGCGGGCCCCGCCACACCGTGAGCGAGTTCAGCGTCCAGGTCGAAATCACCGGTGACGTCGGCATGCTGCGTTGGCAGGAGCAGCGTGTCGACTCGGAGACCCTCGAGGCCGCCGTGAGCATGGCCGCAGACGACGCCATCATCGCGCACGAGTTGCGTCGTCTGCAGGTGGACCTACCTGCCAACGACGTCGTGGCCCGACGTGCTCTCCAGCGCTGCGGTTTCCGGCTGGAGGGCCGGCTGCGCTCCGCGCAGCGTGTCGGCAATGACGACCTCGTCGACGTCCTCATCTATGCCCGGCTCGCCATCGACCCCGTCTACGGCCCGCAGGGGTTCTCCGGTGTCATGGACTCGGTGCTCCCCATGAAACGCATGATCGGCCACGCCGTGTTCCGCGACAGCCGGGGGCGGGTACTGCTGACCGAGACCCGCTACAAGGAGGACTGGGAACTCCCCGGCGGGATCGTCGAGGCGGGCGAGTCGCCCCGCGTGGGTGCCGAGCGCGAGGTGATGGAGGAGATCGGGTTGGCCGTCACCTTCGGCAACGCGGCGCTCATCGACTGGATGCCGCCGTACCTGGGGTGGTCGGATGCCATCGAGTTCATCTTCGACGGCGGCACGATGACCGACGACGTCGCCGCGGGGATCACCGTCACGGACCCCCGCGAACTGGCGGCCGTGCACTGGGTGGCCCCTGAGGACCTCGATGAGCACGTCACCGAACTCTCGGCCCGACGCATACGGCTGCTGCTGAGCGGTTGGACCGGCATGACCGAGGACGGCCGTCCCCTCTGATCCGTGAGGGAACCGGGGAACGACACACCGCTGCCGGAGCATCCTGACAAGTCTCGTGGGCCTAGGATGCTACCCGGGCGCACGCGCGCCCCCATCGACTTTTCGGCCTTTCTCCAGGAGACCCCCATGTCCCAGCAGTACAACGCGCCCCAGCAGCCGGGCGGCTACCAGCCCAACTACCCCCAGGGCAGCCCCGACCAGATGCGCGGTCAGCAGCTGGCCCAGACGTCCATGATCCTCGGCATCATCTCGCTCTTCGCCGTGGGCATCATCCTGGGCCCGCTGGCCATCATCAAGGCCAAGCGCGCCGAGGAGCTGGGCGGCGACGCCAAGGTCGGCAAGATCACCGGCTGGATCGGCACTGTTCTGGGCGCCCTCTGGATCGTCGGGATCATCATCTACATCATCGCTTTCGTGTCGCTGATGGCTTCCGTGAACGCCTGATCGCAGGCACCGCGCCTTTCAGCGCCAGCAGACGGGCCGACCCCCTCCAGGGGTCGGCCCGTCTGTCATGCCCTGCCCGTCAGAAAAGAACGGTGGACAGGCGCCGGCGTGCCTTCAGCACGGTTGCGTCGGTGCGACCCACGACCTCGAAGAGTTCAAGGATCCGCAGGCGGATGATCTCCTTCTCGTCGGGACCCACCTCGGCCGCCAGCTGCAGAAGACGGTCAAAGGCCTGCTCCGTGGCGCCCTGGATGACCTCCAGGTCAGCGGCGTTGAGCTGCGCGGCCACGTCGTCGGGTCGGGCCGACGCAGCGGCCACCACGGCCGCAGGGTCGAACTCGGTGCTGCGCTGCAGCAGCCCGGCCTGCGCGCGACCGGCCACCACCTCGGGGTCGTGGGGTGTGGCCGCGAGCAACGTGTCGAACTCCCCGACGGCCAGCGCGTAGTCACCGGCCTGCAGGGCCGCGTCGGCTGCCTCGAAGCGGGGATCGACGGGGGCCTCCGCCGCCTCCTGCTCCCCCGTGGCGACAGCGGTGGCGCGGCCGGTGATGCCGTTGGCCACAGCCAGCTGCGCCACCTGATCGAGAACCGCAGCGATCTCCTCCCGTGATCGCGTGCCCTGGAACAGCGGCGCCAACTGGCCGCCAATGAGGGCCACGACCGTGGGGACGGCGGACACCTGCAGCGCCTGCGCGAGGCGGGGCTCGGCATCGACGTCGACGCGTGCCAGAAGGTACCGCCCCGCCCCTGCGTTCACGAGTTCCGCGAGCGCCTGCGACAGGGCGGGCCCTGAGGTGTCACGGGCCGAATGGAACTCCACGATCACGGGATGCTTCGTCGAGAGACTCGCGAGGTCCTGGAAGTCCGGTTCCCCCACCTCCACCACGTACCCGCCGGCGGTCGGGAGGGTCGGTGCTGCCAAGGAGGAGAGGTCCACGGCGCCCGGCCGCGAGAAGTTCGGATCAGTCATGGTCCCCATCTTGGCCGCCCGGGCCCGCTGCTTCAAACCCCCCACGCACCAAACTCTGTGCAGCGGGACCGGGGTGGTGGAAGGATGGGCGCATGGCTCACCCGCGCGCCGGAACTCCGGCACAAGAATCCGACCTCGTCGACGTCGACGCCCTCCTCGCGGCGTACCACGACCTGACGCCCGACCCGACGAATCCGGACCAGCAGGTGGTCTTCGGCACCTCCGGACATCGTGGCTCCAGTCTGGACACCGCGTTCAACGACCTCCATATCGCCGCCACCACCCAGGCCATCGTCGAGTACCGCGCCCAGCAGGGCACCGCCGGCCCGCTGTTCATCGGCAAGGACACCCACGCCCTCTCGGAACCCGCCTGGCGCACCGCCATCGAGGTCCTGGTCGCCAACGGGGTCGCTGTCCGCGCCGAGCGGGAGGATGAGTACACACCCACCCCGGCGGTGTCGCGCGCCATCATCCGCCACAACCGCGAGGCGGGTGGCCCCCACGCCGACGGCATCGTGGTGACGCCGTCCCACAACCCGCCGCGCGACGGCGGATTCAAGTACAACCCACCCACGGGAGGCCCGGCCGACACCGACGCCACCAGCTGGATCGCGGGCCGCGCCAACGCCCTCATGGCCGACCCGCGGGCCATCCGCCGCCGGTCCTACGAGGCCATCGCCGCCGACGTTGAGCGCTACGACTACAAGACCCCCTACTGCGCCGAGCTGACGAGTGTCCTTGACATCGACGCCATCGCGGCATCCGGTCTGCACATCGGTGCCGACCCACTGGGCGGCGCCTCCGTGCAGTACTGGGCACACCTGGCCGAGACCACCGGTATGGACCTGAGCGTCATCAACCCCACCGTGGATCCGACGTGGCGGTTCATGACGTTGGACACCGACGGCAAGATCCGCATGGACTGCTCCTCGCCCGACGCAATGGCCTCGCTGATCGCGAACCGCAGCAGCTTCGACATCTCCACTGGCAATGACGCGGACTCCGACCGCCACGGAATCGTCACTCCGGACGCCGGCCTCATGAACCCCAACGCGTTCCTGGCTGTGGCGATCCAGTACCTCTTCGGGCACCGGAGCCAGTGGTCAGCGGATGCGGGCATCGGCAAGACACTGGTGTCCTCGTCGCTGATCGACAGGGTGTCCGACAAGCTGGGGCGTCGCCTCGTGGAGGTACCCGTGGGATTCAAGTGGTTCGTCCCCGGACTGACGGAGGGTTCCCTCGGCTTCGGCGGCGAGGAGTCCGCAGGCGCCTCCTTCCTTGAGCATTCGGGACGGACGTGGACCACTGACAAGGACGGCATCCTCCTGGCCCTGCTGGCCAGCGAGATCCTCGCCGTCACCGGCACCTCACCCAGCCAGCACTATGCCGCGCTGGAGGCGGAGTTCGGCAAGTCCTACTACGCCCGCATCGACGCCGAGGCCAGCCGCGCGCAGAAGGCACGCCTGTCCAAGCTCGGCGCCAGCGACGTGAGCGCCACGGAACTGGCGGGGGAACCCATCACGTCCATCCTGACGGAGGCACCCGGCAATGGTGCAGCCATAGGTGGGGTGAAGGTGACCACGAACAGCGCGTGGTTCGCAGCCAGGCCCTCGGGCACGGAGGACAAGTACAAGATCTACGCCGAGTCCCTCAAGGATGCAGGGCACCTCGCGCAGGTGCAGGAGCAGGCCAAGGCACTCGTGGACCGCGCACTGGGCTGATCGTCGGTCCTCAGGGGGCGGGCCGGACCGGGTGGGGTACGTTGCCCCGCAGGCCCGCCCTCGAGATTGTGCGCTGGATGATGAGATCCCGCTCAGTGGGATCCCCCACGTAGCGGATGATTTTCAGGCCCTGGTCCTGCGCAGCAGACTCGAAGATGAAGTGCCCGTAGCCGCACAGCTGCCCCGCCAGGGTCTGCGTCATGGAGATGTCGAGGATCCGTGCCAGTGGAACCGTCGCCAGGTTCTGGTTGAAGATGCCGTGGATCCTGAACACCCGCATGTTGGTGATCACGAAGCGATCCATGTAGGCGACGTGGCACTTCCACATCGACACGACCAACAACACGAGACCAGCGGCCAGCGGCAACCAGAAGAAGTCCCCCGCCCAGACCATGCTGATGAACAGCGGAATGCTCAGCGACATGAGGACGTACCACCAGAAGGTGGCGGCCCAGTGCTTGTGCACCTCTTCCACCACGACCTCGCCCTCCTCGTCAATGAGGTGACGATGGGCGTCGGGTTCAAGCAGCCGGCTGATGAAGCCCACGGTGGCTCTGCCTATTCGACCAGGGTGGTGAAGAAGGTCCCGATGGACTCGAAGGCGCTGAAGAAGGTTTTGACCGCCTCAGCCGCCGCTTCGGGGCGTGTGAACAGGTAGAACACCACGAAGGCAGCAACCAACACGATGAGGATCTTCTTGATCCAGCCCATCCTCTGCCTCCTTGAAAAAGCGTTTGCGGCACGGCGCCACGTGACAGTCTGCCCGAAGGTTGGTCCGGGGTGCGCGGCAACGCGCCGGGAGCGCCCAACAATCCCACCCCGCACGGGGAGCTCCGGATGCCTTGTGGAATGCTGGGAGTCATGGACAACACTGATCTCTTCATCTGCATCGACCACGTCGGCCTCGCCGTCCCGGACCTGGACGAGGCCATCAAGTTCCACGCTGAGGTCTTCGGCTGGCGCGAACTCCATCGCGAGATCAACGAGGAGCAGGGCGTGGCCGAGGCCATGCTCGGCACCGGCGAACAGGGCGAGGAGAACGCGAAGATCCAGCTCCTGGCACCGCTGCGCGACGATTCCGCCATCGGCAAGTTCCTCGGCAAGAGCGGCCCCGGCATCCAGCAGCTGGCGTACCGCGTGCGCGACATCGACGAGGCCAGCCGGGTGCTGCGCGAGCGCGGCATGCGCCTGCTCTTCCCCGAGCCCAAGCGCGGCACCGCTGGCAGCCGCATCAACTTCGTGCACCCCAAGGACGCGCGTGGTGTGCTCCTGGAGCTCGTGGAGCCGGCAACGGACGCAGCCCACTGACGACTGCACCCACCCAACATCCGGGGGCAGGGCGACGCGTGTCGCCCTGCCCCCATTCTGGCGTCCCCAGACGATAGGCTCGATTGGCAGGCACGGCGACGGGACTGCTTCCGTAGAAGGGGACATTGGTGACGAATCCACGCGATGACTGGGACAGCGAAGACTCCTTGACGGGTCTCAACCTCTTCGACGAGAGGGCCTCGGCAGCCGGCAACTTCCCGCATTCCATGCTGGGCTACGACCGGCAGGCCGTCGACGGCTACGTCCGCGAGATGGAGCAGCAGGTCCTCCAACTGAAGGTGCAGATGCGGGAGCGCACCAAGGAAATGGCGCACGTCCGTGTCGAGTCCGGCACCACGGACTTCACGAGGCTGGGCGCACACGCCAAACAGCTGCTGCACGCCGCCGAGGAGCAGGCCGCTGAACTCGTCCGCCAGGGCGAGACCGAGGCGGACCGGATCCGCAACGAGGGGCGGCGCAGTGCCGCGGCACTGCGCGAGTCAGCCCAACGCGAGGCCGACGACGTCAGGATCAGCGGGCTCTCCGGACTACGAAAGCTCCGCCAGGAACAGGCGGAAGCCGGGGAGGCAGCCCTCGCCTCCGCGCGGGCGGATGCCCAACTGGCCGCGTCCGAGGCATCTGCCGCCGCGCAGCACATCCTCGACGAGGCGGCCGCACGGGCCAGGGCTCTGCAGGAGACGTCCATGGCGGAGGCAGCCAGTCGCCTCCAGTCCGCCGAGGTACGGGCCTCACAGGTGCTGCTGGAATCCCAGCAACAGGCCGAGAAGACGCTGGCGCAGGCTCTGGAGAGTGCGCGCGCCACCCAGCAGTCCATCACCGAGCAGTTGGCCGCAGCCACCGCGAACCATGAGCGCTCCACGGCGCTCCTGGCCGAGACGCGCGAGGAGGCCGCGCGGGTTCGCTCCCAGGCCGTGGCTGCCGCGGAGGAGACCCGCCTGGCTGCCACCCGCGAGGCTGAGGAGACGATGGCGGCGATGCGGTCACGCCTTCGCGAGGACGAGACACGGCTCGAGGAGCAGGTTGCGTGGCGCAAGGAACAACTGGAGCGCGAAATCGCCGCCCTGACGGCGCGGAGGATGGCCATGGTGGCGTCGATGCAGAACCTGCGGGGCATCGCCGACGAGGCGGTCCCGGAGGCCGAGGAGACCATGGTCATCACCCGCGGCGGTGAGGACGTCGGTGACGAATCCCGCTGAGCCCACTGGGTCCCCCCTCGGGAACGAGGGTGCGCCGGACGGCGCGATCAACGTGGCCGCGACCCTGTCACAGATCGACGAGACGGAGATGACGGGGGGCTCCGCTCGCGACCGACGTCGGCTCAAGCGGCTCGTCGGTCGCGTCTTCGGTGATGCGCGCCGGGGGGCGCAAACGCTGCTGACGCCCGTGCCCATCGAGCCCATCGCCCCCGTGCCGCCCACGGCGGTCAGCAGTGAATCAAAGTTGCTGAAACACTCACCCTTCGCCATGGGCTTCTATGGCGCCATCGGCGTTCTCGTGGCCCTGGGCCTGGCCTCGGCTGTCATGCAGGTTCAGAGCATCCTGATCCTCGTGGTGCTGGGACTGTTCCTGGCGCTCGGCCTGAGCCCCGTCGTGGACTTCCTGGCGCGCCGTCGGGTGCCTCGCGGCCTGGCGGTGTTCATCGTCACGGTGTCTGCGATCGGCATCATCGCGCTGGGTTTCACGGCCCTGGTCCCGATCCTCACCGAACAGGCCCAGTCGCTCGTCAGGAACCTGCCCGCCCTCCTCGACAACCTGCGACAGAACCGGCAGATCGCTGATTGGGACCAGGAGTTCAAGATCATCGACAGGGTGCGGTCGTTCCTCACCTCGGGCACGCTGCTGCAGAACCTCTTCGGCGGGATCTGGGGTGCGGGTCGCATCCTTGCCAACGTGGTCTTCTCCGTGATCATGACCCTGGTGCTGACCATCTACTTCCTGGCGTCCCTGCCCTCCATCAAGGAGATCATCTACCACCTGGCACCCGCCAGCCGTCGGCCGCGGGCACGGTACCTGGCCGATGAGATCTTCTCCGGCGTCTCCGGCTACATCACGGGGATGTTCTTCATCGTGACGGTGGCCTCGGTGGCCTCGTTCATCTACATGAACATCGCAGGGCTCGGGCAATACTCGCTGGCCCTGGCGTTCGTGGTGGCACTGTTCTGCTTCATCCCCATCATCGGCTCGTCGCTGGCCATGGTGGCGGTGGCAATCGTCGCCTTCGCCACCAGCCCGACGCTGGGCATCGTCACGATCATCTACTTCCTCGTCTACCAGCAGTTCGACGCCTACGTGCTGTACCCCAACATCCTGAAGCGCACCGTGAAGGTTCCCGGGGTTCTGGTGATCCTGTCCGCCATCATCGGCGGTGCGCTGCTGGGCATCATCGGCGCCGTCATCGCGATCCCCACCGCCGCGGCCATCCTGCTGCTCTACCGCGAGGTGGTGCAGCCGCACCTCGACGCCACCTAGCCACCCACACCCCGGTCAGCCAGTCCCGCAGGGCAATTCGCGGGATATCCCGTGGTCTTTGCTAGATTGGCTGGCGTGCGTTTGGTGATTGCGGAATGTCAGGTGGACTACGCGGGACGGTTGACGGCCCACCTGCCCATGTCAAAGCGTCTCATCATCGTGAAGGCGGACGGTTCCGTGTCGGTGCATGCCGACGACCGGGCCTACAAACCCCTCAACTGGATGAGCGCGCCGTGCCGGCTCGAGATCTCCGAGGCGGACGAGGAAGCCGCGGAGCTGGGTGTCACCCAGCTCTGGCAGGTGCGCTCCAAGGAGGGCGACACACTCGTGATCCGGATCGGCGAGGTGTTTCTCGACAGCGACCACACGTTCGGCGTGGACCCAGGGCTGCAGAAGGACGGCGTCGAGGCGCACCTCCAGGCCCTGCTGGCGGAGCACCCCTCCACCTTCGGCGCCGGCTGGCAACTCGTCAAGCGTGAGTACTACACGCCCATCGGACCCGTGGACCTGCTCCTGCGCGACCACACGGGCGGCCACGTGGCCGTGGAGGTGAAGCGGCGCGGCGACATCGACGGCGTGGAGCAACTGACCCGCTACCTCGACCTCATGAACAGGGACCCCCAGCTGGCCCCCGTGCGTGGTGTGTTCGCCGCCCAGCAGATCAAGCCCCAGGCCGCCACGCTGGCCGCGGACCGCGGCATCTCCTGCCGAGTCATCGACTACGACCTGCTGCGCGGCATGGACAACGCCGACGAAAGGCTCTTCTAGGAGATGCCCACCAGTCGCCGTCCCAGCAAACACCTGCGCGCCCCGCGCCCCCTCGACGCATCCCGACACGCCAGTTCGCGCAGCACCAGCGGTGGGCGCTTCCTCGTGCGCGACGTGCCCGCCGACCGAGCCAGCAAGCCCTACACCTGCCCCGGGTGCCACAACACCATCCCCGTCGGGATGGCCCACGTGGTGGCGTGGCCCGAGACGCCCGGCATGGGCTTCGACTCCGGCACGGAGCAGCGACGCCACTGGCACCGGCACTGCTGGCGGCTGATCGCATGAGCCTGCACCACATCGTCGTCGGCAAGGGCCCCGAGCGGATCGTCTTCATCCACGGCCTCTTCGGCCAGGGCAAGAACTTCACGAGCATCGCCACAGCCATCAGTGACGTCGCCACCAGTTGGCTGGTGGACCAGCCCAACCACGGCCGCTCGCCCTGGACCGTTGACTTCACACTGGACCAGCAGGCGGACCTGGTGGCCGACTGGCTGCGCGTCACGGTGCCCGGACCCGCCACCGTGGTGGGGCATTCGCTGGGGGGCAAGGTCGGGATGCGGCTCGCTCTGCGCCACCCTGAACTGGTGTCGCGCCTCATGGTGGTGGACACCGCCCCCACCCACAACGAGGCCACGTCCCACTTCGCGGACCTGGTCTCCGCCATGCGCAACCTCGACCTGGCCGCGGTCACGAGTCGCTCGGACGCCGACCGACGCCTCGCTGACGCCGTCCCCGATCCCGGGGTGCGCGGCTTCCTGCTGCAGAACCTGAAGCGCCGGGGCGGCCACTGGGCCTGGAATGCCAACCTCGACCTGTTGGGCGACAACCTGCACGTCGTCGCCGGCTGGCCCGCCGTGGACGCTTCGTGGGAGGGGCCAACGTGGTGGGTGGTGGGCGGACGCTCCGACTACGTGACGCCCGAGGACATGCCCGCCATGCGGCGGCTCTTCCCCCGCGTGGTGTCGGTGACGCTGAAGCGCGCCGGCCACTGGGTTCACGCGGACGAGCCTCAGGCATTCACCGAGATCCTGCGAAAGTTCCTCGCCTGACCTGTGACGAAGGGCCCCGGACGCCGTCAGAAGGGCAGTGACTGCTCCCCGGGCGCCACCACGAGCAACCCCACGATCCGCTGCTCGCCATCCAGCGCCAGTCGGCCGATCCACTCGCCGGCCTCGCACTGAAGCTCTGTGACCCCAATGCTCAGGCCGAGTACGGACTCATCGGGATGCAGCACCGTCTTGTCCCCCAGCTCGGCCCGGGTGTCGCGGCAGGCCACCAGATTGCCGGTCTCGGCCACCGCAGCCGCCCAGGTCCCCAGCAGCACCTCGCGCGTCAACGTCCTGGCCGCGCTCGCCGACATCAGCCCCGCGATGGCGTCGTGGTCCCCCGCGTCCAGCAGCGTGAAGACGCGCTCGGTGAGGGCAACAACGCTGCTCGCCGTCGTGGTGTTCCTCATGGCCACACCGGTCCGCGGGTCGTGGGGTCGCCCGAATCGTTTGAAGGCGGCCTGCCGGGTGACCCCCAGCGCCTCACCGATGTCGGCCCAGCTCTGCCCCTGCTCGCGCGCCTCATCCACGGAAGACTGCAGTGCGGCCCTCGCATTGTCGAGGCGCAACGCGGCCGCCAGCAGCCCCCGATTCGAACGCGGCACAACAACACTCAGGAATTCGTGCTCTTCCCGCGCCTGACCGCCGGGAAACCGAATGCCACCACGCCAACGGCGATGAAACCGGTGGCCCACATCACGGGGTTCTCGCCACCGAGCCGGAAGATGAGGTATCCCAGCGCCACGGAACCGAGAGCCGCCCAGGCGAACTGCGACGCAGGTACCGATCTGGCGGCGAAATTGGCGGGCCCCAGAAAGAGCATCACCCACAGGGAGAACGACAGCACTGCTCCGATGACGAAGCCCGGCCAGCCCACGTCGGTGAGCAGCCCCACGGCCACGGAGACTCCCACGACAACCGCCAGCACCCACGTCATGTTCACCATGGTGACCAGTGTGGTCGAGACGCGTGCCAGTGTCAACCATTGGTTGACGCTTGCCCGTGTCAGCCGAGTGTCACCGACGTGATGAGTGCCTCCGCGATGGGGCTCGTCTGGTCCTCCGCAGCCACACCCTGGGCGGCGATACCCCCGACCACGTCGATGCCCGCCTGGTCCATGGTGCCGAAGACGGTGTACTGCGGTGGCAGATCCGTGTCGGCATAGACGAGGAAGAACTGGGAGCCGTTGGTGTCGGGGCCGGCGTTGGCCATGGCCACGGTCCCTGCCGGGTACTTCATGGAGGCGTTGGTCTCGTCGGCGAACGAGTAGCCGGGGCCGCCCATGCCTGTTCCGGAGGGGTCCCCGCACTGCAACACGAAAATTCCCTGGTCGACGAGTCGGTGGCACGCGGTGTCGTCGAAGTATCCCTGCTGGGCCAGCGACTCGAACGAGTTCACGGTGCAGGGCGTCGTGGCCCGGTCCAGCGCGATCTCGATGTCCCCGGCCGTGAGGTGGATGGTGGCCGACGCCGCGCCGGCATTCTTCACGTCGGTGGTCGACGGCGGATCCACGGCCTTGGCGGGGTTGCCGTCGGCGGGATATTCACACGAGATGGCCTGCACGGCGTCGTCACCCGGGCCGGAGTCGTTTGCGTCGCCGCACGCCGCCATCAGCGACAGTGAGCCAGCGAGCAGGGGGACAAGGAGGATCTTCTTCACGGTACCCAGCCTCCCATGACGGAGCGCATGTGCGCATCCTCTGACCTCTGGGGCACCGACGAAGGCCGACGAGGGACCAATCCGGTGTGGGGGTCCGCTCCGAATACACGGCATGGCAACAACAGGTGAACAACGAGCGATGCCCAGTCGGGTCCTACGCGCGCTGGCCGGGTTCGTCTCGGCTGCGGTGGCGCTGGCGATGGGCCACGTCGTCGCGGCGCTGTTCAATCCGGCGGCTTCACCCGTCGTCGTGGTGGGATCGCAACTGGTGGATCTGTCCCCCACGCCCGTCAAGGAAGTGGCCGTGCGCTACCTGGGAACCGCGGACAAACCCGTCCTCATCGCGGCGGTCGCCGTGGTGGTGCTGATCGCGGGCGCACTTCTGGGGCTCCTTGCCTGGCAGCGTCCGCGGATTGCCAGCGTGGGGGTGGCGACCCTCGGATTGGTCGGAGCCGTGGTGGCACTGTTGCGACCCGGCTTCGGGGGGAGCGCGGTGGTGCCGTCGTTGGTGGCATCCGTCGTCGGGGTCGCAACGCTCATGGGGCTGGTGTGGTGGGCGAACACACCCACACCAGCACATCGCGCCGGGGTGTCAGTTGGCGGCGTCAGCCGTCGCCACCTCATGATCGGCACGGCGGCAGGTGCTGCCGTCGCCGCCCTCGCGCTGGGGGGTGCCGTCGTCATCGACCGGGTGAAGCAGGCCGGCGCTGCCGCTGCGCGCCGACTCGGACTGCCCACGCCGGCATCACCGGCCACACCCATCCCCGACGGAGCGCAGGTGCCCGGCAACACGCCCTTCACGACCAGCATCGAGGACTTCTATCGCGTCGACATAGCGTTGACCACACCGTCCTATTCGACTGAGGGGTGGTCCCTCACCCTGGATGGTGACGTGGAGAACCCCATGACGATCAGCTACGACGAGCTCATGGAGATGCCGATGATCGAACGTGACATCACCATGACATGCGTCTCCAATGAGGTGGGCGGCCCCTACGTCGGCACGGCTCGGTGGTTGGGCGTCCCGTTCTCGGATCTGCTGCCCAAGCTCGGAGTCAAGCCCGGGGTGGACCAACTCTTTTCCTACTCGATGGATTCGGGTTACACCTGCTCCACACCCTTCCAGGCCGTCTCGGATGGCCGCGACGCCATGATCGTCGTGGGGATGAATGGGGAGGTTCTGCCGAACAAGAACGGATTCCCGGCACGGATGCTGGTGCCCGGCCTGTTCGGATTCGTCTCGGCCACCAAGTGGCTGAACCGCATCGAGTTCACCACCTACGACAAGAGGAAGGCCTACTGGAGCGAGCGCGGCTGGGCCACCGACGCCGACGTGAGAACGCAGGCCCGCATCGACGTGCCGGAATCACTGGGCACCATCACCAAGGACAAGCCGGTTCTTGCCGGTGTCGCATGGGCTCAGCATCGCGGGATCGAGAAGGTGGAGATCCGGATCGACGGTGGCGAATGGATCGAGACCACGCTTGCGGACGACGCCGGCATCGACCTCTGGCGACAGTGGAGCCACGTCTACGACGGCCCCCCCGGCGGTCACACGGCCGAGGTCCGCGCCACCGATCTGGACGGCAACACCCAACCCGAGGAACGCCAGCCGGTTTTTCCCTCCGGCGCCACGGGCTGGCACCTGATCCGCTTCACCTCGGCGTAGAGCCCCACGCACGTGAACTCCTGGAGAATCGACCCATCGACGCCTTGGCGTGGGTGGGTCGATCGCTGCACTCCGGGGACAACCCCACAAGAAGAATCGGATTTTTCTCACACAATCCAATCCAACCCCCGCACGGCTCCGAATACCCAGTGAGAGGTAGCTCGAATGGGTTGCCGCAACCGGGGACCAGCCTCGCATCGATCAAGGAGAACCATCATGAATCGCACCAAGAACTTCGCGGCCATCGGCGCTGCTGTCCTGTTCTCCATCAGCCTCGCAGCGTGCTCGAGCGCCGAGCCTGCAGCAACGACCAGTGCCACTTCCACCGCCCCCATGACGAGCCCCATGGAAAGCCCCATGGAGAGCCCCATGGCGAGCCCCATGGAGAGCATGGACGCCATGAACGCCGACGCTCCCTTCGGCCCGGGCTGCTCGGCGGTGCCGGCAGACGGTGCCGGCTCCTTCGACGGCATGAGCAAGGATCCGGTCGCCACGGCCGCCAGCAACAACGAGGACCTCAGCACGCTCGTGACCGCCGTCAAGGCGGCCGACCTGGTTGACACCCTCAACAACAAGGAGGACATCACCGTCTTCGCCCCGTCCAACTCCGCGTTCGCGGCCATGGACCAGACCACCCTGGAAGCGGCCCTGGCCGACCCGTCCGGTCTGCTCACCACAGTGCTGACCGCACACGTCGTCGACAAGCGCATCGCGCCTGCAGACCTCCCGGGTGTCTTCGACACCCTGAACGGCACCGAGAAGATCACGGTGGAGGGCTCCGGCGAGGACTTCACCGTCAACGGCACCGCCAAGATCGTCTGCGGCAACGTGCAGACCTCCAACGCCACCGTCTACATCATCGACGGCGTGCTCCTGCCCCAGGGCTGACCCCGCAGTGGTTCACCGTCCACCAGCGACGGGCACACCACGCGGCGCACGATGCAGGGCGAGGACACCGATTCGTCGGTGTCCTCGCCCTGTGTCGTGTTCGGCGTCCAAGCCACTAGATTGGAGTCCATGGTGAACCTGACCCGCATCTACACGCGCACTGGCGACGCCGGCCGCACCCGTCTGGCCGACAACTCCGAAACCGACAAGACCGACCTCAGGGTGGAGGCCTACGGCACCGTCGACGAGACCAACTCGACCATCGCGGTGGCGGTCGCGCTCGGCGGGCTGCCGGAGCGCGTGACGGAAATGCTGTCCCTCATCCGCAACGAGCTCTTCGACGTGGGGGCGGACCTCGCAACCCCGCTGCAGGAGAACCCGGAGTGGCCACCGCTGCGGATCGAGCAGTCCTCCATCGACCGCCTCGAGAAGTGGTGCGACGAGCTGTCCGACCCGCTGCCGAACCTGCGCTCGTTCATCCTGCCGGGCGGTTCCCCCTCGGGAGCCCAACTGCACGTTGCCCGCACCGTGTGCCGCCGCGCCGAGCGCGTGGCGTGGCGCGTTGTGGAAGTGCACGGCACGGAGACCTCGCAGGACCGTGGTACCGGCGGCGTGAACATGCTCGCTGTCACGTACCTGAACCGTCTCAGCGACCTGTTGTTCATCATGAGCCGGACCACCAACGGCACCGAGGGTGATGTGTTGTGGGTGCCCGGGACAGACCGCGAGAAGCCCGCCAAGAACTCCTGAGTGGCCGCGAGCACAAAAAAACCCGGGCCCCCAGGGGTTCCGGGTGTTGCTGTGACTCAGAGCGGTGAATCGGCGCTTGCCGGGATGTAGTGGCTGCCCGGCGGCGCGGACTCCAACCAGGTGATGAGACCCATCGTGGTGTCGTCGTCCATGGCCAGGCAGTGCTCGCGGGACGTCACGCGCTCACGCACCAGGATGACGCGCGAGTCCTCGAACAGGACCACTTGCTCCAGCCCGCTGGCGGGCCGTTGGTGGACGTAGGTGGTTGTGCCACGCTGGAGCGAGACGCTGGGGCGCAACCCCAGGGAGAACGCCCGGAACCACTCCAGACGGTCCTCCCGGTACCGGGCCAGGCCAAGCACCCACCCGCTGCCGGGCACGCCGTCGGCCACCCGGTACGCGCAATCAAAAAGGCCGCCCTGGCCTGTGAGCCAGCGGCGGCGTGCATACAACCCGACGAAGGGCATGGCGACGATCCCCGTCACACACATGACGACGATCGCGACGTCCCAACCCATGGAACAAGAAGATACCTGAGAAAACCCTGAAACAGGTATGCCAGATGGTCGGCGGACCGACCATCTGGCACAACTGTTATCTAATCGTTGTGATTGACGCCACTGATCAGGCTGGTTGCTCGTTCTGCACCTTTTCACCGGCACGAATCTGGGCATCCAGAATGTTCATGTGGTGCGTCTGTTCGCCGGTGAGGTTTTCCTTGTCACCCAGGGAGCGCAGCTCGGCCATCTCCCTGTACGCCAGATCCAGCGTGACCTCTTCACCCATGATTGCCTTCTGGCTGAGGATCCACACGTGGTTCTGTGCCACCGAGATGAACCCGCCATCAACGGCCAGGGTCTCACTGCGGCCGTCCGAGGTGATGATGTCCACCACGCACGGGATGAGGGCAGCCATCAGCGGCTCATGGCCGGGCAGGATGCCGATGTCACCCTCGGTGGTGCGGGCGATGACGGTGACCACGTCACCAGCCCACACCTGGCGGTCGGCCGCGACCACCTCCACCTTCAGCGGGGGACGATCCATGTCAGCGTTCCTTGTTCATCTTGTCCCATGCCGCGTGGACGTCCTCCATGGAGCCGATGTTGAAGAACGCCTGCTCCGCGATGTGGTCCACGTCACCGCGGCAGATCATCTGGAAGCCCTCGATGGTGTCGGCCAGCGGCACCGTCGAGCCCGGCACGTTCGTGAACTTCTCAGCCGTGTAGGTGTTCTGGCTGAGGAACTGCTGGATGCGGCGTGCCCGGTTCACCATGATCTTGTCCTCCTCGGACAACTCATCGATACCGAGGATGGCGATGATGTCCTGCAGTTCCTTGTTGCGCTGAAGGATCTGCTTGACGCGCACTGCCGTGTCGTAGTGCGGCTGGCCGATGTACTGGGCATCCAGGATGCGGCTCGAGGAGCTGAGCGGGTCCACGGCCGGGTAGAGACCACGCGACGCAATCTCGCGGGACAACTCGGTGGTGGCATCCAGGTGGGCGAACGTGGTGGCGGGAGCCGGGTCCGTGTAGTCATCAGCCGGCACGTAGATGGCCTGCATCGACGTGATGGAGTGACCACGGGTGGAGGTGATCCGCTCCTGCAGCTGCCCCATCTCGTCGGCCAGCGTGGGCTGGTACCCCACGGCCGAGGGCATGCGGCCCAGCAGGGTGGAGACCTCGGAGCCGGCCTGGGTGAACCGGAAGATGTTGTCGATGAAGAGCAACACGTCCTGGTTCTGCACGTCGCGGAAGTACTCCGCCATCGTCAGGGCCGACAGCGCCACGCGCAGACGGGTGCCCGGGGGCTCATCCATCTGGCCGAAGACGAGTGCCGTGTCCTTGAGGACGCCTGCCTCATCCATCTCCATGATGAGGTCGTTGCCCTCACGGGTGCGCTCCCCCACACCGGCGAACACCGAGGTGCCACCGAAGTTGTTGGCGATGCGGTAGATCATCTCCTGGATGAGGACGGTCTTGCCGACACCGGCGCCACCGAACAGGCCGATCTTTCCACCCTTGACGTAGGGCGTCAGGAGGTCCAGAACCTTGATGCCGGTCTCGAGCATCTCGGTGCGGGGCTCCAAGGCATCAAACTTGGGGGGATCGCGGTGGATGGGCCAGCGTTCCGTGATCTCGATGGAGGCCGGGTCCACGTTCAGCACGTCACCGGTCACGTTCCAGACGTGACCCTTGGTGACGTCGCCCACAGGCACGGTGATGGGTGATCCCGTGTCGCGCACCTCGGCACCGCGGCGCATGCCGTCGGTGGGCTTCAGGGCGATGGCGCGCACCAGGTTGTCGCCGATGTGGAGCGCGACTTCCATGGTCATGGTCCGCTTGTCGCCCATCACGTCGGTCTCCACGCGAAGGGCGTTGCCGATCTCGGGGATCTGGTCGGCCGCGAACTCCACGTCCACGACGGGGCCGATGACCCGGGCAACCCGGCCGATCCCGCCGGTAGCGGCAACGGGGCTCGCATCTGCAGTGGCAGTCATGTCTTTCCTCATTCGTTTCCGGCTGATTCGGAGAGCGCCGCGGCGCCACCGACGATTTCTGAGATTTCTTGGGTGATCTCGGCCTGACGAGCCTGGTTGGCCTCGCGTGTCAGACGTTCGATCAGGTCCTGCGCGTTGTCGGTGGCCGACTTCATGGCCCGCTGGCGGCTGGCCAGCTCCGACGCGCTGGACTGCAGGAGTGCCGTGTAGATCCGGTTCGCCACGTACATGGGCAGCAACTGGTCCAGGACCATGGCGGCGTTCGGCTCAAAGGTGTAGAACGGGATGACCTCACCATTGACGGGGGCCTCCTCGCTGTCCTCCACCACGAGAGGCAGGAGACGGACGGCCACCGCCTGCTGGGTCAGCATGGAGACGAAGCGGGTGCTGACGACGTGGATCTGGTCCACGCCCCCCTCCTCGAATGGACGCAGGAAGCGCTCGATGAGCACGTCACTGATGTCCTTGGCGTTCGAGTACAGCGGCGCGTCGGAGAAGCCGGTCCAGCTCTGCTCCACGTGGCGTTGACGGAAGTCGAAGTACGACACGCCCTTGGTGCCGGTGATGTACTGCACGCACTCCTGGCCCTCTTCCTTGACCAGCGTGGCGTGCAGTTGTTCCGCAGCCTTGATGACGTTGGTCGAGTACGCGCCCGCCAGTCCACGGTCGCCCGTGATGAGCAGCATCGCCGAGCGACGCGCTGGCTGTCGGTCCTCCAGCAGCGGGTGGTCGACCCTCGCATGGGTCGCCAGGGCGGAGACGGCATGCGTCAGCGCCCGGGTGTAGGGCATGGCAGACCTCGCCGCCTGCTGCGCCTTGATGATGCGCGACGCGGCGATGAGTTCCATGGCGCGGGTGATCTTCTTCGTCGTCGAGACCGAACGTCGACGCTCCCGGAGCTCCCGCAGGCTGCTAGCCATGAGTCATCAACCCCGCTTCTGGCGGACGATGGTCTCCTGGCCGATCTCGTCCTCATCCATGGGCTCGTGCTCCTCGGTGTCGGCGGGGGTGTTGCCCTCGGACGTCCGGAAGATGGTTTTGAAGTCCTCGAGCGCGGAGACGGTGGCTTCCTTGTCGTCGTCGCTGAAGAGTTTCGTGGAGGCGATGTTCTGCAGCACGTTGCCGCTGTGCCGCAGGTGCTCCAGGAACTCCTGCTCGAAGCGCAGCACGTCCACGACAGGTATGTCATCGAAGTGGCCCGTGTTGCCAGCCCACACGCTGATGACCTGGTCCTCGATGGGGTACGGCGCGTACTGGCCCTGCCGCAGCAGCTCCACGAGGCGCGCGCCACGATCCAGCTGGCGGCGCGACGTGGGGTCCAGGTCGGAGGCGAACATGGCGAAGGCCTGCATGTCGCGGTACTGGGCAAGGTTGATCTTCAGCGAACCGGAGACGCCCTTCATGGCCTTGATCTGAGCCGCACCGCCCACGCGGGACACCGAAATGCCGACATCGATGGCAGGACGCTGGTTCGCGTTGAACAGGTCCGACTGCAGGAAGATCTGCCCGTCAGTGATCGAGATGACGTTCGTGGGGATGTAGGCCGAGACGTCGTTGGCCTTGGTCTCGATGATGGGCAGGCCCGTCATCGACCCCGCACCCAGTGCGTCGGACAGCTTTGCACAACGCTCCAGCAACCGGGAGTGGAGGTAGAACACGTCACCGGGGTAGGCCTCGCGGCCCGGCGGACGACGCAGCAGCAGCGACATGGCGCGGTACGCCTCGGCCTGCTTGGTCAGGTCGTCGAACACGATGAGGACATGCTTGCCCGCATACATCCAGTGCTGACCGATGGCCGAGCCGGAGTACGGGGCGATGTACTTGTACCCGGCCGGGTCGGAGGCCGGGGAGTGCACGATGGTGGTGTACTCCAGAGCACCGGCAGCCTCCAGGGTGCTGCGCACCTCGGCGATGGTGGAGCCCTTCTGGCCGATGGCCACGTAGATGCAGCGCACCTGCAGCTTCTCGTCGCCGGACTCCCAGTTGGCCTTCTGGTTGATGATGGTGTCGATCGCGATGGCGGTCTTGCCCGTCTTGCGGTCACCGATGATCAGCTGACGCTGGCCACGGCCGATCGGGGTCATGGCGTCGATGGCCTTGAGCCCCGTCTGCAGCGGCTCGCGGACTTCCTGGCGATCCATCACGCCCGCGGCCTGGAGCTCCAGGGCGCGACGGCCATCGATGCCGTCGATCTCACCCAGTCCGTCGATGGGGTTGCCGATGGCATCCACGACTCGCCCGAGGTACCCGTCGCCCACCGGCACGGAGAGGACTTCGCCCGTGCCGTGCACAACGGAACCCTCGTTGATGCCGTCGGAGTTGCCGAGCACCACGACGCCGATCTCGCGCTCGTCGAGGTTCAGGGCGATGCCCATGGTCCCGTTCTCGAAGCGCAGCAGCTCGTTGGCCATGCACGAGGGCAGGCCCTCGACGCGGGCGATCCCGTCGCCGGAGGTCAGGACGGTGCCCACCTCGGTACGGGTGGCAGCCGCCGGCTGGTAGGACTGGACGAAGTCGTCCAGCGCGTCCCGGATCTCATCGGGACTGATGGTGAGTTCAGCCATGGGGGTCCTACTTTCGCTTAATGGGTGGTGAGGAGCCGACGGGCATCATCCAGCCGCCCGGCAATGGTTGATTCGATGATGTGGTCGCCGAGCTGGACGTCCATGCCACCCAGCACCGCAGGATCGATCTCGACCTGCAGCGAGATGGGTCCGCCCACGGTCGCCTCGAGCGCTCTGCGCAGCCGCTCGGTGCGTTCCGCGTCCAGGGGACGGGCAACAGTGACCTTCGCGATCTGCTGGGCGGACAGTCTGGCCGCCACGTCGAGGTAGGAGGCCACCGTCAGCGGGAGCGTGCGCACCCGTGCAGCAGCCGCCCGCGCCAGCAGCCTGGCGCTGACGGGGTGCACGCGGTCGGCGGTGAGCCGGGCCACGAGCGCCCGACGGGCCTCCAGGGGGATGGTGCGATTGCGCAGCGAGTCCGACAGATCCGCGTTGCCGTCAACGACGACCGAGAATCCGTGCAGATCCTTTTGCACCTGCTCCAGGTCCCCGGAGCTGCGGGCCTGCCGCAGCAACGCCCGCACTCCCTGGGACTCCAGCGAGTTCAGCAGGCCTCGGCCACCTGAGAAGGGGGCGCGAGCCACCGCCGAGAGGACTTCCATGGCGCCTGGGCTGATGCGGCTGCTGAAGAGCCGGGTGGCGAGGGCATCCCGGTCCTCCGGTGATGCCGACGGGTCGGCCAGCGAGCGGCGCAGCGGTGCCTCGGATTCAAGAAGGTCGACGACGGCGAACAGCTCGTCGGCGGCCCCGGCATCCACCGACAGGGCGTCGGTCTTCGCGTCGAGGGCGTGAAGTGCTGCGTCGCGTGCCTTCATCGCGCCGACTCGAGTTCGGCCAGGAACCGATCAACCGTGCGGTTGGCACGCTCGTCGTCGGTGAGTGACTCGCCGACAATCTTGCCTGCCAGCGTGGTGGCCAGACCGCCCACCTCGCTGCGCAACTGCGTCAGGAGCTGAGAACGCTCCGCCTCCAGCTGTGCATGCCCCGATTCCAGAATGCGGGCGGACTCCGTGGAGGCCTTGTCGCGAGCTTCGGCAACGATCTGGGCGCCGGCGTTCTTGGCGTCCTCCCTGATGCGTGCCGCTTCTTCGCGGGCGGAGGCGAGCTGGTCCTTGTACTCGGCCAGTGCTGCCGCGGCCTTGGCCTCGGCGGCGGCCGCGCGTTGCAGACCGCCCTCGATCCGCGACGAGCGCTCGTCATACATCTTTTCGAAGGCGGGAACAATAGCCTTCCACATCACCAGGAAGACCAGCAGCATCAAAACGATGCCGACGATGACCTCCGACAGGTGTTCGGGGGCAAGAGGGC
Organism: Tessaracoccus antarcticus; assembly: GCF_003688855.1. Lineage (GTDB taxonomy): Bacteria > Actinomycetota > Actinomycetes > Propionibacteriales > Propionibacteriaceae > Arachnia > Arachnia antarctica. The sequence goes on from NZ_REFW01000003.1 coordinate 165,737, forward strand.
CGAGATTGATCTCTTGCAGCACCCCGATGACGGGGACAGTCATCCGGATCAGATGACGAAGGCGAGGGCGATGGCAATGATGGCCAGGGCCTCAACGACGGCGAAGCCGATGAAGGCGGTGCTCATCATGGCGCCACGGGCCTCAGGCTGGCGGGCGGTGCCATTGATGACGGATGCAAAGATCCATGCAACGCCCAGGGCTGGGCCGATGGTTGCGATGGCGTAGCCGAGCATGTTCAGCGAGCCTTGAATTTCCAACAAGTACATTGCTTACCTTTCGGATGGCTTCTCTCCCGGGGAGGAAGTCGTTGGTGATTAGTGCGCCTCGGAGATGGAGGTCGACACGTACTGGGCGGTCAGGACGGTGAAGATGTAGGCCTGCAGGGCCCCGATGAACAGCTCCAGGAACAGGATCGCGAAGCTGAAGATGACGGAGACACCACCGGCGACGTTGTAGCCGATGTTGTTCTCATAGGTGAGCAGGAACGAGCCCCCGACCACGAACACCGCCACGACGAGGTGACCGGCGAACATGTTGGCGAACAAACGCAGCGCCAGCGTGATGGGCCGAGTGATGAACGTGGACAGAAATTCCAGGGGAATGATGAGGGGCAGGAGGTACCACGGAACACCCTCGGGGATGAGTGAGCGCTTCAGGAAACCGAAGCCAAACTTCTTGAAGCCGGCACCCACGTAGATGCACCACGACAGGAGTGCGAGTCCGTAGGCGTAGCCGACATTGGAGAACGTCGGGAACATGAAGAAGAAGAACTCACCGAACCAGTTGTTGATGAGGACGAATGAGAAGAGCCCGAGCAGGTAGGGCAGGAACTTCTTGTACTCGTGGTGCAGGATGTCCCGCGCGATGCCGTTGCGGACGAACTCGTAGACGTACTCGGCCAGGAACTGGCCCTTCGTGGGCTTGACCTTCAGGTTCCGCGACGCCCACCACCACAGCAAAATCACGAGCAGGGCGCCGATCACGGCCTGCAGCAGGGGCTTGTTCAGCCATTCGGGCGCACCTGCGAAGGCGGGGCCGAACTTGAAGTCGTCCACGCCGGGCGGCGTGTAACCGCCGCCCTCCAGCGGAAGAAGTCCTGGGTTCACTCAAGTCTCCCGTATCTCATGATGATCAAGTAGGTGCTGGTGGCGAGACCCAGGATGAGTCCCACCGGCAGCATCCACCCGGCGTGAAAGTAGTGGTCCCCGAGCCAGCCGAGACCCCCGTAGAGGATCTGACCCGCCAGGATATAGCTGAGCACAACCATGCCATCGTCGGTACTACCGCCTCGTGGTGGCGGCCGTGTCCCCTCGGGCGGCGGTGTCGTGACCATGTTCGTGGGTGAGCCTAGCGGAAAAGTCCGGCTCGATCACTTCGGCAGTCGCTCCGCTGGGGCGACATACTCGATGTCATAGATGGGAACCCGCTGGCGGCTCGCCACCAACACCACCCCACCCACCCAGGCGACGACGGTGCCGGTGACGGCCAGCATCAGCCAGCCCGGTTCGATACTGGGCTTCACGGCGGGGTGCCCCAGGAGGAACCACATGCCAGCCCCGATCCCCACCACCCGCACGGCGTAGGACGCGAGTGCGAGCCCCAGGCCCTGCACGGGGTCAAGCTCGCACGCCACCACCTCGATGGCCTGGCCTATGGAGAAGAAGATCACCACGGCGGCGAAGCCCAGGGCGACGCTGATGGCAGCCGAACCCCCGGCAACCGCCAGCGCAACGCCGAAGATGCCCACACCCACAGCGTGGGCCAGGACGAGCCCGCCCACCATCATCTGGCGCGCCCTCTGCGCGGAGCCGGTCACGAGACGTGGGGGTCGGGGAGCTCTGTCAGACCTGGTCATCGTGTGGACCCGCTTTCATGAGGGAGGGATCGTCGGCCTCCGTGACGACTCCCGGTTCGGGCGTGGCGAGTGCGTCCACGGGCCGCAGCGGCCGCGTGGACCAGACGATGACGGCCACCAGCGCCAGCCCCACCACCCACACTGCGTAGGGCTCGTCGGAGAGTGTGATCACCACGAGGCCGACGGACAGCACGGCCGTCCACGCGTACATGAGCAGCACCGCGCCGCGATGTGAGTGGCCCCGTGCCACGAGACGGTGGTGGAGGTGCTGCTTGTCGGCCACAAACCAGTACTGGCCGTTGCGGGTGCGCCGGACATAGGCCAGCACGAGGTCCAGGAACGGCAGGGCGAGCGCGGCGAAGGGCAGCAGGATGGGCAGCAGGGCCGGCAGGATGTCGCCGGGCGCGCTCGGCAACGCGCTCGAGTCGAGGCCCGTGAAGGAGATGGCGCTCATGGCCATGAGCAGCCCCAGCAGCATGGCGCCGGAATCCCCCATGAACATCTTCGCGGGATGGAAGTTGTGGCCCAGGAACCCCAGGCAGACCCCGACGGTGGCCACGGTGATGAGGCTGGCGGTGGTGGCACGCACCAGCTCCTGCTCGTAGGCCAGCACATAGGAGTAGGCGAAGAAGGCACCTGAGCCGATGGCCACCACGCCGGCGGCCAGTCCGTCGAGACCATCCACGAAGTTGATGGCGTTCACGCACAGGGCGATGAAGAAGAAGGTGACGAGGATGCTGCTGGCGTCATCCAGGCCGACGATGCGATCAGGCAGCGGGATCCAGTAGATACGGACACCCTGCAGCACCGCCACCCCGGCCGCCAGCACCTGGCCGCCGAGTTTCACGAGTGCCGGCATGTCGTACTTGTCGTCGAGCACCCCGATGACGCAGATCACCAGACCCGCCCACAGCACGGCGGAGGCGTCGTGCGCCACGGAGGCGTGCCTTCCCAGGAACGGCAGTTGCAACGCCAGCCAGAACGCGACCGCGAGGCCGCCGAGCATCGCCACGCCGCCGTAGTACGGGATGGGCTCGGTGTGGACGTCGCGGGACCGCACGGTGGCCATGGCCCCGGTGCGGACGGCGATGGTGCGGCACAGCCCCGCCAGCAGGTACGTGGTGGTGGCGGCCACCAGCAGGACCAGCAGGTACTCACGCATGGGTCACTCGGTGGCCCGCGCGTCGGAGTGTTCGCCGTGGTCGTCGTCCGCGGACACCTCAGGCGTTTCGATGGCCTCCATGGTGTCGGGGGCCTCCAGTTGTTCCGGCTCCACGGGTGCTGCGAGCTGAGAGGCGTCGGGGGCCTCCAGTTGTTCCGGCTCCACGGGTGCTGCGAGCTGAGAGGAGTCGGGGGTTGCCGGCTCGGGGAGGGGCTCCAGCCGCGTTGCCACGGCCACGAGGTCCTCGAAGGACAGGGCGCCGGCGCGCAGTACCCGACCCCTGTCGCTACGGCTGAAGTCGACGATGGTGCTGGCCCCCTGCCCGCCCACCGTCCCGCCGTCGAGGTAGACGGCTACGCTGTCGCCCAGGGCAGCCCGCGCCTCGTCGCACGTGGTGGCCGCGTCCTGACCCGAGAGGTTCGCGGAGCTGACCGCCAGCGGGCCGGTGCGGCGCAGCAGCGCACGGGCGCCGTCGTGGTCCGGCACGCGGACCGCCACGGTGCCGTCGGTCTCCCCCACCTTCAGGTGCAGGGTCTTCTGGGCCTTGAGGATCAGGGTCAACGCTCCCGGCCAGAACGCCTTCGCCAGCGCGGCGGCGTCCTGGGGGACCTCGGACGTCAGTGCACGCAGCATGGACGGCTCGGCCACCAGCACCGGCGGTGGCATGTCGCGGCCCCGATGTTTGGCGTCGAGGAGCTTCTGGACCGCGTCGCTGGAGAACGCGTCGGCCCCGATGCCGTAGACGGTGTCGGTGGGAAGCACGATGCACTGCCCGGCGGCCACAGCGTCGGCGGCGGCAGCTATGCCCGCCTCTGCCTGCACGAAGAGGTCGTGCACCGCTGGGGGTGCGGCGACGACTTCCGGGGACACCTCGCCCTGGGAAACGTCATCACTGGACACTGCGGAGTTCTCGTTCGTCACGGCGTCAATCCTGCCATGTCGGAGCCCTGTACCCCGCGGGTCCGCTGCGCGCTCACGTACCGGGGACGACCCGTGAGGTCCGGCAGGTCCACGGTGTGGTCGAAATCCGGGGCGCCGAAGAGGGCCGTTACTGCCACGGACTGTTTCTCGTCGTGTTCCGCCACCACCGAGCCACCGGGCCGCAGCAGTCGCCGCGCCACGTCACGCACGACGTGCAGCGCGTCCAGCCCGTCCGCGCCACTGAAGAGAGCCATGTCAGGATCCCCGCCCACGACGTCGCCCGGCAGGAGCAGGCGGTCGGTCTCCGGGACGTAGGGCGGGTTGGCCACCACCAGGTCCACGGTGCCGTCCAGCGCTCTGAAGGCATCACGCATGTCCCCGAGCACGAGCTCCACATCCACGCCCCGGAGGTTCTCCTGCAGGTACGGCCACGCCGCCTCGGAGAGCTCGACGGCGTGCAACTCCACCCCACCGATCTCGCGGGCAAGAGACAGCGTGATGGCGCCGGAGCCGGCGCACAATTCCACGACGCGCCGCTGCCCGGGTGGCCGCCCCGCCAGCACCTGCAGGGCAAGGTCCACGAGGTGCTCGGTCTCGGGACGGGGGATGAAGACGCCGGGCCCCACGCGCAGTTCCTCGTAGCGGAAGGGCGCGACTCCCGTGATGTGCTGCACGGGTTCGCCCGCCGCCCGGCGCTCCACCATGGCCTCAAACGCTTCGCCCTGCTCAGCGGTGAGGTCGGGGGCGAGCAGCAGGCCGTGGGTCGCCCCCACCAGGTGGGTCAGCATGACCCGCGCGTCCGGGACGGGGCTGGGCAGGCCCGCGGACTGCAACCTCGCCGCGGCCCTCGCCATCGCGTCGTGGGCACGCATCAGCGACCGCCGGCCGCGAGGCGTTCGCTCAGGTCCTGCTCTGCCAACGCGTCCAGCACCGGGTCGAGGGTGCCGCCCAGCACGGCGTCGAGATTGTAGGACTTGAACCCGATCCTGTGGTCGCTGAAGCGGTTCTCGGGGAAGTTGTAGGTGCGGACCCGCTCGGAACGGTCGACGGTTCGGACCTGCGACTTGCGGGCCTGCGAGGCCTGGGACGCCGCCTCCTGCTCGGCGAGCGCTATGAGGCGCGAGCGCAGCATGCGCATGGCCGAGTCGCGGTTCTGCAACTGGGACCGCTCGTTCTGGCAGCTCACCACCGTGTTCGTGGGCAGGTGCGTGATCCGCACGGCGGAGTCAGTGGTGTTGACCCCCTGACCTCCGGGCCCCGACGAGCGGAACACGTCGATGCGCAGGTCGTCGTCGTTGATCTCCACCTCGTCGGCCTCCACGTCGGGCATCACGAGCACCCCGGCCGCGGAGGTGTGGACACGGCCCTGCGACTCGGTGACGGGCACCCGCTGCACGCGGTGGACGCCACCCTCGAACTTCAGGCGACCGTACGGGCCGACGCCGTCGACGGCGCTGCCCTTGACCACCACCGTCACGGACTTGTAGCCGCCCAGATCGGTCTCCTGCTCGTCCAACACGCCCACCTTCCAGCCTGCGTGCTCCGCGTAGCGCAGGTACATGCGGAGCAGGTCGCCGGCGAACAGCGCCGACTCATCGCCGCCCTCGCCCGACTTGATCTCCAGCAGTGCGTCTGCGTCGTCGTTGGGGTCCCGGGGGGCCAACAAACGCGTCAGGCGGGACGTCACGACGGCGAGGCGTCCCTCCAACTGTTCCACCTCGTCGGCGAAATCCGCGTCGAGGTCGGCAAGCTCCCTGGCCGCGTCGCGGTCGCCCGTGAGGCGGCCGTACTCGTCGAGGGCCTCCACCACGGGTCGCAGCGCCGCATAGCGCCGCCCCACCTTGCGCGAGCGTGAGGCATCGGCGTGCAGCGCGGGGTCGGCCAAATCCACCTCCAACGCGCGGAACTCCTCGACCAGTGGTGCGGCGGACTCGAACACGGGACTCCTTGCCGGGGCGAGGCGGGCACGCGTGGCGAACCCGCGCGTGGATACAAAAAACCAGACGCCGGGTGGGCCATTTCAGGCCACACCCAGCGTCTGGTGCAGTGGAGTTATTTGCTCGCGTAGCGCTTCTGGAAGCGGGCCACGCGGCCACCGGTGTCAAGGATCTTCTGCTTGCCCGTGTAGAACGGGTGGCACGCGGCGCACACGTCGGCGCTCAGGGAGCCCTTGGTGGAGGTGCTGCGGGTGGTGAACTTGTTGCCGCAGGTGCAGGTCACTTCAGTGTCCTGGTACTGCGGGTGGATGCCCTGCTTCATGTGGTGCTCCTCTGGGATGTGTGTTGTCTCCGGGTCGCAGGGGCCATGAAAGGGGCCCCAGGATGCGTGAACCGGCACGGCGACCCATTTTGCCACTGTGTGCGGCAATCACCAAACCGGCAGTGCGATCAGCCGTCCTGAGCAGGAGTCGTCTTCATCACGCTCAGCAGGAACTCGTGGTTGTCGGCGGTCTTGCGCATCCGCGTCATCAACGTTTCCAGCGCCGCCTGGTCCCCCAGACCGGACAGTGCCCTGCGCAGCTTCCAGATGATGTTCAGCTCGTCCTTGCTCATGAGCAGGTCCTCGCGACGGGTGCCGGAGGCGTCCACGTCGATGGCCGGGTAGATCCGCTTGTCGGCAAGCTGCCTCGTCAGGCGGAGCTCCATGTTGCCGGTGCCCTTGAACTCCTCGAAAATGACTTCGTCCATCTTGGAGCCGGTCTCGATGAGCGCCGTCGCGAGGATGGTCAGTGAGCCGCCGTCCTCGATGTTGCGGGCGGCACCGAAGAACTTCTTGGGCGGGTACAGGGCCGCGGAGTCGACACCACCGGAGAGGATGCGTCCTGAAGCCGGTGCGGAGAGGTTGTAGGCGCGACCGAGGCGGGTGATGCCGTCGAGCAGCACCACCACGTCATGTCCCAGCTCCACGAGGCGCTTGGCGCGCTCGATGGCGAGCTCGGCCACCATGGTGTGGTCCTCGGCGGGCCGGTCGAACGTGGAGGCGATGACCTCACCGGAGGTCGTCCGCTGGAAGTCCGTGACCTCCTCGGGACGCTCGTCCACGAGCACCACCATGAGGTGCACCTCGGGGTTGTTGGCGGCGATCGCGTTGGCGATGGCCTGCATGATCATCGTCTTGCCCGCTTTGGGGGGCGAGACGATGAGGCCACGCTGACCCTTGCCGATGGGCGACACCAGGTCGATGAGGCGGCCGGCCAGCTGCGGTCCAGGAGTTTCCAGCTTGAGCCGGGTCTGGGGGTACAGCGGTGTCAGCTTGGAGAATTCGGGGCGGTTGCGCGCCTTCTCGGGGTCGTCACCGTTCACGGAGTCGACGCGCACCAGGGGGGTGTACTTCTCCTTGCGCTCGCCCTCCTTCTGGGTGCGGATTGCGCCGGCGATGACATCCCCACGACGCAGGCCGTACTTGCGCACCGTCGTGATGGGCAGGTAGGCGTCGTTGTTGCCGGGCAGGTAGCCGGTGGTGCGGACGAACGCGTAGTTGTCGAGGATGTCCACGATGCCTGAGACCGGCGCCAGGACGTCGTCCTCGCTGATCTGGGGGTCGTTCTCGAAACGGTCCATGCCGGAGGGGCCGCGGCCGGTGGGGCGACGACTGCTGCTGCCACCGCTGCTGCTACCGCCCTGACGGTCACGGCTGCGACGGCGACGGCCGCGCTGGGACCCGCCACCGTGGTCATCGTCGTAGCGGTTGCTGCTGCCGCCCTGGCTGCCACCGTCGATGCCGGAAGGTGCGGATGCGGGCGCGCTCTGCTGTGCCTTGGCGGCGGGCTGCTTGGCGGGAGCCGTCGTACCCATGGCGGCGGCAAGGCGTTCGCCCACCTCCTCGTTGACTGCTTCCTGGGCGGCGCGATCGCGATCCCGACCGTTGCGGTCGCGGCGGCGGCGGTTGTTGCGTCCCTGCCCGTCCTGGCGCTGCTCGGTGCCCTGATGGGATCCGTTCTGCTGCGCGGCATCGTTCTGCTGCTGCGGGGGATTGTCCTGCTGTTGCGGGGATGTGTCCTGCTGTTGCGGGGATGTGTCCTGCGAGGGCCGGGACGTCTCCCGGCGGGGCTCGCTGCGCTCGGGCGCGGCTTGCACGGGGGCCGCGGGCTCGGAGCGCTTCGGGGCCCGGGCGGTCTTCGGCGCCTGGGCCTCTGCTGCCTTGGGTGTCTGGGACTTCGGAGCCTCGGCCGAGGCACGAGGCGCGCCGCGGCCCGAGGCGATGGCGGCCACGAGGTCGCCCTTGCGCATCGCGGAGACGCCCTTGATGCCCAAGCCGGAGGCCATGGACTTGAGCTCGACCAGCTTCAAGCCAGCCAGGTTGTTGGAACCGGAATCGGTCACGGGTTTCCTTCCAAGTGCGCCAGAGGCGAGTATGCGACAGCAACTCCGGCCGAACAAGATGGGGTGGTCACACGAAAGCGTTGCATGAAGACGTTGGTGATTTCAGTGGGCACAAGCAACCACTGGCGCCAACTTTGGTGACCTTGGATTTACAGTACCACCCGCGGGCCCCGCTCCCTAACCATCGTCACCGTGCGCACCGACTAGGGTGTTTCCCCGTGAGACAGACTCAGACCCAGCCCACCGGCACGCACCCCGCAGCAGAATTGCTGCGCTGGCGCAACGCCGTGTTCCTCGTGTTCTTCTCCTGCGGCCTGGCACTGGCGTCGTGGATGTCCCGCGTCCCGCACATCCGCGACGTCCTCGGAGCATCCACTGCCGAGATGGGGGTGCTGGCCGTGGCCATTGCCATCGGCTCCATCAGCGGCATGGTGGGCTCCAGCCATGTGGTGGCCCGGCTCGGCGCCCGGCGCACCATGCTGGTCTTCGTCACGATCCTGAGCGTCGGGGTCGTCATCGCCGGCATCGGAGCGTCACTGGCGTCGTTTTGGGTGCTGTTCGGCGGGCTCGTCATTCTCGGGCTCGGGCTGGGGACCACGGACGTGGCCATGAACGTGTCGGCCGCGGCCTGCGAGCAGCGTCTGCACCGCACCCTCATGCCGTTGTTCCATGCGCTGTTCAGCGTCGGCACCATGGTGGGGGCGGGCCTCGGTGCACTGGCGGAGTTGTGGCAGGTGCCCGTCGTCGTGCACGTCGGCGTGCTGAACCTTGCCTGCCTCGTGGCGGTCTGGCTCACCAACCGGTTCATCGGTCACGAACTCGAAGGCGTCGGGGACGACACCGGCGGCACGGTGGCGGACCGGTTGGCCGTGTGGAAGCAGCCCCTGACATGGCTGCTGGGCCTCATCATCCTGGGAATGGCGCTGGCTGAGGGCAGCGCCAACGACTGGCTGGCACTGGCCATGGTGGACGGCCACAACCAGTCCAACACCCAGGGCGCCATCTCGTTGGGCGTCTTCCTGACCGCCATGACTGTGGGCCGCGTACTGGGCATCCGCCTCCTCGACCGTTTCGGTCGCGTTCCGGTGCTGCGCGGCAGCGCCGTCCTGGCGGCGCTCGGCCTGACAGCTGTGATCTTCCTGTCCCATCCCGTCGCCGTGACGATCGGCATCGTGGCCTGGGGGCTTGGCTCCGCCCTGGGCTTCCCCGTGGGGATGTCCGCCGCGGCCGATGACCTGAAGACCGCCGCGGCCCGGGTCAGCGCTGTGGCCACCATCGGCTACGTCGCCTTCCTGGGAGGCCCGCCCCTCATCGGTTTCCTGGGGCAACAGGTGGGACTTCTGCGGGCGCTGCTCGTGGTCCTCGTATTCATCGGCGTGGCCGGGCTGGTGTCCCCCGCCGCACGGGAACGTCGCCCATAATGGCCTGATGGAGCACCCACGGATGTTCAGCGATGACGATCCTGTCCTGGCTCGTGTCCGGATGCTGGCCCTGGCACTGCCGGATGCTCAGGAGAAGGTGGGACACGGTCGCCCCACCTTCTACACCACCAAGGTGTTCGCCTACTTCGGCGGCTCCCTCAAGGTGGACGGTGAGTGGATCCAGCACCCGCAGTCGATCATGGTCAAACTCGACGAGGACGAGCGAGAGGCGTTGTTGAGCGAGGATCGCGTCTACGTACCGGGGTATCTGGGATCCAGCGGCTGGATCGGCGTGGACATCGACGAGGGCACCGACTTCGCGGAGATCGCCGAATTGCTGGAGACCTCGTATCGCCAGACGGCCCCCCGGACGCTCGTCGGCAGGCTCGACCAGCGTCCGGGGAACCTGAGCCACACACCTCCAGGGCTCTAGACCTCAATGCCGGGCCGCGAGCTCCAGAACGTCTGCGAGCGTGTCGGCCTCGTCGGCGGACTTGTCACCGCGGTAACGCAGCACCCGTGCAAAGCGCAGCGCCACCCCGCCGGGGTACCGTGACGAGCGCTGCACACCGTCGACGGCGACCTCCACCACCTGCTCCGGGCGGACATGCACCACATGTGCCTCGCGGGAGGTCTGGAGTGCGAGGAATCGGGCGGTCTGCCACTCGAGCATCGCGTCGGTCATGCCCTTGAACGTCTTGCCCAGCATGACGAATCCGCCCGCCCCGTCCCGGGCGCCGAGGTGGATGTTGGACAACCTGCCGGCGCGCCGCCCGCTGCCCCACTCGATGGCGAGCACCACGAGGTCCAGCGTGTGGACCGGCTTCACCTTGATCCAGCTGGCACCGCGCCGTCCGGCCTCGTAGGCCGCCTCGGGGTCCTTGGCCACCACGCCCTCGTGTCCGGCGGCCAGCACGCGACCAAAGAAGGCTTCGGCCCCATCGGCGTCGTGGGCCAGGCACCGCTCCACCACCAGCCCAGCGGGGAGCAGTCGCGCCAGAACCTCGAATCTGAGGTGCGCGGGCTCGTCGATCAGGTCCTCGCCGTCGAGGTGCAGCACGTCGAAGAAGAAAACGGACAGGGGTGCACCTGCGCTGCCCCCGGCGATCCTGGAGGAGGAGTCCTGGAAGGCGGCGGGGCGACCGTCCGCACCCATGAGCAGCGCCTCCCCATCCAGCACCGCCGTCTCCGCCGGCAGCGCAGCGACGACCTCCACGAGGTCGGGGACGCGACGGGTGATGTCCTCGAGCGTGCGGGTGAAGACACGGACGTCCGCTCCCCGCTTGTGGACCTGGACACGGATGCCATCGAGCTTCGCGTCCAGCACCGCCACTCCACCCAACGCCTCGAGCGCCTCCGCCACCGACGGCGCACTGGAGGCCAGCATGGGGCGCACGGGTGTCCCCACCGACAGCGTGAAGGCCGCCAGCCCCGCGGGCCCGTCCCTCAGCACCGCCTCGGCCACCCTTGCGGTGGATCCGGAGAGCATGACGGCACGTCGAACGGCCACGGTGGGGGCCCCTACCGCCTCGGCCAGCGCGTCAACCACCAGGGCATCGAGAGCACCCTGCCGCAACTCCCCGGTGACGAGGCCGGCGATGTGGGCCTGCTCCCCCGCTGTGGCGCGGCGCATGAGCGCGTCCAGTGCCACGCCTCGTCGACCCTGTGAGCCCGCCCCGGACAGTGCGGCCATCGCCTCGAAGGCCCCGTCCACCTCCGTGAGTGTGAGGCTCGCATCCTCCGAGGCCGGCGGCGGCGTCGCCATGGAGCGCCAGCCCAGTCCGGTGCGCCGCTGACGGAGTTCTCCGGCGAGGTAGGACGTGGCGATGCCCGCCTCATCCGCCGTGACGCTGCGCAGCACGGCAACCAGGGCGGCCTTCTTGGCCAGGCGGGATCGCGTGGCCTGCATGGTGGTGGATGCGTCCACAATGTCCTTGAGCAGCATCACCCCATTGTGGAGTCCAGTCGGGTCGCGAACCACCCCACCGCGTTCTGGACCCAACCGCGACTCAGGAGACGGTGAGCTCCACTCCGGAGCCCAGCGCGAGCGCGTGGCGCTCGAAACCATCGGAGGCGACAGCGTCACCTGCCGTCAACTGTTCGGCCGTGCCGAAGGCGATGACGGTGGGGCCGGCACCGGAGATGGTGGCGGGCACGCCGGCTTCCCGCAGCGCCGTCATGAGGTCGAAGGAGGGGCGCATGAGGTCTGCGCGGTAGCTCTGGTGCAGGCGGTCGGCCGTGGCGGCCAGCAGCAGGTCGTGCCGGCGTTCCAACGCAAGCGGGAGGGCTGCCGCCGCGATGGCCTGGGCAACGGCGTCGCGACGCGGCACCACCTCCGGCAGGACGGAGCGCGCGCCGGCGGTGCCCACCTCGAACTGCGGCACCCAGACGAGGGTGCCGATGACTGCCGGGACTTCCAGCTGAACGAGATCCACGTCGTCGCCGTCGAACCATCCGAGGATGGCCCCACCCCAGACGGCGGCGCCCGCATTGTCGGGATGGCCCTCCATGAAGCTGGACACCCGCGTCAGTTCGGCGCGGTCCAGGGCCTCGCCGGGCCGGCTGATGCCCCAGGCGAAGGCGAGCCCCGCGACGATGGCCGAGGCGGAGGAACCCAGTCCACGCGAGTGCGGGATGCGGTTGTGGCATCGCAGCCGCATGCCGGGTCGCTCACCGCCCCATTCCTGCAGGCCCCGCAGCAACGAGGACACCACCAGGTGGGTCTCGTCGGTGGGCACCGTACCGGCACCCTGGCCCTCCACCTCAATGGCGAGCGCGTGAGAGCTCTGGAGCAGTTCCATCTCGAGCTCGTCGTGGAAATCCAGCGCCATGCCGACGCAGTCGAACCCGGATCCGAGGTTCGCGGTGGTGGCCGGAACCCGGACGTGCAATGTGGTCATGGGTGGGTCTCAGTGGCCCTCGACGCGCATGACGTCGATGGTGTCCCCGACGAACGACGCCAGATGCAGATCGGTCACCACGGCGGCCAGGTCCGTCTCGCTGGCCTCGTGCGTCATGACGTTGAGCCGCGCCTCGAAACCTGCCTGGCGTCGCGCGCCCTCCAGGTGGGACTGTTGCACCGTCTGCAGCGACACGTTGTGGTCGCCGAAGATGGTGGCGCAGGCGGCCAGGACCCCGGGACGGTCGGCCACGTCGAAGCGGATGTAGTGCCGGGCCGTGGCATCGCCGATGGGGGCCACGCCACGAGTGGTGTACCCGGTCTGCATGTCGTTGCTGGCTCCCCGCAAGCGGTTGCGCGCCACGGTGACCACGTCACCCATGACGGCGCTGGCGGTGGGTGCACCGCCGGCCCCCTGCCCCATGAACATCAGCTGCCCCGCGTCGCGGGACTCGACGAAGATCGCGTTGTAGGCACCGGAGACCGATGCCAGCGGGTGGGTCTTGGGGACCATGGTGGGGTGCACCTTGACGATGACGCGGGCGTCTGGCTCATCGGTGAGGCGTGCGATGGCCAGGAGCTTCACGACGAAGCCCATCTGGTCGGCGGCGGCGATGTCGGTTTCGGTGACCCTGGAGATGCCCTCGCAGAACACCTCTTCGCGGCGAACCTCGGTGTGGAACGCGAGCCCCGCGAGGATTGCGGCCTTCGCGGCGGCGTCGTGGCCCTCCACGTCCGCCGTGGGGTCGGCCTCGGCGAAGCCGAGCTCCTGTGCCTGGTTCAGCGCCACGTCGAAGGACAGGCCCGCGGTGGTCATTTTGTCGAGGATGTAGTTGGTGGTGCCGTTCACGATGCCCATGACCGCGCGGATCTCGTCACCCACCAGCGACTCGCGCAGGGGTCGGACGATCGGGATGGCGCCGGCGACGGCGGCCTCGTAGTACAGGTCCACTCCGTTGGCGTTGGCGCAGTGGGACAGTGCGGCCATGTCGGAGCCCAGCAGTGCCTTGTTGGCGGTGACGACGGAGGCGCCGTGCTCCATGGCTGAGAGCAGGAGGCTGCGCGCGGGTTCGATGCCGCCGATCACCTCGATGACGAGATCGAGGTCGCCCCGGGCCACCAGTGCCGCGGAGTCGGTGGTGAACAGGGCGGGATCGACGCCCGGGCGCTCGACGTCGAGCCGGCGCACGCCGATCCCCACCAGTTCCAGCGGCCTCCCGATACGGGCGGCCAGCGTCGCGGACTCGGCGATGAGGATCCGGGCCACCTGCGACCCGACCACCCCGGCGCCCAGCAGCGCCACCTTCAACGGCTCAGCCTCAGCCATGCTCACTCCCCCACATCCAGACGCATCAGGTCGTCCAAGGTCTCGCGGCGCAACAGCACCGACGTTTTCGAGTCGCGCACCGACAGGAGCGGTGGCCTCGGGACCTGATTGTAGTTACTGGCCATCGAGCGTGCGTAGGCACCCGACCCCGGGACCGCAATGAGGTCGCCGGGACCGATGTCGCCCGGCAGGAACACGAAGCGGATGAGGATGTCGCCGCCCTCGCAGTGCTTGCCCACCACGCGGCACAGAACCGGTTCGGCCTCCGAGACCCGGTTGGCCAGCACGCAGGAGTACTCGGCGGCGTACAGGGCCGGGCGAATGTTGTCACTCATGCCACCGTCCACGGATACGTAGACGCGGGCGCGACCACCCTCGATGTCGACCACCTTGACGGTGCCCACCTCGTACACGGCCACGCCAGCCGGCCCGCAGATGGCGCGTCCGGGTTCGATCGAGAGCTGGGGTCGCTGCAGTCCGTAGCCGCGGCACTCGTGCTCGATCATCTCCTCGAACGCGGAGGCGAGTTCGCGGGTCCCCATGGGCGTGTCGGCGCTGGTGTAGGCGATGCCGAAGCCACCACCGAGGTCCAGCTCGGGCATTTCCGTGCCGGTGGCGGTGCGGAACTGGTGCGCCAGACGCATGGTGCGACGGATCGCCACCTCGAACCCGTGCGTCTCGAAGATCTGCGAGCCGATGTGGCTGTGGATTCCCTGCAGGTCAATGTGGGCGGAGCTGTGGCACCGCACCAGCGCGGCCAGGGCGTGCCCACCGGAAATGGACAGACCGAACTTCTGGTCCTCGTGTGCGGTGGCGATGTACTCGTGCGTGTGGGCCTCCACGCCCGTGGTGACCCGCACCAGTGCTGCAGCCTTCACACCGAGCTCGCGGCAGGCGGCTTCGATGCGCTCGATCTCGGGGAACGAGTCGATGATGATGCGGCCGACACCCTGCTCCAGCGCGAAGCGGATCTCGGCGTCGGACTTGTTGTTGCCGTGCAGTCCCAGACGCGCAGCGGGCATGCCACCGGCCAGCGCGATCCGCATCTCACCCATGGTGGTCACGTCGAGATTGAGCCCCTCCTCCTCCACCCAGCGCGCCACCGTCTTGGTGAGCAGCGCCTTGCCGGCGTAGTAGACGTTCCACCCGGGAAAGCTGTCCCGGAACGCGACGGCACGGGCGCGGAAGTCTGCCTCGTCCATGACGTAGGCCGGTGTGCCGTACTCGGCCACGACGTCGGTGAGGCTGGCACCCGCGACCACGATGGCACCCTGCTCGTTGCGATGTGCGCCGACGGGCCACAGCGCGGGATCGAGTGCGTTGAGGTCCTCGGGCAGGTTCAGCCACTGCGGGCCCGCGTTGGAGGCATCCGCATGGATGGAACCGGCGATGTGGGTGTGGGTCATGGTGAAGAAGCCTGCCAGATGCGCACCCCCCGGCGCGATGTGTCCGCCCCGTCAGGACTGGGCGCGGACTTCCACGAGGTTGTGGTCGCGCAGGATCAGCGATGCCGGATCGGTCACGGCGGCTCCGTCGGCGAGGACGTCGAGGCCCTCGCAGGCGCTGCCGAGGCACTGGTCGTCGAAGCGCACACCCCAGAGGGTGAAGAACTGCCCGAGCGTCACGTCGCGGTTGCCCTCGCCCTCGAGCCACACGTCCCCGCTGGCTTCGTGCGTGTGAACGGGGGCCTGCAGTGCCCGCAGCCGGTCGATGCCGATGAAGGGTGCCAGCGGCACCGGTTCTCCGTCCACGAAGACCTCGATGGTGAGGATGAACGGGTCAGTCTCCGAGTCCAGTGGCAGCTCCGGAAGCCCCGCCGCCCGGATGTAGGACACGGCGTCGCGCGGCGCGGCCCACGGCGGCGGACCGGTGACGAGTGTGGCGGGCTCCGGTGCGGGGCGGGACACACAACCCACCAGGAGCAGCGCCACGAGAGGCCAGGGGATCCAACGCACGCCGCAACGCTAGCCGATCCTGGGTGGTGAGCGGACCGACGATTGTTTGCTAACCTTTTGTCGTCGCGCAGTCGGTCACGTCTGACGATGTTTGCCCCCGTAGCTCAGGGGATAGAGCACCGCCCTCCGGAGGCGGGAGCCGAGGTTCGAATCCTCGCGGGGGCGCTGAGCACAGTGACAATGAGGCCGGGTCGACGATTGATCCGGCAAGCCAGGAGTCCTTTTTCGTGACAGCCACCGCCGCACCACGGCGCAACTCCCTCAACGCAGGACTGGCGCTTCTGCTCCTCTTCCTGGTCACCCGCGCGGTCAACTGGTGGGTGTGGCAGCAGCCCGCAGCGAGCTTCGTGGCCAACGATGTCTCCTACTACAGCTACTACACATGGTGTTTCGACAAGGGCCTCCTCGAGGGCAGCGCCCAGTGCGTCGAGGCAGCCTCCGGGCTGGGCATCATGGCGGAGTATCCCCTGCCCGCACAATGGATACTGCAGGGCATCTATGCGCTGGCGGGCGGGTTTGAGCCCTACTTCAACTGGTTCGCGGGACTCATGCTGTTCCTCGACGTCGTCGTGGCCGCCAGCCTGTTCCGCCGCGGCAACGCCAAGGGCGCGCTGGTGTGGATCCTGTTCACGGCCGCCGGCGGGCCCATCATGTACTTCCGCTTCGACCTCATCCCCGCAGCGCTCGTGGTGTGGGCCTGCATGTTCCTGGCGGTACGGCCCTACCTCGCCGGCAGCCTCGTGGCCATGGGGGCGGCCGTCAAACTGTGGCCTGCGCTTCTGGCGCTGCCCCTGGCGGCACCCAACCCACTGCGTCCCGGACATGGACGGGCCCGCCTGCTGGGGTTCGTCGGCGCCGGATTCGCACTGGGGATGTCGTCGCTGCTGCTGGGCGGGTGGACCAGGTCCATCTCGCCGCTGGTGTGGCAGTCGCGCCGCGGGCTGCAGATGGAGTCGGTACCCGCGACCCCGCTGATGTTCCTGCGCACATTCACCGACAACCAGGCGTGGCCTGTGTTCCTCTCCCAGTACAACGCCCTGGAACTGCAGGGACCCGGCGTCGGGCTCCTGCTCCAGGTGTCGAGCGTGCTGACGGTCGGATGGGTAGTTCTCACTGCCGTCCTGGCCTGGAGGCTGCTGCGGCATTTCCGGCGTCAGACCCCGGCACTCCACGAGGCCATGCTCCTGGTGGTTCTGGCCAGTGTCCTGGCCACCATCGTCGCGAACAAGACGCTCTCACCCCAGTACATCCTGTGGCTGGGTGGGCCACTGTCAGTACTCGTCATGTCCCGACGCAGTGCGTGGTTGCGAAGTCCCCTGAACATCATCACCATCGCGCTCATCGTGGTGGCGGGCCTCACGCAGTACACCTACCCGTGGGGCACGTTCGGGATCATGGGAATGCCCAACGGGTCGCCGCTGGAGACCTCCCTGCTGCTGCTGCGCAACGTTCTGCTCATCGTGGTGACCCTCTACACCATCCACCTCGCCTGGAGGATCACGGGACGGGTGCAGGAACCCGCGGATCACGAGGAGTCCGACGAGGAAGCTCGCGGTACCAGAATCGACGATCCACCTCTGCATGCCGCTCCAGCGCCGCATGGCGACGAGCGGACCGACACTTTGCCTTGATAGGCTTCTGGGTGGGCACAGCAGCCCACCTGCTACCGACTCACAGAGGGGATCGTGGCCAAGCCACTGTCACACATGTCATCACCGGACACACAGGACTCCTTCGGCGCCAACTCCTGGCTGATCGACGAGATGCGGGAGGCGTACGAGAAGGATTCGGCCTCCGTTGACCCCACGTGGCAGGACTTCTTCGCCGAGGAGGCGTCCAGTTCCGCCCCCGCCGCACCGAGCGCAGCTGCGAAGACGGCCACCCCGCCACCTGCGAAGGCACCTGGCGCAGCGCCCGCCACCGCCCCCACGAGGCCCGCCACCGCGAAGCCCACGGTGTCCGAGCCTGCGACGGCCGCCCCCGGGGCGAGTGCACCCACAGCACCGAAGGCTGGCGGGACCGAGGCGAAGCCCGCGGTGGTCCGCAAGGTCAGCCCCACCACGGAGCCATCCGCGACACCCGCCAACGGCACAGGTCTGTCCGCAAATGCGCCGAACCCCACGCTGCGCCCGGAGCCGAGCGCCGCGTCCCCCACCGTGACGAGGCTGCGCGGCGCCCCCATGCGCACCGCCAAGAACATGGAGGAGTCGCTCACGGTCCCCACAGCCACCTCGGTGCGCTCGGTGCCCATGAAGCTCGTCATCGACCAGCGGACCATCATCAACAATTTCCTGAGGACCTCCAAGGGCGGCAAGGTCTCCTTCACGCACCTCATCGCCTACGCCATGGTGCAGGCCATGAAGGCCGTGCCCGGCATGAACGATGCCTATGACGTCGTCGACGGCAAGCCGACGCTGGTGCAGAACCCGTCAATCAACCTCGGTATCGCCATTGACCTGAAGAAGCCCGACGGCTCCCGCCAGCTCATGGTGCCGTGCGTCAAGGGCTGTGAATCGCTGAACTTCTCCCAGTTCTGGGCAGCCTACGAAGCACTCGTGGAGCGCGCGCGCGGCGGAGGCCTCACGGTCGACGACTTCGCGGGGACCACCGCGTCCATCACCAACCCCGGCGGCATCGGCACGAACCACTCCGTGCCCCGCCTCATGACGGGTCAGGGCATGATCCTGGGCGTCGGCGCCATCGACTACCCAGCCGAGTTCCAGGGCACCTCCCTGTCCCGCATCACCGAGCTCGGTATCTCCAAGATCACCACGCTCACCTCCACCTACGACCACCGCGTCATCCAGGGCGCCCAGTCCGGCGAGTTCCTGAAGGAACTGCACCAGCTGCTGCTGGGCCACAACCGCTTCTACGACGACGTCTTCGAGGCTCTGCGGATCCCCTACGAGCCGCTGCGCTGGTCCCCGGACGTCTACGCCCACCGGCTCAACCAGGTCAGCAAGTCGAGCCGGGTGCTGGAGCTCATCAACGCGTACCGATCCCTGGGACACCTGGTGGCCGACACGGACCCCCTGGAGTACCGTCAGCGCTCGCACGAGGACCTGCGGCTGGAGACCCACGGTCTGAGCATCTGGGACTTGGACCGCGACTTTGCCGTCGGCACCTTTTTCGCCGAGGAGCGGGCGTTCCTGCCGCTGCGTGAGATCCTCTCCATCCTGCAGGACTCCTACTGCCGCACCGTCGGCGTGGAGTACATGCACATCACCGACCCCCGCCAGCGCGAATGGTTCCAGGAGCGCATGGAGAAGCCTCTGAAGCCGCTCACGCACGACGAGCACATGCACGCCCTCGACAAGCTGAACGAGGCCGAAGTCTTCGAGACGTTCCTGCAGACCAAGTTCGTGGGCCAGAAGCGCTTCTCACTGGAGGGCGGCGAGTCGCTCATCGTGCTGCTCGACGAGGTGTGTCAGAGGGCCGCCAACGACTCGATGGACGAGGTCTGCATCGGCATGCCGCACCGCGGCCGCCTCAACGTCCTCGCCAACATCGTCGGCAAGAAGTACGGCCAGATCTTCCGTGAGTTCGACGGCACGCTCGACATCCGCAGCGGCACCGGCGACGTCAAGTACCACCTGGGCTCCGAGGGTGCCTTCGTGGCCGTCAACGGCACCACCATCAAGACGTCGGTGGCCGCCAATCCGTCACACCTCGAGGCCGTCAACCCGGTGGTGGAGGGCATCGCCCGCGCCAAGCAGGACGTGCTGGGAGCCGACGACTACCCGGTGCTGCCGCTGCTGCTGCACGGCGACGCCTCGTTCGCCGGCCAGGGCGTGGTGTTCGAGACCCTGCAGATGAGCCAGATCCGCGGCTACAAAACCGGCGGCACCGTACACATCGTGGTCAACAACCAGGTGGGCTTCACCACTGCCCCGGCCGAGAGCCGCTCCTCGAAGTACTGCACCGACGTTGCCAAGGCCATCGCGGCACCCATCCTGCACGTCAACGGCGATGATCCCGACTCCTGCATCCGCGCTGCGCGCCTGGC
The DNA here is from genome assembly GCF_003688855.1 of Tessaracoccus antarcticus. Taxonomy (GTDB): domain Bacteria; phylum Actinomycetota; class Actinomycetes; order Propionibacteriales; family Propionibacteriaceae; genus Arachnia; species Arachnia antarctica. Next base: position 185,606 of record NZ_REFW01000003.1, read on the forward strand.
CTTCGACTACCGGCAGAAGTTCAACAGGGACGTGGTCATCGACCTCATCTGTTACCGCCGCCGTGGACACAACGAGGGCGACGACCCCAGCTTCACCCAGCCCCGCATGTACGACCTCATCGAGCAGAAGCGTTCGGTGCGTCGTCTCTACACCGAGTCGCTCATCGGCCGTGGCGACATCTCCATGGCCGACGCAGAGAAGGTCATGAACAGCTTCCGGAGCCGTCTGGAGCACGTGTTCCGGGAGGTGCGCGATGCGCGCGACGCCGACGCCGTCGACGACGAGTACAGCCGCGTCCCGTACTACCCCACGAAGCCGGCGCAGCGCCTCACGGAGATCACCCCGGAGGCCATGCAGCTCATCTCGCAGGTGCACACGGAGCTGCCCAAGGGCTTCACGGCTCACCCCAAGGTGATGCCGCAGCTGGAGCGGCGCGCCGAGGCCATCCTGCACGGGCCCATCGACTGGGCCACCGCCGAGATCCTGGCGTTCGGGTCGCTGGTCCTGGAGGACCGGCCCGTGCGCCTCGCCGGGCAGGACTCGCGTCGCGGCACCTTCTCGCAGCGCTTCGCCGCCATCGTCGACCGGGTCACCGGGGAGTCGTGGGTGCCACTGAAGCATCTGTCGAAGGACCAGGCGTCGTTCGAGGTCTGGGACTCGCTCCTCAGCGAGTACGCGGCACTCGGGTTCGAGTACGGCTACTCCGTGGCCCGACCCGAGGCACTGGTGCTGTGGGAGGCGCAGTTCGGCGACTTCGTCAACGGTGCCCAGATCATCTCCGACGAGTTCGTCGCATCGGGTCAGGCCAAGTGGACCCAGAAATCGGGCGTGGTGCTGCTGCTGCCGCACGGCTTCGAGGGCCAGGGCCCCGACCACAGCTCCGCCCGCATCGAACGGTGGCTGCAGCTGTGTGCCGAGAACGCCCTGGCCGTGTGCCAGCCGTCGACGGCCGCCAGCTACTTCCACCTGCTCCGTCAGCACGCCTACGTGAACTTCCACCGCCCCGTGGTGATCGCCACACCCAAGTCGATGCTCCGCAACAAGCAGGCCGCCTCCATGCCGGAGGACTTCACGTCGGGTCACTGGCACCCGGCGCTCGACGACCCCACCATCGAGGACCCGTCGCAGGTGGAGCGCGTCATGCTCTGCTCCGGCAAGATCCGGTGGGAGCTCGTCACTGAGCGCGCCAGGCGCGGCCTCGAGGGCAAGGTGGCAATCGTGGCCCTGGAGCGGCTGTACCCGCTGCCCGGACAGGAGGTGGCCGAGATCCTCGACCGCTACGCGCACGTGGACGACGTCCGCTTCGTACAGGACGAACCCGCCAACCAGGGCCCGTGGCCGTTCATGTCCGTGCACCTGCCCAACGCGGTCGCCCGGCACACGGCCAAGCCCCTCACCATGAAGCGGGTGGCGAGGCCCTGGGCCTCGGCTCCGTCCGTGGGGTCACACAAGGTGCACCTCGTGCAGGCCACCGAGCTGCTCGAAGCAGCTTTCGGCAACTGAGACGATCCTGTTGTGCACAAACCGGGTCACGGAAGCACTCCACGGCCCGGTCAGTGCAGCGAGCAGATCGCCGTCCTCTGGCCGGCCGAGAGACCATGCAGACCTTCATGGAGCTGCATCCCGCAATGTTGAACACCATCGAGCGGTTGGCACCATGGCCGGCGCGTCTCGACGACGAGGAGAACTAGATGCAGAGCCTTTCGACAGGCACACAACAGCGTCTCGACGCCCTGCGCGCCACGTACCTGGAGATCGCTGGGCGTGAGGCAACCGGGCTGTGGTTCGGCCCGGGCCGGGTCAACCTCATTGGCGAGCACACCGACTACAACGACGGGTTCGTCCTGCCGTTCGCCCTCGAGAAGAGGGCTGTGGTCGCCGCCGGCCGCCGCGATGACGCATTGCTGGTCATGTACTCCCTGGAACTGGAGGAGCGCGTGGAAGTGGCCCTCTCAGCCCTTGAACCGGGTACTGGGGGCTGGTCCGGTTACCTGGCAGGCGTCATCTGGGCATTGGAGGCCTCCGGCCACGAGGTGGGCGCCACCACCCTGGTGCTGACGTCCGACGTCCCGCTGGGCGCAGGTCTCTCCAGTTCCGCGGCCATCGAGTGCGCAGTCGTGGCGGCCATGTGTGACCTGTACGAGCTCGACATCGAGCCCATGGATCGAGCCAAGGTCGCCCGCATGGCAGAGAACGCCTACGTCGGGGCCCCCACCGGCCTGCTCGACCAGGCGGCCAGCACACTCTGCCAGAAGGACTTCGGCCTCTTCCTCGACTGCCGCTCCCTCGAGGGCGTTCACGTGCCCCTGCCCATGGCGGAGCAGGGCTTCGAGATGCTGGTGCTGGACACCAAGACCCCCCACAGCCACGTCGATGGCGAGTACGGGCAGCGACGCGCGTCCTGCGAGCAGGCCGCCGCCATCCTGGGCATCCCGGCACTCCGCGACGTCACGGACCTCGACGACGCGTTGGCGAAGCTGGACGACGAGGTGATGCGCAAGCGCGTGCGCCACGTCGTCACCGAGAACTCCCGCACCCTGGAGGCCTACGAGGTGGCACGCGAGGGGCGGCTGGCGGATCTGGCGCCCCTGCTCGATGCCTCCCACGCATCCATGCGCGACGACTACGAGATCACTGTGGACACCGTCGACCTGGCCGTGGACACCGCGAAGGCGGCGGGCGCGCTCGGGGCCCGCATGACCGGCGGAGGTTTCGGCGGGTGCATCATCGCGCTCTGCCACACCGGTGAGGGTGACCTGATCGCCCAGGAGATCGCGGCGGCGTTCGCCGCCGCCGGGCATCACCCACCGGAATGGTTCACGGCCACGCCGTCAGAGGGGGCGGGCCGACTGGCCTGAGCCGGCCGTCAGTCCTCCCCGGCTGCCGGCCTCGCCAGGGCGAGACGAGTACTGGGCAGGACAGCGGCCACCACGGTGGCCACCAGAAGCAGCAGGACCGCACCGAGGCCCACCACCTGCGGGGTCTCGGCGGACTGCATGAGGCTGGCCACCGTGGCGATGTGCAGCAGAGCAGGCGCCACGATGAGTCCGCGGGCAAAGGGATTGCGTCGCGCCCCGAGCCAGGCCCCGAACGCCACCAGCAGGCCGTAGCCGATGAGAACGGCCCCGATGCCGATGCTGAACGCGGCATGCGCGGCCGCGATCGATCCGACCCCCACTCCCACGATGCCCACACCCGAGAGCGCGGCCCCCGTGACGGCGACGCCCAGGGACGGTGGCTCGAAGATGTGTGAGAGGTGGCGCATGTCCTGAAGACTGCCGCGCGCATCCGGGCAAGGCAAATCTTTCCGGGGTGTTTTCGGTGACACAGGCCCCACGGTGGACGGGGGTTGTCTATCGTGGCTACTCGGAGTAGGTTGCTCTAGCTCTCAACTACCCCCACGGACACCCGATTCACGGGAATGCCGATTGAAGGAGTGTGTCACATACATGGATTGGCGCCACAAGGCAGCCTGCCTCACGGAGGACCCCGAGTTGTTCTTCCCCGTGGGAAACACCGGACCAGCTCTCCAGCAGATCGAAGACGCAAAGAAAATCTGTCAGCGCTGTGAGGTGCGCGAGCAATGTCTCGCGTGGGCTCTCGAAGCGGGACAGGATCACGGCGTCTGGGGCGGGATGAGCGAAGACGAACGCAGGGCCATCAAGAGGCGCGCAGCGCGCTCCAGGCTTCGCAACAGCTGAACGCGGCGGGCCCTTCTGGGCCCGCCCCCATCAGCCCCTCCTAGAACTCAGTGACCGGGATGTTCAGTCGTGCCACTGTTCCGGCGCCGTCCTCGCGCGGCCCCAGGTGGACGGTGCCCCCCAGATCCGTGATGAGCGTGGTGATGATGGCCAGGCCGAGGCTCTCCTGAGCCTTCACGTCGAACCCCTCCGGCAACCCCACACCATCGTCGACAACATCCACGATCAGTTCGCCGTCAACGCGACGGGGCCTCACCTCAATGTCGCCCGACGAGCTCTGCAGCCCATGCTCGATGGCGTTCTGGCACAACTCGGTGATGATCATCGCCAGCGATGTGGCTGCCTCGGATGACACAACCCCGAAGGTCCCCACACGCTTGGCCCGCACCACGCCGGAAGCGGCCGCCAGGTCCCCCACCATCCGCAGGATCTTGTCGCACACCTCGTCGAATGCCACGTCCTTCTCCAGTGTGTGGCTTAGGGTGTCGTGCACCACCGCGATGGAGGACACGCGCCGCATGGCGTCCCGCAGCGCCTCCTTCCCCTCGTCCGACGTCATGCGACGCGACTGCATGCGCAGCAGCGCCGCCACCGTCTGCAGGTTGTTCTTGATGCGGTGGTGGATCTCCCGGATGGTGGCGTCCTTCGTGACGAGCATCCGGTCGCGGCGTCGCAGGTCCGTGGTGTCGCGGCACAGCACGAGCATGCCCACCGTGATGTCGGCCACTTCGAGCGGTAGCAGGACGAACCGCATGGAGGCGCGGGACTGCTCCACGTCGAACACCGCGATCCGCTGGTCGCGAAGGTCCGACTGCACCGTCTGACCCATGGTCTCGACGCCGTGACGCAGACGCCGCGTCAGTTCCCCGAAGTCCTCCCCCTCGATGTCGCCCTGGGCGCCCATGCGTCGGTAGGCCGTGATGGCGTTCGGGGAGGCGTAGGTGATGACCCCGTTGGGCTGCACGCGTAGGAGGCCGTCACCCGCCTTGGGCTCCAACGCCTTGTCCATGGCCGGCGCCAGTGGGAACTGGCCCTCCAGCAGCATGGACGTGAGGACGCCGGCGGCCTCCATGTAGTTCTCCTCGAGCGCGCCCATTGCGCGCACCCCCATGAGGTTCGTGTGGCGTTCCAGGACGGCGATGCAGCGACCGTGGCGCATGATGGGCACCGCCCACACGTCCACGGGGATGCCTGCGCTGATCTGGTTGTCGCTGGTCTCGGCAATCTGCTCCGTCATGAACGCGGCGGTGACGGCGTGGTCCACCTCATTGATGATGGTCTCCCCGATGACGTCGTCCTCGAGCGCCGTCGGACCCGTGACGGGACGAACCTGGGCAGTGCAGGTGAAGCGCTCGCCCTCCTCGCTCGGCACCCACAGGAGGAGGTCGGAGAAACTGAGGTCAGCGAGCAGGTGCCACTGCTCCACAAACCCTTCGAGCCACTGCTCGTCGGTCAACTTCTCCAGATGTGTCAGAACCATGGCCATACTGTGCCACCACGGCGGCACCGAGGGCCACGTGGGACGCATGGTAGGACCCTGCGCCGGTTTCTGGCACACTTGTACCCGCACCATCCAGCAAACGAGGAGTCACCATGGGCAAACGTGGACGCAAGCGCAACGCGCGCCGCAAGAACAAGGCCAACCACGGCAAGCGTCCCAACGCCTGACCGAGGAGATTCACACAACCCCCGCTGGTTTGCCGGCGGGGGTTTTGTTTGTGCCCCGGTCCGGGAGGACACCGAGGGGACGTCTCCCGGGTGCCCGCCCGGGGTGACGGGGCGTCAGCGTCACCAGGGGCTGGGCTTGTAGTCCTTCACGAAACAGCCGTAGAGGTCCTCCCCTGCCTCGCCGATCACGATCGGGTCGTAGACCCGGGCCGCGCCGTCGACCAGGTCGAGGGGGGCGTGCCAGCCCTCGGCGGCGATCCGCAACTTTTCCTGGTGGGGCCGCTCGTCGGTGATCCATCCGGTGTCGACCGCTGTCATCAGGATCTTGTCGGTCTCAAACATCTCCCCGGCGCTGGTCCGGGTCATCATGTTCAAAGCGGCCTTGGCCATGTTGGTGTGCGGGTGGCCGGCACCCTTGTAGCGCCGGGAGAACTGCCCCTCCATGGCTGAAACGTTGACCACGTACGCGCGTCGGGCACCGGCGGCGACGGCCGCCCGCATCGCCGGCCTCAGCTTGGAGACCAGCAGGAACGGCGCGATCGAGTTGCAGAACTGCACCTCGAGCAACTCCAACGGGTCGACCTCGTCGACAACCTGGGTCCAGGAATTGTTGGTCTGTGTATCAGGCAGCAGTCCCCCGGCATCGACGGCGGTTCCGGCCAGGTGTGCCTCGAGCGAGGCGTTCCCGGCGGAGAGGGCCAGCGCCGTCAGCGACGCTGCCGTGTGCACGGCCCGGGCCTGCTCGAGTGACTCACCTTCGTGCTGTGGCACGGCGTCCCTGTTCAGGGCACCGGCGATTGCAGCGGGGTGGGCCTCGGAGATCCGGTCGAAGGAGAGCATCTCCGGCAGTTCACGGCCGGCGCAGGGGGGTGCGAGGGGGACCAGCTCAGCCTCGACGAGTTGGCTGTAGGCGCCGGGTGAGCGCCTGACGGTCTGGCAGGCGTTGTTGATGAGGATGTCCAGGGGCCCTGAGGCGGCCACGTCCTCAGCCAGGGAAACCACCTGGGTGGGGTCGCGCAGGTCGATCCCGACAATCTTGAGCCGGTGGAGCCATTCGTCGCTGTCCTCGAGCGAGGAGAAACGCCGGACGGCGTCCTTCGGGAACCGCGTGGTGATGGTGGTGTGTGCACCGTCGCGCAGCAGACGCAACGCAATGTACATGCCGATCTTGGACCGACCGCCGGTCAGCAGCGCCCGCTTGCCCGTCAGGTCGGTGCGCTGGTCACGCTTGGTGTGGGAGAAGGCGGCGCACTCGGGGCAGAGCCAGTGGTAGAAAGCGTCCACCAGCGTGTAGTCGCGCTTGCAGATGTAGCAACCGCGGGACTTCAACAACTCGCCGGCGAAGGCACCGGTGGTGGTGGAGACGAGCTGAATGCCCTGGGTCTCGTCGTCGATGCGCATCCGCGAACCGGTGGCGGTGGCTTCGATGATGGCGCGGTCGGCCGCCGCCTCCGCCTCGCGCTTGCGCAACCGACGGGTGTGCTTGAGCACCTTGTACATGTGGGATGCCGCGCGCTTCACCGTGGTCACGTCGGGATGATCCGACGGCAGCTCATGGAGCTCACCGAGCACCTTGACCGCGATGGCGAGTTCGTCGGGGTCGATGGCATCCAGGCTGGGGTTGGTCACCGCCAGATCCTAGTTCACCGTCCCCGTAAAGCTGGCGTCGTGCCGGCCGGCATGAGTGCAGGGTCTCAGCGGAGAGTGCGACGGATGACGCGCACCCGGGCGGCGAGTCCTGCCGGCGCCCTCTGCGCGGGCTGGCTGCGTTCGATCATCTCCGTGATGGTGGACTCGATGTCGAAGTTCTCCATACATCGTTCGCAGGCGTGCAGGTGAACGCGGATCACGTCCGCGTCCGCGTCGGCCAGTTCGTGGTGGAGGAAGGCGTGAACCGCCTCCAGGGCCCTGACGCATTCGTCCATCTCGTCGTGTTCGTGGCTCCACATTGCGGTGTCGGACATCACGCATCGCCTCGCTGACGACGGGAGATGCCACGTTCGGCCGCGTAGTCGGCCAGCGCGTCACGCAGGAGGGCGCGCCCCCGGTTCAGCCGGCTCATGACCGTGCCGATCGGCGTACCCATGATCTCGGCGATCTCCTTGTACGAGAAACCTTCGACGTCCGACAGGTAGACAGCCATCCTGAAGTTCTCGGGCAACCCGCTCATCGCATCAGCCACCGTCTTGTCGGGCGTCTGATCCAGCGCCTCCATCTCCGCTGATCGCAGACCCTCGGAGTCATGCGAGGCCGCCCGTGCCAGGTGCCAGTCCTCGACGTCGCCGTCGAAGCTGGTGCGAGGCGAACGCTGAGCCTTGCGGTAGGTGTTGATGTAGGTGTTGGTGAGAATCCGGTACAGCCACGCCTTGAGATTGGTTCCGGGCGTGAAGGTGGACTGAGCGGCGAACGCTTTGGCGTAGGCCTCCTGTACCACGTCCTCGGCGTCAGCGGCATTGCGGGTCATGCGCAACGCGGCGGCGTAGAGACGGTCCAGGTGGCTGAGCGCCTCTTCCTCGAAGGCAGCGTCCTGCGACGGGACGTCGACGGCGTCCGGGGCGAGGTCAGTGCTTGAGGCTTCCACGTTCATCAGGTACGAGGATAGCGCCGGAAAACGACGACGCAGACCCATGTCCGGGACTGCCGTGTCGAGGAGTGGGGCCATGTCTGGTGGAACACCACCCGTGGCCCGTCTATTCCCCAAAAGATCACTCGATGGGCAGCAGAAGGTCGGCTCCGTCGTTGGCCACGGAATTGACGGCCCTCGACACCTTGGTGGGCGCCAGATGCGGCAGCGGCACCAGTAGTTCCCGCGCCGTCTCACCGGCCGTGAGTCCAGGGTCCAGCCAGAGGTCCCGGTCCGTGACGGTCATGGGCATCCTGTCGTGCACCCACCCCAGCTCATCGGTGGCGCTGGTGGTGATGATGGACGCCGTGGCGAGCCATCCGTCTGGCCCCTTCCAGAATTCGTAGATCCCGGCCATGTGCACCATCGAGCCATCAGCCGGCCTGAGGAAGTAGGGCTGCTTCAGCGTGGTGTCCCCGATTTTCTCCGGCCGCCACTCGTAGTAGCCCAGGGCGGGCAGCAGGCACCGCCTGGCCGCCATGGCCCTGCGATAGGCGGGTTTTTCGGTGACGGTCTCCACGCGGGCGTTGATCATGCGCGCGCCGCCCCCGGCATCCTTCGACCAACTGGGCACCAGACCCCACCGGAGGCCCACGAGCTTGCGGAGGAGACCTGTCTCCGCCTCGCGCTCCACCACTGCGGGAACCGTGTCGGTGGGGGCGATGTTGAACCGGGGAACGCACGCGTCGCGCCCGTCCGCCGTGACCTCGTCGATGCGGTACTCCTCGACGAGTTCGTCAGGATCAGCACCGGCCGCGTATCGCCCACACATGCGCACCAATCTAGGACGTGCGAGCGCTCGTGCACTCCTGAGTGGGTATGTTTGGCCCCATGAGCCTGTTGCGTTTTCTGTCCCGTAGTCTGTTCGCCAGCGCCTTCATCGCCGACGGTGTGAAGAAGCTGCGCAACCCCGCCGAGTCCGCCCCGGAAGCCGAAGCCTTCACGGCGCGCGTCGTGCCGCTGTTGCAGCGCGTGGTCCCGGCGCCCTACTCCTCGTCCATCCCCGAGTCCACGGAGACGTGGGTCCGTCTGGGGGGCGCCGCCGAGGTGGCAGGTGGTGTGATGTTCGCCACCGGGATCGGTCGCCGACTGGGTGCGGTCCTCCTGGCCAAGTCCACGGTCCTGAACGTCGCCATCGCACTCCCGGCGAAGGGCGCCTCCAAGGAGGAGAAGGACGCGGCCCGACCGAAGGTGCTGACGAACCTGGCCCTTCTGGGTGCCACGTTGATCGCCGCCCGCGACCTCCAGGGTCGCCCCAGCCTGTCGTGGCGGGCAGAGCAGACCGTCAAGGCTGCCGACAAGAAGATCTCCGCCACGACCGACGACATCTCGCACACAGCGAAAAAGGCCGCGAAGAAGGCGGAGAAGAAGGGCCATGACCTGTCGAAGAGTGCCCGGAAAGAGGCCAAGAAGGTCGGTAAGAAGCTGGAGTCCGTGATCCACTGATGGCACACCTTCTCCCTTCGTCCCCGGGACCGGTGACGGCTGAAGTTCTGGTCCCCGGGTCGAAGTCCGAGACCAACCGTGCCTTCGTCATCGCTGCCTTGGCGGACGGGCCCTGCACGGTTAAAGGCGCGCTGGCCTCCCGCGACAGTGACCTGATGATTGCCGCGCTGCGCTCGATGGGCGTCACGGTCGAGGGGGACGTGTCCGACGGGCTGCGCATCACGGCGCCGCAACGTTTCACCACTGCAGCCAGTGGCATCGACTGCGGGCTCGCCGGCACCGTGATGCGCTTCGTGCCCCCCGTCGCGCTGCTGGCCGGGGGCCCCACGCACTTCTACGGCGACCCGCATGCCAGCAACCGGCCCATGGCAGGGCTCCTCGACGCATTGCGCCAACTGGGTGCGGACGTGGACTCGGACAGGCTCCCGTTCACCGTCACGCCCGGCCGCAGCGCGTCGAACGTGGTGCGGGTGGACTCCTCCGCCACAAGCCAGTACATTTCCGGCCTGCTGCTGGTGGCAGCCAGGCTCCCCCGGGGGCTGCGCATCGAACAGGTCGGCGCCACCGTGCCGTCCCGCCCTCACATCGGCATGACGGTGCACATGCTGCGCCAGCACGACGTCCACATCGACGAGGTGGACGACAACACCTGGCAGGTGGCACCCGGTCCCATCGCTGCGCGCGACATGACGGTGGAGCCCGACCTCACCAACGCGTCAGTCTTCCTGGCAGCCGCGGCCGTCACCGGGGGCTCCGTCACCGTGCCCAGCTGGCCCGCTGTGAACCAGCAGGCCGGTGGTCTCTTCCTGGACATCGCCCGGCGCCTCGGCGCCACCGTCGATCAGGACGGGGACCGTGTCACGCTGCACGGACCCGAGCGCCTGCAGGGCATCGACGTCGACCTGCATGCCTCCTCCGAGCTGACACCTGTCGTGGCGAGCCTGGGCGCGCTGGCCCGGGGTACCACCCGCATCCGCGGCGTCGGGCACATCCGCGGCCACGAAACCGATCGCCTCGCCGCCCTCGTCACGGAGTTCACCCGGCTGGGCATCACAGCCCACGAGACCGACGACGGGCTCGTCGTGGAAGGTGTCGACTCACCCACCGACCTCGCACCCACCGAGTTCGAGACCTACGCCGACCACCGCATGGTGCATTCGGCCGCCATCCTCGCGCTGCGCGTCCCCGGACTCAGCGTCACCGACCTGGCATGCGTCGCGAAGACCATGCCCAACTTCGAGGCCGACTGGCTCGCCGCGGTGGGTGCCTGATGGCCCGTCGCGGGGGGCTCGGCGCCGATGACCAGGGTGGTTTCGACCGGCCCCGCAAGCACAGCCGTCCCCGCACCAAGGAGCGACCCGACTACTTCGGGGCCCCGACGGCGCGGATCGTGACCGTGGACCGTGGGCGGTACCGCTGCCTGCTGGACAACGGAACGTTGGTCACGGCGACGAAAGCGCGCGTCATCGGGCGCAAGGGTGTCATCGTCGGAGATGTCGTGACGCTCGACGGCGACACCTCCGGCTCGGAGGGCACGCTGGCCCGTATCGTCGAGGTGGCAGAGCGCCGGACCATCCTGCGTCGCAGCGCCGACGACGCCGACACGTTCGAGCGGCCCATCGTGGCCAATGCCGACCAACTCATGATTGTGACGGCACTGGCTGACCCGGAGCCCCGCATGGGCATGATCGACAGGATTCTGGTGGCCGCCTTCGACGCGAAGGTCTCCCCCATCCTGTGCCTCACCAAAGCCGACCTCGCCAGCCCCGACGAACTGATCGCGGCCTACCAGCCGTTGGACGTCCCCATCATCACCACCCGCCCCGGCTCCGACCTCGCGGCCGTGCACAGCATCCTCACCGACCACACCACCGTGCTGGTGGGGCACTCGGGCGTCGGGAAGTCCACCCTCGTCAACGCCCTGGTGCCCGGCATCAACCGCGCGGTGGCTGAGGTCAGCGACCTCACCGGCAAGGGCCGTCACACCTCCACCTCGGCCCTGGCGATCCCGCTGCCGCAGGGTGGCTGGATCGTGGACACACCGGGCGTGCGCTCGTTCGGCATCAGCCACGTGAAGACCTCCTCCATCGTGGCCGCGTTCGGCGACCTCACGGAGTTTGCCGAGCAGTGTCCCCGCGGCTGCCACCACCAGACCGGTGCAGAGGGGTGCGCACTGGACGAGGCCGTGGCGGATGGTCGGCTGGACCACCTCCGGCTCGCCTCATTCCGCCGCATGGAGCGCGCCTTCATCTGAGCGATCACCCTGTTCGATAGGTTGGGTCCATGGCCCAGCCGAAGAACCTGACCGACGACGTCCGACTCATGCACATGCTTGCCGACGACGCGGACTCGTTGTCCATGAATCGCTTCAAAGCACTCGACCTGCGTTTTGAGAGCAAACCTGACAACACACCCGTCACCGAGGCGGACACCGCCGTCGAGGAGTCGATCCGACGGACGCTGGCCAAGGCCCGTCCGCGCGACGCCGTGCACGGCGAGGAGATGTCGGACACCGGCGAGAGCGCACGCCGCTGGATCATCGATCCCATCGACGGCACCAAGAACTACTTGCGCGGCGTTCCCGTGTGGGCCACCCTCATCGCACTGCAGGTGGAGGGGGAGGTCGTCGCATCCGTCGTGTCCGCCCCCGCGCTCAGCCGGCGCTGGTGGGCCAGCCTCAACGGCGGCGCGCGCACCGGCAAGACCCTGTTCAACGCCTCGGAGATCCGCGTCAGCAAGGTCTCCGAGATGGACAACGCCTCCCTGTCCTACTCCGACATCTCCGAATGGGTGGACTCGGGCCGCGGCCAGGGCTTCATCGACCTCATGCGCCAGTCCTGGCGCACCCGCGCCTACGGCGACTTCTGGAGCTACATGCTGGTGGCCGAGGGCGCCGTCGACATCGCGTGCGAGCCGGACCTGGCCCTCTACGACATGGCCGCCCTTGACATCATCGTCCGGGAAGCCGGCGGTCGCTTCACCAACCTCGACGGAGAGCCCGGTGTCAAGGGTCCCGGCGCCCTCGCGACCAACGGCCTGCTCCACGACATCGCCATGGAAGTACTCAGCACCCTCTGAACCAGGGGACGACGGTCGCGACTTCTGGAATGTGGTTGCATCCACCTCTGGCCGGACGTAGCGTGACACCACTGCCGGCACCAGCCTGGCCTCGGCGTGCAGCTTCGAGGAGGGTGACATGGACACCGTCGTTGTCGCCGGCGCCACCGGCTACCTGGGCCGCCACGTCGTGGCCGAGCTCGCGGCACGCGGTCACCTGGTGCGTGCGATTGTCCGCTCCCGCCGCCGGGCAGAATCGCCGGGTCCACACGGCGCGCCCTCGCTGTCAGGACTCGTCGCGGAGTGGGCCGAGGGGGAGGTCACCGACCCGGGCTTCGTCACGGGACTCTGCCGCGGGGCGGACCGGGTCATCTCCGCACTGGGGGTCACCCGACAGAACGCGAACCCGTGGGATGTCGATTTCGTGGCCAACCTGCACCTGCTGGCCGACGCGGAGCACCATCAGGTGCGCTCCTTCCTCTACGTCAACGTCATGCATGCAGACATTGGCCGCTCCCTGCTTTTGCGCGCCAAGTCAGCGTTCGCCGAAGTGCTGCGTCGCTCCCCCGTGGCCCATCAGGTGGTGAACCCGTCCGGGTACTTCTCCGACGTCGGCGACTACGTGGGCATGGCGCGGCGCGGCGTCGCACTGGTGCCTCCCGGTGACGCGCGCGTGGCGCCCATCCACGGCGCGGACCTGGCCCGATTCTGCGTCGACAGGATGGGGGACGTCAACGGCTCCTGGGATGTGGGTGGCCCCGATGTTCTCACCTACCCGGACATGGCCCGTCTCGCCTTCGAGGCGTGGGGGAAGCATCCGCGCCTGGTGACGATCCCCGGCCCAGCCCTCACGGCAACAGTGTGGATGGCGTCTCGTCTGGGCGAGCGATCCGCCAGCCTCGCCCAGTTCTTCGCCGAGGGATTGACGCACGACGCCGTCGGCGAGCGCTGCGGCACCCACCGCGTCGGGGACTATTTTCGCGAGATGGCAGCCAACCACGACGCCTGAGGCTGTCCGGGACCGGGAGCATTCCCGCATGCCTCGCCGCGAGGAACTGCCGAGCAACACAGGGGGGCCCGGGCCCCCACGACACAGAACCCCGGCCCACGACCGGGTGGGCCGGGGTTTCGTGACGTGTGTGGTGGACTTACAGCACCCGGACGCGGACTGTCTCGTCCAGGGCCTCGAGTTCGGTGAGGAGGTCGGCGGGCGCCTCCCCCGACACGTCGGTGACGGCGTAGCCGAGCTGGCCCCGGGTGGACAGCGTCTGGGAAGCGATGTTCATGTTGTGGTTGGCCAGCAGGTGGTTCAGGCGGGCCATCACGCCGGGCACGTTGTGGTGCAGGTGCACGATGCGGTGGTTCTCCGGGGATGCGCCGGGCACCTCGGGCAGGTTCACACACATTGATGTGGCGCCGTAGGTCTCGTAGTCGGCGAGCTTGCCGGCGACGTAGCGGCCGATGTCCACCTGAGCCTCCAGAGTGGAGCCACCGATGTGCGGGGTGAGGATGACATTGCTCAGGCCCTGCAGCTTGCTGACCATGGGCTCGCCCTTCATCTTGGGCTCCTTGGGGTACACGTCGATGGCGGCACCCGCCAGGTGACCGCTCACGAGGTTGTCATACAGGGCGTCGTGGTCGACGACGTTGCCGCGGCACAGGTTCAGGAACAGCGTGCGGGGACGCATCTGGGCGAACTGTGCCTCGCCGATGAGGCCGGCGTTGCTGGCCCGGCCGTCGACGTGCACGGAGACCGTCTCGGAGACCTCCAGCAGTTCCTCCATGGACCCCAGGCCCTTGGCGTTGCCGAGCGGCAGGCGGTCCGCGATGTCGTAGTAGTACACGCGCATGCCGAGCGCCTCGGCCACCACGGACAGCTGGGAGCCGATGTTGCCGTACCCGATGATGCCGAGCGTTCGCCCCCGGATCTCGTGGGAGCCGATGGCCGACTTGTCCCAGCGCCCCTCGTGGACGTCCTTGTTGCGGTCCGTGAGGTGGCGGGCCAGGCAGATGATCTCGGCGATCGCGAGTTCCACGACGGAGCGCGTGTTGGAGTAGGGGGCGTTGAACACGGCCACACCGGCCTCGGTCGCGGCGTCGAGGTCGATCTGGTTGGTACCGATGCAGAAGGCGCCCACGGCCTTGAGGCTGGGTGCAGCCTCCAGGATTTCGCGGGTGATCTGCGTACGAGACCGGATACCCAGGTAGCTGACGCCCTCGAGCGCGGCGACGAGATCACCGTCAGTCAGGGCGCCGGCCCTGTTCTCGACGTCGTAGCCACGCTTCGTCAGGATGCGGGTGGCCTCGGAATGGATGTTTTCGAGCAGGAGAGCCTTCACGTGTCCCACAATAGCGATCTGCGGACGGGGGCTGCTGCCTGGTCAGGTCACGGTCGATCAGATGCTGAGTGTTGCCTCGAGCAACTGCCTGGTGTAGGGGTGGCGGGGATCCGCGAACACGTCGTCGACGGCCCCCTCCTCGACGACGCGGCCCTGCTGCATCACCACGACACGTTCGCACAGGTGCCGCACCACGGCGAGGTCATGCGAAATGAACACCAGCGCGAGACCTCGCTCCGTGACGGCGTCGGACAGGAGGTTCAGCACCTGTGCGCGCACGGACACGTCCAGCGCTGACACGGGTTCATCGGCCACGAGAGCCTCGGGGTCGCTGACGAGAGCCCGCGCGATGGCCACCCGCTGCCGCTGCCCACCGGAGAGCTGGTGCGGGAAGCGGGACGTTGTGGCCGGATCCAGGCCGACGGACTCCAGCGCCGCCCGGACAGCCTCCGGGGATACCTCTGGAAGGTCGCCGCGACGCCGGAGCCGTGGCGAGCGCAGCGGCTCAGAGATGATGTCGCCCACCTCCATGCGTGGGTTGAGCGAGGAGTTGGGGTCCTGGAACACCATGGAGGCACCGGCCCGCAGGTCGCCGAGGAGTCGTTCGGGCAAGCCGTCGACGCGTTGACCCCGGAACGACACCGTCCCGGCGCTGGGCCGGATCAGCCCCAACAGCAGCCGGGCCAGCGTGGTCTTGCCTGAACCGGAGCCGCCCACGACCCCCACCCGCTCCCCCGGCGCGAGCCGGAAGGTCACGTCGTGGAGCGCCACGAATGGCCGCCCGGAGCGCCGGTACGTCACCTCGGCACCCTGCGTCGCCATCAGTGAGCCGTTCACGCACGACCCCCCTCTGTGAAGTCGGTCATGGTGGGTAACCGGGTGCCCCTCGGGTGGTTGCCGATGCGCGCCGCCGCGACGAGGCCCCGCGTGTAGGGATGCTGCGGGTCCTCGATGATGTCGTCGATCTTCCCGGACTCCACCACACGCCCCTGGAGCATGACGAGCACCCTGTCGCAGACCTGCCGGACCACGGCGAGGTCGTGGCTGACGAACAGCGACGCGCGCCCCTGGAGTTGCTCGTCGAGCAGGTCAAGGATCTGGCGCTGCACGATGACGTCGAGCGCCGTGGTGGGTTCGTCGCAGATCACGAGCCCCGGCTCGTTCGCCAGCGCCATGGCCACCAGCGCGCGTTGCCGTTGCCCACCGGAGAGCTCGTCGGGAAAGGACCGGGCGACGCGCTCCGGGTCGGTCATGCCGACACGCCCCAGCCAGTCGAGCACCTCGTCGTGGATACCGCCCCTGCGGTCGCGGTGGTGCAGCGCCACCACCTCACCGATCTGGCGCCCCACGCGCATCGTGGGGTCCAGGGCGGTCATGGGTTCCTGGAAAATCATGGACACCTCGTCGCCCCGCAAAGGACGCAGCTCCCGCTCCGGGGCGCCCACGAGTTCGCGCCCGTTGAGGAGGATGGACCCGCTGACGTGGGCATTTTCGGGGAGGAGCCCGATCATTGCCAGACCCGTGACGGACTTCCCGGATCCGGACTGCCCGATGATCCCGAGGCGCTCGTGCTGCCCCAGCGTGAACGACAGGCGGTCGACGGCGACGGTGCGGCGGCGGCCGAACGCGACGGTCAGGTCTGTCACCTCAAGTCGGTTCACGCGATCTCCCGCAGCTTGGGGTCCAGCAGGTCGCGCAGTCCGTCGCCGAGCAGGTTGAAGCCCATGGTGGCCATGGCGATGGCCAGACCGGGCCACAGCGCCACGAGCGGGGCGTTGAAGAGTTCGTTCTGCGCCTCGCGCAGCATCCTGCCCCACGTGGG
Organism: Tessaracoccus antarcticus; assembly: GCF_003688855.1. GTDB lineage: Bacteria > Actinomycetota > Actinomycetes > Propionibacteriales > Propionibacteriaceae > Arachnia > Arachnia antarctica. The sequence goes on from NZ_REFW01000003.1 coordinate 202,263, forward strand.
GACGTCGCTGCCGGAGCCGAGGCCCAGGTAGGACAGTCCCGCCTCGGCGAGGATTGCCAGCCCGAAGCTGACGGACACCTGCACCCCCAGCACCGGGGCGATGTTGGGGAGCACGTGGCGCCACGCCACCTGCAGGGGCGGGGTGGCAGACAGTCTGGCCGCCTCCACGAAGGTCTGGCTCATGACCTGCATCGTGGCGGCACGGGCGATACGGACGAAGACGGGGATGGTGGCGATGCCGATGGCTGCCACGGCCGTCCACGTGGAGCCGCCCACGGCGGCCGCGAAGAGGATGGCCAGCAGCAGGGCGGGGAAACCGTAGAGGATGTCGGCGCCGCGGGACAAGATGGCTGCCACCCACCGGTGGGACATGCCGGCGATGATGCCCACGGGTACCCCGATGAGGGCGGCCGCAGAGACCGACATGACGCCCACCAGCAGGGCCAGCTTGGCACCGCTGATGATGCGGGAGGCAGTGTCGCTGCCCTGCCCGTCGGTGCCCAACACATGCGGCCATCCGGGGGGTGCCAACCGGGGCCCGGAGATGGCCGTGGGGCTGAACGGCGTCCAGAACAGCCCCACGGCCGCCATCGAGACGATGACCGCAATGAGGACACCACCCACCACGAGGTTCGCGCGCCTCATCGGTTTGTCCCCACCCGTCGCAGCCGCGGATCGACGAACTGGTAGATGACGTCGACCACGAAATTGATGACCAGCACGGCCCACACGAGCAGCAGCACGATGCCTTGGACCACCACGAGGTCGCGCTGGCCAACGGCCAGCAGGAGGCGGGAGCCCAGGCCCGGCAGAGCGAAGACCTGTTCGATGATGATGGCCCCCACCAGGAGCGTCGAGAGCTGCAGGCCGATGACGGTCAACAGGGAGATGGCCACGTTGCGGCTGCCGTGCCGCAGCAGAGCACCCCACGTGGACCAGCCCACGGAGCGGGCGGTGCGGAACCAGTCCTCCCCGAGGACGTCGATGATGGCGCTCCGCACGTAGCGGGCCAGGATGCTGGCCTGAACGACGGCCAGCGCCGTGACGGGCAGCACCAGGTGCAGGGCCCACTGTCCGAGGCTGTCCCAGTAGCTGACGTAGTTGCCGGCGGGCAGCCACCGCAGCGTCACGGCAAAGATCACCACCAGCCAGATTCCCGCCCAGAAAGCAGGGATGGACAGCCCTATCTGGGCAATGGCGGAGGCGACGAAGCCGCTGGCGTGGCGTCGACGGACCGCCGCGAACGCGCCCAGCGGCAGGGAGATGAGGATCGCGAGCACCATGGCGAGACCCACGAGCCACAGCGACACCTCCAGGCGGGGCGCGATCTGCGAGACCACGTCGCGGCCCGTGATCATGGACGTACCGAAATCGCCGCGCACCACACCGGTGACCCATTCGACGTAGCGAACGCTCAGCGGCCGGTCGAGCCCGAGGCGCTGGCGAAGTGCCTCCACCTCCCCCGGTGAGGCGTTCGTCCCCAGGATGACCTGTGCGACGTCGCCGGGCAGGGCGTTGGTGGCGAGAAAAATGAGCAGGGAGGCAACCAGGAGGCTGACCACCAGCCCGGCCAGCCGCAGCCCCACGGTGCGCAGGGTCACGTCACCGGTTGGTGGCGACTGACGTCAGGTCAAAGGACAGGCTCGTGGCGTTCTGCTCGAGTCCGGAGACCTCCTTGGTGGTGATCACCAGGTTGGGGAGAAGGAACAGCCAGTCGGCTGCCGCGTCGTCGGCCAACATCTTCGCGGCCTCCTTCATCAGCGTCACCTGTTCCTGCGCCGAGCCCTCGTCGGCCTTCTTGATGAGGTCTGCGAATGCGGGGTTGTCGTAGTGCCAGTAGTAGTCCGGGTTGGCGAAGTTGCCGATGTCGCGGGGCTCGACGTGCGCGACGATCGTCATGTCGTAGTCGCCAGCGGTGTAGACCTCACTGAGCCAGCGGGCAAACTCCAGTTCCTCCACCTGCACCGTGACGCCGATCTCCTTGAGCTGTGCCGCGATGAACCGGGCGGCGGGCGGGGCGTAGGGCAGCGTGGGGACGCGCAAACGCAGCGTCAGGCCGGACTCGAAGCCCGCTTCCTTCAGCAGGGCACGCGCCTTCTCCTGGTCGAAGGTGTAGGTCTTCGAGAGGTCCTCGAACCACGGGTCGGTGGGCGCAACCATGGACCCGATGAGCATGCCCTTGCCACCCCAGACGGAGTCCACGAGCGCCTGCCGGTCGATGCCGTAGTTGATGGCCTGACGGACCTTGAGGTCGGCGAGTTGCGGGTTGTCGTGGTTGAACCCGAGTACCACCTCCCCGTCGGTGGTGCCTTCGATGACGGTGTACTTGTCGGGGTCCCCGAACTGGTCGAGGGCCTGGGGCACCGTCAGGTTCGAGATGATGTCCAGCTGGCCGGACAGCATGGCCGTGTTCATGGCGTTCGGGTCGGCGTAGTAGCGGAAAAAGACCTCGTCGACGCGCGTTCCCGTGCCCCAGTAGTGATCATTGCGCACGAGCTTCACGAACTGGCCCGTCTCCCACTCCGCAAAGGCAAACGGCCCGGAACCGGCCGGTTTCGTGTCCAGGGTGTCCAGACCGGCCGGGTCGTAGATGATGCCGGCGGGACCGGCCATGTCGAAGAGCCACTGGTTGCTCGGCTGCTTCAGGGTGACCTCGACGGTGTCGGAGTCGAGAGCCTTGACCGAGTCCACCGGCGCCATCTTCGACGTGACCTGGTCAGTGATGCCGTCACCCTTCAGGATCCGGTCGAAGGACGTCACGACCGCCTCGGCGTCGACAGGGGTGTTCGAGGCGAACTTGGCCAGCCCGTCCAGGTTGAAGGTGTAGACCTTGTTGTCATCGGAAACGCTGTAGTCGCGGGCCAGCAGAGGGCGGATCGCGCCCTCGCCATCTATCCGCACCAAGGTCTCGTACACGTTGTAGAGCAGCACGAAGGGTGTGCCGGCCCCGTTGACCGTCGACGGGTCGAGACCCACGGGTTCACCGGTGGCCCCGATGTTGAGGATGACGGGTTCACCCTGGGAGGGTGCTTCGGGACGTGTGCAGGCTGTCAGCGCGACGGCTCCAGCAGCCATCAGACAAAGCCAAGCCGCGACGAGGCGGCGTGGACGACGTGCTTCCATTGGGCGGAACTCCCCCATCGTGGACAACATAACGCGGCAATCCTATCTGCCCGGGTCCGTGGAACCGTGACCGGTGCGCCGGCAGACTGAGCGCCGGCCCCGTGCCACGGGGCCACTGTCGGCTAGAATTCACGATGCGTTGACCGCCATGGCGCTCCTGTGGCGATCCTGAGAATCGGGAGGATGCGTTGTCGAAACCGAAGCGCCGCCTTTTTTCCTGGGAGGGCACCGGCAACGCCATCCACGACGCGTCGCTGCGGGCTTTCGATCTCAGCGAACGCACCGCCAGGTGGGGTTGGCGCTCCCAGAAGCGCCGTGTCCTGCGCTGGCAGTCGCGGCTGTTCATGATCGTGCAGATTTCGCTGGCCGCCGGCATGTCCTGGTGGCTTGCCCAGACACTGTTCTCCCACAAGGCGCCGTTCCTGGCCGTGGTGGCCACCATCGTCTGCCTCGGTTTCAGTTTCGGACAGCGGCTGTGGCGGGCGCTGGAGATCTCCGTGGGCGTCACCGTCGGCGTGCTCTTCGGCGACATCTTCCTGCACTACTTCGGCACAGGGGTGTGGCAGATCGTCCTCGTGATCGCCGTCGCCATGTCGTTCACCACGTGGCTGGGTGCGCGCACGCTCATGGTCACGCAGTCCGCAGTCCAGGCGGCCGTGGTGCTGACCGTCATCCCGGGCGTCGACGCCGGCATCTCGCGGTGGATGGACGCGCTCGTGGGCTGCGGCGTGGCACTGGTGTTCGCCACCGTCGCGCCCACCGGCCCCGTCATGCGGCCACGCCTGCAGGCCGCCAAGGTGTTGCACGAAACGGCCAATACCATCCGGGAGATGATTCTGGCCGTGGAGGCCTCCGACATGGAGGCCGCCGAACGCGTGCTTGCCTCCGCGCGTGCCACGGAGCAGGCCCTCGCCACGCTGACGACCGCCGCCAACGAGGGTGCTGCGGTGGTCCGGTTCTCCCCCTTCATGCGACGGCACCGCCAGGGTGTGCTCCAGATCGCCGACCTCACCGTCCCCCTGGACCGCTTCACCCGCAATTTGCGCGTTCTTGCGCGGCGCGCCGTCGTGGCCGTCTACCGCGGCGAGGGAGTCCCCGATGACCACCTCCAGCTCATGGCGTGCCTCGCGCAGATCACCGACGAGTGTGCCGCCGAGCTCTTCGCCATGCGTCAGCCCTCCAGCAAGATCGACGACATCGTTGCCCTGGCCGAGCAGAGCGCCACCATTCCCGTCGGGGACAGGCTGTCGAGTGCGGTGATCCTCGCGCAGGCGCGCTCCATGATGGCGGACCTGCTGGAGCTGTGCGGGATGGACTACACCGACGCCCGCGACAGCATCCCCGACCTGGCCTGAGTAGTCCCTCAGTTGTTGGGCACCCCCGGCAACCGGGTGTCGAGGACCCACGCCACCGCCGCCAGGACGAGGAACACCAGCGTCACGGCGCCGCATGTGATGAGAACGGGAACCAGCCCGCGCGCCGCCACGTCCAGGAAGGGATAGGGGTACCACCGCGTCAGGGAGCCCAGCGCCAGCGTGCCGACCAGCCATGCGATGGGCCAGAGCAGGGACCACAGGGCGCCCTGGAGCGTCAGGCGGGGCCGCGGGCCGAACACGAGCCACCCGATGAGCGCCAGGGCCGGGACCACGAGGTGCAGCCCCGTGTCGGCCACCGCGTTGAGGCCCTTGAGGTCCAGCAGTGGCCGCAGCAGGAAGAAGTGCACGAGCCCCGTCAGCGTGATCCCCAGTACCGCGTCGATGCGCATGACGCGCCACAGTGCACCGTCGCGCGCCGGGTTCTTGACGAGCGTGGCAGCGGCGACCGCCACGAGGATGTTGCTCTGGACGGTGAAGTAGCTGACGAGGCGCCACAGACGTGTCCCGAGCGGTGGGACCAAGGACTCGTCCAGCACCGCCTGCCCCTGGATCACCAGCCCAGCCTGCAGCAACAGCGTCGCCAGAACGATGATCAGAGTCACCGTGTGCCAGGTTCGTGCCCATGCGTGCATCACGGGGGAAGGATATCCATGCCTCTGCACCACGTCTGCTGCCACGGGCGATCAGTGTGAAGAGGCCCTGGGAACCCCCGATTTGTGCCCACCGAAATTGCCGTCTATAGTTGGTCAAGCAACGCGGGGTGGAGCAGCTCGGTAGCTCGCTGGGCTCATAACCCAGAGGTCATAGGTTCAAATCCTGTCCCCGCTACCACAGGGAAACGAAAAGCCACAGTTCTTCGGAACTGTGGCTTTTTGTATTGCCACGACCACGCGCGGGCACATTCGGATGCTATATTTTCGAAACCTGGTTGCCCTCGGCGCCCGAGCGCACAGCCGAATACCACTCGCACTGCTCAACGTCGCTCAGGGGAGAAACCATGAAACTCCAGGCCCGCACACTTGCCGCAACCATCGTCGCGGCCCTCGTCGCCATTCTCGCTCCAGCGTTGCCTGCACACGCTGACGTGCCACCAGTCAACCGTGTTTCCTGCCCGAGTGCGGCCGAGATCAACAAGCTTCGCCCTGCCGACTCCACTGAACCTCCCCTCGCGTACGGGGTTCAGCCAGCTCCGTACCTCTGCATCTACAGGTTCAAGACGACGGCCAACGTGCCGCCCACCCTCGAGTTCGGGCTCAACTCCTACACGCTCAAGCCCGACACCATCGAGTACTACTACGAGCAAGAACGCCTGGGGCTGCTGTCCAATGTGCAGCCGCTCCCGGAGTTGAGCAGCTACGCGTTCTCCTTTGCCGATCCGCAGGGGTTCACGGTTGTCACTTGGCAGTTCTCCCCCGGTTCTCTCGCCTACGCGAACCTCCAGTTCTCGTGGATGATCGCGGCACAGGTGCCGATCGCCAAGCTCTTCAAGCCCATGATGGAGGTGTACACCATCCCCGGTGAGCGCACCGTGAACGGCCGTCAGTGGCGCACCACCTGCGAGCCCTACTCCTCCACCTGGCGCTGCCGCACGGAGATCTTTGCCACGACCATCAAGAAAACTCCGACCGGGTTCGAAAGCGTCAAGGGCTGGGCCTTCAACTCCCTGACCTACCGCTGGTCGGACCGCGCTCTGTGGGTGAACAACCCGTTGGGAAAGACCGGTCAGTGGACGAGTACCGACGGACGTCAGTGGCGCACCGAATGCGACACGACCAAGACCGGGCGTGGTGCCTGTCGCAGCTACATCTTGACAACCGTCTATGACCGCCAGGGTGGGAAGTACACCCAGAGCAACAAGTGGGTCTTCAACAACCAGGTCCTGTTCACCTACTGAGGATGATCCACACCCCCCGGGATCAGGGTGTACCGACGCTGCATGAGTAGGCCCGGCTGATGCGCCGGCGCTCAATTCGTCGCCATTTCCGGATGACTCAGTCGGACACGCTCAGAGCCGCTTCAACCGTGTCGATGGTGAACTGTTTACTGAGCTTGCACGCGGAGTTCTGGTTGGCGAACATGCCCGGCTTCCAGATGGCCTCCGAGGCGCGCACCGTCGCCTCCCACTTGGCTGGCACCACGTACTCGGCGGTCACCTCTGTATCGCCCGAAGAACCGTACTGGTATGAGGGCAAGGACGGTTCTCATGTCCACAACTGTCGCACGCCAGAAGAGGGACGCGGGAGTAACGGGACTTGACGTCCAGAAGCCCCCAGTCACTCAAGCCCTAGACTTTCAACGCTGCAGTGCGTTGATCCCTTGAACTCGCCACCCTATTTGAACGTTCTTAGGCAGCTTGCCGGCTCAGCCTTGGTACCCGATCAGCCAGCGAATTTGGAAGCGGTCAGTCACTTGTCCGTCGTGGTCACCCCAGCTGCGCTGCTGCAACGCGTCGATATCGCTGCCATCCTCGGCCAGCCTGGCAAACCACGTCTCCATGACAGCGGGCTCCGCAGTACCGAGCAATGAGAACAAGATGCCATCAAGTTTCAGCGCCGACTCCCCTGCGGCGACGTCCGAGGCGAACAGTTCGACGGGACCCTGCAGCATCCCGTGGGAAATGGCTTCCGCGGGGCCGTCCGTACGCCCGAAGTCCTCGTACGTATTAAGCACAAGGGCACCTCCGAACACGTCGCGGTAATAGGTGAGCGCGTCGCGGGCGGTGCCATCGAAGGCGAGGTAGGGGGTAAGTCCAGTCATACGTCGACGCTAACAGCGCTGATCAGTTGCGGTCACCGGTTATTGCTGTTGGAGGACGACTCCACCGGTTCGCGAAGTCGGCGGTCTCCGACAGGGGACGTGTGTCGGCTGAGATCATGGCCGCCTACCAACAGCACGACTAGTCAGCAACCCCTTGACCCAGGCGCACAGGTTGACCGGTGATCCTGGGTTCAGGGGCGATGGTCTTTGCCCGCCGGTAGAGGGGTGGCCCGGGACATTCGGAGGTCGCGTGCCACTTGCGCGGCCAGTCCCCCCCCCGTCGATAAATCGCAGGGCGTTGGGGGATCTGGCTGCGGTTCGCGGGGGCGTGTTGCGGCATGCAACAAGGGCTGCGGCATCGAGTGTGTGAGGGGCTCTTATGGGGAGAGGTGCGTCCACTGTCCCTCGGAAATGATCTCGACTGTCCCGTCGGTCACCCTGATGGCGCTGTGGTCGTCGAGGGCGTAGGCGGGTCCGCCGATGTCGGCCGCCCAGCGCTCCGCTTCGGCCAGGGTGTTTTCCGGCAAGACGTCCAGGTGGGGGAAGATCGAGAAGTCCACGACGCCCAAGGTGCGGTCGTCCCGCGCGAACGGCCATTCAACGAAGGCTTTGCCGATGCGCGGGGTCATCACCATGCTGCCGGCGCTGACGCCCACCCAGACCATGTCAGTCAGTGACGGCAGGAGATCGGCCAACCCGGACTCCCGCATCCAGTGCCACAGGTAGGTTGCTTCGCCACCGGCGACGAGCAATACGTCGGCATCTCGGACCCAGGGGACCCAGGTTTCCGCTCCGATCGTGGGCAGCGCGGTCAACTCGAGGATTCCCAGCGACTTCCAGCCCAGAGCTGTCATGCCACCCCAGGCACGCCCACTGACGTAGTCCCGCGCCGAGAGCGGTCGGTCCGTGGGGTAACCCCACCGTGCCGTCGGAACGCAGAGCGCGGTCGACTCGGCGACCGGCTTGCCCAGCATGTCGATCAGCGCGTCGCTGATGCTGGTGTTGGTGATACCCCCGAGGTGAGCAAAAGCCTCATTACATGCCTTCCTGAGGTGGTTGAAGCGACTGGGTGCGGAACCTACTCCTCGATGTCTCCTAGGAATGCAGTCTGCCCGATCTGAGGGAACAGTCCCGCGCGTCGCGCCGAAGCTCAAGAGAGTGGTGTGTCCGCGAAACCGCCCCGCTACTGCTTAGACTTTTCAAGGCGCGCCACTTCGTCGCCAACGCCGACTCGGTGAGACGCCTAGATTCGTAAGGGTTGCGCGACACCGGGATGGGGAAGCATCACTCTCGGCTCGTGCGTAGGTAAGGCAAAGGACCCCGGTGATCGGACTCAATCTTCAGGCACTCGAAGAAGCCGTTGAGAGAATTGTGGGATGTGGTGTCGTATCGGCGCAGAGCCGTTCGTAGCATAGGTGTGGTGGCCAGAGGGGCTATCTGGTGAGGAGTTGTGACCATGACGCAATATCTGTTGTCGGTATTTGGACCTGCTGAGCGCGGCGAGTTTGGGAGCTACCCGGACAGGGAGACGATGGTGAAGGCGATGGCCGACACAGGAGTCTTCAACGAGCGGCTGCAAGCCGACGGCCACCTTCTTTACGCCAATGGTCTTGCTTCGGCGATGGATGCGACCGTCGTCGATGGGCAGGGTGAGACCCCGGTCTTTAGTGATGGCCCGTACCTGGAGTCCAAGGAGTACATCGGCGGATTTTGGATCATTGAGGCTGCTGACTTCGATCAGGCGCTTGCGCTGGCGGCTGAGGGCTCGAAGGCATGCCAAGGACGAGTTGAGGTCCGACCGTTCCAGTGACTCAAGTCGAGGGGGTGATCACCCGGGTCTACCGCGAGGAGTGGGGCCGGGTGGTGGCTGGGCTGGCGAGGCGTTTTGGTGACCTCGATATTGCCGAAGAGGCGGCGGCCGAGGCGTTCGCGATCGCCGTGGCTCGGTGGCCGGTCGAGGGCGTACCTGCCAACCCCGGCGCTTGGATGGCTACCACCGCCAAACGCAAGGCCATCGACCGTATCCGGCGTGAGAACAATCGTGACCACAAGCAACGGCAGGCCCAGATGTCGATCAACAACAGCTCGCCGGACCCGGTCGGCGCCATCGTCGACGACCGGCTGCGGCTGCTGTTCATCTGCTCTCACCCTGCCCTCGCGATGGAAAGCCGGGTGGCTCTGACGCTGCGGATGGTAGGAGGTCTGACCGTGACCGAGATCGCTCGAGCCTTCTTGGTCCAGGAGGCCACAATGCGGCAGCGGATTACCCGTGCGAAGGCAAAGATCAAGGCGGCTAACATCACGTACCGGGTGCCATCGGCGGAGGACCTTCCGGCGCGCGTGTCCGGCGTACTTGCCGTCATCTTCCTCATCTTCAACGAGGGCTATCTGGCGACCGGCCACCACACCCATCCCGTACGTCGCAACTTGACCGCCGAGGCGATCCGGCTCACTCGTCTGATCCGTGTACTCCTACCCGACGATCATGAGGCGACCGGACTCTTGGCCCTCATGCTTTTGACAGAAGCCCGTGCTCTCGCCCGCGTCACGGCAAGCGGCGAATTGGTCACACTTGACCAGCAGGACCGTGGGGCTTGGGATACGGCGCTCATCGCCGAGGGTCATCGGCTGGTAAGCGAGCGTCTCGCCGCCGTGGTCACTCCAGGTCGCTACCAGATCCTCGCTGCGGTCAACGCAATTCACACATCCGCCACCGATTTTCGCGACACCGACTGGTTGCAGGTCGTGACCCTCTATGACCGTCTCGCTCTCCTTGACCCCTCGCCAATCATCGTCCTCAACCGGGCCATCGCGGTCGCTGAGTTGGACGGACCTGAAGTGGCCCTAGCCACCATCGACCGACTCGAGGACACGCTGGCCGGTTATCACGCCTACCACGCCACTCGCGCCGACCTGCTGCGACGGATGGGCCGCAACCAACAGTCATGCGCGGCATATGACACGGCTATCGAGCTGGCAGGCAACACCGCCGAGACGGCCTATCCCACCCGCCGTCGCGACCAACTACCAAAATGATCCAACCTGAGCTTTGGTCGAGACCGCCCTCAGCATCCCCGAGTGTGTAGGCAAACCGCCGACCCTCCTATCAGGATTCGCTGGGCCCATCGGAGAAGTGGTCGACCCTTGTCGCAGTGGAGTGCCCTAATGCGAGCGGAATCGTCTTCAACTCGCCCGAGATTGCCCCAGTGGGTACCACTTGGGTTGACATAGTCACATAGCCCTCGTGCCTCGAAACCCATGAACAGGACACGCAGGTACGCCGTAATCACCCAGTACGGGACTGTCTCGTTAACGGTGTTTCCGGGTTCGCTGCAGGCGGGTCCGAACACTCCGCAATCGGGGTGTACGGACCCGTCGGATTCACACGAAGGTTTTCAGCCAGCGTTCACTGTCAGGGAATGTCGGATTGCTTGGCTTCCTTGATGAGTGCTTGCCCGTCCAAGGCTGTGATGAAGCGCTGGTTCACCAACGACTCGGTGTTCTTCTTGACCTTCTTGACGTAGTCGTTGTGGCTCGAGTACAGGCTGGTCAGGGTCGCCTTCGAGAATGGGACCTCGTGACCGGCGATGAAGCACAACGATGCACCTGTGGATGTGCCGGACCAGGTGCTGGTGGGCACATCGAGGTAGGGGGACCGGAGGCCACCCAGCACGTCCGATCTGGCTGAACACTATTTCGGTTCCACCTCCGATCGCGTTGAAGGTCACAGTGAGTAGTTCGCGTTCTTCTCCTTCAAGCTCGTTGGACATGGTCATCACGAGCTTGTGTGGTCGATCAACCTCGACGTATTCGCCGCGCATGTGGAATTCGCCGTGGGCGAGGAGGCCCGGTTGATCCTGTCGGAGCATCATGGTCGCCTCCCACCCGCCGCCTGATCGAACATCTAACGACAGTCGGTCTAGTGGGATTTCGACGTCACTCCCTCCCCACCACTCGGCGAAGGACTCTGGCGTTACTCAAGCATCGAAAACCGCTTCGGGTGAAACTCCGAACCGGCGGGTAACGACGGAGCCTGTCGCGTGAGTCATCGTTTCTTACCACCGACACCTGGCACGGACGCAATCGACGTCATCCATGCGGCGACCTGGCGTTCGTCGAGATCCTCAACAGTGTGCAGCTCCACACCTCGTGTCGCCTTGCCCATCCCCTGCGGGGTCACAGGAGGAACCGGCTTGAGGTCGACGCCGTTGATGAACATGAGCTTGACGTGGCTAGCGAACCCGCCGCAGCTGAAGCACCAACCGTCGCCGACGCCGTAGTACGACATACCCCACTTCACCGAGCGCTGTAGGTCGGGCAGCGTCTTGGCTGCCAGCGCATCGACCGCTTCTGCGATGCCGCGCTGCGGCTGAGGCAGGCTGGCGATGTAGGCGAAGACCGGCTTGTCACCGACTGCCGCCTTCGCAGGGCTCGCTTTACCCGTCATGGCTTCGGGCAGCGTCACCTTTGAACCCGTCGATTCAGTCATCGTAGTGCCCTTCATCTCAGTTGTTAGGTGGTGTTCGAGAGCGTCGAAACTCGTCTCCCAGAACTTGCGGTGGTCGTCGATCCAACCGGCTGCCGGCGCGAGAGCACTGGCCTTCTATCTCGCCGGGCGCCACTGGGCTTCGCGACCTCGAGAAATGAGACCCGCCGTTTCGAGAACCTGTAAGTGCTGTGAGATCGCGGGCATGCTCATGTCGAAGGGTGCCGCAATGTCCTGCACGGTTGCCGCCCCACTTGCGGGCTTCGCGAGGATCGCACGACGAGTCGGATCGGCAAGAGCTGAAAAAGTTCGGCTGAGCTGGGCGACTTTCCTACACTGAATACTAAACCGATTGGTCAATAGAAGCGCGTCGTCCTTCTGAAATCTTCGTAGAACTGGATGGTGACGATCACGGTCAGGAGGGGCCACCACACAAGGGCAAGAGCGCCGGGGTAGAAACGGTCGCGGATTGGACCGCTTCGTGCACTGAGCGACGAGGGGCGACGTCCCCATCACACTGCACGCAGGACGTCGCGGCGTCGAGGTTGGGGGGAAGCCTCTATTGCTGGGGGCCGTGGCGTTCGTGATAAAGCGGCCATGGGTCGCTTCTCCTTGGCGAGAGTTCTGTGGCGGCCGTCGGCGCGGGCCGCCCGGAAGGTTCGAGCAGTGTCGGCGAGGTTGACGGCTCGGCGTAGTTGTTCGCCGTTGTGGGCGAGGTAGCGCTGGGTGGTGGCGACGGATTCGTGGCCGAGGAGTTGCTGGACGACGATGATGTCGTGAGTCTGCTGATAGATCGTCGTGGCGAAACGGTGACGCAGCCCGTGGAGGTTCCAGGGCGGTGGTAGTTGTTGGTTGATGAGTTTGCCGAGCCAGTTGGAGCCGATGTGGCCGTCGCACTCGCCTGGGAACAGGTAGCCCGTGATGTGGTGAGCGGCGACGTAGCTGCGGATGGAGGAGTCCAGTCCGTCGGCCAGGGGTACGAGGCGGTCGGTGCCGCCCTTGCCGTGGACAAGGAGAGACCTGCCCAGCAGGTCTTCGCGGAAGTCGTCGAGATGGACAACGATGATCTCGGAGCGGCGCAGCCCTGCGCTGGCGGCAAGTCGTGACCCGAGGGAGATTCGGGGGTCGTGCGAGGTGAGGAAGGTCTGGAGTACCGGTTCGGGGACGGGTCTGGCCTTGGTTCGGGGTCGTCGGACTCTGGGCATCTCCACGAGGCGGCTCCGGCCGGTGGTGTGGTTGATCCAGAGTGTCGGCCCAGCTGATGCGCCGGCGCTCAATTCGTCGCCATTTCCCCCGGTTCGCTCGCCTGCGCGAACCTCCAGCAGCTACGTCGCCGGCTGGGCCGGCGGAGACATCGAGATGATCCAAGGCAGCGCCGCCAACGTCCTTCGAGCCGTCCACCAACTGGCCGGGGCCCTCATCGAGGACGACACCCCAGCCGCCGAAGCCGCCTGAGAACGTGGAAGGGGTGACCCCGCCCCAGCAAGGCGAGGGTCACCCACCACCAGGCCCGGGCACATCCCCCCGTGCATCCCCAACCCTCTCGCGCCCTCACAGGCAGCGCGGTTCCCCGCACCGGCTGGTTACCGGACGCGGTTTCCTGAATTGACAGGACGCGGCCCTGCCGATGCCTAGAGTGGGTCAGGCCCACAATGCAGTGGGCGCTGGACCCTTGAAGGAGCGTGCCGTGACTGGTGATGAACGTGAATCGGAAATTCAGCCTGACGAGATTCAGGTCGCACAGGAAGACGCGCAGGACGTCCAACGTCCGGCCCTCGATGACGACCAGATGGCCACACTGACCCGGCTGATCAAGGTGATGTACCCCCAAGACCGGTTCCCCGACGGGCCCTTTGAACGGTGCGCGGAGGTCGTGCGGGACGGCGTCCAGACCGACCTGCCCGCAGGGCTGGCCCGTCTCGACGACCTCGCGGGTGGCTCGTTCAAGGACGCGGACGACGCGGCACTGCGCCAACTGGTCGACGGACTGGGACGGGACGACTTCGTCGTTGCCGTGCACAGCGTCGCTGTGAACACCCTCTACAACGACCACGAGGTGTGGACGATCCTCGGCTACGAGGGTCCTTCATTCGAGAAGGGCGGCTACATCAACCGCGGATTCGACGACCTGGACTGGTTGCCTGAGGCCCGCATCACCGAGTACGAGGGGCAGGGGCGCGTCGAGAACGTGCCGCTGGCCCAGAACGCTGGAGGGAACTGAGATGGCGACCATCGATGAGAAGGACCCCGTTGTCGTCATCATCGGCTCCGGAGCAGGTGGCGGCACGCTCGCCCACGAGTTGACCACCAAGGGCGTGAAGTGCGTGGTCCTCGAGGCCGGCCCCCACCTGACCCGCGACGACTACGAGAACGACGAGTGGGGCGCCTTCGGTCAAATGGCGTGGCTCGACATGCGCACCACCAGCGGGTCGTGGCGGGTCGCCCAGGACTTCCCGAACCTGCCGACCTGGATCGTGAAGGCCGTCGGCGGTACCACCACGCACTGGGCCGGAGCCACGCCGCGCTTCATGGACCACGAGTGGAAGGCCCGGACCACCTACGGCGACCTCGACGGTGCCAACCTGCTCGACTGGCCCATCGACTCCGCTGAAATGGCGCCCTGGTACGACAAGGCCGAGATTGCCATGGGCTCCACCCATCGCCACGGACGCCCGCCGCTGCCAGCGAACAACAATTTCAAGGTTTTTGCCGAGGGTGCCAAACGGGCCGGGTTGAAGTACTACGCGACCGGACCCTATGCCACGAACGCCGAACCCTACGACGGTCGTCCGGCATCGATCCAGGACGGCTTCAACTTCCAGGGCGACAAATCCGGGGCGAAGTGGTCCACCGCGATCCGAGAGATCCCGCGGGCGCTCGCCACCGGCAACCTCGACCTGCGACCCGAGTGCCAGGCCGTCCGGATCACGCACAATGCGGCCGGCAAGGTTGACGGCGTCGAGTACCTGGACGGCTCGGGCGCCCTGCACAAGCAGGCCGCGCGCGTCGTTGCGGTGGCCGGCAACTCGATCGAGTCGCCCCGTCTGCTCCTGATGAGCGATTCGTCGATGCACCCCGACGGTCTGGCCAACTCATCCGGCCAGGTCGGCAGGAACTACATGCGCCACATGACAGCGTCGTCCTACGCGGCCTTCGACAAACCCGTGCACATGTACCGCGGCGAAACGATGGCTGGCATCATCGCCGACAACGCCATCAACGACCCGAACCGCGGCTTCGTCGGCGGCTACTACATGGAGACCATCTCGCTGGGGGTGCCCTTCCTGGCGGCCTTCGTCGAACCCGGCACCTGGGGACCCGACCTCGCCAGGATGATGGATGCCTACGACAACCTGGCTGCCATGTGGATCGTCGGGGAGGACATGCCGCAGGAGACGAACCGGGTGACGTTGAACACCGACGTGCTGGACCAGCACGGTCTACCGGTGCCCAATGTCCACTTCGACGACCACCCCAACGACGTGGCGATGCGTGAGCACGCCTGGACGGTCGCCGAGGACATCTACTCATCGGTCGGGGCACTGTGGACCCACCGCACCCCGCCGTACCCCTCCACCCACAACCTGGGCACGAACCGGATGAGCGAGAAGCCCGAGGACGGTGTCGTCGACCGCTTCGGACGCACCCATGACGTGCCGAACCTGTTCGTCAGCGACGGCTCGGTCATGACCTCGTCGGCCTCGGCCAACCCCACCCTGACGATCGTTGCCCTGGCGATGCGCCAGGCCGACCACATCCTGACCGAGATGGGGGCCGGGCGCCTCTGACAGCCAACCACGCGTCCGGAGTAGCCAACTCGATAGGTTTGCATCCGTTGACATCCTCTCCGAACAGGGGCTGGCGGCGCTCGCCGCCGCCAGCCTCGAGGTCGACCCCGGATTGCTCGGCGCCGCTGGCCGTCTGCGGAAGCAGTTCCCCTCCGAACTGGGTGCCGCGGCGCTCACGCAGGTCGCACTGCGACGAAGGGGCACGGCCAAACTTCCTTGTAGAAGGTCAGGGCCCCGAGTCGCAACAAGCGGCCCGGGGCCCTTTTCCAAGCCCCTCAACTACCTGCACTAGGCCAACTACCCGCACTAGCGACACTGCCACCGCGCTGCGGTGATTCGTCCACGACCCCTGGCGGGGCCGCGACAACTCCGGATCGAGGAACAAGTAGAGACGCCCGCTGGCGTCGTAGATCTGGTGCCGGCGGCCGCCGGCGTCCACCGCATCCGTGGTGGACGGAGCGACCCTGACGGGTCGGGCACTCACCAGCACTGGCAGACCACGGGGCCACGTTCACCACCCTTCCCAGGAGGACACACCATGACCGCCAGCTTTTGGACCGCCATCGCTGACCAGCTCGCCATCATCCGCACCAACCGACCCACCACAGGGGCCGAGATCATGGGTCTGCTGCACGATCAGGTACCTATCCGTGCAGCAGACCCACCCACTCGTGGGTCCTGGGTGGGGGGCTGTTGGCTTTCACCAAGGTGTCTGGTTCTGTGGGTCGGAAAGCGTGCCCGCACTCGGAGACCACCGCCGACCCTGGGGTGGAGATCGAGAGTGGCTGCGTGGGCGTCGACGATGCGGTTCACGATGGCCAAACCGAGGCCAGCCCCGACCTTTCCGTCACTTCGCACGCGGTTGCTGCCTCGTTGGAAGGGCTCGGCGAGGGTGGCGGCCTGCTGGGGAGTGAGTACCGTGCCCGTGTTCTCAACGGTGACTGACGCAACATGGGCGTCCTGACTGGTCCACACCCATATCGTCCCCCCTGATGGAAGGTTGTGGACGATGGCATTGTGGACGAGGTTGGTAACCATCTGCAGTAGCAGCGACGTCGACCCAGTCGTCATTGCGGTGGAACCTGAGACAGCGACACTCACGCCATGATCCTCGGAAAGCGGCAGAAGAGTCTCTGCTGCCTCCTCCGCCAGTAGGGACAGGTCGACGCTGTCATGGCCGATCAGTGCGTTGCCCGCTCGGCTCAAGGACAGGAGCGCTTCGGTGACGTCGATCGCCCGGGTATTCGTCTCCCTCAACTTCGCCAGGTCTTCCCCGGTGTCGCGGTCCGGCGACAACTGGGCGACGTCGAGCAGAGCCTGTGTGATCGCGAGCGGGGTACGGAGCTCATGCGAGGCATTCGCGGCGAATCTCTGCTGCTCCGCGACGTGCGCCTCGATCCGATCCAGCATGACATCAAAGGAATCGGCGAGCTCACGGAACTCGTCCGAGGGTCCTTCGAGCCGAATTCGATGATGAAGGTAACCGCCTGTGGCAATCCGGGTAGCATTCTGGATCTTGTCGAGCGGCGCGAGCATTCTTCCGGCGAGAATCCACCCGCCAAGGAGAGCGAACGCCAGCAGGGAAACCACCACGACGGCCGCCTTGGGCGCAAAGGCACGGATGAGGTCGTCCCGGTTGGGGACGAATCCTCCCGCGCTGTCTATTTCGGTGTTGGGGACGTAGCGCAGCAGGAAGAGCCAGATGACGGCGGCCAAGAGCACGCCCGCGAGGGTCAGGAAGCCGACGTAGCTGAGGGTCAGCTTCCACCTCACACTCATCCCGGCAGGCCTAACCACCGCTGGTCACGGCCGTCGTGTCGATGCGGTAGCCCACCCCGGGCACCGTGGTGATCACTGACGGTTCGCCCAGCCGCTTGCGCAGGGCGGACACTGTGATCCGCACCGCGTTCGTGAAAGGGTCGGCGTTCGCATCCCACGCCTTCTCGAGAAGTTCCTCAGAACTGACAACACCGCCCTCGGCAGCCATCAAGACATCGAGCACCGCAAACTGTTTCCGCGTCAATGCAATGTATCGATCACCTCGGTAGAACTCGCGCCGAAAGGTGTCAAGGCGCATGTCCGCGATCTCCACCACAGGAGGACGATGATTGGCCCGACGACGATGGAGCGCCCGGATGCGCAAGACCAATTCCTTGAACTCGAAAGGCTTCGTCAGGTAGTCGTCAGCACCCAGCTCGAACCCGGAAGTTTTGTCATCGAGCCTGTCCGCGGCAGTGAGCATGAGAATCGGCATTCCACTGTTCGAGGCCACGACCCACCTGGCGATCTCATCGCCGGACGGACCAGGGATGTCCCGATCCAGAATCGCGATGTCGTAGTCATTGATGCCCAGCAGATACAACGCTGTCTCACCATCACCCGCGACATCCGCAGCCATGGCCTCCAGTCGCAGCCCATCGCGCACTGCCTCGGCCATGAGGGGCTCATCCTCGACGATCAACACACGCATCCCCCCACACTAGGGACCAGAACATATCGCCGACGTATCCACAACTGCATACGTGCTGACAACATCGCGCCCTGTTGCCTAGAAGGATGAATACCACCACAGCCACACACCGTGACCCTCTACGCAGCACACACCGGACTCGTGCGACGCGGATCCTGCGACGGACTCTCGTTCCCCTGACCTTTGTTGCCGTGATTGGCACGCTCGCCGTCGGATTTCAGCTGATGCAGGCCCCCAACGTTTCCCCAGTGGAGATGCTGTCGGGAAATGATTCGGCCTCCGAGAGGGCAAGCGGTGAGCTCACGAGCCCGGTGAGCGCCTTCGATGGGACCCAGCCAGCAGTGGCGAACCTCAACTCCCCCCTACTGGCCGCGCTGCAAGCAGCAGCCACTGACTCCCGGGACGAGAACATCGAGATTCTTGTGAACAGCGGATGGCGATCGGCGGCATACCAAAACCAACTACTGGAGAAAGCCGTGTCAAAATACGGATCACCGGAGGAAGCAGCCCGCTGGGTCGCGACAGCTGAGACCTCGGCTCACGTCTCGGGTGACGCGGTCGACGTCGCACACTTCGACGCCATCGGATGGCTGTCCGAGCACGGCGAAAAGTACGGACTCTGCCAGATCTACGCCAACGAATCCTGGCACTTCGAGCTCCGAACGGATGCGCAGGCCAGCGGCTGCCCCCCACTGTTCAGGGATCCGACGGAGGACCCGAAGATGCACCCATAAACATCGCGACCCTGTCCTCCGGGGTCAAGTCCCGCCCCGGGTACCACGGGGAAACACAGAGCCACAGTTCTTCGGAACTGTGGCTTTCTGCATCGCCACGACCACACTCCTCGTGGCGGTGCCGTACGGAGATCTTTGCCACGACCAGCAAGAAAACCCTCACCGGCTTCACCACCGTGCAGAGATGGGCCTTCAACTCCCTGACCTGCCGCTGGTCGGACCGGGCTCTGTGGGTGAACAACCCGTTGGGGACGACGGGTCAGTGGACAGGACCGACGGACGTCGATGGCGCACCGAATGCGACAGGACCAAGACCGCCCTATCACCACCAACATCCCAGGCACCCCCAGCCTGCACCCGCGCGACTGGTGGAGTCCACAACTTTCGTCCCGTATACTGAGAAAAATTTAGAAAGCGGTCGCTGGCTTCCGTCGTCGACTGCGAGCAAGGCATGACGTCGACGTCGGTGGGGCCCCGTGACATCCCGGGACCCAGGACCGTGATCCCAGTCCCCCACCGAGTGAGCACTCATGCAGGAGACGTCTGTCCGGCGCTCCCGCACCCCGGAGGAGGTGGCATGGCGGTACAGCAGCAGAGCGACACGATCGTCGCCGTCCACACGCCCGTCAAGGCCCGGGTGGAATGGATCGACGTTGCCAAGGGCGTCGCCATCACCTTGGTGGTCCTCGGGCACGTCGTATGGGTACTGAGCCTGCTCGAACTTCCCACGTCCGACGTCTGGCGCCGTGTCCTGCAAGCCACCAGCCCCATGCGCATGCCGGGGTTCTTCCTGATGTCCGGCCTCTTCGCCCATCGGTTCGCGGCCGGATCCTTCGAGCGGTTCGCCCGCCGACGCGTCATCGGCTTCGTCTACCTGTTCGCACTGTGGCTTGCCATCACGGCCGTCGTCGAGGTGGGACTCCAGTTCTGGTTGCACGACACCGCGAAGGTCGTCTCACGCACCAACCTCGTCCACAACGTCCTCTGGCTCGAAACACCGCTCTGGTACCTCGTCGCGCTGCCGGCCTTCCACCTGATCTGGTGGGGCACCCGCAACGTGGCCTCCTGGGTGCCGCTGACGGTCGCCGGGATCGGCTACGTCGTCGTCGAGACCGGCGCAACGGCATTGCCGGGGATGCTCAGCAGCACCGGCTACCGCGGCATGATCCAGTACGCCTTCTTCTTCATGGTCGGAGCCCGGCTCAGCAAGCCGCTGCGCGACGTGGTGGGGCGCATGACCCCGTTGAGATCAGTCGCCATCGTGACGGCGTGGCTGGCCATGGAACTGTGGCTCCCGGCCGTACCCATGAAGTCGCTCCTCGCGGTGCCCGCACTGTTTGCCATCTCCCAGCTGATCGTCCTGACGCCCCTGCGGCCGGCAGCGCAGCGGGCTGGCCGGCGCACACTGCCGCTCTACCTGATGAACTGGCTGGCTGTCGCCATCGTCGGTGGGGTCTGGCTGCAGTTCGACGTCTCCGCCACGCCTCTCACCGAGTTGCTGGTCCCCGCCATCACGCTGCCCGTGGTCATCGCAATGATCGCCGGCGTCTGGCACCTGACGCACGACATCTCGTTCATCTGGGGGCCCTCCTCCAGAGTGGAGGACAAGGTGGTTGACGTGATGCGCAGACTCGACGATCTCGAACCGGCTTCCTCGTCCGACACGAGCGCGCTGGACACGCAGGATCCCCTGACCGGGCGCAAGGCTCCGCGGCCCATCGACGTGCCGTTCATCCACTCCCACCGATCCATGACGAGCATCACGCGCTGAGACCGTGCCTGAAGCACCCGGGGCCCAGGCGAAGAATGGCCTTGAGCGCCAACGTCACCCGATCTACTGGCGCCGGTGGCGGGAATCGTCCATCCTCGCATTCCGCCGACAACTTTCCAGGTCGACGACGGAGCACGCCCGCTAGACTCACGCGGCAGACGCCGTCCCGGTGGGAGTGCGTCCGTAGACGAGGAGTTCTCTGCATGACTGACGGCCGACGGCTGGACTACAACCTGGTGGAAACCACACTCGACAATGGGTTGCGCGTCTGTGTGCAACCCGATCCGGTGGCCCCGGCCGTTGCCGTGAACATCTGGTACGAGGTGGGCAGTTTCGACGAAGACCCCACGCGCACCGGGTTTGCCCACCTGTTTGAGCACCTCATGTTCCAGGGGTCGAACAACGTGGCCAGCGGCGAGCACATGGCCCTCGTGGAGGCCAACGGCGGCTCCGTGAACGCGACGACGTCGACGGACCGCACCAACTACTTCGAGACGGTCCCCCGCGGCGCGCTGGACCTGGCGCTGTGGCTGGAGGCCGACAGGATGTCGTCCCTGGCCATCACCGCCGAGAACTTCGCGGCCCAGCGGGAGGTGGTCAAGGAGGAGAAGCGCCAGCGCTACGACAACCAGCCCTACGGTGACCTGCTCGAGTTGCTCGTGGCGCAGCACTTCCCCGCGGACCACCCCTACGGACACCTGCCGATTGGTTCGATGGCACACCTTGACGATGCCACCCTCGACGACGTCCAGCAGTTCTTCGACGACTGGTACCGCCCCAGCAACGCGCGACTGGTGCTCTCCGGTCCCGTCGAGGCCGACGAGGCGTTCGACCTCGCGCAGCGGTACCTGGGACAGGTGCCGCGCCGGGACAGGCCGGACCACGCAACAGCGCCGGTCCCCGCACTGCCGTCCCGCGACACGACGACGCACGGCAATGTGCCACACCCTCTGGTGTACCTGTCGTGGAACACGCCACCAGCGGCCCACGACGACCACCTCCCGCTGGACATGGCCCTGTCGATCCTGGCTGACGGCCACACGTCGCGGCTGCACAAGGCAGTGGTGCGCTCGCGTCGTCTGGCCGCGGAGGTACACGCCGCATCGCTGCCACACCTGCGCTCCACCTCCATCACCACGCTCATGGCCCGCCCCACCGACGGCATCAGCACCGACGTCACCGCCGCCGCGCTCGTGGAAGAGCTTGCCCGCTTCGCCGAGGGCGGCCCCACCGACGAGGAACTCGCACGCGCCATCGCGCAGTACGAACGCGACTGGCTCCTCCAACTGGCCACCGTTGAGGGTCGATCGGATCTCCTCAACGACGCGTGGCTCACCTTCGGCACCCCCGGCCACGTGAACCAGCACGCGGCCGAACTGGCTGCGCTCAACGTCGACGTCGTCCGCGACGCCGTCCGCACACACCTGCTGGCCACCCCCAGCACTCTGCACTACCTGCCCTCGGAGGTCTCGCTGTGAAACGCCCCACCGTCTCGCTGGCCGGCGCCTGGCACTTCCCGGAGCCGCAGGTCCTCGCACTGGAGGGCGGCACGCAGATCTGGGCCTTCGACCTGCCCGGTCAGCACATCGCTGCCCTCGAACTGGTGCTGCCGACGTCGCTGTCCACGGAGCCGCGTCCCATCGAGGGTGTGGCCACCGTGGCGCTGCACTGCGCCGACGAGGGGACGCGCAGCAACCCGGATGGTCGCATCTCGGAGCTCCTGGAACTGCAGGGGGCGGCGCTCCACGGTCACGCCTCCCAGTCGCACACCAGTCTGGGCGGCGACGCCCCGGCCCACCGGCTGCCTGCGGTGATGGAACTGCTGGCCGAGGTTGTCACCGAACCCAGCTTCGAGGCATCCGACATCGAGCACCACGTGGAGATGCAGGTGGCGGCGTTCGACAGCCGCGTCGCCTCTCCCGACTGGGTGGCCAAGCAGGCCCTGCGCCAGGTGCTGTTCGGCAGGGACTCGCGTGAGGGGCGCCCAGTGGCGGGCACCCCGGAGACGCTGAAAGCCATCAGCCGCGACGACGTGCTCGCCTGGCACAGCACACAGTGGCGGGGCGGGAACGCGACCCTCGTGGTGGCCGGCGACCTCGCAGGCCTGGATCTGTCCTCCGCATTGTCGCCGCTGAACCGGTGGGGCGGGGACGCGGCATGCGCAGACACAGCGCCGCAGGCTCATCGACCCACCCAGATCGTCCTGGTGGACATGCCGGACACCGTCCAGGCCACGATCCACGCAGGTGGGCTGACGGTGGGACGTCG
Organism: Tessaracoccus antarcticus; assembly: GCF_003688855.1. Lineage (GTDB taxonomy): Bacteria > Actinomycetota > Actinomycetes > Propionibacteriales > Propionibacteriaceae > Arachnia > Arachnia antarctica. The sequence goes on from NZ_REFW01000003.1 coordinate 225,036, forward strand.
CCACCCCGACTGGGCGGCCCTGAAACTGGGCGGTCACGCCATGTGTGGCGCATTTGCCAGCCGCCTCAACCTCGAACTGCGGGAGCGCCAGGGCTACACCTACGGCGTGGGGGGCGGCTTCAGCGCACGCCAGGACGACGGACAGTTCTTCGTGGGCGGCAGCTTCCGCGTGGAGGTGGCGGCCGATGCTCTGCGCCGCCTCCTGGACGGACTGGCGCTCGCCCAGCCCTTCAGCGACGCCGAGGTGCAGGATGCCAAGCGCTACCTGATCGGCGTCGCGCCACTGGCCAACGAGACGGCCTCCGACATCGCGCGCCAGGCGGCGGTGCTGGCCGCCGTCGGCGAGCGGGCGTCGTTCGTGAACGAACATTTTGCGGCGCTCGAACTCCCCACCCCCTCGGAGGTAACCTCCGCCTTCAGACACCACGTCCACCCCGACGCCACGAGCGTGGCCATCAGCGGGCCGGCCAGCGTGCTGGTCCCGGCTCTGCAGGCGGCGGGTATGGACCCGGTCGTGATCAGCTGACCGGGTCCCCCACACTCACGGGTTGAGGATCTTCAGCGCAGCCTCGGCCTTCTGCATGGCGGAGTTGGTCTTGGCCTGGTAGGTGGACAGGTCGCCTTCACGGAGTGCCTTGTCCGCCTCTTGGAAGAGCGTCATCGCCTCAGTCAGCAGACCTCGGGCCTGCTCATCCACCGGGGTGTTGACGGGCGGCGTCGTCCCCGGAAGTTGCTCATTGGGCACGGGTTTCTCTCCCGTGTCCGCACCCGAGTTGCCCTCGAAGACCTGGTCCAGCGCGGCCTGCAGCGTCGGACCGATGCCCACCTTCTCGCCGAAGCGCACCACCACGAACCGCAGCGCCGGGTATCCACCGGTGGTGGCCTTGGTCTGTGTGTAGATGGGTTGGACGTACAGCACGCCCCCTCCGACGGGCAGGGTCAGCAGGTTTCCGTAGATCGCGGAGGCATTGCTGCCGTCCCTGTTGAACGGAAGCAATGCACCAGCCACCTGCTCATCGGTGCTGATGGCGTTGAACGTCTGTCCCGGACCCGCGATCTGCCTCTTGTCCGAAAGTTTCAGGACCCGGATCTGGCCGTAGTCCTCACTGGAGGCGTCCGCATTGGCAGACATGTACACCGACAGGTTCTCCCGCTCCCGCGGCACGAACACCGTGGTGTTGGCGTAGTGCGGCTTCTTGTCCCCGGGCCAGCGGATGGTGAGGAAGTACGGGGGCTCCTTGACCTTGTCAGCACCGCGCACCGGGTCGTTGGGAACGGCCCAGATGTCGGACTGCTGGTACCAGGTGTTGGTGTTCTCCGTGTGGTAGCGGCCGAGGGTCTCCCGCTGCACCTTGAACAGGTCAGCCGGGTAGCGCAGGTGCTCCAGGAGCGACGGGGAGATCTCGGACTTGTCCGTGACCGCACCCGGGTAGACCTTCATCCACGTCTGCAGGATGGGGTCGGATTCGTCCCACTGGTACAGCTTCACCGTGCCGTCATAGGCGTCGACGGTGGCCTTCACCGAGTTGCGCACGTAGTTCACCTGGCGACCCATGAGCAGCCTGTCGGCGGCGGTACGGGTGTCGGAGATGGCGTTGGCCCAGTCAATCTTGGTGGAGTTCGGGTAGTTCTCGCTCGTGGTGTAGGCGTCGATGATCCACACGATCTTGCCGTCCACGACACTCGGGTACGGGTCGGAGTCGACCGTCAGCCACGGAGCAGCCTGCTGCACCCGCTGCACGGGCACACGGTTGAACAGGATCTTGGAGTCGCCGTTCACCCGGTCCGAGAGCATGAGGTTGACGTCGCCGAAACGGATGGCGAACATCCCCTTGGTGAGGAAGTCCCCGATGGCCACACCGCCGGCACCGGCGTAGGTGAACTTCGCCTCGCCGCCGCCCTCGCCGCCGCCGGGCGTGTCCAGCTCGACGGGATCGCGATCCTTGGGTGCACCGGCCACCACCCAGTGGTCCGACTTCTCACCGAAGTAGATGCGGGGCTCGTGCTCGGGCAGCAGACCCACGGTGGGAATCCCACCTGCGAAGAAGACGGGCTCCCCGTTGGCTTCCTTCTGGTTGCCGTAGGCGGCCGTCAGTCCGTAGCCGTGGGTGTAGACCGTGCGCTTGTTGTTCCAGGTCTCGCCCGACTCGACGGAGGCCAGGTCCAGCTCGCGGACAGCGACCACCGCGTCGGTCTCCCGGCCGTCAATGTCGTAGCGATCCACGTCGAGGGTCGCGGGGAACGTGTAGTAGCCACGCACCTGCTGCAGCTGCTCGAAGGTGGGGGCGATCACGGCTGGGTCCATCAGACGAATCGCCGGCAACGCCGCAGCATCCTCCTTGAGCTGACCGGCGCTGGCGGTGGTCTTCGCCTCGTAGTCGGTGATCTGCACGTCGTCGATGCCGAAACCCTTCCGGGTGGCATCGATGTTGGCGGCAATGTAGGGCCGCTCCTTGTCCGGCTCGTCCGGGACGACCTCGAAGTTCTGGATGAACCACGGGTAGACGACCGACAGGATCATGGAGCTCACCACGAGCAGCGCCACAGACACGGCGGGGATGCTCCAGCGCACCTTGTAGGCGTTGTAGAAGCACAGCAGGGCGCAGATCACGGCGATGGCCGCGACGATGAGGTGCGCCGGGATCCGTGATGCCGCGTCAGTGTAGGTGACGCCCGTGAACAGGTGGTTGGTGGTGGTCAGGTAGTTGTAGCGGTCCAGGACGGCCGAGGTGGCGAACAGCAGCAGCACCGCGCCCACCATGATGGACAGCTGGCGCTGGGCGGCGTTGCCGCTCTGCCGCACGTCGACGTTGCCGAGCCCGCGCAGCGCCTTGGTGGTCATGGAACCCGTGAGGAAGTGCACCATGAGTGCGCCGATGGTGGCCACGATGACGGTGAACGTGACATATCCGAGGACGAATCGCCACCACGGCAGCTGGAAGACGTAGAACGACGCGTCCAGCGAGAACTGTGCGTCCTGGCTGCCGAACGGCGTGGACTGCGTCCATGCCAGGAAGGTCTCGTACATGCCGGAGGCCACCGAGCCACCGATGAAACCCAGCACCGCGGCAGGGATGATCATCATGATCTTCGAACGGCGGTCCAGGACGTCACGCAACTGGATGAGGAGTTCGGAGTCCAGGTTGGCCCGCCGGGTCTTGGGTCGCAGCCTGTAGGCGATGGCCATGCTCGCGTAGAGAGCGCCTCCGAGCAACAGCCCGAACACGGCGAACAGTCCCAGCTGGGCCGCGAGCTGCGTGGTGAAGACTCCCCGGAAGTTCAGGTTGCTGTACCAGAGGTAGTCGGTCCAGGTGCGGGCAAAGATCACCAGCAGCGCCAGGGCGACGCCGACGATGACGATGGTGGGCAGCAGGGCTCCGCGCCGCGGGGCCTCGCTCCTCAGGGTGGACTCACTCATGTGTTGCGCCTTCCAGTGTGCGGTTCAGGGCTTCGGTGAGCCCGGGGACGAGGTCTGCTGCACCGAGCAGGTCGTCGGGGTTGGACACGAGACGTGCCAGTCCATGCTGCGAGCCATCGCGGAGCACGCCCACCACTACGCGGACGTCGGTCTTCTCGGGGTGTGACATGACGAAATCGACGGCTGCGTCCTCGTCGTCCGGGATCTGGTCCTCGAACTTGGGCGGCAGGAAGCTGCGTTCCATGGCGATGGCCACTCCGTCGACACTCTCGGGGAAGAAGATTTGCTCGAGCCGCTCGAGGACGTCCACGCCGGAGGCGAAGTCATCCTGCTCCACGGCGGTCAAGGCGTCGGCGGCGGCCTCGGGTACACGCCCCTTGAGCTGGGGTTCCACCTCCAGCAGGGCGCTGGTGGCCACCAGCGCGAAGAGCCGGGCGGGCTGATCCCACCCGTTGTCCGAGACGTGTCTCTCGATGTCGGCCAGGCAGGCGATCAGCCTGCTGGGGTCGTTGTCAGCCACAGGTGGGAACCTCCGCGTAGGTCTTGCCTTCATTGATTTTCTGCAGGGCACGGATCGCGTCCTTCAGTGTGGACACAGGTACCAGGCGCATTGTCGTGGTGAGGTCACCGACGTCGACACAGTTGGCCGTGGGTAGGAGGAACACGGACGCGCCAGCCTCTTCAGCCCCGGCGATCTTCTCCCGCACGCCCCCGATGGCGCCCACCTTGCCGGCGGAGTCGACGGCACCGGTCCCGGCGACGATCTCGTCACCCAGCAGGTTGGGTTCTGTGATTTTGTCGTAGATGGCCAGCGAGAACACCAGTCCGGCGCTGGGGCCCACAACGGTGGAGTCGACTCGGTAGATGACCTCGGGCGCGTAGTTGAAGCCTGTGCCGACGTTGATGCCGGCCACGGGGGTGGAGCCACTGCCCTCCTCCAGCTTCACGAGGACGAGCTCGCTGGCTTTGTCACGGAGCACCTTGAACCCCACGACGTCGCCCACGCTTCGCTGGGCGATGAGGTCCACCACCTCCTCGCGGCTCTTGACGGCCTTGCCGTCCACCTCCTCGATGAGGTCGCCCGGCCGGAGGAGGTCGTTGGCGGGGCCGGACAGCACCACGGACTCCACCATCGGCATCTCCTTCACCGACTGCCCAGCGGCCCCCAGCGCGGCGACGGTGGCGTTGGAGCGCGACGTGTCCATGGCGGCCACGGCTTCTTCACGCACGTCCTGGTCGGACAACCCCACGGGGTACACGACGTCGCGGGGCAGGGTGTCTGAATGTGGGTTGAGGTGGGCCAGCAGCGCCTCGGGGAGGCTGACGTTGGCATCGACACGCGTGGTGGAGACCGTGGTCATCAGCAGACTGCTGGCACCTGTCGGATAGTTCTGGACTCCCTTGACCTCCACGAGCGGACCGTCTCCGGTGCTGCCGAGGACGTTCACCGTAGTGCCGGGGCGCCAGGTCACGAACGGAACCGGCGTCACCACCAGCAGCGCGGCCAGGATGACGAAGACGATGGAAGAGACAATGGCGACAACGTTGCGCGACACCCGCAACCCCCTGATTCCTGGCTCACTGTCTTCCCGGTTTGACCACTCAGCCTATCAAGGCCGAAAACAGTTCCGGTCACGGCACTTGTCCGGTGCTGGGACAATGAACTTGCGTGCTCAGTTCTTGTGGAAGGGAAACACTCATGGCAAGCGATGACACCTCGGGTATGCCCGGCGGGTTCGACTTCGAGCAAATCCGGAAACTCATGGAACAACTGGGCCTCGGCTCGGGTGACATGGACTTCACCCAGTTGCTCGAACAGGTGGCCCGCATGCAGGCCGCCGGCGGCCCGGCCTTTGCCATGACGAACGCGGACAAGGATCCTGACGCGGCGTGGCGCACCACCATGACGGCTGCCCAGCAACTGACGCAGGACAAGGGACCCGACCCACAGCTCGAGGCCGCGGAGCGCGGCATTCTCGTGGACACGGAAAGGCTGGCCCAGTCCTGGCTGTCGCAGCACACAACATTCCCAGAGACGGGACTGGCACCCGCGGGTGTGCGGCGTGCCGAGTGGCTGGAGCGCACCAGCGCCGGCTGGCGTCGGCTCGTGGAACCCATCATCAACGGCCTGGCGGACGCGCTGCAGCGAGGCGCCGAGGCGGAGGGTGAGGCGGAGTTGGGGGCACTGTCAGCGATGCTGGCGCCGATGATGCGGACATCCGCGTCGCTCATTTACCGGGACCGGTTGAAGAAGGTGCTGGCCGAGGTGGCCGGCAGCGTCCTCACCGGCACCGAGGTGGGCATCAATCTCATGGCGGACACGCCCGTGCTGGTCATCACCAGCAACGTGGCCGATTTCACGACCGACCTCGAACTGCCCGACTCCGACGTGCTGCTGTATCTGCTGGTGCGGGAGTCGGCACGCCAGCGCCTCTTCCATCACGTGGGCTGGTTGTCGCCGCAACTGGCGGCTCTCCTGTCCCATTTCGCGCGGGAGATCAGCATCGACTTCGACGCCATCAGCGCCAGCTTCGACCCCTCCAACATGGAGCAGTTCTCCCTGCAGGACATGGTGGAGGTTGGAGAGAAGGTGCGCGGCTCGTTCTTCAAGCCCGCCAGCACGGATACCCAACTCGAGATCCTGGGGCGCCTCGAACTCCTGCTTGCCCTCATTGAGGGCTGGGTGGACCACGTCACAGCACGGGCGACCGCCACGTGGATGCCCAACGCCCCTCAGCTCAGCGAGGTCATCCGTCGGCGTCGCGCCTCCGGCGGCGCGTCCCAGGACGTGTTCAACCAACTGTTGGGCCTGGACCTGCGTCCGCGACTGGTGCGCGACGCGGAGAACCTGTGGGCCGCCATCGAGCATGACAGGGGCGACGAGCGCGACGCCGTGTGGCAGCACCCGGACCTCTTGCCGACGGCCCAGCACCTGGCCGACCCCCTGTCATTCGGGGCCGCCGACCGTGCACCCGCCCTCGACTCCCTCGACGAGGAGCTCCGCAAACTGCTGGACGGACCCGGCGCCTGAGCCTTCCGCAGCGCTGTTGACGGATGCCCCGGCACCCGATTGACTTGCCGACCAAGAGGTCCCGGCTGGCCCGCGCGTCGGGGAAGGCGAGCGAGTGGGCCGGGACTCCGCTACCGTTTGTCGGGTTGTGACCGCGCTCCGTGCGGTCAGACCGCTACATTGGCGAGGAGCTTCTTCCGATCAGGGAAGCAGTTCCTCAAAGCATTTGACTCAAGGAGGAAACATGGCTGGAGAAACTGGAGAGACCTACGAGGGCTCGTTCTACTGCGTGAAGTGCAAGGAGAAGCGCGACGCCACGGGCAACGTCGTTGTCAACGACAAGGGCACCAAGATGGCCAAGGGCAAGTGCCCCGTGTGTGGCACCAACCTGAACCGCATTCTCGGCAAGGCCTGAGCCACACCGCGCAACACGTCAGCCACACGGGGGCGACACTCCTCACCACGGGGGTGTCGCCCCCGTGTGCATGCCGGACGCGGCGCGCCGGGGCTCCCCGCCAGGTCAGGTGCGCGACGCCTTGTGGTCAGCGATCACCTGCAGGCAGGCCTGACCGTACCGCTCCACCTTCACCGTCCCGATACCGGAGAGCTTCAGGAGTTCCTGCCGTGTGGAGGGTTCTGCCTCGGCCACCGCCAACAGCGTCGCGTCGGTGAACACCACGAAGGCTGGAACCGAGTTCTCGTCCGCCGTCTCCTTGCGCCACTTCTTCAGGGCCATCAGCAACGCTTCGTCATAGGTGGATTCACAGTCCGAGTGGCGGCTGAGCTTGCGCTCCGCCGCCGAGTGCAGCTGCTCCCCGCACACCGTGCACGCCCTTGACCGCAGGCTGCCGCGCTGCCGACGATTCCCCGCCGGGGCGGGCGCGGCCTGGGCCCCCTGGGTGGTGAGGCCCATGAGGAACCGGGATCGGTTGGCGGTGCGGTTGCCGTTGGCGGTGGCCCAGCTGACCCGCAGCCGGGCGCGGGCCCGGGTGAACGCGACGTGCAGAAGCCGCCGCTCCTCGGAGAGGGCTGGCTCCTCCTGGCACAGGACGAACGGCATCAGTCCCTCCCGGACCCCCACCACGGCCACGCCGTCCCACTCCAGGCCCTTGGCCGCGTGCATGGTGCTGAGTGTGACGGCATCAGCAACGGGCGCGGACTGCCAGGAGGCGCGCTCCGTGAGCCAGACCACGAAGTCGTCCGCCTGCCAGTTCGCGCGCTTCTTGTCCTCCTCCAGCACCATGGTGCGCAGTGCGTTGAGCGACTCCCACCGCTCCCGTTGCCGCCCCATCGACGTGGGCGCCTCCGACGTCCAGCCCGAGGAGGCCAGGAACGACTCCATCAACTCGGGCACGGAACCGTCGGGCTCGCTCTGGGCTGCCCGGGACAAGACGGTGATGGCCTGGCGCACCTCGGCGCGATCGTAGAACTTCTCGGTCCCCCGCACGCTGTAGGGAACCCCTGCATCGCTGAGGGCGGCCTCGAACGAGGGGGCCTGCGCATTGATGCGGTACAGCACCGCCAGCTCCGACCACGCGATGCCGTCAGCGTGCTGCAACGTGAGCCATTCGGCAACACCGGCGGCCTCGTCGGCCTCGCTGCGGACGGCGTGGAAGGTGGGGGCAGCTCCGGCCGGCTTGGTGGCACGCAACGCGAAGCGGGGGTCGCGGCCACCCAGAACGTGGTTGCTGGCTCCCAGGATCTCCGGGGTGGAGCGGTAGTTGCGCACGAGCCGCACCACGGATGCCGAGTCCACCTCGGCGGCGAACCCCAGGAGGAAGTCGGCCCGTGCACCGGCGAACGAATGGATGGCCTGGTGGGGATCCCCCACCACGCAGATGTCGTCGCGGCCGTCCACCCACAGGGAGATGAGGCGGTGCTGCACCGCCGAGACGTCCTGGTACTCGTCCACGACGAAGTGGCGATACGTGCTGCGTATCCGTTCGGCGACGGCCGGGTGTTCCGCCAGCAGCGACGCAGCGCACAGCAGGATGTCGCTGAAATCCACCTGCCCCGATGCCGCCTTGGTCTTCTCGTAGGCGGCGATCACCGCCGCAACCTGTGCGGGGGTGGCACCGCTGACCTCGCGCCCCGACGCGCTGGCCAGCTCCACGTAGCGCTCAGCGGTGACGTTGCTGGACTTGGACCAGGAGATCTCGCTGTCGAGGTCCCGCACCAACGCGGTCTCGGACGAGCGCAGAACCGACGCCGCAGCCCGCGCGACGAGCGGGAAGCTGTTGGAAAGGACCGGCGGGAAGTCGCTACCGAAGGCGGTGGGCCAGAAGTACTGGCACTGACGCAGCGCAGCGGAGTGAATGGTGCGGGCCTGCGCCGAGCGAACCCCCAACTGTGCCAGCCGGCCGCGCATCTCGCCGGCCGCCCGCGTGGTGAACGTCACCGCAAGGGTGGCGCCCGCCTCGTAGCGTCCCTCCCGGACGGCGTGTGCGACCCGGTGCGTGATGGCGCGGGTCTTGCCGGTCCCGGCGCCGGCCAGTACCACCAGCGGCGCGTCCAGCAGCGTTGCCACCTGCCGTTGTTCGGGGTCCAGGGCGTCAAGAATCACATCAGTCACACCCTCCATTGTGCTGGTGTCCACCGACGTTGGAGAAAATGACTCCTGGTCCCCGCTGCCGCGACGGGCTTTGTCGTAGGGCCCCGCTAGGGTGAAGAACGGTTCGGAAGGGGTGGTTGCACGTGGGCCTTGAAGTCCTGCACAGCAGCAGTTGGGATGCGCTCGTGGCATCCCTTGCCACATGGCTCTCCGACGACCCACCTGGCGTGTTCGAGACGGTGAACGTCGTGGTGTCGTCGCGTTCCGTGGGACGTGTCCTGCGCCAACAGTTGGCGCAGGCGTTGCCCACGGCCATCTGCGCGGGAGTCGAGTTCCTCACCGTGCAGCAGTGGGTACAGGCCGCCGCGAGGACGCACGGCCTGGCCGAGGACCTGACCGCATGGCGCTCCACCCGTCTGCAGTTGGCGGTGGCAGGGGCCCTCGACGAACTCGTCACCGACCCTGCCCACCCCGTGCTGGCCGCCCACCTCGGCGCGGAGGGATCCCCCGCCCGCAGGATGCAACTCGCGGACCGTCTGAGCCACCTGCTCCGCCGCTACGTGGAGTGGGCGCCCGACATGGTCCAGGGGTGGCTGGAACTGGACCCCGACGACGACGAGCAGCAACCCACCGACGCGCTGGGTGAGCCGTTGCCGGCGCGCCTGTCCTGGCAGCCGGAACTCGTACGCCGTGTCGTGGAGACGCTCATGATCGACCCCGTCGACACGTGGTCGCATCTGGCCTCGGCACTCGAGGCTGACACCACCGGCATGCGTGCGGGCTTCTTCGCGGTGTCCGAGATGGCCACGAGTCACGTCCGCCTCGTCGTGGGTCACGGGCAGACCCACGACTCCCCCATCTGGCAGGTGGACGGCACGGCCTTCGACGACTGGACCGCGCCGCTGGAGGTGTCGCGCCGGGAGGTGGGTCCCACGGGGACGCCGAAGCCCGGTGTGGAGGTGCACGGCTCGCACGGTCCGGCCCGACAGGTGGAGGTGCTGCGCGACGAGCTCTGCCGCCGTTTCGAGGCGGACGCCACCCTGGAACCACGCGACGTGCTCGTGGTGTGCCCTGATCCTCAGTCCTGGTGGCCCCACCTGCGCACCGCCTTCGCCCCCACCCCTGACGACCCGCGGGCCCACCCCGGTCGCAGCCTGCGCGTCCAGGTGGGCACCGGCGGCGAGGCAAACCGGGTGGTGCACCTCATCCACGAACTCCTGCGCCTGGCCGACGACCGTGCCACCGCCTCCCTCATCACGGAACTGATACTCCTGCCGCCCGTGGCGCACCGGTGGCGCCTCACCCACCGCCGCGACGACGTGACCGCACTCGTGGCCGCGGCGGAGGTTCGATGGGGACTCGACGAGCGCCACCGCGACCTGCTGGGGCTGGGTGGCGTGACGCAGAACACGTGGTTGCGTGGACTGGACCGGCTCCTGGCCGGTCTCACCATGGCGCCCGACTCCACGGCCCTGCCCATCACCGGCGTCGAGACCGTCGGGGCCTCCGACCTGGAACTGGTGGGCACCCTGTCGGAGCTGGTGTCCCGGCTCCGCAAGTTCACGCACGGCTCCTCGTCGCCCGCCACGGTGGCGCAGTGGGTTGCACGGGTGCGCACCGTGCTGGATGAGCTGGTGGGGCCCTCCTTCGACGACGAGTGGATGGTGTTCGAGGCACACTCCGTCCTCACGGACATGACCGAGCAGCTGAGCACCACGGCGGCGTTGCTGACCCGCGCCGAGTTCGCACGGCTGTTCTCCACCGCCAGCCGGGAGCTGACGCCGCGCTCCGCCGTCGGCAACGGCGCGCTGCAGGTGGTGGCCGTCGGCGAGCTCCAGCACGTCGCTCACCGCTTGGTGTGCCTGCTGGGGGTGAGCGACCCCGTGGCTGGCGGTGACCCCGACCTCGTTGCCCTCGGCGAGCACGTCCCGCAACGCCGTGGACTGCTGGCCGCCCGCCTCCTCGCGCACGCCCGCGCCGCGGAGGACGTACTCGTGGTGCAACAGGACAGGGACGCCCACACCAACGCGGAACTGGCCGAGGCCACAGCCGTGACCAGCCTCGTCCGCGACCTCGGCGTGGACCCCGTCCGGGTTCCAGGGCGCCCCCTCCACAGCCACAGCGAGGCCAACTTCACCTCCGAGCCGCGGCGTAGCTTCGATACGCGTGGCCTCGACGCAGCCGTGGCACGTCGACAGGTGGAGCAGGGCACCCCTGCCGCACACGTGCAGCGGCGACGGGCAGCCATCTCCCTGGACGCACCGTACGAGCCCATGGAGGCGGGTGTCGCCGACCTCCATCGTTTCCTGACGGACCCCGCGAAGGCGTTCCTGCAGTCCGCCGCAGCCGTGCGCATCTTCGAGCCGGCGCACTTGAAGGATGAGCTGCCGCTGGAACTCGGCGGCCTCGAGTCATGGGGGGTCAAGGACAGGCTCCTGCGCTCCCTGCGGGGCGGACTCACACCCGAGCAGGCAGCCACCCAGGAGTTCCAGCGGGAGTCACTGCCCCCGAAGCTCATCGGGCGCGCCCTCCTGCGCGAGCCCATGAAACAGGTGATGGGTCTGTGGGCCGCGGCGGAGAAGGACCTCGTGGGCGACGTCGTCGAGCATCGCATCGACCTCGACCTCGGTGCACTCAGACTCCAGGACTCCATCAGCACCCGCGGCGGCCAGGTGGTGGCCGTGGTGGCCAGCAAGGGCATCAAACAGGAACTGCTGCCCTGGCTGCAGGTGCTGGCACTGGCGGCCATGGGTGTGCCGGCGCGTGCCGCTGTGCACCGGATGGACCGCGAGAACTGGTTCGATGTGCCCACCCGCCGGGAGATCGTCGCCCCGCCCTCCGACGTGGCGCTGGAACTCCTCGGGGTGGTGGCCGAGGCCTACCAGCAGGGACGCAGCAGGCTCGTCCCCGTCCCGCTCGAACCAGCCCTTGCCTACGCGGGGCAACTCATGGGCGGCGGCACCCCCGACATGCGGCAGTGGGAGCTGCCGTCGCGGGACTGGGACGCGCCGTGGAAGTTCCTCCCGCCGCAGTGGCGGCTGTTCTACGGCGACAACGCCCCCGCCGAACTCTTCACAGACAAACGCACCCACCGCGATCCGGCGTCCGAGCAGGAAAGCGCCTTCGGGGCGTGGACCAAGGCGCTGTACGTACCGCTGCTGCGGGGAGGCCTCTGACATGTTCGACATCACTGCACCCCTTCCCACGAGCCCCCTGCTGTTGGAGGCCAGCGCCGGCACGGGCAAGACGTGGACCATCGCAGCCCTCACTGCCCGATTCATCGCGGAGACGGAAACCTCCATCGATGAGTTCCTGCTCATCACGTTCAGCAACAAGGCTGCGCAGGAACTCCGCAGCCGTGTCTTCGAGCGTCTGGCCTCCATGGAGCGGGCCCTTGGAGCCTTCCAGGCGAGCGGGCAACCGCCCCTGACCGACGAGGTGGCGGTCCTCCTCAGTGACGCCGAACCCGACGAAGTGGAGCGACGACGCCAGCGCCTGCGCCGGGCCCTGGAGTCCTTCGACAGCGCCCTGATCTGCACCACGCACGTGTTCTGCCAGAACATGCTGAAGGAACTTGGGGTGCTGGGGGACTGGGATCTTGGCGACGTCATCATCTCCGACCCCCTCCCCCTCATCGACGAGTGCGCCACCGACGTCTACGTGGCGCGCTACCAGGACGTCGCCGAACCCACCCTCGACCCGCGGCGCGCCCGCACCATCGCCCGGGAGGCCTGCCAGTCGGCCCTTCCTGTCGTGTCGCAACTCGACGATGACAAGGAGTTCTGCGAGCAGGTCCGCCGCCGCTTCGCCGACCGCAAGCGCACGCTGGGGCTCGTCACCTTCGACGACCTCACGCTGCGACTCCGCGACGTCCTGGAGTCCCCCACCACGGGGGACTGGGCGGTCGCCGCCCTGCGGGACCGATTCGCTGTGGTGCTGGCGGACGAATTCCAGGACACCGACCCCCTCCAGTGGCGCATCATCCACCGCGCCTTCGTCCGCCACGACCGCGTCACCGTCCTCATCGGCGACCCCAAGCAGTCCATCTACGGCTTCCGCAGCGCCGACCTCATGAGCTACCTCGACGCCGCACGCTCCACGTCAAAGCTGTCGCTCCCGAAGAACCACCGCTCCGACGGCGCCGTCGTCGACGGTGTCCAGGAACTGTTCGGGAACCTGCCGCTCGGCGACCCGTCCATCACCGTGGTGGATGTCGAGAGCACCCACGGCACCCGCCTCACCATGGGGGCCGTGCCCGCGCGGATCCTGTTGCGACGGGGCACCAGCGAGACCCTGAACCACCCACCCCACGAAGCCATCGCCCACGACATGGTCCGGCTCGCGCAACGACTGCTGGGACAGGCCCGCATCAGCGGCGACGACGGCACGGATCGTGCCCTGTCGCCCACCGACATCGCCGTGCTGGTGCGCAACCGGGCGCGCGGCCGGGAAGTCGTCACGGCCCTGCAGCAGTCGGGCATCCCTGCCGTGTTCCACGGCCAGGACAGTGTCTTGTCAGGCCCGGCCGCCAGGGACTGGTCGAAACTGCTGGCGGCCATGCTGTCACCGACGCGCTCCGCCATCGTGATGGCCGCCGCCACCGACCTGCTGGGGTTCCCCCTGGAGGCGCTCATCCACGGTGACGACGAGTCCGTGACCGCCTCCTTACTGGTCCACCGCCTCGCCCGTGCGCAGGACTCCGGAGGGATCCCGGAGGTGATGGCTGTCCTCGCCGCAGAGACGGGGCTCGATGCCCGCATCCTGGCCCAACCGGACGGCGAACGCACGCTCACGGACCTGCACCACGTGGCCGAACTCCTGGGAACGGCACCCGTCACCGACATGTTCGGACTCCACGACTGGCTGGGCAGAGCCATGGACGGCGCCGTCGTCGACGGCTCCGACGCACGCCTCGCCTCCGACGCACCCGCCGTGCGGGTCACCACCATGCACTCGGCCAAGGGGCTCCAGTTCGGGGTGGTGCTGCTCCCCGAGGTCAGCGACCTGGTGGCCCAGGGGCGCAAACCGTTCCCCGTGGTACTTGATGGGGTCCGGCACCTCCACGTCGGCCCACCGTTGGACTGGCGTGACCCCACCCGCAAGTCGTTCGAGCGTCAACAGCGCGAGGAGGAGCTGCGCCTGCTGTACGTGGCCCTGACGCGCGCCAAGTACATGGCCATCGCGTGGCACGTGACGGGCAAACGGTCCCAGTCCGGCGCACTGACGGCCCTGCTGGCCCGCGACCGCAGCACCACCCAGCTGGCCGACCGGTACGCCAAGGTCCCCGCCGTGTCGCCCTTCAACCCCATGCTCGTCAACGTCACGGACCTTGGCGACGACCCGCCCCCACCGCTGTCGGCACCCCCCGCCTCGTCACTACCGCTGGTGGTTGCCGAGATGGAGCGGGTTGTCGACCAGACGTGGCGGCGGACGTCCTATTCCGGCTTGACCGCTGGTCTGCACGAGCTGGCGCACGCCGCACTGCCGGACGAGCCCGACGAGATGGAGGTGTGGCAGCCCAGGCCTGATGAGGCACTTTCGGTGCCCTCCCCCATGACAGGACTGCCCGCGGGTGCGGCGTTCGGCACCCTCGTGCACGCTGCACTGGAGGAGGTGGACTGGAGTCCCGGTCGCCTCACCGAGAGCGCCATCCGGGTGGTCGACGGGCTGGCCCCCCGCTTCGGCATGCCCGCGGGCGAGGCGTCCATCCTGGCCAGTGCCCTCGTGGCGGTCTGCACCACACCGCTCGGTGCCCTCATGGACGGTGTCAGCCTCAGCGAGGTGCCCCTTGACCACCGGCTGCCGGAGCTCGACTTCGACCTGCCCATGGCCGAGCGTGGAATCGCTGCCACCGTGGGCGATCTGGCGCGCCTCATGCAGCAGCACCTCGACCCGGGCGACCCGCTGGCCGACTATCCCCGACACCTGGTGTCCTCCCCCGCTGCCGGCGGTGTGCTGCGCGGCTTCCTGACCGGCTCCATCGACGCGGTGCTCCTGTCACCCTCCGGACGCCACGTGGTGGTGGACTACAAAACCAACCGGCTGCCGACGGGACCCGGTGAGGACCTCACGGTGGGGCACTACCAGTCCGCCGCCATGAGCCGGGCCATGATCCTGGCCCACTACCCCTTGCAGGCACTGCTGTACTGCGTGGCGCTGCACCGCTTCCTGGGCTGGCGGCTGCCGGGCTACGACCCGGATACCCATCTGGGCGGAGCGGGATATCTGTTCGTGCGGGGCATGGCCGGCGCCGATGCGCCGGAGGCGGCGGGCATGCCGTGCGGCGTGTTCACCTGGTACCCGCCCACAGCTCTGGTGCTGGCCGCGTCGGAACTGATCGGAGGGGTGCGATGAGCAGGCACGAGGTACCGGTGGCGGCCACGGGGCTGCTGCGTCGTTTCGCCGAGGCCACCCTGATCGCCCCCGTGGACTTCCACCTCGCGAGGCGCATGGCGGCGCTGTGCAGGGAAACCGATCCGCGGGTGGAGCTGGCCTTCGCCCTCACCACACGTGAGCTGCGTCTGGGCTCCGTGTGCCTTGACCTCAGCCGTGCCACGGACCTGGCACCGGAGGCCGGCATCGAGGACGGTGTGGCGGAGGGTCTGGACCTGGACCTGCCGTGGCCGGAGTTGGAGGGCTGGCTCGGGGCCGTGGCGTCGTCGCCGGCAGTGGCGGACGAGGATGGGGAGAGCCGCCCCTTCCGTCTCGTGGGGACGTGGCTGTACCTGGACCGCTACTGGGCCGAGGAACGCAGCGTGGAGGCGAGCCTGCACCGCCGCAGCGACCTGCAGTTGCCCCCCATCGACGACGCGCACCTGGTCCGGGCGGCAACCCCGCTGATGTCCCGCCTACCCGATGCCTTGCAGGATGCCGCTGTCAGCGCCGCACTGCGCAATGCGACAACGGTGATCACCGGCGGCCCCGGCACCGGCAAGACCACCACGGTGGCGCGCATCCTGGGGGGCCTCGCAGACGAGGACAACCCGCCTCTCGTGGCGCTGGCGGCACCCACGGGCAAGGCCTCCACCCGGCTCGCCAGCGCGGTGGCCGAGTCCCTGCCGCAGGGGCAGGGGGGCCTGAGGCTGCGGAGCTACACGCTGCACAAACTGTTGGGGGTGGTGCCGGGCAGGGCCCAGCGCATCCACGGTTCCCACAACCTCCTGCCCCACGACGTCGTGATCGTCGACGAAACCTCCATGGTGTCGTTGACCATGATGTCGTGGCTGCTGGAGGCAGTCTCCGGGCGCACGCGGCTCATCCTGATCGGGGATCCCCAGCAGTTGGCCTCTGTGGAGGCAGGGGCCGTGCTGGCCGACATCGCCGCCTCCCCCGGCCTCATCACGTCACACCCCGTCGATGGGTCGGGCGCCGCTGATGCAGTGGTGGAACTTCGGAGCAACTTCCGCAGCAACGAGGAGATCACCCGTCTGGCAACCGCCATCCAGAGGGGGGACGCGAACGCCGTGGTGGGACTCCTCACCGCTGGTGAGAGCTGCACCCTGCAGGACTACACGGGCAGGGAGCCCATCACCGACTACGACGTCCTCCTCACAGACCTCCACGCCACCGCGGCCGCGGTCCGGGCCGCAGCCCTGGAGGGCGACGGGGGTGCCGCGAATGCGGCCCTGGGCCGCCACAGGATCCTCTGCGCCCACCGGGAGGGACCGTTCGGGGTGGGCCACTGGGCCCGCACCGCCCGTGGCTGGCTGTCCGAACAGTTCGAGGGGTACGGCCTCGGGGCAGGCGCGTGGCCGGGCCAGCCGCTGCTCATCACCCGCAACAGCGACACGGCCGCCAACGGCGACACCGCCGTGGTGGTGAAGCGGGGAGACCGGCTGCTCGCAGCCGTCGACCGCGCGCAGGGCACGCTGCTGGTGGACCCCGTTCTGCTGGACGACGCCACGGACCTCCACGCCATGACCATCCACAAGTCACAGGGCAGCCAGTTCGACGCCGTCAGCGTGATCCTGCCGCCCGTCGGTTCCCCGTTGCTGACACGCGAACTGCTCTACACCGCCATCACACGCGCCAGGACTCACGTGCGCCTCTACGGCGGCGAGGAAGCCCTGCGCGTCGCCGTCACGACGCCCGCACGGCGCGCCAGCGGCCTCGGCCGCCGGCGCGCCTAGACGTCAGCGGACGGCAGCGATGGCCTTGGCGACGTGCGCGATGTTGCGGGAGTTGAGCGCTGCCACGCACATGCGGCCGGCGTCGGTGCCGTACACGCCGTGCTCCGTGCGCAGCGCCACCATCTGGTCCTTCGTCAGTCCGGAGTAGCTGAACATGCCGAGTTGGTCGGCGATGAAGCCCATGTCCGTGACGCCTTCGGCCTCCAGCCGTTGCACCAACTGTCCACGCAGGTCCTTGATCCGCTCCCGCATGGCTGCGAGCTCAGTCACCCAGATGTGGCGGAGATCGGGGTCGCAGAGGACCTCGGCCACCAACGCGGCCCCGTGCTTGGCGGGGTTGGAGTAGTTGGTGCGGATGCAGACCTTCAGCTGCGACAGCACCTTTGCCGTGAGACCGGCATCGGCCGCCACGACGTGCAGGGCACCGATGCGCTCCCCGTACAGGCTGAAGGACTTTGAGAAGGACTGGGCAATGAGAAACTCGGCGCCTGAGTCGAGGAAGGCCCCGATGACGGACTTGTCCTCGTCGATGCCGTGGCCGAAACCCTGGTAGGCCATGTCCAGGAAGGCCACGAGTCTGCGGGACGTGACCACGTCGATGACGCGTTCCCAGTCCCCCGTGTCGAGGTCGTAGCCCGTGGGGTTGTGGCAGCAGGCGTGCAGCACGACGACTGTGCCCTCGGCGGCCGCTTCAAGGTCCTCGATCATGCCGTCGACGTCCACGCCCTTGCGCTCCGGCGAGTAGTAGCGATACTCCTCGACCTCGAAGCCCGCACGGGTGAACAGCGCCCTGTGGTTCTCCCAGCTGGGCGTGGAGATCATGACCTTCGCGTCAGGGGAGAGCTGCTTGAGGAAGTCGGCCCCCACCTTCAGCGCGCCGGTGCCGCCCAGTGCCTGGACCGAGGCGACCCGCTCGAGCACAGCCGGCCCCTGGTCGAACACCAACTCGCGCGTGGTCGCAACGAACGCCGGAAGACCGTCGATGCCGAGGTAGCCGTGGGGCTTCCTGCCGGCCGTGATCCGCTCCTCGGCCACACGGACGCACTCCAACAGTGGCAGCGTGCCATCCTCCCCGAGGTACACCCCCACCCCCAGGTTCACCTTGTCGGTGCGCTGATCCTTGGCGAAGTGCTCGTTCAGGCCGAGAATCGGATCGGCCGGGGCCAGCTGGACGGTGTGCAACAAGGACATGGGGATGACTCGCCTCTCGAAGGTGGTTCTTCTGCGCTCCACACCCTACATCTGGACACGGTTGGGCCACGTTGGCCATCTCGACCCGGCATGATCGGATGTGCAGAGACACACTTCGACCCAGAGCGAGCCACGCACATGAAGATTGACTTCAAACCCTCCCAGCGCGCCACGCTCGGCGTGGAGTGGGAGTTGACGGTGGTGGACCTGGCCACCCTCGAGCAGGTACCCGAGGCCCACCGCGTCCTGGACGGGGTGGAGGATCCCGTGAACGGACCGATCCGGGCGGAGTATCTGCGCAGCATGATCGAACTCGTCAGCGGCGTGCACACCAGCGTGGGGGGCGTCGTCTCGGAGATGGATGCGCTGATGCACCACGTCATCGAGTCCCTCGAGCCGCACGGTCTCGCGGTGATGGCGATGGGCGCCCACCCGTTCGCGGATCCGGCACAGCAGCAGCCCGTGAAGAAGGCGCAGTACCGCAGGGTCCGGGAACGCAACGGCTGGTGGGGTGGCCAGATGGCCGTCAACGGCGTCCACATCCACGCAGGCGTCGACGACCGGTCAAAGGCCCTGCCGGTGACGTACGGCCTGGCACGCTTCATCCCCTACTTCATCGCGCTGAGTGCCTCGTCCCCGTTCTGGATGGGCACGGACACCGCCTTCGCCTCCCAGCGGACCATGATGTTCCAGCAGCTACCCACCAACGGCCTGCCCTACCACATGTCCTCGTGGAAGGAGTTCGAGCGCTACGCCACGGAGCTGGAGGGAGTGGGCATGATCCAGAGCCCCTCGGAAATCCGCTGGGATGTGCGACCCTCCACGTTTGGGACCGTGGAGAACCGTTCCATGGACTGCGTCCCCACCGTCTTCGAGATCGGCGCCCTGGCTGCCCTCACACAGTGCCTCGTCGAGTGGATGTCCCGGGAGCTGGATGCCGGCCGTGAGATCGAACGGCTGGCCTTCTGGTTCATGCGGGAGAACAAGTGGCGCGCGGCCCGCTACGGGCTCGGCGCAGAGGTGGTCACCCCCCGACCCCATGAGCACACCCTGGCCTTGCGTGAGGGTCTTCTGCACTGGTTGCAGAGGCTGGAGCCGATCGCCGACGAGCTGGGGTGCAGCAGCCAACTGGCAGATTGCGTGGAACTGGTGCATCGTGGTCCCAGCTACGTCCGACAACGGCGCGTGGCCACCGCCACCGACGGCGACCTGTCAGCCGTGCTCCGCGCCACCATTTCGGAGACGATGGGTGGCCGACCACATTTCAAGGACAGTTAAGTGAAACCATTCCTGTTGCTCAGCTGCAGGCCGGAGGACGCGGCCGCCGAAGGCGAACGTCGCTCCGTCCTGCACTTCTCCGGTCTGCGCGACGAGGAGTTGCAGCAAATCCGTGTGGAACTGGCGCCGCTGCCCGTCCTGGACCTCGACGACTACTCCGGCGTCCTCCTCGGCGGCGGGCCGTACAACTCCAGTGACCCCGTGAAGTCACAGGTGCAACTGCGGGTGGAGGCCGACCTGCGGCGGGTCCTGGAGGACGTCTTCGTCGACGACGTGCCGTTCCTCGGGCTCTGCTACGGCATCGGCACCGTGACGGCGCACATGGGTGGCGTCGTGGACCGCACCTACGGTGAGCCCGCGGGCCCCGTCCATCTGCGACGCACCGATGCCGGGCACCGTGACCCATTGCTCGTGGACGTGCCGGAAACTTTCCAGGCCTTTGTGGGTCACAAGGAGGCGGTCCGCGAACTCCCCGAAGGCGCGGTGCTGCTGGTGGAGGGCGATGCCTGCCCCGTGCAGATGTTCCGCGTGCAGAAGAACTGCTACGTCACCCAGTTCCATCCCGAACTGGACGCCGAGCACTTCATCGACCGCATGAAGATCTACCGCCACGCCGGATATTTCGCCCCGGAGACACTCGAGGACCTCAGCGAGCAGGCCCGCGACGCCAACGTGTCACCGGCCGTTCACACCATCCTGAGCAGGTTCGCGCAGCACTACGCCCGCTGACGAGGGGCTGCACCCCCTCGTGGCACGCACGAAGCCCAGGCCCCGACATGGGACCTGGGCTTCGTGCGTGTCAACAGCAGCGTGCTGCCCACGGTGGTGCGATCAGTCGAGGTAGTCCCGCAGCACCTGCGAGCGCGACGGATGACGCAGCTTGCTCATGGTCTTCGATTCGATCTGGCGGATCCGCTCACGGGTGACCCCATAAACCTTGCCGATCTCGTCGAGGGTCTTGGGCTGGCCGTCGGTGAGGCCGAAGCGCATGGAGACCACGCCGGCCTCGCGCTCGCTGAGCGTGTCGAGGACGTCGTTGAGCTGTTCCTGCAGGAGGGTGAAGTTCACGGCGTCCGCCGGCACGACCGCCTCGGAATCCTCGATGAGGTCGCCGAACTCGGAGTCGCCGTCCTCGCCGAGCGGTGTGTGCAGTGAGATGGGCTCGCGGCCGTACTTCTGGACCTCGACGACCTTCTCGGGCGTCATGTCCAGTTCTTTGGCCAGTTCCTCCGGTGTGGGCTCACGTCCCAGGTCCTGCAGCATCTGCCGCTGGACACGCGCGAGCTTGTTGATCACCTCGACCATGTGGACGGGAATGCGGATGGTACGGGCCTGGTCGGCCATGGCGCGGGTGATGGCCTGCTTGATCCACCAGGTGGCGTAGGTGGAGAACTTGTAGCCCTTGGTGTAGTCGAATTTCTCGACGGCGCGGATCAGACCCAGGTTGCCCTCCTGGATGAGGTCCAGGAACAACATGCCACGTCCGGTGTAGCGCTTGGCCAGGGAGACGACGAGGCGGAGGTTGGCCTCCAACAGGTGGTTCTTGGCGCGGCGTCCGTCGGCGACGATCCATTCGAAGTCCTCACGGTCCTTCGGCTTGACCTTGGACTCGGTCATCCGTTCCTCGGCGAAGAGGCCCGCCTCGATGCGCTTGGCGAGCTCCACCTCCTGAACGGCGTTGAGGAGCGCGACCTTGCCGATCTGCTTCAGGTAGTCCTTGACGGGGTCGGCAGTTGCGCCGGCCGACATGACCTGCTGTTCGGGTTCGTCGGCCTCGTCGCTGCTGCTGAGCGTGAACCCGCCGTCCTCGACCAGTTCCTTGGCTAGCGGAGCCTCCTTGGACTCGACGAAGGTGGCGTCGTCGACGTCGTCCAGGGTGCGCTTCTTGCCACCCACGGTGAGCACGACCTCGTCGCCCTCACGCTTGAACTCCACCTCGATCTCGCCCGTGGAAGCCTCGGCGATGGTGGCCTCGGCTGCTGCCTTGCGTCTGGCTGCGGCGGTGGTGCGTGCCGCAGTCCTGGCGGCGGGCGCCTTGGCAGGGGCTTTTTTCGCGGTGGTGGGAGCGGCCTTGGCGACCGCTGCTCCGGTTGCGGCCGCACGCTTCGAGGTGGTGACGGGCGCAGTGGCCCCCTCGGCCTTCGCGGTCTTCGTGGTGGTGCGGGAGCGGCTGGGGGCCTTGGCGGTGGCGGTGGCGGGGCTCTGCTCATTGCTGGAACCAGAAGTCACAACGGTCCTCTCCTGGGGGGTGACAGTATTTTGCGCGCGCGGCGTCCCGTGTCAGTCAAGGGACGTCCGCGCCAATACTTCCACGCCAACCGCCAACACTCAAACGCGGGCGGATCCGGGACGCAGGAAAAAAGGTTAGTTGAACCGGGAACCAATAGCGCGGGCCGTGCGTTGGACCAGATGACGACGTGAGAAAGGCTCATCACATGATCTCCACTGCACGCAACCGCACCAACGATGGCATTGATGGCAAGGATGCCGTTGGACTCTACCTCGACGCGATCGCGAAGACCGCGCTGCTGAGCGCTGTCGAGGAAGTGGAACTGGCCCGTACCATCGAAGCCGGATTGTTCGCTTCCAAAATTCTAGCCGGTGAAGTCGAATCCACAACTGACGCCACCCCTGAAGAGCTGCGCCGGGCCGTCGCCGAGGGCGATGCAGCCATGCAGCGCTTCACGAAGGCCAACCTGAGGCTGGTGGTGTCGGTGGCGCGCAAGTACGGCCGCGCCCAGATGCCGATGCTGGATCTGGTGCAGGAGGGCAACACCGGGTTGATCAGGGCAGTCGAGAAGTTCGACTATGCCAAGGGCTTCAAGTTCTCCACGTACGCGACGTGGTGGGTACGCCAGGCCATCTCCCGGGGCATCGCCCAGCAGGGTCGCATCGTGCGCCTCCCCGTCCACGTGGCGGAGCAGGTCAACCAGGTCTCTGCGGTCCGCCGCAACCTGGAGCGCCAGCTCGGGCGCGAGCCGGAGCTTTCTGAGATCGCCACAGAGCTGGATCTTCCCGAGACCCGGATCATCGACCTGCTGCGCTACTCACGGGAACACATTTCGCTGGATGCACCCGTGGAGGCCGATGGGGATACCTCGCTGGGTGACCTGATCGCCCGTGAAACCTCCCCCGGCCCGGACGAGATGGTTCTGGATGCCGAGGAGCGCGCACGTCTCGACGGGATGTTGTCCAACCTGGATGATCGCTCCGCCGATGTGGTGCGTCGCCGCTACGGCCTGCTCGACGGCCGCCAGGCCAAGCTGGCCGACATCGGAGCCCACTGGGGCATCACGGCTGAGCGCGTCCGCCAGATCGAACGGCTCGCGCTGACCAAGATGCGTGAGGCCGAGGCGGCCGCGGAAGCCGCCGCTGCCGCCTGACACTGCGCAGCGTGACAACTACATGTGTGAACCACTGATCCGGGTGGTGGCCTAGGTGTCAGTACACCTAGGCCACCACCCGGATCAATCCTTCCTGGGCGCAGGACGCCACGGCCAGACCACCCTGGAAGAGCCGACCGGTACAGAAACCGCGGGCGCCTGAGGCTGACGGCGAGACCATGTCGTAGAGCAGCCACTCATCGGCCCGGAAGGGGCGGTGGAACCACATGGCGTGATCGATCGAGGCAGCGCGCATCGTCGGGGACATGAACTCCACCTGGTGCTGCACCGTCGAGACGCTGAGCAGGGTGATGTCTGACAGATACGCAAGAACGGCAGCGTGCAGCCCCGGGTCGTCAGGCAGCGGGCCCTGTGTCCGCACCCATGCGCGCATGATGCCGCCCTCTGGGCTGGGCTCGGGCGGGCTTGCGAGGCGCACGTCGAGGGCGTCCCATTCCGAGAGTCGTCGCACCTGGCGCCCGAAACGCTCCTCCAGCACCTCCCGCATGGGACGCGAGTCCTCCGGCGCGGAGACGTCGAGCGACTGCACCGCTGAGTGGGAGAGGCCGGGCTCGGGTGTGTGAAAGGAGGCACTCAGCTGAAAGATGGTGTGCTCACCCTGCTTGGCCACCACGCGCCGCGCACTGAAGGAGCGTCCGTCCCGGAGAACCTCAACCTCCAGCGTGAGGGGCGTCAGCGGATCCCCCGGCAGCAGGAAATATGCGTTGAGGGAGTGCACCACACGGTCCCCGGAGACTGTGTGCATGGCGGCCATCAGACTCTGTGCCAGCACCTGCCCCCCGAAGAGGCGCTGCAGCAGGGTCCTCGGCTGGGGCCCACGGAACGAGAACTCCCCCGTCTGCGTCAGTTCGAACAGGCTGATGAGTTCATCGACGGTCTGTGGCACCACGCAATGATGCCACTGTCCCGCCTCACCGGGCGGCAGCGATGGCCTGACGCACCCGTTTCGGGGACACGGGCACGGCCGTGCGCACCCCCTGGGCGAACAGTCCCACGCGGAGCTCCTCGATGAGGAAGGCAATCTCCTCCACCGCGGGGCTGAGCGGGCCGGGCGGCTGCGCGTCGCACAGGGCGGCGTAGTCGACCTCGACGCCCTCGATCTCCAGTCGGGCACGGTCATCGCGGCTGCGGCTCTTCAGCGCACCCTGCATGCGCACCGTCATGGCGCGGACGTAGACGGGGAGCCGGTCGAACCACGGGTCGGGGGTGGCAGAGATGAAACGCGTGAACGTGAGGTTCGCCAGTTGCTCCGTGACATCGATGCGCAGCGGATCCTGTGGGGGGAACATCTGGAGTGCGCGCTCCACCTCGCCCTGCGCCGTCAGGGTCTGGGCGGCGACCCGCACCACCGCCTGGGTGCGCGCGGGGCAATCGGCCCGGACCAGCTCGGCGATGCGGGTGAAGGTGGCCTCATCGCGGACGTCGTCGGGGCTACCCGACTCCAGCAGCAGCTGCTGGCTCGCCTTCAGCCAGGCGTCGGCCAGGAGGTCCGGCACGCTCGCGTACGAGCTGGCGCCCAGTGCCAGCTTTTCCTGGTTGCTCATGTGGGAGACCACCCAGCGCACGGGTGAGGGGTTCACGAGCGTCAGAAGTCGGCGAAGGCCCCTCACGTGTTCGTGCGAGGCACGTTGCACCGACTCCGCCACGACGAGTCCCACGCTGGCGGTCTCGTCCACCAACGCTGGGTAGCCCACCACCCCGCCCGAGAGTTGGACGGAAGGGGCCACAGTGCCAAACGTCCATCGGGTCTGGCCGGTGGCCGAGATGCGCTTGGCGGAGCGGGTCAGTTTGGCGCTCACCTTCGGCGCAAGCGTGACCCGGAGCTCGTCGAGGTCGGTTCCCCGCGCCACTTCCTTGGAGCCGTCCATGACGACGAAGGTGGGGCGCAGGTGCCCGTCGACTGTGGACGGCTGCCAGGCCTCCGGTGGAACCAGTTCACCGGTGAGGGCGCGCAACGCCCGAGCCAGCGCCTGGGGCAGAGACTCCCCCTCCGTGCCGCCGTTGGCATCCAGCCACACGAGCGCGCGGCCCGCCCAATCAGGGGCCGGGACGAACTTGGTGCGGATGGCCTTCGGCAGTGAGCGCAGCAATGCCGTCGCGAGTTCACGCCGCAGGCCGGGCACCTGCCACGTGAAGGGTGTCTGCTCCAGTTGGTTCAACAGTTCCAAAGCCACGGTGATGGTGACGCCGTCCCTGCCGGCCCCGGGCTCGAAGACGTAGGCCACAGGAAGTTCGTGGCGCCCCACCTCCCACCTGTCGGGGAAGTCGGCCACACGCAGTTCACCGGGGTCGCTGACGCAGTCGGCCGGGGTCAGGCGGAGGAAGGAGTCGTCCGCCTGGCCGCGCACCCACGACTCGAACGTCGCACCGGAGACCACTTCCGCGCCGAGGCGTTGGTCCCAGAAAGTGAAGAGTTCGTCGTCGGAGAGCAGAAGGTCGGGTCGTCGCATCCGGTCGGTGAGTGTCTGCGCCTCCTCCAGGGCGAACCTGTTGGCCGCCACAATGGGGTGCCGGGTGTCCCACTCCCCTTCCACGATTCCTGTGCGGATGAAGATCTCGCGCGCCTCCTCGGGGTGCCCGGAGGCGTACGAGGTGGGGCGCCCGGCCACGATCGGCACGCCGAAGAGCGTGAGCCGCTCATTGGCCACGACGCTGGCGCTGCGGGCCGAGAAGTGCGGCTCGGACAGGGTGCGGGTCAGGACGTGTTCGCCCACGGCCTCCACCATCTCCGGGGTGATGGCTGTGACGGTGCGGGCCCACAGCCGGGAGGTCTCCACCAGCTCGTAGGCCATCACCAGGGGAGGTGTGCTCCGGGCCAGGGAGGATCCTGGTTGGATGGCGAAGTGTGCGCCGCGGGCCCCCAGGTACTCCACCAGCGGTTTGCGCTTGCCCGGCTTCTTCGCGACCCTCTCGGGTTCCGCGAGCCCGACGTTGGACAGAAGTCCTGACAGCAGGCAGGTCACCACGTCGCCCATGGAACCCGTGCCCCGGGCATCCATCTCCAACTCGCGGCAGACCTCACGCAGCTGCGTGACGAGATCCTCCCACTCCCGGAATCGCACGAAGTGCAGGTACTCCTGCCGGCACATCCGCCGGAAGGCGTTGCCGGAGAGTTCCTTGCGGCGTTTCTGCAGGTACTCCCAGACGTTGAGCAGCGTCTCGAAGTCGCCGCCCTCCAGTGAGGTCTGCGACGCCTCCTTGCGCGTGCCGGTGTGCGCCGTGTGCCGCAGCGGCTGCGCGTCTGCCTCTGGCGGTGTCGCGTCGACGGCGCCGCCGGGGGTCCAGAACCGGCGGTGGAGATCGTCGGCCTTCTGCTGCTGTTCGGTGGGTCGTTCCCGGACGTCGGGGATGGTCAGGCCGGCCACCACCACCTGCATCTGGCGCAGGCAGCCGCGGCGTGACCCCTCCAGCAGCATCCGGCCGAGCCGGGGGTCGATGGGCAGCCTTGCCAGGGTGCGTCCGGTGCGGGTCAGCCGCAGGTGGTCGTGACGTTTGCGGGGATGGATGGCCCCCAATTCCGCCAGCACCCGCACACCGTCGCTGATCTGCGCGTCGATGGGCGCCTCCACGAACGGGAACGCCTCGATGTCCCCCAGCCCTGCCTCGGTCATCTGGAGGATGACGGTGGCCAGGTTGGTGCGCAGGATCTCGGGTTCCGTGAACCGTGGGCGCGACTCGAAGTCCTCCTGGCTGTACAGGCGGATGGCGATGCCCGGCCCCAGCCGGCCGCAGCGGCCGGCCCGCTGGTTGGCGCTCGCCTGCGAGACCGGTTCAATGGGCAGCCGCTGCACCTTGGTGCGGGCCGAGTAGCGGGAGATGCGGGCCGTGCCGACGTCGATGACGTAGCGGATGCCCGGCACCGTGATGGAGGTCTCTGCCACGTTGGTGGCCAGCACCACGCGGCGCCCCGGGTGGGGCTGGAACACGCGTTGCTGTTCCTCCGCTGAGAGGCGTGCATACAGCGGTGTGGTTTCCCAGCCGCGGAGCCGCAGGCCGTTGATGGCCTCGGCGGCGTCGCGGATCTCCCGCTCGCCGGAGAGGAACACCAACACGTCGCCGGTCCCGGACTCCGCCGCGAGTTCCTTCATGGCGGAGGTGAGCCCGTCCAGCTCGTCGGCATCGTCCGCGAGCGGCTGGTAGCGGATATCCACGGGATAGGTGCGGCCCGAGACCTCGACGACGGGTGCGTCGCTGAAGTGTTCGGAGAACCGTCGCGTGTCGATGGTGGCCGACGTCACGATGACCCGCAGCTCCGGGCGGCGCGGCAGGAGCTGTTTGAGATAGCCGAGCAGGAAGTCGATGTTGAGGCTGCGCTCGTGGGCCTCATCAATGATGATGGTGTCGTAGCGGGTGAGGTCCTTGTCGCGCGTCAGCTCGCTGAGCAGCACGCCGTCGGTCATGAGCTTGATGCGCGTGGCTTTGCTGGTGCGCCGCGTGAACCGGACCTGGTAGCCCACGAAGTCACCCAGCTCCACCTCGCACTCGTCGGCGATGCGTTGCGCCACGGTGCGGGCGGCGATGCGCCGCGGCTGAGTGTGGGCGATGTGTTCGCGTCCCGCCAGCAGACAGATCTTGGGCAGTTGCGTGGTCTTGCCGGAACCCGTCTCGCCCGCCACCACCACCACCTGGTGCTCGCGGATGAGGTTGGCGATGGTGGTGACCTCCGCCGAGATCGGCAGGGACTCGTCGAAGTGGATGCGGGGCTGTCGCGTGGTGTCCGTCACAGGTCAGTGCGTGATCAGCAGCGGGCACTCGGCGTGCGCCATCAGTCCCCGCACGAGACCACCCAGGCCGAACCCACCGTTGCTGATACCCAGCACGAGGGCGTCGTAGTTGGGGGTGCGGCCCACGAGTTCGTTGATGGGGCTGTCGGCCACGACGACGACCTTGTAGGGGACCTCCGGGTACCGCTCGGCGATGGACTTGGCGATGGCTTCGATCCCGCCCCGGATGTAGCGCAACTGCTCCTGCAGGTCATCGGGCGACAGCTTCTTCGAGAAGATCCCGATGGGGGGCTGCAGTGCGTGCACGATCTCCAGGGAGGACTGGAAGCGGCGGGCCTGCCTGAAAGCCACCTCCAGCGTGGCGTGGTTGCCGGGACTCGTGTTCATGCCGACGCCGATCAGCTTCTTGCCACCCACGTCGATGGGGTGGGCGGCCGCGGAGATGACCAGGACCGGGCAGGACGAGTTCGTCACCACGGACACGCTGGTCGATCCCACGAACATCCGCTCCAGGCCGGATACGGATCGCCGGCCCAGGACGATGAGGTCGGCCACCTCGCTGAGCCGACCGAGCACCCCTCCGGGCGAGCCCAGCACTACTTCAGTGCGGACCCTGTCCTCGGGAAGTCCGAGCTCCAGCGCGAGGCCCTTGGCCTGCAGGTTCGCCGTGACACCGGCGTTCTGCAACACCTCGGGGTCGTAGACGACCCCCCAGGCACCAGCCAGCATGGCGTCGTCCACGGCGTGGACAAGCATGAGCTCGCCACCGAACTCGCGGGCGGTGTTGGCGCCGAAGCGGACGGCGCGGAGACCATCGTCGCTGCCGTCGACACCGACCACGATCAGGGGGCTCTTGGCCGCGTCCTTCTCGAACTTCTCGCTCTGGGGCTGTTCCATGATGTTCCTCCGGTCCTCAGCTCGGTGTTCCCGAGACCACACGGCCACCGAGCCACTCGACGTTGATGGCCACGCCCACATGGCGCCCGTCGGGCACCCATGACACGGATTCTAGGCCCTCCGCGGAGGCCGTTGTCCCGCGGGCAAGCAAAGTCCATCCCACTGCCGATTCGGCGTCAAACTCGTCCACCTGGAACCCCACCTTCGTGGGGATGAGTAGTGCCGAGAGCGGGCCGCTCTCGGAGGTGTGGAACACCACGCGTTCGTTCACGATGCGGTAGTTGACGGGGAACACATTGATCCCCTCGGCGGATTCCCATGCCACACGCCCCACCACCTGGGATGCCAGAAGTTTGCGGCATTCGGGTGCGTCCAGCGAGCTGAAGTAGCCGTCGCCAGCCGGGTTGGTCGTCATGACACTCCACTCTAGCCGGGGAATGTGGTGCGGCCGCTCAGACGGGCGGCGAGTTCGTCATCGATCCCGTCAGCCACCTGGGAGATGGCCACGAGCGCCTGACGCAGGTGCGCGGGCACGAAGGGGCGGGCCGGTACGGACACCTGCACGAACACACGGTCCGTGTGCAGTGCGAACCGGCAGTACCGGGATTCGGTGTTGAGGTCGTTCAGGACCTCGCATGCCCGCGAGCGCCCCGAGACCTCGTGCACGAGCACGGCGAACAGCACCAGTTCCTTGAAGTCGGGTGTGGAGCGCAGGAACAACATGGTGGAGCCGATACGAATCGCCACGTCCCCCTGGAAGTCGCGCATCGGCGGGTGGCCGAAGGCCTCCGTGAGCTCCGCGTCGACGACGGTGTCCAACTCCTGGCGGCTGCCGGGCATGACGATGCCGAAGGGGCCCGGGAGGAGCCCCGCCCCCGGCTCCACGGGTGCGGCGGGTTTCAGGATGTCGGCCAACTGGTCCGGCTCCAGGAACACCGGGTGGATGGCCCCGAGCGCCTCCGTCATGGTCCGCGTGACCAGTTCCGCCAGCGCGACGGTGTCCTCCTGGTGATGCTGCACCCGGTACGAGCCGTCCCCCACGCCCTGCCAGCCGAAGTCGGCGAGCCCCGGCACGTCCGCAGCTTTCAGCGTGGCCACCACACTCTCCGGCTCCGCAAACGAGAACCGGATGACGGGAGGTTCCACCGTGTTGGTGCGGTTCGCCACCACGGAGATACAGAGGTCGCTGGTTGCGTCCATGACGGACAGAACCTCCGCGAGTCGCTCCGTGAACTCGTCCCACGCCAGCTGTGTGGTCCTGTCGAGATCGAAGTCCTCAATGTCTGCCATGCCCACCTCCTCTTGCCAACCTAGCAAAACTGGGATTGGGTGCCACTCCCAGGGCGCCTAGGATGGCAGCAGTCAACTGGGCAGGAGAGTCAATGGACCCCACCACGTGGAAGGCCCCCTTCGCCGTTGTGGTTGGTGCCCTGTTCGTCATCGTGATGCTGCGCGCCAATGCCACCTACTGGGTGGGCCGCGCCATCCTCGCCGGGGCGGGACGCAGCCGCTGGTCCCGGCTCCTCGACAGCCGCGCCTATGCCGTGGGCTCAACGTGGCTGAACCGGTGGGGCGCCCCCGCTGTGGCGCTCAGTTTTCTGACCGTCGGAGTCCAGACCATGGTCAACCTCTCGGCGGGGGTGACACGCATGCCGATGCGGCGCTACCTGCCGTCGGTGGCGGTCGGCTCCGTCATCTGGGCGTTCATGTACGGCACCGTGGGGTTCGCGGGCTTCATCGCCGTCAAACGGTTGTGGGCGATCCACCCGGCCCTCACCATCGGTGCCGGCGTGGTGCTGGTGGCCGTGGTTGCCGCGGTCCTGACCCGACGTGGCGCTGAGCCTCCAGCCATCGGCACCGCAGCGGCCGCCGCGCCGGCCTCCGATGCCGACGAGGCAGCCCAGGCGGCCTGAGGCTCAGCCGTCGAAGCGGCGCGCCGCACCCTTGTCCGCGGACTGTGCCAGCGAGCCGTAGATCTTCAGCGCTGTCGAGACGGTGCGCTCCCTGTGCACGGGCTTCCAGCCCCGCTCATCGGCGGCAGCGCGTCGAGCGGCAAGCGTCTCGTCGTCGACGTTGAGGGTCATGCTGCGCTGCGGGATCGAGATGGTGATGGTGTCCCCGGTCTCCACGAGGCCGATGGCGCCGCCGGAGGCCGCCTCGGGTGACACGTGCCCGATGGACAGACCCGAGGAACCCCCGGAGAAGCGCCCGTCGGTGATGAGGGCGCACTGCGGCCCCAGACCCAGCGCCTTGAGGTAGGCGGTGGGGTACAACATCTCCTGCATGCCGGGGCCACCCTTGGGGCCCTCGTAGCGCACGATCACGATGTCCCCGGGCTGGATCTTCTTGCCGAGGATCATCTCGACGGCCTCGTCCTGGGACTCGGTCACCACGGCACGACCGGTGAAGTCCCACTGGTGCTCCGGGACGCCGGCGGTCTTCACGATGGCGCCATCGGGCGCGAGGTTGCCCCGCAGGACGGCCAGTCCACCCTCGACGGTGTACGCGTGCTCCACCGACCGGATGCAGCCGTCCGCCGCGTCGGTGTCCAGGGTCTCCCACCTGTTCGTGGAGGAAAAGGCCTCGGTGGTCCGCACACCGCCGGGGGCCGCGTGGAACAGCTCCAGCGCCACATCGGTGGTCCGTCCGCTGCGGATGTCCCAGTCGTCGAGCCAGCCCTGCAGGGTGGGCGCATGGACGGCATGCACGCTGGCGTCCAGCAGGCCGCCGCGGTGCAGTTCGCCGAGGATGGCCGGGACGCCGCCGGCGCGGTGGACGTCCTCCATGTAGAAACGGTCGGAGTTGGGGGCCACCTTGCTGAGGCAGGGCGTGACGCGGCTGATGGCGTCGATGTCGTCCTGGTCGAAGTCGACGCCCGCCTCCTGGGCGGCGGCGAGCAGATGCAGGATCGTGTTGGTGGAGCCCCCCATGGCCACGTCCAGGCGCATGGCATTGGCGAACGCCGGCTTGGTGGCGATGGACAGCGGCAGAACGGAGTGGTCGTCCTCGTCGTAGTACCGCCGGCACAGCTCCACCACGAGGCGACCGGCGTTCAGGAACAGGTCCTTGCGTGCCGCGGACGTGGCCAGCGTGGAGCCGTTGCCGGGCAGCGCCAGGCCGATGGCCTCCAGCAGGCAGTTCATGGAGTTGGCCGTGAACATGCCGGAACAGGACCCGCACGTGGGGCAGGCGTTGGCTTCGATGCGGCCCAGCTCGTCGTCGGAGACGCTCTCATCGACAGCGGCCGTCATGGCGTCCACGAGGTCCAGTGAGGTGGTGACAGTGCCACCCTCCTTGATGATGGCCTTGCCTGCCTCCATGGGGCCGCCGGAGACGAACACCGTCGGCACGTTCAGCCGCAGGGCGGCCAGGAACATGCCGGGGGTGATCTTGTCGCAGTTGGAGATGCACACCAGCGCGTCGGCGCAGTGGGCGTTGACCATGAATTCCACGGAATCGGCGATCAGTTCCCGGCTGGGCAGCGAGTACAGCATGCCGCCGTGACCCATGGCGATGCCGTCGTCGACGGCGATGGTGTTGAACTCACGGCCCACGCCCCCCGCCTCCTGGATGGCGCCGCTGACGAGCTTGCCCATGTCGCGCAGGTGCACGTGGCCGGGCACGAACTGGGTGAAGGAGTTCGCCACCGCCACGATGGGTTTTCCGAAGTCCGAGTCGCCCATGCCGGTGGCCCTCCACAGCGCGCGAGCGCCGGCCATGTTGCGGCCGTGAGTGGTGGTGCGGGAACGAAGGTGCGGCATGGGGGAATCTCTTTCCTGATGGACTGCTCGGGCCAGTGCGTGACTCTACTCGCCCTGCCCACAGTGGGCCGTCCCCCATCTCGCGTCCCAGAAACACACACCGCACCGCCCCCGTGGGGACGGCGCGGTGTGGGCGATACTGACGGGGCGGCTCAGATGTCGAGCCAGCGTGACTCCATGGCGTCGAGTTCCAGCCGGTGGACCACCACGTCCCCGTCGCCCAGCATGCCGGAGGACCGACCTGCCACGACGGTGCTGGCGGCCCGCGTGGAGTTGTTCATGACGAGCGCCTTGCGGGTGGCGGGAAACACGGCCACCTCCACGTCCACGTTGGTGCTGGTCCAGTGTGAGCTGAACTCCTGCTCCCTGCCAGCCGCCCAGTAGATGGCGCGGTGCAGCAGCCGGGTGTTGTCAGCGTTGTAGGGCAGTCCCGCCACGTAGACGGCGCGGCCAGCACCCGCGGTGTGGGCGGCCACGTCCACGGATGTCCCGTCGAGCTGCAGCAACTCGGCCCCGTCGATCCCGAAGATGTCCCCGGCACCCTCACCCACGTCGACCCGGTCCCGCAGGTCGGCCGTGATGAAGTGTTCCCCGTGCGCCACGGGGTAGCGGTTGGTGGACTGGGACCAGCCGATTTCCTTGTCGACGCCGAAGACGTCGGAGAGCTGGAAGAACGCGCCGTTGGCCGGCACGGCCGTGGGCTCGCCGATACCGATGAGGCCACCGCCCAACGCCACGTGCCGGCGCAGGGCCGATGTCAGGTCGGCGTCCAGCCACTCGTCGCCGCCCGAGAACGCCGTGTTGGCGGCACCCACATTGAGGACCACGTCCACGCCGTCCAAGGAGCCGGCGCGGACGTCGTCGAAGCTCATCCACTCGACGTCAAACGGGAGGCCGCTGAGCGACTCGATGACGCCGAGGTAGGAGTAGATCTGCTTGTACCACAGGGCGTGCGCCACCATGTGCGTCTGCCAGGTGCGCAGGCTCCCCCACGCGTTCACGATGGCCACGCGGATGGGGGCGTTCTCGGGGCGCAGCCCGCCACCCAGGTCGTGGATGGCGCGGAACTCGTCGCAGATTTCTTCGACCCGTGCAACGAAGTCAGGAAACTTCACGGCCAGGCTGAGGTAGCCGCCGTAGCCGATCCGGTCCAGCGGCTTGCGGGCGATGGCCCGTCGCGCGCACAGCCAGGACTCGTTGGCCTCGCCCAGCGGGTCGCCGCCGTCGGTGAAGACGTCGGGGAAGAAGTACGGCAGGAAGCGGCCCTCGGAGTACTTGACCCCGGGGATGTCCGAGATCATGCGGCAGGTGGCGCCGGAGCCCACGGAACCCACGACGGCGTCCATGCCGATGTCCCCGAAGTACTGACCGTAGGGTTCGGTGCCCATCCAGTTGTCACCGAGGAACATCATCGCTTCCTTGCCGGCATCGTGGACGATGTCGACGAGCGTCCTGACGCGGCTGCTGACGAATCGGGACTGGAAATCAACCCAGTCGCGGTAGTGCCTGCTGGGGCTACGGAAGGGGGAGTTGTAATAGCCGGCGTCGATGAAGTCCTCGGCGCGCAGGGCGTAGCCGTATTCCACCTCGAACGCGTCCATTGCCCTCGGCGAGACGGAGGCGCTGTAGCCGAACCAGTCGACGAACTTCTCCTTCGCGAGATCGTTGAAGACCAGCGTGAAGTGGTAGAAGAACGTGGTGAAGCGCACCACGTCCACCTCGGGGCGCTCGACACACCAGTCGCGGAGCGACTGCTGCATGAACTCCCACGCCTGCGGGTGGCGGGCGTCGTAGCCGATTTCCCGCACCCGGGTGGGGTCCTCCTGCCAGTTGTTGGTGGTGTAGTTGTACATCTGGGTGGAGTCCCACACCTGCCACGCCAGGAAGTTGACGGTGTAGACATGGAACGGCGCCGGGGCCGCGATCGTCACGACGGTGTCGGTGCCCTCCCCCGAGACGCTCCAGCCCTCGACGTCCACGACGTCACCGGTGGTGCGGTCGATGACCTCCCACCAGCGGTAGAGGTCCGTGAAGTCGGGGGTCACCTGCAGGGGCAGGTATCCACGCATGATGTCGATCTCGAGCGCACCCTCCGCCCCCGCCGCGACCCGGGCGGACATGAG
The DNA here is from genome assembly GCF_003688855.1 of Tessaracoccus antarcticus. Lineage (GTDB taxonomy): Bacteria > Actinomycetota > Actinomycetes > Propionibacteriales > Propionibacteriaceae > Arachnia > Arachnia antarctica. The sequence goes on from NZ_REFW01000003.1 coordinate 259,522, forward strand.
GTAGAAGCGCGGGCGGGCGTCGAGATGCGCGAGCGCGAACTCCTGGTTGCCGCGCGCAGGGAAGTAGGTCTCGTAGACCTTGACCCCCAGCTGGGGGGTGATCTCCGGAAGCCACGTGCCGTCGGAGTTGCGGACGGCGTCGGCGCCGAGACGGGCGAGGATACCGGGGAGCTGCTCGTCCATACCCTGCTCGATGGGCAGTGTGACGCGGCCGGTGGAGGTCATGCATGGTCCTTCGCGGAAAGGGGGTGGGGGATCATCAGATCACAGTGTTCCATCACCCATTTCGGGCGTCACATCCTCCTCTGTGTTGCGCAATCCGGGCGCGCGTATGTGGCTCCAGGGGTGAGGCGCGGCGACCCCGCTGCGCCCTAGCCTTGACAACCATGGTGACTTTCAACGTCGACGTGAGCGCGGCGCCCCCCGACGGCTGGGCGCTTCTCATGGGCAGGGCCGCCATGGCCTTCGGGGATCCGGGGGCAGCGCTGCGGCTGGCACCCGAGGTTGCTGGTGTGCTGCCATTGCCCGGCTCCGGCAGGACTCGTGTCCTGTGGGAGGGGCTGGCCGACCTGGGATCCGTCGACCTCACCGTGGCCCGCACCCTCGAACCTCACCTGGATGCCATGGCCATCCTCGACCAGGCCGCCGGCACTTCACAGCCCCCACCCGTCACGCCCCCCGGATCCACGTGGGGCGTGTTCGCGGCGGAGGGACCCGGGGCACGTCTGGAAGCACACGGTCCGAGCGATGAGCCGCAGCTGCGTGGGCGCAAACCGTGGTGTTCCCTCGCGGGGGTCCTGAGTCATGCCCTCGTGTCGGCGTGGACGGGGGCTGACCAACGTCAACTGTTCGCCGTCGACCTGCGGCACCCGGGTGTGCGACACGTGGAGGCGCCGTGGGTGGCCCGCGGACTGTCAGCGGTCACCTCTGGCGCCATCGACTTCGACGGGGTCCCCGCCCACCCCGTCGGACCCGCCGGGTGGTACCTGGAGCGTCCCGGCTTCGCCTGGGGCGGGATCGGGGTGGCAGCCGTGTGGTGGGGTGGGGCCGCCGGGTTGGTGCAGACCATGCGGGAAGCCGCCACCCGGAGACCACCCGACCAGGTGGGGCGCATGTTGTTGGGCCAGGCCGATGCCGCCCTCCATGCGGCAGCAGCGGTGCTGGAGCAGGCGGCCACTGCCGTGGATGCCGGCGTCCTGCAGGGCGGCCACGCCTGGCCACGGACGCTGCGCGTCCGGCACGTGGTGCATGAAGCGTGCGAACTGTCGCTTCGCGCTGCCGCCCACGCGCTGGGCCCGGGCCCCCTCACCGCGGACGAGGACCACGCACGCCGTGTCAGCGATCTGGAGGTGTACCTGCGCCAGCACAGGGCCCAACGTGACGCCGTCACCATCGGCGACGGACTCATCGACGGCATGGGGGCCACATGGGGATGAACGGGGGGCCCGCACTTCACCATGCCGACGAGGGCACTTCTGAAGAGGCGTGGGGATCCGAGGCACTGCTGAAGAATCGTCCTGCGCTGGACCTCTCCGGCGTCTCCCACCTCGTGGTGGTGGCCGCCCATCCGGCCGACGAAACCATCATGGCAGGGGGCCTCATCGCCGAGGCCCACAGGCTGGGTCTTCGGGTGGACGTGGTGGTGGCCGAGGCCCTGCGCCCGGTTGCGCCATCGTCGGGTCTCCACAGCCCCGGGCTCGGGGACGGTGATGGCGCGGAGTCCCATGACGCGCTCGTCCGGCTCCTCGTGGACCTGGTCGGCACGCGGGGCGAGGAGACACTGATGGCGTCTCCTTGGCGTGGCGACGGGCACCCCGAGCATGAGGCGGCTGCCCTGGCGGCCGCCAGCGCAGCCTGGCGCACGGGCGCCGGACTTCTTGAGTGCCCCATCGCGTTCAGGCACGGGGGCACCCCCTCCGCGCCGCTGCCGGCCGGGCCCTGCCTGTTCCTCTCCGGACATGCACGCCGCGCCAGGGCAGCCGCGATGCAGGCGCACCACTCACAGGTGAAACCGCTGAACGGGGCACCTGACGATGCGTCCGTCCGCAGCACACACTTGTTGCCGCACTTCGACGGGGGCGTCGAGTTGTACTTCGACGCGGCTGCCGGGGAGGTCAATCCGTTTGATGCGTTGCATTCCGAGCATCCGGACCCGTGGCAGGTCCGCAGCAGTTGGTACGAGGCGCGCAAGCGGTCCATGACCCTGGCCGCACTCCCCCGTCCCCGCTATCGGCGGGCTGTGGAACTGGGGTGCTCCGTGGGCGCGCTGACGTCCGAGCTCGCCGGGAGGGCCGACCATGTCCTGGCCGTGGACGAGAGTGCCGCGGCCCTGCGGAGTGCCGCTGCTGCGCTGGCGGACCTGCCCCACGTGCAGACGAAGCGACTGCGGGTGCCGGAGGAACTGGACGCGGTGGACGCGGATCTCGTGGTCATCTCGGAGGTCGGCTACTTCCTCAGCCCCCTGCGTCTGCGGGACCTGGCGCGACGCGTGGCCGACTCCGGCTGCGGCACGGTCCTGGCGTGCCACTGGCGTCATGAGATCGTGGGCTGGCCCCTGGACGGACCCGCCGTCCACACCATCCTCCGGGAGACCCTCAGGATGCCGAGCGTCGTCCGGGTCGAGGACGTGGACTTCGTGCTGGAGGTCTTCAGCACCGACGCCGGGGCGCGCGCATGACCCAACCCCCCCACGCCTTCACCTGAACATGGGCGAACGCCCACACCCGCGACGAGGCGGGGTGGCCTTGATGTGGGTGAACGGTGCCCGGGGGTCCGGTGTCAGTGGACGATGATCCGGCTGCGGTCGGGCAGCATGTTGTTCTCCATGCCCCACCGCACCGCCTGTGAGCGGCGCTCGACGCCGATCTTGCGGTAGGCGGAGCGGATGTAGGACTTCACGGAGTTGATGCTCAGGTAGCTGCGTGACGCGATGTTGTTGTTCGTGTACCCCTGCGTGATGAGTGCCAGCACCTCGGCCTCACGGGCGCTGAGTCCCGCCTTCTGCCCGGGCCAGTCGCCCGTGTCGGAGCTGGGGTCCTCGTGGTCGTCCAGCGCCAGGGGCGGGGAGACGAACACCTCGCCGTCGGCGATGCGCAACAGCACGTCGACGAGTTCGTCACCGGTCATGCCCTTGTCGATGTATCCCTTGCACCCCTTGGCGATGGCCTGGTCCACGAGCACCGGATGCATGTTCCAGGTGTAGATGACCACCTTGCCTGCTTGCGGGTTCTCGATCACCTCGTCGATGTCCTCGCCGTCGACCTGGGCCTTGCCGAACGTGTCGTAGAGAGTGAGGTCGACGTTGCACTTGACGGGCATCTGGGCGTCCATCTCCACCACGTCGATGCTCCCACCGTAGGGCTCGAGCATGGATCTCAAACCGCGCACAACGACCTCGTAGTCGTTGTGCAGTGCGACACGCAGTAGTGGCTTCACAGGGCCATGGTCCCCCGATACACGCGTCAAAGCAACTCCCACCATCACAACGGCCGTTCACCGGCAAAGACGCCGATTGGTCATTATTGCACCATTACATATATTTCCCCTCTCCAGAGGGGTGGCACGGGCTCCTACGGCCGAGAGCGTGACGCTGGTGACGGGGTCATGGGGACGACCTCCACGTCCATCCGTCATGCTGTGCTCATGCCAGAGAACTTGACGCCCGCCGAGTCACACATCCCCCAGACGTCACGCACCATCGGTCTCGCCCGCACCGTGGGGCGCATCGCGCTGGGAGCCTTCCTGATTTTCGCCGGGACAGGTCACCTGACCTTCGCACGCGAGTCCTTCCAGGGACAGGTTCCCGACTGGATCCCCGTCAACAAGGATCTCGTGGTCGTGGCTTCAGGGTTCGTGGAAATCGCGCTGGGCGCAGCCCTCATTTTCGCCCGGAAGTGGCGCGTCGCCGTCGGTTGGGTCGTGGCGGCATTCTTCGTCGCCGTGTTCCCGGGCAACATCTCCCAACTGGTGACCCACAATGACTCCTTCGGCCTGGACACCGACCTCAAGCGCTGGCTCCGACTACCGTTCCAGCCTGTGCTGATCGTGTGGGCGCTGTGGTCGACCGGTGCGTGGCGAGCAAGGAGATAGCGTGCAGGCATGAACATCACTGTCATCGGCGGTACAGGTCACATCGGCACATATCTGGTGCCCTCACTCGTACGGGACGGGCACGCCGTGACGGTGGTGAGCCGTGGCCGCCGCACGCCCTACACGCAGGACGACGCATGGTCGTCAGTCACGATGGTGGCCTGCGACCGCGAGCAGGCCGAGGCCGACGGCGTCTTCGGGCGCCTGATCTCGCAACAGGAGCCCGACGGCGTCATCGATCTCAGGGTCTTCACCACACAGCAGGCGCACCAACTCATCGACTCATTGGACGGGCAACACCTCGTGGCCACCGGCAGCATCTGGTCGTGGGGTCGCACCAGCGTGGTGCCCATGACGGAGGACGTGCAGAAGGAACCACTCACCGCCTACGACAGAGGCAAGGCTGCCGTCGAGGACGTACTGCTGCGGGAGCAGTCGCGCGTGACCGCCTCGATGGTGCACCCCAGCCACATCTCAGGTCCCGGCTGGGCGGCCGTCAATCCCGCCGGTTACTTCGACCTCGATGTCTACCGTTCACTCAAACGCGACGGCTCGGCCAGGCTTCCGCTCGACGGCATGGCCCTTCTCCAGCACGTGCATGCCGCCGACGTCGCCGAAGTCCACCGACTGGCGCTCATGAACCCCGGGGCATCCGCAGGAGAAGCCTTCAACGTCGTTGCCGAGCAGTCGATCACGTTGCGCGCCTACGCAACGCTCCTGGCTCGTCACTTCGGTCACGAACCCCAGTTGACGTTCCTCCCCTGGGCCGACTTCGTCGCTGAGGTGGGTGACAGCAATGCCGTCATGACGCATGACCACATCACCCGCTCACCCCACTTCTCCATGGAAAAGACGCGTCGCATACTCGGGTTCTCCCCCCGCTACAGCGAAGAGGAGACGGTGCTGAGCGCCGTGGACGCACTCGCGGACCTGTAACGCTCCGCACGGATGCGAGAGGGCCGGTCACCCCATGGGTGACCGGCCCTTCGCCGTTGTGTATCGCTACAACTCAGCTGCAGCCGCTGGTGGAACCGCAGCCCTCGCAGACGTAGCAGGAACCCGACGGGCGCATCTTGGTGCCGCACGTCATGCACAGCGGCGCGTCGATGTCGTGGCCCGTGAGCGACTCCATCAGCTCGGCCGTGGTGTGCGCCTCCAGAAGCGAGGGCTGGCGGGCGCCGTCCACGTTGAAGTTGTCGAAGTCGGTGTTGCGCAGGCTGTCAGCCTCCGACATCTCCGACTCGTCCTCCTCCGAAAGGTAGCTGCCGGTCTCCACGTAGCGGGCACGCTCGGCGGCGGTGTAGATGCCCAGATCGGCGCGATCGTCGAAGCTCAGGTAGTCCAGCGCGAGCCGGCGGAAGATGTAGTCCATGAAGGACTGCGCAATCCGGATGTCCGGGTCGTCGGTCATGCCGGCGGGCTCGAACTTCAGGTTCGTGAACTTCTGCACGAAGCTCTCCAGCGGCACGCCGTACTGGAGGCCGATGGAGACGGCGATGGAGAAGGCGTCCATCACGCCGGACAGGGTGGAACCCTGCTTGCCCAGCTTGAGGAACACTTCACCCAGGCCGCCATGGTCGTAGGCACCGGATGTCATGTACCCCTCGGCCCCGCTCACGGAGAAGCTCGTGGTGCGGCTGGAGCGCGACTTGGGCAGGCGGGCCCGCTTCGGGCGGTACTCGATGCGCACTTCGGGCTCGGGTGCCTTGACGGCAGCCTTGTCCTCGGCCTTCTTGCCACCGTCGGACAGGGGTTGCCCCACCTTGCAGTTGTCGCGGTAGACCGCGAGTGCCTTCAGGCCGAGCTTCCAGCCCTGCATGTAGACGTCCTCGATCTCCTCAACCGTGGCCGTCTCCGGCAGGTTCACCGTCTTGGAGATGGCGCCGGAGAGGAACGGCTGCACCGCGGCCATCATGTGGACGTGACCCATGGGCTTGATGGAGCGCTGGCCCATGGCTGTGTCGAAGACTTCGTAGTGCTCGTGCGCCAGGCCAGGAGCACCGATGACGTGGCCGTGGCCACCGATGAACTCGACGATGGCCTTGACCTGCTCCTCGCTGTAGCCGAGCTTCCGCAGCGCGCGCGGGATGGTCTGGTTCACGATTTGCATGGACCCGCCACCGACGAGCTTCTTGAACTTCACGAGTGAGAAGTCGGGCTCAACGCCAGTGGTGTCGCAGTCCATCATGAAGCCGATGGTGCCGGTGGGCGCCAGCACGGAGGCCTGGGCGTTCCGGAAGCCGTTCTTGGCGCCCGTCTTGACCACCTGGTCCCATTCACGGCTGGCGACCTTGTGGAGGCCGCGATCACCGGGAAGGACGCGCAGGTCATCGTTGGCGGCCTGGTGCTTGCGCATGACGCGCTGGTGGGCGTCGGCATTGCGGGCATAACCGTTGTACGGCCCCACAATGGCGGCCAGTTCGGCGCTGCGACGGTACGACGCACCCGTCATGATCGAGGTGATCGCGGCAGCCGTGGAGCGGCCGCCCTCGGTGTCGTATCCCTTCCCCATGGCCATCAGCAGCGCACCAAGGTTGGCGTACCCGATGCCCAACTGGCGGAAGTTGCGCGTGGTCTCGGCGATCGGCTCCGTCGGGAAGTCCGCGAAGCAGATGGAGATGTCCATGGCCGTGATGATGAGCTCCACGGCCTTCACGAACAGCTCGGCGTCAAAGGTGTCGTCGTCACGCAGGAACTTCAGCAGGTTGAGGCTGGCGAGGTTGCAGGAGCTGTTGTCGAGGCTCATGTACTCCGAGCACGGGTTGGACGCCGTGATGGGCCCCGTCTCAGGGTTGGTGTGCCAGTCGTTGATGGTGTCGTGGTACTGGATGCCGGGATCGGCGCAACCCCAGGCCGCTTCGGCGATCTTGGTGAACAGGTTCTGCGCGTCCACCTCCTCGATGACGCTGCCGTCGGCGCGGGAGCGCAGACCGAAGGGGTTTCCCCCCACGACAGCGTCCATGAACTCGTCAGTGACGCGTACCGAGTTGTTGGCGTTCTGGTACTGGACGGAGACGATGTCCTTGCCGCCGAGGTCCATGTCGAAGCCGGCGTCACGCAGGGCCCGGATCTTGTCCTCTTCCTTGGCCTTGGTCTCAACGAATTCGACGATGTCGGGGTGGTCAACGTCCAGGACCACCATCTTCGCGGCGCGACGGGTGGCGCCCCCGGACTTGATGGTGCCGGCGGAGGCGTCGGCGCCGCGCATGAACGACACAGGGCCGGATGCGGTCCCACCGGAGCTCAGGAGTTCCTTCGAGCTGCGGATGCGGGACAGGTTCAGCCCGGCACCGGAGCCGCCCTTGAAGATGAAGCCCTCCTCCTTGTACCAGTTGAGGATGGAGTCCATGGAGTCCTCGACGCTGAGGATGAAGCACGCGCTGACCTGCTGAGGGGAGGGGGTCCCGACGTTGAACCACACAGGGGAGTTGAAGGAGAAGTACTGGTTCAGCAGCATCCACGTGAGCTCGTGCTCGAAGATCTCGCCGTCCTCGGGGGTGGCGAAGTAGCCGTGGTCCGCGCCGGCCTTGGCGTAGGTCTTCACGACACGGTCGATGAGCGTCTTCAGGCTCGCCTCACGTTGCGGTGTTCCGACGGCGCCACGGAAGTACTTGGTGGTGACGATGGTGGAGGCGTTGACACTCCAGGACTTCGGAAATTCGACGGCCTTCTGCTCGAAGACGACCTCGCCGCTCTTCCAGTTGGTCTGGACGACGTCACGGTGGTCCCACTCGACCTCGTCGTAGGGGTGCTGGCCCTCCGTGGTGAACACGCGGCCGATGGTGAGGCCACGCGAGGAGCCATCCACCGTGGTCTTGTTGTTGCGGCGCGTGGACGGGCTGGCAGTCGTCGTCATTGCATTCCTCACTCGAGATTTCGTCGTTGCTTGTGCTTGTGTGTGTTGCGGGTGATGTAGGGATCCGGCTGGTGTCAGCGGATCAGGGGTTCCTGGTTGATGGGCGCATGCGCTCGCCCGGGGCGCCCGGTGCCCGCATCGTCGACCAGGGCCAACGCGGGGCGGTGCTTCATGCGATCGATCTCCTCGCTGAAATCCTCCAACGAGTCGAACTTTTGGTAGACGCTGGCGAACCGCAGGTACGCCACCGGGTCAAGGTCCTCAAGGGGCCCGAGGATGGCGAGACCCACCTCGCCGGCCGGGATCTGGGCGAGGCCGCTGGCGCGCAGCGCCTCCTCCACCTGCTGACCCAGAGCAGCCAGTTGAAAGTCCGTGACAGGTCTTCCCTGGCATGCCTTGGTGACGCCCTTGACCACCTTGTCGCGATCGAACGGCTCGACCACACCCGAGCGCTTCACCACGGTGAGCACGATCTGCTCGACGGTGGTGAACTTGCGCTCGCACAGGGGACAGGCACGACGGCGGCGGATGGCAGAGCCGTCCTCGATCACCCGCGAATCAGACACCTTGGTGTCCTCGTGGCGACAGAATGGGCAATGCACGGGTGGTCCCTCCGCTGTGGAACAGCAACTGCTGAACCTCCCCCATGCTACTACGGGTGGGTGAACGGCACTGTTGCGACTACTAGATGTGGGGAAACACTAGGCTTTCCCCACACGATCGTCAAACCATCCACGGCGTGTCGCACGCAACTCACAGACAACTTTGTCAAGAGCGACTCAGTGCCGCCGCAGGACCGGCGGGGTGGCGTCGCTCAGGGACCGGTGACGTGGGCCCACGCGGGGTCCCCGGCCACGAACTCCACGGAAGGATCCGCCTGCGTCCATGTGGCGAACTCCGCGGTGGAGACCCCCACACCCACCAGAGCCACGGCTGCCACGACGGCCACCTTGAGTTTCAGGATCAGGCCAGCTCGGCGAAGCGCCGGCGACGTGACGTGACATGACGCGGCGACGGCGGGACGCCGGGTGGCAGTCCTGGCGGGCGAGGCGGCGGTGGGGCCACCGAACTCGGGACGGGCCAGCGGTGCGGGCCTGCGCGACGTGCGAGCACCCGCCGTGGTGGGGACCGAGGAGCGCGACGTGCTGCGCACGGTGTTTGCCAGAGTTGTGGTCATGGTGACCCTCCTATCGCCGTGGTCCCGCAATCCGCGGTGACCGAACGTGTGTTCTATAACAAAGGTACCGCACATAGATGCCGAATGGAACAACTGTTCGAAGCGTGTTCCCGGCGCACCCTCCGCGGGCCCGATGACTCCATCACAGCGACCACCTCTGACACTTTGCCGACCGGCTCGACACGCCGCGCGATTCCTTCGAACATCTGTTCGATGACGGGTAGGATCTCCAGCATGGCTGACGAACTCGACCCCACCGCCCCCAAGCGCCGACGAGGACGCCCCACCAAGGCACAGGTGGAGGCAGAGATGGCTGGGATTTCCTCCCTGCCGGATGGCCCCGAGGACTCCTGGGGCCTCACTCCCCGGCAGCGGCGCGTGCTGCACGTCATCAAGGACGCCGTCGAAAACATCGGGTACCCACCCAGCATTCGCGAACTTGCCCAGAAGGCCGGACTCGCATCCACCTCGAGCGTGAGCTACCAACTCAAGGTGTTGGAGGAAAAGGGGTTCCTGCGTCGCGACCCGAATCGTCCTCGCGCCCTTGTGGTGACGCTGCCGGAGTCAGAGCCGATGGCATCCGAGCAGACCTTCGACGCGCATCCCAACACCGTCAACGCCCCGCTGCTGGGGCGAATCGCGGCCGGCGGACCCATCCTTGCCGAGGAACAGGTGGAGGATGTCTTCGCTCTCCCCCGTCAGCTCGTGGGCGACGGGCAGCTGTTCATGCTGCAGGTACAGGGCGATTCCATGATTGACGCGGCCATCTGCAGCGGCGACTGGGTGGTGGTTCGCCAGCAGCCGGACGCCAACAACGGCGACATCGTCGCGGCGCTGCTGGATGAGGAGGCAACCGTCAAGACGTATCGCCGCAAGGACGGCAAGGTGTGGCTGATGCCACACAACGAGCGGTACTCCCCCATCGACGGCAGCGACGCCCGCATCATGGGCAAGGTTGTCGCCGTGATGCGTCGTGTCTGAGTGGACGCTCGGGCCGCCGTGCCAGCCTGCTGAGGTGTAATTCTCGGCTCATGAGTGGACCACCACTGCTTGACCCCCACTTCACCCGTCAGCTGACCTGTGTCGGCCTTCAGCCACCCCAGCAGTTGCGGATCCCGAAGGCCACGTCTCGTGAGGTCACCCCTGGAGCGGGATCGCCTGTGATCAGTTCGACACCCGTGTCGAGGTAGCCGCTGGGCTTTTCACCGCCGCGTACCTCGTCGGCGATCGCGGTGACGCCCTTGCGCGCCATGTTCTGGGGGTACTGCTGCGCTGTGGCGTCGATGTCGCCTGGCCGCACGGCGGTCTTGATGGCCTCGCAGCCCCCGTCGACGGAGACCACGACCACGCCACCGAGATCCACGCCGGCGTCCTTGAGTGCTTCCACGGCACCCAGCGCTACCGGTTCGTTGACCGTGTAGACCACGTTGATGCCCGGGGTCTGTGCGAGGAGTTGCACCATCGCCACCTTGCCCAGCTCGCGGTCGCCCGAGGTGTCCGTGGACCCGACGATGACGGGGTCGTCGTCTGCGATCCCGAATCCCGCGAGGAAGCCTTCCCTGCGGAGTTCTCCCGAGCTGATGCCGGGTGCGAGGTCCAGGATGGCCACCTGCGGCTCGAGGCCGAGTTCCTTGGCCTTCGCCGCGGCGTATTGCCCAACCATCTCACCGGCCCTCTTGTTGTCCGTGGCGTAGAACGCGTCGACCGCGGAGAGAGGATCCACCGGGGTGTCGACGGCAATCACCGTGATCCCCTTGGCCCTGGCAGCCTCGATGGCGGGCACCACGCCCTTGGAGTCGGTGCCGGCGATGAGAATGCCGTCAACCCCCTCATCGACCATCGCCTCGATGGCATTCACCTCGCTGTCGATGTCCGTGTCGCTCGTTCCGGTGGCAGTCAGCAGCGTGACGCCCTCGCTTTTCGCGACATCCTCGGCGACCCGCCGCATCGTCACCCAGTAGGGATTGTTTTCCTGTTTGGTGATGAGGCCGATGGTGACGGGCTCCTGATCATCAGGTGTGCACCCCGCGAATCCGGCCATGAGTACCATCGACAGGCCCACGAGCGCCCACTTGGGGGCACCCATGCGGCGAAAGTTCCCTCGCATGCTCTTCCCCTTCCTACTGGACCACGGCGGACGTGGCGGACGGTTTCGGATCCCTGGAGGTACGCAGGTCGAACAGCGCATATGCGGCGACGAAGGCCAGGCAGACGCCTGGCACCACGTACCCCAGGGCGGGGCTGCCAACGTCCATCACGAGTGCGTGCACCATCGGCAACAGTGCGCCGCCGAGGATGGCCATGACCAGCCCGGCTGCACCAAACTTGGCATCCTCGCCGAGTCCGCTGAGTGCCACCCCGTAAATCGTCGGGAACATCAGGGAAAGAGCCGCCGAGATCGCCACCACCGCGATGAGGCCGACGATGTTCAGCGAGAACATCGCGATGAGGCAGCACGCCACGCCGAAGACGGCCATGATCAGCAGGAGCTTGGTGGGTCTGAAGATCCCCAGAAGCCACACCATGACGAACCGGGCGATCAGGAACACGATGAGGCTGGCCTGCAGGAACCATCCCGAATTCTTCTCCGAGATTCCAACGACGTCCTGGGCGTAGAGGATCGTGAAGGTCCAGGTGCAGGTCTGGGCCGCGACGTTGAAGAACTGTGCGACGACGCCGTACCGGTAGTGCCTGTTGTGCCACAGCCGGGTCGCGACGTTGCCGACCGGCACTGCATCACCCTTGGGCTGCTCCAGGATGGGGATCTTGCGAAAGGCAATGAGCAGCCAGATGATGACCAGCACGGCGGCGATGCCCAGGTAGGGGTTGAGGACCAGCGAGAGGTCCGCCTCCTGACTCTGCAGGAGTTCATCCGGGCTCATGATCGTTTTGGAGGCCTCGGACGTGAGACCCGGCAGGATCAGGATGGCACCCATCAACACGCCCACGTTCGCCCCGACCGGGTTGAACGCCTGGGCCAGGTTGAGTCGCTGGGTGGCTGTCTCCTCGGACCCGAGAGCGATCACGAAGGGGTTCGCTGACGTCTCGAGGATGGACAGCCCCGCCGCCAGCGTGAACAGTGCGAGCAGGAAGAAGCCGTAGACCAGCGCCTTGCTGGCCGGTACGAACAGCACCCCGCCCACGGCTGCGAGACCCAGCCCCGTGAGCACGCCCACCTTGTACCCGTAGCGGCTCGTGATGAACGCGGCGGGCAGCGCCAGCAGGAAGTAGGCACCGTAGTAGGCGAACTGCACCAGGGAGGACTGAAAGTTCGTCATGTCGAAGATGCCCCGGAACACCCCCACGAGGACGTCGGTCAGGTTCGCGGCGGCCCCCCAGGCCGCGAAGCACAGGATCAGCAGAATGAAGGGAACGAGCAGGGGCCGCTCGACGAACCGACTTGTGCCCGAGCGTTTCGCACTGGCTTCCTGTGTGTCCTACGTCATGCCAGCGGGGCTCTCGTGCAGACGGGTGGCCGTGTCCCCGGGATGACTGCAGCCGCCACGTTCACGGCAGTCTCCGTCGTGGGCATGCCGGCTGGATCATGCTGCGGGCTGACTGGGACCATGGCGTTCCTCCCGATGGGACGACGCCACTCGGGCAACAGACAGCAGTGTCGTGGTCCACATCATCCTGATCCGCGTCACAAACTGTCAACCCCTTGACGGAGGCAACTGTCCTCCACCCCCGACGTCGGCGCCGACATCGGTTGCTCGACGCAACGCTGCCCTCGGGTCAGGGCACCTTGTTCTGCGGTGGTCTCCGGACGTGGGCAAGGAAGGTCTGCGCCGCTGGCAGGAGCCGATGCTCGAGCGCCCAGGCGATCCCGATCTCCAGTGACGCGGGGACGTCGGTGATCGACAGGAACTGGACACCCGACTCGGGGCCGGGTCTGCTCTCCGGGTGACTGTCCTGCAACGGCAGAATGGCGACTCCGAGCCCGGCGGCCACGAAGCCGAGCACCGTGGGGACGTCGTCGCACTCGAAGTCGATGCGCGGAGTGAAGCCCGCTTCGGCGCAGAGGTCATCAGCGAGATTCCGCAGCGACGAGCCCGCACGCAGGGCTACGAAGCCGGCTTCGGACACGGACAAGGTGTGGAGGGCAACCCCGGAACTGGAAGCGAGCGGATCCTCCGCAGAGACCACGAGGTGGAGCGATTCCCGTGCGACGACGTGCCACCCATGGGTGGAAGGGGCGGGGCGCGACGTGGTCAGTTCCAGGTCGATGTCCCCTCGGGAGCGGAGCGTCGCGATCGTGTCGGCATGCCTCGGGACAAGCGTGAACCGCACCGACGGGTGCTCCGCCCGGAACCCTGAGACCAGCGAGGGCACCCATGTGGTCCCGAGCCATGACTCGTAGGCGAGCGTGACCGTCCCGGACTCCGGGTCAATGACCTGTTGCACCGCGGCCAGACCGTCGTCGAGGTGGTGGATCAACGCATCGACGTGCCGCTTGAACACCACTCCTGCCTCGGTCATCCGGAGGGTGCGCCCGGAGCGACGCAGCAGAGGTGCACCCACCTCCGCCTCAAGCCGGGCCAGCGCCCTCGAGACCCCGGATTGGGAGGTGCGGGTGAGCTCGCTCACCTCCGTCACCGTCACGCCGTCTGCCACCTCTTGGAACCACCGCAGGGCATCCGTGTCCATACCCATGACTCTACGGCATGGATGACATTCAACTGAGTCATTGGACGCAAACGAACCAATGGAGAAGAATGTTAGTCATGAAGATGCTTCGAGAAGACACAGTCATCGCGCTCCGCGACCGTTCGGCTTCATTCCTGGGCCGCCTTCGCGCCATCAACGATCGCTACATGGAACTGTCGACCGACATTCGGGCCTACCCCGCCACCCGCAGCGCCGCCATGGTCGTCCTTCCCGCCCGGACCGCGGCGAACGATGCGGCTTCCCGCGTGCTCGATTTCCCCACTGACCAGGATCGCGCTCAGGCCGCCTGACCTACCCCTGTCCCAGCACAGGGGGCTGAAAATCTCTACTCCGCACCGCGCAGCCGGCGCAGGGCACGGACCGCCATGTCGGGGTCCGTGGTGGTCCAGAAGTCCGGCAGGGACTTGGCCAGGAACCGCCCGTAACGCTTCGTGACGAGGCGGGGATCAAGGATGGCCACAACACCCCTGTCCTCACTCCGGCGAATCAGCCGGCCCGTCCCCTGCGCCAACAGCAGCGCGGCCTGGGTGGCGGCCACCGTCATGAAACCGTTGCCACCCCCGTCATCCACCGCCTTCTTGCGAGCCTGCATGAGCGGGTCGTCGGGGCGTGGGAATGGGATCTTGTCGATGATGACCAGTTGGCAGGTCTCCCCCGGCACGTCGACGCCCTGCCACAGCGACATGGTGCCGAACAGGCTGGTGTCGGGTTCTGCGATGAACGTGCGCTGCAGCTCGGACAGTTGAGCATCGCCCTGGCACAGGATTCTCATGTGCGGCAGTTCGCGCCGGCAGTGGGCCGCCGCCTGTTCCGCGTTGCGGCGGGACGCGAACAGTCCGAGGGTGCGACCTTCGCTGGCCCACACCAGTTGGGCGATCTCAGCCAACACCTCTTCTGGCAAACCGTCGCGGCGGGGTTCCGGCAGGGACTTCGTGGCGTACAGGATGCCCTGGGTGCGGTAGTCGAACGGCGTGCCGACGTCGAGGGCGCGCCATGACAGGTCGTCGCCCTCCGGAGCCTCCTCGCCGTCGTCGATGCGCTCAGCGGTCCGCAGACCGACGCTGTTGGCGAAGGCGTCGAAGTTGCCGCCCAGGTTCAGGGTCGCGGAGGCACAGATGGCGGTCTTCTCCCCGAATACCTCGCTGCGGAGAAGTCCGGCCACGTTCAGTGGGGCCACGTGCGCGGTGCGGCCACGGACCTCCGACTCGCTGACCCAGACCACGTCGGCGTCCGCCAGGCCGGCGATGCGTGCCGCCACATCGAAAATCTCTTTCACGGCGGCGCTGGCCTGGGTGCGTTCATTGTCGTTGTGCTGGCCGCCCAGTGAGGTGACGGCCCGGCGCGCGAGGTCCCGCACCTGTGCGGCCGCGAACGCCAGCGGCGCCGAGGACGACGTGATGCGTGTCAGCTCGGACTCCTCCAGTGCGGCGCGGAAGGTGTCCGAAACCTCGAGGAAGTCGACGCCGAGATCGTCGTCGAGCCATGTCAGTGCCCGCCGTGCCGTTCGCTCCACGAGGCCGGGGGTCAGCTCGTTCGTGGCCGCCGTCGTCATGCGGGAGGTGAGCTCGTGGGCCTCGTCGATGACCACGGCGGAGTGCTCCGGCAGTGCGGTGCCGCCGTGCATGGCGTTGATGGCCAGCAGTGCATGGTTGGTGACCACCAGTTGGGCATCACGGGCGCGTTCGCGGGACAACTCGACGCGGCACTCGGCGCCGAACGGGCACGCCGTCACACCCAGGCATTCCCGGCTGGGGATGGAGACCTGGGCCCAGCCTGCTGCGGTGTGTGACGGCGCATCATCCCTGTCAGCCAGAGAACCACTGGTGGCCTGCTCCTCCACCCAGTCGCGCAACGCCAGCACTTCGACGCCCAGTTTGCTGACGGAGTCCAGGTCACTGGCGGCGGCGGCGAGGTCCTCGGCGCCCACGAGAGCGCCCTGATCGGCGTCGGTGCCGGAGCGTGAGCGATACAGGCAGGCGTAGTTGCTTCGCCCTTTCAGCACGGCGGCCTTGGGCCGCTTGCCCGTCACGGCCTCGACGGCGTCGAGGGCGGCAGGGATGTCCTTGTGCCCCAACTGCGCCTGAAGGGCCAGCGTGGCGGTAGCCACGACGATGCGCTCGGACGGATCGTCCACGAGGCGGCTCAGCACGGGTGCCAGGTAGCCCAGCGACTTGCCAGTGCCGGTGCCCGCCTGCACGAGCAGATGCACGCCGGATGCCAAGCTGTCGCTGACAGCAGCCACCATGGCCTTCTGGCCGGGTCGCTCACCACCGCCGATGCCGTCGATGGCCGCCTGCAGGATGGACAGGCCGACGCCGTCAGGCACGGTTGAACTCGGCCAGTTCGTCGGCCAGGCCCGGACGGACCAATGCCTGCACGGCGGTTCCCTCCCCCGTGTGCTCCAGGGAGGAGATGCGTCCCGCCCGGTGGATGCGATCCATGAGATCGCCCCGCTCGTAGGGAACCAGCACGTCCACGGCAACCTCAGGGTTGGGAAGCCGCTCCTCGAGGATGACGCCCAGCTCGTCGAGGCCCGCACCCGTGCGCGCAGACACCACGACGCAGTCCGGGTGGTTGGCGCGCAGAGTCATCACCATGGTGGGGTCCGCGATGTCGGTTTTGTTCAGCACCAGGAGTTCGGGGACAGCGGTGGCGCCGATGTCAGCCAGCACCTTGCGTACCGCATCGATCTGGCCCTCAGGGTTGGGGTTGGAGGCGTCGACGACGTGCACGAGAAGGTCGGCCTGCGCGGACTCCTCCAGGGTGGAGCGGAACGCTTCGACGAGGTCATGGGGGAGGTGCCGCACGAAACCGACGGTGTCTGTGAGGGTGAACTCACGCCCGTTGCTGGTCTCCATGCGGCGCGTCGTGGGGTCAAGCGTGGCAAACAGGGCGTCCTCCACGAGAACACCCGCGTTCGTCAGCCTGTTCAGCAGCGACGACTTCCCCGCGTTGGTGTAGCCCACGATGGCCACGGACGGCACCTGGTTGCGGCGCCGCTCAGCGCGTTTGTGCTCGCGGGTGGCATCCATGTCGCGCATCCTGCGGCGCAGGACGGCAATCCTCGTGCCGATGCGGCGGCGGTCCGTCTCGATCTTCGTTTCTCCGGGGCCGCGGCCACCGATGCCCGCGCCGCCGGCCACCCGACCACCGGCCTGGCGGGACAGGTTCCCACCCCAGCCGCGGAGTCGCTGCTTGAGGTACTGCAGCTGTGCCATCTCCACCTGCGCCTTGCCCTCGGCACTCTTGGCGTGGGACGCGAAGATGTCGAGGATCAACGCGGTGCGATCCACCACCTTGACCTTGATGCGGTCCTCAAGGTTGCGCAGCTGTGCTGCGTCGAGCTCGCCGTCGCAGATGACCGTGTCCGCACCGGTGGCCTCCACCACCTCTCGGATCTCCTGCACCTTGCCACTACCCACGTACGTGGCGGGGTCGGGGTTGCTCCGGCGCTGCACCAGCGTGTCGAGCACCTCGGAGCCTGCGGTCTCGGCCAATTGCTTCAGCTCCGCCATGGCGTTGTCGGCGTCGTCCTGGCTGCCGGAGGTCCAGACGCTGACGAGCACCACGCGCTCAAGCCGCAGCTGCCGGTACTCCACCTCGGTGATGTCCTGCAGCTCGGTGCGCAAACCGTCGACGCGGCGCAGGGACTGCCTCTCCGCAAGCTCCTCCTGGTCACCGTCGAAACCGTGATCCTCGTCGTTGAAGTCCTCGTGTGCGTGTGTGGAATCTGTCATCGTGTCCCCATTGTCCCAGCACGCACCAACGCTTCCAAGCCCCGAGGGGCCGGGCTCGTCACAGCCACCAGAACTCGCCGCGCGCGAACACCACGGCAGGCCCCGTGAGCCACGCCTCCCGGCCGTCGAACTCCACTGTCAGCTCACCACCTCGCACGTGCACCACAACCGGCCCCGTGTGGCCGCTGGCTGCGCGGTGGGCGGCGGCGGAGGCAACCACCCCGGTGCCACAGCTTTCCGTCTCACCGCTACCACGCTCGTACACCCGCATGTCCAGCACGCCGGGTTCCCGGACACTCACGAATTCGATGTTGGTGCCGTGGGGGAATCGTTGTGCCGGCTCCCATGACGGCGCCTTCGTCAGGTCCAGCCCGGAGCGGGTGTCATCATCCACGAACACCACGGCGTGGGGGTTGCCGACGTCCACGGCCGTGGCCGGCCAGCGTCGCCCGAAGTGGGTCACCTCGACCGGCTCATCAGAGATGGTGACGGCGCCGAGGCTCGTGGAGATGAGCCCTCCGCGGGCCACAAGGACCCGCCGCAAACCCGCCCGCGTGGCGACGGTGAAGTCGCCGGTGGGCACCCATTGCTCGTTGACGAGGTGTCGCGCGAACACGCGAAGACCGTTGCCGCACATCTCGGCGATCGAACCGTCGGCGTTGCGGTAGTCCATGAACCAGAGGTCCGGGTCACCGGTCCACTCCGGCACGTGCTGGGCCCTCACCACGCGCAGGACGCCGTCAGCGCCGATGCCCGAGCGTCGGTCGCAGATGGCGGAGATGACGTCCGGCCCCAGGTCGTGCATGCCGTGCTGATCGTCGATGATGATGAAGTCGTTGCGGGTGCCGTGACCCTTCGAGAACGTGAATCGGCGCATCGTGGCCTCCCCGAGTCGTGGACTCACCATCCTAGCGAGGACAGGATCTTCAGGGCGTTGTCGGTGGCGTCTGCCCGCAGCCAGGTGATCCGGGGGTCGCGGCGGTACCAGCCGAGCTGTTTGCGGAAGAAGCGACGGGTCGCGCGCTTCACGTCCTGGCGCGCCTCGTCCTCGCTGCACTCCCCGTCCAGAAATGCCACCACCTGCCCGTAGCCGATGGCGCGCATCGCCGTGACACCGTCACGCAGCCCCTCCCGCAGCAAGTGGCGGACCTCGTCGACGAGTCCGTCGCACCACATGGCATCGACGCGCGCGTCGATCCGTGCATCCAGGACAGCCCGGTCCTCGTCCAGCCCGAACTGGTGCACGTTGTCGAGTTCGTATGTCCACTCCGGCAGGTGCGGCGCGTGGCCTCCTGTGATCTCGTGGACCTCGAGGGCCCGCACCGTTCGCCGTCCGTTGGCGGGTTCGATCTTGGCCGCCGATTCCGGCGCCAACACCTGCAGCCGCGCATGGAGCGCCACGGCGCCGACCCGCTCGAGCTCCGCCTCCCACCGCGCCCGCACCTCAGCGTCAGAACCGGGAAACTCGAAGTGGTCCACCACGGCCCGTGTGTAGAGCGCCGATCCGCCCACCACCACAGGGACTGCCCCGCGATGCCGAATGTCGGCGATGGCGTCGCGCGCAAGCGTCTGGAAGTCGGCGACCGAGGCCTTGCGGGTGACGTCCCATATGTCGACGAGGTGGTGCACTATGCCAGCACGCTCCTCCATGGTGGGTTTGGCGGTGCCGATGTTCATGCCCCTGTAGACCAACATCGAGTCCGCGTTCACGATCTCGGCCTCGGTGCCGCGTTCGCGCAGCGTGGTGGCGAGGTCCACGGCCAGCTGGGACTTGCCCGTGGCGGTTGCACCGATGAGGACGACGACGGGGAGCGACATGCGCCCCATCCTGTCAGTGGGGTGGTGCCTGCAGCGACGTGGCCGCCGTGGGGCGGAGGCAAGAACTTGCCGTTGACCCCTCCCCATTTCTGCAGTATCAGTGCATACTTGTCAGGTCCGCAGTTTCCTACCCCCGGGAGGCAGTACATGGGTTTACTCGATGGCTTGGGCGAGCAGATCGTCAAGAACAAAGGACATATCGACAGCGCCATAGAGCAGGGCGGCGACTTCGTCGATTCGAAGACCGATAGCAAGTACGCGAGCCACGTCGACAAGGGTCAGGACTTCCTGCGCGACAAGGTCGGCGAGTTCGGTGGGGGCAAGGATGTTCCCCGCCAGGAACCGTAAGACGCGCTCACCGCGTACAACGCAACGGGAGGGGCTGGGACCACGGGTCCCGGCCCCTTTCCTGTGCCATCATCACCCGTGGGACCCACATCGACACCAGGCAAGGATTCTTCATGGCAGATCACCACCACCCTGACACCACCGCAGGCGCCGACAACGCGGAGCAGGACCAGCAGCAACAACGCATCCAGGCCGAGGAGCGCGTGGACCTGGAACCCTCCGACATGGAGGAGGCCATCGACCACGAGCATGACCAGAAGGTGGATCCCGGCGACGCGAGCCGCTACGAGGGCGCCGTCGACGACGCCCTGCCCGGCAACAACAGCTGAGGCGGCGGCCTCAGCAGCAACCGTCAGCCGCGGGCGGGGTGACGGGTTTCCCCAGCACGGGAATACCGAGCCCCACCCCACGGCGCTGCGGTTCCTCGGTGGCGGACTGCCAGGCGTCGCCCCCGCGGGTGCGACGCAGCTCGCGGATGGGAACGTCGGAGTTCAGGTGGTGGGGCGCGGCGTGCGTGATCGTCACCGTCGCCACGTCACCGGGACGTGGGCGCAGCGCGGGATCGTCGCTGACCGACGCGTGCACCAACCGGTTGTCACGTGCCCTGCCGCTGAGCCGGTTGGTCTCGAAGTCCTTGCGGCCCTCACCCAACGCGAACATCACCTCCACGTCGCGGCCCTCGAACGCCTTGTTCTCCTCCCACGCCAGGCCGTTGACGAGGGTGACGAGGCGCTCGTAGCGTTCCTGCGTGACAGCCTTCGGCACCTGCCCCGGCATGTCGGCGGCCGGTGTGCCGGGCCTCTTCGAGTACTGGAAGGTGAAGGCGGCCGCGTACCGGGCACGCTCCACCACGTCGAGGGTGGCCTGGAAATCCTCCTCGGTCTCGCCCGGGAAACCGACGATGATGTCGGTGGTGATGGCTGCGTGCGGCATGGCCTCGCGGACCCGCTCCAGGATTCCCAGGTACTTCTCGCTGCGATAGGAGCGCCGCATGGCCTTGAGTACCGCGTCGGAGCCGGACTGCAGCGGCATGTGGAGCTGCGGCATCACGTTGTGTGTGCTGGCCATGGCGTCGATCACGTCATCG
Organism: Tessaracoccus antarcticus; assembly: GCF_003688855.1. Taxonomy (GTDB): domain Bacteria; phylum Actinomycetota; class Actinomycetes; order Propionibacteriales; family Propionibacteriaceae; genus Arachnia; species Arachnia antarctica. Next base: position 280,302 of record NZ_REFW01000003.1, read on the forward strand.
GTGAAGTCCTTGGGGTGGGGCGAGGTGAACCGCACCCGATCGAGCCCGTCAACATCGCCGCACGCACGCAGCAGCTTGGCGAAGGCGGCACGATCCCCGAACTCGACGCCGTAGGCGTTGACGTTCTGCCCCAGGAGAGTGATCTCCTGTACTCCCTGTGACACCAGCATCTGGATCTCAGCGAGGATGTCACCCGGCCGGCGGTCCGTCTCCTTGCCACGCAGCGCCGGGACGATGCAGAACGTGCACGTGTTGTTGCATCCCACACTGACCGAGACCCATGCGGAGTACGGCGACTCGCGCCGGCTCGGGAGGTTGCTGGGGAACGTCTGCAACGCTTCGACGATCTCCACCTGCGCTTCCTTCTCCACGCGGGCCCGCTCCAGGAGCAGCGGAAGGCTGCCCACGTTGTGTGTGCCGAAGACCACGTCCACCCACGGGGCACGCTTCACGATGATGTCGCGGTCCTTCTGCGCCATGCACCCCCCCACGGCAATCTGCATGCCCGGGTGCTGTTCCTTGACGCGAGCCATGTGGCCGAGGTTGCCGTAGAGCCGGTTGTCGGCGTTCTCGCGCACGGCGCAGGTGTTGAAAACCACCACGTCGGCGCCACCACCCATGGCGGCGCTCGTCGCATCCTCCGCGGGGGGCCCCACCCGGCTCAGGCCGGCTTCCTCGAGCAGGCCGGAGATGCGTTCCGAGTCGTGAACGTTCATCTGGCAGCCATACGTGATGACGTTGTACGTGCGTGCGCTGGTCATGATGGTCACAACTGTAGGTGGGCGGCGCTCCCAGCGAAAACCCGGCCGCACTAGGGTGGCTCCATGATGACGAACCCAACTGGTGAGCAGTATCCCATCTCGCACGGACGCTACACCGCCGTGGTGACCGAGGTGGGTGCCCACCTCCGCAGCCTGCGGGTGGATGGCCGGGAGTGGCTGTGGAGCTTCGAGGCGGACGCCGCACCTGTGGCCAGCCAGAGCAAACAACTACTGCCCTGGCCCAACCGCATCCGGGACGGCCGCTACACCTTCGACGGCGTCGAGTACCAGTTGCCGATTTCTGAGGTCCCCCGGCACACGGCGCTGCACGGGCTCAATGACGGTTTCGCCTGGCAACTCATCAGCCACACAGAGCAGGCTGTGGTGCAGCGACACACGTTCCACCCCGAAGCCGGGTGGCCGGGGACCCTCACCGCCACGCTCACGCACAGCCTCAGTGACGACGGACTGCTGGTGCAGGTGCACGTCACCAACGACGGAGCCACTCCCCTGCCCTACGGCTACGGCGTGCATCCCTACTTCAGCTTCGACAACGTGGATGTGGTGACGCTCGAACTGCCGTTTACGACCGAGCTTCGGGTGGACGAGGACAGGTTGCTGCCCATTGCCCTGGTGCCCACCACCCGGGGCAAGGACTTCCAGAGCCCACGAGCCCTCGGTCACACGGTGTTCGACACCGCGTTCACGGATCCGAACACCCCGCGCTGGACCACACGCATCGCGGGTGGAACCCACACCATCGAGGTGTGGGCGGACGAATCGCTCCCGTGGGTGCAGGTCTACACGCGTCCGGAGCGCGATGCCATTGCCGTGGAACCCATGACCTGCGGGCCGGATGCGTTCAACGAGGGCCCCACCCACGACGGGCTCATCGTGCTGGCTCCGGAGGAGTCACACGTCGCCGTATGGGGCCTGCGCGCCGGGTGAGGCGGCCCGGGGCCTAATCAGTGGGCGGTCTCCGTGGCGCGGCTCTCGCGCACCACCGTGACCTTGATCTGTCCCGGGTAGCTGAGGTTCTTCTCGATGTCCCGGGCGATGTCTCGGGCCAGGAGCTGGGCTCCACCGTCGTCGACCTCCTCAGGGGTCACCATGACCCGGATTTCGCGCCCCGCCTGCATGGCGTACACGCGGTCAACGCCGTGGTGCGACGCTGCCAGCGACTCGAGGTGCTCCATGCGCTCGACGTAGGCCTCCAGCGACTCCCGACGGGCCCCGGGTCGTGACCCCGAGATGGCGTCGGCTGCCTGGGTGAGGATGGCCTCCACCGTCCTCGGCTCGACCTCGTTGTGGTGGGCCTCGACAGCGTGGACGATGTCGGGGTGCTCCCCGTGGCGGCGCAGCAGCTCCGCTCCGACGAGGGCGTGCGGCCCCTCGCTCTCGTGCGTGAGTGCTTTGCCGATGTCGTGCAGGAAGGCGGCACGCTTGCAGAAGGCGACATCGAGACCCAGCTCAGCTGCCATCACCCCGGCCAGGTGTGCACACTCCACGAGGTGTCGCAGCACGTTCTGGCCATAGGACGTGCGATACGCGAGTGCACCCAGAATCGGAATGAGGTCCTCGTGCAGGTCCACGATGCCCACCTCCGCCATGGCGTCCTCGGCTGCCCGCTGGATGCGTCCCGCGATGCTGCGCTGGCTGCGCTCGTAGACCTCTTCGATGCGGGCCGGGTGGATGCGCCCATCCGCCACCAGGTCAACGAGGGTCAGGCGCGCCGTCTCGCGTCGTACGGGGTCGAAGCAGGACAGCAGCACCGATTCCGGGGTGTCGTCGATGAGCACGTTCACGCCCGTGATCTGCTCGAAGGCCCGAATGTTGCGGCCCTCACGGCCGATGATGCGACCCTTCATGTCGTCGCTGGGCAGGTCGATGCTGGAGACAACCGACTCGCTGGTCTGCTCGGAGGCGCAACGCTGGATGGCCGTGACCACGATTTTGCGGGCGATCTTGTCGGCGTCCCGTTTGGCGGCGGACTCGATGTCCCGACTGAGCGCCGTGGCGGTCAGTCGGGACTGCCGCTCCGCCTCCACCATGACTTCGGCGCGTGCGGCCTCGAGGGTCAGACCGGCCACGCGTTCACGCTCTGCGGTGACCTGCTCCAGTCGTTCTTCCAGATCATGGCGCTGCTGCTTCAGCTGAGCTCTCAGCACCTCCTGACGCTCTGCACGGGCCGCGATTGCCTCGGCATCTGCGGCGACGCGGTCCTCCCGCTCGCGCAGGCGCGCCTCCATCCGTTCCTGCGCGTGTCGCATCTCGCGGAGCTCGGAGCGTTGGGTGGCCATGGAGGATTCGAGTTGTTCGCGACGGCGCTCCACGTCGGCCAGCGATTCCCTGACTCTGTCGCGGGACTGGGCCGCCAGCCTGTCGGCATCCTCACGCACGAGCCTGGCGGCGTCCTCCGCCTGCTGACGTGCGGCATCGGAATCCGTGCGGCTGCGCTGTTCCAGGCTGCTGCGCTCGTCACCGAATGCCGCCACGTCACGCCGATGACGCCACAGGAGCACGACGATCACGACCAGCAGCAGTCCCGCTACGATCCAACCGAGAAGTTCCATGGCACCTCCATCAGAGCTCAAGTCCGACCGGAGAGACACCACAGCAGCTGCCCACCCCCGATTGACGGGAAGGGTCAGCACAACGGCGGAGAAGTCCACCGCGCTCATATTCGCTTGTCAGGCAATAATCCGACGTCCAGGACCGCGTGCGGCGCCGGGCGGCGGGAGTGATGTCAAGTCAACCCACGCAAGTGGGAAAGGGTGTCATACCGGTTCAGAAAACCTGAGTTGAGACTATGGCCGACCTGTGGAAAACACAAGCCGGATGGGGCGCGCCCCGCCACTCAACCGTTGTCGGCGCCCGCGTTGTCCTCGCCGAGGCCATCGGTGCCGTGAAGGCCTCGCAGGGCCTCGTCGGTGACATCGCGCACCATGTCGGACCCGAAGCCGCGTCGAGCCAGCGCACCGTACAGGCGGCGCTTCGCGACCGCGAATTCCAGACCCTGCATCGAGCGCACCTTCTTGGCGGCGAACGCGGTGGCCGCGGCCCATTCGTCGGCGGGGTCCATGGCAGCCAGTGCCCCATCGGCAACATCCTCGGGCACGCCCTTCTCCCGGAGCTCCATGCGGATGCGCCGTGATCCCCGACGTGCCACCTTGGTGCGGGTGTTGACCAGTGCCGTGGCGAAAGCCTCGTCGTCCACGAGGCCCACCGACTCGAAGCGCCCCAGGAGTTCCTCGACGATGTCCTCCGGCACGTGTTTCCTTGCCATGGCACGACGCAACTCTTCCGCCGAACGGGAGCGCGCCTCCAGAAGATTCAGGGCGATGCGCCGGGCGAACTCAATCTGTTCGTCCCGGCCCATCGTCGGGTCCGGATCAGAAATCGACCTCACCGGTTTCCGGGTCGACGCCCTCGGGCACGTCGGTCTTGTCAAGACCCATGTGAAGGCGAATGCGCTTCTCGATCTCGCTGGCAGTTTCCGGGTTCTTCCGCAGGTAGCTACGGGCGTTCTCCTTGCCCTGTCCCAGCTGATCCGATCCGTAGGTGAACCAGGCACCGGCCTTGCGGATGACGCCTGCCTCCACACCCATGTCGATGAGGCTGCCCTCACGGGAGATGCCCTCGCCGTAGATGATGTCGAACTCCGCCTGCTTGAAGGGCGGGGCCACCTTGTTCTTGACCACCTTCACGCGGGTACGGTTGCCCACCATGTCGGTGCCGTCCTTCAACGTTTCGATGCGACGCACGTCGAGACGGATGGTGGAGTAGAACTTCAGCGCGCGGCCACCGGTGGTGGTTTCGGGCGAGCCGAACATGACGCCGATCTTCTCGCGGAGCTGGTTGATGAAGATGCACGTGGTGTTGGATGTCTTCAGGGCACCCGTCATCTTCCGCAGCGCCTGGCTCATGAGGCGGGCCTGGAGGCCGACGTGCGAGTCACCCATCTCACCCTCGATCTCGGCTCGTGGCGTCAGCGCCGCCACGGAGTCGATGACCACCAGCGTCAGCGCGCCGGAGCGGACGAGCGTGTCCGCGATCTCGAGGGCCTGCTCACCGTTGTCGGGCTGTGAGACCAACAGCTCATCGGTGTCGACGCCCAACTTCTGGGCGTACGAGGGATCCAGGGCGTGCTCGGCATCGATGAACGCGCAGATACCGCCAGCGGCCTGTGCGTTGGCGATGGCGTGCAGGGCCACGGTGGTTTTACCGCTCGACTCCGGCCCGTAGATCTCGACGACGCGACCGCGGGGCAGGCCCCCGATACCGAGCGCCACGTCCAGCGCCACCGAACCGGTGGGGATGACGTCGATGGGCACGAGGGCGTTCTCGCCGAGGCGCATCACCGAACCCTTGCCGTGCTGCTTTTCAATTTGGGAGAGCGCCGCCTCCAGCGCCTTTGAACGGTCCGCTACGGCCATGGTTGCCCTTCCTGTTCGACCACGTCGCCGCAGTCGGTGCTTGATGTTGTTCTCTACTGTAGGAACGGGGACTGACAAATCCCCACACGCACTGTTTCGCTGTGGAGAAGCTCAGCCGCCACGCGACTTGTCAACATCGTAGCCGAACACCTGTTCTAATGCGCGCAACACGCCTCAGCGCAATTCCCCCGGAAGTTCGAGCTGGCTCCACACTGCCCGCCAGATCCTCTTGCAGGGCAACCCTGCCGAAAGCGCCTCCGACACGGTGCGCCCGGCCAACTCGGCCAGCACCACCTGATCCGCCCACACCCGGCTGTAGCCCTCAGGCAGCACCTGGCCCAGCCTCGACCACAACTCTGCTTCTCGCACGGGGAAAGGGTAGCTCGCATCCATGGACGCGATGACCACATGATCGGGGTGGGCCCCTAGACTGTGCACGAATTGCGCAATGAGTGCGCAGACGCTCGCCTCGAGGGGGTCATCCGTTTGAACGCCGCGGCAACACCGTCACACAAGCGATCAGATCGCATGGTTGCTCTGTTGGCACTGCTGAATGACCGCGGCCAACTCCCGCTGTCCTTCCTCGCCACAGAACTCAATGCGTCGGAGGCAACGATCCGCAGGGACGTGGCCGTGCTGGCCTCCCAGGGTCTCCTTGATCGCACCCACGGGGGCGCTCGCCCGGCCAAGGGGAGGCATGAGCTCCCCGAAAGGCTGCGGGGCAGCCGCAACCCTGACGCGAAGACCCGCATCGCCATCGCCGCTGCCCGCATGATTCCCGAGGGGAAGCACGCCATCGGTCTCACGGGCGGCACCACTGCAGCATCGGTGCTGCGCGCGTTGGCGCACAGAGACGACCTCACGATCATCACGAATTCGTTGACCATTGGGATGGAGGCGGCGGCGCAGGGGCAGGCGCGCGTGCTGATCGCGGGAGGTGTTCTCCGGTCAAACTCCCTGGAACTGGTGGGGTCTCTGGCGGAGGCGACGCTGCGACTCGTCAACGTCGGGACCGCCATCGTGGGGGCCGATGGCATCAGCTCGGTGGGCGGCCTCACCACTCATGACGACATCGAGGCACGCACGAACCACACGATGATCGAACGCGCGCAGCGCGTGATCTGCGTGGCCGACTCGAGCAAGATCGGGCACGTCACGCTGTCCAAGATGGGCGACCTCAGCGAGATCGACGTCCTCATCACCGATGCCGGCGCCCCGGCGGACGAGATTGCCCGGATTCGGGAAGCGGGGGTCGAGGTGCACGTCCTGCCGACGGTCCCCGAGGGGCCCTGAGAGCCACTCAGGCGGCCAGGGCGATCCTCCGCGGCTGTGGAGCGGCTTCAGTCTCCATCTCTGCGACGCGCTGACTCACCATCTCGAGAACATGCGAGAGGCTCACGCCGAGTGCGCGGGTGATGGAATACAGCACCTCACTCGAGGCTTCCTTGCAGCCACGCTCGATTTCGCTGAGGTAGCCGAGGCTGACCATGCTGGCCACCGACACCTCGCGCAGTGTCATGCCGGCTTCCAGGCGCAGGGTGCGAAGGGTCTGCCCCATGGCCTTGCGAATCAGGATCGTCGTCACTTCGTACCGCCAGTCCGCGGGCCCGGTGCCCACTCCACCTGATGCAACGTTGGCGTGGCCCCAAGTATTCCCCGAAGCGGTCGCAGGGGTGTCACTGCACGCGCAGGCACATCACCAGCGCGTGTTCGATGGCCTGCTCGCGGATGCTCTCCCTGTCGCCCTCGAAGTGTTTCAGCTCCGTGTACTGGGGCCGCGAGGACATGCCCACGCCGGGACCCACCACGCAGAACCACACCGTGCCCACCTTCTGCCCGTCGGTCTCGGTGGGCCCTGCAACGCCCGTGGTTGAGACGGCCCAGTCGGCGTCACACCGGTTCTGGGCGCCCAGAGCCATCTGGATGGCAGTCAGTTCGTTGACAACGCCTTCGGTGTCCACGAGTTCCTCGTCGACGCCCGCCAGGGAGGTCTTCAGGTCACGCGCGTACGTGACGAGTGCACCCCTGAACACCGCTGAGGCGCCCGGTACGGCTGTGATGGCGGCACCGAGTCCCCCACCCGTGAGTGACTCGCAGGTGGCGAGTGTCACCGAGCGCCTGGTCATCACCTTGACCAGTTCTTCTGCCAGTTCCAAGGCCATGGCCCTCAACTCCTTCTCAACGACGTGTGAGGAGACTCTAACCCCGGTGGGCCATCACTTGCGGCGTGTGCCGGCGGCGATGGCGTCGCGGCGGATCTTCAGCGCCGATCGGATGTAGTCCGCCCCCGTCAGCAGCGTCAACACCAGAGCGGCCCACATGATCACCTGGGCAATCACCTGCAGCCACACCGGCAGGTTCTCCAGCCCCAGGAGGTAGATCGCCAGCGCCACGGACTGGGTGACGGTCTTGAGCTTGCCCCCGCGGTTGGCGGCCATGATGCCGTACTTGGCGATGGCGGCCCGCAGCCACGTGATGCCCCACTCCCGCACCAGGATCAGCACGATGATGACCCAGTTGAGCTCCCCCAGAATGCCGAGGCTCACGAACGCGGCACCGGTGAGCGCCTTGTCCGCGACCGGGTCCCAGAGCTTTCCGAAGTCGGTGACGAGGTTGTACTTGCGGGCGATATGACCGTCGGCGAGGTCCGTGAGGATCGCCACCACGAACACAGCAGTGGCGGCGACGCGCCACCCGGGGTTCTCGGGATGCGTGAACAGCACCACCAGGAACACCGGCACCAGGATGATGCGCAGGACCGTCAGTGCGTTGGGCACGTTCAGATTGCTCGGCCTGGCTTCCGCAGTCATCGGATTTCCCCCACGAGGTCAATGCCGATGGCGTCAACGTAGGTGACCGGCACCAGTTCCCCTATCGAGAGCGTTGCGCCCGGGATGGTCACGAGGCCGTCGGTCTCGGGGCCCTGGTGTGGTCCTCGTGCCACGGCCGCGCCGTCGACGTTGTCCTCCACGAGCACCACGGCTGCGTCGCCAATGCGCTCGGCGGCCCTGGACTCACACACCTCGACGGAGACGTCGGCGAGCATGGCGCGCCGTTCCTCGATCTCGTCGGGGGCGACGTGGTGGGGAAGGTTCTCGCCCTCGGTGCCGTCCTCGTCGGAGTAGGCGAACACGCCGAGCACGTCCAGGTTGGCGTCGATGATGAACTGCCGCAGGATGGCGACGTCCGCGTCCGTCTCACCGGGGAAGCCGGCGATGACGTTGCTGCGGATCCCGGCGTCCGGTGCCACGCCACGAATCTTCTCAATGATTGACAGGAACGAGTCGGGGTCGCCGAAGCGGCGCATCCGGCGCAGCACGGCGGGGGCTGCGTGCTGGAAGGACAGGTCGAAGTAGGGCACCACCTTGGGTGTGTGGAGCATGGCCTCCAGCATGGAGGGCCGGATCTCGGCGGGCTGAAGGTAGGACACGCGCAGCCATTCCAGGCCGTCAATGGCAGCCAACTTGGGCAGCAGCGCTTCCAGGCTGGCCTGGCCTGCAAGGTCCTTGCCGTAGCTGGAAGTGTTCTCGGAGACGAGGAACACCTCCTTGACACCCTCCTCCACGAGCCAGCGGGCCTCGGCCACAACGTCGTCCATGGGTCGGGACAGGTAGCTGCCCCGAAACATGGGGATGGCGCAGAAGGAGCAGCGGCGATCGCAGCCGGACGCGATCTTCAGCGGCGAGCTGGGACCAGAGGCCATGCGACGACGCCACGCGCGCGGACCACTGGCGGGCGCCACGCCCTCAGGCATGGCGTGTCCGGGGACGGCGACGCTGGCGGCGGCCGCAGGGCGGGCCGACGGGGACAACGGCAGCAGCTTGCGCCGGTCGCGGGGAATGTGGGATTCGGGCTTCTGCCCCGCCAGGATGCCTCGCAGCTTGTCGGCGATGTCGGCGTAGTCGTCGAACCCGAGCACCGCGTCGGCCTCCGGCAGTTCCTCGGCCAACTGCACCCCGTACCGCTCGGCCATGCAACCGACCGCGACGACAGCGCGCGTGCGTCCGGACGCCTTCAGGTCGGCAGCGGCCAGCAGGGTGTCAATGGAGTCCTTCTTGGCCTGCTCCACGAAGCCGCAGGTGTTGACCACCACCGTCTCCGCTTCCGCCGCCTCGTCGACCAGTTCGAAGCCGCCCTGCTCGAGGCGGGCGGCCAACTCCTCGGAGTCGACGTCGTTGCGGGCGCACCCCAGAGTGGAGATGTGGACCTTGATCGCGTGTTGTGTGGCAGTCATCGTGTTCACCAGTATCCGTTATCCGGCGGCAAGGTTCGACAACACCTCATCGAGGTCGTCCGGTTTGACGAGCACTTCGCGCGCTTTCGACCCCTCAGAGGGTCCAACGATGCCGCGGCTCTCCATGATGTCCATGAGACGGCCGGCCTTCGCGAAGCCCACCCGCAGCTTGCGCTGCAGCATGGAGGTGGAGCCCAGCTGCAGCTCGACCACGAGGCGGGCTGCGTCCAGAACCAGCTCCAGGTCGTCGCCGATGTCGTCGATCACCTTCTTCTCCGCGACCACCACGGTGACATCCTCACGGTACGAGGGCTGCATCTGCTGCGACACGTGCGCCACGATGTCGCGGATCTCCGACTCGTTGACCCAGGCACCCTGCACGCGGACCGCCTTGCCGGTGCCGATGGGCAGGAACAGTGCGTCACCCTTGCCCACCAGCTTCTCGGCGCCGGGCTGGTCCAGGATGACGCGGGAGTCGGTCATGGACGAGGTGGCGAACGACAGGCGCGACGGCACGTTGGCCTTGATGAGTCCCGTGACCACGTCGGTGGAGGGGCGTTGGGTGGCGAGCACCAGGTGGATGCCGGCGGCACGCGCCAGCTGCGTGATCCGCACCACCGACTCCTCGACGTCGCGCGGCGCCACCATCATGAGGTCGGCGAGCTCGTCCACCACCACCAGGAGATAGGGATACGGGCTCAGCACCCGCTCGGAACCCTCGGGCAGCTTCACCTGCCCGGCGCGCACGGCCTTGTTGAAGTCGTCGACGTGGCGGAAGCCGAACGCGGCCAGGTCGTCGTAGCGCATGTCCATCTCGCGCACCACCCACGCCAGGGCCTCCGCGGCCTTCTTGGGGCTCGTGATGATGGGTGTGACGAGGTGCGGGATGCCCTCGTAGATGTTCAGCTCGACGCGTTTGGGGTCCACCAGCAGCATCCGCACCTCATCGGGCGTGGCGCGCACGATGATCGAGGTGATGAGCGAGTTGATGAAGCTGGACTTGCCGGAGCCGGTGGCGCCAGCCACGAGCAGGTGCGGCATCTTGGCCATGTTGGCCACGACGAAGCCGCCTTCGACGTCCTTGCCGAGCCCGACCGTCAGCGGGTGGTGGTCATTGAGTGCCCGGTTGGAACGCAGCACGTCCCCGAGGCTCACCACCTCCTTGTCGGTGTTGGGGATCTCGATGCCGATGGCCGACTTGCCGGGGATGGGCGTCAGAATGCGGATCTCGTTGCTGCCCACGGCGTAGGCGATGTTGTCGGCGAGGCCCGTGACCTTGCTGACCTTGATGGCGGAGCCGAGCTCCACCTCGTAGCGCGTCACCGTCGGGCCACGCGAGTAGCCGGTGACGCGGGCGTCGATCTCGAACTCGTTGAGCGTGTCGGCGAGCTGGCGCACCACCTTGTCGGAGGCCTCCGTGCGGCTCTTGGGCTTGGTGCCGGCCGCCAGCATGGCGTCGGAGGGCAGTTCGTAGACGATGTCGCCGGTGAGCTGCATCTGCTCACCGCGATGCGGCGCGCTCGAGTGGGCGGGCGGGGCCAGGGCTGCGGGTTCCTCCGCCTCCAGCCGGCGCCCGGCGGGTGCCTTGCGGGCCGGGGTGGACGGCTCGGGCGCATGCACCACCTCGGTCTCGTGCTCCCAGACGTCGCGTTGGTCCCCGGAATCCTCCACCAGGGGTGTGTCGTAGGGCACGTCCACGCCCAGTGTCAGTTTGTCCTGTCGCGGCGCAGGCTTCTCCACGAGAGTGCCCAGCGCGCGCCGGATCCCCTCGCCGATCTCCCGCAGGGGTCGCCCGACGACGAGCAGCACGCCACCGAGTGCCACGAGCACCAGCAGCGCGATGGCAGCCCAGTTGGGCACCAGTTGTGTCAGCAGGGTGGAGGACAACATCCCCAGGATGCCGCCGGCTGCGCGGAGAGCAGTCATGTCGTCGGCCTGCGGCAGGCCGTTGCCCACGTTGATGAGGCCCAACACGCCGAAGAGGATCAGGATCCAGCCCATCGAGGTGCGGGGGGCGACGTCGACCTCCCCCGGGTGACGCATCACGCGCCAGGCGCCGAACAGCAGGACCGCCGGGACGGCCACCGACAGGGACCCGAACACCGTGGTGGTGGCGATGCCGATGGCCGATCCGATGGCGCCGGGCAGCGCAAACCACAGGCGCAGGGACACGATCACGCCGAGCAGCAGCATGAACAGGGCGACGCCGTCGCGTCGCTGTTCCGGATCGACGTCGGCCTGACCTCCGCCGAAGCCGCGGGCCACATGTCCGATACCGCGGGCGATCCCGTTCCAGATCGTGGCCAGTCCGCGACCGAAGATCACGAGCGCTCCGGGACCCTGCCGGGGCGGTGGGGCCGGCGTGCGGGGCGGCGACTTTTTGGCCGCAGGCTTGCTGGCGGTGGCCGGCTTCCTGGCCGGCGTGGGCTTCTTCGCCGGCGTGGATTTCTTGGCCGCCGCAGGCTTCTTGGCCGGAGCGGGTTTCCTCGCCGAGGAGGCGGCACGACTCGATGCCCCCTGCTTGCTCGGGGGTTTCTTGGTGGTCGTGGAACTGACAGCCCCCGACGAGCGCGTCGAGGTACTGGAGTTCCGCGTTGGGGAAGTTCCGCGGGACGCCATGCTTGGCACCTTAACCCACGCGGGCGGTGAACCCCCGGACCCCACACCGCCGAAACGACAGCTCAGCGGGCGAAATGGTCCCAGCCGGCGGCACCCTGCCAGGGCAGAGCGTTGACGGTGAGTCCTTCACCCTCCAGCACGGAGCCCACGCGCAGCCACCCCTCCGGCAGCGCCACATCGGCCGGGAAGGTGGCCACGAGTGCGTGGTCCTCCCCGCCTGCCAGGATGAAGCCCCACGGCGATTTTCCGGTGGCGGCGCAGACCCGGGCGATGGCGTCGGTGACGGCAAAGGCGTCAGTCTCCAGGTCCACGGCGACGCGGGACGCCTCGGCCAGATGCCCCAGGTCAGCCAGCAGCCCGTCCGAGACGTCCATCATGGCGGTCGCACCGGCGGCAGCAGCCACGCGCCCCTGTCCGTAGGGGACCGTGGGGCACTGGTGCTCCACCACCAACTCCTTCGGCGACCCGAATCCGCGCTGCAGCACCGTCAAACCTGCGGACGACCAGCCCAACCGGCCGCACACCGCCACCTGCTCACCAGGGGCCGCTCCTCCACGGGTCACCGGCGTACTCCCCCGGAATTCACCGATGGCGGTCACGCAGACGGTGATGCTCTCGGAGCGGGACAGATCACCGCCCACGAGCGACACGCCGGATCTGGCGCACTCCTCGCGTACCCCTGCGGAGAACTGGTCGACCCACGTCTCCTCGAGCCCGATGGGCAGTGCCAGTGCCACCACGACGCTCACCGGGACTGCGCCCATGGCCTCAACGTCGGAGACGTTGACGGCTATGGCCTTGCGTCCCAACTGGAAGGGCGTGGTCCAGTTGCGGCGGAAGTGGACACCCTCCACGAGCATGTCGGTGGTGACGGCCGCGTCCCCGTCGAGCCGCAGGACGGCGGCGTCGTCGCCGGGCCCGAGAATCGTGGTCGGGGACTGCTCCAGGTCCGCGGTGATCCGGCGAATCATGTCGAACTCCCCGCCGGCCATCAGCGCAGCCCCACCGGCCGCAGCAGCGCCAGTTCGATGAGGCGGCCGACGAGGTCGGGGTACGTCATGCCGCTGTGCTGCACCAGCTTCGGGTACATGGAGATCTCCGTGAACCCCGGCATGGTGTTGATCTCGTTGATCCACACCCCACCGTCGGCAGCGGCGAAGACGTCGACGCGTGCCAGACCCTCTGCCCCGACCGCGTTGAAGGCCCGCTTCGCGACGATCTGGATCTCACGGGAGAGCTCGTGGCTGATGTCGGCGGGAATGTCGAGGGCCGCCTGGTCATCGGCGATGTACTTCGCCTCGAAGTCGTAGAACCCGTCCTTGGCGAGCACCCTGACCTCCCCGACGACCGAGGCGTCGCAGCCGCCGTCCACCTGAGGATTCGCCAGAACGGCGCACTCCAGCTCCCGGGCCCCCACGAAGCCCTGCTCAATGATGACTTTCGGGTCATGGGCCTGTGCGGCGGCGATGGCGGCGGGCAGCTGGGCGGGATCGGTGACCCGGGTGATGCCCAGCGAGGAGCCACCGCGGGACGGCTTCACGAACACGGGGTACTGCAGTGCGGAAACCTCCGCCAGCACCCGGTCGGGATGGTCGAGCCACTGCTGGGCTGTGGCGACGACGTAGGGCCAGACGGGCAGTCCGGCCGCTTCGAAGGCCACCTTCATGTGGTGCTTGTCCATACCGATGGCGCTGGCGGCCACCCCGGAGCCCACGTAGCGGATGCCCATCATCTCGAAGAGGCCCTGAATGGTGCCGTCCTCGCCGTACGGGCCGTGGAGGAGCGCGAAGGCGACATCCACGCCGCGGATGTCCAACAACTCAGCGCCGTTGCGGGAGGCCACCTCACAGCCGGAGGCGCCCACCATCCACACGGCGTCATACTCCCCGCCGGCGACTTCCGGCACCCGGCCGTTGATGACGCTGTAGTCCGCGACGACATCCAGTGGAACCTGGGTCCACCTGCCCTCACGCGTGATACCCACGGCGACGACGTCGAAGCGTTCCTGGTCGACTGCCTTCAGCACGCTGGCGGCGGTGAGACAGGACACGCCATGCTCGGGAGACTGGCCACCGAAGATGAGTGCGACCCTGATCCGGGCCTGCTCGGCCGTCGTTTCTTCCACTGATTCGTCCCCTTGGCCTGCCGTACTGATGATCGACGTCAGCCTACTGTCAGGCCCCCACAATCAACGCTTCTGGGGCACCCGGGCGCCGACGCGCATGTCCCACCGGCCGCGGGGCGCCTGCTCGTCCCTCAACTGCTCGACGAGCGCCGCGACGGCGTCCATGATGGCCACCGTGGCGAGTTCCAGCGTCTCCGGTGACGGGTCCTGACCCTCGCGGCGGAACCTGTCGAGGTCCACCGGCTCCCCCGCCAGCACGTGAACGGGCCGTCGACGCAGGCTGAAGAGCTTGCCCCACTGGATCGTGGGTCCGCCCAGCACCTCCTCGGCACCGATCTGACCGACGGGGACCACCGGCACACCGGTGCTGAGCGCCAGCATGGCCGCGCCGCGCCGGCCGGACATGGGCCAACCGTCCGGGTCCTTCGTGATGGTGCCCTCGGGGTACATGGCCACCATCTGCCCGTCCTGGAGTGCCTTCTTCGCGAACACCAGCGACTGCTTGGCGTCCTTGGTATTGCGCAGGACGGGGATCTGGCCGCACTGGTGCGCCACCCATCCCAGGACGGGTGCGCTGAAAATCTCCGACTTCCCGAGGAAGCGTGGCCACCGGCCAGACCAGATGAGGAACTCCCCCAGCACCAGAACGTCGTAGTTGCTGATGTGGTTGGCCACCACGAGGACGCCGCCGTCAGGGGGGATCAGGTCCTGCCGCGACCAGTGACGCCTGGTGAGCAGTGGCGCCACGAGGCGCACGGCGCGAACGAGTGCGCGGTACACCCAGGGCGCCTTCTCGGTGTTGACCTTGCGCAGCGGCAGCCGCCATGGCTTGTCGGCGTCGGGCCGGCTCATCTCGTGCATGGCGACAGCCTAGAGGGTCACACCCCACTGCCCGCCGCAGCCCCCAGCTCCTTCGTGGGCGTGCCGTCGACGGAGGTGGCGCGACGCCCCCACCACGCGACCAGGGCTACGGCCATGCCCGGCAGGCACGAGATCGTGGCCAGGAGACCGTAGGCAGTCGACGTGGCGACGGCGTGGTCGGACGTCACTGCGAGCGTCGATGCCAACGCTGCGACGCTCAGCTCACGCACGCCCCACCCCCCGACGCCCAGGGGAATGCTCATCGAGGCCAGGCCCACGACTGCCAGCGCCGGCACGATGGGTCCGCCGAGGGCCGCCGTCGCCACCAGGTACAGCGCTATCAACGATCCGACGCCCACCACCGAGGACGCCCAGACCAGAGCCGATCTGCCGGGCCCCAGCCCACGCATGCACCAGAGCGACGTGACCAGACAGGCCAGCGCGACCATGGCCGCCGCACCCGCCAGCGGCACCGATTGCGGCGGGAGCGTCAGGGCGGCTGCAGTGAAGAGCACGGTGGTTGCCGAGAGTCGTTCGGCACCCAGTGCGACCAGGGGGGATCTCCAGGGCCGGATCCCGCGGTTGCGGTACACCGCGACGCGCGCCGCGTCGCCGGCCAGCCCCCCGGGGAGCACCATGTTCCCGAAACTGGAGGCGTAGCAGTCGGCCAGGGCCCGCCGGAAGGTCAGTGCGATGCCACGGTGACGGCCAAGGGTCCGCCATCGCAGCGCTTGCGCCGCTGTGGCGGACAGCCCGAGCAGCAGCGCCGCCCCGATCGTCGTGGGTGTCAGGGCACCCCATCCCGCCAGCAGTGCCTGCGACCCGACCAGCGCTGCCACGGCGGCCACGAGGAAACAGCTGATGGCGAGCATGACGAGGCGCCGCACCCAGCCATGATCACGCCCTGCATGAATCCACCCGGCAACGGCGCGCGGGAAGCGGCTCCATCGCTGGTGGGACAAGGGCACTCTCCGATCACGTCGTGTGCACGGCCATGTTCCCAGCGTAGCGACGGGTAGGGCTGGGGTCGCCGAGACAGGTCGCAGGGTAGCGATGGGCTCAACTGCTGCGTCCTGGCGCCGACGACACGTTGGGCGGCACGAGTGGGTCGTCCAGGGACTTCCCGGAGCGCCGGAGCATGATGCTGTAGGCAGCGAAAGCCACGAGCGACGTGATACCGGCACCCAGCACCCACGCGGCAGGCGCCGAGCCGACTACGACGCCGTCGAAAGGCAACCCGACTGCCACCAGTGCGGCGATGACCACTGCGAATCCCACGGCGGCGAGCACCATGTGATCCATCACAAACCTCAGGAGGCGGTCACCGAAGACGAAGACCAGGACCATGGCGACCACAGACGCGAGTGCGCTGACGAGCGACGCGAGATTGATCTGCGCCTCCTCTCCCAGCACCATCGCCATCCCACCCTCGAGGATGAACCACGCGCCCCCGACGACCAACAGCAGTTGCACCCAGGTCCTCGCCAACTGGCGGCCGGTCCAGCGAGACTCATCCGGTAGTTGCAGCGCCTTGGCATAGTCAACGGCCGGCCCGAACGCGTCCATGGCGCTCTGGCCGCTTTCGCTGCAGTGCGCCTCAACCTCCAGCAGTGCATCGGCGATGGTGGGGCCACCCGCCCCCTGCAGTCGCAGTTCCACCACGAAGGCGTCGCGCCAGTTCGCCTCGACACTGGGCGCGAGGACGTCAAGATCATCAGCTTTGCTCATAGGGTGCTTCCTTTCGCTGCGTCAGGCGCGAGCGCCTGACCCGTCATGGTGGCGAATCGTCGCCAATTCTCTGATTGCTCTGCCAATTCCACGGCTCCACCCTCGGTGAGCGCGTAGACCTTGCGGCCGGGGCCGCCCTCCCCCGCCATCCATTCAGCGGTGAGGAACCCGTCGCGCTGGAGTCGGTTGAGGATGGGGTAGAGGGTTCCGCCCCCCACTGTCCCGAGCCCCATTTCCTCGAGCCGGGTCGCGATCGCATAGCCATGGGCAGCCTCGCGTTCCACGGCCCGCAGGACGCAGAGCGGCAGAGGTCCGCGAAGCCACTGCGGTGGCCAGGAATCTGTTGTCTCCATGAGGAAACGGTAACGCACACTAGGTTGCAATGCAATCTAGTGTGCGACGCAATTCCGATGGCAGGTGCGGAGATACGCTGGAAGCGTCTGCGCCGTCGAAAGGGTGATTGACATGACAGAGGACCAGTACGAGGACAGCACGCTGTCCGTGAACGCGGACACGTTGACGATCCGGGGCTACTACTTCCCCTGGTTCGGCGCCAAACGCGTACCGTTGTCCAGCATCCGCATCGTGACGAGGCTCCCGCTCACCACCTGGGGTGGTCGTTGGCGGATCTGGGGATCGACGACGCTCCAGTACTGGGCGAACCTCGACGTCCGTCGTACCCGCAAGGACACCGCCTTCACCGTGGACATCGGTGCCTCGATCATGCCGTTCATCACCCCTGAGCGTCCCGACCAGTTCGAACGCGTCCTTCGAGCCGCCGTGCCAGCAGTTCCTTTCGTCGTGAAGTCCTAGCCGCTGTCGCCGGTGTGATCCCGGCCGGATCGGTGGTCAACGGCGCAGTTCGCTGGATGCAACAGCCCGTGGACAGTCGCACGACCACGACCGTGAAGGACAGTGTCAGGAGCAGGGAGATCACCAGGGATCCCGCGCCGAACTCCGTGGCGTTGATGTCCATGAGACCCACAGCAGCCAGTGCGAATCCGCTCACGTTGCCGACGACGTGCAGTGCCACAGCGGCTTCCAGTCCGCCGGTGCGCCAGGTGAGCCAGCCGGCGGCAATGGCAAACGCGGCGACGTCGGTCATCCCGAGCAGCCCGTAGTCATGCCCGAGGACGAACAGGGGGACGGGAAGCAGGATGGCAAACGCGGGATGGCGCAGCCAGCCTCCGATCGTCTGCATGAGGTAGCCGCGGAAGACGTACTCCTCTGCGGCGGCTTGTAGCGGCACGAGAGCCAGTGTGAGCACGACGGCGACCGCCGCTCGCGGCATGTCCAACGTGGGGGCAAGGGATTGGCCCTGGGCCACGGCCACCAGGAACTGGGTGACGTAGGCCACCGCGTAGATCGTGATCGCGGCGAGGCCACACAGCGCCAACCATCGCAGGCGAATCCGTCCGACCACCGAGGACAACAGCCCCACTGGCCCGGCACCCACCATTCTGGTGGCCAGTAGCAGTGCGGGCAGCAACAAGATGAGCATCCCCATGGCGAAGGCGAACATGAAGGGGTCGCTGAGATCCATGACGTCCGCCTCCCGCAGGAACGTGTCCATCACGCGCTCCACCCCCGGGAACACGATGCCCGCGATCGCGAGAAGCACCATCGCGAGAAGAAACGCCGCGGCGTAGATCGTCGCGGCGACGGCGGCCACCAGGATGGGCCTCCACCATCGGTGGTTGCTGAGAACCCGGGTCACTCGGTGGAACTCCACTCCGCCAAGACCCTCCGGATCAGCTCCCGCCATCGTGGTCGGAGGTTTCGTCATGCTTCTTGTGATCGTCATGTCATGACTCTGGCGCGCCGCACCCCGTATCCACATCGCCGCTGGGCGCCCTGATCACGGACCAGAAGGATGACCCCGGGTCGTCCCCAGGGAGGATCCGCGCCGCCGATCACCGCACTACGATCGACGACATGTCTCCCCCAACGCCGGCAGCCCGGCACCATGTGCGCGCATCGCGCCTGTGGGGAACGCTGTGGCGAATGATGCTGATGGTGGTACTCGGCCTCGTGGTGTTCGTCTTCGTCTGGTTGGACACCGAGGCCTCCCTCGTCGCCGCGGGTGGATCGCTGGATGACCTCGGCGGCTTCATGGTTCTCGACGTGCTTCTCGGTCTGGCGTCGTTCGCGCTCTACCCGCTGCGGCACCGACGGCCACTGCTCACCGTCGGCATCATCGTGGGCCTCTCCGCCCTCTCATCACTGGCGGCTCCGGCGGCCGCCCTCGCCATCATTTCTCTGTCGACGCGGCGACAACGCGGGGAGATCATCGCCATCTCCGTCGTCTTCCTCGCCGCGGGCTTCGCAAACCTGCTGGTCCTCCCGTTCCCCGACGCCCCACCGTGGTGGGCAGCAGCGCTCCTCGCCATCCTCGTGTGCGCCGCTTTGGTCGTCACCGGTCTCTACATCGGTGGACGTCGCCAGCTCCTCCAGGTGTTGCAGGAGCGTGCGGAACACGCCGAGCGCACGCGTACGGGCGACATCGAGCGTGCACGCATGACTGAACGCACCCGCATCGCACGGGAGATGCACGACACCTTGGCCCACCGTCTCTCACTGGTCTCCCTGCACGCCGGCGCACTGGAATACCGCACCAACCTGTCGCCGGAGGATGCCAGGGCAACGGCTGGTGTGGTGCGGGAGAACGCCCGCCTGGCTGCCAGCGATCTCCGGGATGTCCTGGGAGTGCTCCGCGACGTCGACACTGCGGATGACAACAGCACCACGAGGCCACCCCCGTCGGTGCTCGAGGCCCTCCACCTCCTCGTGCAGGACAGCCACGGAGCGGGGAACCCCACGACGCTCACCATCGGCGACTCCGTGGCATCAGCCATCGACACGCTGACGCCTCCCACCAGGGCGCACCTGCAGCGAGTGGTCCAGGAGGCATTGACGAACACGAGGAAACACGCACCCGGGGAACCCACAGAAGTCGATCTGGGCGGTGCCCCGGGACAACGCTTGTTCATCCGCGTCACCAACCGGCTTCCCCCGGACCCTTCATCTGGACCCGCGGCCCCCTCCGGATTCGGTCTGACGGGTCTGCACGAGCGGGTGCGCATCGCTGGTGGCGCACTGAGGACCAGAAGGACGGATGACTGCTTCACCCTGGAGGCATGGTTCCCATGGTGCAGGTGAGGTCCACCATCCGTGTGGTCCTCGTGGACGACGAAGCCCTGGTGCGGGCCGGCCTGCGGATGATCCTCGAAGGGGATGCGACCATCGAGATCGTGGGTGAGGCGGGCGATGGCGTCGCCGCGCTGGCTGTGGTGGATGACACCCACCCCGATGTCGTTCTCATGGACATCCGGATGCCACAGATGGACGGCCTCGCGGCAACCGAGCAGATGCTTCGCGCCCACCCCTCCACCAAGGTCGTCGTCCTGACCTCCTACGACGTCGACGACCTCGTCCCCCGAGCACTCCGGCTGGGCGCGACCGGATACTTCCTGAAGGACACCCCGCCACAGGAGTTGGTGGAGGCGGTGCACAGGATCGCCGACGGCGACACCATGTTGTCCCAGTCAGCCATAGGGCACCTGGTGGACGCCGTCACCCGACAGGCGCCAGGCGCGGGCGGACCGGATGCCACGCGCCTGGCCGATGCCCTCACGGAGCGGGAACTCAGCGTCGCCCGCGCCATCAGCCGTGGCCTCTCCAACGCCCAGATCGCCACCGAACTCTTCGTCAGCGTGACAACGGTCAAGACCCACGTCAGCCGGATCCTGGGGAAGCTCGGTGTCGTGAACCGCGTGCAGATCGCCGCCTGCGTCCAACGCGACGCGCGGTGACGCCTCATGTGATGAACGCAGAGGATTGCCCTTTCCCAGTCAGCGCAGCTCGCCGCGACGGGCAAGCAGGTATGTGCGTTCACGCTCGTTGTCAGTGAGTGCGGCGGCGGCCTCGAACGCGGAGCGGGCCTCGGACGCGCGCCCTAGACGGGCGAGCAGGTCCCCGCGGATGGCGTGGAAGAGGTGGTACCCATTCAGGTCGAGGCCTTCGACCAGCAGCAGAGCCGTTTCCGGGCCGTCGACCTCCCCGACGGCGACCGCCCGGTTGAGCGCCGCCACAGGCCCGGGGTCGAGTTGCACCAGGAGATCGTAGAGCCCGAGCACCTGACGCCAGTCCGTGATGGCGTCGGTGTGGACGGCGTTGATCGCCGCGAGCAACTGGTAGCGGCCCGGCCGGTTGCGGCGGAGGCATTCACGCACGAGAGCACGCCCCTCCGCAATCATTCGCCCGTCCCACTGGGCGTGGTCCTGGTCCCTGAGCCGCACCAGCGCACCCGTGCGGTCTGTGCGCGCACCACGCCTCGACTCGGTGAGCAGCATTAGCGCGAGCAGACCCACCGCCTCCGGTTCATCGGGCATCAGCAGGACGATCTGCCGCGTTAACCGGATCGCCTCGGCGGCCAGGTCCGCGCGTGCCAGCTCCGGCCCGGACGTGGCCACGTAGCCCTCGTTGAAAATCAGGAGGACGACAGTGAGCACGGCGTCAAGGCGTGCGGGGAGGTCCTCGGCGTTCGGGACGCGGCACGGGATGTGGGCGTCGCGGATCTTCGCCTTGGCGCGAACGATGCGCTGCGCCATGGTCGCCTCCGGGACAAGGAAGGCGTGGGCGATCTCGGGCGTGGCCAGTCCCCCCACCAAGCGCAGCGTGAGCGCCACTTGGGCTGGCCTGGACAGTGCCGGATGGCAGCACGTGAAGATGAGGCGCAACAGGTCATCGGGCACTGCTCCCTCCTCTCGGCGCGCAGAGGGTGCACACAGGATCGCGGCCTCGGCAGACTTCTGTCGGCGGCGGGACTCCCGTCGCAGATGGTCGATGGCCCTGTTCCGGGCGGTGGTGATGATCCAGCCAGCGGGGCTGGGCGGTGCACCCTCCTCCGGCCACCGGGCAAGGGCGGTGGTGAAGGCCTCCGCCACGGCGTCCTCAGCCAGGTCAATGTCCCCCATCATCCGCGCCAGGACGGCAACGGCGCGGCCGTACTCGGCCCGGAAGACTTCAGCGATGTGCTCCGGGGTCATCGGAACGCGCGCACCTCGATGGGCAGGGTGGTGGCCTCGGAGGCCCTGCGCCCCCAGGCGAGGGCGGCGTTGAAGTCCGGGGCATTGATGATCCATATGCCTCCGATGTGTTCCTTTCCCTCCACGTAGGGCCCGTCCGTGGACATGCCATCCGGGCGGACAACCGTGGCACGGGTGGGCGCGTCGAGGGCTCCGGTGAACACCCAGGATCCGCTGGTCCGGAGATCCTCATTCACCCTGTGAAGGTCTGCCCCGATGCGCGCCATCGTGTCGGCGTCAGGCATGGGGCCATCCGGTTGCTGGATGGACATCAGGTAGTGGGGCATGGGGACCACCTCAGCGGCGGGAGTAGTGGGCGATGATCACGCCCGTGGTGGTGGTGACGCTACTGGTGAGCTCAAGCTGCGTCAACGGGGACGGGCCCTCGAAGAACCGCGTGCCGGAGCCCATCACCAGGGGGTGTATCAGCAGCGTGTACGAGTTGATCAACCCGGCTGCGTGCAGTGCGCGCGCCAGTGAAGCACTGCCGATGATCGCCAGGTTGGGGCCCTGCTGCGACTTCAGCGCGGTGACGTTCTCCACGGCGTCGCCGCGCAACAGCACCGAGTTCTGCCAGGCGTCGGTGTTCTCAAGGGTCGTCGACGCGACGTATTTCGTGACGGAGTTCATGTGGGCCGTGAACGGGTTGCCGTCGGTCGCGTGACCCCACACGGACAGGAAGTCCTGCCAGGTGCGCCGGCCGAACAGCATGTCGCCGGCCTCGGCCATTCCCCTGCTCATCTCCCGCCCGAGCACCTCATCCTGGTACGAGCCGCCCCAGCCGCCGTGGGTGAAGCCACCGCGCGTGTCCTCGTCCTCGCGGCCCAGGCCCTGGACCACGCCGTCGAGCGTCATGCTCATCGTTGTGCTGATCGAGCGCATTGACTGTCCTTTCGTCGCGCGGACGTCTCTGGTGCACGTCCGTCACCCTCTACACGAACGGACGCCGTCGAAATCGACAGCGCCGAGATGCGTGATGGAGCCATGCACTTTCCGGAGGTGTCGGCTCACCTGAACCTCTGCGGCCTCGGGTCCATGACGACATGCCAGGCGGACCTGTGGGCACGCCAGTGGCGCCGATGGCAGCGGTCGCTACGCTGACGCGATGAGAGTCCTCGTCGTCGGAGCGGGTGTCATCGGAGCGGTCTACGCCGCGCGGTTCGCGGAGGCGGGGCACGACGTCAGCCTCCTGGCCCGTGGCGCACGGCGGTCAGCGTTCGAGGCGGACGGTGTGACGGTGCGTGCCGGTGGCAGAACCCTCCACACGCACCCGAGAATCGTCGGTGCCGAGGATGCCGGCGGGGCCTTCGACCTGACGGTCGTGGCCGTGCGCACCACCCAACTCGACGCCATCCTCGACCTCCTGCGGGCCAACGACAGCCCGACAGTCGCATTCCTCCAACACCTCGGCCCTCACGCCGATCGGGTGCGCCGGGTCCTCGGCAGCAACCGCACGGTGTTTGCCTTCCCCGGTGTCGGCGGGCTCGTCTCTGCGGACGGGTCGGTGGAGTACGTGGACGTCGCCGCACAACCCACCACCATCGATGCCACCGCTGAGCGGGCCATAGTCCTGCGGTCCGCGATCGCCTCCACCGGCATGCGCACGGCCATGGAGCCCGACATGCCGGGCTGGCTCGCCACGCACGAGGTCTTCGTGGCGTGCCTGGGTGCCGGGATCCTCAACAGCGGCGGTGATGCGCCAACGCTCGCGGCAAACCATGCCCGGTTGCTGGGCGTCGTCCAGTCCGTCCGCGAGGGGTTCGTCTCACTTTCGTCCTCGGGCACCACCGTCACCCCGAAGGCACTGCGCGTGCTGTTCTCCCGCATGCCCCGCTGGTTCGCTGCTGCCTACTGGCGTCGCGCACTGCGTGGGCCCGTCGGGACCGTTGCGATCGCACCGCACGTCCGGGCAAGCCGCGACGACGAGTTCGCCGACCTCTGCAGCGACGTGCTCGCCCGAGTGGGGGACCCCGACCGCACACCCACCCTGACCCCACTGCTCACACCCTGGGCGGGTGACATGTCCTGAGGCACCGCCGTCAGTTCGTCAGCTCGGCCACCGTGACGAACCGGTAGCCCTCCTGCGTGAGAGAGTCAATGATGAGCGCCGTCGCCTCTTGGGTCCTGGTGCGGCCGTTCATGGGGTGCAGGAGAATGATCGATCCCGGCCGGACAGTGTCCAGGACGATGTCCCGCAGCTGTTCCGGGGTCTGTTCCACGCCGGAGAAGTCCTCGGGCGACACGTCCCAGGTGATCGTGCGCGTGCCCCGCTCCCGGAGAATCCACGGGAGGACCAACAATTTCTTGCCGTACGGGGGTCGGAAGTCGATCCGCCCCTGGTATCCGCTGTCCCTGATCATCTCGTCAGTGTCATCCAGTTCCCGTCGCACCTCGGTCGGCGTCATGAACCACATCCGGCGATGCGACCACGAGTGGTTGCCCACCTGGTGACCGGCAGCGACGATCTCCTTCGTTTGCGCCGGGTGGTCATGCATGGAGGCGCCGCAGAGGAAGAACGTCGCCATCACCTTCCGCTCGGCAAGTGTCTGCAGGACGGCCTCGGTGTCACCCGGCGTCGGCCCGTCGTCGAAGGTCAGTGCGACCACCTTGTCAGTGGTCGCCACCCGTTGGATGAGCTCCCCGACCACCTGGATCCGGCGGGAGTTGCTCAGCTTGTACACGCCCACGCCTAGCAGCAGTGCAACACCGAGCGCGATGGCCACCCACCCGCTGATCAACCGAACCCGACGACTCATGATCACTAGTCTCGCACCCACGACCGTGCACTGGTCTCCAGTGCGCCGTGCGGACACGGCGGGACACCCCTTCCCGAAGGGGCCCAGTCGAATGGGGACGAGTTCCGTGGGACCCAAGCGATTCTCTCCACGTTCAAGGTGCTGGCCGATGCAGGCCACTCCACGGCTGCCGGATCCGGCAGGATGCTCTGCGCAACCTCTTTCGACAAGTGGACCAGCATCACCCCGGGTCGCTCCACGACCTGTGCTCTTCACGGGCGCCAACGCATCCCGAGGACCGGAGCACGCGACGTGAATATCTGCGTCGGATATGTGGGCGTACTCTTGTCCAGGTGAGCATTTCGACCGCACAAGCGCTTGTGCACGTGGATCATTTTCGGATGGATTTTGGTCCCACAACGGTAATCAAAGAGCTGTCGTTCGATGTCGCGCGCGGTGAAACATTTGGGTTCCTGGGCAGCAATGGCTCGGGCAAAACCACCACGATCAGGGCATTGCTCGGTATCTACCAGCCAACCTCGGGAATCCTCCACATCGATGGGCGCCCGTTCCGCCCAGCCAAAGGTGATCGACTCGGGTATCTACCGGAGGAGCGCGGACTCTACAAGAAGGAGTCCGTGATCGACGTGATGACCTACTTCGGCACCCTGAAGGGACTGGGCCGACAACAGGCGAAATCCTGGTCGCTCAAGTTTCTGCAGCGGGTGGACCTCGCAGACAAGGAGAAGGCACGGCTCGACAAACTCTCCGGGGGTCAGCAGCAGAAGATCCAGTTGGGGGTCACGATCATGAACGACCCTGAACTGCTGATTCTGGACGAGCCGACGAAGGGCTTTGACCCCGTCAATCGGCGGTTGGTGATGCAGATCATCGACGAGACCAAGAAGGCTGGCGCCACCGTGATGATGGTCACCCACCAGATGGAGGAGGTCGAGCGCCTGTGCGACCGGGTGATTCTCCTCAAGGACGGTGTGTCACGGGCATACGGGACGGTGAGGGAAGTGCAGGAGTCATTCGGTGGCACGATCATCCACGTCGATCACGACGGCGCGGTGCCGGCGTCCGCGTCGTACACGATCGCACACGATCAGGGCGGGCACGCGACGTTGGAGATTGACCCCGTGACAGACCCGGCACGAGTGCTGCAGGAACTGGTGGCCGCTGGCCTCGTGGTACGGGCCTTCACCCCGCAGCGCAAGTCCCTGGACGAGATCTTCCTGGAAGTCTACGGCGACGAAGCGGCGAGGGCGGAGTAGTCATGGCTCAGCACAATCTCGGCACGGTGATCAGGTTCGAGGTGGTCCGCACCCTCAGCAAACGTCGCTTCTGGGTCGCGACTCTGCTGGTTCCGGTCCTCCTGATTGTCGTGTTCCTCCTGGTGTTCCTCTCCAACACCGCGACGGACGAGACCGAGGGCGCGCAGAAGGATGCCCAGTTCTCGTTTGACTACACCGATGCTTCGGGACTCGTGGAGCCAGCCATGGTGAAGCGTTTGGGTGGGAAGGAAATCTCCGATCCCGCCGCAGGGATAGCGGCGGTCAAGGATGCGACGGTGGCTGCATTCTTCCTCTACCCGAAAGACCCTGCCACGGACACGATCAAGGTCTACGGAGTGGACAAGGGCCTCTTCGCGAACGGGCAGTACGCCTCCGTGGCCGAGTCGATACTGCAGCAGAGCGCTCTGGCGAAAGTCAATGCCCCGCAGTTGACCGGGATCATTCAGGGCAATATCACCATCGACACGACAACCTTCAAGGACGGCGCGGTCGCCGGCGGCATGAACGCTGTCATTCCCGCCATGTTGTTCGTGGTCATCTTCTACGTGGTCATCCTTCTGCTCGGCGGGCAGATGCTGAACTCCACTTTGGAGGAGAAGGAGAACAGGGTCACCGAAATGATCCTCACCACCATCAGACCCACCAGCCTGATTCTTGGGAAAGTGATCTCCCTCTTCATCATCGGCATCGTCCAGATGCTCGTGTTCGCCGTACCCGTCGTACTCGCGCACGTCTTCTTCCGCAATCAACTCAGCCTTCCGGACCTGGATCTTTCCGCCCTGGTTTTTGATCCGCAGACCATGATTGTGGGCACTTTGGTCCTGATCGGCGGATTTGCGCTCTTCACCACCACCCTCGTGGCGTTGGGTGCGGCGATGCCCACCGCGAAGGACGCCGGACCTGTTTTCGGGGCGATGATGCTCCTGATCTTCATCCCCTTCTACATCATCAGCCTGATCATCAGCGACCCGGGCGCCGTCATCGTGCAGATATTCAGCTACTTCCCCTACTCCGCTCCCATCACCGCACTGCTGCGCAATGCGTTCGGAACGTTGCCGCTCTGGCAGGCCATCATCATCATCGTGATGCTGTTCGGGATTTCTGCGGTCGTTCTTCGCATCGCCGTGAAAATCTTCCAGTACGGATCCATCGAGTACTCGCGGAAGGTCAACCTGCGCGACGTCTTCCATCGGCGCGCCACACCGTAGGGTCGCACGCATGAGCACCCGTCTCCGCGACCACCACCGCAACGTGCTCTGCGACGCACTGGCGTCCGTCGCTGCGACCGCCCCGACGTTGTGTCAGGAGTGGGATGCCCACGACCTGGCCGTGCACCTCTGGGCCCTCAAGCGCGACCCCCTGAGCTGGCCCGGCGTCGCCATCCCCGCATTCGCCGACGCGACCCGGCGACGAGCCGAGCAGGTCAGGCGGCGGTGGGACTACGAGCACCTCATCGCCGAGTTGCGGCAGCAAGGGGGATCCCTCCCGTGCATGCCGCTGGACAGGTGGGTTGCACACGGCCACGCCCTCGGGGAGTACTACATCCACACACAGGACGTCCGACGCGCCAACGATCTCCCCCGCCGCGCCCAGACGGCGGAAACCGAGGACGCGCTGTGGCTCCGCGCCCGGAGGGCCGGGCGACAGTTGTGGCTGCGGGGCCGCGACACCGTCTCGGTGGCTGCCCCGGGCCGAGACCCGTTCACCCTCGGCCGCGGTGCTGTCACTGCGCAGGTGACCGGGTTGCCGTCGGAGATCATCCTGTGGATCTACGGCCGCTGCGACGCAGCCGACGTGGTGGTCACACCGCGCTGACACAAGGTGGCGAGGTCAGCCGGCCCGTAGCGTTGCGTGATTTCCGCATCGACCCTGCGCCCCACCTCCGGCCATCCGCGTGCATCGACATCGAGGGACAGGAACCGGCACACCTGCGTGGCCGCGGCATCCAGGTCGCCCTCCCCCACCACCTCGATCCACCCGGTGGTGCCGCTCTGGCTGACGGTGGCCTCGGCGCGCTGCCAGTCGCCCTCCACGCAGAACACGGTGCGAAGGCGGCCCTCGTCGCCACGGGGGTTGAGGGCGGCGGGAGCGAAACCCTCCCAGAATGCCCTGCTGGTGCAGAGGGACCACGGCCCAAGAACCTCGCAACGGGCCCACCAGGGAGCGGTCGGTACGTGAGCATGCACCGCCTCGGCGCCGAGTCCGCGCAGGAGTTCGGCGCCGGTGTGGGACCTGGTCAAACCGGTGACCGCGTCCCCATGGGCGAGCAGTCGCCGGACGAGCGGGACACCGACGGCCCCCGTGCCGCCGGCCACGAATACCTTCATGCCCACCCCCAGTGGCCAGCACGGCGTTGATCGCAGTATCAGGGAGAAACATTCATGGTAGTCCCGCCCACGCATGGCCGCCGCTGATCAGGTCAGGAGCCGACTCGACGCAAGCATCACATGCCGCGACGAAGCCCCGCCACCTTGGGTGACGGGGCTTCCTCGTGGCCTGGAAAGCTGGCTCAGTCGGCGGTGCGGACCGGGAGCGTCTTCGGCTTGAAATCGGGTCGCGTCAGCTCGAAGGCGTCGATGTCGCCTGCGTGCTGCAATGTGGAGGAGATGTCGTCCAGCCCGTTCAGCAGGCGGTGACGGGTGTGCTCGTCGATCTCGAAGGGGTACGTGGTGTCCCCCACCGTGATGGTGCGGGACTCGAGGTCCACCCGCAGCTGGTTCTCGGGGTCGTTCTCAACGGACTCCCACAGCGCATCCACCACGTCGGGCTCGACGACGGCCACGAGCAGGCCCGCCTTGCCGGAGTTGGAGCGGAAGATGTCGCCGAACCGTGTGCCGATGACCACCTTGAACCCGTAGTTCTGCAGCGCCCACACCGCGTGCTCCCGGGAGGAGCCGGTGCCGAAGTCGGGGCCCGGGATGAGGATGCTGCCGCGGTTGTACGGCTCGCGGTTGAGGACGAACTCGGGGTCGTTGCGCCAGGCCGAGAACAGCCCGTCCTCGAACCCGGTGCGCGTGATCCGCTTCAGGTAGACGGCGGGGATGATCTGGTCGGTGTCGACGTTCGAGCGACGCAGGGGCACGCCGATGCCGGTGTGCGTGGTGAAGGCTTCCATGGACTCAGGCTCCAATCAGGTCGGCGGGGGCGCTCAGGTGGCCGGTCAGTGCCGTGGCGGCAGCGACGGCGGGCGAGACCAGGTGGGTGCGGCCACCCTTGCCCTGGCGACCCTCAAAGTTGCGGTTGGACGTGGATGCTGCACGCTCGCCGGGCTTCAACTGGTCCGGGTTCATACCGAGACACATGGAGCAGCCGGCCGCACGCCATTCGGCGCCGGCGTCGAGGAAGACCTTGTCCAGACCCTCGATTTCGGCCTGCAGCCGGACTCGGGCGGAGCCCGGGACCACCAGCATGCGCAGCGTGTCCGCGATGTGCTTGCCCTCGATGACGGATGCGGCCAGCCGGAGGTCCTCGATGCGCCCGTTGGTGCAGGAGCCCAGGAAGACCGTGTCGACCGTGATGTCGCGCATCGGGGTTCCGGGCGTCAGCGCCATGTACTCCAGGGCGCGGGCCGCGGTGGCCTGCTCCACGTCGGAGGAGAAGTCGCTGGGCGCGGGGACCACGCCACCCAGCGGGACGCCGTGGGCGGGGTTGGTGCCCCACGTGACGAAGGGGGTCATCTGGGTGGCGTCAAGGTCCACCTCGACGTCGAAGTGGGCGTCGTCATCGGAGACCAACGTGCTCCAGTACTCGACGGCGGCGTCCCACTCCTCACCCTCGGGCGCGTGCGGGCGCCCCTTCAGGTAGTCGAAGGTCTTCTGGTCGGGCGCCATCATGCCGGCCTTGGCGCCCCACTCGATCGACATGTTGCAGATCGTCATGCGGCCCTCCATGGAGAGGGACTCGATGGTGGTGCCGCGGTACTCCACGATGTAGCCCTGCCCCCCACCGGTGCCGACCTGGGCGATGAGCGTGAGGACAGCGTCTTTGGCCGTGACACCCTCGGGCAGCTCGCCGTTGATGTTGACGGCCATCATCTTCGGCTTGTGCTGGGGCAGCGTCTGCGTGGCGAGCACGTGCTCCACCTCACTGGTACCGATGCCGAAAGCGATGGCGCCGAAGGCGCCGTGCGTGGAGGTGTGGGAGTCGCCGCACACGATCGTCATGCCAGGCTGGGTGACGCCCAGTTGCGGGCCGATGATGTGGACGACGCCCTGGTCGCGGTCACCCAGCGAGTGGATGCGCACGCCGAAGTCGGCGGCGTTCTTGCGGAGCGTGTCCACCTGGATGCGCGACACCGGGTCGGCAATGGGCCGGTCGATGTTCAGCGTCGGGGTGTTGTGGTCCTCAGTGGCGAGCGTGAGGTCAGGGCGGCGCACCGGGCGGCCGTTCAACCTGAGGCCCTCGAAGGCCTGCGGACTCGTGACCTCATGCACCAGGTGCAGGTCGATGTAGAGCAGGTCCGGCTCCCCTTCGGCAGTGCGCACCACGTGTGCGTCCCAGACCTTCTCAGCGAGGGTCTTCCCCATGTGTCTTCACCCCTAAAGTGGTTTGTCTGGTCTTCACGCTAACCCCGTTGCGCTCAATCGCCTCTTGCGTGTCCAGCATGCGAGATGATAATCTCGCCATATGGACGAAACCAGTGGCGTGGGAGTGCTCGACAAGGCCGCAGCGGTCCTGTCAGCTCTCGAACAGCACCCCTTGACCCTTGCAGGCCTCGTGACAGCCACGGGCCTTGCCCGACCGACGGCGCACCGCCTGGCCGTGGCCCTCGAACACCACCGCTTCGTGGGGCGCGATCTGCAGGGCCGGTTCGTGCTGGGCCCGCGCCTGCTGGAACTGGCGGACTCCGCCAGTGAGGACCCACTCATCGCGACGGCTGCCCCCATCCTGACGCGCCTGCGCGACATCACGGGCGAGTCCGCACAGCTGTTCCGTCGGCAGGGCGACGTGCGCGTCTGCTCCGCTGCGGTGGAGCGCCCCTCCGGTCTGCGGGACACGGTGCCCGTGGGTGCTCAGCTCCCCATGAGCGCCGGCTCAGCCGCACAGGTCCTCATGGCGTGGGAGGAGCCGGACCGTCTCCCCAAACTCCTCGAGACGGCCGCCTTCACGGCCGCCGGCCTGCAGACCGTCCGGCGACGCGGCTGGGCCCAGTCCGTGGGTGAGCGTGAGCCCGGCGTCGCATCCGTGTCGGCCCCCGTGCTGGCACCCTCCGGCCGGATCCTGGCGGCCGTGTCCGTCTCGGGCCCCATCGAGCGTCTCACCCGCCAGCCGGGCCGGCTTCACGCCCCCGCCGTCATGGCTGCCGCGGAGCGCCTCAGCGAGGTACTGCGACGATCGGGCAGTCCGGCCTGACAACACCCTGAGCCCGTCACCCCCGGACGATCGGCGGGTTGAGGACATCCATGTCCCCGCGGGTGAAGAGTTGCGCGGGGCGTCCGCCGTCGGCCGTGGTGGTCACACGACCGGTGGGGCACAGGAAGCCGGGGGCGCGGGTGACCTTGCGATGAAAGTTGCGAGGGTCCAGCGGGTGCCCCCACACGGCCTCGTAGACGGCCCGCAGGTGGGCCACGGTGAACTCCGGCGGGCAGAAGGCGGCGCCCAGCGGGGTGTACTCCAGCTTTGCCCGGGCCCGCTCCACCCCGTCCTTCAGGATGAGACCGTGGTCGAACGCCAATGCTTCCCCGTTGACGTCGTCGACGGGAATCCAGTGGGCACCGGAGGCATCGCTACCGGCCACGGGCTCTGCCATCTGTGGGGCCAGAGCCAGCCAGGCCACGGAGACGGTCCGTCCTCGCGGATCCCTGCCGGGTGCACCATAGGTAGCGAGCTGCTCCAGGTGGATGCCGTCCCCGATCCCCGTCTCCTCCGCCAGTTCGCGGTACGCGGCATCGGCCAGGTCCTCACCGGGAAGGACGAATCCGCCGGGCAGGGCCGCGAGGCCTTCATACGGCTCGATGCCGCGCTCCACCAGCAGAACACAGAGGCGATGCTCCCGAATGGTGAGCACCACGAGGTCCACGGCCAGGGCCACCTGCATGTAGGGCATCCCCCCACACTAACCCGTTGTCGTCAACTTGACGAGTACCCCCTCCCTGGTTATCGTCATACATACGACAACCAGATGAAGGAGGGCCCCATGGCCACCATCACAACGTTCCCGCTCCTGCGGCACCTGCGCTCGTCGGGCACCACGCACGTGCACCACCTCGCCGCAGGGGTGGTGGCACACAGCGCACTGGGGGCCTCCTTCTGGTTCCGGCCACTGATCGCCGCCATCAGTGAGGTACCCGTGGACGACCGGGAGCAGGAGGTGCTGGTGCGGGTGCGCACCACCGACCTGCAGGAGGTCGCAGTCCCGGGGACCGTGACCTACCGCTTCGCACGCCCCGAGGTCTCCGCCACCCGCATCGACTTCTCCATCGATCTTGCCACCGGCGCATGGCTGGAACGCCCCCTCGAGCGGGTGGGTGCCACCATCCATGGAGCCACGGCCAGCGCAGTGAAGTCCGCGCTCGCGACACTGGACCTGGTGGGAACCCTGACCGCCGACCCGGCCGAACTGGGCCGCACGGTCACGGAGCACCTGTCCACCGACGATCGACTGCTCTCCGTGGGGATCGAAGTGGTGGGGGTCCGCTTCAGCATGTTGAGGCCCGACTCCGACGTCGAACGGGCTCTGCAGACCCCCGCCCGTGAGGCGATCCAACAGGAGGCGGACAAGGCCACCTACGAACGCCGCGCCCGGGCCGTCGAACGCGAGGCCGCCATCGGGGAGAACGAACTGGCCAACCAGATCGAACTGGCCCGGCGCCAGCAGCAACTGATCGCCCAGAAGGGTGCCAATGCCCAGCGGAGCGCCGAGGACGCCGCCGCTGCCGACGCCATCGCCGCGGCAGCGGAGGCCGCGCGCACCACAGCACTGTCGGCCGCCCAGGCCGATGCCGAGAGGATCCTGGGCCAGGCTGCTGCCGACACCGAACGCGCCAGGCTTGCCGCCTACGACGGGGCCTCGCACGATCTCCTCCTGGCCCTGGCGTTGCGCGAACTGGCCGGCAACCTGCCCGCAGTCGAGCAACTCGTGGTCACCCCCGACATGGTCACGGGCCTGCTCAGCCGCCTGGGCTCGGCTACGGGCCGGGCAGGCTGATGCCCACCCCCCGCGTCGTGGTGGTCCATCGGCACACCGAGTACGACGAGCTCATCGCACGTCACGGCACCCGCGGCCAGGCCGAGTTCTTCCTCACCACCCGCGGGCGGGACCTGGGTGCGGTCGAGAACCGTCACGGCCGCACACGGGAGGCTCTGACCGTCGTCAGCTCCGGCATCCCCGGCGAGTGGGCACGCGCGGAGGTGGAACGAGGTGACCTGTCGAGGTTCGTGTTCCGGCCCGAGGACATCATCGTCGTGGTCGGACAGGACGGACTGGTGGCCAACCTTGCCAAGTATGTCGACGACCAGCCCGTTATCGGGATCGATCCGCTGTCCGATGGCACCGCCGGAGTGCTTGTGCCGCACCGGCCGCACGCGCTCAGGGGATTGCTGAAAGGTGTCGTCGCCGGCACCGCGCAAACACTGGAGCGGACGATGGTGCGCGCCACCTCCGACGACGGCCAGAGCCTGACGGCACTCAACGAGATCTACGTCGGGCAGCCCACCCATCAGTCCTCGCGCTACACGCTGCACGTGGCCGAGAGCGTGGAGCGGCAGTCGTCCTCCGGCATCATCATCGGCAGCGGGACCGGGGCCACCGGTTGGTGTGCCTCACTGCAGCAGGCGCAGGCGCCCGAGCTGTCACTGCCCTCCCCCGCCGACGCGACCCTGGCGTGGTTCGTGCGCGAAGCCTGGCCCTCCGCCTCCACTGGCACATCCATGACTCACGGCATCATCACCGGCAGCAGGCTGCGGCTGGTCATCGAGTCCGACACCCTCGTCGCGTTCGGGGATGGCATGGAGGCCGACCGCCTCACACTGGCCTGGGGTCAGGGTCTCACCGTCGACGTTGCCGAGGGCACACTGAAGACGGTTTGCTGAGCCCGGGAAATCACGAAAACACCCCGCGACCTGTGAAGGTCGCGGGGTGTTCTACCTGGTAGCCCCGACGGGATTCGAACCCGCGCTGCCGCCTTGAGAGGGCGGTGTGCTAGGCCGCTACACAACGGGGCCAGGCGATGGATGAAACGGTCACACATCCGAGGATGTTGTCGCATTTCGCAGGGGTACTAGGACTCGAACCTAGACTAACTGAACCAGAATCAGTCGGGCTGCCAATTACCCTATACCCCTTCGTGTCCGAGGTATCGGGCACGAGAAGTGACTCTACACGACCCCTTTGACGGCGCACAAATTGGGTGCCATCCACTGAATGCACGTGCCTACAACCATGACCTACACGGCACTCCCGGACGGAGGGTGACGAGAACCTGGGGCACAACCCCGGCGAGACCACGTCGGAGGGAAGCCTCCTCTCGAAGATGATCAGACCCACCCGAGGTCAACGTCAGGGCTGAGCGCCTTCACCCCGGCTCGATCAAGGCGACGGCAGTGTGGGCCGAGGGCGATTGGGGGTCCGTTCACGCACGAGCAGCGCAACTTTTTGTCATCGACGCATGATTCACCTCGGTCCACTACGCTCCCTATACACCAACCCACCGGGAGGACACAATAATGGTTAATAGGATTGCGCGGACGTTGGGCGCGCTCGTAGTGACGCTACCCATGAGTTTGGCGCTGACGACACCGACCGCGCAGGCGGCCTGCTCCGACATGGGAACCTACTACTCGATCACTTCCTCATCGGCGGTGCGGATTCCGTTCAAGAACATACCCACTTTCAAGAACGGTCCCGGCGGCACAATGTCGGTCACGAAGGACTATTCCGGCAGCGCAAGCTACCAAGTGACCGCTGGCGCCTCCACCGAAGTGGGTGCCGTTCTCGCCAAGGCCAAAATCGAAGTGAGTGCGTCGTTGACACTGACCAATTCGTCAACAGTGACGAACAACTACTCCCATGCCATCACCAAGGGCAAGTATGGCAACGCGCAGTACGTGAGTTGGGGTCGGACGGTGAACTGGAAGAAATACTACATCGATGCTAAGTGCAACACCTCCACCAAAGCCACGGGAACCATCAAGTTTCCAGCAGCTTCAGAGGGTTGGTACTACTGGGAGACCAGTAGTTGATCCGATGCACAGCCGGGTAACCGTTCGATGCCATGGTCATGGCTGCTTTGTTCCAGGCCATTGCCAGTGCAGCTGAGGATTCGCCTCAGTTGCACGCTGACTCGTCGCTCCACCCTACTGAGGCTTGAGCGCTCGCTGCGGAACAGGTAAGCACACACTGCGGGCATCAATCGGGCCTCTGACCTTCGTCGAGAGCTTTGGTGTGGTCACTTTTGCGCTAGCTGTGGTGTGGTGGTGGCGAGGTTGAATTTGCGACCCATCCACACGGCGACGAGCGCGAACAGGGCAAAGCCCGCAATGTCGAAGGCCGCCTTGGCCCAGGTGATCTCGGAGACTGCCTTGGTGGCGGCCAGGCCACCGGTGAACAACGCGTAGCCGAAGGCGAACAGGTTGTTGATGATGTGTGCGGCGATGCCCGCCTCCAACCCTCCGGTGCGCAACACCAACCATCCCGCCAGTAGCCCGAACACGAAACGGTGGGCGAAAAGGGCCGGGCTCTGTGAGCCGTGGAAGAAGGCGAACAGGAGGGCTGTTGCAACGATCCCCACCCAGGCGCGGCCCGAGGCCGACCCTATGGCCTGCAGAAGGTATCCCCTGAAGAAGACCTCCTCGGCCACAGCCTGCAGCGGGGAGGTGATGAGCAGGACCAGCAGGAACGTGAGCCAACCCGGCTGCGGGGGGCCGAAGTCGGGAGCCCCCAGCACGAACGACGCCCACAGCGCCGCATTGAGCACCACGGCGGCAAGGCCCAGACAGACCACCAGGTAGCGCATGCGCCACCCGGGTTGCACGGACACGAGCCACTCAGCGTCGCGTCCGTGCACGTACCGGTGGAGCAGCCACGCGATCAACAGGAGCGTCGACAGGGCGAGATGCGTGGCGGCAACGCCCTCGGGGAGGTCGTAGGCCGACGCGGACGCGGAGTACTGCCCGAACGCTCGCCCCTGGCCGAACACCAGCCAGGCCAGCCCCAGGAACGCCTGCGCGGCCAGGGGGACGACGAGAACGAACGCCGACACGGCGAGCACGGCCCCGAAGCCCAGTCGGGCCGGGTCCTGCCCGGGCCCCTGCAGCGACGTCGGATACGTCAGGTCCGGTGGCGGGGCGGACCGGGTGGGGGTGGGAGGTCTCACGCTGCCGTGATGGGGTTGCTGAGAGTTCCCAGTCCGTCGATCTCGATGTCCACCGTGTCACCGTCGCGCATGTCCCCGACGCCCGAGGGGGTGCCCGTGAGGATGACGTCGCCCGGGAGCAGGGTGGTGAAGGAGGAGATGAAGCTGACCAGCTCGACGATGCCACGCACCATGTTGGAGGTGTTGCCGTCCTGGCGGAGGTCGCCGCTCACACTGGTCCGGATGGACAGCTTCGAGGCCTCCTCGATGCTGAGGTGCGTGTTGATCCATGGGCCGAGAGGGCAGAACGTGTCGGACCCTTTGGCGCGCGTCCACTGGTTGTCACTGGCCTGCCAGTCCCGTTGGGTGACGTCATTGGCGATGGTGTAGCCGAAGATCACCTCGGGGACGCGCTCCGGCGGCACCTGCTTGCAGATGCGTCCGATGATGATGGCGAGCTCGCCCTCGAAGTTGAGGTTGGTGACGCCCTCGGGCACCACGATGGCCTCGTTGGGGCCGATGACGCTGGTGTTGGGCTTCAGGAACAGCAATGGAGCCCCGACGGGGACCTCGTTGCCCATTTCGGCAGCGTGGTCCTCGTAGTTGCGTCCCACGGCGACAATCTTGCTGCGCGGGATCACGGGCGCCAGGAGGCGCACATCCTTCAGGTGGTGGCGCTCCCCGGTGTAGTTGACCGGGACGCCCGCGAGGGGGTCGTTACTGAGGACCGCGATGGTGTCGGGGTGCTCCCCGGCGTCGACGGCGAGTTCGATGATGCCGTAGGCCGGGTCCTTGCCGGCGGCGGCGAAACGTGCAATGCGCATGCCCCGCAGCCTACCGGGGTGGGGCCTCCCAGCCCCGCCACGACAAACGGCCCGGTCTCAGTCGGAAGCGATGTGGGTGAAGATGCCGTAGACGATGGCGTCCAGCAGTGCCTCCCACGAGGCCTCGATGACGTTGGTGCCAACCCCGACGGTGGTCCAGGTCTCCCCCCGCCACGAAGTGTCGATGAGGGTCCGCACGGTGGCGTCCGTGCCGTGGCCCTCGTCGAGGATCCGGACGCGGTAATCGGTGAGCTCGAACTCGGCCACCTCGGGATAGGCAGTGGCCACCGCCTTGCGCAGCGCCATGTCGAGAGCGTTGACGGGGCCGTTGCCCTCCCCCACCACCATCTGGCGTTCGCCCTTGGCGGTGAGTTTCACGGTGGCCTCCGTGATGGTGTCGCCGTCGCGCTCCTCGGACAGGACCCGCCAGGAGTGCACCTGGATGGGGTAGTCGAGGATGCCCAGTTCCTGGCGCAGCAACATTTCGAAGCTGGCATCGCTGGACTCGTAGCTGTAGCCCTCGGCCTCCTTCGCCTTCACCTTGTCGGTGATGCGGGCGGCCAGTTCGCGGTCGCTGAGGTCAATGCCCAACTGTTCACCCTTGATCTGGATGTTGGCGCGTCCCGCCATGTCGGAGATCAGCATCCGCAGGTCGTTGCCCACCAGGGCGGGGTCGATGTGCTGGTAGAGGTTGGGGTCCACCTTGATGGCACTGGCGTGCAGGCCCGCCTTGTGCGCGAAGCTCGACTGACCGACGTAGGGCTGGCGCCCCAGCAGCGGCTGGTGAGCCACCAGGGCGATGGCATGCGCCACCCTGGTGATCTCCGAGAGGCGTTCAGGAGGCAGCAACTCCCACCCGAACTTGAGCTGCAGGTTGGGGATCAGTGCGGACAGGTCGGCGTTGCCGGTCCGCTCGCCGTAGCCGTTGAACGTGCCCTGCACGTGCATCACCCCCGCCTCGACGGCCGCCATGGTGTTGGCGACGGCGCAGGCGGTGTCGTTGTGGCAGTGCACACCGAGGTTGGCCCCCGTCTGGGCCGCGGCGCTGACGATGTCGCCCATCCAGCTGGGGAGCATGCCACCGTTGGTGTCACACAGCACCACCACCTCGGCGCCGGCCTCGGAAGCTGTACGCACCACCGACAGGGCGTACGCAGGGTTTGCGCGGTAGCCGTCGAAGAAGTGCTCGCAGTCCACGAAGACGTGCTTGCCCTCGTTGATCAGGAACGTGACCGTGTCGCGGATCATCTCGAGGTTCTCCTCGAGCGTCGTGCGCAGGGCCCGGATGACATGTTCGTCGTGGCTCTTGGCGACGATGCACACGTAGTCGGTGCCGGCGTCCACCAGTGCCCGGGTGAGGACGTCCGTGGAGGCGGACCCACCGGGCCTGCGGGTGGCGCCGAACGCCACCAGCTTGGAGGTCCTCAGGTCCAGGACCTGCGCCGCCTCCGCGAAGAACTGCGTGTCGCTGGGGCTGGCGCCGGGCCAGCCACCCTCGATGAAGGTGACGCCGAGCTCGTCGAGGTAGACGGCAATCTTCAGTTTGTCGGCGACGGTCAGGCGCAGTCCCTCCTGCTGCGCGCCGTCGCGCAGGCTGGTGTCGAAGATGTGGAACTCTTCGGGGCACGTGGGTATGGCGGTCATTGATCTTCTCCAGCGGCTCGAGGTCGCGGACAAAGCTACCCCGGCTGTCTCGCGTGGTGGGACGGCGTCCACCACATGGTGAGACGATCCGCCGCTGTGGCCTAGGGTTTGCGTCCATGACGACACAACCCGGCAAGACCCTGGCAGTCATCGGCGGCGACGGCATTGGCCCCGAGGTGACCGCTGAAGCGTTGAAGGTGCTGGAGGCCACCGTCGGCGAGGGCACCTTCGCCTACACGCACTACGACCTCGGCGCCGAGCGCTGGCAGCGCACGGGCGAGGTGCTGCCGGACACCGTCCTGCAGGAACTCAAGGGTGTCGACGCCATCGTCCTGGGCGCCGTCGGTGCGGCACCGGGTTCCAAGGCCATCCCCAGCGGACTCCTGGAGCGTGGCCTGCTGTTGAAGCTGCGCTTCGCTTTCGACCATGCCGTGAACCTGCGCCCCTCCCGTCTCTACCCGGGTGTCTCCACTCCCCTGTCGGAGGCTGTTGTCTCACAGGGTGACATCGACTTCGTCGTCGTCCGCGAGGGAACCGAGGGTCTGTACTGCGGCAACGGCGGCGCCGTGCGCGTCGGCACCCCGCACGAACTTGCCACCGAGGTGTCCGTCAACACCGCCTACGGCGTGGAGCGCGTCGTCCGCGACGCCTTCATCCGCGCAGGTGCCCGCCGCGGCAAGCTGACCCTGCTGCACAAGCACAACGTGCTGGTGAATGCCGGAACGCTCTGGAACCGCGTCTTCAACGAGGTGGGCGCCGAGTACCCGGACGTCGAGCGCACCTACCTGCACATCGACGCTGCCATGATCGCCATGGTGGTCAACCCCGCCCAGTTCGACGTCATCGTCACCGACAACCTGTTCGGCGACATCATCACCGACCTTGCCGCCGCCGTCACCGGTGGCATCGGCCTGGCGGCCAGCGCCAACATCAATCCCAGCGGCGAGTTCCCGTCAATGTTCGAGCCGGTCCACGGCTCGGCCCCCGACATCGCCGGGCAGGGCATCGCCGATCCCACAGCGGCCATCTCCTCGATGGCCCTGCTGCTGTCCCACCTCGGCATGCCCGAACAGGCCAGCCGCATCGACGCCGCCGTCGCCGCCGACATCACTGAACGCGCCGCCGGCCCGGTCCGCACCACCGAGGTCGGCGACCGCATAGCCGCCCGGCTGGCCTGACACCGATCCACGATGTGTTGAACGGCCCTGAGGTCCTTCGGCACGCCCAGCTTCTTCCCCGCGGGGCAAATCAGGAAACAAACTGGTTTGCTCCTTTGTCCCGGGGCTGCTCAGGATCCTTGGAGCCCTCAGTGGTGATTCCCTTCCGCGAGGCGAGGGTGCGGGTGCTGCCGAGACCGGTCCTGGAACGACAGGATGCTCGGGTTCTGCACGACTCCATCGCGGATCTCGATGGCGCGCGCAATGGTCGGATTCGCGTCCCAGTCCCCGCTCATCACGCTGCGCAGGTGGGGAATGAGCGCCTCGCTGATGTCCCACGTGGCGCTGTTCCACAGGTACGTAGGACTGTGGTCGACGCCGTAGTAGGTGACACCATCGCCGACTGTGAAGGTGGGATCGGTGAACGACGTGGGCCGGGCGAACTCGAAACCCATGCCCTCGTCGCAGGACACGTCCACCAGCAGTGTTCCCGGGGTGAACTGCGGCAGGTCCTCGTGGGTGACGAACATCATGGGGTTGTTCGGATCCTGCAGGACACAGTTCACGACGACGTCGAACCCTGCGAGTACCTCGTGGGTGTCGACTGTTCCGGTCATCGATCGCACCACGGTGCGGCCCGAATCCCCCGTTGAGCGTTCCATCCGCTCCAGAACCATTCCGGACATGGGATCGGCCACCGCCGTCACCACCCGTGAGGTCAGGACGATCACCTCGGAGATTCCGAGCGACTGCAGCGCCGTGACGGCCCCGCGTGCTGTGCTGCCGAACCCGATGACCACCGCACGCAGACGCTGGCCGTAGTGCCCTGTGGACCCCCTGAGGATCAGGGCGTGCAACACGGAGCAGTACCCGGCAAGTTCGTTGTTGCGGGCGAAGACATGCATCTGGAACTCGCCATCGCTGTTCCAGTGGTTCATGGCCTCCCACGCGATGAGGGTGAGCCCCTTGTCGATGGCGACCTGCGTGAGTTCCGCATCCTGCACAGCGTGCGGCCAACCCCACAGGACCTGCCCGGTCCGCATCGACTGCAGGTCCGCAAGGATCGGTTTCGGTTGCAGGATGATATCTGCGCTCGCGAAGATCTCCTCCTTCGACGAAATGGCGCCGACGTAGGAGGACAGGTGTTCATCCGAGACCCCGAACCGCAGCCCGTATCCCCGCTCCAGGACCATCCGTTCCCGCAGGTCCTCGTCGATGTTCTTGAAATGCTCCGGGTGGATTGCCAGCCGCAACTCATTCTTCTTGCTCGATGTTCCCAGAACGCCGAGAGTCAGCCTGTCCATCCCCACCTCCATGTGCCGGATGTCCCCCAGTATTGCCCACCCACGGCACCGCTCTCGTCCAGGGGGCCGCATGCCCACCCCGGAAGGCGTGCACACACAGCGAGGCCCCGGACCGTGGTCCGGGGCCTCGCCGATGTT
The DNA here is from genome assembly GCF_003688855.1 of Tessaracoccus antarcticus. Classification (GTDB taxonomy): domain Bacteria; phylum Actinomycetota; class Actinomycetes; order Propionibacteriales; family Propionibacteriaceae; genus Arachnia; species Arachnia antarctica. The sequence goes on from NZ_REFW01000003.1 coordinate 321,545, forward strand.
GTTGGGTCAGGTCACTCGTCGTCGTTGACGACGGTGCCCCTCACCGTGTCGCTGCTCGTGGCCTTGGACGACCTGCTGGAGATGATCTCCATGAGGTCGATGCCCGTGGTGTTCTTGATCATCTCGACCGTCTGCACCACGTTGTCGTTGACCGCCCGCGGCAGCGCGGACGCGCCGTCGGTGGAGACGATGGTGAGCTTGTCGATGTTGCCCATGGGGGCAGCCACCTTCTCCGCCACCTGTGGCAGAACCTCGATGAGCATCTGCAGGACAGCAGCGTCGTTGTAGTTCTTGAACGCTGCTGCGCGCTTGTTCATGGCCTCGGCCTCGGCGGCACCGATGGCGGCAACGGCGGCAGCCTGCGCCTCACCCTCGGCACGCACGGCGTCAGCTTCAGCGATACGACGGGCCTTCTCGGCCTCACCGCGCTTGGCACCCTCGATGGCCTCGGCCTCTGCGAGCGCGGAGCGTCGGGACTGCTCACCGACACCGGTGAGGCGTGCCTTCTCGGCCTCGGCCTCGGCGTCTGCGATGGAGGACGCCTTGCGTGCCTCCGCCTCGAAGATCTCCGAGTTACGACGACCCTGCGCCTCGGTCTCTGCCTGGTACCGACGTGCGTCGGCCGGCTTGCGGACCTCGGTGTCGAGCTGACGATCCTTCAGGGCTGCCTGACGCACGGCAACCTTCTCCTGCTCGGCGAGGATGGCCTGGTCGCGGTCGGCCTGCGCCAACGGACCGGCGGCGGCTGCCTGCGCACGTGCGGCGTCGGTCTCCGCCTTGATCTCGGCTTCCTTCAGCACCAGCGAACGCTGGGCGATGGCGATCTCCTGCTCGGCGGCCAGGCGTGCCTGCTCCGCCTCCCGGCGTGCCAGGGCCTCGGCCACGGCGGCGGTGCGGTTCAGCTTCGCCGACTCCGGACGCCCCAGGTCGGACAGGTAGCTGCCGTCGTCGCTGATGTCCTGGATCTGGAACGTGTCGAGGACAAGGCCCTGACCGGTGAGGGAGGATTCGGCCTCGTCGGCCACGCGCTGCGCGAAGGCGGCGCGGTCACGGATGATCTGTTCCACGGACAGCGAACCGACGATGGAGCGCAGGGAACCGGCGAGGGTCTCCTGCGTGAAGGTCTCCACCTCGTCCTGCTGTGTGAGGAAGCGCTGCGCGGCGGCGCGAATGGAGTCCTCGTTGCCACCCACCTTCACGATGGCGACACCGTCGAGGTTGAGCTTGACGCCCTGCCCGGAGACGGCGCCACGGATCTGCACCATGATGCGACGGCTGGACAGGTCCAGGATGTGGAGGCGTTGGATGAACGGCACGACGAACACGCCGCCGCCCATGATGACCTTCTGCGCACTCAGGTCAGTGGAGATCTGACCGGTCTCCGGGTTGGTGACGGCCTTCCCCTTCTGGCCGGTGATGATGTAGGCCTCATTGGGGCGGGAGACCTTGTAGCGGCTGGCGATGAGCCAGATGAGGAGGATGACGAGCAGTACAGCTCCGCCAATCCCCACTAGGAGCGGTGGCAAATCAAACATGGCTGACTTCCTGTTTCGACGATGGGGGGCAAGATTCAGAGGTCCTCGGGGGACTCGGGCAATGCATGGGTGGGTGTGACCTCGACGGCCGTGGGCGACACGATGCCGGAGACCCACACCTCGGTGCCCGCCAGGATGGGGAGGGCGCTGCGGGCGGCGCGCTTGCGCGACTGGCCTGCCCCGAGGATGCGCACCTCTCCGAAACCTCCGGCGGGAATATCGGTGATCACCCTCGCGGTGGACCCCACCATGGAGTGCGAGCTGAAGGTGGAGGTGGACTCACTGCGCTTCAGCCACCGGGTGAGCGCGGTGGCTCCCGAGGCGGCGGCGATGCCAGCCACAATGCCGACGGCGACGGCAACCCAAGTGACGTCGACGACGGCCAGTGAGATCACCCCACCGAAACCAAAGGCCCCCAAAAAGGCAGCGAGGCCAGCGATGGAGAACAGGTCACCGCCGAGCGCGTCGAGGTTGAAGATGCCCTCGAGGATGTCTCCGAGAAGGATCGACAGCAGGACGGTCAGGAGTCCGATGACTCCGATGATTACGAAGAACGTCACGCCGACCTGCCTTCCACTACTCCATCGATGGTAGCGGGGTCGCGGACGGGCCACGAAAACGGGTGGGATCCGTCGAGCGTGCTTGCACAGGTTCACGTGCCTGGCCACGACGTCAGCCGTGCCACTTCGCTGAGGACTGGAGGTCAGCCGGCGTGGCGCACTCCCGGACGCGGGTCGGTGTCGGCTGACTCGTCCCCCCACGCACGAAACGGTGATGCAACCGTGGCCTGCGCTCCGGGTCGACCTGGCGCGGCGGCGTGAACCAGGGCAGGCCCGTGTCCGGATCCATGAGGATCTGCCACTGCACCCGCTCCGACACACCGGGATCCGGCTCCACGAGGCGATGGTGATGCGGACACAGCAGCACCCCATTCGACAGGCACGTGGCCCCACCGGCACAAAAGCTTGTCTCAGAAGGGAACTTTCAGGACGAGCTTGAGTAGCACCCAGAATCCGAAGATGACGATGCCGAACCCGACCATGAAGAAGCCCAGCACCCCACTGAAGGCGCCGGCGATCCCTGGCTTGGCAAGACCCTGCATAACCATCAACCGCTCCGGAGACGCCGGGTCGTACACCACCGACACCAACTCACCCACCCGGGCAGGGGCAGGACGGGCACCAGTCATGGATTCGCCGCGGATGGATCGTCCATCTGGCAGGTTGAACTCGACGTAGGGAAACCATGCTCGTTGGTCGGTCAGCGATCCGCGTCGAGCCAGATCCCACTCGTGGTCGCGCAACTCAAGCACCCGAGCCTGGGTGTGGATGCCGGTGCGGACAAAGTCCTGAGCGCTGTCGCGACTACGACGCCCTCGCGCCAGTACGAGGGAACCCGTTGCAACGGAAGCGACAACGGCGAGAAGAGCGATCAGCGTGAACATTCCTCACCCCGAAGACCGTGGTCGCCACGATGAGGGGCTGGCCTCACCACCGTGACGCGAAACGTGGGGTCGAGCTCACAAAGCGAGGGTCGCTCATACTTCCAGCCCCTGCGAGTACTGTGTCGAATTGCTGAACCTCCATCATGATTTTGATTCCGCTCACGGTGCTCCACCCATGACCACGGACAGTGCAGGGTAATTCTGGGTGGCGATTGCTGGGGTCGGCGGGTACAGGCCCAGCGTATGCGACGTCTGCATCGCCACCTCAGCTTTCGCGGCATCCATCAAGGCTGGGGCCGTCGGGTAGCGGGCGGCGAGCTCGTCTCGGGCTTTGTCCCACTGCGCCAGGACCAGGTTCCTATCCGGTTGGGACAAGATGGTGCGGAAGATCGGGCCCGCTCCGCCGAGACCGCTCCGTCCAGCCGGGCCCGGGCGACGACCGGGTGAGCCGAGATCCCCAACAACGTCCATACCGACCAGTGTTCCGGCGCCACTGACACACCGTGATCCCACAAACCGCATCACATCGTGATCACGGCCCGGGACGGCGCACAGGGACCGCCGCCGAGGAATCGAGATGCGTCAGCGTTGCCCCGTGCGGGTGTGCGCCGTCATGACGTCGGTTGTTCTCGGCCCGCCGCCAGAGCTGTCGCGAACGACGGGGTGGTGGGCACGTCGGCCATGAGTGCCGCCTGGTAGGCGTGGTAGACATCCGGCTTGCCTGACCAGGTCCCGGATGCGGGCCTGTTCTCCGGGTCCAGCTCGTGGTGCCAGGAGCCCAGGGCGTGATCGATGAGGAAGGTGTCGGCGTAGTCCCACCATCGCTGCAGGTCAGTGGCGTAGCGCTGTTCGCCGGTGAGGCGGTGCAGGACCGTGGCGGTGCAGATGGCCTCCGCCACCACCCAGTGCATCCGGGCGCGCACCACGGGGGTGCCGTCCCAGTCTGTGGTGTAGATGAAGCCGTCTTCCCCGTCGGCTGCCCAACCGTCGGCGATGGCCCTGTCGTTGAGCGCGACGGCCGCCTCGACGAGCCCTTCCGGCGCGTCCTCCCCCAGTGTCTCGTCGACGGCGATGAGGAGTCGCGCCCACTCCATGCCGTGGCCCACAGTGGCACCGAAGGGCCGGAATGCGTCCGCGGGCATCTCGCGGTTGTAATCCAGCAGGGACCTCCAGTCTGCAGTGAAGTGCTCCGGGATCCGCCACTGGTTCCCTCGGGCCAGCGCGACGACGCGCTCGGCGATCCGGCCGGCCCGCGTGTGCCACGTGGAGTCACCCGTCACGTCACCGGCCGCCAGGAAGGCCTCGACCGTGTGCATGTTGGCGTTGACGCCCCGATAGTCGTCCAGCGTTGTCCACGCGCTGTCCCACTGCTCCACGACGGTGCCTGTTTCCTCGTCCCAGAAGTGCGACTCCATCACGTCCAGGGCCATGTCCAGCAGAAGCTGCGCGCCGGGCACTCCCGCGGCCAGGGCACTGGTGGCTGCCAGCACCACAAAGGCATGCGCGTAGGCCGCCTTGGCGCCCTCCGGACTGCCACCGGGCTCCATGGCGGCGAACCAGCCACCGGAGCGGGCATCGTGCAGCGGCCCCTGCGAAAGTGCTTGGACACCGTGCTGCGCCAACCGCGCCAGCTCAGTGCGGTCCGGTCCGCCCTCGGCGGGGGGTTCGCCTGCGAGCAAGCCCAAGCTGAAGACGTGCGTCATCCGGCATGCCACGTACAGCGGCATCGGCTCGGACGGGTCCAGTCTGCCGGCGTCGTCGAGGTAGCCGAATCCGCCCTGGCAGGCTGAACCCTGGGCGAAGCGGAGCAGGTCGGCGCGCTGGGCTGCGCGGTGGTCAGTGCTTCCGGCGATCACGGCGTCACCTCTGGGGTCGGGTCGTTCGCTGATGCAGGCGCGGAGGATTCGAGGATGGGGCTCCCCGTGGAGCCGCGTGCCGTGAGACGGGGCAGCGGTGCCGCATGGGCCCGGACCGGCCCCCCTGCCAAAGTGTTGAGGACGCAGGTCCCCACCAACTGGCCCATGCCGTGGACGTCGATGACCATGGCGGACAGGGCGGGGTTGGCGAGGCGGCACATGGCCGAGTCATCCCAGGCCAGGAGCGACAACTGCTCCGGGACCCGGACACCCATCTCCCCCGCAACGGACAGCGCCGCCAGGGCCATGATGTCGTTGTCGAAGATGATGGCCGTGGGCGCGTCGGGGCGGCCCAGCAGCGAGCGTGCTGCGTGCCGTCCCTTCTCCTCGGTGTAGTCGCCCTCGAGGATGGTGCCCTCAAGAGACCTGCTCCTGCACTCTTCAGAGAAGGCGTCGCTGCGCGCTCTGGTGTGCGCCAGCACATGGGGGCCGCTCACGCGGGCAAGCGTCCTGTGTCCGAGGCCCGCGAGGTAGGCCACGGCGTCGCGCATCCCCTGCGCGTCGTCGATCCAGATGTTGGTGAACGGCATGCCGGTGCTCGGACCACCCACCACGACGGCGGGCATGCCCAATTCCTGCAGGACGGCGATGCGGGGATCGTTCTCGATCATGTTCACCACCACCACGGCGTCCACCATGTTCCCGGCCGTCCACCGGTGGTAGGCGGCGATCTCCGCCGCGTGGTCGGGCACGACGTGCAGCAGGAGTGATTGGTCCTCCGCGCCAAGGATCTCCTCGATACCGGCGATGAGCTCGCCGAAGAAGGGCTCGTGCCCCAGCAGACGTGGGGGACGCGCCAGGACAAGGCCGACGGCGGCGGAGGTGGACATCACACCCGACACCTTATCGACGGCTCGCCGGTGGGGGGTCCGTTGCCCGTACCGGCGCCTGCATCTCCATGCAGTCTCCCCGCCAGTGGAGGGTGCCAGCGGCCTCGGCGACACCGCCACCCACCCCGACGCCCTCGCCCACCCGGACGACGCTGATCCTGCGCGTGGGGGCCTGCCCGGGAAAGGTGCCCTCCCGTTGCGCAACCCGTAGCGTGGAGGTGGCGTCGTCCCAGGCCAGGGTCGTGGTGGCGAACTCGCCCCGCTCGTAGGCGTAGCCGTCGCCGTCGTCCTCGTACAGGTCGAAGGAACCGTCCGCCCCCGGGTAGACGCGCACCTCCAGCGCGCCGTGCGGGTCCTCCTCCATGTGGCTCGTCTCCGGGCCCAGCGGCAGCACCGTGCCGGAACGGACGAACAGCGGGATCCTCTCCAGCGGTGCCTCAGCCTGGATCCGCTGTCCGCCGACGTGCCGTTCGCCGGTCCAGAAGTCGTACCAGTCGGCACCGGCGGGCAGGTACACGGATCGGCTCGCGGGGGCATCGACGAGCGGCTCCGAGCCGGGCCCGTGGTGGATGGGGTGGGTGACGGGGCACACGAGCAGTGCGGGGCCCAGCATGAACTGGTCGTCCACGCCCAGCGCCACGGGGTCATGACGGAAGTCGAACACCAGCGCGCGCATCGGGGTGTAGCCACGCTGCGTGGTCCATCCCGTCAGCGAGTAGAGGTAGGGCAGAAGTCGCGTCCGAAGTCTCAGAAAGGCGGCGATCGTGTCGTACCAGATGTCGCCCACGTCCCCGAAACGCCACGGCTCCCGCGGTGTGCACCGACCGTGGGACCGGAACAGCGGGATGAAGGCACCCATCTGCAACCAGCGGACGTACAGCTCCCGGTAGCCGAGGTCATCGACCCCCTCGGGGAAGTGCCCACGCCAGAACCACAGCGGATTGGGTGCAGGGGTGACGAAGTAGGCCCCGATGTCGAATGTCCAGTAGGGCGTGCCAGTGATGCACAGGTTGAGTCCGTCGGCGATCTGGCGACGCAGTGTCAGCCACGTGGCGGAGTGGTCACCCGACCATGTGATGGCGGAGTAGCGCTGCTGCCCCACGAAGCCGGAGCGTGTCAGCAGCAGGGCACGCTTGTCGGGCACATCGGCGCGATGCCCCTCGTAGAGTCCCCGTGAATGCAGCAGTGAGTAGGCGTTCATCTGCTCCGGGTCGATGTAGCGGTTGAGCTCCCGGGTGTTGATCTCGAGGCGCTGCCACGGCTCGGGTTCGACGGCGCCCTTCCAGTCCGCCTCGAAGGGTTCAGTGCAGTCGGCCCAGTAGGCGTCGACGCCGAACTGCGCGTAGCCGTCCCGGGTCTGCTCCCAGTAGCGACGCCGGGCCTCCGGGTTGAAGGCGTCGTACGTGGAGCCGTCCCCGAGGAGTTGATGGTGCTCGTCGAAGTCGCGCCGGTTCTCCCCGTCACCGTGCATGTTGGGCCAGATGGACACCATCAGCTTCACATCCAGATCGTGGAGCTCACCCACGAGTGCGGCGGGGTCCGGGTAGCGGTCCTCGTCGAAACACTTCTGTCCCCACTGCCCCTCCGGCCAGGTCTGCCAGTCCTGCACGATGCAGTCCAGCGGTAGGTTGCGGCGGCGGAACTCGCGGGTCACCTCCAGCAGTTCCTCGGACGAGCTGTATCTGTCCTTCGACTGGACGTAGCCCATTGCCCAGCGGGGCAGCATGGGCGCCTGCCCAGTGAGGCGTCGGACCTCGCCCACGATGTCGTCGATTTCGGGACCCACAATCATGAGGAAGTCCAGCGCGTCGTCGACTGCGGTCCACATGTGGGTGCCGTGCTGGTCGTCGTGGAACGCCATCAGCGACTGGCTGTCCCACAGCATCCCCCAGCCACGGCTGGAGACCAGCATGGGCGCCACGATCTTCATGTTCTGCTGGTAGAGGTACTGGTGGTGCCCGCGGTGGTTGAAGACGCCGTCCTCATGCTGGCCCAGCCCATGGATGACCTCACCGTCGGAGAACTCCAGCCGCACCTTGGTGGCGTACGCCTGCCGGTCGACGACCGTGTGGGTTCCCCTCACAACCGAGCGCTCCCCGTCCGCGCCCCGCACCGTCGTGATCTCGGCGTCATCATCCAGCACCGTGTGCAGGACGTCGACGACGCTGAGTTCCTTCGTGGCAGCACCGTCGCGCGGTTCCCGCACGAGGAGGCCACCGTCGGCGTCCCTCCAGGTGAAGGCGCCGCCGACCTTGTCAATGTGCAACTGCAACCTTGACGTCGAGAGCGTGACGACGCCGTCGGTCTGGGTGAGCTGCGGTGCTGTGCGGACGAGGTCAGCCACCAGCATGAGGCTGTCGTCCTCCGGGAACTCCTCCTTCCCCGTGAGCACCACTCGCATCACCCGCTCCCCCACGGCCTGGACTTTCAGCTGGCCGGTCGATGTCTTGAGGACGACGCCATCGGGTTGTACAAGCGATTCGAGGATGTTCACTGGTTCTCCTGTGGGCGGCTGTTGGCGCACAGCTCACTGGTGCTCCGCAACACGGGTGCCTGCACCAGCGCGATGGCGTCAAGGTCTGCGGTGGTGGTGACGCGGAAGGTGTGGCTCTCACCCGGCAACAGGGTCACCAACAGGTCATCCACGACCGCGTCGGGGCTCAGCCGGTCGGGGAACAACGCCACCTCTTTCACGAGCGTGTCGGCGGTGACGGTGACGACATACCCGTCTCCGGTTCGCGACACCTCACTGCGGAGCAGCGGTGCAGGGAAGTGGGTGTCCACGTCCTCCGCGAACCACCACCACGCGCGGTCCACTGAACCGTCCGTGCCACCAGCCACGACGAACTCCCGAGTGGGGTCACCCGGCCGGGTGACGGATTCCGCGAGTTCGATGGTGGCGCTGCAGCGGCGGTCAAGGTTGATGTCGACGGTGTGTACCGCGAGTTCGGAGCCGTCGACCGACAACCGGCGCACCGTGATCGATTCCTCCCATGAGGCGTCGGTGTCGTTGCTGACGATCAGCGCGACCCGGTCACCGCGCGGCTGCAGCAGGAGAACACGCGGAGCGTTGAGTCTGCGCAGCGCAAACCACAGGGGCTTGCGCTTCCCGAGGTGGTCGACCAGCGCCCAGCTGATGGCGGGCCAGCAGTCGTTGAGCTGCCAGATGATGTAGCCCGAATTGCGGGGCGCGTGCGAGCGCCAGTGCGACACACCGGTAGTGATGGCCCGCACCTGCGCGAGCTGCGTGGTGAAGTACCAGTCGTCGAAGGTGGCGGGTTCCGGCAGATGGCCCGTCCAGCCCAGGCTCAGCTTGTGGTTGCCGTCGATGGACTTCTGGTGCACGGCCATCCCCGGCGCCTCCGGTGCCAGCACCTCGTCCTGAACGGCCGGGACGAGGGTGGAGAACGCTGCGGGTGCCTGGAACCCGAATTCGGCCACGAAACGCGGGATGGCGTCGCGGTACGTGAGGTAGTCCTTCGTGAACCACACCTTCCAGCTGTGGACAGGCCCGTGGTCCGGATCGGTGGGCAGGGCGTCGTTGGTCGGGTTCCAGGGGCTTGAGGGGATATAGGGGCGAGTGGGGTCCACCTCCGCCAGCACGCGCGGCAACAAGTCCTCGTAGTAGCCACGCCCCCAGGCCTCGCCGGGTTCCAGACGTTCCTTGAAACCCCAGTTGTGGTAGCCCTCGATGTTTTCGTTGCTGCCGTTCCACACCACCAGCGACGGATGCGATGCCAGACGTGCCACGTTCTCACGTGCCTCCGCCTCCACCTCGTCCCACAGCTCTGGCTCCTCGGAGTACATGGCGCAGGCAAACAGGAAATCCTGCCACACCAGGATGCCTTCTCGGTCGCAGGCGTCGTACAGGTCGTCGCTCTCGAAGAGCCCCCCGCCCCACACGCGGATCATGTTCATGCCGCCGTCGACGACGTCACTGACACCGCGGGCGTAGTCGTCTCGTGTGAGGCGGGACGGGAAGCAGTCGGCGGGGATCCAGTTCGCCCCCCGCACCCAGACGGCTTCCCCGTTGATGCGGAACTCGAAGCCGGTGCCGAACCGGTCGGCTTCCATCCGCAGTTCGACGGTGCGGAACCCCACGTCCCGGTGCCATGAGTCGATCTCGCGCCCATCGTCCAGGAGGCGCACCTCCGTGCGGTACAGGGGCTGCTCGCCGTGCCCGCGGGGCCACCACAGCTCCGGCTGGGCGACGGCGGCGTGCAGCGCCACGGACCCGCCCTCCAGGGCGACGGGGTCCCCGCTTGCCACGACGGCCCCGTCGGGTGCAAGGACACGCAGGGCAAGGTGCAGACCCGAGCCGGTTGCATGTTCCACCTCGACGTGAACGTCGAGGATGCCATCACCCGCACCGTCCACGAGGACACGGGGAACCACCCCGGCGATCCGAGCGCTGGACCAGGCGTGCAGGCCGATGGGACGCCAGATGCCCGAGGTGGTGAGTGTCGGCCCCCAGTCCCAACCGAAGTTGCAGGCCATCTTGCGTAGCGCGTTGTAGGGCAGGGCCTCGCCGACCAGCGGCTTGGCGCCCATGCGCTCCTGCGCCTCCCGGGCGGCCCGCAGTGGTGCGTCGAAGCCAATCTCCAACTGGTTCCCCGTCGGCTTGAGGAGAGCCCGGACGTCGAAGCGGTAGGACCGGTGCTGGTTGCGGGTCCTCGCAACCTCCGTCCCGTTCAGGGTGATGGTGGCAACGGTGTCGAGTCCCTCGGCCACGAGGTCAACCCTGTCGTCGCCGGTGTCGACCCAGTCGAAGACCGTGCGGTAAGTGGCGTCCGCCTCGGCGATCCACTGCACGGACTCCTCATTCGTGCCGAGGTAGGGGTCGGGGATGAGGCCCGCAGCCATGAGGTCGGTGTGGACAACGCCGGGAACGGTTGCGGGCACCGGAGCATCCAGGCCGGCCGGGACGAGGTCCCCTGCCAGGGTGAGCGTCCAGCCGTCGTGCAGGGTGAGGTGGGTCATGCAGTGTGTCCTTCAAAGGTGTTGGCCCGTGTGCCGGACAGGTCGTTGGCGGTGCGCAGGACGGGGCTGGAGGCGAGGTGTTCCTCGAGTCCCGGCACGTCCGTGCGCACACGAATGGTGGCCGTGGACCCGGCGGGGATCGTCACGAGGCAGTCATCCACTTCAGCGCGCGCGTCCAGGCGATCCGCGAAGACGGCCACGTCCTTCGCGAGCGATCGGGCGCGAACATGGACGAGGTACCCCCCGTCGACGGCCTCCACCTTCACCTCGAGCGGTGAGGGATCCAGGTGGAGGTGGATGTCCTCCACGAAGCAGTGCACCGTGCGTTCCCCGTCGAGTTCCGCCACGAGGGTCTCCTCGGCCGGGTCGTCGGGCAGTCGCAGGTTGTCGGGGATGTCCACGAGTGTGACCGAGCGTGGCGCCACGTTCACCGACAGTTCCGCCGAGGCCAGGACACCCCCGTCCAGGCGTTCACGTCGTGCTGCAACGGTGCCTCTCCATGTCTCGCCGGTGTCGTTGACCACGGCGAGCACGTCGCGCCGATCCTCACCCTCGCCACGGGGCTGGACCGTGAGGAGTCGGTCGGCGTAGGCGGCACGCAGCGACCACCACAGAGGCTTCGGTCGCTCGTCGCCGTCCACGGCGGCCCAGGAGGTCACGGGCCAGCAGTCGTTGAGCTGCCAGACGATGGAACCGGCTGAGCGCGGCCACCACGACCGGTAGTGCGTAATGGCATGTGCCACTGCGCGGGCCTGGTTCAGCTGCGTGGCCCAGTGCCAGTCCGTGAAGTCCTCGGGGACGCCGATGTGGGGAGCCAGTCCCCTGTCGAGCTTGCCGTTGCCGTCCTCGGCCTTCTGGTGGACGAGCCAGACGTCGTCCTCCTTCGATGGGAGCGAACCGTCGGGATTGCGGATGGCGCGTTCGATCGTTGCCCACGTCGCCGGTCCCTGAAACCCGAACTCGGAGCAGAAGCGGGGGATGTCGTCGCGGTACCGCGTGTAGTCGATGCGGTTCCACACCTCCCACTGGTGGTGTGTGCCGTGGTCCGGGTCGTTGGGGTGCACCTCCTCGGGCGTCCTGCCCGGCGAGAAGGGGCTCCCAGCGGAATAGGGCGTTGTGGGTGCCAGCTCGGAGACGATCCCGGGGAAGAGGTCGTAGTAGTAGTGACTTCCCCACGTGCGCCCCTCCAGCGGTTCCTTCCAGCCCCAGTCCTCATGGCCCCAGATGTTCTCGTTGCCGCCATTCCACAGCACCAGCGAGGGGTGAGCGGTCAGGCGGGTGACGTGTTCACGCGCCTCGGCCTCGAACTCGCTGCGGTGGGGTTCCTCCTCCGGATAGGCGAAGCACGCCAGCAGGAAGTCCTGCCACACCAGCAGTCCGCGCTCGTCGCACAGCTCGTAGAAGTCCTCGCTCTCGTAGATGCCGCCGCCCCATACCCGCAGAAGGTTGAGGTTGGCGCCGGCCGCCTGGTCGATACGGCGGGCCAGACGGTCGCGGGTGATGCGCGTCAGGAGGTGGTCGTCGGGTATCCAGTTCGCACCCTTTACGAACACGGGCACGCCATTGATGACGATGGTGAATGCCGTTCCCACCTCGTCGTCGGAGGTGTCCAACGCGACCGTGCGGAGCCCTATGCGACGATGCCAGGAGTCCAGCTCCCCCGCTGCGCCCAGCTCCACGGTCAGGTCGTGCAACGGCTGAGCACCGTAGCCCCTGGGCCACCACAGCTGGGGATCCTCCACGGCAATCTCGAGAACCATCGACGTCTCCGCCGCGATGACGACCCCGGTCACCTCGGTGTCCCCGAGCCGGGTTGTCACCGCCACGTCGGATGCCTCCTCGAGGCCTGAGCGTTCGACGTCGACATGTACGGCCACGTGGGCGGTGCCGTCGCCATCGATGGTGACGAGCGGGCGGACTGCCCGGATGCGGGCAGTCCTCCAGCGCTCGAGGCCGATGGGACGCCAGATGCCGGCTGTCTGCAGGTCGGGCCCCCAGTCCCAGCCGAAGCTGCACGCCATCTTGCGCACCATGTTCACGGGGTGGTCGTAGGCTCCGGGACGGCCACCGATCCGCGCCGCCTCCTCCTCCGCCGCCTCCAGGGCCGAGCGGAACGCCACGGTCAACGGCGACGCTTCTCCCCCGAGCGCCGACGCCGCCTCCGTGATGTTGAAGCGGTGGGTGCGGTGCTGGTTCCGGGTGCTGCCCACCACCGTGTCCCCGAGCGTGATCTCGGCGATGGTGTCCAGACCCTCGCAGACGAGGTCAACGCGTTCTCCCTCCGCTGGCGGCGCGATGCGCACATTCGTCGTGTAGCTCCACGACGCCCGGTGCGCCCACACCAGATCCGTCTCGTTGGCGTCGAGGTAGGGATCGCTGATGAGACCCGCGGTCAGCAGGTCCGTGTGGGCGGTGCCCGGGACGTGTGCGGGCACTGGGCCGGCTGCGACGGACTCCGGGACGGGGCCGCCGGTGGCGCTCAGGGTCCAACCGTCGTGGAGGGAGAGACGCTTCATGATGGATTGCTCCTTGGAATGATGACGAGGTGTGTTATTTGACGGCGCCGGCCGACAGGCCGTTGTAGATGTACTTCTGCAGCGCCAGGAAGACAATGAGGGTCGGAATGATGACGATCAACGCTCCGGCGGACAGCACTTCCCACTGGGTTCCCATGGGACCTTTGAAGCGCTGCAGCGACGTGGAAATCACGCCAAGATCACGCGAGGGCATGTACAGGAACGGGATGTAGAACTCGTTGTAGATGCCGATGCCCTTGATGATGACGACGGTGGCGATGGCAGGTGTGAGAAGCGGCAGGATTATTTTCGAGTAGATCGTCCAGTGGTTGGCCCCGTCGACGGTGGCGGCCTCGTCCAGTGACACCGGGATGGACCGCATGAACTGGATGAAGATGTAGATCGAGATGATGTCGGTACCCATGAACAGGATGATGGGCGCCAGTCGCGTGTTGTAGAGGCCGAAGGCGTTGACCACCTGGAATGTCGCCACCTGGGTGGTGACGCCGGGAATGAGCGTGGCCAGGAGGAACAGCAGGAACACCGTCTTCTTGAAGCGGAACTCGAACCGGTCCAGTGCATAGGCGGCCATGGTTCCCAGCAGAATGGTGCCGACCACGGACACCGCGAGGATGATGGTGGTGTTGAGGAAGGCGCTGGCCATCTTGGCTTCGGTGAATGCCCGCACAAAGTTGGCCAACGTCGGGTTCTTGGGCGGGTCGAGGACTCCGCTGGTGGCATATTCAGCGGTGCTCTTGAGCCCTGTGAAGAGCAGCACGACCAGCGGGACGAGCGTGAAGAGGCAGGCGAGCACCAGGGAGGCGTACTTGCCGATGACAACCAGGACCCGTGTCATGCGATATCCACCTTTTCGTCAGGGACCAGCATTCGCTGGATCCACGTCACCACGAGCACGATGACCAGCAGCACGACTGCCATGGCCGAGGCGAGACCCACCTTGTTGTTGTTGAAGGCCGTCTTGACCGTCTGGATGACGAAGGTCGCCGAACCGTTGGCGCCGTCGGTCATGATGAAGGGGATCTCGAACACCGAGAGGCTTCCGGACACCGCCAGGATGAACGAGAGGCTGATGATGGGTTTGATGCTGGGCGCAATGATGTAGCGGAACTGGTTCCAGCGGCTGGCACCGTCCAGGTCGGCGGCCTCATAGATCTGCCCGGGAATGGACTGGATTGCACCGAGGAACAGGACGAAGTTCAGACCTGTGTAGCGCCACACGGACGTTCCGGCCAGGGAGAAGTTGATGATGGCGGGGTCACCGAGCCACAACGGGAGGGAATCCTGCGAGATACCGAGGAGTCCCAACACGCTGTCGAGCGTTCCTGCCGGCTGGAAGAAGAACAGGAAGATGAATGAAATGGCGACGCCGTTGATCAGGTAGGGGAAGAAAAGAATTCCCTTGAACAGGTTCTTGAACCTGGTGCTGAAGGACAAGATGGTGGCGAAGTACAACGCCAACGACATCTGGATGATCGAGGCAGCCAGGTAGTACAGGCTGACGCGGAACACACCGAACAACTCCGGCCGTGTGAAGAACTCGACGTAGTTGTCCATCCCGACAAAATTCTTCACCTTGCTGACGCCGTTCCAGTCGGTCACCGAGTACCAGAACATGTTGGCGACCGGGACGTAGCCGAAGGTGATCAACAACGCCAGCGGGACGAGCAGGAAGATCCATGGGGTCACTGGCCATCCGCGCGCTGGGGCGGTGGACGTGGCCGATCGCCGCTTCCGTGGGCGTGGCGCCGGTCGATCAGCTGTGGACAGGACTATTTCTTCACCGGTTGCGGTATCACTGCTCATCATTCACTCCTTTGATGAGGTCGCACGGTCGCCACGTCTTTGCGCTGACCGAGGTGGAATGTGTGGGGGTGGCAACGATGGCGTCACTGCCGCCGTCGCCCCCGGGGCGGGGGTCATCGCGTTGACCCGCGCCATGTGACATCTGTGGGCTCCTTGCCGTGCGCGCCCCTGCAGGCTCGCAGTGGTTAAGGGGCCCCACCATGGGTGGCACGGGCCCGGATGGGGCCCGTACCACCGCAGGTCCTGCTCAGCCGACGGATTCGACGGCTGCGCCCCACTTCTCGTTGAGGGACTTGAAGATGTCCTCCTTGGACTTGCCGGAGGCGCCGCGGGCGGCGTCAACGAGCTCCCGGTAGTAGTCGGGGCTGCTGAGGCCGATCTCGGCCTTGTTGTCCACCGTGGACAGCTTGGGTGCCGGCGTCATCTCGAGGTACTTGACCCCAGTGGCCTCGAACTCCTTCAGCGCCGTCGGAGCCGGGTGATCGATGAGCGGGGAGAGTCCCCCGACCTCGTCGCTGTAGCCCGACTCGTTGCCCATCCAGTCGATCCACGCCCTGGCCGCAGCCTTGTGCTCGGAGTTGATGTTGATGGCCATCTTGAAGTCCCCCCCGATGGGCGAGACGAACGTGCCATCCACCTGGACGGGGGGAGGCATGTAACCGATCGACTTCGGATCCGCGCCCGCCTTCGTGGCCGCTTCCTGCATCTGTGCCAGCGCCCACGTGCCCAGCGGCATGACCGCGATCTTGCCCGTACCGATCAGGTTCTTGGAGTTCTCCCAGTTGGTGGTGGTGGGATCCTGCTCGGTGAGACCCGCCTTGACGACGTCGAACAGCATGGAGTCGAGGGTGGCCTTCTCCTTGCCGTCATCCCAGGGGGACTTGTCATCGGCCATCTTCACGAGCGCTTCGGCATCGCCGGACACCGAGCCCATGAGGCTCTGGGGCCAACCCAGAGGCCAGCCGTCCTTGTAGTTGGTGTACAACGGGATGGCGTCGGTCTTGTCCTTGACGGCCTGGAGGTCTGCCATGAACTCCTCGCTGGTCTTGGGCATCTCCGTGATCCCCGCAGCCTTGAAGACGTCCTTGTTGTAGACCATGCCATTGGCGTTGCCGAACGTGGCGATGCCGTAGACGGTGCCGTCGACGGCCGCCTCGTTGATGAAGCGGTACGTCTTCCCGAGCTCGTCGGTGGTGCCGAGCGGCTCGAAGAAGTCGGGGTAGTCCGCCTGCTGCACCGTGCTGGGGATGAGGAGGACGTCGCCGTACTCCTTGGTGTTCATGCGGGTCTTCACCTCGCCCTCGTAGTCGGTGAGGGCCTCGAACTTGACCTTGACGTCGGGGTACTTCGCCTCGAAGGTCTTCTTGTAGTCCTGGAAGGTCGTGTCGACGATGTCGGTGCGGTTCGTGAGGACGAGAATCTCTCCCGACGGGGTCTCCGCGCCCGTGGTGGAAGAGCCGGGCTCCGGGGTGGCGTCTCCGCCTGAACAGCCGGCCATGGCCAGCAGGGCGACCGATGCAGCTACGGCAGCGAGCCGTATGCGTGGTGAGTGGGACATCTGTGTTTCCTCTCAGCGAATATGAATGTGTCGTGATGCGGTGTGCGGGGCATCCGTCGTTGGCTGCCTTGTGGAAGGATGCATCGTCCACCACGGACGATTTGCCCTCTGGAACATTCTTAGATCATCGACTAAAGTAAGTCAAGAGCGCGACGCACCCAACTCAGTGACCGTTGCCAAACTGTTACCATGTGGCGATCCCACGGGACTCTGGAGGAAAAATGAGCACTGCCGTAGGACCAAGGGTCTCGCACCTGTCCACACAGGCGGCACTCCTCGACGTCATCAGGGGTGCGGGCAGGATCAGCCGCGTGGACCTCGCCCGTCGAACTGGCCTGACGGGCGCCACGGTGTCCATCGTGGTCCGGAAGCTCATCGACGAGGGCATGGTGGTGGAGGCCGGCCGCGCCGAGTCGACGGGGGGCAAGCCGGCCGTGCTGCTGGAACTGGACCCTGACGCGCGCTTCGCCATCGGCGTGCACCTTGAGCAGTCGGGCATCACATACGTACTCTCGAACCTCGGCGGCGCAGTGGTGGGCCGTTGGCGCCACACCGGTGCCGAGACGGGGGATCCCTCCCGCGTGGTGGAGCGCATCTCCCTCGACCTCACCGCCCTCATCGAATCCGTGGGCGTGGAGCCGGATCTGATCGTGGGGCTGGGGGTGGTCTCCCCGGGCCCGCTCACGGGCTCGGTCGGCATGGCGCTGACTCGCCCCACCATGAACGCCTGGACAGATTTCCCGTTGGCGGAGGCCCTCCAGCGCGCCACCGGCCTCCCCGTCATGCTCGAGAACGACGCGACCGCGGCTGCCGTGGGCGAATACTGGGCCGGGACCCGTGGCAGCAGCACCTGCTTCGCTGCGCTCTACATGGGGGTGGGCCTGGGCTCGGGACTCATGGTCCGCGGCGATCTCTATCGTGGCGCCAGCAGCAACACCGGAGAAGTGGGCCACATCTGCGTCGAGCTTGACGGTCCCCAGTGTTGGTGCGGCGGACGCGGCTGCGTGGAGGCACTGGCCGGCCCCGAGGTGGTCGTGGCGCAGGCCAGGGCAGCGGGTGTCGACCTGCCCGGCACCGGACACGACAAGGACTTCGCCGCCCTCACACGGCTCGCCCTCGCCGACGACGACCGGGCCAAGGAGATCCTCCACCGGTCCGCCCGCTACGTGGCGCTGGCCGCCCAGGCGCTGGCCAACCTCATGGACCTCGACAGGATCGTGCTGACGGGTCCCGCGTTCGCCCAGGCCGGGTCACTGTACGTGCCCGCCATCCGTGATCAGCTGGATCGTTCCTTCTTCGCGCGAACCACGCACCCCATCGAGGTGGACATCTCCCTGCACGCAGCCGAGGCCGCTGCCATCGGTGGCGCCGCACTGGTCCTGCAGAGCGAGCTGGCGCCCCGCGCCTCGTCCACGCGCGCACTGCGTTCACCCACATCGTCGAGGGTTCTGCGCCTCCCTGCTCACGCCATTCACTGACCCACCCACTGCTCCCCGCTTGCGCCCGGGGACGACGAGAAACCCGCATCGACGCGGTGATCGGCGCGCCCGCGCATGGGAACGAGATGGCTGCCCTGCCCGCAACACATCGTGAAATGAGACGAGGTGCACCACCTTGTCACACCATCTGAGAAGGGAATCACACCATGACAACACCAATCATCAGAGCAGAGGGCTGGGACGCGCCCGTGGGTGGGATGACGTGGGGATGGGTGGGTGAACGAGGCACCTGGGACACCGTGGCCGCCCGGCAGTCGATGACCGCGATGGCCGAACTCAACGTGAACTGGGTTACCCTGGCGTTCGCCGCCGTTCAGGCCACCGCACAGTCCACGGAAATCCCGTTCCGCGATGAGCCGACTGTCACTGACGACGAGATCCGCGCAGCCGCCGCCATGGCACGCACGTTGGCGCTGAAGGTCTGCCTCAAGCCTGTGGTCAACGTGGCCGACGGCACCTGGCGCGCCCACATCGGTTTCTTCGACGTGGACGTACCCGGCGAGCCGACATGGTCGCAGTGGTTCGCCAGCTACCGCGACTTCATCCTCCACCACGCGCACCTGGCGGCCGAACTCGACGCCGAGATGCTCTGCATCGGGTGCGAGATGGTGAGGGCCGATGCGCAGGATGCGCACTGGCGTTCCCTCATCGACGACGTCCGCGCCGTCTATGACGGACTGATCACCTACAACTGCGACAAGTACCAGGAGGGTCGGGTGACCTGGTGGGACGCCGTCGACGTCATCTCCTCCAGCGGGTACTACCCCACCGGCACCTGGGACGAACACCTCGACCGCATCGAGGCGGTGGTGCGCCACCATGGCAAGCCGTTCCTGTTCATGGAGACCGGGTGCCCCAGCCGGGAGGGTTCGCCCGCGCGTCCCAACGACTGGACGCTGCAGGGAGCACCGAGCGAGAAGGCCCAGGCCTCCTGGCTCGACGAGATGTTCACCGCCTGCGCTCGTCGCCCCTGGGTCGGCGGCTTCATGCTGTGGGACTGGCAGCCCGACCTGTACCCGATCGACGAGGCTCCGCTCAACGACGACTACGCCCTCTACGGCAAGGAGGGCGCCACTGTGGTGGCCGCCCACTACACCCGGATGCTCACCCCGTTCCTATCGCCCGGGCCGGCGGCACCGTCCCCACGACTGCTGACCATCCAGGACGACGCGTCATGATCTTCGACATCACGCACTACGGAGCCACCGGAGACGGTGTCACCGACGATGCACCGGCCATTCAGCGCGCCATCGACGCCTGCGCCGACAACGGTGGCGGGCGGGTGACCCTCCCCGCCGGCAGGACCTACCTCAGCGGCACCATCCTGCTGCGGTCCTTCGTCGACCTCCACATCGAGTCGGGCGCGACACTGGCCGCCAGCCCCCACGACGAGGCCTACACGCTGCGGCGCCAGACCTCGGGGCTGGCGGGACTGCCGGGGCAGGACACCGACCTCAGCACCATGCTGATCACCGCAAAGGGCGAGAAGAACGTCTCCATCACGGGTGGGGGCACCATCGACGGCGGCGGCCGGCACTTCGTCATCAAGGACAACGGCCACTCCTATGAGATGGAGAAGGTGCGTCCCTACACGATCTACCTCATCGACTGCGAGCGCGTCGTCATCCGCGACGTGGTCATCCGCGACGGCGCCTACTGGACCGTCCGGGCCTCCGGCTGCCGGGGTGTGCAGATCCACGACATCAGCATCCGCAACGACACGTTGCTGCCGAACTCTGACGGCATCGACATCGACTCCTGCCAGCGGGTCAACATCAGCGGCTGCGACATCGTGACGGGCGACGACGGCATCTGCCTCAAGACGTGCCGGGAATCCACCCGGTACGGCAACTGCGAGGACGTGGTGGTGACCAACTGCACGATCGTCAGCACCTCCAGTGCCCTGTGCATCGGCTCCGAGACGGCGTCACCCATCCGCAAAGTGGTGTTCAGTTCCTGCGTGATCTCCGGCACCAACCGCGGCATCACCGTCCAGATGGTGGATGGCACCGACGTCAGCAACGTCCTGTTCAGCGACATCGTGGTCGAAACCCGGTTCTTCGACCGCGTCTGGTGGGGTCAGGGCGAGCCCATCCACGTGTCGGTGGCCCCGTTCAGGGCGGCCAGCGGCACGGTGCGCAACATCCGTTTCCGGAACATCCTGGCCCGCAGCGAAGGGGGCGTGGTGGTCCACTCGGATGACCCCGGCTGCATCAGCGGTCTCGTGTTCGACGGCGTGCGGGTGGAGATCGACCGGTGGAGCGGTCGCCCCGGCGGTTTCTGGGACCTGCGCCCGAACCTGGCGAACGACGTCGTCCCGCACACCACCAGCGGCTTCCACGTGGAGCACGTGTCGGACGTCAGCCTCCGCGACTGCGAAGTGGTCTTCGCTCAACCCGAGGGTCACCGCTCCCCCGACCTGCGGCATGCCGTTGAACTGGTGGCAGTGGAGGACGTGCGACGCTGCGACGTCCGCGGCACCTCCGCCGACCCGAGCCGATGGTCCGCGATGGTCCGCGACCGTCAGCCGATCGACGCCTGAGCCGCGGCACACTCAACGGGGCGGGCCCGGCTGCTGCCGGACCCGCCCCTTCAAGTGTTGCCCAAGGTTTCAGGCGAACAGCACGATGTTGTTGAAGACCCACTTGTTGACCATGGCGTAGCGCCAGGTCCCGCTGGATGCCCTCGTGGACTCAACCACTGTTGCCCAGATGTAGCTGCGGCAGCCGTTGCGACCCGTGGCGGCGGTGTCGCACTCGGTGCGCCACTGACGACCCTCCGAGCTGGTCCACTCACCCGTGTGACCCAACGGGTTCTTGGCCCACGCGGCCCGCGCCGACGGCAGGTACGTCAGGTTGTTGAAGAACCAACCGGTGGCCTTCACGAACTTCCCACCGGCGTTGGTGACCTGGGTGGCCCAGATCTCCGTGGTGCAGCGCCACGTCATCGAATACGACTCACACGTGGTGAACCACTTGCGGCCATTCACGCTGTGATACCCCGGCGTCGTGTACACATCACCGCCGGAGGGCGGCCTGGGCGTCACCGTGACGGTGGTGGTGGCGGTGGCCGTGGGACCGCTCGTCGCCGTCGCCGTGGCGGATGGGGTGGGCGACGGCGTGGGCCCGTCGACGACTGCCCGAAGATTGTCCAACCCGATGCTGCCAGGTGTGGAATAGCTGTCGGTCTTGTTCATGAACACGTAGAACTCGGTGACAGATTTCAGCAACTCCGGCGTCACGCGGACGTCAGCGTTCTGGGTGTCCCACGGTGGTGGCCGGAAGTCGCTGAAGCTGATGGACACGTCAGTCGACTGCGTGCCGGCCAACGAGGGGTACGCCTCGAAGGTCTTGCCGCCGGCCTTCATCTGGAGGACCAACTTCTGGTTGGATCCATCGGGGTCCAACCACATGTTCATGCGGGTGAACGCCGACCAGTCCTGACCTCCGCCGGTGAGTACCTTGCCGAAGCCCTGGTAGTCACGCGCCGAGAAGTCGTAAGAGAAAATTGCACCCTTCGAGGCCGACTCGCCGACCCCGAGGGTCAGCGACGTTGCCGGGACATTGTTGAAGGCGAAGGCCGCCTGCAGGGCGGCGTCGTCGCCGTAGCCCTCAAAGTCATCAATGACACCGACGGGCAGTTCAGGAGCTGCACCCAGCACGATCGAGGACGTCACGTCCCGCGCGTCACCTGCGGTGTAGGTGGCGTGGACGGTGATGCTCACCGTCTTGTTGGACAGGTCCGCGGCAGCGATGTTCCACAGCGCGGAGTAGTAGCCCTCGGCGTCGAGCGAGAGTGCATGCTCTGTGGCGTCGTCCCCGACGGTGAACCAGACCTTGGTGGGCACATCGACCGTGGTCTTCGCCCGCACTGTGGTCTGCGCCTCGGTGACGCGCACACCGTCAGCCGGCGACACAAGCCGCAGGGTGGCCTGCGCGGGGGCCGCCTCCGCCTCGCGTGTCAACGCGTCTGCGGGAATGTTGCTGGCGAAAACCGTGTAGGGGTCGTTGTAGAACGCGAGGAAGTCCTGGTACATCTCGTGTTCGGGCACGTTGCCGTAGGCGGGGTAGGGGATGTAGAACTCGTTTTGACCCCAGTCCGACCAGGTCAACATGTAGGCCATCCTCTTGGCCTTGGGATTGGCCTTGATGGCCTTCAACAGGTCCGTGTAGAAGGTGAGGCTCTTGTTACCGGTGGGTTTGATGGTGCGGTCGCCGTTGCGGCCAAACTCGGTGAAGGTGGCGATCTTGCCATGCTCGTCAGCGAGATCTGACAGCATCGCGAGGTCAGTGACGGCGTTGTTGATCCAGGTGTCGGAGTTGTCCGGCTCGTTGCTGTTCTCGTAGGCGTCATAGCCCATGACGTCGACCCACTGGTCGCCGGGGTAGGTGGCCAGGTAGCGCTCAGCGTCCCCGCCGAAGTTGCCATTCGGCGAGAAGGCGTACAAGAAGTTGGACACCCCCTGGGTGTCGCGCAGGTACTCCACTGTGTAGCGGAACAGTTCCTTGTACTCCCCCGGGGTCGTCTGCGAGGAACCCCACCAGAACCATGAACCGGTGTTCTCGTGGAAGGGGCGGAAGACGATCGGGATCAGTTTCCCGTTGTCGTCCACTGCGGCCTTCGCGGTGTCTGCGATCAGGTCAAGATACTCGTTGAACTCGGCGTTCTTGTCGCCTCCCGGCAGGATGTGGCTGACCACACGTCCCCGGTTGTCGTTGAAATTCTCGCCCGTGACGAAGTTCCGCATGTGGGCGCTGATGGTGCTGATTCCACCCAACCGGTGTGCCTGCTTCAGGCCGTCGGCGAAGGCTGTCACGTTCTGGGAGTCCGTGTTGGTGGCTTTGCCCGGACCTTCGAGACCCTCCAGGATCAACGTGTCCCAGCCGAACACCGCTGGGTAGTCGCCCGTGCCCGCGTGGATGTCGGAGTTGGTGCCGTTGGGCTCCGAGAAGGTCAGACCGTTGTCGATGTCGTGCTGGTGCCCGAAGAGGATGCCTTGGCCGCGGGTGTCGTTGAGGTAGGACCACAGGGAGCGGGTCTCCGGAGAGGCATGCGTGTCGACGATGTTGACGACCCCCTCGGGCGGAGGTGCAGCCTGGGCCGTGGTGCTGGACAGACCGGCGCCCACGGCGCCGGAGACCAGCATGGCTGCGGTGGCGGCGAGGGCCAGTATCCCTGTGCCTCGACGGCGCGTACCACTGCGGATTGATGTCATTCGCTTCTCCATTGAACGATCGACTGGGGTATCACCCCGGCCGTCCCGATCGGACGACGGTTCCACAGTAAGCTAACTTCAATAAGTTAATCAAGGAACTTCGAGATCAAAGGGGCGGGCCCGGCGTGTGCCGGACCCGCCCCGTTCTGCGGCTGCGCTGGGCTCAGGAGAACAGCACGATGTTGTTGAACACCCACTTGTTGACCATGGCGTAGCGCCACACACCGTTGGAGGACCGCGTGGAATCCACCACCGTCGCCCTGATGTAGCTGCGACACCCGTTGCCACCGGTGGCCGCAGTGTCACACTCAGTGCGCCACTGACGACCCTCCGCACTGGTCCACGCACCCGTGTGACCCAACGGGTTCTTGGCCCACCCGGCCCGCGCCGACGGCAGGTACGTCAGGTTGTTGAAGAACCAACCGGTGGCCTTCACGAACTTCCCACCGCTATGGGTCACCTGGGTCGCCCAGATCTCCGTGGTACAGCGCCACGTCATCGAATACGACTCACACGTGGTGAACCACTTGCGACCATTCACGCTGTGATACCCCGGCGTCGTGTACACATCACCCCTGGACGGCGGCGTCGCCGTGACCGTCGTGGTTGTTGTCGCGGTCACGGTGGGCATCACCGTCCCAGTCCCCGTGGGCGCGCTCGTCGCCGTCGCAGTCGGAGAAGGCGTGGCCGTGGCGGTGGGTGACGTGGACGGGGTTGGCTCCGGTCCGCTCGCCCCGGTGACCCTGAGGTCATCGAGGACGATCGCACCGATCACCTTGTCATCCGAGGCCTTCGTGATGAAGATCGCGAATTCCGTGACGGACTTCAACTCCTCGGCCGAGGGCCGACGTGTGGGGTCGAGGTTCTGGTACGAAGCCGGGACCGCATCCGCCACCGCCAGAGAGAACTCGACGGGCTCGGTGCCCCCGCTGGAGGCGTACACCTCGTAACTGACGTCGCCGGCCTTGAACTGCATGACCACCTGCTGGTTGGAGCCGTCCGGCAGCATCCACCCGGTGATGCGCTCGGAGCCTGACCAGTCCGCCGTGAGGCTGCGGGCGACGCCCGCGTAGGTCACGCTGGAGAAGTCGAACGCGAACTTCATGGCCTGGGTGCCCGTGCCCGAGATGGGGGCCACCAGCGACAGGTCGCTCTGGTTGTTCCTGCGGTTCCACGCCGTCTGCAGGGCGGCGTCGTCGGCGTAGGACTCGAAGTTGTCGATACTGGTGGCGCCAACCGGCGGCGTGGTGACCGTGGCAGAGGGGGACGGGGACGGGGATGTCACGGGCCCCCCGGGCAACGGTTCACCCTCGCCGGCAACAGCCTGGAGGTTGTCCAGAGCGATGCTGCCGGGTGTGGTGTAGCTGTCGGTTTTGTTGATGTAGACGTAGAACTCGCTGACCGACTTCATGAGCTCCTGCGTGAGTCGCTTGTCCTTGTTCGCGCTGTCCCACGGCGGGGGACGGAAGTCGGAGAAGTGGATCGACAGGTTCTGGGGCTCCGTGCCGGCCAGGGACGGGTAGTACTCGAAGGTCTGGCCGCCGGCCTTCATCTGCAGCACGAGCTTCTGGTTGGAGCCGTCAGGATCGAGCCACAGGTTGAATCGGTTGAACGCCGACCAGTCCTGCCCGCTCTCGAGCACCTTGCCGAAGCCCTGGTACTCCTGCGCGGTGAAGTCGTAGGCGTAGCCCACACCCTGGGACCCGGCGGCGCCGGTGCCCAACGCCAGCGCGGAGGACGGGGTGTTGTTGAAGGAGTAGGCCGCCCGGAGTGCGTTGTCATCCCCGTACCCCTCGAAGTCGTCGATGGTTCCCACGGGCAGCTCCGGTGTCGAGCCGAGAACGATGGAGGCGGTCGCCTCCATGGGGTCGCCCGTGGCGTAGGCGGCGTGGACGGTGACCTGAACGGTCGCGTTCGTGAGGCCGTCCTCGCCGATGTTCCACGCGGCGGAGTGGTAGCCGTCGGCCCCCAGTGTGAGCTCGTGTTCCACGGCATCGCCGGAGACGGTGAACCACGCGCGGGTGGGCACCTTGAGGGTGGCCTTGGCGCGAACGGTGACGCTCGGCGTGGTCACGCGCACACCGTCGGCCGGGGAGACCAGGCGAAGGGTCGGCTGTGCCGGTGCCGCCTCAACGTCCCGCGTGAGTGCGTCGCTGGGGATGTTGCTGGCGAAGACCGAGTAGGGGTCGTCGTACATGGCCGTGAAATCCGGGAACATCTCGTGCTCGGGTGTGGAACCGAAGGCGGGGTAGGGGACGTAGAACTGGTCCATTCCCCAGTTCTGCCACGTGAGCATGTAGGCCATCCTCTTGGCCTTCGGGTCGTTCTTCATCGCGGTCAGGAGATCGGAGTAGAAGTTCAGGCTCTTGTTGCCCGTCTCCTTGATGGTGCGCTCACCGTTGCGCCCGAACTCGGTGAACGCGGCGATCTTGCCGTGCTCGTCCGCCAGGTCCGAGAGCATCCTCAGGTCAACGATGGTCCCCCCGATCCAGGCATTGGAGTCATTGGCGTCGTTGTTGCTTTCGTAGCCGTCGTAGCCCATGACGTCGACCCATTCGTCACCCGGATAGGTGGCCAGATACAGGGCCTTGTCACCGGCGAAGGTGCCGTTCGGGGAGAAGGCGTAGAGGAAGTTCGACACGCCCTTGGTGTCGCGGAGGTACTCCACCGTGTAGCGGAAGAGTTCCTTGTACTCACCCGCAGTCGTTTGCGCCGCTCCCCACCAGAACCAGGAGCCGGTGTTCTCGTGAAAGGGTCGGAAAATGATGGGGATGAGGTTGCCTTCGGCGTCCACGGAGGCATCCGCCGTGGCGGCGATCCGGTCAAGATAGGCGTTGAACGCGGCGTTCTTGTCACCTCCGGGCAGGATGTGGCTGACCACGCGCCCGGTGCTGTCGCTGAAACTGCCGCCGGTGACGAAGTTGTTGATGTGGGTGCTGAATGTCACGATGGCGCCCGCGCCGTGTGCCTGCTTGATGCCGTTGGCGACGGCAGCCACGTTCTCGGCGTCGGTGTTCGTCGGCTTTCCCGGGCCCACGGACCCCTCCAGACTCAGCGTGTCGATCCCCATGATGGCTGGGTAGTCACCGGTGCCGGCATGGACGTCGGACTTCACCCCATCCGGTGTGGAGAATGTGACGCCATTGTCCAGGTCACCCTGGTGGCCAAAGAGGACGCCCTCGCCCCGAGTGCCGTTCAGGTAGGACCACAGGGACTTCGTCTCCGGCGTGGCGGAGGTGTCGACGATATTGGCGATGCCCGGCTCCGGCTGCGCGGCGTGGGCGACGCTCTGGGACATGCTGGCGCCGATGGCGCCCGACACCACGAGTGCGGCAGCGGCGGCCATCGCAAGCACGCCCCTGCCCCGCTGGCGTGGGCCATTGCGGATGTTTGTCATGCGGTTCTCCGTTGAACGAGCTACTCGGGCACAGGCCCCGGCCTCCCGACTGTGGAAGGCACTACCCACTCTAAGCTAACTTTGATAACTTGATCAAGTATGTTTGGGATCGGCGCCACCTGGCAAGGACTGCCGTGACCCCCACCACTCGGAGGACCGATTCACCGATGACTGACACCACACTCTTCACCCTCACACCCGCTTCAGCTCCTCCCGCGGCAGGCCCGTGGACGCTGTGTGACGGGGTGAACACAGCCGTCATCCGCTGTGCGGCACAGGATCCCTCAACGCCCACCGGGGGCGCACTACCCGCCGTCCACCCGGGCGTGTTCGACGCAACCGGGGGCATGTCCTCCCATCGCGTTCGCGTGCACTTCACCGTGGGCGAGGCCACCGACGCCGTCCTCCGGCTCAACTTCTCCGCGGAGAGGGGCCCCTGCCCGGACCTGGAGGTGGTGCTGGACGGGCACCACCGGGGCATCTTCCACCCGATCGTGGAGCGCAACGACCGGTCGGTTACCGGCGAGCCCGGCCCGGTGGCGGGCCCGGGGACCGTGGAGGTGTCACTCCCCGCGGCATGGTTGTCACCGGGAGAGCACAGCCTGGACGTCTCCACAGTGGTGGACGAAGCCTCAGCCATCGGCGACCGCAACGGCGCCACACATGACGTGCTGCGCGCCCCCCGTGAGGAACTGCCCCTGGCCCGGGACACCTACGGGTCATGGTTCGGCGCCTACCTGCGGTGGAACCGCATCTCCCTGCACGCGTCCGAACCCCTCACGGACGGGCCTTCAGTCACGGTGAACGCCACGCCATTCTTCGTGGCCACCCCTGAGGGCGACCGCCCGCTCGTCGATCTGGACGTGACCTGGCCCGCCGGCGCCCCTGCCCCGGTGGGCCTGACGGTGCACTGGGGTCACCACGGTCCCGAACTGCCGGTGCCCGCCGTGCCGACCGACCGCGACTTCGGCCAGTTCCGCTGGCGGTTCGCAGCTCCAGCCTTTGATGAGCCGGTTCCCGTGCGCGTCGCGGGTGACACGCTCGTGTGTGCAGTGGAACTCACCCCGCGCCGGAAGTGGGACCTGCACCTGATCCCGCACGTGCACCTCGATCTCGGGTTCACGGACACGCAGGGCAAGATCCTGGAACTCCACTGCCGCAACATCGACCGTGCGCTGGACATCATGGATGGCGACCCCACTTTCAGGTTCGCCGTCGACGGCAGTGTGATCGCCCGCGAATACACCCGGACCCGGCCGCCACGCCAGGTGCAGCGCATGATGGACGCCATCAGCCGGGGAGACCTGGGCGTCAACGCCCTGCACAGCAACGCACTCACGGGCCTGACGAGTCTCGAGGAGCTGTACCACTCCACCGATTTTGCCCTGACGTTGCCGCGCTCCAACCGCACCAACACACGGTATGCAAACCTCACCGACGTGCCCACCTGCACGAGTGCCCTCCCGGGGGTGCTGAAGGCACTTGGCATCGACGGTTTCGTCGGGATGGCCAACCATGGTCGCGCCGCCACACGCACCAGCGATGACATTCACCTGGCCTCCCCCGTGCGCTGGCGAGGGATCGACGGCAACCAGGTCCTCGCTCATTTCGCGGACCACTACTCCCAGCTGCGGTTCCTCGCGGGGGACCCGCAGTCCATCGCCGGTGGCGTGAACGGTCTCGAGCGGTTTCTGGTCCGATTCGAACGCGAGGACTACCTACCCACGGACCTCGCCGTCATCGGCACCCATGCTGACAACGAGGACATAGCCGACGGGGACACCGGATTCGTCGAACGCTGGAACGCGGTCTTCAGCTATCCCCGATTCCGCGTCTCCACCTTCGACGAATACCTCGCCGCCGTCGAACCCCTGTACGACAGGCTTCCGGTGTGGCAGGGCGAGGGTGGCAGCTTCTGGGAGGACGGCGCAGGAGCGGCCGCTGCCGAGTTCGGGCGCTACCGCCGCACACAGGCACTGCTCCCCGCCACGGAAACCCTGGGCGCTGCCGTCTCCGCACACGATGCCGGCTACAGGACCAACCGGCACGAGCTCGACCGGGCCTGGAACGGTCTGGCCGTCGGGGCGGAACACACCATCACGTGGTCGCGGGGCAGTTCCCACCCCCACGCGTTCCCCGTGGCGGACCAGCTCGACTGGAAGGCCCGGTTCGTCCACGACGCCGAACGAGTCGCCGGGGATGAGAAGAATCGGCACCTGTCGCAGCTCGCCGAGGTCCTCGGCGCCACCGGCGCCGGGTTCCTGGTCTTCAATCCACATGCGTGGACGGCTGATCTGGACGCCGAGATCGACCTCCCCGACCGCGTGGAACTCGTCGACGCGGACGGGCCCATCCAGGTGGAGACGCTGTCCGACTGCGCGGGGATGCGCAGGTGCCGGCTCACGCTGCGCGCCATGGCACCGCACTCCTACCGTTTCCTGCCCATCACCTCTGCACTGCGCACCCTGCCCGGCGGCGAGTCAACCAACAGCCACGAGATCTCTGAGAAGCCGCACGCCACCTACACGGCACGAGCCGCGGACGCCACGATCACCGTTGGCAACTGGAGCCTCACGCTGGATCCGGCGACATCGCTGCCACGCAGCCTGATCCACGGGTCCTCCGGTCGCGAACTCCTGGACACGGGTGCTGACATCCGGCTGGGTCAGCTCATCCGCGCTGCGGGACGCGCCTCGCACGAGTCGCAGGACTTCTCCGTCCTGCCGGAGATCCACACCCACGAGCGACTGCGGAGCGAGTTCATCGAGAACTACGGCACCGGGGTGATCCCGTCCGCGCTTGTGGAGGAGTCCCCCCATCTGCAGTTCATCGGCGTCAAGGAGACCTTCGACGGCGCACGCCTGCGCTGGCTGGGGGGCGGGAACGGACTGGATGCAGTGCGGATGGATCTGCTGCTGCGGAGGGATGCGAACGAGATGGACCTCGAGGTCGAATTCACGAAGGCGGCCTGCCACGACATGGAGGCGGTCTACGTCGCCTTCCCGTTCGCCGACGCGGATCCTGTGCTGCGCTACGACCGCCAACTCGGGTGGGTGGAACCCGCACGGGACCACGCCCCGGGCGCATCCAACGAGTGGGGTGCACTGACCAATGCCATCGCGTTGGACGGATCGGGGGGTGCAATCCACTGGACCGCCATCGACGCCCCCCTGTGGTCTGCCGGCGACCTGGTGCGCGGCACCTGGGCATCCGAGTTCACCGTAGGCAACTCCCATCTCTTCTCCTTCGTGATGAACAACTTCTGGCCGTGCAACACCCCTCCCATGCAGGAGGGGACCGTGGCGTTCCGGTACCGGTTCGGCGTCGCCGAGTCCTTCTCCCCGTCCGCTGCAAGCCGCTTCGCCCGGACGGCGCGGGTGGGGGCCGCCATCGCCGAGATCCTGCCCCTCGACAGGTACATCCCCGGGGGCACCGCCGCCTACATGGAGGGGTCGTTGCTCGACCTCGGCGCCGACACTGACACCGAGGTGCAACTGCGGCAGGGCCACGACCCCGACGAATTCACCCTGCGGGTGGTCAACCTCGTGGCAGAAGCCCGAACGGTTACCCTCCGGGTCCCGGACGGTCTGCGCAGCACGCAGGGCGGCGCCGATCCCGGCGCCGTCACCGTCAACCTGCGCGGCTGGGGCGACGCCCTGGTCCCGCTCACCAGAAGGGACGCGTCATGACCACAGCCCGCATCACCGTCGACCGTGACTTCCTCGTCGGTCCGGTCCCACCCCGCCTCTTCGGCTCCTTCGTTGGGCACATGGGGTGCTGCGTCTGCACCGGCATCTATGAACACGGCCATCCGGAGGCCGACGAGCACGGCTTCCGTCGCGACGTCCTCGAACAGCCCGTCGGCCTTGTCGCGCTTCCCGTCGCGATCGACGGACCCTCCGTGATGCGGATGCCTCCCGCGCTCTCGTGGGCAGCCGTCGAACCGGAGGTCACCACGGCATGACCGGTGAGTCAGGACTGCCACAGCCCCCCAGCATGTTGATCCTCTACACCGATCAGTGGCGCTGGGATGCGTTGGGGTGCCTCGGCTCACCCGCCCTCACGCCGGTCCTCGACGCCCTGGCCGCGGACGGCGTGCACTTCGACCACGCCGTCGCACAGTCCCCGGTGTGCATGCCGAGCCGGGCGTCGCTGCTCACCGGTCGCTACCCCTCCGACCTCGGCATCACCCACATGGGGGTGCCCGTGCCTCCCGAGACCGAGACGATCGCCACCGTGCTCGGCCGCCGCGGATACTCCACGGCCAACATCGGAAAGCTGCACTTCCAGCCGCACGCCAACCGGGACCACGCAAGCCCCCACCCGTCCTACGGGTTCGACGAGTTGGTGCTCTCCGACGAGCCGGGTGTCTACGAGGACGACTACCGCGCCTGGGTCCGCACCCAGGACCCCGCAGCGTTGGAGGGTCTCAGTCCTGGCCTCCCTCCGGCCGCAAGGACATGGCAGGAAACCTTCGGGGAACACGACGGCATCCACGGCGCGGACCAGGCCCCCCGCAGCGACTTCGACGCAGTCCACGAGTTCCCGTACCCTCCGCAACTCACGCACACCGCATGGGTGGCCACCCGCACCATCGACCACCTCGCCGCCCTGGTCCCGGGCCAGCCGGCCCTCACCATCGCAAGCTTCTTCTCACCCCACGCGCCGTTCAACGTGCCGGCGTCCTACCTCGATCTGTACGACCGCGACCGGTTGCCGCTGCCCGACCTCTCCGCCGCCGAGCGCACCGGGCAGGACGCCGAGGGGCCCAGCGACGAGCAGATCCGGATGGTCCGTCACGGCTACTACGCGGCCATCAGCGAGGTCGACCACCACATCGGCCGGATCCTGGCCCACCTCGAGGACGCGGGGCGGGCGAACAACACCATCGTGGTGTTCGTCTCCGACCACGGCGAATGGCTCGGGGACCACCTCCGGTTCTCCAAGGGGTACCCCGCAGACGACCCGGTATCCCGCGTGCCCCTCATCATCCGCTGGCCCGACGGGGTGGTCTCCCCCGGCCGCCGGGTCACCGACATCGTCGAGCTCATCGACCTTCTGCCGACGTTGCTGGAGGCCTCGGCCGTTCCGGTACCCCGCACGCTGCAGGGGCACTCGCTGCTCCCGGCCCTGCGCGACGAGGTGCTGAACCGCCCCGCCATCGCCGTCACCGAGCACGCCGGCTGGCGCTCGGTCCGCACGCCGCGCTACCGCTACCTCATCCACGCCGACGGCACCGAATGCCTCTGGGACCTCGTCTCCGATCCCGGTGGCCACGTCGACGTCGCGGCGGACCCTGACCACGCCGACACGCTGGCGGAGCACCGGCGGCTGCTGCTGCAGCGGTTGCTGGAATCCGAGCGGCCACTCCCCCGCACCTGGCCCTACTGAGCCGCCACGTCGTCGAGGGCGAAGAGCTCAATCTGGGACAGAGCCACGGGTGACATCGCGCAGACGCGCACCGCCTGCCAGAGCCCGGTCGCGCCGAGCCGGAACGGGGTCGTCCGATGTGGGAGCAACGCCTCGTCGTGCGTGGTTCGCACCGTGGTGAACGTCTCTCCGTCGACGCTGACCTCCCACACCAGGGAGCCGACGGCGGCGGGCCCTGCAGCCGTCAGCGTCACGTCCGTCACGCCCACGGGCTCGTCGAAGAACCACCCCACCCACTGCCCCGGCGTCAGGGAAACCCCGGCGAGTGCCTCGTCGTCGAAGAGCGCGCTGGCTGCGATACCGGGATCGGAAGCGATCGCCCCAGCGCGAGAGCCCGTCAGGTCAGGGTGGTGGGCCCGGGGCGCGGACAGGTCTGAGCCCATTCCCACGGGATTCTCGTCCTCGTGGGCGAAGGTCAGCTCCAGCAGCGCATCCCCTTGCAGGGCATCCACAGGCAGCCAGCACCGGGACAGCGCGACGCCGTTGAGTCGAGCGCCAACCAGCACACGCGCACCTTGTCGCGATCGTGTCGAGCGGATCCGCAGCCGCTGTCCGCCGTCCCGGTGCACCTCGACGTCATCGAGCAGAGGGCATCCGATCAACAACTCGCCCGAGGCAAGCTCCACGGGGTACAGGCCCAGTGCGGCCCACAGCCACCAGGCGCTCATCTCGCCGTTGTCCTCGTCGCCGGGGAAACCCTGGGCGATCATGCTGCCGGCGAACAACCGCGCGGCCAGTGAATGCGCCGTCGCGCCCGCCCGCCAGGGCTGGTCGGTGAACGCGTACATGTAGGGGATGTGGTGGGCGGGCTGGTTCGAGATGGCGCACTGGCCGGAGCGCTGGGCCCGGGCCTCTCTCTGTTCGTGGATCACCGTCCCGTAGCTGCCGGCGAACCGTTGGTCCGCTGTTTCCGGTTCCGTGAACAGGGCGTCCAGGTGCGTGCGCAACCCGGCAGGTCCGCCGTACAGTGCCGCCAGTCCCGCACCATCGTGGACTGCGGTGACCGACATGCCCCACCCGTTGGTCTCCACGTTGTCGCCACCCCAT
The DNA here is from genome assembly GCF_003688855.1 of Tessaracoccus antarcticus. Lineage (GTDB taxonomy): Bacteria > Actinomycetota > Actinomycetes > Propionibacteriales > Propionibacteriaceae > Arachnia > Arachnia antarctica. The sequence goes on from NZ_REFW01000003.1 coordinate 354,736, forward strand.
GTGCGTGGGTCGAAGTCCTCGTCGGGAAACGACCCATCAGCCAGTCGCCCCCGGAAGAACCCGTGCCCGGGATCGAAGAGAGTTCTGTACGCCAGCGACCGGTTGCGGAAATAGCGGGCGAAGGCTTCGAGGCGCGGATCGTCCGTCTGCTCCGCGAGACGCCCTGCCAGGCGCCCGAGGCCTGCGTCGCTGATGGCATTTTCCAGGCTCCAGCTCATCCCTTCATGAACGTCACGGGACACGAAGCCGGTGAACCGGGCGGTCCCGATACCACTTCGACCCCGGTCCGGGTGCGGCGCCGGTTCACACGCGTTGCGCCAACCGCTCTCGAGGGCGGTGCCTGCATCGAGTCCGACACCCCACCGCTGGGCGTCCGCGAAGATCTGGTCGCTGGAGGTACCCACCATGCAGTCCTCGTACCCCGGTGCGCTCCATCGCGCCATCCATCCACCTCGCCGGTACTGCTCAAGGATTCCGTCGACCAGACGGCCCGTCAGGGGTGCATCCAACAACGCCAGAGCGGACCACACGGTGCGGTAGGTGTCCCAGTAGCCGTTGTTGACCACGAGGTCGCCGTCGCACACCGGCGCACCCGTCACCTGCGAGGTGTGAACTCCAGCCGGCACCATGGGGTCCGCGAACCGCCACACGGGTACCTCGGAGGTAGCGAGGTTCTCCGCGGAGGTGTTCGGATACAGGTGCAGCCGGTAGAGCGAGTGGGCAAGAATCGCGCGGCGCTCCTCGTCAGCCAACCCCCGGTGTGCGTACTCCCCCGGGGCCAGGGGCGGCACGACGACCCGATGCAGCAGCTTGTCCCATTCGTCTCGCGCCCGCCCGGCCAGTTCGTCCCAGCTGACATCGTCAGCCGCCTCGAGTGCCAGGGAGTGCCGGGCCTGCTCCGTCGAGAGGTAGGAGATGGCGACACGCACCTCAACGGCGCCGACGCCCGCGACGAACCCCGCCACATTGCCGTGGCCCGCATCGTCCAGATGACCGTGACCCGTCACCGGTGTGAGTACCCGTCCGGCGAAGAAGGTGCGCGGCTGGTTGCCCTGCTCGGGTGCTTCCGGCACCCATCCCTCGAAGCGGTCCGGGGCGGTGAATCGGAGCTGACCGGTGTCCTCCATCTGGTCGATCACGAACCCCACGACCGCCCGGTCGTCGACACCGACAACCCGGAAGGCGGCCGCGTGGCTGGTGGCGGTCACCTGGACAGCGAGCCCGCCGTCCAGCTCCGACGACCACCGGTGTGGCGCGGCGACCTCCGTACCGTCCACCATCCACCGCCGACGCCCATCCCTGGTGGACACTGGTCGCCCGCCCCACGGCATGAGTTGTACGACACCCCGGTCATCCATCCATGGGCTCGGCTGGTGCGAGAACTGGACGGCCTCCAGCCGGCGTCCGTCCGGGTCGTCGTGGACGAACGGCCTGTACGGCCAGCGGGAGTCGGATGCGTCAGTGGCGGGCGTGATGAAAGTGAAACCGTGGGGCACCGCCACCAGTGGCAGCGTGTTGCCCCGTGAGAAGCGGTCGCCGGAGTGGGTGCCGCGTCGCGTGTCGACATGCTCGGCAGGGCTTGGTGACTCCGGCCGGACCCACTCCCGCACAACAACCTCGACGACACCGCTCACGAGCCCGAGGTCGTGGTCTCGCAGCGACGACGAGCCGAGGACCACCTCCACCACGCCGGACTCGCCCTCGCGCGGTGCCAGGGAGACACTGTTGGCGTTCCACTGCTCCGGCATGCTCCACCGTGCCGCGAACTGGTCGTCGGCGGTGAGGGCAAAATCGTAGCGGTCACGCACCTGAGGGTCGTCGCTGAGCCGGGTGCCATCGGCAAAGCGCACGTCGACGGTGACTGCGAGAGCCGCCCAGGGGGCGTGGACGGCGGCGGGGCCGTCGGCGTAGAACGCCCAGTCGATGACGGTTCCGGGTGCGGCTTCCACGGCACCGTTGGGCAGGTCGAGGCGCAGCAGGCCCCCCGCCGGATCAAACTCGTAGCGATGGACGCGGCCGCCGAGGCACCCAGCCCGTGGCCGGGACGACGGAGGATCCTGTGGGCCGAGTGCTGGCTGGAGTGTCACGGGGTTCATCCTCTTCCTGGGCTCTGGCCCAGCGGGTGGGGGCGCGTCGATCATTGAAGCAGAGTGGGTACCAGCTCGAGTGCCAGCAGACACCTGGCGCAGCGACTACCGGCCGGGTCCGCGTCGATCTGCGGATGCAGGTAGCTGGTCATGGCGCCCTCAGACCGGAGGCCGCCGGAAACCCCGGTTGGAGTGAAGGGGTCTCGCGCGGTACGGTCGAACTTAGTTCGTTAACGTATCGTAGCTGCTGGGGCGTCTGCGGTTCTGGGTTCACTGCGTTCCCGGATGGGTGGAAAGCGGTCAACCCGCACCCTCGTTCAGCAGCGGGAGTCATCGCCACGCCCCCAAGGGACCCACCCCACATGCGCAGGGCCGTCGCGGCGCGCGCGTGGAATCGTCAGGAAGTCGCTCACCATGTCACCACCACTGCTCGAGGACACCTACCAGGGGGACCGACCCCTGCGAACCCTCGTTGCACTTTTTGCCGGCCAACGGGGAAGGCTCGCCATCGGCGCGCTCGCCTTCGTCATCAAACACTCACCCGTCTGGGTCATGCCGGTGCTCACCGCTGACGTCATCGACATCGTCGTCCAGCACCGACCACTGTCCGAGCTGTGGCTGGCCGCAGGCTTCATGGGCGTACTCGTGGCCGTGAACCTGCCGCTGTCGCAGGTCTTCATCCGAGCGCTGTCCAAGTCCGTGCGCACGGTGGAGACCGACCTCCGCATGGCCCTGGCTCGGCGTCTGCAGGAACTTTCGATCGGCTACCACCGCCGGATCAGTCCGGGCGTGCTGCAGGCCAAGATCGTTCGCGACGTCGAGAACGTGGTGGAGGGCACCCGGCAGAGCATCGACACCGGTCTCGCCGCCATCACGACCCTGATCGGCGCCATCGTCATCACCGCCATACGGGTCCCCGAGTTCCTCATCGTGTTCGCGCTCGCGGTGCCGGCCTCGGCTGCACTCATCGTGGCCATGCGAACACGCATGACGGCCCGCAACCGGGCTTTCCGCACCCAGGTGGAGCAGATGTCCGCCCGTGTCAGCGAGATGACCCACCTCGTGCCGATCACCCGGGCCCACGCGCTCGAGGCCGACGAACTGGCCCGCGTGGACCAGTCGCTGCTGGGCGTCCGCGAGGCCGGCATCCGCCTGGACGTCGTCAACGGTCGCTTCGGCGCACTCTCATGGGTCGTGTTCCAGCTCTTGTCAGTGCTCTGCCTCGTCGGAGCCGCCTGGGTGGCATGGACCGGTACCTTCGACGTGTCAGCCGGTGACGTCGTCATGCTGTCGAGCTACTTCATGTCACTCACGGGCTCCGTCACGGCGCTACTCTCACTGGCCCCAATCATCGCCAAGGGGCTTGAGTCCGTGCGCTCGATGGGCGAGGTGCTCACGGAACCAGATATCGAGCGGAACGCCGGCAAGGCCGACGCCGGCGCGGTCCGAGGCTCCTTCAGCTTCGAGGACGTCACCTTCGCGTACTCGGATGCCCCCGACGAGCATGCCATCTCAGGGCTCAACCTCGAGGTGCGACCCGGTGAGACCATCGCCTTCGTGGGGCCCTCCGGCTCCGGCAAGTCGACGGTGCTGAACATGGTGATCGGCTTCCTCACACCGGTACGCGGTCGCATCCTTCTTGATGGTCGCGACATGGGGGAACTCGACCTGCGCACCTACCGCCGTCACCTCGCGGTCGTCCCGCAGGAGTCCTTCCTGTTCGAGGGTTCCGTGCGGGCGAACGTCACCTACGGCAACGACGACCTGAGCGACGATACGGTCCGTGAGGCGCTCCGGGACGCCAACGCCCTCGATTTCGTCGAGCAGATGGGTGGGCTCGAGGCGGTGATCGGTGAGCGCGGCGCCCGACTCTCAGGCGGTCAGCGACAGCGTCTGGCCATTGCGCGGGCTCTCATCCGTGACCCACGGGTGCTGGTTCTCGATGAGGCCACATCGGCGCTCGACACAGCCTCCGAACGCCTCGTGCAGGAGGCGTTGGCCCGTCTCATGGAGGGCAGGACCACCTTCGTCGTTGCCCACCGACTCACCACCATCCAGGGGGCCGACCGCATCGTCGTCATGCAGGACGGCCGTCTCGTGGAACAGGGCACCCACGAGGACCTCCTGGCGGGGCGCGGCGCCTACAGCCAGCTTCAGGGGCTCAGCACCTGACACCCCCGCGTACCCGAGGGACAGGCGAAGGCCCCGACGCAGTGCTCGTGGTCACGATGCGTCGGGGCCTTCGTCGGTGGTGGAGGGTCAGCGGGCAGCCGAGCCCTCGACATAGTCGGAGTCCGACTTGTCGACCCAGCTCATGAGCTTGCGGAGTTCGCGGCCCGTCGCCTCGATGGGGTGCTGCTCGCCCTTGGCGCGCAGTTCCTTGAACTCGGGGGCGCCGGCGTCCTGGTCGTCGATGAAACGCTTCGCAAAGGCACCGGTCTGGATGTCGGTGAGGACGTCCTTCATGTTGGCCTTGACGCGCTCGTCAATGACGCGGGGTCCGGACACGTAGTCGCCGTACTCGGCGGTGTCGGAGATGCTCCAGCGCTGCTTGGCGATGCCGCCCTCGTACATGAGGTCGACGATCAGCTTCAACTCGTGGAGGCACTCGAAGTAGGCCACCTCGGGCTGGTAGCCGGCCTCGATGAGGGTTTCGAACCCGGCCTGCACCAGCGCGGAAGCACCCCCGCACAGCACGGCCTGCTCGCCGAACAGGTCGGTCTCGGTCTCCTCGGTGAAGGTGGTCTTGATGCCACCCGCACGCAGGGCACCGATGGCCTTGGCGTAGCTCAACGTGAGCGGCCAGGCGCCCCCTGAGGCATCCACCTCGACGGCCACGATGGCGGGCACGCCGCGGCCGTTGGCGTACTCACGGCGCACGAGGTGGCCGGGACCCTTGGGGGCGACCATGCACACGTCGACACCTTCGGGTGCCGTGATGTAGCCGAAGCGGATGTTGAAGCCATGCGCGAAGAACAGGGCATCGCCGGGAGCCAGGTTGGGCTCGATGTCCTCGGCGTAGACCTTCCGCTGCACCTGGTCGGGGGCGAGGATCATGATGAGGTCCGCCTCCTCGACTGCCTGGGCGACGGACACCACCCGCAGGCCCTCGGCCTCGGCCTTGGCGGCGGACGGGCTACCGGAGCGAAGCCCCACGCGGACGTCGACGCCGGAGTCGCGCAGGCTGAGCGCGTGGGCGTGACCCTGCGAGCCGTAGCCGATGACGGCGACCTGGCGACCCTGGATGATCGACAGGTCGGCGTCGGAGTCGTAGAACATCTCTGCTGCCATTGTGTGGTTTCTCCTTCATTGGGATGGGAGCCCCCGTCTGGGGGTCCACGGGGGGGCTCGCCCCCCGCACGTTACTTGGACTTGTGCTCGGCCAGCGTCTTCGCGCCACGGCCCAGTGCCACCTGGCCAGACTGGACGAGTTCCTGGATGCCGTGGGAGGACAACATCTCCAACAGCGCGGCCAACTTCTCGCTGCTGCCCGTGGCCTCGATGGTGATGGACTCGGCCGACACGTCGACGGCCTTGCCGCGGAACAGGCTGACCACGTCGATGATCTGGCTGCGGGTGTGCACGTCGGCCTTCACCTTGACGAGCACCATCTCGCGACGCACGGTGTTGGGGCCGAGCTCCAACACCTTGCGCACCTCGATGAGCTTGTTGAGCTGCTTGACGATCTGCTCCAGGGCAGCGCCGTCCTCAGCGTTGGCCACCACCGTCATGCGGCTGACTTCGGGCCGCTCGGTGGGGCCGACCGCCAGGGACTCGATGTTGAAGCCGCGGCGCGAGAACAATGCGGCGATGCGGGTGAGGACGCCCGGCCGGTTGGAGACCAGGACGCTCAGCGTGTGTGTACTCACAGGAGTTCGTCTTCCCACTCTGGGGCCATGTCGCGGGCCACTTGGATCTCATCGTTACTGGTGCCTGCCGACACCATCGGAAACACCATCGCGTCCTTGTGGACGACGAACTCCACCACGACGGGGCGGTCGTTGATCTCGAGCGCCCGCTTGATGGCGACCTCCATCTCCTCCTCGTTCGTTGCCTTCAGCCCGACGCAGCCCATGGCTTCCGCGAGCATCTGGAAATTGGGGATGGACTCGGTGTGCAGGTCGGTGTTGGAGTACCGCTCGTTGTAGAACAGGCTCTGCCACTGGCGCACCATTCCGAGGGCATGGTTGTTGATCACGGCGATCTTGATGGGGATGTTGTTGAGCGCGCAGGTGACGAGTTCCTGGTTGGTCATCTGGAAACAACCATCACCATCGATGCCCCACACCGTGGTCTCCGGTGCCGCCACCTTGGCGCCCATGGCGGCAGGGACACAGAATCCCATGGTTCCGGCGCCGCCGGAGTTGAACCACTTGTTGGGCTGCTCGTGCGGCAGGTAGTGGGCGGACCACATCTGGTGCTGCCCGACGCCCGTCACAAAGATGGTGTCCGGGGGGCTCAGTTGCCCGATCCGCTGGATGACCTCCTGCGGCGACAGGCGACCGTCGGGTGCCTCGTCCCAGTGGGGCTGGTACTTGGCACGCATGCCCTTCAGCATGGTGCGCCACGGATCGATGGCAGGCGGCTCGACGCCCGTCAGTTCCTCGTTGAGGAGCCGCATTGTCTCCTTGCAGTCGCCGACGATGGGGACATCCACGGCCCTGTTCTTCCCGATCTCCGCGGGGTCAATATCGGCGTGGATCACCTTGGCGAACGGGGCGAAACTGTCCAGCTTGCCCGTGACCCTGTCGTCGAAGCGGGTACCGATGGCGATGAGCAGGTCTGCCTTCTGCAGGGCACCGACGGCTGCGACCGTGCCGTGCATTCCGGGCATGCCCATGTTGAGCTCGTTGGAATCCGGCAGGACACCCCGCGCCATCAGCGTGGTGACGACGGGGATCTGGGTGCGCTCCACAAGTTCGGCCAATTCGGCGTGGGCACGGGCACTGATCACACCGCCACCGATGTAGAGGACCGGCTTGCGTGCCTCCATGATCATCTTCGCGGCAGCACGGATCTGCTTGATGTGCGGCTTCGTGGTGGGCTTGTACCCGGGCAGGTCCAGTTCCTCGGGCCACACGAACGGTGCCGAACCGGACAGCGCGTCCTTGGCGATGTCCACCAGCACCGGGCCGGGCCGTCCCGTGGAGGCGATGTGGAATGCCTCCCGGATGGCCAGCGGGATGTCAGCCGTCCGCTTGATGAGGAAGCTGTGCTTGGTGATGGGCATCACGATGCCCCGGATGTCAGCCTCCTGGAAGGCATCGGTGCCGATGGAACTGGAGTTCACCTGCCCCGTGATGGCCACCATCGGCGTGGAGTCCATGTAGGCGTTGCCGATGGGGGTCACCAGGTTGGTGGCGCCCGGCCCGGAGGTGGCAATGCAGACGCCGACCCGTCCGGTGGCCATCGCGTAGCCCTCGGCCGCGTGACCGGCCCCCTGCTCATGGCGGACCAGGATGTGGCGGATGCTGCTGTCGTAGAGCGGGTCGTACGCCGGCAGGATGGCCCCGCCGGGGATGCCGAACATTACTTCGACACCGACGCGTTCGAGAGACTCAACAAGCGCCTGCGCACCTGTCAACAGCTGGTTGTCGATGTCCGACATGGCTCTCCCTTCGGGTCATGGGTTGTGATCTCCGGCCAACAAAAAACCCTCGGCGCCGGTATGGCACGCGAGGGAGCGTTTCGCTGGAACAGTTCGCGAAACGCTTCAGAAAATTACGAGTCCTTGGCTGGTGATCACGGGTTCACAATGGCCCAGAGGGCGCAATCGTGTCAAGCACCCCCGCAGCTGTCCTGCATGATGAGACGGGCCGAGGCGTCTCGCGCTCGGCCCGTCCCATTGCGCACGTGGGATCAGACGGCGATGGCGTCGTCGCGAACGTCCACGCGGGCCGCGGGGCGGATGCCCATGAACGCCCAGCCGATCAGCCCGAACATGACGCCGAGCCCGATGACCAGGGCCGCGACGCCGAACGCCAGCACCGACGTGAAGAGCGAGGCACGGAGGAAGGAGGCGGTCATGACGGTGTCGCGCTGCCCCTGGTACTTGTCAGCCAGTTCCTGGTCGCCGGCGGCCTTGGCCGCGCCAGAGAGTGCCCCGAGCTCGGCGTAGGTCTTGCCCTCGGATGCTTCCAGCGCGTGATGGTTGATGATGTCGGCTTGCGCGTACGCCGAGAACGGCCCATCCACCTTGTCTCCGCCCAGGAAGGCGGCGTCGTCGGGGACCACGATGTTCTCGGCAGCAAGCTGCTGGCTGACGGCGCCGTAGGTGATGCCGCCGGCGACGATCATGATGATTCCTGCGATGAGGGACAGCATGCCCACGACCTTGACGTTCTTCATTTCTGGCTCCGATTCGTTGTTCGTTCGCCTCCGACGAGATGTCGAGAGAGCCTTGCGGCACCGATGGTAGACCAGAGTTTCCACCCTGTCGCCTACGCCCCGGGTTAAGCGCGTCCGGACCCGCCCGGCCCCATCAGGACGGCGTGCACTTCGTCGAGGTCCCGGTGGATGAGTCCACGCATGTTGCTGATTCCGGGTGCGTCGGCGTGCCGGGGCAGCACGTGGACGTGGGCGTGGAACACCGCCTGACCGGAATCGGGGCCGACGTTGGTCAGGATGTTGAAGCCGGTGGCGCCCAGCCGGTCACGCAGCAGGTTGCTCACGGCAAGGAGCGCGGGGGCCACGTCGGCCAGGACGTGGGCGTCGACGAGTGCATGGTCCACGTGGCGGCGTGGGACCACCAACGTGTGACCCTCCTGCCAGGGCTCCACGTCGAGGAAGGCGTAGGAGAGGTCGTCGGCGTAGACCTGCTTGGAGGGGATCTCTCCGGAAATGATCCTGCAGAAAAGGCACTCGGTCATCGCGGTGGTTCCTCTCAGTTCATCGGACGGTGTGGCCGGCGGCGCGGAGGGCGTCCTTGACCTCTGCCACGGTCAGGCTCTGGTAGTGGAACACGCTGGCGGCAAGCACGGCATCAGCTCCGGCGTCGGCGGCCTCGACGAAGTGCTGGGCGGTGCCGGCACCACCGGAGGCGATGAGCGGCACGTCGACGACGGCGCGCACGGCACGGATCATCTCCAGGTCGAAGCCGGAGGTGGTGCCGTCGGCGTCCATCGAGTTGAGAAGCACCTCACCCACACCGCGTGACACTGCGTCACGGACCCATTCAATGGCGTCACGCCCTGCGGACCTGCGCCCACCGTGGGTGGTGACCCCGAAACCCGAGGGCATGCCCTCTTCGCGGCGGGCATCGAGGGACAACACGAGTACCTGGTTGCCGAAGCGGGCGGCGATCTCGTCGATGACGTCGGGGCGCTCCAGCGCACCGGTGTTGATTCCTGCCTTGTCGGCGCCGCACCGCAGGAGGGAGTCGACGTCCTCGACGCTGCGCACTCCCCCGCCGACGGTCAGCGGGATGAAGACGCTCTCCGCGCACCGGGACACCATGTCGCGGGTGGTGGCCCGGCCCTCGGAGGAGGCGGAGATGTCGAGGAACACCAACTCGTCGGCGCCCGCTGCGCTGTAGGTGGCCGCCAGTTCGACGGGGTCGCCGGCGTCCCGCAGGTTCTCGAAGTTCACACCCTTGACGACCCGTCCGTCGTGGACGTCGAGACAGGGGATCACGCGCAGCGAAACGGCCATGGGGCCACCCTACTCAGTCCTCTTCCAGGTCGACGTCCACGACGCCGCGTCTCATCCTGTCCACGATGCTGAGGCAGGTGCGGCGCAGGTCACCGGGTCCTGCGGCCTGCGCGAGCTGACCTGCGAAGTCGACAACCTGGCGGACCCAGCGCACGAAGTCGCCGGCGGAGAGTTGTCCGTGTGCCAGCACCTTGGCCAGCTCCTGCCCGCTGGCCCAGCGCCACGACACCTCCGCGAACCCGATGTCGGGCTCCCGTCCACGATCACGCCGGTGCTTGCGTTCCAACTGCCCCACCTCGCGCCACACCTGACGCAGCTCGGACTGGGCGCGCTCGCTGGCGGCGTCGGGCATGCGGGGCGTGATCTGGTCCCGGGACGGGCGGGACTCGTACAACATCGTGGACAGCACGGCCGCCAGTTGCGGGGCGTCGAGCCCTGCGAAGGTGTCGCGGCGGATGCACTCGGCGGCCACCAGGTCCAGCTCGTTGTAGATGCGGCGCAGCATGCGTCCGGCGTCAGTGAGCTCGTCGCCGTCGAGGTAGCCGAGCTCTTCGAGTACGGCGCAGACCCTGTCGAACTGGGTGCCGAGCGAGTTGGTGCGGGTGGCCATGTCGGATTCGGTGCGAACCCGGTCGCGTTCCAGCCGCAACACTCTCGCGGCGGCCACCGCGTGGGTTTCCCGGTCCTCGCACGCGTGACACGGGTGCGCCTTCACCTGCCGCCGCAGGTGCGCGATCCGCTCCATCTGCGCCTCATCCGTGGGCGGGGCGGAGTTCTCCGGCGCGTCCGGGTCGATGCTCTCCAACTTGTTCGACATGGCGGAGAGCAGCGCGCGCCGCTCCGTGCGGTCCCGGACGCTGAAGCGCCTCGGCACCCGTACGCGTGCCACCGGCAGCGGAGGGCCCGTGAGGTCGTGGGGCTGCAGCCGCATGACGGTGTGGTCGCCTGCGATGACCTGCACCCACGGCACGGAGTCGCGTTGCGCCTTCTGACCGATGCCCAGCACGACGCTCCAGCCCTGGCGCGCGACATGGATGATGTCGCCCGGCACCAGCGAGGAGACAGCGTCGGCGATGTCCCCGGCTCGTTGGGCGCGGCGCTGTTTGGCGCTGGAGGACTCCAGCTCGGAGATCTCGTCGCGCAGCAGGGCGTAGGACATGAAATCACCAAGGTGGCACTCGATGGCCTGCTGCGCGTCCGCCAGTTCCTCCGTGAGCTGCCGCCCCACCCGTGAGGAGGTGACCACGGATTTGTCCGTCTGGAACTGCGCGAAGCTCTGGTTGAGAATTTCACGGGCCCGGACCCGGCCCATGGAGGAGGTGAGGTTGACGGCCATGTTGTAGCTGGGTGCGAAGCTCGAGCGCAGCGGGTAGGTGCGACGCGACGCCAGCCCTGCCACTGCCCGCGGATCCATCCCCGACTGCCACAGGACGACGGCGTGGCCCTCGGTGTCGATGCCTCGGCGTCCCGCACGCCCCGTCAGCTGTGTGTACTCCCCCGGCGTGATGTCGACGTGGGCCTCGCCGTTGTACTTGACGAGCTTCTCGAGTACCACGGTGCGGGCCGGCATGTTGATGCCGAGCGCAAGGGTCTCCGTGGCGAACACCAGCTTCAGCGCACCCGTGGTGAAGCCTTCCTCAACGATGGCCTTGAACGCCGGTAGTTGTCCGGCGTGGTGGGCGGCCATGCCGGCGCACAGCGCGTGGCGGAAGTCCTCGTACCCGAGCACGTCCAGGTCAGGCAGGGACAGGCCGGCGGTGTGGCGGTCAGCAATCTCTCCCAGCAGGCGGGCCTCCTGCCTGCTGGTCAACTGCACGCCGGAGTGGAGCAGTTGTTGCACGGCGGCGTCGCAGCCGACGCGCGAGAAGATGAAGCAGATGGCAGGCAGCAGCCTGGCCTCGGACAGGACCCGGGCCATGTCGTCGCGCCGGGTGGGCTTGGCGGCGAAGCGGGGATGGGTGGCACCGCCGTACTGGCCCGAGCCACGGCCACCACCGCCGGGTTTGCCCCGCCCGGAGCGTCCACGGGGGTTGCGGGAGTCGTCACGCACCCGGGAGGCCTCACCCTTGCTGACCTGCAGCAATTCCTTGTTGACGCGGGCGGCCCTGGCACTGGGCAGTTCCTGCGCTGTGGGCGCGACACCGTCGAACAGGTCGACGAGTCGGCGCCCCACCATGACGTGCTGGAACAGCGGTACCGGCCGACGCTCGGACACCACCACCTCGAACTCGCCGCGGACTGTGCGGAGCCATTCGCCGAAGTCCTCGACGTTGCTGACGGTGGCCGACAGGGCGACGATCGACACCGAGGCCGCGAGTCCGAGGATGACTTCCTCCCAGACGGCGCCACGGAAGCGGTCGGCGAGGTAGTGCACCTCGTCCATCACCACGTAGCCGAGGTTGTGCAGGGTCGTGGAGCCGGCATAGATCATGTTGCGCAGCACTTCGGTGGTCATCACCACGATCTGCGCCTCGGGGTTGACGGAGCTGTCACCCGTCAGCAGGCCCACGCGGTCGGAGCCCCATCGCTCCACGAGGTCGTGGTACTTCTGGTTGCTCAGCGCCTTGATGGGGGTGGTGTAGAAACACTTCCGCGACTGCTGGATGGCGAGCCACACGGCGTACTCACCCACGACTGTCTTGCCGGCACCCGTGGGGGCGGCCACGAGGACACCGTGCCCACCGGAGAGGGCCTCGCAGCCCTGAACCTGGTAGGGATCGAGGCCGAACGGGTAGTCGCGGGCGAACTCGGCCACGTGCGGAGACAGGTTGGGGGGCTGGGTGCTCACTGTTTCACGGTAGCAGCGGCGCTGTGCGCGGCGTCGACGAAGACCTTCAGCGCGCCCGGCGCGGCAGTCACCGTCACGGGCACGTCGCCCAGCTCCTCGCCGTCGCCCATGCAGAACAGGCCGTCGCCGGCGATTTCCACCTCGCGGGCGCGGAACTGCTGCACCGCCGGATGACGGGCGAAGTTGCCGGAGTACATCTGCGGCAGCAACCGCAACAGGGTGGAGCGGGAGACGGGGTCGACGATGGTGACGTCGAGCATGCCGTCGGCGGGGTCGGCCTGTGGGGAAATCTGCATTCCGCCCCCGAACATGCCGGTGTTGCACACGGCCACGATCATGGCTTCCTGGATGCGCAGGACGCCGTCGATCCGTATCCGGTACTGCAACGGGGAGAAGTGGATCAGTTCCCGCAACGCGATCCAGCCGTAGCTGAGGCTGCCGAACCGCAAAGAGATGTCGTTGGTGGCGCGGTTGACGCGCGCGTCGTAGCCGGTGGACAGCACTGCCCCCACATAACGCGACGGGTAGGCCTCGTTGGAGACGTGCGACAGGTCCACGCGTCGCGTGGCACCGACGCAGATGGCGTCGACGGCGCGGGGCAGGTCCTTGGGCACGCCAACGCCTCGGGCGAAGTCGTTGCCGGTGCCGGCCGGGATGATGCCGAGGGTCGCGTCGGTGCCGGCGCAGGCGTTGAGCCCCAGATGGGCCATGCCGTCGCCACCCATCACCAGCACGGCGTCACCCGGGCGGGCTGAGAGGGCGGCCGTGCGGATCAGTTTCTCCGCGTCGGTCCAGGAGCAGGACGTGATGACCTGCACCTCTGCGGTGGGCAGCCGGTCGCGCAGTCCCCGTGCCACCTTGGGCAGCTCACGGCCGGATCGGCCGCCCCCCGAGCCCTCGTTCACGACGAGTGTGTAGAGCCGCGGCTTGGCCAGTTCTCCCATGGAAACGGTCGATCACTTGCCGTCGTTGACGTCGATGGACCAATCGGCGACGACGTCCGCCGTGATGCCCTTGCGCTTGTCCAGGATGAGGCAGATGGCCTCGGCGATCATGTACAGGACCGTCATGGGCAGCGCCAACGCCAGCATGGATACGGGGTCCGTCGACGGGGTGGCCACGGCGGCGAAGACGAAGGTGCCGAAGATCACGAACTTGCGTGACTTCACCAACTGGTGGCCCTTGACCACACCGGCCAGGTTGAGCGCCACCAGGACGACGGGCAACAGGAAGGAGACGCCGAACACCAGAATGATCTTGATCTCCAGCGACAGGAAGCTCGCCATGTCGAGAAGGTTGGTGATGTCCAGCCCCCGGGGTGTGAAACTCAACATCACGGTGATGCCCTTGGGCCAGATGAAGTACCCGAGCGTGCAACCCATCAGGAAGAGCGGCACGGCAGCGCCCAGAAACCCTGCGGCGTACTTCTTCTCCTTGGAGACCAGACCCGGAGCCACGAAGGCCCACAATTGATAGATCCACACGGGTGACGCGATCAATATTCCTGCCACCCCACAGGCGATGATCCCGAGGGTCAGGGGACTCATCACGCCGTTGTTCACGATCAGGAACTCGGCGTCAGGCCTGCTGGCGCGGATGGCGTCAACAGCCTGGTTGTAGGGGTAGAGGATGAAGGAGATCAGCTGGCTGTAGAAGACGATGGCGGCCAGGGATGCCAGCACGATGGTGATGACGGAGATGGTCAGCCGGTAACGCACCTCACGAAGGTGGTCCAGGAGCGCCATGGTGCCGTCCTCGGACGCCGCCGGTGGACGCAGCCAGCTGAGCCGACGCGGCTTCGCGTCGGGCTCAGTGGCAGTGGTGGCCATGTTCAGATCCCGGTCCCGAGGTCGTGCTGGCGTGCTGCTTCACGCGCCGCGGTCTCGCGGGCGTTCAGGTCACGCTCGCGCGCCTCGATCTCGCGTATGCGTCGTTCCTGCTCGGTCTCCGGGCGGGTCTCGGGCTGAACGATCTCGGCGTCCACCACTTCGGGGTCCTTGTCGCCGTCGACGGCCTTGACCTCGGTCTTGAACTCACGAATCGAGCGACCGACGCCCTTGCCGAGACCGGCGAGGCGGGAGCCGCCGAACAGCAGGAGCGCGATTCCCAGGATGATGAGCAATTCTGTGGGACCTGGCATGTCCTCTAAACCTCTTTCCCCGGGACCGCACCCGGGCTAGTACTGCACAAAGGTGATTCTAGTCGTGGTTCCCGGTGGGGAGCTGTATGCGCCCCAGGAGTTCGCCGGCTTCTTCGGCGCGCACACCAAGCATGCGTACTTCGCTGTACAGGTCGGACGTCTTGTGTGCCAGCCACACGGCATAGGAGACCGCAGTCACCAGACCGAGCAGCGCGACACCACCGAAAACGAGAACCCAGATCACGAAACGAAATGGTACCCCGCGGGCATCGCTGCGGCGAACGGTGATCAGTCGGGCGGGTCGGCGTAGTGGGCCAGGGCTGCCCGCGCCTCCCCGGCCGCCGCCTGTGCGACGTTGCCGTCGGAGACCCCGGTGACGCTGTCACCGAGCCGCAGCAAGAGGGAGACCGCCCACTGCGGCGACGCCACGGGAAACGTTACCCAGATGTGATCTGCTCCGGCGTGTCGATGCGTCACGGGGTAGTACTCCGCCACCCAGTCCGCGTCGGGGGTGAGCTCCAACTCCAGACGCTGCGCGACGTCGTCGAACCAGGACGTGGCGTTTTCCGGGAGTCCTTCCCGGGGTGTGAACGTGGCATCCGTGATGTGGAGCGCCTCAATCCTGTCGAGACGATACGAGCGCCAGTCAGATCGGGCCGGAGTCCACGCGTCGACGTAGGCGAAGCCATCCACGACGCGCAGCCGCATGGGTTCCACCTCCGGACGCGACGCACTCCTGCGTCCCGACCCCAGGTACGTCATCTCCACCACTCGTCGTGCGTCAATGGCCGCCTGCAGAACCTGCCTGTGCTCGGGCGCCCCAGCGGCGACGGCCACCGACACCGCTGGATCGACACCGCCGAGGACGTCCCGCAGCTTCGCCAGCGCACTCAGTGCCGCCTCGGAACCGCCGGAGGTCTCCACCACCACCTCCAGCGCCACGAGCAGGCTCGTGGCCTCTTCCAGTCGCATTCGCATGGGGCGGGCCAGCACGTCGGCGTTGCGGAAGAAGATGTGTCCGGCGTCGCGGACCTCGTCGATGTCCACCTCGAACAGGTCGCCGTGGAAGCCCTCGGGGAGACCGCAGAACTGCAGCACCTCGATGTCGCTGACCACCTGGCGCGGGGCGACCCCGAAGTGCTGCGCCACCTCCCCCACCGAGATGCCCTGGTGCTGCTGCAGGTACGGGACGAGTTTCAGGAGCCGCGTCAACTGCTCCGAGGACTTCATGCTTCCCACCTGTCGGCGATTCCCTGCAGTTGGCGGATCACCATGTCCCTCAGCTCCTGTGGGGCAAGGCAGATGGCGTCGGGTCCGAGTTCGCAGATGTCGGCTGCCAGGATCTCCGGTCGAGGAGACTCCAGTCGCCAGGCCGTGAAGCCCTCAGGAAGTGGGTGATCCCAGGTGGCTGGTTGCGCCATGCGTCGCACGTCACCGCCCATCTGGTCGCGCAGGGCCACAACGGCGAATGCGCCGTCCCTGTCGCCGTCAAAACGAACGAGTCCGGCAAGCTCGTCGGCGGGTGGAACCTCGTAGGCGTGGGTGGGGCCCACGGCGGCCACGTCGGAGGTGACACGGCTGAGCTTGAAGTTGCGCGGGGCGGAGCGTTGCAGGTCGAAACCGAGAAGGTACCACCGGCCCCGGCGCTGCGAGAGCCGCCACGGCTGCACCTGGCGCGGCTGGCCGCGGTAGTCGAACCGCACCTCGCGGCGCGCCAGGAGTGCCTCACGGGCGGCGTCGAAGCCGGGCTCGGCGGGAATGCGGGGGCGCAGGGTCATGAGTCGCTCAGGGTCGGGGTCGGCGCCCGCAGCGCGCAACGTCTCCAGCGCATCCACCGTCTGCTGGGCCGCCACGCTGTCCTGCCACACTGAGGCTGCGGCGCCCAGGACCGCCAACTCCTCGGGTGTGAAGGCAACCGGCGGCAACTCGAAGTCCGAGCGCTCGATGCGGTAGCCGGCCTCGATGTCCAGGTCCGGTTCGTTGGAGCCGGTGGCGATCGGCACACCCGCGGCCCGCAGTTCTTCCTTGTCCCGCTCGAACATGCGCTCAAAGGCGCCGTCGGACTGGTGACGATACCCCTCGATGGTGGAGCGGATCTGGTGCTTGGTGACGTACCCGCGCGCGCTGAGCATCATGATCAGCAGATTGACGAGCCGCTCTGATTTTGCCTTCGACACCCGTTGCACTTCCCTTCCTGCGCGGCAGGCTACCGCACGCGTCCACCGGGCCACGGACAACGAGACCGTGTCGCCGCCCTCCGATACGCGCCTGGTTGGCTCCTCACCAGCCGCCCTCAGGGAACGGACCACACTGTGGTGCGATCTCCACCGGACGCCACTCAGGCAACGCAACGCTCCGTGTGCGCAGCAGCCGACGTTTTCGACGGAGCGGGACGTGTCGCCGGACACGCCCGCGCGATGTTCAGCCCTCTTTGGTGGCGTAGAGGACGTCGATGACGTAGACCAGCGTCTGGCCGGCTTCCAGGCCCATGTCGGTGTTGCCGTCGGGGTAGCCCATCTCCGGGGGCACGACCAGCATCAGGCGAGACCCGGTGGTCTGGCCCGGCAGGCCCTTCTTCCACCCCTCGATGAGGGTGTTGAGCGGTCCCTGCTGCGGCTGCCATGCATCCTCGACGAGCTTGCCGGTGGCCCAGTCCCAGCTGCGGTACTTCACCTGGATGGTGTCCTCAGCAGTGATGGGGGCGCCGGAGCCCTTGATGAGCGGCTGCACCACGAGCTCGGTCGGCAGCGTGGCGCCGGCGGGGATGGTCAGCTCGGGCTTACCAGCGGTCAGGACGACGGTGGGCAGTCCCGCAACGGGGGCCACGACCGCGCCGGTGGCGTCCTCGAAGTTGGCGGAGATGATGTCGACGACGAACAAGATGCTGTCGCCCTTCTCGATTTCGGCGCCCGGGTTGCCGTCGGCGTACCCGTCCTCGCTGGGCATGGCGATCAGGACACGGGAACCGATGGACTGCCCGGTGAGGCCCTTGGCGAACCCGGGCACGACCTGCTGCAGCTGGAACGTGGCGGGAGCGCCCCTGTCATAGGAGCTGTCGAACGTTTTACCGGTGCGGCCGTTGATGCCCACATAGTTGAGCGTCACGGTGCTGTTCTCCGTGAGCTTCTGCTCCCCGCCGGGGCGCAGCACCTTGGCCTGTGTCTTGTCGATGCCCCACGGGGCCTTGACGGTGACCTCGGGCTTGTCGGTGTCGCTCACCGTGATGGCGGAGAGATCCGTGGACGGGGTGATGGACGGCAGCGGGGACGCCGACGCGCTGGGCGAGGCGGACACCTCCGCCGACGGCGAGGCCGGAGCCACCATCGACTCGCTGGCGCCGGGCTCGGGCGTGGTGGTGGCCGTTCCGCACGAACTCAGGCCGAGACCAACGGCTGCAACAAGGGAGGCGACGGCAAGGCGGGGGGCAATCGAAGAAAAACGCACGGGGGGAATAGTACCCGAGGTCCCCGTGTGTCCCGTCAGAGCCCCACCAGGTCCATGAGTGCACCCAGTTCCTCGGGGGTGATGTCACGGGTCTGGCCCA
This sequence comes from Tessaracoccus antarcticus, assembly GCF_003688855.1. Lineage (GTDB taxonomy): Bacteria > Actinomycetota > Actinomycetes > Propionibacteriales > Propionibacteriaceae > Arachnia > Arachnia antarctica. The sequence continues at coordinate 372,945 of NZ_REFW01000003.1, forward strand.
CGGGCAACTGCCCGAGCCGCACGGGACCGATCCCGATGCGCGACAGGCGATCCACGGGGTGGCCCACGGCCTCCATCATGCGACGCACGATGCGGTTGCGGCCCTCGTGGAGCGTCACGTTCAGCAGGGAGCGGGTCTCGGTGCGGGAGACGAGCTTCAGCTTGTCGGGCTTCACCGGTCCGTCCTCGAGGCGCAGTCCCTTCTCGAGCCGGCGAAACGTCTTGTTGTCCATGTTGCCGGCCACCTCGACCATGTAGGTCTTTCTCACCTCGTAGGACGGGTGGGACAGCCTGTGGCCGAGTTCTCCGTCATTGGTGAGGATGATGAGACCCTCGGTCTCGGTGTCCAGGCGACCGACATGGAACAACCGCTCCCGGGTGCGTGGCAGGTAGTCCGAGAGGGTGGGACGGCCCTCCGGATCCTCCAGGGTGGCGACCACGCCGCGCGGCTTGTTCAGCACGACGTAGATGTGTCGCCGCGGCGGCGGGATGCGGGAGCCGTCGACGCGGATCTTGTCGCGTTCCGGGTCAACACGCATGCCCTGCTCGGTCACGACCTTGCCGTTGACCTCTACCCGGCCCTTGTCGATCATGATTTCGCTGGCCCTGCGAGAGGCGATACCGGCTGCCGCCAACACCTTCTGCAACCGCACACCTTCGGTCTCTTCGACCATGTGTGCCTCCTCGTTCAATTCGTCTGCTGGTCGGCCAATTGGCCGAGCTCAGCTTCCAAGGCTACGGCGTCGGGCAGCAAAGGTGCCAAGTCGGGCAATTCGTCCAGCGAATCGAGGCCCAGTTTCTGCAGGAAAAGTCCTGTGGTGGCGAACGCCATGGCCCCGGTGTGGGGGTCCTCCCCCGCCTCCGCGATGAGTCCGCGGACCAGCAGGGTCCGGACCACGCCGTCGACGTTGACGCCCCGGACACCCGCGATCCGCCCGCGGGTGCAGGGCTGCAGGTAGGCGATGACCGACAGGGTCTCCAGTGCCGCCTGGCTGAGTTTGGCACGCTGGTCGGCCACCACCCACGCCTCGATGACGTCGGCGAGGTCGGAAGCCGTCGCCAACCGCCAACCACCGGCGACACGCCGTAGCTCGATCCCGCGCCGGCCGTCGTCGTAGAAGTCCGCGATCTCCCGCAGGGCCGCAACCACCTCCACCTCCGGCACCTCCAGCGCCGCCGCGAGGTCTGCGGCCATGACGGGTTCGGTGGCCATCAGCAGCATCGCCTCGATGGGTCGTGTCAGACTCATGCGTCCTCCAGCTCGGGTTGGGTGTCGTACTCGTCCACGTCGGGCAGGCTCGTCTCCTCGCCGCCCACCCAGCGGATGTGCAGTTCGGTGAGCGGCCCCGCCTGCTCAAAGGCCACCTGCCGGGCGCGAAACAGTTCAAGGATGGCGAGGAAGCGCACCACGACGGTGAGTCGGTCGCATCCGTTTGTCAGGCCCCGGAACGTGGAGGACCCACTGTCGCGGAGCATGGATGCCACCAGCGCCGTCTGCTCCACCACACTCACCTGGGCACCGTGCAGGTGAGCAAGGTCGACGTGCGGCACAGGTTTGGGGGTCAGGGCGGCGGCGGCGAGCCGGGCCACATCGGCGGCCGAGACACCGAGTTCCACCTCCGGCAGAACATGGCGGAACTGCTCCTCGATGCCTCCGGGGCGCCAGTGCGTGAGGCTGGCCGCGTCGACATGGGACTCGATCCAGGAGGCCAATCTCTTGAACGCGCGGTACTGCAGCAGGCGGGCGAACAGCAGATCGCGAGCCTCCAGGGCGGCCAGGTCCTCTGGGTCGGTGACCTCCCCGCCGGGCAGCAGACGGGCGCACTTCAGGTCCAGCAGCGTGGCGGCCACCACGAGGAAGGAGCTTGTCTTGTCGAGGTCCCACTCCTTGCCGCCCGCCCGGACGTGGGCGATGAACTCGTCGGTGACCTTGCTGAGCGCCACCTGGGTGACGTCCATCTCATGACGGCCGATGAGCTGTAGCAACAGGTCGAAGGGACCCTCGAAGTTGCTGAGGTGGACGTCGAACCCGGCCACCTGGTCGGTGCGTTCGGCCCGGTCGGCGCCCTTCTTTTTTCTGGTGCTCACAGGGCTCCTGGTCACTGCGCCCGCAGCGCCGCCACAACGTCGGAGTCCGGGCCACGCTCGGCCAGGTCAGCCAGTGCCAGCGCGACGGCGGAGCGCACCAACCGACCACGGTCCACCTTCAGGCCGTGACGACGCTTGCAGTCAAGGGTGGCGTCCTCCAGGGCGAAGAGCTCCTCCGAGGAGAAGTAGACGGTGATCTTCTGGTCGTGGCGAACCCGACCCGACGCCTGGGGGGGTTGCGGTTGCTCTGCCTCGCTGGATGAGCCGGGTGACTGGGGAGCCATGGGGGTCGTGTGCAGTTCCGACGGCTGGTCGGGCTGCACGCGAGAGCGGCGCGGCTCGTCGAAGGCCGGGTTGGTCTGGGTGGTGCGGAACAACTCGGCAGCGCCGGGCAGGGACGCCCGCTTGCTCACAGGCTTTGGCATCGCGTCAGCACCTCCCGGGCGAGCTGCCGGTACGCGTCCGCACCCGGTGAGGCGGAGGCGTACGTGGTGATGGGTTCCCCCGCCACCGTGGTCTCCGGGAACTTGATGGTGCGGCGGATGACAGTGTGGAACACCTGCTCGTCGAAGGCCTGCACCACCCGCTCGAGGACCTCGCGGCCGTGCAGGGTGCGCGAGTCGTACATGGTGCCCAGGATGCCGAGCACCTTGAGGTCGGGGTTGAGCCGGTCGCTGACCTTGGCGATGGTGTCCGTCAGCAGGGCGATGCCGCGCAACGCGAAGAACTCACACTCCAGTGGCATCAGGACCCAGTCGCTGGCTGTGAGGGCGTTGATGGTCAACAGTCCGAGGCTGGGCGCGCAGTCGATGAGGATGAAGTCGTAGTCACCCCGCACCTTGTTGAGGACACGCATCAGCGTCTGCTCGCGGGCCACCTCGCTGACGAGCTGCACCTCGGCGGCCGAGAGGTCGATGTTGCTGGGCAGGATGTCCATGCCCTCGACGCTGCTGGGGTGGATGACTTCGTGGGGGGTGTGGTCACGTGTGAGGAGCAGGTTGTAGATGCTCAGGCCGAGCGTGTGGGGGTTGACGCCGAGCCCCACGGACAGGGAGCCCTGCGGGTCGAAGTCCACCAGCAACACCTTGTACCCCAGCTCGACGAGCGCCGCGCCCAGGTTGATGGTGGTGGTGGTCTTACCCACGCCACCCTTCTGGTTGCACATGGCGATGATCTCGGCCTGCATGCGGCGGCCCGGTGCGGGAGGCGGTGGCTGCGGCAGGTGTGGCAGCGGCCGGCCTGTCGGCCCCATCACCCCTGTGTCCACGAGGGTCGACGACGCGGGCGCGTTGGGTACGTCGAACCCGGCATTCTCTGTTGCGAAAAGACCCTCATCGGTCACTTGCGTTACCTCCATGTCGACTTGTGCCCACCCTATCCCGCGACATGCGTGAAGAGTGCGCGGACATGCAGCAGATCGCTCCGCTGTCAGAAGGGAGTGGCAGAGGGCGACGGAGTCTGTCCCACCAGGACTCCCCCGCCCCCTGGTTCATGGATCAGGCAACGCCGCGGGGCTGATCCTCCACAGCCGTGCTGCCCTGGGTGCGGGGCGGGTAGTTCTTGGCGGCCCTGAGGAAGCGCTCGTTGCGTGCGGGTTCGGGCGCGGCCATGGTGAGTTTGCGCGTGAACTCGGCCTGCGGATGGAGGATGACGTCATCGGGCGTGCCCTCCTCCACGACCTCGCCCTTGTACATGACCATCAGGTGGTCGGAGAAGTGCCGAGCAGTCGCCAGGTCATGCGTGATGTAGAGCACCCCGAGGTTCTCCGACCGCTGCAGATCGGCGAGGAGATTCAGCACTCCCAACCTGATCGACACATCAAGCATGGAGACGGGTTCGTCAGCAATGAGGACTGATGGGGACGGAGCAAGCGCCCGGGCGATGGCCACACGCTGACGCTGCCCACCAGAGAGTTCGTGCGGACGACGGTCAATGTAGTCCTCGCCGGGTGTCAGCTGGACTCGCTCCAGCAACTCGATGGCCTTGGCCCGCACTGCCTCCCGACCCGATGCGATCTTGTGGAGAATGATGGGCCGTTCCAGATGGTGCCCCACGCGGTGAAAGGCGTTCAGCGAGGCAAACGGGTCCTGGAACACCATCTGCACCTCCTCCCGGTACCTCTTCAGACCTCCGCCGCGAGTGGCGGCCGGCTTTCCGTCCAGGAGAATCTCGCCGGACGTGGGTCGTTCCAGCTGTGCGATCATCCGGGCGACGGTGGACTTCCCGCTGCCGCTCTGTCCAACCAGTGCGATCGTCCGGCCCGGAACAAGTTCGAAGGAGACGTCCTTGACGGCCGAGAGGATGCTGGTCTTCATTCCAGAGCGCAGGCGGAAGTCCTTGCACAGATTCTTGACCTGTAGCGTTGTCATGATCAGATCACCGCCGTCTCTCTGTCGGAAGCACTACCGCGGATGAAATCTCCCCGCTCGCCGGTCAGGCTGGGGAAGGAGGTCAGTAGCTTGCGGGTGTAGTCGTTCTGTGCGTCGAAGTAGATGTCCTCTGCGGTGCCGAGTTCCAGTATCTGACCAGCGCGCATGATCGCGATCCGATCGCTGATCTCCAGCAGCATGGGCAGGTCGTGTGTGATGAATATCACCGCGAACCCCAGCTCCTCCCTCAGCCGCATGATCTCCGTGAGGATCTCTCGCTGCACCACCACATCCAGTGCGGTCGTCGGCTCATCCATGATCATCAGTTGCGGGTTGAGCGCCAGTGCCATGGCGATCATCACTCGCTGCCGCATGCCGCCGGATAGTTCATGGGCATAGCTGCCGAGTCGACCAGGATCAACGCCGACCAGTTCCAGCAACTCCCGCGACCTCGCCAGCCGGTCCTTCCTACTCATGTCGGGCCTATGGGTGGTGAACACGTCAGCCATTTGGGATCGGATGGAGGTCACGGGGTTGAGTGAGTTCATCGCTCCTTGGAAAACCATGGAGACCTTGTCCCAGCGGTAGGCACGCAGGTCCTTCTTCTCCAACTCCAGGACGTTGATGTCTTGTCCAGACCTGTCGTGAAACACCACCTCGCCGCCCGTGATGAGGGCCGGGGGACGGAGCAACTGGTTGACGCCGTAGGCGAAAGTCGACTTTCCACAGCCGCTCTCTCCTGCCAGTCCCACGATCTCTCCCCGTCCGACGACCAAGCTGACATCCCTGACGGCGTGAACCGTTCGATCGCCCAGGTAGTCGACGCTGAGGCTCCTGACGCTCAACACGGGGGTCTTCTCACTCATGACGCCGTCACCTTCTTTTCCGTTTTCGGCATCTTGTGGACCCGGAGTCTGGGGTTGATGACCTCGTCGAGACTGAAGTTGATCAAGGAGAGACCGGCACCGAGGATGGCGATGAGAATCCCCGGAGGAGCGAACCACCACCAGGCGCCGAACAGCAGTGCCTGGCCGTTGCTCGCGTCGGACAGCATGGTTCCCCACGTGAGGGCACCCGTGGCGCCAATACCAACGAATGACAGGCCCGCCTCCGCGAGAATCGCCCCGAGTGTCGAGAACACGAAGCCCGATGACATCACAGGCAACAGGTTGGGCAGGATTTCCACGGCGATCACACGCCAGGTCTTCTCCCCTGACACGCGCGACGCGAGCACGTAGTCGCGGTTGCGGACCGACAGTGTCTGGGATCTCAGGACGCGTGCCCCGGCCGCCCATCCCGTGAGTGCGAGCACGATGATGACAAGGAACACGGACTTGTTCTGGATGTAGCTCGCGATCACGATGACCAGAGGAAGGCCCGGTATGACCAGCATGACGTTGGTGAACAGAGAAAACGCGTCGTCGACGACACCACCGATGTAGGCCCCCAAGATGCCGAAGAAGGCCGAAAGAAACAACGTCAGCGCCGCCACGGAGACGCCCACGATGAGAGATCCACGTGTGGAATAGGCCAGCTGGGCAAGGATGTCCGCGCCGATCTGGGTGGTCCCGAGAAGGTGTTGAGAGCTGGGGGGCGTGAGGCCGATGTTGTTGATGGCGCGCGGATCCTGGCTGAAGAATGGACCGACGACACCGAAAAGGACGATGGCGAGGACGACGACCGCGCCGATGATGAACTTCTTGGTGAGTAGTCGTTTCAGGCGACCGTCCGAACTCGTGGGTTCTCGGGGGCGGATGAGGTCGTCGACACCCTCCTCCCGGATGGCGGAACTGTCGTTGATGATCTCGGATGTCATGGTGGCCGCCTACCTGTGGGCCCGGGTACGGGGGTCGAGAACGGAGTAGAAGAGGTCGACGATCAGGTTCGTGAAAAGCACCGCGATGGTGATGATCAGAAAAAGCGCCTGCATGAGGGCGTAGTCGTTGTTCTGGACGGACAGGAGGAACGCATTTCCGATCCCCGGATAGGAGAAAACCTGCTCCATCACCACGGACCCACCAACGATGAATCCGAGGGAGATCGCAAACCCTGTGAACGAGGGCAACGAGGCGTTGCGCGCGGCATACATGACCATGACCCGCCTCGGGCTGAGCCCTTTCGCCTCGGCAGTCACGACGTAGTCCTCGGACAAGGTGGAGACCATCATGTTGCGCATACCCAGAATCCACCCCCCGATCGAGCTGACAACGATGGTCAGTGCCGGCAGTACCGCGTGATAGAGGGCACTGAGGATGAAGGGGCCGTTGAAGCCGGGTGACGACGTGCGAACGTTGTAGCCGCCACTCAGAGGGAACCAGCCCAGTTGGATCGACAGGAAGTACACCAGGACGAGGGCGAACCAGAAGTACGGCAGGGCGTGGAGGATGGTGGTGGCAGGGATGATCGAGTCCACCCAGGTCCCCCGCTTCCACCCCGCGACGGTTCCGAGCGACACACCCACGATGAAGGTGATCAACGAGGTCAGGCCGACGAGGACCAACGTCCATGGGAGTGCGGAAGTGATCACGTCCACCACGGGTGTGGGGAAGTAAGTGACTGACACACCGAAGTCCCCGGTGGCGATGCTCTTGAGATACTCGATGTACTGCTGCCAGATGGGCGTCGAGGTGTCACTGCCGAAGAGCACCTCCAGCGCCTGTCGTGTCCCCGGTGACACCGGGCCCGCCACTGTGAGCTTGCCGAGCAGGATGTCCACCGGGTTCCCGGGCAGGAGCCGCGGGATGGCGAAGTTGAAGGTCACGGCCGCGAACAGCGCAACTAGATAGAATCCCAATTTCCTGAGGAGAGCCATGTCAATGCCTCACTGTCCGCGTCCGTACCATCGTGTCGCTCTACTTCAGCTTCAGCTGCAGGAGGGTTTGCTCGGCGCCGCCTGCGGCGTAGAGCTTCCATCCCGTGTAGATCGAATCGTTGTACATGACGAAGCCCTTGTTGTTGATGATGGGGACCAACGGCATGTCCTCCACGATGATCTTCTGGATGATGGCGTACTGCTTGGCCTTTTCAGCAACGTCCTGGGTGGCACCAGCTGCCTGGACGGCGGCATCCACCTCGGGGTTGGAGAATTTACTCGTGTTGCCATAGGGGTTCCCCGACTCACCGACGGGTACCAAATTGGCGGAGTTGAACGAGTTGCTGTAGATGTAGTACGGGTCGGCGACAGGACCGTCGAACACTGAGTCGATGGCCACTTGGAACTTCCCGAGGCCTCGGGCGCTGGTGACCTCGGCGTTGGCCTGCTGCTGGGGAACGATCTCGATGCCCGCCTCCTTGAACTGCTGCTTCATTACTTCAAGGGCGGAGATGTAATCGGTATAGCCGGAGGTGACCACCGCGGCCATGCTCAGCCTTTCGCCACCCTTGGCGTAGATGCCGTCAGAGCCCATTTTCCAGCCGTCCGCCTCCAGAAGAGACTTGGCTTTGGCGGGGTCTGCCGTCATCGGCATCGTCGGGAACGCTTTGTCGATCAGGTCGTTGTCGCGGGGCACCACGCCGAAGGTCGGTGAGATGGGTACGCCACGGCCGAAGTACGCCAACTTGTTGATCTGGTCACGGTCCATCGCGGCAGCCATGGCGTGGCGCACCGCCGGGCTCGTCTGGGGTCCGGTACACCCCAGCTTCGCGTTCGAGCACGTGGTGAGGATGACCTGCTGGTTGGTCGTGTCCTGGAGGTGGAGGTCCGGCTTGGACTTGATGACCTTCTCGACGTCGGGAATATTGATTCCCGCCCAGTCGAGTTCGCCGGCGAGCAGCTTGTTGGTGGCCGCCTCGTTGCCGGAGAGGGAATAGTAGCGGAGGCCCGCCGGGACGACTTTGTCGGCTTCGCGGAAGGTGTCGCTCTTGTCGTATGTGTAGGACTGGGCGGTGAAGTCACCCGGCTTCATGGGGCCGGTCCCCACCGGCTTGAGGTTCGTGTCCGTCGTGATGTCGGCCATCTTGGAGAAGATGTGCTCGGGGACGATGGGTGAACCCAGGATGGTGGGAACAGTGCCGAACGACGCGGCATCGAAGGTCAGCGTCACCTCTGTGTCGCTGGTCGCCTCCGCCTTGGGAGTGTTGCCTGTTCTGTTCAGGGCGTCGTTGTCGCGCATGGTGTTGAAGGTGTAGGCGACATCCTTGGCGGTGAACGGCTCCCCGTCACTCCACTTGACACCCTCCTGGAGTTGGACTGTCACGACGGTCCCGGCGTCGTTGATCTTGTAGGACTTGCCCAGTTCCGGGGTGGGTTCAGTGCCGAGGGGCTGCAGGTTGTCGAAGAAGAAAAGACGCTCGTAGATGAGTCCGTCCACATCCTTCAGGACCGTCGGGGACAACGGATTGTAGTTCTCGACGAACTGGCCGCTCCCCCCGCGATACACCTGTAGGACTGGCCCGTCCTTGCCAGCCCCATTGGGGACGTTCGAGGCGCCCGGCTGATTGGAACCTGATGAGCATGCGGTGAGGCTCAGCGCCAGGGCGGTCCCGGCAATGGCAACTCGAAAAACGGATCGTGAGAAGTTCACGGTACTCCTAGCATCGTTGCAATAGGGGCGACCCCGAAAGAGCCGCTACTTACTTAGCTCAATTAAGCAACAAAGCTCATGGCGTGTCAAGCAGCCTGTGGCTGAGAGTTGCCGAGGTCACTCGAGGGTGCCACTCATGCGCGCGTGATGGGTTCCTCGACCGAGGTGATGGTGCGGGCGCGCGTGGTGTCGCAGTTCAGAGCGCGCGGGGTGTCGCAGGTCAGAGCGCGCGAGGATGCGACGCGAGGTAAACCTCGCGCAACTTCTCAATGGTCACGAGTGTGTAGATCTGCGTGGTGGCCACCGACGCGTGGCCCAGGAGTTCCTGCACCACCCTAACGTCCGCACCGCCGTCGAGCAGGTGCGTCGCAAAGGAGTGCCGCAGGCTGTGCGGCGAGATGTCACCGGTCAGCCCCGCCGCCGTTGCCGCCCGCGAGATCACGGCCCAGGCGGACTGGCGTGACAGACGACGTCCGTACTGGTTCAGCAGCAGTGCCGGATCCGCGCGACCCTTCGTCAGGGCCGGGCGTGCGCGCACCAGGTAGGCATCGATGGCGTCGCAGGCGAACGAGCCGAGCGGGACCACCCGCTCCTTGCCACCCTTCCCGAACAGCCGCAGCTCCGGCTCGTCGCGTCCCACGGCCGCCGTGGCGTCGTCGACGTCCAGCGCGCACACCTCCGAGACCCGTGCCCCGGTGCCGTAGAGGAGCTCCAGAAGAGCGGCGTCGCGCAGGCCGACGACGTCGTCGCGGTCAGGCGCCTCCAGAAGTCGCCGCACCTCGTCGACCCCCAGCGCCTTCGGCAACCGCTGCGGCGGGGTGGGCGGGGCCACGTCCTTGGCCGGGTTGGAAGTGATGAGCTGTTCCTCGACGGCGAACGCGTGCAGCATGCGCACCGCCACCACCCCCCGTGCGGCCGAGGCGGGCGCCAGCTGGGAACTGCTGGTGCGGGCGAACTCGTCCACCTCGACGGGGGTCACCTCGGCGATGTCGGTGATCCCCCGCTCGGCGAGGAATGACACCCAACGCCCCAGGTCGCGCCTGTACGCCGCGACCGTGTTGGCAGCCAGGCCACGCTCCACACGGATGTGGGAGAGGTAGTCGGCCACTGTTGTCTCAACTGTGGCGTCGCCGGAGGTCATGGCCTCGGTCGGCTCCGGATGGGCCAGGGGGCGTCACTGGGGCGCAACCCCTCCAGTCGGCCGCCCAACCGGGCCGTCTCCAACGCCAGAATTCCCGTGACGAGGGCCTGGCTCTGGCAGCGACCCTCCAGGACGGCCTCCAGAAGCGCAGCGCGGTCCAGCCACTCCCAGGACATCTCCAGCTCCTCCCCCTCCAGCTCAAAGCCGTGCGGGCGTTCCGTGCGCGCGAGGCCCCGTGCCAGGTAAATGCGCTGCGACTCCTGGCAGGCTCCGGCGGTGGGGCAGATGTCCACGAGGACCTGCCACCTCTGTGCGGCCAGCTCCACCTCCTCCGCGAGCTCGCGCCGGGCCGCATCGACCCATGCCTCGTCGACGCCGTCCAGCAGACCGGCGGGGATCTCCACCAGCTCCATCCCCACGGGGTGCCGGTACTGGTGCAGGCATGCGATGGTGTCGGCGTCCTCGTCCCACGCGACCACCGCGACGGCGCCGGGGTGCGTCAGGTACTGGCGCTGGACGGTGTCGCCCGAGGGCGTCGTGACACGGTCGTCGACGAAACTGGAGATGGCGCCCTTCCCGAGGACGTCGCGGTGCACGACGTCCCAGCGGAGCGGCTTGTCTGCGATGCTCATCTGGCCTGTCCGTCCTGCCGCGCCAGGGCGGCCTTGATGAGTCCGGCGAACAGCGGGTGCGCCTTCGTGGGGCGCGACTTCAGCTCGGGGTGCGCCTGGGTGGAGATGTAGAACGGGTGAACTCCCACGGGCAGCTCGACGAACTCCACGAGGGTGCCGTCGGGCGAGGTACCAGAAATCACGAGCCCGGCCTCCTCCAATTGGGCCCTGTAGGCGTTGTTGACCTCGTAGCGGTGACGGTGGCGCTCCTCCACGCGGACCCGCCCGTAGAGGCTGTGTGCCAGCGTGCCCTTCACCAGGTCGGCCGGGTAGGACCCGAGTCGCATGGAGCCGCCCAGGTCCCCCTTGCCGGCGACGATGTCGAGTTGCTCGGCCATGGTGGCGATGACGGGATGCTCGGTGTCGGGGTCGAACTCCGAGGAGCCCGCGTCGTGGATGCCTGCGAGGTTGCGGGCCGCCTCGATGACCATCGACTGCAGCCCCAGGCACAGGCCGAGGGTGGGGATCAGGTTCTCCCGGGCGTAGTGCAGCGCCCCCAGTTTGCCCTCGACTCCACGGATGCCGAACCCGCCCGGGACGAGCACGGCGTCCACGTCACCGAGTTGACGCGCCGCTCCCTGCGGGGTGTCGCAATCGTCGGATCGGACCCATTTGACGTTGACGCGCGCCCAGTTGGCGAACCCGCCGGAGCGCAGTGCCTCGCACACGGACAGGTAGGCATCGGGCAGGTCGATGTACTTGCCCACGAGCGCGACGGTGACCTGGTGCTTGGGGTACTCGACCCGCTGCAGCAGGTCGTCCCACGACTTCCAGTTCACGTCGCGGAAGCTGAGGTTCATGCGGCGCACCACGTAGGCGTCGAGGCCCTCGGCGTGCAGCACCTTGGGGATGGCGTAGATCGACGGTGCGTCAGCGCAGGAGACCACGGCCTCCTCGTCGACGTCGCACATGAGCGCGATCTTGCGTTTCAGCGACTGGCTGATCTCGGACTCGGCACGACACACGATGGCGTCCGGCTGGATGCCGACCTGTCGCAGCGCGGCCACGGAGTGCTGCGTGGGCTTGGTCTTCATCTCCCCTGACGGCTTGATCCACGGCACCAGCGAGACGTGCAGGAAGAACACGTTCTCCCGGCCGATCTCGTGGCGGACCTGGCGGGCAGCCTCCAGGAACGGGAGCGACTCGATGTCGCCGACGGTGCCCCCGATCTCGTGGATCACCACGTCGATGTCAGGGCCACCCATGGCCATCATGGAGTCGCGGATCTCGTTGGTGATGTGCGGGATCACCTGGACGGTGTCGCCCAGGTACTCGCCGCGGCGCTCCTTGGCGATGACGGAGGAGTAGACCTTGCCGGTGGTGACGTTGGCGTCGCCCGTGAGGTTCACCCCCAGGAAACGCTCGTAGTGGCCGATGTCGAGGTCGGCCTCCGCGCCGTCCTCGGTCACGAACACCTCACCGTGTTGGAAGGGGTTCATCGTGCCGGGGTCGACGTTGAGGTAGGGGTCCAGTTTCTGCATCGTGACCCTCAGGCCGCGCGCGACCAGGAGGCTGCCCAGACTGGAGGCCGTGAGCCCCTTGCCGAGCGAGGACACGACGCCCCCGGTGACAAAAACATGCTTGGTGATCTTCGTGTGCTCCACGGGGTTCCAGCTTAGACCCCCGGAGCGGTCCCGTTGACGACGTGCCCACAACGACAGCCTTGCCCGCGAGCGGCCACCACCTAGGCTGGATGCCATGCGCATCGACCTCAACGCCGACCTCGGGGAGGGCTGCGGCGACGACGATGCCATGCTGGCCGTGGTGTCCTCCGGCTCCGTGGCCTGTGGCGGGCATGCCGGGGACAGTGACTCGATGCACACCACGAGCGCCGCGGCACGGCGACGCCGGGTGCGGGTCGGTGCACACCCCTCGTACGAGGATCGCCTCAACTTCGGGCGCGTCGCACTGCATGTGGCCCCGGCGGATCTCGAGCGGCAGGTGCTGGGGCAGCTGCGGATGCTGTCCACCGCGACGCAACAGGTGGGCATCCCTGTGGTGTACGCGAAGCCCCACGGTGCGCTGTACCACGCCGTGATGACCGACCCCGCACACGCGGCAGCGGTGGTGCGGGCGGTGGCACAGTTCGCTCCCGGCCTTCCCGTCCTCGGACCGCCCCACTCGCTGTTCCTCCGCCTGGCCCAGGACGCTGGACTGCACCCGGTGGCCGAGGGTTTCGCGGACCGCGCCTACAGGCCCGACGGCACCCTGGTACCCCGCACCGCTGCCGGCGCCGTGCTGCGCGACACGGCGCAGGTGGTGGCGCAGGCGCTGATGATCGCCACGGAGCGTCGGGTCGTGGCGGTCGACGGCTCCGTCGTCGAGGTGTCGGTGGAGTCCATCTGCCTGCACGGTGACACGCCCGGTGCCGTGCACCTGGCCACCGCCGTCCGCGCCGCACTGTTGGCATCCGGCGTCGACGTGGTCCCCTTCGCATGAGGGTCCTGCCCTACGGCCAACGGGCGTGGCTCCTGGAGATGGAGGACGCCACGGGGGTGCGCTCCCTCGACGCTGCGCTGCGCCTGCTGCGGGTCGACGGGGGTGGGGCATGGGCCCGGATCGTGGACGTGGTACCCGCCGCCCGGAGCGTGCTCGTGACCGCCGCGTCCCCCTCCGACGCCGAGGCTTTGCGGAACATGTTGGAAGCTCTGACGGACCTGCCACCGCGCGACTCCCCCGACGGGAGGACGGTCGAGATCCCGGTGACCTACGACGGACCTGACCTCGAGTTCGTCGCACGCGCCTGCGGGCTCGACGTCGACGAGGTCGTGACCGCCCACACCGGCACCCCGTGGACCGTGGCGTTCGGCGGTTTCGCCCCCGGCTTCGCCTACCTGGCCGACGGTGACGCCCGGCTGCGCGTCGGCCGCCGCGAGGAGCCGCGCACCATCGTCCCCCCGGGGGCTGTTGCGCTGGCCGATGGTTACAGCGCCGTGTATCCGCGCCGCTCCCCCGGCGGCTGGCAGCTCATCGGCCACACCCGCTCGGCCATGTGGGACGCCTCCATGGCTGAGCCTGCGCTGCTGCGTCCCGGCATGCGCGTGCAGTTCCGGGCGCTGCCGTGAACCTGCACGTCACCGCGGTGGGCCCCCTGGCCACCATCCAGGATCTGGGGCGCCCGGGCTGGATGCACGTGGGCGTCTCCCCCTCGGGCGCCGCCGACAGGGAGTCCCACCGCCTCGCCAATGCACTGCTCGGCAACGACGCCGGCGCCGCCACCATCGAGGTGCTCCTCGGGGGCCTGGAACTGCTCGCCACCCAGGCCACGTGGGTGGCGCTGACGGGTGCCGACTGCGGAGCGCGAGTGGATGGGCGGGCCATCGCCTGGGCGGGGCCCGTCGCCCTGCGTGCAGGCCAACGGCTGCGGCTGGGATTCAGCACGGCGGGTCTCCGGGCGTATGTGGCCGTCTCCGGTGGCGTGGCCGTGGAACCGGTACTGGGATCCAGGTCTCGAGACACGCTCTCCGGCCTGGGGCCAGAGCCTCTCCGGACCGGGATGGTGCTGCCGGCGGGCGCCCGTCCGGTCCGGCCCACCGTCGACGCCGCCCCGGCGCAGCGGCCGTCCCCGGATGCGCTGTACCTGGTGGCCCAGCCCGGCCCGCACATGGACTGGTTGCTGCACGGACTGGACGCGACGCACTGGCAGGTGTCACCGGACTCCGACCGGGTGGGTGTGCGGCTGCAGGGGCGGGCCCTGCCCCGGCGAGCCCTCAGGGTCGGCACCGAGCTGCCCAGCGCACCCATGGTCCGTGGCGCGCTCCAGCTGCCCCCGTCGGGTCACCCCGTGGTGTTCCTGGCCGACCATCCCGTGACGGGCGGCTACCCCGTCGTCGCCGTCCTCGACGACACCTCCTGCGACACGATCGCGCAGGCCCGTCCCGGCCAAAGACTCAGCATGCACATCACCACCGTGCGACGATGACTCACATGCTGCCGCTGGAACTGCCCATCGCCCCGATGCTGGCGAAGTCCGTCGCCGCCATCCCCACGGGCGGATTCATCCATGAGCCCAAGTGGGACGGCTTCCGATGCATCGTCTCCCGTGACGGCGACGACATCGTGCTGGGCAGCCGCGGCAAGAAGCCCCTGACCCGGTACTTCCCCGAACTGGTGCCAGCCATGGCCACCCTGCCGCAGCGCTGCATCCTGGACGGCGAGATCATCGTCCGCGCCGGCGAACCGGGCGCTCAGCACCTGTCGTGGGACCTGTTGGCCCAACGCATCCATCCTGCCGAGAGCCGGGTCACGCGCCTGGCCGCGGAGACCCCCGCGGAGTTCGTGTGCTTCGACGTCCTGGCACTCGGCGACGACGATCTCACGGGACAGCCCTGGGAGTCCCGCCGGGCTGTCCTCGAGACGCTGTTCGCCCCGAATCCGCACCCATCCCTGCACCTCAGCGCCTACACCCGCGACAGCGGCCTGGCCGGGGACTGGTTCACTCGTTTCGAGGGTGCCGGACTCGACGGCGTGGTCTCCAAAGCTGTCGACGGCGTGTACGAGCAGGGCAGGCGCAGCATGTTGAAGATCAAGCACAAGCGCACCGCTGAGGCCGTTGTCGTCGGCTACCGGATCGCCAAGGGGGGCGACGGCGTCGGTTCCCTGCTGCTGGGGATGTACGACGCGGACGGGGAGCTGGCCCGGGTGGGCGGCATCGTCGGCTTCCCGTTGGAGATGCGCCGACAGTTGGTGAGCGAACTCGCACCCCTCGTGATCGCCGACATCGAGCCGGCACTCACCTCCACCCGCTCACGGTTCTCGGCGGAGAAGGACGCCAGCTACGTGCCGCTGGAGCCCAGCCTCGTGGTGGAGGTGGCCTTCGACCAACTGGAGGGCCACCGGTTCCGCCACGCCGTCAGCTTCGTGCGGTGGCGCCCCGACCGCGACCCCACCTCCTGCTTGCTGGAGCAGGTGGATGTGGCGGTCGCCTACGACCTCGCCGAGGTGTTCGCCACCGGCCGGTGAGTCTCGCTCAGCCCTGGGACACCCAGATGCCCGTGTCGCTCCATTCCTCGACGAGCCCGTCCACGTTCCCGGGGGTGACGGCCGCCGTCAGGGTCAGCAGGACGGTTGTGTCGAACCCTGCCTCGAAGGCGTCGCGGGCCGTGGCCTTCACGCAGTGGTCGGTGGCAATCCCGCAGATGTCCACGTCGGTGACCGAGTTCTCCTTGAGGAAGTCCTCAAGGCTGACATCGTCGCTGTCATGGTCGGCACCCTCGAAACCGGAGTAGGCGGCGGAGTACTCACCCTTGTCGAAGATGGCGTCGAAGTCGCGGAAGCCCAGGTTCGGGTGGAACTCCGCGCCCTCCGTGCCCACCACGCAGTGTGGGGGCCAGGAGTCGACGAAGTCCGGGTGCTCACTGAAGTGTGCGCCGGGGTCGATGTGGTGGTCCCGGGTGGCCACCACGAGGTCGTAGCCGTGGTCCTCGGCCAGGAGGTCGTCGATGGCCTCGGCCACCGCGGCACCTCCGGGCACGGCCAGGGAGCCTCCCTCGCAGAAATCGTTCTGGACGTCGACGACGATGAGGGCACGGGTCATGTCTTCTCCTTGCAGATGTCAGAGATGTTGGGTCTCCAACAGCCACCCTAGCCAGCAGCACGCCGCCGGCAAGTCATGGCGTGACCGGATTCTCACGTCGGGCATCCGTCCCGGCCGGTGGACGCTCAGGTGTGGCTGGCCGACCGGGCGATGACAGCGTCGGGCATGAAACGGCCACCGTCGCCGCCGCAGTGCCACAGAACCAGACGAGGCGACGTAGCGATGAGGGAGTCTCCAGGACAGCCCCCAGAAACGCGGAGTCGGGCCGCGCAGCGCGAGCGTTCTCGCGCCCCACGAGGTCACGCACCAGGCGACCTGTGCTGATGCGCGGTTCAGGTGCCATCGTCACAGACTGGAGACATCGGTGGGAGCGGGCGGGTCCGCTGGTCAGCGACGGGCCGCGGACCAGAGCTCCATGGCGTGGTCGACGCCGGCCACGGACTCTCCAGAGCCTCCCATCATGCGGGCCAGTTCTGCGGGGCGTTGCGCGTCGTCGAGTTGACGCACGTCGGAGGTGGTGACCTGCCCGTCGCTGGCCTTGGCCACCACGAAATGGGCGTCGGCGAAGGCCGCGACCTGGGCCAGGTGGGTCACAACGATGACCTGGGACGTGGTGGCCAGGCGCTGCAACCGACGGCCGATCTCCAGACCAACGGCCCCACCCACGCCTGCGTCGACCTCGTCGAAGACGAAAGTGTGGTCCTCCGAAGCCCCGGCCAACACCACCTCGAGCGCCAGCCGAACGCGGGACAGCTCTCCCCCGGAGGCCACTTTCCCCAGCGGAGCCGGGGCGCTGCCGGGGTTGGCCGTGAACATCAACTCGATCCGGTCGGCCCCGTGCGGCCCCTGCTCGATGGGGGTCAGGACGAACGTCAGGGAGGCGTGGGGCATGGCGAGCGCCGCCATCTCGGTCTCCACCAGCCCCGACAGTTGCTCGGAGGCGCGTCGACGATCCGCGGACACGCTCAGGGCGGCCGCCGTCAACCGCTCATCGAGCGCTGCGATCCGTGCGCGCAGTTCTTCGATCCGACCGTCGGACCCCTCCAGTCTCTGGAGGCTCTCCGCGGCCCGGGCGGCCCAGTCGATGACATCCCCCAGTCCGGGGCCGTACTTGCGCATCAGGCCAGCGAGCTGCGCGCGGCGCTGACCGACGGCCTCCAGCCGCGCCGGATCCGCCACCAGGTCGGCGACGTACCCGGCCACACCCACGGCGACGTCGTCCAGCAGGTACTGCGCCTCCTGCACCCGTTGCGACAGCTCCCTGGCGAGTCCGTCGCGTTCAGCGAGCGCCGCGATCGCCTTGCGTGCCTCCCCCAGCAGGCCGACGGCGCTGGGCACGTCGAAGTCGTCGTCGTCGCCGCTCAACGCCTTCTGCGCCGCCCCTGCAAGGTGGCGCAGATCATCGGCGTCCATGAGGCGTGTGGCCTCGCTCGCCAGTGCATCGTCCTCACCCGGCTCGGGCGCGGCGGCGGTGATCTCCTCGAGCCCGAAGCGCAGCATGTCGATTTCCCGGGCCCGGGCCATGGCCTGGTCGACGAGACTCTCCAGCTCCGCGGCCGCTGCGCGGCGTTCCGCCCAATCGCGTCTGTAGCCCTCCAGCTCCGCCGGCCGGGCCCAGGCGTCAAGGATTTCCCGTTGACGCTCCGGGGTGGACAGCCTTTGCTGCTCCGACTGGCCGTGGATGGTGGCGAGCTGGTCGAGCACCTGACCAAGCGCGGACACCGGCACGGGAGCGCCCCCCATGATGGCCCTGGACCGGCCCTGCGCGCTGACCTGGCGCTGCGTCACGAGTTCCTGACCGTCGTCGACGTCGCCGCCGAGGTCCTCGACCTGCGCCACGACTGACGGCGGCACCTGCCACCGGCCCTGCACGAGGGCCCGTTCGCTGCCGCGTCGCACGATTCCGGCGTCTCCCCGGGCGCCCAGCAACTGCCCCAGACCGGCCACGATCATCGTCTTGCCCGCGCCGGTCTCCCCCGTCAGGGCGGTGAGTCCGGGCCCCAGCTGCAGCGCGGCCTCCTCCACCACCCCGAACCCGGTAAGCCTGAGTTCCGTCAGCATGTGGCGGTCTCGTCCGGTCGTCTCCGCCATCCCTCGACCGGAAGGTCGAACTTCTTCACCAGCCTCGTGGTGAACGGCTGCTCAGAAAGGCGCGCAATCCGCAGGAAGGTGTCCTTGGCGGTGACGAGGATGACGTCGCCGCAGACCACCTCCACGTTGCGCCGCCCGTCACACCAGATGACGCCGCGTGTCTGGTCGTGACTGAGATCCAGCTGCACTTCGGAGGAGGGTGCCAGCACCATGGGGCGGTTGAACAAAGCGTGCGCGGACAGGGGCACCAGCAGCATGGCTTGCACCTGCGGCCAGATGACCGGCCCGCCCGCCGAGAAGGCGTAGGCGGTGGATCCGGACGGGGTGGCCACGAGGACGCCGTCGCAGCCCCATCGGGACAACGGTCGCTGGTCGACGCTCACGAGGACGTTCAACATCTTCTCGCGGGCCAGTTTCTCGAGCGACACCTCGTTGACGGCGAACGAATCCCATTTGGCTGAGCCGTTGGCCTCAAAGACCTGCACCTGCAGGACGAGGCGTTCCTCCACGTGGTACTGGCGCGTGATCACCGACGTGTGGAGTGAGTGCATGTCGGAGGTCTCCAGCTCGGCGAGGAACCCCACGTGTCCCAGGTTCACGCCCAGCAGTGGCACGCCGAGCGGCTGGGCCCATTCGGCGGCGCGCAGCATGGTCCCGTCGCCACCGAAGACCACGGCCAGCTCGGCGGGGTCGTGATCGATGGCCTCGATCAGGGCCTTCGGCACGAGGTCTCGCATGCGGTCCACGTCGTCGGCGAAGGTGAGAATGGCGAACCCCGCCTCGTGCATGCGTTGCATGAACTCACACGCTGCGTGCAGCGCCTCAGCCCTCTCAGGGTGCAGCAGCACGGCCACGCGTCGATTCTCCACGCCCACCAGCCTATCCAGTCAGGCGAACGAAGAACTCGACGTTGCCTGAGGTGCCCGGCAGTATGCTTTCCGCCCACCAGTCACATGCCCACCCCAGAGTCATCGCGGCGTCCACGACGGCGTCCACGGCTGCCTGTCTGAGCGCCGGATCCCGGACCACACCGCCGCCACCGAGCAGGTGTCTGCCCACCTCGAACTGTGGTTTCACGAGCAGCAGCGCGGATCCACCCGGCGCCAGAACCGACAGCAGCGGTTCCAGGACGAGGGTCAGGGAGATGAAGGAGACGTCACCCACCACGAGGTCCACGGGTTCCCCGTCCACGTCGTCGAGAACGAGGTTGCGTAGATTCAACCCCTCCCTCACCACCACCCGCGGGTCGCTGCGGAGTTCGGGCACGAGCTGGTCATGCCCCACGTCAATGGCGTACACCCGTTCCGCGCCACGCTCCAGACACACCTGCGTGAATCCTCCCGTGCTGGCGCCGGCATCCAGCACCCGGGCACCGACGGGGGTTCCCGACTCCTCCAGCGCCCCCAGTAGCTTGAGTGCGGCGCGCGAGACCCAGCGGTCGGCGTCGGCGTGGATCACGCTCTGGTCGGTGACGAGCCTAGAGGCCCGTGTCACCGCGGCACCGTCGACACTCACCCTCCCCGTGCGGATGAGCGTGGCTGCGTGGTTCCGCGAACGCGCCAGGCCCCGCGACACCAGCGCCAGATCAAGCCTCACGGTCGGTTGGCAACGCCGGGGATCCCGGGCTGCGGGATGTCGGAGGACTTCTGCAGCACGGCCGAGAGCACCTGCTGTGCCTCGTCGAGGCGCTGGAACTGTTCGGCCACGGGCAGCTCGGTGATGCCATCGACGGAGGCCATGGCATCGTGCACGGCCTGCTGCCGCCGCACCCCGGCGGGTGCGGCCTGCATCGGTGAGGGCGTGTCCATGGTCACTGGTGTCCTCCCGATCAGCGGAGAAGGTCGAGACGGTCCAGCACGGCATCGGCGGTGCATCCCAGATGCCAAACGGCGTGCAGTGTCGCCCACAGCGCATCCAGCTGCGACTCGACGTCCACGGGGTCCTCGAGCACAACGACCTGACCCGAGGACACGTCCAGCACCTGGTGCCCACAGCGCACGCGGCCGTCATCGAGGGTGTCGACGACGCGGGTGGGCTGCAGCAGGGCAGTGACGTCGAACCCGATGTGCGTGGGCCGGCTGGATTCATCAGCGGCAACGAGGTCGGCCTTGCCGTGGGCGCCCGTGAAGACGAACAGCGACGCCATCCCCACGGCGTTGGCGCCCATGATGTCCGTGTCGAGCCTGTCACCGACGAAGATCGGGTGGTCGGCCCCGAGGCGCAGCACGGTCTCGTCCATGAGCGGCCGGTACGGTTTTCCGGCCATGCGCGGCTCGACGTTGACGCATGCCCGGATGACGGCCACCTGCGAGCCGCACCCGGGAAGGATGCCCCGCTCCGTTGGCCTGGTCATGTCCGGATTGGTGGCGTACCACGGGACGCCATTCTGGACGGCTATGGCCCCGGTCTCGAGTTGGTTCCACTCGATGGCCGGGTGATAGCCCTGCACCACGGCAGACGGATGGTCGTGCAGGGAACGCACCGGGTGGAAACCACCTTCGCGCAGCTGCGACTCCAGCGCCTCGGTCCCCACCACCAGTACGGAGGAGCCGGGCTCCAGGTCCGCCTGCAACATCCTGACGGTGGCCTGCGTGCTGTTGACAACATCCGTGCCCACAGCCTCGATGTCCAGTTCCACGAGGTGCGCAGCGACCGCCTCCGGTGTGCGGGCAGCGTTGTTGGTGACGAATCCCACCTTGATCCCCGTTGCACGGAGTTCCGACAGCGTGCTGGTCACGCCGTCGATCACGTGGGGCCCGAGGTAGATCACACCATCGAGGTCGAACAACGCCGCATCATGGGCATCGACGAGTCTGGTCACGCCTGGTCCTCCTGCGTGACCGGAGCGACGTCGGACTCGTCAGCAACCTCAGACTCCTCGGCAACCTCAGACTCGTCAGCAACCTCAGACTCGTCAGCACCCCCGGACTCCTCGACAACCGCAGACTCGTCAGCAACCGCAGACTCGTCAGCAACCTCAGACTCCTCGACAACCTCAGACTCCTCGACAACCGCAGACTCCTCGACAACCGCAGACTCGTCAGCAACCTCAGACTCCTCGGCAACCTCAAACTCCTCGACAACCCCGGACTCGTCGGCAAACCCGGACTCGTCAGCAACCTCATACGGGTCAGCGGCGTCAGATTCCCCAACGAACTCGTCATCTTGCTCACCAACGCTTTCGTCCCCGGCCTCGTCCTCGTCGGACTCCTCGTCCTCGTCAAACTCCTCGTCCTCGAGTCCCATGGATTCCGGCAACGTGACGCCTTCGAGTGTGGCGATGCGGTCAGCCGTGTTCAGCTCACCTGTCGGATCGAGCTGCGAAGCGTTGTTGAACCACTCGATTGCAGGCTCGGTGTTCCCACCCTCCTCCAGGAGGTTTGCGTAGGCATACCGCAGGCGAGCCTGCGAGTCCCGTGAACCGAGCCGTTCCGCGATGGCAGCCTTCAGGATGCGCAGTGCCTCGGCCCTCTGCCCAAGGTCGTCACGAACGCCCGCTTCCACAAGGAGGCATTCAACGCGCAGTGTCTCGTCCAGCGGCTTGATGCTCGCCAGAAGTTCCAGCGCTTCGCGCGGACGGCCCAGCGCACGTTCGCAATCGGCCATGACGGGGACGAGTTCGTCGCCACCGTTCATGCGCCGGATGGCACGGTACTCACGAAGGGCCACGTCGAAGTGGCCAGCCGCGTAGGCGGTCTCCGCAGCAGCCTCGCGCACCACCGGCAGGCGTCCGGCGCGACGACGTGCCGCCTCCGCATGCTTGTACGCGAGTTCAGGATCAATGTCGATCAGTTCGCCGGCAGCAAAAATGTGCGCTGCGACGGTGTGTGCAAGTTCCTTGGGAAGTCCGCGCATCTCAGCGCGGACAGGGAACGGCAACGCCTTCGGGTCGAAGTCCTGAGGTGTCTCGGGCTCGTCGGCGGCAGCTGCCGTGCCGGGCTTGGGCACGTACACCTCGTGGGTGTCATCGAAGCGACGATCGGATCGGCGGTCGTCGCTGCGTCCCTGGTAGCCACCCTCACGGCGATCACCTGAACCACGACTGTCGTCTTGTCGTCCACCCTGATACGCGCCCTGGCGGGGACCGTCGGAGCGTCCACCCTGGTAGCCACCCTGACGGGGTCCGTCGGAGCGTCCGCCCTGGTAACCACCTTCGCGGCGGTCGCTTGAGCCACCGCGGCTATCGGGGCGTCCGCCTTGGTATCCGCCCTCGCGGCGGTCGCTTGAGCCACCACGGCTGTCGGAACGTCCACCCTGGTAGCCACCCTGCCGGGGTCCGTCGGAGCGTCCACCCTGGTATCCGCCCTCGCGGCTGTCGGGGCGTCCACCCTGGTATCCACCCTGACGGGGTCCGTCGGAGCGTCCACCCTGGTAGCCGCCTTCTCTGCGGTCGCTTGAGCCACCGCGGCTGTCGCTACGTCCACCCTGGTAGCCACCCTGGCGGGGTCCGTCGGGGCGTCCACCCTGGTAGCCACCCTGACGGGCTCCGTCGGAGCGTCCACCCTGGTAGCCACCCTGGCGGGGTCCGTCGGGGCGTCCACCCTGGTAGCCACCCTGACGGGCTCCGTCGGAGCGTCCGCCCTGGTAGCCGCCTTCTCTGCGGTCGCTTGAGCCACCGCGGCTGTCGCTACGTCCACCCTGGTAGCCACCCTGACGGGGTCCGTCGGAGCGTCCGCCCTGGTATCCGCCTTCGCGGCGGTCGCTCGAGCCACCGCGGCTGTCCGAGCGTCCACCCTGGTAGCCGCCTTCGCGGCGGTCGCTCGAGCCGCCCCGGCTGTCCGAGCGTCCACCCTGGTAGCCGCCTTCGCGGCGGTCGCTCGAGCCGCCCCGGCTGTCCGAGCGTCCACCCTGGTAGCCGCCTTCGCGGCGGTCGCTTGATCCGCCCCGGCTGTCCGAGCGTCCACCCTGGTAGCCGCCTTCGCGGCGGTCGCTTGATCCACCGCGGCTGTCGGAACGTCCACCCTGATAGCCACCCTGACGGGGTCCGTCGGAGCGCCCACTCTGGTAACCGCCCTCGCGGCGATCACCCGAGCTGCGACTGTCATCGCTGCGCCCCTGGTATCCACCCTCGCGGCGATCGCTTGAGCCACCACGGCTGTCCGGGCGTCCACCCTGGTATCCACCCTGACGGGGTCCGTCGGAGCGTCCACCCTGGTATCCACCCTGACGGGGTCCGTCGGAGCGTCCACCCTGGTATCCACCTTCGCGGCGGTCACCTGAGCCACCACGGCTGTCCGAGCGTCCACCCTGGTATCCACCCTGACGGGGTCCGTCGGAGCGCCCACCCTGGTAACCGCCCTCGCGGCGATCACCCGAGCTGCGACTGTCATCGCTGCGCCCCTGGTATCCACCCTCGCGGCGATCACCTGAGCCACCACGGCGCTCGGAGCTTCCATCACCCCCACTGGGGCGGCCGTGGCCGGCGTCATCTCGTCTTTGAGGACGCTCGTTGCGGTCGCGGGAGGGGTAGTCAGAAGAAGGCATGTGTCGATTCTCTCAAAAGTGGGGCCACCCACCAAAAGTGGGCAAAAAAAATACCCCCTGGGGTTACCAGGGGGTATTTTGTAAGTCCGGCGGCGTCCTAGTCTCCCACAGCGTCCCCGCTGCAGTACCATCGGCGCTGAGAGGCTTAACTTCCGGGTTCGGGATGGGACC
>NZ_REFW01000004.1 GCF_003688855.1 Tessaracoccus antarcticus
ACGCCTGCAGCGCTGGCAAATAGTTCGTCGGTGGCACTCCCCATCCCGGCCGCCGTGGCATCCGCTATCGGAGTGCCGGCAGACACGCGAAGACTCGGTGCGGTGACACCAATACTCAAGTAGGACATTACGAATCACACGGCCCCGTCTCCCACGTGATGAGGGGGTGGGTAATGTTCGTATCCCGCTATAAGTGGGAAGGATCGTGAGCAGCACCGACGTGCCTGACAGTTCGATCCCCAGTGGCCGCTCGGGCGGGCAACGGCTCGCTCAATAGGCGCCACTGGAGCCGAACACTGCTTTGGCAGTCTTCGCGAGGATCATGAGGTCCCTCACAGCCGACCAGTTGTCGACGTAGTAGAGGTCGAGACGAACTGTATCTTCCCATGAAAGGTTTGAGCGTCCGGAGACCTGCCACAGTCCCGTCAGTCCGGGGCGAACGTGAAGGCGCCTCATCGTGTCGCTGTCATATTGGGCGACCTCGCGAGGCAGGGCAGGACGGGGACCGACGAGGCTCATGTCGCCGCGAAGTGTGTTCCACAGTTGAGGGAGTTCGTCGATCGAAAAGCGACGGATGAATTTTCCGACAGTGGTGATTCGTGGATCGTTGGTCATCTTGAAAAGGACTCCTGCCCCTTCGTTCTGGGACTGAAGTGCTGCAATCTTCGCCTCTGCGTCAATGCACATACTCCTCAGCTTTAAGCAGTCGAACTCCTCGCCGTTCAAGCCAACGCGTCGCTGCCGAAATATTACCGGCCCGCCGTCTTCCAGTTTGACAGCCACAGCCGTGATCAGGAGTAGGGGCGCCGCCAGCAAGAGCAAAAGAGCGGAGGCCACGACGTCTGCCGCTCTTTTTGACCAGCGAAGCGACTTGAGTGCCCGGGGCCGAGCCACGTGTACGAGCGGGAGGCCGGCCATGGGTGAGAACTCGAGGCGCTCAGCGCTGACATCAGCGAGCGTCGGTACCACCATCATCTGGACTTGACACTCCTCAAGCTGCCACGCCAAGCGGCGGAACTCTTCAGGGCACGTGAATGAGCCTTCTGCAAAGATCACCGTGGCTATACCCTGCGTCGAAATCACCTCTGCCAAATTGCTGAACTCTCCAAGGACGGGGAGGCCGGTGGCTGTAGTAAGGCGACGCTCTCGCGTGACAGCGCCGACGATTTTGTAACCCGCCCAGCGAGCGCGTCTGAGCGCCCTGTGGACCTCGTCGACGTGATGGTCTGCTCCAACGACAAGGACAGGAGTCTGAAGAAGCCCCCGGAGGTGCAGTCGGTGCATTATCTGGCGTCGGGTGTAGCGCACCACCAGGAGAACCAGCAGTCCCATTGCAACCCATACGGCGAATGTCAGACGTGGGTAGTCATATTTGAACAGGAAACAAGCGATGCCGAAGATGCCCGCAGCGATGGCCGTGGCGTTGACCACGCGCTTGTACTCATCCGCCCCGGCTCCCAAGTGTATGACGGAGTAGGCCCCAGTGAGTCGGAGCCCCATCAGCCAGATCAGGATGAGGGCCCCCGTCGCCAGCGTTGCCTCCGTGCTGATCGCCGTCTCAGGGGAGCCGCGGAGTCTGGTGCTTGTGACGTTCGCAAGGATGAAGGTTGCCCCGACCAGAATCGCGTCCACACCAACGAGAATTAGCAGTTGGTACTGGGCAGCCGGCACCCAGCGCACGCTTGGTGCTCCTGTGGTTGCCGCGGTTGGTTTAGAGCGCGCTAAAAAGCCGCTTACGGTCATGAGATCCCCCCGAATCTGATCATGCCCTAGCCATGACAGGGTGGCTTAACGTCCACCTACTGCCATAGTTCGAAGTATTGCTGTCGATTATGTCGCACGATCACGAGGAGCGCAACCCCGCGAACTTGGGAGGAGGAGTGAACAGGCACTGGAGCGCCGTCAAGGCTGCCGGCGAGGCTCAACATCCAGTGCGACCCAACGTGCTAACGTCTTGTCTGTTTAAACCGCCGTAAACCCGGATCCTCTCGTCAAGAGATGGTGCTTCCGGGCGGTGTCAATGTCTCCGGGCGTGCCGATCTCCTAAGGAGGACGCCTTGAGGGTCCGTAGCCGTGCTCCTCGACCCCCGGATCTGTTCGGAGTGGAATATAGTCCACGTGGGAAGGTTCAAACCTGCCACTTTATGGAAAGCTCTCACACAAGCGACCCCGCGGATCGTTGCAAGTTCATCCAGCGCTTCGCTTACTGTCCGGAGGAATGATAGTGATCAATGACCGAACTCGCGCGATGCGCATTGCCATGATCGGTACTCGGGGGGTTCCAGCAGCCTACGGCGGATTTGAGACGGCGGTCGAAGAGGTCTCACGAAGGCTGGTGGATAGGGGCCATGAAGTGACTGTCTACACGCGTGGATCCGCGCAGCGTCAGCCGAGCCACCTCGGGATTCGTTTGGTTCACCTACCTGCGGTCCCTCAGAAACAGTTGGAGACCCTCAGTCACACAGGGATTTCGACCCTGCACGCTGTCCTGGGACGACCGCCCGAGGTTGCATTCGTGTTCAATGCCGCCAACGCGCCATTTCTGCCGTTGCTGCGCGTGCGCGGTATTCCAGTCGCACTCCACATGGATGGTTTGGAGTGGAAGCGCGCCAAATGGGGGAAACGAGGGCGCGAGTACTACCGTTGGGCTGAGGAGTTCGGGGTCCGCAATGCCGACGCGCTTATTGCTGATGCGCCTGGCATCGCCGACTACTACGCACATCAGTTCGGGATAGCAACTGAACTCATTA
Organism: Tessaracoccus antarcticus; assembly: GCF_003688855.1. Taxonomy (GTDB): domain Bacteria; phylum Actinomycetota; class Actinomycetes; order Propionibacteriales; family Propionibacteriaceae; genus Arachnia; species Arachnia antarctica. Next base: position 2,751 of record NZ_REFW01000004.1, read on the forward strand.
GATACGGTGCGCCCATCCAAGAGAAGGTGCCGACTGGAGAACTGGACCGCTTAGGGCTGGTGCCGGATGGTTATCACCTTGTCGTGGCTCGGTTTGAGCCTGAGAATCACGTGCTGGATATCGTGCAGGGATATCACTCGTCGTCAGCGTCAAAGGCTCTCGTGGTTGTAGGTTCAGCACCTTATTCAGCCGCTTACAAGCAGGCGATCGAAGCGATTGCAAATTCCGACCGTCGGATCCGGCTTCTCGGTGGTGTATATGACCAAGACGTCTTGGACGCGCTATATTTTCACGCCTACTCGTACCTCCATGGTCATTCTGTAGGAGGGACCAACCCATCGCTGCTGCGGGCGATGGGTGCTGGTACAGCTGTGATCGCCTACGACGTGGTCTTCAACAGGGAGGTGCTCAGTGATCGGGGCTGGTACTTCCGGGAAGCTGAGGGTGTCACTGCCGCCTTGGCTCTGACGGAGTCGGACGAGGATCAAGTTCACTTGCTGGGAGAGCAGTTGAGGGTCTCGGCAAGCCGGGACTTCTCTTGGAACGATGTTGCCCTTGCGTACGAGGACCTCGCGCATCGACTCGCGCAGGGGCAGACCCTGCGATCGGTCGGGAGGCGTCCCCGGCGCGTGAGTGTGGACTGGGATGCTTGAACCTTGATGTCCGTCAGTTTTGGGAACGTTGACCTTGGAATCGAACCAGACTCAGCACAAGGTCTGTTGTCTCCGTCCGCAGGGATCTGAGCATCTTCCCATGGGCAGAAGGGCGACCCAGGTGTGCATCTGGTACGTCAAGCGGGTCGAGGCGCTGTCGCCGGGAGTATCGGGCCGGCGGATGGATGAGCGTGCCCCGGCGGCGGTGGAGAAGGTTTGGAAAGCCCTGTAGCGGGAGTGGGGAACCCTTGGCCTGCTCAGTTTTGAGGATGAAGGCGGATTCGTTGGGGGAGGCGGGCGAAGCGCTGAGAAGGACGGCCTCGCGGAGCGTGAAGGTAACGGTCCGCAGGGCAGGGGCGTAGCGCGCTAGGATGGCTCGCTCTGCCCGCGTTGCTACGATGATCAGATCTGGCTCCGCCAAATCGGAGGGCCCAAGAGGCGCGGACAGATGATCATTCGCAAAACGTCGCCCCTCCTCGGATTCCTGCATCAGAGTGGCGCTCTGCGCGCAGATGCCTTTCCCCGAACTTGCGTTGACGCCGCGGCTCGTTGAGTGGAAGTGTTGCCGTTCGGATTCAGGAAGGCCTTCCGTAAATATCCATTGCATAAACGGCGAACGGCATACATTCATGGAGCATACGAACAGCACGGCGTTGGTCATCTGATTAGCCTCCCGAAAGATCGTCGTCTGGATCATGTCACAACGATGAGCACATCATGGAATGATCGGTCCATGGCAACATGTCTTCTCGTGCACCCGGGTGCTGAACTTTTCGGTGCTGACCGCATGCTCCTTGAGAGTGCTATCGCTGTCAGGGAGTCTGGGATGAGCTGCCTCGTGGCGCTGCCTGAGGGTGGGCCGCTCGTGGATGCTCTCGAGGCTCAGGGGATCCCGACTGTGATCGTCCCCATGTTGGTGTTGAGAAAGGCTCTACTACGACCCCGGAACTGGCTGAAACTGCTCGGCGGGTGGATGGCAGGGCTGGTGTCCAGTTGGAAGCTGATCACCCGGACTGCGCCAGCCTGTATTTATGTCAGCACAGTCACGTTGCCGCAATGGCCGCTGGTGGCGAGGCTCCGTCGGATCCCGTGCATCACGCACGTCCACGAGGCCGAGGGATCGGCGAGGAGGTGGGCCAATCTTGCGCTGTACATCCCCCACCTGGCGTCAACCTCCGTTCTCGTTAACAGTCACTTCAGCCTGCGCACAATCGCGAAGAGCCTGCCGATGCTGGCCGAGCGAGCCCGAGTGGTGGCCAACGGTGTCGCCGGCCCCCCAATCGCACCTACATTGCCCCGCCGAGAACTGGGTGGGTTTCTCCGAGTCCTCTACTTGGGGCGGCTGTCGCCGCGTAAGGGACCGGATCTTATCGTGGAGGCTGCGAAGATTCTGCGTGGTCGCGTCGAACTCGAAATGGTGTTTGCCGGTTCAACGTTCAGCGGATACGAATCCTATGAGTCGGAGTTGCGCTCAGCTCTGAAGGAGGGGGGCTACTCCGACGAGGAAGTCCTTGTGGGGTTCAGACCCGAGATCTGGCCTCTGCTTGAGCACTGCGACGTGCTCGTGGTTCCGAGTCGGCTCGACGAACCTTTTGGAAACACTGCAGTCGAGGGCGTCCTTGCTCAACGCCCGGTCATCGTCAGTGATACCACCGGCCTTCGCGAGGCCGCGGCTGGATACCCCAGCGCGCATCTAGTGCGCAGGAATGATCCCGAAGCCCTCGCGGAGGCACTTCAGGACCTCGTCGACCAATGGGCCACGGTGCGCGGACTTGTGGAGACCAGCGCAAGAATGGCGCAAGAGAGACACGACCCCGTCGCGTATCGTCGAAGGATCAGTGACGCTGTTGCGCAGCAGCTCGTGTCGCTGCTGAATACTGAAAGCTGAAGGGGAAGACATGTCGTTACAGGACTACCTGAAGACCATCCTGCGCAACTGGGTGCTGATTTTCGTGGTTGGCGTGATCGGGGCAGCGGTGGGTTTCGGGGTCGCCTTGACGACTCCGGAGCAGTACAGATCGACGAGTTCACTGTTGGTGACCAGCGACAGGGGTGACAGCCCATCGGAACTCGTCCAGGGCAGTACGTATGCCGAGAATCTGGTCACCACTTACGTGGTACTCGCAAAGACGGAAATTGTTCTGCAACCCGTCATCGACGAGCTAGGACTGGCCAGCACAGTGCAATCTTTGGCGAGCGTGGTCTCCGCTGATTCACCTCTCAATACGGTCATCATCGATATCCATGCAGACAGCCAAGATCCGGCACTCTCACAGCGAATCTCTTCTGCGGTGGCCGCAAGCCTCGTCCGAGTGGTTACGAGCGAAGTCTCGCCCACGGCCGAGGACGGAACTGCGACGATCAAGCTCACGACCATCCAGAGCGCCAACCTTCCCAAGTATCCCTTCGCACCGAATAAGCGACTCCACGTTCTCGTGGGGGAACTACTTGGGCTCGCTGTGGGCGTGATCTTCGCTATCACCCGTTCAGTGTTCCGACAGACGGTGCGCTCACGGGACGACGTCGCCCAGGTGACAGCGGTACCAGTCGTCGGGGAAGTGATTGGATCACCCAAAGGCGTGACTCTACCGGTGAACGTGTTGGGGGATCCGCAAGGAATTCAGGCGGAATCTGTACGAAGTCTGGCTGCGAACCTGAGCTTCCTCAGCATGGGTGAGCAGCTACGTTCTTTCGTCATCACTTCCGCCTCACCTGCAGAGTCGAAAAGCTCCATCGTCTCCTCTCTGGGGCTCGCCGTCGCCGAAACCCAGCGCGTCCTCCTTATTGATGGTGATCTGCGTCGACCGTCCCTCGCCAACCTGACGCAGCTCGAGGGCGCCACCGGACTGACCAATGTATTGCGCGGTGAGATCAGTCTGCAGGATGCTGTGCAGCCGTGGGCGAAGGACGGGTTACACGTATTGACGTCCGGGGCCCTACCGCCGAACCCTGCTCAACTACTGGCAAGCAGCGCTATGCGCTCGCTCATTTCACAAGCACGCGATGAGTATGACCTCGTCATTATTGACTCGGCGCCAGCACTGTCTGTGACTGACGCCAAGTGGTTGGGACACATGACAGATGGTGCACTGATCGCCTCGCGTTACGGAAAGACATCCACCAGGGCCATTCGCAAAGTCATCGAAGCTATGGAGGCTGCGTCCGTGCCGGTGCTCGGAGTCATCATCACCAGCGTGCCTCGGACGTCTCAATCGCGCTATGGCGAGGCGGGGCGTGAGTCAACCGAGACGGTTGTCCGGAGTTTGGAGGAGTCGACCGTTGCGGAGCCAAGGCACCCGTCAGAGCAGGCAGAGCGACCGCCAGGGTCAAAGGCAGAAGCGGCATCGCGCTTGCAATAGGACTGAAGGCAAAGTCCCAAGCCAGCCGAAGCACCAGAAAGGTGGTAATCGTCGTGGCCGCCCCCCGACTCAAGAGGTCACCCAACCCGAAGAGGGCAAACGCTGCGACGGTCACGGCGAGCAGTGCGCCCGCGAAGCCAAATAGGATCCAGAGGTCACCGAGTACCGAGTGAACTTCTATGCCGTATCCAAACATGTACTTCTCGACGTACCCGTTGTTCGGATCGTAGCCGAGCGAATGCATACCCGTCTTGCCCAACATGATGTTCGCATAGGTGGCCAATGTGCCAGCCCCGTAACCCCAAGGCCGGTCTGTTACAAGCGCCAGAGCCGCTCCCATCTCTGGCCGCCCCCCCACGAGTGAGGATCCTGATTGGGAGATTTGGGCGATGGTGCGGTTTCGGGCCGATTCCCCGAGCATCCCATCCAGAATGGCCGACTGGACAATGAGGAACCCGCCTGCGCCGACAAGTGCGACCCGCGCAAGTGCTGTCCATGCACGCCACCCGTCCCTTGTCCCGGGCCATTGGGCTCCGCTCTGGGTGACCGCTCCCCTCTGGGTGACCGTCAGAGCGATCGCCACGAGCAGCAGACCTGCTGCTGATCGTGAGTCGTTGAGCGCTGACACCGCCACCAACATCAGGGCCATTCCCACCTGTCCCCACCTGTGCCGGCTGATCCCAGGGAGACTCAGCAGAATAAGAGTGATGGGAACCGAAAGCGAGAACTTCCAAACGTTGTCTGAGTTCACGCCCGAGACCACGAGGGAGACAAGGCTTCCCAAACCAAATACGAGGATGAGCCGTGGAATGCCAAGGAGGGATCGTGCCCAAAGGAGAGCGGCGAGTACCAGTGCCAGCCCAACCATCCGGGCGGTCTGTACAAGAGCGAGGGATCCGCTGACGTTGCCCAACGACACGTGGCCCATGGTCAGCAGCAGACCCGATATAGCAGATAGAAGGGCGAGGACAGAGATGGTCACAGCGCCGCGATATCGGGAGAGGTGGCGCAGGGTGACGGGTATCACACAAGCGGCCAGTAGGAAGCCGATCGGCACATCCGGAGAGAACCGGTAGCGGATTGCAATGATGAACACGGCCGCATGCGCGGCCGCGACTTCCCAACCGTCCACCGCCTTAGATGGGCGCGATAGAGGGTGCAAGGTCATGCCTCGACGCTACCCTCCGATTCGGCATTGTTTCGGCGGCGTGCCAAGTCGCGCTGCACATATATGAAGTTGGGTACGACCTGACAGACCAGAACGCCCGAGGACACCGCGATCACACTTCCGGCCGCACCGACAATCGGAATCAGCCACCACGACAACCCCAGTGATGTGGGCACCATGACGAGGGTGGGTATCACTTGGAAGGACAGGCCTTTCGCGTCTGTCATGTACATGCCAAGGGGGTACTTGAGCGCCTGGAGAGCTACGAAAAATACGAAGGCACATACAAGAACTACGTCGAGGGATAGTTTTCCGGCCGATGCGATACTCACCAGCCAAGGCGAAACCAGCGCCATCCCTCCCGCGAGCATCAGACCTCCAACGAGGAACCACGCCGCTGGGCGCACCGGCGATTCGATTCTTCCCTCCGCCCGCGCGCGTGCATACAAAGGCCACAGCGCCACTCCGGCAGCTGCCACGGTCTGGGTGGCGATTCCGAACAGCTGGGAAGCAAGATTATATTCGGCGAGTTCTCGGGAGCCCCCCAAATGGCTCACCATGATGCGCGCGGTTTGCATCGCCACTGGCAGCGCGAGCATCTGGACAAGCATTGGGCCTGCAAGATCCATCACCTTGGAACTCGGGTGCGCACGTCGGTGGGGGACCTGTCGGAACATCTCCGACACTTGTGGAGAAATAAGCCTCGCTGCACTGAGCAGGCAGACCGTTGAAACGACGATGCCGGCGATGTAAGTGAAAAGCGCCAAGTAGTCGCTAGCAGGAACCTGCAGGACCACCGTGGCCCCCACGAGTATCAGGACGATGGGTGCTGCGATGCCTTGAAGAGTGATTTGGAGCGTGTTCTTCTGAAGTCCCACCAACAGCCTGGGTCCGATGGTTAGGGGCAGGCCCAAGCCGAAAAGTGCCATGGCTGCACCCGCTGTCCACCCTCCGTCCTCCATCAAGCCCGGTCCGAGGATGACAGGCCACAAATTTAGTGCGGTGATCGCCGCCGATACGAGAACCAGCGTGCCGCCGGATATGAACAGAACGCGGGTAGCACTCAGCAGTGCTCGCCTGAGTCTGGGATCCCGGGCGGGATCCAACGACTCCGCCGCCGCGTTGATGACCACGGCTGCAAGGCCTAGATCCGCGAACGGTAGTAGAGACGGCAGGCTGTTCAGGAGCCCGTATTGTGCATAGGCCGCTATCCCGTAGTGCTGCAAGATGAGGCGGCTCGTGATGAGTCCCAAGAAGCCGGCGATTCCCATGACGACGACTTTGGCAATCGCGGCACTGCCCACGTTCCGCCAGCGGATACCAGCCCGAATCGCCGGGCCAGCGGTCGACTTGCTTGGGGAGTTGGTCAATACGACGGCAGAAGACTTACCGGATCCCTGTCGGCCATTGGTGTCCTCTGTTTCGGCCCCCACATCTCGCTTCGCCGCCTCGTCTGTTCTGGTGCTTCTCACTGACTCCCCGCTCCTTTCACGTCAACCGATGGCTGGGTCGGTGACGGTGATGGTGTCGAAGGAGACGGTAGAGGGTGCCTGGGTGGTGTTGGGGAGGTAGCTGAACACGGAGACGGCGCCGGCAGCTTGCAGGGCTGGATCGACGTTGCTGCTCTGGACCTGCCACGTCGGTTCGGTGCCCCCGAATGGGTAGAACTTGGCTTTGAGTGCAGTGGGGGCAGTGCCGATGGTTTCCAGGACGATTGTGTATTTCTGGCCAGGAGTGATGGTCCCAGCTGGAATGGTCAGGAAGGGTGCGAGAGAAGTGGAATTGTCGAGCAGGTAGAGCTTGGCACCGCCGTCAGATTGAAGGCGCAGCCGAGCAATGTAGCTGTTGGGGCCGATTCGGCGTCCCACAACGGCGACGTACTGTGCCTCAACCAGTTTATCGACGCTGAATACGGCCTCGACCCGGGTTGAGGTGGAGGAGATCTGGTTGAGGTCGGCGTAGAGTGTGCTGGCGGAAGGGACGGAGATGTTCCCGGCGCCGTTGGCGACGTTAAACCGCGATGCGGTGCCGCGCAAAGTCCAGGGGCCACCGATGTTGGCTGTGCCCCATCCTGTTGCGCTGGTTCGTTCGAATTTATCCTGTGCGAGGATCCCGGAAACGGGGTTCACGACGGTAACGCTGTTGGTTCTCGTTGCCGTGGCGTTTGCGTTGTCAGTGACCGTGAGTATGACGCTGTAGCTGCCAGGGCTGGTATATGTGTGTGTAGTTGTCACACCTGCGGCGCTGCTTCCGTCGCCGAGATCCCACTGGTACGTCGTGATGGTTCCGTCGGGGTCGTTGGAGGCAGCGGCGTTGAGAGATACGGACAAGCCGTTGACGGCAGAGGTGAAGGACGCGATTGGCGCTTGATTCGGCCCCACTGCTACCACGTCCTTGGTGGTTGAGCCGGATAGACCCTTGTCGTCTTTCACAATGAGCGTGATGGTGTGGCTGCCCGCTGCCGCATAAGTGTGAGTGGCCGTGGCGGTGGCTGCTGTGGTGCCGTCTCCGAAGTCCCATGCCCATGACGCAATGGAGCCGTCTGGGTCCGTGGATCCGTTGCCGTCGACACTCACAGAGAGGCCGTTGGTGGCGACGGTGAAGGAAGCTGTGGGAGCCACATTGGGGGCGGTTGCTGTGATTTCGCGAGTGGTTGTTGCCGTGGCGGACTTGTCATCCGTGACGGTCAACGTGATGGTGTGAGCACCTGCCGTTGAGTAGGTGTGTGTCGTCGTGATGCCGGTACCGGTGGTGCCGTCACCGAAGTCCCATCCGTAGATATTGACGGAGCCGTCTGAATCAGTTGAAGCGGAGGCATCGACATCCACCTTGAGATCGGTGGCCGTGGCGATGAAGGAAGCCGTCGGCGGCTGGTTGGGAGCCGCAGCGCCGCTCCCAACCGCGAAGTGCGTTGCGGCTTCAGTAGCAGTAAGGGCTCGTCCGTATACCGCAGTCTCATCGAAACTGCCGATCAGGTTGGGGGAGCTCGAACCCCAAGTTGAGTCGCCACCAACCCTCCAGTAACCGATGAAGTTCTGTGCGGCCGTCGCCGGGTTGGTGCCTTGAGAAATGCCGTCGACGTAGAGGTTCATCCCAGAGGCGTCCTGCGTGGCCACAACGTGGTGCCACAGGCCATCGTTCAAGGGGGAGGCTGTGAAGATGGTATTCGTTTGTCCACTCCACGTCCCGAATACGAGCTTGCCATCGTTTTGCATGTATACGTGCCGGTCATAATTCGATGACCCGCCGGTTTGGGCATCCCCAAGCCCGATCAGTTTCCCTCCGGACGTTGTGGTGGTGCGGAACCAGGTCTCGAGGCTGTAGGCGTTGGGGCCTACGAAGTTAATTGTGGAGAACGCATTGCCGCCGTTGGTGGGCGTACAACCCATCTGCCACCAGTTGCACGAGGTTTGCTTGAAGGTGATGGCTTTGCCTGTGCCTCCAACCAGCGCTCCGGGTTCGTTGCGTTGGAAGTCGCCAGCCAACTGTCCGGGTACACCTTGCTCGCCAGCGTCTGAGAGAGCAGGGCCAGAGGATTCGTCATAGCGCCAGTAGAGTTCCGGGTCGGCCTCGTGTACGAGCGCGCCGTAAGCATCAACCGGAGCAGGTGGAACGTCGACGGTCCGACCGGAGGCGACGTAGTGGGCCCGAATGTCGCTCACGGTCAATGGAGCGGCATAGACGGCAACGTCGTCGATGCTTCCCGAGAAGTAGTTGGACGTTGGTTGATTCGTCCACCCATTAAGGTTGTCACCACCGATCCGCCAGTTGCCTGAATAGCTCTGAGCAGAGGTGACGGTAACGTCTTGTCCTACGCGCTTTCCGTCGACATACAGGCGCATCCCTTCGGAACCAAGACTGGCGACTACGTGGTGCCACTGGCCGTCGTTGAAGGAAGCAGTGCTGCTCACTGTCTTCACCGCGCCCGGATAGACGCCGAACAGAATCCGACCAGCGTTGTCCATGTAGACGTGACGGTCGTAGCTGCCTGAGTCGCCGGTTGCTGCCCCGCCGAAGCCGATGATCTTTCCGCCTGACGTCGTCGTGGTCTGGATCCAAGCCTCAACGGCAAAAGAGGAGGGGCCGTCTGTGGTCACACCGGTGGAGGCGTACCCGCCTGCGAATGTAGTCGCCTTGTCACTATCGGCAGCGACGGCGCCGGCAGTGCCGCGCGACGCGCCTCCCTGAATTGTTAGGTCCGTGGAACCGACCCAGTCAACAGCCGTGTCGCCGCTTGCCTCGCCCAGACGCCAATAGGACTGCGCCTCGTCGTTGTAAACAGCAAGGGCATAGGGGGAGAGTGCGGTGGAGGAAACGGTCACGTTGACCCAGTCCGAACGCAAAACGTTGTTCCAGGGGTCAGTTGCCGTGACGCGGTAGCGGTGCGTGCTGGCCGGTGTCAGGTTGCCGTCCATCAAACGAACAGACTCCGGTTTCCAGAACACATTGCTCTTGAGGCGCTCGTCGACGAGTCCGGCGGGGTTCTCAGAGTCGCGATACACGCGGTAGGTGAGATTGAGATCGTCGCGGTCCCAAACTGTTGAATAGCCAATCCTGACCGAACCCGAAGATGCTGATGTGACGGAAGGCGCCCATGACGTCTGATTCCGCAGGAACCGCGGTCCCTGCAGATTAGGTGCCTTGTCCCTCACTGCGTAGCGCACAAGTCCCTGCTGGGTCTTTCCGTTGACACGGGGGAACTCTCCTCCGTAAATGACGTAGTCATCGGTTCCGTCAACGGTCCAGACGGCCTGAGACTTGCCGGTGTAGGTGCCGACGTCAGTCTGCGGGAACCAATTGAGAATGTCTGGGCGTGGCGTACCGGGGTGGTCCGGGTATCCGTAGATGTCGCTCGTGTTGACGCCCTCGACGGTTTTGGTGACGGCTGTCGAATGGTAGAAAGACCAGGGCTCCGTCTGCGGGAAACCGCCACTATTACCGCAGTAATGCTTATGACTGGCCAAGTAAACAACGTCCTTGGTGGGGGCGATGTCGTAGCTGTCCCCGTGGCAGTCTTCGAGCCATTTCAGTGTGCCATCGCTCCAGTTCGCCGAGAAAGCTCCCTCCGAGTTGCCGCCAGAGCCGAAGTGCCAGCCCACGCCGTAGAAGTTTGTGCCGTCGCTCTTCAATCGGGTGATCCCGGAGTTCTGGCCTGCGTTACGTACCTCAGAGTTGACCGGAAGCGGTAACTGGTTCCCGGTAACACCGTCGACGCGAGAGAGGCCGTAACCGGGGTTGGTGGAACCACCTGCAACGGAAGTGAAGCTTCCGGCCAGGACTAACGAGCTGCCGTCTGGACTGGCGGCAAGCGCCTGTACCATCCCGTTGTCGACAATGGGTTTGAATGGTAAAAGCGATCCATTCGATGCTCGGACGGCGGCGATTCGGGCTCGAGCGCTATTGTTGACGGCACTGAAGTACCCCCCAACATAGATGGTGTCGTTGGTAGCTGCCACTGACTGCGTCGTGCCGTTGATGTTGGGCACCACGGTGGAATTCAAGTTTCCGCTGGGCAGGTCGAAGACAGCGATGCGGTTGCGCGTCAGACCGTTGACCGTCGTGAAGTTTCCGACGACGTACAGTTTCGTCTTGTCCGGTGACGCTGTTATGTCGTTGATTCGTCCATTGAAGCTCGGGGCCATTGAAGATACAAGGACCCCGGTGCTGATGCTGAATGCCAAGAAATTGGATCGCGGAATCAGATTTGTACCGACGGCAGCTCCGGCCGGACGGGCGTTGGTGAACTCTCCACCAACGTATGCAATATCACCCACGATCTCACTTGCCCAAATAACGCCTTTGTCAATTTGGACAGTTGGAAGGCCGTCCGCTGAAACCGTCGCAGGCAGAGGAATAGGTTCAGCGGCAGCCGCCTTTTCCATGCTCGCAGCGAATCCCGCGACCAGCGCAGTGGTAGTGATGATGGCGCACATGCGCGCGCAAAATTGCTTTATCGACACGGTTCCAAGCCCCCCAGCTCGTGTCTGAATCCCATGGAGAAACGTTTCTCAGCGACGGAGATTCAGTGACTGGATCATACGGCCGTGGGGGCGAGGATGGCAAGTGTCAATCCCTAATTCACCTTGCCTTGGAACAGAACTATGGGTGTACCAACGGCGAGGTCTACCTCGATGGTGATGTCATCTCGGTCATCTGGCCCCACTGTGAACAGGTAAATGCCCTCCGCTGAGGCCCGGGGCGCGATCTTGTCCGGGAAAGCACGGCTCCCCGGATTGAGCAACGAACCCGCGGGTGAACGAGCTGCTCCCTTGTAGAGATTCACGACTACCGCTGGGGTGTCGAAGTCTTCCGGCGTGCTGTTCGTCACCTCGAGGGTGATGCGTAGGGCTGGTCCGCCCACCTCACCCGGTATCGCCACTTCTCCTGTGACGGACTCGATGCGCACGAGGCTTGCTTGGATCCCCTCCATCGGAGTTGCGACGGCCGTGATCCCGATGGGGTCTCGGGTTTCTCGAGGCGCCGAATCCTCGTTCTCGGTAGGTTGTTCCCGCGGAGTGATGGACGACGTGGCGGTCGGCGAGGTGGTCGGCGAGGCGGTCGGCGAGGCGGGCGTGCTCCCTGGGACTACCTGGATCGTCGGCGATACCGCATCAGAAGGGACGGGGGAGCCTTGGACGGGTCCGGTCGTTCCTGCGATCGTGGGGCTGAGGGGGCCAGAAGGAGTCTGAGCAGGCTGCGGAGTGAGTTGGGGCGCGATAAGCGCCACAGCCAACACGGCAACGGCGGTGGCTGCGGCAGCAACCAGCCAGCCGCGGCGACGTAGGGGCTGACTCGACGGGGGTGTGCTTTCGGTCATGTCTGCCTCTCGGATCCATCATTCTTGAGCGCGAAGGCCGCGAGGGCCATGCCCTCCCGCAGGCCCCGCCAAGCTGCCCGTGCGGGGGCCACTGGATGCAGGAACTGCCGGCGACCGCCTTGGAGTAGAACCGCCCAAGCATTGGTCACCGATGCTCGTCGCCACCGTCTGATGCCCTCGGCGTCCAGGTGTTTGGTGGCGAACATCAGGCGGTTTCGGATCATGTAGTGATAGTAGGTGCCGGACTTCCCGCGGCCTTCCACTTGATCCTTGTGGGTGCCTCCCTCTTCGTGGAGGACTGTTGCCTCCTGCACAACGATGAGGCGTCCTCCCCGGGCGGTGACGCGCCGTGACAGGTCGACGTCCTCCCAATAGAGGAAGTAGGACTCGTCGAATCCCCCGACTGCGTCCCAAAGCTGCATGCTGAGCATCATGCAGGCGCCCGAGATCCACTCCCAAATGCCATCCGTGGCCTCGGGCAATCTTGCAGACCGACCGCTGGTGGCGCCGTCGCTGAGGTGTAGGACAGCACCCGCGAACCATGTTTTACCCTCTGCGTCGACCACGCGCGGTGCCACCAATGCGTCCGGATATTCTGCCGCGACGGTGCTCAGAAGATCGAGGGCTGACGAGTCGATGCGTGCGTCCGGGTTGATGAGGAGCAGTTGGGTGGCCCCTAGCTGGCGGGCCCGCGCAGCACCTGCGTTCATTCCACCTCCGAATCCTCGATTGTCGGGCAGAGACACAAGGTCCCATCCCTCGGCCGCAGATAGCTCGGTCACCCGCTGACGCTCGTCTTCACCAGACCAACAGTCGACAACGACCACAACATCAGGACGGCACTCGCGCACAGCCGGGGCGAGGTTGCGTGCGAGAAGGGTGCTGGACCCAAAATTAACGACGAGGAAAGCAAGACGCGTGTTCTGATTGTTGCCGTTCACAGCTTTTGCATTTCCCGAAACCACTTGACCGATGCCAACAAAAGAAAGCCGGAGGCTGCGAGGAGAAGCAAGCCGTAGAGAATGAAGAAGGGCGACGGCCAGTGCTGCCAGCCAGGGTAGCCCCAGAAGACGAAGACTAGGCAGACCAGCCCGAAGTCGGTCGGCAGCAATAAGAGGGAGCGGATTGCGGTTCCCCCACCCCTTTGATGTGTGCTGGCGCCGCCGTGACTCGATTTGATGAGGTCGTTGAGCAGCATCCCGAAGAACGTGACTGTTGCCACTACAGAGAAAAGAAGTGGCAGTAGTAACCACCACGAGTCACGCAGCGGCATATGGAACCAAGCCGCGATGAGGACAGAAAGGTGGAGCGATGAGATCTTGATGGCATCAACGAAGTGGTCGAGCCACTCGCCCGCAGGCGAACCCTGCCCGGTCAACCGGGCGATTTGACCATCAGCCGAGTCCCACGCGTATCCGAGGACAAGCAAGACGGCCACAACTACACCGGTCAACGGTACGGCTGGGAGGACCATGAGCAATGCGATCCCCAAAAAGGTATGTGCAGCGCTGATGCCGGTGGCCATATTGGGTGTGAGTCCGCGCGTATAGGCCCAAGCGGCCAGTATCCGGCCCAAACGTCGGTTGACGTAGACCGAGTACGCGGGTGCTCCTCGGGCGTGACCCTTCTGCGCGCGAGCCAAGTGCGCGTAAGCCTGACGAACTGTGAGCCGGGACTCATGCATTTTACTGTTCCCCCCAAGGCTGTGGTGCCGGTCAGGTTACACTGTCTCAATATTATCCGTTACGGATGATGTGTCAGATTGGGGACCGGAATGAGCACTCGGGATCCGACCCGCCCACGCGTCCTTATGGGCGCATATGCGTTTGGGCCCTCAGACGAGCCCGAAGCGAGCGCGGGGTGGGCGTTCGCCGCTGCTGCCGCCGTTGACCACGACGTCTGGGTATTGTGCCGCTCTCGTTTCGTCGACGAGATTGCCGAGCGCCTCGGCGCGGACGCAACGCTCGCGGAGCATCTGCATGTAGTTCATATCGATCTTCCTGATTGGGTCTTTCGAGCAAAGCGTCATGCCTGGGACCTGTACTGGTACTACTGTCTGTGGCAGATGTTGGCCGCGCGGACTGCCAAGCGTCTGCACGCGGAGCTTGGCTTCGACCTGGCCCACCACGTCACGTTCGCCAACGACTGGCTTCCTTCGGGGCTTGCCGGTATGCCAGGCGTGCCCTTCGTATGGGGCCCTGTGGGGGGTGCGTCGCGCTTGCCGATCTGGAAGCTGCGTCACTGGCTGGGGGCGCGTGGGGTGGCCATCGAAGTCGCAAGAATCGGGCTCACTTCACTGCCAAGATGGATCTTCGGGGACAGTAGTGCTCGCTCCGCCAGTGTCGTGGTGGCGCAGAACGCTGACGTCGCGCACCGCTTTCGACGTGCTCGCCGGGTGGTCGTTGAGCCGAATGCTTCACTGGATAGGGCATCACTTCCGGAACGCGTCCCTTGCGCAACCGGAGGGCGCAGAGCGGTCTTCGTCGGACGCCTCATCTACTGGAAGGGCGCTTCGTTGGCGCTGGAGGCCATGGCGCGCAAGGACGCGCGTGACTGGACATTGGAGATATACGGTGCAGGTCGCGAACGATCCGCGCTCGATGCGTTGACGTCGCGTCTCGGTCTGGGCGACCGGGTCCTGTTTCTTGGACACCGTCCCCGGCATGAAATTCTGGAATCGATGGCGAGAGCGGACATCTTGTTGTTCCCTTCGATGCACGACCAAGCAGGCTGGGTGGCGGCAGAGGCGAGTTCCATGGGTACACCTGTGGTGTGCCTTCCTCTCGGCGGCCCTCCAACGTTGGCAGAGCCCAATGCATTCACAACGTCGCTTCACGGTGACATTGTCGGGAATCTTGTCACGACGATGAACCGTGCGGCAGCCACGGGGGGCACCCCCCACGACCGTTGGTCGTCCGAACGCTTGCCTGCCCTCATGTCTGATTGGTACAACGATGCTCGAGCCTGACAATGCCCTTTTTGAATCTCACTGTCTTCTCGAGTGTCCGGGATGAGTTGAGCGAGTTCGAAGAGCATCACCTTGGTGTTGCGGGTCCTACATGAGTGCCGCACTCCTAGCGGGTGAGGCGCCTACATCGGCGAGGTGCGACGCTCCTTCTGGGCGCCGGGCTGGCACACTGTAACGATGACGCGAGAGAACACGACGCCAACCACTCGAAGGCTGAGGGTCATGCAGTCTTTCGGTGCGCCGCGCCCGACGACCAATCCTTACATCCACATGCTGGATGAGTCACTGGCCAAGGAACCCGGAATAGAACACCTGCGTTTCGATTACAAGAGGGCACTTCTCGGAAAGTACGATGTTCTTCATTTCCACTGGCCGGAAACCCTCTTGGGTGGAACCACTCGACCCAAAAGGCTTGTGCGCGCGCTGCTGGCCAGTGCCCTGCTGCTTCGCTTGCGTTGGGGAAAGGTGACCGTGGTCCGCACGGTACACAACGTTGAATTACCCAGCGGCATCAGCCGATGGGAACGCTGGTTCCTGCAAGGCGTTGAGGACCACACGAGCTACCGCATCGCACTCAACCAGCATTCTGCATCGTTTGGTCAGCGGTCCTGCGTCATCCCGCACGGACACTACATTGATTGGTTTGCGGGGGTTCCGCCCGTTGAGGCGGAGGACGACACGCTCGGATTTGTTGGTTTGATCCGGCAGTATAAAGGCGTCGAGAGCCTCATAGGGGCGTTTAAGGGCACGCTGGAGAGCCTGCCTGACACCATTTTGAGAATCTGCGGTAATCCCACAAGTGAGTTGATGCGGCAGGAGGTCGAATCACTCGCTCGTGAGGACAGTCGAATCATTTTGGACCTGCGATACCTCTCTGAGGAGGCCTTTGCGACGGCCATCATGGGCATGCGAGGTGTGGTTCTGCCCTACCGATTCATGCACAACTCCGGGGCTGTTCTGGCCGCGTTGTCCCTTGGCCGGCCAGTACTTGTCCCGGACAACGAGATGAACCGCGACCTGGCGTCAGAGGTCGGACCCGGCTGGATCCACCATTTCAGTGATGACCTGACCCCCGGTGACGTGATCGCTTTTCGCGAAGCAGTTTCTGCCTTGCCGGTTGAGCCACCCCGTCTTGGGGCGCGCGGATGGGCTGATGCAGGGCGCCGCCATGCGGAGGCCTACGCCACGGCAAGCAGACGCCGTGCCTGACCGCCATGACATTGGGCGGCTTCGGCTCGCCGTGGCAATTCCCACCTACCGACGTTTGGAATCCTTGGAGAAGCTTCTGGGAGTTCTCGCTGAGCGGGTTTCGGAATTGTCTGACCGCTTCGAGGTCTCAGTCATCGTCGTTGACAACGATTCTGATGCATCCGCGCGCGACATCGTGACTCAGGGGAGTTGGGGTGTTCCTGTTCATTATGCCCACGAGCCCACACCCGGCATCGCCGCGGCTCGGAGCCGTCTCCTAGCGGAGGCTTCGGAGCATGGGCTGCTGGTGTTTATCGACGATGACGAGTGGCCCACCCCGGGGTGGCTGACGGAGCTTGTGCACATGTGGGAGAAGACTGGTGCCACTGCGGTCATGGGAAGGGTGGAGACGATCCTGCCGAAAGACGTCGACCCGTGGGTGCGTGCCGTGGGGATTTTCGAGAGGGCGAAGCGGCTGCCGGGAGAGCGGCTTCCCGCCGCGGCGACCGGAAATCTCCTCCTGGACCTGAATCAGGTTCGGCATTTCAACGTTGACTTCGATCCGACGCTGGGAACCAGCGGCGGGGAAGACACACTCTTCACGCGAACTCTGGTGGCTCGTGGCGGCACGATCGTCGCCTGCCCGGCATCGGTGGCGCTTGATGAGCCCGGGTTGGAGAGGGCGACGCGATCGTTCACCCTGAGGCGGGCTCGCTTCCATGGCGTTACGCAGGCCGACATCGACCTTCGTCTGGCGACAAGTCCCGGCCGGCGACTGTTCTCCCGGCTTCGCTCGACAGCCAAGGGTTCTGTGTGGATCGCACTGGGCTCCCTGCGCGGGCTGAAAAGTCTGGTGAGTCAGTCGCTGGCGGACAGCGCCTGGAGTGCCAGGCGTATTCAGCGAGGCCTTGGTCTGCTCCACGGGGCTTGGGGGTCGCCCCCGGGGGAGTACGCACGCGGTCCGAAGTTGTCGCACGCGGTGCGTCTCTCGCATCTCAAGTCCAAAGTGCGTTCCGCGTCGCCGTTCTTTCGTTCGGTAGTGGGGGTGGATGTCGCCAAACCTGTCGTGGTGCTGACCCTCGACGACGGCCCCGATCCCCACTGGACCCCGCTCATTCTGGACCTGTTGAAGAGCCGGGGCGTCAGTGCAACATTCTTCGTTCTCCTGACACGCGTCCGCCGACACCCGGAACTCTTGGCTCGGATTGTCAAGGAGGGCCACGACGTTGGGCTGCACGGCATCGATCACCGGAGGATCACAACGCTCAACCGGCGGGATCTCGCGGCGCAACTGAACGCAGGGCGCCGTGAGTTGGAGGCAGCCATCGGTGCGCCGGTGCGGTGGTACCGGCCGCCCTACGGGGCAATGACCCCCACGGGATGGTTGGTCGTGCGTCGTGCTGGGTTGACCCCAGTGCTCTGGGCAGCAACAGCCCTCGACGGCCGCGATGCCACGATGGAAGAGCGGATCGGTAGCGCGGTGTGTGTTCGGGCGGGGGACATCGTCCTGGCCCATGACTCGAGGGCTGGACACGAGGATGGTGCCGACGATCCTTTGATCTCGTACATTGACCGCGTCGCACTGATTGAAGCAATCCTTGATGCTTGGGCCGCCCGGAACCTCACGGCGCTGTCTCTAGAAAAAGCCTGGATTGGCGGTCCGCCCCGTCGCGCCATGGTGATGGCGTTGAAAAGGCGTTCCTGAGACCGGGCTGTGCTGGGGCGCGATGTCCTGACCAGCCACCCCTGCCTTTGAGCTTCGGCGTATATAGGGGCCCATCGGCTCTGCCGCCTGCAGCTATATACGGCGCCTGGTTGGGGAGACCCATGCCTGAAGATGAATTCTCATAGTTTGCGGGCGGGTCAGCTCTTTTCGGCAGATGGGCCTGTGGCAGTGTCGGGCATCAGTCCTTCGGGTCGTGCGCTGCCCCACCCCGTCACTCGTCCCACTTCCACGGCGGGGTTTCCAGCCACGACGGCACCTGCCGCAACGTCGCGACGCACAACGGCACCCGCAGCCACCACGGCCCCTCGTCCAACGGTGACGCCCTTGAGGAGCATGGCGCCTGTCCCGACGAGGACGTCACCTTCGATGACAATGGGGCGCGTGTGGGGTCGAATTCGTCCGTCTTCGCCCCGCAACCAATGAAAGTCAGTGTCCAGAATCTGAACGTTCCATGACACCCGCGTATTTGGGCCCAAAATCACTTCGGACTCGACGTTGACGATGCAACGATCGCCCAGTTTGGCGCCCGGCATAAGGGTGAGTGTCGCTCCCTCGCCGACCCAAATCCTCACGTCGTCGGTAATCGTGCTGCCGCGTCGAAGGTCATAGGTTCCTGGACCTCCCATCTTCACACCTCGGCCAACGCGAGCTCCCAGATGCCCCCGCCCGGCCGCCCTCAGATAGGCCCAGAAGTGCCGACGTAGGTTCCCGAGATTGACTTTGTGGATCATTGGTCCCCCGCCTCAAACATCCAGTCCTCCGCAGCCTCGCGTCCGTCCTGCTTCGGCAAGTCTTGAACAACCGACCGCGGACTGCGCTCCTGCATGAGAGCGGCGACGGTCGCCTGGGCGATGGCCGACACGTTCCCGGACTCGGCCACAACCCAATGACCGCGCGTGGAGAGCCACTGCGCCAGACCCGTTTCATCCGTGGTAACAATGACACAGCCCATACTGAGTCCCTCCACGATGGGTAGTCCAACCTGTTCTCGCCACAGCTTGGTGGGTTGCGAGGGGAGAATGAGTACCTTTGCAGCGGACATCTCTTCAAAGATCCTCGGCCTCGCGGGATCCACTTCCACCCGAACCCGGTCATCGCAGGATGCCAGGTGGAGTGCATCATTCACACCAACGCCCTTTCCCAGAAGCACCAACGACGCGTCCGGCACGGCCTCCCGTACCCGTGGCCACGCTGACAACACCTTGTCGAAGCCCTTGCGAGCCGAGAAGTCTCCAACGAAGATCAGGGACCTTGCCCGCGTCGCGTCCCCTCGTCCCGCGATGCGTGCGACGGGGAGGGCGTCTATGGTGCAGTGAGTTGGCCAGCGTCGGCTGTCAGGGAACCATGAGCGGTAAAGGTCATACGAATGTGACGTGCCGAACACCAATCGGTCCAGGTGGCGCCACACCGCCGGAATAAGAAGGGCCTCCAGTCGCCACTTCCATCGTGACTTCATCGGCAGGGCGTTAGCAACAATCCGCGGGTCCTTATTCGCGATCGCATAGGAGACTACTCGGGCACTGGAGGTGCGCAGTACCGCTGCTCTAATCCGGTTGGCAGTCATGATCGCCAAGGCGCGAGGCGCGGCTCTGGCGACGAGCGGTTCATTGATTTCGATGACGTCGACATCATTGGTCAGTCCAAAACAAAAGGCGCCCAGGACACCAGCGGCGCGCAGGTCCACTGTGCTGGCCAGCTCCTTATCGAAGTCATATCGTTGGAACCGGTGGAGGATTGTGGTTGCGGCTCCCCCCCTCACGCGCTCGAGATGTGCAGTGCGGACTACGTCGTACAGCTTCACTATGCGAGGGGGGCCGGGGTCGGAGCCAGAACCCTGCGCTCGAGATGACGATTCAGTGACCGCGTCACCAGTGTCCTTATTGCTCATCCCTCAACATTAGTCTGACAGGCTCGCCTGGCGCCGCGGCTCTCCGCAGTGAAAAGTGGGTACTCGTGCCCGCTCCCTGCTACGGGAGGCACGGCTGCGACCTGGTGAGGATATCGGAATGTGGGACTTAAGATCCTCGACTCTGTACGTTCAGCGGTTGCAAAGTCGAGTTGCCCTCCCATGCATGACGCGGTATCGACCAAGTTTCTCACCGTGGAATAGGCCGTAGGGTCATCCGGTCTTCAGGAAGCTGGAACGAGCACAGGGGGGGTCGACCTGTCGCCCAAAAACCTAAGGCATCGTGACAGACTCCTCATCGAACCGCTAGTGTAGGTACGAGTGCAGTCCGGGGGGGCTGCGCACTGGGGTGAGGGAATCATGACTTTACGCATCGGCTATGCCGCTGGCGGGTACGACCTGTTCCATGTTGGGCATCTGAACATACTGCGTCGTGCCAAGGATCACTGTGATGTTCTCATCGCAGGGGTGGTCAGCGATGAGATGCTCCTTCAGGTCAAGGGGGTTCACTCCGTCGTTCCCACTGAAGAGCGCGCCGAGATCGTCCGCAACATCAAGTGTGTGGATGAGGTCTACATAGAGCGGGTGCCCGACAAATTGGACGTCTGGAGGGAAGTCGGCTTCACGCACTTCTTCAAGGGCGACGACTGGCGGGGCACCGAGAAGGGTCGACGCCTTGAGGACAAGTTTGCAACCGTTGGTGTCGAGATCGTCTACTTCCCGTACACAGCCCACACCTCGAGTACGGGGCTCAGGCGATCGTTGGAACTTCTCCAAGGCGGAGCTCAGGTTCTCAGAGGAAGCGTCAGCTACGCCTGATCGAGGCTTCGGCGCCTCTCTGTCCATCGCGTAGCCGCTTCCCGTGATGTGGCGAAGCCTCTCTCGGCACTGCACATCATGGATATGCGCACGTAATCCAACCACCAGCAGGCAGAGACTCATTCGGTGAACACTTGGGCTCAGCCGGCCGCAGCCTCATCCAACTCCCCTCTGGGAGTCCGGAATCTGTAATAACTCACGGAGGTAGCTGCCGTACCCTGACTTCTCCAACTGGGCTGCACGTTCCTCCAGCTCTGAGTCGGTCAAGAAGCCCTGTCGCCACGCTGCCTCCTCGGGACATCCCACCTGGAGTCCCTGCCGCGCCTGAATCGTTCGGACAAAGCTACTTGCGTCGTTGAGGGAATCGAAGGTCCCGGTGTCCAGCCACGCTGTGCCGCGCGGCAGGATAGAGACCTGCAACCGGCCCTGCTCCATGTACACACGGTTCACATCCGTGATCTCGTACTCTCCACGCGCCGATGGCGCGAGCCCGGATGCGATCTCCACGACGTCGGCGTCGTAGAAGTACAGCCCTGGTACCGCGTAGTGGGACTTCGGGTGGGCAGGCTTCTCTTCTATCGAGATTGCCCTGCCGGAGGCGTCAAACTCCACCACGCCGTAGGCGCCCGGGTCGGACACCCAGTAGCCGAACACGGCAGCCCCGTCGATGTCGATGCACTTCTGCAACTGGGTGCCGACGCCGTGGCCGTAGAAGATGTTGTCACCCAGAACCAGGCAGACCTTCTCGCCTCCCAAGAAGTTGGCGCCGATGGTGAACGCCTGCGCCAGCCCGTTCGGTTCAGGCTGCGTCGCGTACTCGATGGTGATGCCAAACTGGCTGCCGTCCCCCAGCAGGCGCCGGAACGCCTCCTGCTCGTGAGGAGTGGTGATGACCAGCACCTCTCTGATTCCCGCAAGAATGAGGGTTGTCAGTGGGTAATAAATCATGGGCTTGTCGTAGACCGGAACCAGTTGTTTGCTGTTTGCGAGCGTGATCGGGTGCAAACGAGTGCCCGAACCGCCAGCCAGAATGATGCCACGCATAATTGAGTCTCCCACGCCGTTGTTCCCTAGACTGCGCGCATGGCCAAAATGTTGTGCACAGGGGGAGCCGGGTTCATCGGCAGTAATTTCGTCCGGCTGGTGCTCGAGACAACCGACGACCACGTCACTGTCCTCGATGCATTGACCTATGCCGGGCACCGCGAGTCGTTGTCGGATCTCGACCCGAAACGCGTGACGTTCGTGCATGGATCCGTCACTGACGCAGACTTGGTGGACGAGTTGGTGGGCGACCACGACGTCGTGGTCCACTTCGCGGCGGAATCTCACAATGACAATTCCCTCAATGACCCGAGCCCCTTCATCCGGACAAACATCGTGGGCACGTTCGAACTACTGGAGGCGGTGCGCCGACATGGGCGGCGCTACCACCACATCTCCACTGACGAGGTCTACGGCGACCTGGAACTGGACGATCCGCAACGATTCACCGAGACCACCCCGTACAACCCCTCGAGCCCATACTCGGCGTCCAAGGCATCATCAGACCTGCTGGTCCGCGCGTGGGTGCGCTCCTTCGGCGTCCAGGCGACTCTGAGCAACTGTTCCAACAACTACGGGCCGCGCCAGCACGTCGAGAAGTTCATCCCGCGCCAGATCACCAACCTCATCGACGGTATACATCCGCGCCTTTACGGCGCAGGGCTGAACGTGCGGGACTGGATCCATGTGGACGACCACAACCGGGCAGTACTGCGGATCATTGAAGCCGGCAGGATCGGGGAGACATATCTCATCGGGGCCGACGGGGAGATGGACAACAAGTCCGTCATCGAGTTGATCCTGGAGCTGATGGGCGAGGACCGCAGCGCGTACGACCATGTCGCCGACAGGCCTGGGCATGACCTGCGCTATGCCATCGATGCCGCGATGCTGCGGAGGGAACTGGGGTGGGAGCCCCACTTCAAGGATTTCCGCTCCGGCCTGGCGGCCACCATCGACTGGTACCGCGCCAACGAGTCGTGGTGGCGCCCCATGAAGGAGGCCACCGAGGCCAAGTACGCCGCGGCGGGACACTGATGGGCCCCGATCGCACTGCTGCGGTCCGCAGCACGGCCATTCCGGGTCTTCTGGTGGTTGATCTGATCCTTCACGGCGATGATCGGGGCTGGTTCAAGGAGAACTGGCAGCGGGCAAAGATGACACAGCTCGGTCTTCCCGACTTCGGGCCGGTGCAGCACAGTGTGGCCATGAACCACACGGCGGGTGTGACCCGCGGGTTCCATGCCGAACCATGGGACAAGCTGGTGTCGATCGCCTCCGGACGGATTTTCGGCGCTTGGGTGGACCTTCGAGCCGGTGCGACCTTCGGGACGGCGGTGACGATGGAACTTGGTCCGGACACGGCTGTGTTCGTGCCCAGGGGCGTCGCCAACGGCTACCAGACGCTGAACGACGAGACGGTGTACTCGTACCTGGTGAATGACCACTGGAGTCCCGAGAAGCGCGACGCTTACGCCTACGTGAACCTCGCCGACGAGACGCTCGCGATCCCCTGGCCGATCCCGCTGTCCGAGGCGACCATGTCCGACGCCGACGTGGCCCATCCGCGACTGGTTGACGCGCAACCCGCACAGGAGCGCGGAACGGTGGTGATCGGTGCGGGCGGTCAACTCGGCGGTGCGCTCATGGCTCGCCTGCCCAAGGCCGTCGGCGTGACCAGGACGTCGCTCGACCTTGGCGACCCGAACTCGTTCACGTCCGTTGACTGGTCCCAGTTGGACACCATCATCAATGCCGCCGCCTATACCGCCGTCGACGATGCCGAGACCGGCAGTGGTCGCCAGACTGCCTGGGCGACGAACGTCACAGGCGTGGCCCAGCTGTGTCGAATTGCGGCGGAACACCGCATAACGTTGGTTCACGTTTCCAGTGACTATGTGTTCGACGGTACGGCGCAGGAGTACGACGAGTATGAGCCGCCGTCGCCCCTGGGTGTCTACGGGCAGACGAAGGCCGCAGGTGACGCTCTCGTGGGACAACTGGACAGCCACCTCCTGCTACGCACGAGTTGGGTGATCGGGGAGGGCCGCAACTTCGTCTCCACCATGGTGGACCTGGCACTACGCGGCATCTCACCAACAGTGGTGAATGACCAGTTCGGGCGCCTGACCTTCACCGAGGATCTCGCCGCGGGTATCGCGCACCTGCTGGACGCGGGTGCTCCGTCCGGAACATGGAATCTCACCAACGCGGGACCGGTGCAGACCTGGGCCGACATCGCCGCCGACGTTTTCGAGCTGTGTGGACGGGACCGCAAGGACGTACGACCCGTAACGACCCAGCAGTATGCACTTCAGCAGCCACAACGGCTCACGGCCCCTCGGCCCCGCAGGAGCGCCTTGCGACTGGATCGGATCGTCGCGGCCGGATTCCAGCCCCCGGAGGCCCGGGAGCGACTGACAACCTACGTGGCGGCCCTGCTCGGTGCGCGCTGACGGGACGGACCTCTTCGAGTGCCTCCCCACCGGGCGGATACGGTGAGGTCATGCGCACGTTGACGCTGGTTCCGCACCCTGCGAGCAGCCTGCTCGGCGCCACGGCTTCTCCAGAGGACTGACATGAACGACGACGATCCCACCCCCGTCCTGCACCCCGACCTGGACGCTGCACGCTACGGCGCCAAGCACGACGGCGACCGCTTCGTGGGTTTCTGGCTGTCTCTGGTGATGGAAGGCCGGCAGTACCGCCTGCGACCCAATGCCCGCCAGACGCGGCGCATCATGGACCGCTTCTACGCAGGGAAGGACGTGGTGAAGGCGTTCGACACCGTTGGTCAGGATGCCGTGAACGAACAGCTTCGGCTGGCCGCGTCCGTGTACTTCACCTCCTGCCTCACCGACCCCCAGTACGCGAACACTCTGTGGCGCATGAACCGGATCGAACCGGAAAAGCTGCGGGACAAGATGGCTCGCGACACCGTCAACACGCTGGCAATGCTGGGCGGCAGCGGGGGACTGGTGGGGCGAGCCGTGAGGCTGCCAGCTCTGCTGACGGACGGGCTGCTCGACTCACTGGCACCCAAGGGTGCCGAGGAACTGGCCAGAGCGCTGGAGGGCAACCCGGCAGCGATGCGGGCCATGGAGATCACCGAAGGAGCCTGAGGTCCCGCCCCATTCGGCTCCGCTAGGCCGCGTGGTGGCGCGCCACCCGCAGATCGATCAGGGCGTGGGCGACGCACACGACAATGACGCCGAGGGCGGCGCCGCTGATGGATGACGTGACCGTCGTGAACACCATTGCACGACGATCCGTGGGGTCGTGCATGGTGGTCACCCGGAGCGCCACGGCCAGCAGCGCGGCGGCGATCACGATCGCGGGTGCCGCGGCGGCCGTGCCCGGCTGGCGGCGAGGACCGGGGCTCCTCGGGGGTTGACGGAAACCCACCCAGAGCAGCACCGCCAGACCGAGGGCACCGCTGGCGTACTGCAGGTAGCTGTACCCGTGGTGCCGACCGAGTGGGCTGTCGTGGATGGCGGCCAGTGGGCCGATCACGCTCGTCAGGTATCCCGCGTGGGTGAGCGCATCCCACAGGATGTGCGTGGCCGAGCCGACCACCACGGCGGCCACCACCCCGAGCCATGCAGGGTCTTGTCCCGTGGGTGGTGTCCACCGGGTGCGGACAGGGCGTGGTGCCACGTCGTGCACG
Source organism: Tessaracoccus antarcticus (assembly GCF_003688855.1). GTDB lineage: Bacteria > Actinomycetota > Actinomycetes > Propionibacteriales > Propionibacteriaceae > Arachnia > Arachnia antarctica. The sequence goes on from NZ_REFW01000004.1 coordinate 28,066, forward strand.
ATGGGCGCCACCCACCGCCACACCAACCACAGGGCCATGCCGAACAGGAGGTCCCATGTGGGGATGCTCCACACGCTGTGCGTGACGTGCCGCGGGATCGATCCGCTGAAGGGCAGGAAATAGGGGAGGTCCGGGCTCATGCTGCCGGCGGCCAGGGCCGCGAATGGGAAATAGGGCCGTCCCCGCAACGGCAGGACGGCGGCGACGTGGGCTGGTGTGAACGGCATTGCTCTGCAGGATAGCCGCGATCCCCGTCCTGCCCCATCTCGCAAGTGCAGTTGGCAGCGAACACCTCGAAGTTGCTGAGGGGTGACGACCTCCCGACGTCACTCAGTCCGGGGTCTTGTCAGTCGCGACCGTAAATGTCGCGCGTGTAGACCTTGTCGGCGACGTCGTCCAGGTCGTCGGTGCGCCGATTGGCAAGAATGACGTCCGAGCGTTGCTTGAACTCCTCGAAATCCGTGACCACTTCAGAATTGAAGAAAGAGTCCTGCTCGAGCGCTGGCTCGTAGATTATGACGTCGATGCCTTTGGCCTTCACACGTTTCATAATCCCCTGAATGGCCGACGTCCGGAAGTTGTCAGAGCCCGACTTCATCACGAGGCGATAGATCCCCACCGTCGCGGGATTGCGACGGAGTACCTCCGCCGCGATGAAGTCTTTGCGAGTCCTGTTTGCATCCACGACTGCGGCGATGAGGTTCTGGGGAACGTCGGAGTAGTTGGCCAGCAGTTGCTTGGTGTCCTTGGGCAGGCAATAGCCGCCGTATCCGAAGGAGGGGTTGTTGTAGTGGATGCCGATCCGCGGATCCAGCCCGACTCCCTCGATGATCTGAGCACTATCCAGCCCACGGGAGGCGGCGAAGGTGTCCAGTTCATTGAAATAGGCCACCCGCAGCGCCAAGTAGGTGTTGGCGAACAGTTTGATGGCCTCTGCCTCGGTGGAACCCGTCAATAAAATGGGTACGTTCTCGGCCAGGGCCCCTTCAGCCAGTAGATCGGCGAACCGCTGTCCCCGTTCAGATCGGTCACCCACAACGATTCGGGAGGGGTGGAGGTTGTCGTACAACGCACGTCCCTCGCGCAGGAACTCGGGCGAGAAGAGGATCGATGCACCGGGGTGCCGCTCACGGAGGTTGGCCGTAAAGCCCACGGGTACCGTGGACTTGATGACTACGGTCGCGTTTGGGGCCACCGCGAAGACGTCCGCAATGACCGACTCCACAGAGTCAGTGTTGAAGAAGTTGGTCTGTGGGTCGTAGTCGGTGGGCGTAGCCACGATGACGAAGTCGGCGCCGCAATAGGCAGCTGCGCCATCGGTGGTTGCCTCGAGATCCAGCGGGATGCTCGCAAGGTATTCTTGGAGTTCCAGATCGTCGATGGGCGACTCTCGGCGACTGATTTGTTCCACTCTCCCCGGATTGATGTCGACGGCGGTCACGGCATGGTTCTGGGCAAGAACCACTGCATTGGACAACCCGACATACCCAGTTCCCACAACAACAATCTTCATCAGTTTGTGCTCCTTCAGGTGCTCCGCGTCACGCTATCCCACTGGCGCGGGTCGAGCCTGAAAGTGATGCACGATTCATGGGGGATTGCCGCTCTGGAGTTCAGCCCAGCCGCTCTGTGATGTCGGATTCGTTGCATCACGCGGTAGTGCATGTGTGAACGCCAGGGAGAGGAGGTTCGGGGTCCGCGATGCTGGCCGCGAGGGCACTGAACTGCATGCGCCACTGTGCCTTCAGTGGCTGGCCCGTCACGCCCCGGATTGTCCCAAGCGCGCCCGTTGTCACAGGAGGGGAGCGAAGACCCGCAGCATGGCCTGCAGCAGCCGCTTGACCATGGTGGTGTCCGTGAGGTCCTCCATGGTGATCCGGCGGGACACGGCGACGGTGGCCTCCACGTCGCTGCGCAACTCCGCGAGGGCTGCGCTCTGATGCATCCAGACGGCGCACTCCTGGTGCAGGTAGAAGCTGCGGAAGTCGAAGTTGATGGTGCCCACCAAGCCCAGTTCGTCGTCGACGAGCATCGACTTGGCGTGGATGAATCCGGGTGTGTATTCGTACACCTCGATGCCCGCCTCCATGAGGGGGCGGTAATAGGAGTGGGTTGCCAGGCTGACGTACCACTTGTCGGGGATGCCGGGCACCACGATTCGCACCCGCACACCGGAGCGTGAGGTGGCGGCCAGTTGCGCCACCATCGAGTCGCTGAGCACCAGGTACGGGGTGAAGATGTCGACGCTGTGCTTGGCCGCCTGCATGAGGTGCTGGTAGATGTCCGAGCCCAGCGACAGGTCGTCGAACGGCGTGTCGTCGAAGGGGGCCACGTGCCCGCGTTCCGGCTCCTCGACGGCGGGGACGTGGGTGAGGGCCTTCGCATCCTCGACGGGGCGGGCCTCGAGGGCATCCTGGGTGGCGGGGAGGAAGCTGGCGTAGTCGACCTGGGCCCTGCTCGCGAGCTCCCACATCTGCAGGAACATCACGGCGAGACCCCACGCGCCGGGGCCCTCCAGCCGCAGCACCGTGTCCTTCCAGTGGCCGAATCGGACGATCTCATTGATGTACTCGTCGGCAATGTTGATCCCGCCCGTGAAGGCGACCCTGCCGTCGATGCTCAGGATCTTGCGGTGGTCCCGGTTCTGAAAGGTGATGGTGAACCCGAGACCCACGGGGTTCACGGGAATTATCGCGATGCCGGCGGCCTCGCACCGCTCCTTGAGGTTCACGGGGAGGGTGAAGAAGCTACCGAGGTCGTCGTAGAGAAACCGAACGTCAACGCCCTCGGCGGCCTTGGCTGCGAGCGCGTCGATGAGTCGGTCCAGCATCTTGCCCCCCGCCACGATGAAGTACTCGGCGAAGACGTAGTGCCGGGCCCGGCCGATGGCCTCGATCATGGCGTCGAAGCCGAGCTCTCCCACGGGGTAGTAGGCCGTGTCGGTGGCGTCGAAGACCCTGTACTGGCTGATGCTCTCCAGGTACGTGAGCTGTCGCCTCACGGGGGAGGGGACCTCGCCCGGCGGCAGGTGGGTGGGTGGGAGCAGCCGGAGGGCGTCGCGGGCGCGCTGCGTGGCCGCGTCGAACCGCTCCCGCTGCGACCGGGTCATCACGGTGGCGCCGTAGAACAGGTAGAAGACGGACCCCAGCAGCGGCAGCGTCAGGACCGGGATGATCCACGCCAGCTTGTAGGTGGTCTCGCGGCGACCGTTGAGGATGAACAGCATCACGATGATGGCCAGCACGCTCTGCGCGGCGAGGATGGCCGAGGACCACTCCGTCAGGAAGGTGAGGACTGCGACGAGCAGCAGCATCTGTACGGAGAACGCGAGAGCGATGATGGCCGCCCTGCCCCACGTCGTCGCCCATCGCCGCAGACGGGAGTGCTTGGATGCACGGACGACTTCGGGCTTCGAGGTCTGGTGCAGGGCCGTGGAGGTCATGGCCCCCATTGTGGCGTCTGCACGGCCCTGAACGACAGTGCCGCCGCCGGACCTGGCGGCGGCACTGACGTTGCCGGGGTCGTCAGGGTGTGAGGACGACCTTGATGCATCCGTCGGACTTCTCCTGGAACATCTTGTAGGCCTCGGGGGCCTTCTCCAGCGGCAGATGATGCGTGGTGAGGTCGTCGACGCCGAACGGGTCGGAGTCCACCAGCTTCTCCAGCAGGTCGGCTGTCCACCGCTTCACGTTGCACTGCCCCATGCGCATGGTGATGCCCTTGTCGAACATTGTCATGAGCGGCATGGGGTCGATGGCCCCGCCGTAGACGCCCGAGAGCGAGACGGTGCCGCCGCGACGCACCGCGTCGATGGCGGTGTGGAGGGCGTCGAGGCGATCGATGCCGGCCTTCTCGATGGCGGGCTGCGCCAGCGGCTTGGGGAGCCTGGACGCCATGGCGATGATCCGCTTGGCGACGGGGTTCCCGTGGGCCTCCATGCCGACGGCGTCCACGACGGAGTCGGGGCCGCGGCCCTGCGTCATCTCCTTCAGGGTGTGTGCGACGTCGCCGTCGCCCAGGTCAATGACCTCGGCACCGAGGCGGCGTGCCCGCTCCAGTCGCTCGGGGACGAGGTCGACGCCGATGACCCGGCCCGCACCCTGCTCCTGCGCGCAGCGCACGGCGAGTTGGCCCACGGGGCCGAGACCGAGGATGGCGACGGTGGAACCCGGCTCCACGTCGGCGTAGGCCACGCCCTGCCAGGCGGTGGGAAGGATGTCGGAGAGGAACAGGAAGCGCTCGTCGGGCAGCCCCTCGGGAACCTTGATGGGCCCGAAGTCGGCGTGCGGGACCCGCACGTACTCCGCCTGCCCGCCCGGCACCTGGCCATACAGGCTCGTGTAGCCGAACAGGCTGGCGCCCTTGTCGTACTCACGCACCTGGGTGGTCTCGCACTGCGAGAAGAGCCCGCGCTGACACATCCAGCACTTCCCGCAGGAGATGGTGAACGGCACGACGACGCGGTCGCCGACGGAGAGGTTGCTGACGTTGGCCCCGAGCTCCTGGACGACGCCCATGAACTCGTGGCCGATGATGTCGCCCGGGGTAAGGTATGGCGCCAGGACGCCGTAGAGGTGCAGGTCCGACCCACAGATGGCCGTGGAGGTGACGCGCACGATGGCATCGGTGGGATCCACGATCCTCGGATCCGGCACCTCCTCCACGCGCACGTCCCCGAGGCCCTGCCAGGTCAGCGCCCTCATGACTGGACGTCAGCGTCGACGACGCCCGATTCCCCGCCATCAGGCTGGGTGTGGGTGATGAGACCCTTCACCATGGAGATCATGGACCCTGCCGTGCTGGGGGTGTCCCAGTAGCCGATGGTGTGGGCCGTGACCTTGATGAGTGACACCTGGGGGTCCTCGGCCTTGCACTGCAGCCAGGACTCCGCGAACGGGTTCCACAGCTCGCGCTGCTTCGCGACATCCTGCACCACCTCGGCGGTGCCCTCCACGGAGAGGTAGTCGCCGTCCGCGTAGGTCACGTTCACCCGGCCGTCGGCCTCGATCTGCTGGGCCTTCTCGGACCCGGTCTGGGTGAAGAACCAGAGGGTGCCGTCCTCGTCGGGTTCCTGCGCACCCATGGGGCGGCTCACGAGCTTGTCGCCGTCGAAGGTGGTGAGCATGGCGGTGTGCTGCTTCTTGAGAAGTTCCATCACGTCGTCAAGGGACTTGCCTGCGTCATTGTTCATGTCTGCACTCTTCCACCACGGCGGCTCACGCGGGCAGAAACATCCCCCACCCCTACGGGTAGGGGTCAGTGGGGGATGCCGATGTCGGTGCGGTGGAAGCCGTCGGCGAAATCCACCTCGGCGAGCTTCGCGTAGGCATGGGCGCGTGCCGTCTCGAGGTCAACCCCGACGCCGACCATGCCCAGCACCCGGCCACCCGTGCTGACGAGCTGGCCGTCCACCTCGGCGGTGCCTGCCTGCAGCGCCCACGCCTCGGGGCTGTCTGCCGGGAGGTGGATGGGGCACCCGGTGCGCGGGGTCCCGGGGTATCCGGATGCTGCCTCCACCACCACGACGGCGCTGCCCGTGTCCCATTCCAGATCGCCGACGGTGTCCAGCTCGCCACGCGCGGCGGCGCGCAGGACGCCCGCCAGGGGTGTGCGGAGCAGGGCCAGGACCGCCTGGGTCTCGGGGTCGCCGAAGCGGACGTTGAACTCCACCACCTGCATCCCCGAGCGGGTGGTCAGGGCGAGGCCGACGTAGAGCAGGCCGATGAAGGGGGTGCCGCGGCGGCGCATCTCGGCCAGCGTGGGTGCCACCACACGCTCCATGACCTCGTCGACGAGACCTTCGGGTGCCCAGGGCAGCGGGGCGTAGGCGCCCATCCCCCCGGTGTTGGGGCCGGCATCGCCGTCGCCCACCCGCTTGAAGTCCTGAGCCGGCAGCAGCGGGAGGCCGCGTTCGCCGTCGCAGATGACGAACAGGGACACCTCGGGGCCGTCGAGGAACGCCTCGATGACCACCCGACCGCAGGATGCTGCGTGGGCGATGGCGGTCTCGCGGTCGTCGGTGACGACGACGCCCTTGCCGGCGGCGAGGCCGTCGTTCTTCACCACGTGGGTGGGGCCGAACTCGTCGATGGCCTCGGTGGTCTGCTCCACGGTGTCGCAGACCCGGGACTCCGCCGTCGGGACGCCGGCGGCGGCCATGACCTCCTTGGCGAACGCCTTGGAGCCCTCCAACACAGCAGCCTCCCGCGACGGGCCGAAGCAGTCGATGCCGGCCTCGCGCAACGCGTCCGCCACACCCGCCACCAGAGGTGCCTCGGGCCCGATGACCACCAGCTCCACTCCCAGTTCCCGGGCCAGCGCGACCACGGCGGCCGGGTCTGCAGGGTCGATGAGGTGGCGCGTACCCAGCGCAGAGAGCCCCGGGTTTCCGGGGGCGATGTGCAGGTGCCCGACGGCGGGGTCCGCCGCCAGGGAGCGGCCGAGGGCGTGCTCGCGGCCACCGGCGCCGAGCAGGAGGATGTCGAATGATCTCACGCGGGCAACCCTAGTGGGGCGCTCGAGGACCACCTGCAGGCGGGTGGTTGCCGAGACGCTCCGTCACGCGGACCCGGGCAGCCGCAGCCCGGTGGCGGCCGGTTCCGCCAACCCGTCGTCGACGAGAGAGGCGGCGCAGCGGCGCCGTTGGTCGTCGTCGGCCCACACGATGTCGGCCAGCGCCACGGTGGCCGTCGATGCACGAAGGGCTGCCATGATCCGGCCCCGGCACTGGCGGTCGGTGCCGTCCCACGGCTGCGCGACGCGCTCGGGACCGTCCCATGCCGGGCGTCCGAGCGCCAGCCAGGTGCAGTGGGTTGCCACGGGACATGCCGGGCAGCGGGGGCTGCGCGCCGTGCACACTGTGGCGCCCAGCTCCATGGCGGCGGCGGACCACGTGGCGGCGTCGCGGTCGCCGTCGGGCACCCACTGCCATGCACGGCGGCGTTCCTGGGCGGTCTCGCTCCGGGCCGGGTGCTCGACGCCACCGTCGAGCCGGGCCAGGACGCGGCGGATGTTGACGTCCAGGACCAGGGATCGGCGACCGAAGGCGAACGCACGCACCGCAGCGGCGGTGTAGCTGCCGATCCCCGGCAATGCCCTCAGAGCGTCCTCGTTGTCAGGGACGTCGCCGCCGTGGTGGTCGACGATGGCGCGGGCAGCCTGCTGCAGGCGCAGGGCGCGGCGCGGGTAGCCGAGCCGATCCCATGCGCGCAGGACGTCGTCGGTGCCGGCCGCCGCCAGGTCGGCGGGGGAGGGCCAGCGCGCCATCCACGCCTGCCACGGCGTCACGACGCGGGAGGCGGGGGTCTGCTGCAGCATGATCTCGCTGACGAGCACACCCCACGCTGTGGTCTGGGGGGATCGCCACGGCAGGTCGCGTGAGGAACGGGCGAACCATGCGGACACCGTGGACGTCACCTCGGCGATCGGGGTCTCGTCGTGCACGTCCGGCATCAGCGTCCCGACGCGTCGAGCTCCCGGTCCAGGCGTTCGGCCGCCTCGGCGGAGCGCTGGACCAGCACACGGAACCCGATGATCGCCAGCACGAACACGCCGCCGATGGGCACGGCCCACCACCAGCCCCATTCGATGTCGTCCTGCATGAGCGCTATGACGACGGTGCCGACCATGAACAGCGACATGAGGGTCACCACGAGGGTGACGAGCGCCTTCGTGGACAACGCGTCAGACCAGGTCGTTGATCATGACTGACTGCTCACGGCCCGGGCCCACACCGATGCCGGAGATGCGGCAGCCGATGAGTTCTTCGAGGCGGTGGACGTAGGCCTGGCAGTTGGGGGGCAGGTCGTCGAAGCGGCGGGCGCCGGAGATGTCCTCGGTCCAGCCGTCCAGGTACTCGTAGATGGGCTTGGCGTGGTGGAAGTCGCTCTGCGTGATGGGCATGAAGTCGTGGCGGACGCCGTCAACCTCGTAGGCCACGCAGACCGGCACCTTCTCCCAGCCGCTCAGGATGTCGAGTTTGGTGAGGAAGATGTCGGTGAAGGCGTTGATCTTGGCGGCCTGCTCCACGAGCACCGCGTCGAACCAGCCGCACCGGCGGGGGCGGCCCGTGGTGGCGCCGAACTCGCTGCCGATGGCACGCAGCTTCTCGCCGTCCTCGTCGAAGAGTTCGGTGGGGAACGGACCCTCACCCACGCGGGTGGTGTAGGCCTTGGCGATGCCGATGGAACGGTCGATCCGGGTGGGGCCGACGCCGGCGCCGATGCAGGCGCCCGCCGCGATCGGGTTGGACGACGTGACGTAGGGGTAGGTGCCGTGGTCGACGTCCAGGAAGTGTGCCTGGGCGCCCTCGAAGAGCACCACCTTGCCGTCATCGAGGCCGTCGTTGATGTAGCGGCCCGAGTCGATGACGTAGGGGCGCAGTCGCTCGGCATGCGACAGGAGGCTCTGGACGATCTCTTCTGAGTTGATCTCGCGACGGTTGTACACCTTCACCAGCAGCTGGTTCTTCTGGTCCAGCGCGGCCTCCACCTTCTGGCGGAGGATGGACTCGTCGAAGATGTCCTGGATGCGGATGCCCATCCGGTTGACCTTGTCCGAGTACGCGGGTCCGACGCCGCGGCCGGTGGTGCCGATCTTCCGCTTGCCGAGGAAGCGCTCCGTCACCTTGTCCATCACCTTGTGGTACTCGGTGATGATGTGCGCGTTGGCGCTGATCAGGGGGTGCGGCACCACGACGCCGCGGGCAGCCAGTTCGTCCAGCTCCTCCTGGAACACGTCCAGGTCCACGACGACGCCGTTGCCGATGATCGTGGTGGTCTGGGTGTTGAGGATGCCGGAGGGCAACAGGTGGAGGACGAACTTCTCTCCATTCACCACGAGAGTGTGGCCCGCGTTGTTCCCGCCGGAAAAGCGGACGCACAGGTCCACCCGCTCCCCGAGCTGGTCCGTCGCCTTGCCCTTGCCCTCATCGCCCCACTGGGCCCCGACCACAACAACGCTTGGCATCTATGCCACCTCCACACATGGATGAAGCCCCGCTCAATACAGGTTGGTAGCAGGGCCTTACGGCACGAGTGTAGTGGGAGGGTGCCGACATCGCGGAACTCTGCCCCGCCGACAACCGTGGCTTCAGCTGGCGCGACCCTCGCGCCAGTACCCCATGATCGCCACCTGCTCCTTGGTCAACCCGGCAGGTCCGAGCAGCCACCGCCGCAGCTGTTTCAGCATCCCCGCCTCACCCGCCACCCAGGCATAGCGTTCCGCAGGGTTGTGCGGGCTCGTCTCCCACAGGATGGTGTCCTCGGCGTCCACCTCGTCGAGGGGATGCCACGGCACCCTGGTGGCCGGCGGCGCGGCGTCGGCCACGGCCCCCGTCAGCAGGGTCCCGCGCGGTGCACCCTCGCGGGGCAGCCACGTGACCTCGACCCCGTCGGGGGCCGTGATGTCCAACCGGTCACCGCGGAGCGGCACCTCCAACAGGGCCTGCCCGCTCCATTCGTGGGCATCCGGCCGGGTCGAGAGGTGGGTGAGGATCCCGGTGATGGCCGGGACGGCCGTCTCATCGCCAGCAAGGAGGATGCGACGTGCAGTGCCGGGGCGCCATTCGATGCCCCCGTAGTCGTTCCCGCGGATCGCGCGGTTGGGTCCGATGACGGCCACGGGTGAACCCGGAGCGGCACTGGCGGCCCACACCGTCGCCGGGCCGCCCTCCGGCCGGCCGTTGCTGACATCCACGTGGAGCACGAAGTCGATGACCAGTTCCGTGCCGGAGGGGGTGTGGCGCAGCTCACGCGCCGTGTAGGTCCGGATGGCGCCACGCTCGAACTCCGGTTTGGCCAGCCAGGACCGGTACCAGCCGGTGTCCTCGCCCGCATCCGCCAGGGGGCGGATGTCGGCGAGGGAGTCCAGGACCGTGCGTGGGGTGGCGCCGGCGTTCGGCAGCACCAGTTTCAGTCGCAGATCGAGCGTGGGGCCGTCGACGCCGAAGTGCATCAGCTCGGGGCCACCGAGCGTGATCCGGCGAAGGGTGGGGCACAAGTCCTCCACGGAGACCACGTGCGCCGCCATGGCGAGTGTGGGGCAGTTGTCGCAGCGGCGAAGCGCGGAGGTCATGCCGCACCACCCATCGGTGCAACCCGCGCCCGGCCGATCGGCACCACGAGCGGTGTGTGGGAGACGGGGTCGGAGATCACCTTCGCTGCGAGGGAGAAGGCGCTGGAGAGAAGGTCCTCGGTGAGGACCTCCGCGGGTGTTCCCTGGGCGATGAGTCGTCCGTCGGCCATGGCCATGAGGTGGTCGGCGTAGCGGGCGGCGAGGTTCAGGTCGTGCAGGACCATGACGACGGTGCAGCCCTGCTGCAGGTTGAGGTCCGAGATGGTGTCCAGCACCTCGACGGCGTGGGCCATGTCCAGGAACGTCGTCGGCTCATCCAGCAGCAGCACCCCCGTCTCCTGGGCCAGGACCATGGCGATCCACGCCCGCTGCCTCTGGCCGCCGGAGAGTTCGTCCACCACCCGATCCGCAAGCTCTGTGGTCCCCGTGAGGGCGAGGGCCCTTTCGACGGCCTGCCTGTCCGCCTTCGACGGCCTGGACAGCCAGCTCTGGTGGGGCGCCCTGCCCAGGGCGACCAGTTCGGTGACGGTGATCCCGCCGGGCGCAAGCGGGGCCTGGGGGAGCAGCCCCAGCTTGCGGGCCAGCTCCCTGGCCCCGAGGCGGTGGATGTCGGTGCCCTCCAGCAGGACGGTCCCGGAGCTGGGCCGCAGCAGACGGGTCAGGCCGCGCAGCAGCGTCGACTTGCCGCAGCCGTTGGGTCCGATGAGCGCCGTGATGCGGCCCTCGGGGACGCGGAGGCTGAGGTCGACCACCACCGGTGTGCGGTCGTACCCAAGGCTGACGTTCTCGGCAGCCAGTCCATGGACGGTCATGCTTGGTCCTTACTCTCATACCCGCCGGGAGCGGATCAACAGGATCATCAGGAAGGGTGCGCCGAGGGCGCCCGTGACCACACCGACGGGTAACACAACGGTACCGAAGGCGGTGTGGGCGACGGTCTCGGCGACCAGCACCAGGGCTGCCCCGCAGAGACCGGAAAGCAGCAGCGACGTGCGGCCGCGATTCAGCAGCCGGGCCAACGGACCGGCCATGAACGAGACGAAGGCCAGCGGGCCGGTGAAGGCCACAGCTGCAGCGCAGAGGGCGGAGCCGAGCACCACCAGGGTCAACCGCGCAGGCTCCACCCGCACCCCCAGGCTGGCGGCGGCTTCGTCGCCCAGTTCGAGGAGCCGGAGCCACCTTCCGGCCAACAGGGCAGCGGGGACCAGGACCAGCAGCGTGGCGCCCAGCAGCGCCAGGTGGGGCCACGTCGAGGAGTTGAGTGAACCCGTCAGCCAGCGAAACGTGTCGCCGACGACGCGCTCATCCGCGCGGGTGAGGACGAACTGGATCACCGCCTGCAGCATGGCAGCCACGGCGATGCCCGTCAGGATGAGTGCTCCACCCACGTCGTGTCCGCGTTTGGAAACCAGGTGGATGCCGAGTGCAACCAGCACGGCGCCCAGAAAGGTGAAGCCGATCAGGGACAGCCCCTGCAGACCCCACACCACCATGGCGAACACGGCGGCGGCGGAGCCACCCAGGCTGATGCCGATGACGTCGGGGCTTGTCAGCGGATTGCGCAGCAGTGACTGGAACAGGGCGCCACCCACGCCGAGGGCCACGCCCGCGAGCAACCCCGTCAGTGCGTTGGGCAGACGGTTGTTCATTACGATGAAGTCCACCCCGCCACGGGCGGTGCCCCGTTGGATGGCGAGGAAGTCGTCGAAGCCCACGAACCGTGACCCGAGCATGACAGCGAGCAGGGTCGCCACCGCAACCACCGCCAGCAGGATCAGGTTCAGGCGCAGCGTTCTCACAGCGACACCCGTCCCCGGCCCCGCACCAGGGCAATCATCACGGGGGCGCCCACGATGGCGGTCATGATGCCGACCTGCACCTCGCCCGGAGGTGCGATGACCCGCCCCACCGTGTCGGCGGCCAGGAGTAGCACGGGTCCCGCCAGCAGGCTCATGGGTAGGAGTGCGCGGTAGTCGGTGCCCACCCACAGGCGCAGCACGTGCGGGACGACGAGGCCAACGAATGCGACGGGACCCACGAGGGCTGTGGAGGTGCCGGCCAGCAGGGCAGCCCCCAGCGCCGATGCTGTCCGCGCGAGCTGGACACGGGATCCCAGTGCGCTGGCGGCGTCGTCGCCCAGCGCCATGAGGTTGAGGGATCGACCGCCGGCCAGGCACAGTGCGGCGCCGCCGCCGAGGAGCCACAGCGTGGCAGGCAGCTCACTGAGGCCGCGGACTCCGAGGGTGCCCACCTGCCAGAAACGGAACCGTTCCAGCGCTGCCGGATGCAGCAGCAACCAGCCGGACGTGACACTCGAGAGCCCCGCGTTGATGGCGGCGCCCACCAACGCCAGCTTGATGGGCTGGGCGCCACCCGGGGCGGCCGCCGCCACCGCATACACCAGCGCGAATGCCCCCAGCGCGCCCAGCGTTCCGGCGACGGCCATCGACGTGACGCCGGAGAGCTGGAACGTGGAGAGCACCAGCACGATGGCGGCGGCCGCACCGGCATTGACGCCGAGGATGCCGGGGTCCGCCAACGGGTTACGGGTGATGCCCTGCATGGAGGAACCGGCCAGACCGAGTGCGGCACCGACGACGAGTGCATCCACCGTTCGTGCGATCCTGGCGCGCACCACCAGATGGTCGCCCAGCGTCGACGTGGGATCCAGCAGCGCCTGCCACACCACGTCCAGAGGTGTGTGACGGGCGCCCACGGCCAGCGACGCCGCCGTCAGCACCCCCACGAGAAGCAGGAGTGCGACGGCGAGCGCCACGGACCGGCGCGCGGTCGGGCGTCGCATGCGTGGGCTCGTCAGCCCTGCGCGACGCGTGCAGTGGCGTCGACGAAGAGCGGAACGATCCTGTCGAGGGCGTACGGCACACTCAGCGGGCTGAGGGCGGAGATGGCCAGAACGTCCGCCTCGTCGGCAATGACCACGAGGCCGCCCTTCTTCACGGCGGGTATCTGCCCCAGGAGCGCATCTGCTGCCACGTCCTTCTCCGTTGTCCCGGCGGGCAGCCAGGTGAAGAAGATGTCGGATTCGATCTCGTTGGCCCGTTCAGTGGACCAATTGAAGAAGAACTGGTCCTTCGGCGCGTTCTCCGGCACGAAGGGCGCCAGTGGGATGCCCAACATGTCCAGGAAGCGGCTGCGGTTGTCCCCGGGACCGTAGATGTTGATACCTCCGACGGCCACGTCGAGATTGCCGGCAATGGCCGTGAACTCTGCGAATTCGGGGTGCGCCGTGACGCCACTCGCGGCCACCAGGTCCTCAGTGGCCGTGATGAGCTGGGACGCCTCGTCGGACTTGCCCAGTGCATCGCCGATCATCTGCGTCGACTGCTGCCAAGGGGTCTGGTAGCTCTCGACGCCGGGGCCGACGACGGGCGCGATTTTACTCAGCTTGTCGTACTCCTCCTGCGTGAGGCCGGAGTATGCGGCCGCGATCAGGTCAGGGGTGGCTTCGGCGATGGCATCGAAGTTGATGCCGTTGGTGGCATCGAAGAGCACAGGCGCGTTCTCGGAGCCGATGGGGGCGCCGAGCTCCTCGAGCTTCGAGTTCTTCCACGCGGTGGAGCCGTCCTCGGTGTTGCCGTAGGTGTCCCTGTCCATGCCGACGGGCACGACGCCCAGGGCCAGGAGAATGTCGGAATTGACCCAGGAGATGGTGGCGACGCGCTGGGGCTGCGACTCGACGACGGTCTCACCGTACACATGTGTGATTCTCACGGGGAAGGCAGAGGTTTCCGCTGTGGTCGCTTCCGTTGGCGAGGAGGCTGCGCCGGGTTCCTGTGTGCCGGAACAGGCTGTGGTGGACAGGAGCAGGGCGCCGCCCAATGCGGCGATGGCGGTGCGACGTGAGAGCTTCATGAGTACTTCCGTGGGACGGCGATGTGGGCTTAGGTTAGCCTTACCTTCCATGATTTCTGCAATCGTCTCGTCAGCCCCGAGGGCTTTGTTGCCCGGCCAAACGCTGAGATGATCGACCCATGAAAACTCCGGCTGCAGACGCGCTCTGCCCGTGTGGAGGCGGTCCGTTCGGCGAGTGTTGCGGCCCCCTTCTGGAGGGCACCGCCCGCGCATGGACTGCGGAGGCGCTCATGCGTTCGCGCTACACCGCTTTCGCGCTCGGTGATACGGATCATCTGTGGCGCACGTGGCACCCCAGCACGCGCCCCGCGAAGGTCATGCCCTCTGGCAACCAGTGGCTGGGGCTGCGGATAGTCGACGTCGTCGACGGGAACCCCGGAGACCCGACGGGCATCGTGGAGTTCGAGGCGACCTTTCGGGAGTCGAACTGGCGGACGAGGCTCCAGCACGAGCGGTCCCTGTTCGAGTTCCGCGCCAACCGGTGGATGTACGTGTCGGCCGAGGGGTCCTGACGGGGGCTGTGCCACCTTCTGGTTCCCAGAAGAGGTGCTGCTTCACCCGGGCGGTGCCCAAGTGCAGGAATTATTTTCATAAAATAGATCACCTGTTCAAAAAATGTCAGTGGTGGTCCGTAGGTTTGGTTCATGGAGCAGGGGTGGCGGGACACGGCGGAGGCGCTGACTGCGCTGGAGGCTGTGATGTCCTCGATCGATCACGATGCGCGGGTCAGGCTGTCTGCGCCGGAGCGGCTGGTGTTGATGAAGAGGGCCCGGAGTTTTGAGGATCGGGCGGTGTCGTTGGCGTGTGTGCTCACCGATGAGGCGTCGCAGAGTTCGGTGGCCGCGACGGGCACCCCGATCACGTCGCTGATCGGGGTGGATGAGGGCCGCGACAGCGGCGACGCGGCACGGCAGGTGTTCCAGGCACGCGACCTCGCCCGGCACAAGGCGGTCAAGGAGGCGGCCCTGGCCGGAAAAGTGTCGTCCCGGCACGCGGCCGCCATCGGCAAAGGGATGGCGCAGTTGCCGTCGGAGCTGACCACCGAGCAGACGTTGCGGGCGGAGCAGGCGTTCCTGGACCGGGCTGCCAGGAACACGCCGAGGCGGTTGGCGGAGTTGGCGCCGCAGGTCCTGGCCGAGGTGGCACCCGAACTGGTGCCCACTGTGGAGGATGAGGCGGCCCGGTTGGAGCGGCAACGCCGACGGGCATTCAGCAAGCGGTCTTTGCGGTGGGGTGATGACGGGGACGGGTCGACGTGGTTGCACGGGTCCCTGCCGCATCTGGAGGCGGCACCGCTGATCAGTCTGGTGGAGGCCTATGTGGAGTCGGATCGCCGTGCGGCCAGGGACAGGGTCAGGTCCACCCGCGCCACCGACCCCGGACCCCGCGTGATGCGGGACCAGGCCGAGGACTTTGGCCGGAGTCCGGGGCAGCGCCGCGCCGATGCCCTCATCCAGATCGTGGTCGACCACCGTGACGCCCCGAGCAGTGTGGGGGACCGGCCCCGGATCGTGGTCACCATCCGGGAGCAGGACCTGAGGGAGCGTGCAGAGCAGGCAGGGGTGCTGGCCAAGGGGGCCACGATCACCGCCGGGGACCTGCGCAGGTTGTGCTGCGACGCTGACCTCATGCCCGTCGTTCTCGGCGGCCCCTCGGAGATCCTGGACGTGGGCCGCACACAGCGCCTGGTGACCCCGGCCATCCGGAAAGCCCTGAGCCTGCGCGACGGTGGATGCGTGTTTCCCCAGTGCAGCGCCCCGGACTCGGCCTGCGAGGCGCACCATCTGCAGCCGTGGTGGGCCGGCGGTGCCACAGCGTTGTGGAATTTGGTGTTGTTGTGTCCGCATCACCACCAACTCGTGGAGCCGGACCGGTGGAGCCGCCCCGGGGACCGCTGGGTCATCCACATCGACCCGGACACCGGTCAGGCTGTGGTGACGCCACCCGGCCGAACCCAGCGATTCACCAGCCGGGCATCCCCGCCCCCCACCACGGACGAGGCGGCCCGCGGATCCCGACCACCACCGCTCCACTCGCCCGCCGAACCGGGAGCCCCGCCCCCCACCACGGACGAGGCGGCCCGCGGATCCCGACCACCACCGCTCCACTCGCCCGCCGAACCGGGAGCCCCGCCCCCCACCACGGACGAGGCGGCCCGCGGATCCCGGCCACCACCGCTCCACTCGCCCGCCGAACCGGGTGCCCCGCCCCTGCGTCATGCCTCCGCATGATTGCTGCGGAGCGCCGAGAGCCCGGCTCGGGGTAGCACTTCATCGAACCGGCAACCAGGTGCGGACTGGCTGGCAGCGGTGGGGGGGGGGGGCGGGTGCGGCGACCGTCGCGTCGCGTCAACCGTCTTCAAGTCCATAGACTGGCGGCCATGACTGTGCCCAACGTGCTCGCCAACCGTTATGCCTCTGCCGAGATGCGCGACATCTGGGCGCCGGAGGCGAAGGTGGTCGCGGAGAGGCGGTTGTGGCTGGCCGTGCTCCGCGCGCAGCGCGACCTGGGCGTCGACTTCGGCGGCGCCGACGCGAACGCTGTCATCGCGGACTACGAGGGCGTCGTTGAGGACGTGGACCTCGGCTCCATCGCGGAGCGGGAGCGGGTCACCAAGCACGATGTCAAGGCGCGCATCGAGGAGTTCAACGACCTTGCGGGCCACGAGCAGGTCCACAAGGGCATGACCTCGCGCGACCTGACCGAGAACATCGAGCAGTACCAGGTGCTGGCCTCCCTGCGCGTCATCCGCACCCGCGTCATCGCAACGCTTGCGCAACTCGCGCGGCTGGCCATCGAGCACGGCGACCAGCCCCTCACCGGCAGGTCCCACAACGTGGCAGCCCAGATCACCACCCTGGGCAAGCGTTTCGCCACGGCCGCTGACGAACTGCTCGTGGCTTTTCGACGCATCGACGAACTGATCCACCGCTACCCGGCCCGTGGCATCAAGGGCCCGGTGGGTACTGCGCAGGACATGCTCGACCTCATGGGCGGCGACGCCGGCAAGCTCGCCGAGCTGGAGCGGCGCATCGCCGCCGAGTTGGGCTTCGAGGAGGTCCTGACCTCCACGGGGCAGGTGTACCCCCGCTCTCTCGACTACGACGTGGTCACCGCCCTGGCACAGACCGCGGCGGCGCCGTCGAACGTGGCCACGACCATCCGCCTCATGGCCGGCCTGGAACTGGTCACCGAGGGCTTCAAGGAGGGACAGGTGGGGTCCTCCGCCATGCCCCACAAGATGAACACCCGGTCCTGCGAGCGGGTCAACGGCCTGTCCGTGGTGATCCGCGGCTACGTTGCGATGGTGGGGGAACTGGCGGGGGACCAGTGGAATGAGGGCGACGTGTCCTGTTCCGTGGTGCGGCGAGTCGCGCTGCCTGACGCCTTCTACGCCCTCGACGGACTGTTCGAGACCTTCCTGACGGTACTCACCGACTTCGGGGCCTTCCCCGCGGTCATCGACGCCGAACTGGAGCGGTACCTGCCGTTCCTCACCACCACCAAGGTGCTGATGGGTGCAATCCGCAAGGGTGTGGGGCGGGAGACGGCGCACGAAGCCATCAAGGAGCATTCCGTCGCCGTGGCGCTGGGCATGCGCAAGGGGCAGGCGCACAACGACCTGCTCGACAGGCTCGCCGCTGACCCGCGCCTCGGCATGAGCCGGGAGGAACTGGGATCGCTGGTGTCCAGCCCACTGGAGTTGGCCGGCACCGCGCAGCAGCAGGTGGCGCAGGTGGCCGAGCACGTTGCGCGCATCGTCGAAGCCAACCCCGAGGCCGCCGCCTACACCCCCGGCGCGGTGCTGTGATGGCGGCGACGTCGCAGTTCGCGTCACTCGGCCTGCCGTTGCGCCACCGTGGCAAGGTACGGGAACTCTACGACGTGACCGTGGACGGCCGGCCCCGCATCCTCATGGTGGCCACCGACAACATCTCCGCCTTCGACCATGTCCTGGAGACGCTCATCCCCGACAAGGGCGCCATCCTGACGCAGCTGTCGCTGTGGTGGTTCAACCAGCTCGACGACATCGTCGACAATCACGTGGTCTCCACCGCCGTGCCGAAGGTTGTGGCGGGCCGGGCCACGATCGTCGAGTTGCTCGACATGATCGACGTCGAATGCGTCGCCCGCGGCTACCTGACCGGATCCGGCTGGGTGGAGTACCAGCAGTCCTCGACCGTGTGCGGCGTGCCCCTTCCTGCCGGGCTGCGCGACGGTGACAAGCTGCCCGAGCCGATCTTCACGCCCGCCATCAAGGCCCCCATGGGCGAGCACGACGAGAACGTCGACTTCGCCACCATCATGCGCATCCACGGCGAGGAGGTGGCCACAACTCTGCGCGACCTGACGCTGGCGCTGTACTCCCGTGCAGCGGGCATCGCTGCCGGGCGTGGCATCATCCTCGCCGACACCAAGTTCGAGTTCGGCCGCCGCCCCGACGACACCATCGTGCTGGCCGACGAGGTACTGACCCCCGACTCCTCCAGGTTCTGGGATGCCTCCCTGTGGGCGCCGGGCGAGGCGCTGCCGAGCTTCGACAAGCAGTACGTCCGCGACTGGCTCGCGCATGATTCCGGCTGGGACCGCGCTTCGGACACCCCACCGCCCGCACTGCCCGCGGACGTCGTCGCCGTGACACGTGGCCGCTACCTGGAAGCCTACGAGCGCCTCACGGGATCCGGTTTCACGTCAGCCTGACGTCCGGCGTGGCCGTTTCGTCGGAAACTGCCTCCGACATCCGGTTGCGCCCCACGGGATCACGGGCGGATCGACGTGGTGATCAAGAACGTCGGCATGTCAGACCAGCAGCCCCTCGACGAACGTGACGTGGCCTCGATCCGTCGCGAGCCGGAGGTCAACGTCCTCTCCCCTGTGGTGCTCAGCCGTTTGGCCATCCCGCTGATGCGAAAGGTGGACGACCCGCGCATCATCAGCACGTCTCCCTCTGCGGCATCTTTCCCCTGGGGGAGACCCCCATCCAGACCGCCTCCACGTTCCTGCGCGGGGCGATGCCCTCCATCGGACTCAACCTGGCCGCCAAGGAAATCAGGGTGTCCTCCGTCCTGCCCTTCGCTACCGACACCCGGATGCTGCGGTGGGAGGCGGTGGAGGCGGCAACGCCCTGCAGTTCCAGGAACCGCCGCCGCCCAGCGCCGTCGCCAAGGCGATGAAGGGCCTTGTGGACAGGCCCCGACGGGAGGCCAACCCGCGGTTTTCGGACTCCTTGCTCGTGCGTTTCGGGACGCTTTGCCCCAACCACCTTCCCCGGCTGATGACGCTGTTCCGCAAGAAGGGTGAGCGCGGACTGGCCACCTACGTGCGTCGGCTGGAGACCGAGGGGCACGTCGTTCGCACAGCCGATGGCCGGGAACTGGCGGAGACCGACCGAGTGATCCGCCATCCCGGAGGAAAGTGATTTTACTCGGGAGGTCCTCTCTGCCATCCTTCAGCCGGGGAGTCGACGTTGACTCCCAGCACTGGCGGCAGGGGGTCGCCACTGCATGTCAGGGGGAACAACAATGAAGCTTCGTCGAATTCTGGTGGCACTGGCTGCTGTGGCCGTGGGTTTCGGCTCCGGTGCCCTCGTCCCGGCCCAGGCGGATGTGGTCACCACCGCACAGCAGATCTACTCCACGCCGGGTGTGCACCTTGTCAACGGCAGGTACTGGCGCACGACCTGCGCGGTCTACTCCTCCACGGTGGTGCGGTGCACCACCGACATCTACGCCACGAAGGTGTTCCTCGACAGGGGACGCTGGTACACCAACAACGACTGGGTCTTCAACAACCTCAGCTACCTGCCATCGCCGCGCGCGAACTGGGCCACCAACAACCTGGGCAACCCCGGTTCCTGGGCGGGAGCTGACGGTCGCCAGTGGCGCTCCGAGTGCGAGACCCCCAAAACCGGACGAGGTGCCTGCCGCAACTATGCATTCGCGACCGTGGCGTCGTTGAAGAACGGCAAGGTGGTGCAGGAGAAGGTTGAGGTGTTCAACAGCGTGGTGCTGTTCGCGACATCCTCATCGCCGTGGGTGAAATCGATCCCCGCCGCGGCCCCGGCCCGCAGCGACGTGCCTGTGGCGACGGCGCCCCGCCCGGTCTTCGTGGCACCGCCTGCAGGTGTCACCCGGCCGGTCACCCCGACCCCGCCGGTCAGGCCGTCCGGCGGCGTGGCGCCGATCTCCAGGAACAGCTGCCCGGCGTCAGCGCCCATCAAGGGCAATGCCGACTCCGGGATCTACCACAAGCCCGGCCAGCAGTTCTACGCGAGGACCAACCCCGAGGTGTGCTTCGCCTCGGACAGCGACGCCGTCCGCGCGGGCTTCCGCAAGTCCAAGCGCTGATCGGCTGAGAGACGACGCGTCGGGGCCTGCCCTCAGGGGTGGGCCCCGGCGTCGGAGGCGATGGCAAAGGTGCCCTGCGCCCGACGAACGCCTTCCACTGCGTGGCGGGGGACGATGTCGTCCATGAACCCGTAGCGGAAGCAGAGTTCCACGGCCTTCGGGTCACCCTCGGCGGCGCGTGCCTTGGCGCAGCGCCACCAGTCGGACAGGTCACCCCAGCCGGGGGCTGCCAGCGACCCGCCGAACTCCCGCACCGCCAGTGACGAACTGAGCGAGGCCAGACGCAGCCGCTGCTCCAACGGCCACCCGGCCAGGGTGCCGAGGAGGCACGACGCTGCGAACACGTCACCGGCCCCCGTCGGGTCGATGGCGTCGACGGTGAGCGCGGGGCAGGAGGTCTCCTCGCCGGTGGTCTGGTCGATGGCGTGGCTGCCGGCGGCGCCGTCGGTGACGATGGCCAGGGGAACGAGGTCGGCCAGCTTGTGCAGGGCGTCCTTCGGTGACGACGTGTGGGTGTAGGCCATGGCCTCGACGGCGTTGGGGGTGAAGGCGTGGCACCGGTCGAGGCCGCCGAGGTCCGCACTGTCCCAGCGTTCCGTCTCGTCGAAGCCCACGTCGGCGAAGACGAGGGTTCCGCGCCGGGCCAGCTCGTCGAGCCACGAGTTGTCGCCTGTGAGGTCGATGACGGCCGCCTTGGAGTGTGGCACCTGGGAGACATCCTCCAGCAATGGCTCGGGGAGTGCGTGCCCATGGCTGACCATGCCCCGGTCCCCCTGGAATGCCAGCGAGACGGTGGTGGCGGAGTGGGAGTCCGCGAACACCCGCGAGGCGGACAGGTCGATGTGCTCCTGACCGGCCAGCGTGGTGCGCATCCAGAAGCCATAGGCGTCGTCACCGAAGCCCGTCACGAGCCCCGTCCGCATACCGAGGCGTGCAGACGCCGTCGCCAGGTTCGCGATACCTCCGGGGCACGATCCCATGCCGGCGCTCCACAGCTCCTCCCCGGGGCGGGGCAGGCGTGGAAGGCCGGTGAAGATGATGTCGAAGAACACCATGCCCGTGGTGATGACGTCGAGCGGCGGGTCGTCATCCTGGCGGATGGACGCGAGCGGATCCCACCGCCAACAGCTGGGGCAGAACTCGTCGTCGTGGTCGTGGTCGTCGTGGAGGTTCTCGGTCATTCCTTGGCCGCCCCTTCGAGCATTCCGTTGATGAAGTACCGCTGCAGGAGTAGGAAGACCACCACGATGGGGGCGGCGATGATCACTCCGGCGGAGGCGATGAGGGCGGAGTCCGCGGTGTACTGCCCCTTGAAGACGGCCAGGCCGAGTGGTGCGGTGCGCCATGTTGCACCGGGTGACATCACCAGGGGGATCAGGAACTCATTCCAGGTCCACATGAACATCAGGACCGTCACCGTCGCGATGGACGGCATCGATGGCGGCACCACGATCCGCCACAGCGTGCGCATGCCGCTGGCACCGTCGATGGCTGCCGCCTCGATCAGGTTGGGGGGCAGGGCCCGGAACTGGGCACGCATCCAGAACGTCCCGAACGCGACGGACTGCGCGATCTGGGGCAAGGACACGGCCCAGATGGTGTCGGTCAGGCCTAGGGCCCGCAGGTCGAAGAACAGGGGAATGATGATGGCCTCGGCGGGGATCATCAGACCGAGCAGGAACAGGTAGAACAGCACGGTGGAACCGCGGAACCGCATGGTGCCGAAGGCGTAGCCGGCAAGGATCGACAGCAGCAGCGCCGAGCTCACCACCAGCAGCGCCACCATCACGGAGCGTCCGAGGGCCGGGCCGAACTGCCCGATGTTCCACGCGTCGACGATGTTCTCGAAGTGCAGCCCGCCGGTCTGCACCCGGGTCTGGGGGCCGAGCGCGGTGAGGATCACGGTGATGATGGGGGTGATGGCGAACAGTGCGAACAGGCCCAGAACGATGTAGTTGAGGGTCTTCTCAGTCGTGGAGACAGTCATCGTGGTGTCCTTCGTTCTTCACCGATGCGGGACACAGCGATGTTGATGAGGAAGACCATGATTGTCAGGACGATCGCCACCGCCGATGCGGATCCGACCTCCTTGAGGTTGAACGCTCGGTTGTACACCTCGTAGCTGGGCACGGTGGTGGACGTGCCGGGCCCGCCGGAGGTGGTGAGGTACACCAGGTCGAAGGTCTTCAGGGCGGCGATGATGGTCAGGACCAGGGCGGTCGTGATCTCTCCGCGGACGCTGGGCAGGGTGATCGCGAAGAACTCCCGCACCGGGCCCGCGCCGTCGAGACGGGCGGCCTCGAACAACTGATTTGAAATCCGTCCCATGCCGGCGAGCAGCAACAGCATCACCAGACCGGTTTCCAGCCAGAAGCCGATGACACCGACGGCTGGCAGGGCAAGGATGGGGTCGCCCAACCATCCCCGGGCCAGACCCCCCAGCCCGATGGCGCCCAGCAGGTCGTTCAGGGTTCCGTTGGGGGAGTAGATCTGGCGCCATGCGACGGCAACCACCACGAGTGCGATCACCTGTGGCATGAAGATCATGACCCTGAAGAAGCCGAGCCCTCGCACGCTGCCGCGGCGCAGCACAGCCGCCAGGACGAGGCCGATCACCAGGGGCAGGATGGAGTAGAACAGGATCAGGATCAGGGCGTGGCTGATGGAGGCGAGGAACCGATCATCCGACAGGAGGTCGATGTAGTTGCCGAATCCCACGAACGTGGAGGGGCCGAAGCCCGGCCAGTCGAACAGCGAGAACTGACCCGCCCGCACGAGCGGGTACAACATGAACGCTGCGTAGACGACAAAGGCCGGGAGCAGGTACAGATACGGGGTCGCGCTGTGACGCACGACCGCCGATGGCCGCTCCCGGCCTCGTCTGGTGCGCAGGTCAGGCACCGGTGAACTTCGTGTAGTCGTCCTCGAATGCCTTCAGAACCTCGGCGCCCGTCTTCTGGGCTCCCAGGACCTCTTGGAGTCCCTGGCCGGCCGTGTCGGAGAACGACGGTGTGGCGTAGTCCAGGTACGGCAGCAGGGTGCCGTTGTTGGAGACGTCATCGAAGGCCTCGAAGATCTCCTTCTGCACGCCGCTGGCCGGAGCGAGTTCCTTGGTGCGCAGCACGGGCATGCCACCGTTGTCGGCGATGATCTGCATGGCGTCATCGTTGGTGATGAAGTCGATGTAGGCCGCTGCAGCATCGATGTTCTTGGCCTTGGCGGGAACCGAGAAGGGGATGCCGGTGCCACCCGTGGTGGCGAGCTTGCCTTCCTTGGAGGGCGGTGGGGCCATGAAGTGCAGGTCGTCCTTCATGGTGGCCTCCATGTCGGTGCCCAGCCAGGAGCCTCCCGGCAGGAACACACCGGTGCCCTTGGTGAATTCGGTCCAGGCCGGGTCGTAGTCGAGGCCGTTGGGGGAGGTGCCGAGGTACTTCTTCTCGCCCCACTCCTGGAACTTGTCCATGGCGGCGGTGTTCGGCTCGTCCGTCCAGCTGGCACCGGCGTTGCCCATGCCGAGCTTCACGACCTCGTCGGCAGCGACGAAGTAGCCCTGCAGTGGCCCGTAGACGTGGAGCGCCGGCCACTTCTCGATGTTGCCGAGCACCATGGGCTGCTCGCCAGCAGCCATGGCCTTGTCGAGGAGGGAGAAGTAGTCATCCCACGTCTCGGGTTCCTTGCCCCCGATGGATTCGAGCTTCTTGGTGGAGTAGAAAATGCCGACGATTTCACCGGTCTGGGGGAGCCCGTAGAGGTTGCCCTCCCCGAAAGTGGTGGAGTCAGCGGAGTAGCGGACCTTGCTGAGTACCGACGGCGAGAAACGCTCCTCCCACTTGTAGGCGGTGGCGTACGGCGACAGGTCGACGAGCTGACCCGCCTTCACGAACTGCCCCATGTCGCCACGGGCGTTGTTGACCTGCACGACGTCGGGTACGTCGTTGCCCGACAGCGCCAGTGTGACCTGCGCCTTCAGGTCGTCGGTCCCCTGGCTGAGTCGCTTGATGGTGATGTTGGGATACTTGTCCTGGAATGCCTTGTTCAGGGCCACCAGCGAGTCGTTCTGGCTGCCACGTACCTCCTGGTCCCACACCACGAGCTCCAGGTCACCCATGGAGGCGGGGTCGGTGGCGATGTCAGAGGGTGCGGGTGCCGAGGGCTGGTCGGTGGGCGTGGAGCCGGGGGCGCAGCCGGAGAGGACTGCAGCCCCTGCGAGGCCGGCGGTCCCCGCCATGAAGAAACGTCGGTTGAAAGGGCGGAGCGTCATTGGTTCCTCCTGGTTGGGTTCGACGAAACAAACTGTGCCAGATCCTGACAGATTCTGCTCTAAGCCGTCCCAAAGTGCGTGGAGATGACGCCAAACTGTTACCGTTTTGAGCATGTTGACCGAGATCCGACAGCAGCATGCCCTGGAGTTGGTCCGCGCCAAGGGCTCGGTTTCCGTGCCGGTTCTTGCCGATTCGCTGGACGTCTCGGAGGCCACGGTGCGCCGTGACCTCGACGTCCTGGCGGGGCAGGGGTTGGTGGACCGCATCCGCGGCGGTGCCTGCACCCCGAGGGCGCAGATCCGTCCGGAGGCTGACGCGCACTCCTTCCGGATCGTCGCCGCCCAGTCATCCGAGGAGAAGAGGCGGATCGCGCGGGTCGCGGCGTCCCTGGTCTCCGACGGCGATGTCGTGGCCCTCGACATCGGCACCACCGTCTTCGCCATGTGCGAGCACCTGCGCCACCTCAACATCACTGTCGTCACGGCCTCGCTGGCCGTGGTGCGTGCCCTGTCCGACGCGCCCACCATTGACCTGGTGGTGATGGGGGGCATGCTGCGGTCCAACTACGAATCCATGGTGGGTGTCCTGACCGAGTCCTGCCTGCGCCAGGTGCGCGCCGATGTCGCCTTCCTCGGTGCTGCCGGCGTGAGGGCAGACTGCTCGGTTCTGGACTCCACACCCAGCGAAGTGCCCATCAAACGGGCCATGCTGGACATCTCGACCCGGTCCTGGTTGCTGGCGGACCATGACAAGTTTCCCGGCTCCGGTTTCCTCGAGATAGCCCCCCTGACGGACTTCACGGGACTGGTCACCGATCAACGTCCCGGAGCACACCAGCTTTCCCTCTCACCCGATTCAACCCTGGAGGTCCTGACCCCATGAAGCTCACCATCCTTGGCGGCGGAGGCTTCAGGGTCCCGCTCATCCACGACGCCGTCGTCACGAACGCACTCGCCGCCGCAGGGCGACCCAGCATCAGCATCGACGAGATCGCCCTGCATGACTCCTCGCCGGAGCGGCTTCGCAGCATCGTCCAGATTCTGGAGGAGCGAACCGCCCAACTGCCCGACCCCTCCGGGGCTCCCCACATCACCGCCACCACCGATGTGCGCGAGGCGCTCCGGGGGGCGGACTTCGTGTTCTCGGCCATTCGCGTCGGCGGCTCGGCGGGGCGTGCCCTGGACGAGCGGGTGGCGCTGGGGCTGGGCCTGCTGGGGCAGGAGACCATCGGACCCGGGGGGCTTGCCTACGCCCTGCGCACCATTCCTGTGATGCACGATGTGGCCAGGACCATCGCCGAGGTGGCGCCGAACGCATGGACCATCAACTTCACGAACCCCGCTGGCATCGTCACCCAGGCCATGCGGGGTGTGCTGGGCAACAAGGTGGTGGGTATCTGCGACACGCCCATCGGGCTGGTGCGGCGGGTGTCGCGACTGCTGGGGGTCTCTCTTGAGAACGACCAGGACCGCGTGGAGTACGACTACGTGGGCCTCAACCACATGGGCTGGCTGCGCTCCGTCAGGATCGATGGCGTGGAGCGGTTGCCGGCGGTGTTGGCGGACGACGCTGCCCTCGAGCACATCGAGGAGGCGCGGCTCATCGGCAAGGACTGGGTGCGGGCCATCAAAGCGTTGCCCAACGAGTACCTGTACTACTACTGGCACACGGACGAGGCCATCGCGAACATTCTTTCGGCGGGACAGACGCGCGGGGAATTCCTCGCCGATGAGCAGCGCCGATTCGAGGAGAGCCTCGCGTGCTGCACTTCGCCGTTGCAGGCATGGCGGGAGGCGCTGCACGAGCGCGAGTCCACCTACATGGCAGAGGCGCGCGACGAGGAACGGCGCGAGGAGGACATCGCGGGCGGCGGCTACCAGGAGGTGGCGCTGCGCCTCATGACGGCGCTGGCAACGGGCTCGCCCGAGCGAATGATCCTCGACGTCGGAAACGATTCCGGCGGCGGGCTCGTCGTGCCGGAGCTTCCTGCAGACCTGGTCCTGGAGGTGGGGTGCCTCGTGGATGACAAGGGCATCCACCCGTTGCCGGTGGCACCGCTGAACCTGTCCCAACTCGGCATGATGGCGCGCCTGCGTGCGTCGGAGGCCGCCATCTCCGAGGCTGCCCTCACCGGGTCCGCAGAGAAGGCGTGGGAGGGCTTTGCCATCCATCCGCTGGTCGATTCCCCCCGGTTGGGGAAGGAACTCCTGGCGGGATATCGGAAGGCGCACCCGTCGATCGAGACGCTCTTCAACCGGTGACGTTTTGTGCAGTTTCAGTCAATATCATGCAAACCCTTGCGGAAGACTGCAGGTTCTTCCTAGTCTGAGCCCGTCAGCGGCACTCACAGGAGCGAACGAAGGCGTTCGCAGTCGGAGGTTTGCACAATGCAACAACGCAATTGGGGACGCAGGGCGCTCATAGCGGCCAGCGCTCTGGTGATAGGGCTCACGACGGCGGTTCCCGCCTCGGGGGCGCCACCCACATCCCTCACGGTCGACGAGCCGTCCATCTCGACGGAGGTCAATCCGAACAAGATCGACGTCATGGGTCTCTGGGCCCACCCGGACGATGACGCAGGCTTCATCACGCCGTGCGGCGTCTGGCATGACCGCTACGGCGTGGACTGCGGCATCATCATGCTCACCCGCGGTGAGGGCGGTTCAAACTCCGTGGGTGATGAGGCCGGCCCGGATCTTGGGCTGCGCCGCGAGAACGAGGACCGGGCATCCCACTACCGCTCCGGCACCGTGGACATCTTCAACATCGACGCCGTCGACTTCTACTACAACACGAGCGCTGCCCTCACCGAGGAGGTCTGGGGCTCCGAGCGCGTCCAGCGCCAGGTGGTGCACGTCATCCGGCAGACCCAACCGGACATCCTCACAGGATTCTCTCCCTCCCTGGCCGTCGGCCACGGCAACCACCAGTACGCCGGCCGCGTGATCTGGGAGGCCGCCGCCATGGCTGCCGACCCGAACGTGTTCCCCGAACAGCTCACCGGCACTGACCCCGTCGACACCTGGCAGGTGAAGATGATCACCAGCGGCGGCTCCACGACGGGGACCGGCGGCCAGCCCGCGCCCGACTGCAATGCAGGATTCATCCCCGCCGCGACAAACCCCTACACCGTCGTCGGCACGTGGACCGGCTACGACTCTCCCTACACCTGGGTGGAGGGCAACATCCAGGGCCAGGCCGCTGGCTCCCCGATGACGTGGGCGCAGGTGGGACGCGAAGGTTTCATGGCCCACGCCACACAGGCGCGGCCCAAGTTCTTCGACCTTCGGGAACCGGCATGCCAGCGTTTCGGCATCGCCCGGTCCATCGTGCCGTTCCAGCCGAACGGCTCCGAGGCGAATGCGCATGACGACGCCATCCTCTTCGGCTCGGTCATTGCGGATCCCGGTGGCATGCCGCTGGGCTCCACCTACACCATCGATGCGGACAACTACTTCCAGGCGCCCGGAGTCCCCTTCCAGGTCACGGTTTCGGCGCGTTCAGGAGCCGGGACGCTCGCCAAGGGCGCTGTTTCCCTCCAGGTTCCGGCAGGCTGGGATGTCACCAGCGGTGTGCAGCTCGGACCCATCACCGGTGCCGCGGATGCCACCTCCACCTTCACCGTCACGCCGCCGGCCGACGCGGCGCTGACTTCCCAGAAGATCTCGGCAAAGTTCAGCAACGGGTCGGTCTCGGCCTACAACGACACGCGCGTCGAACTCGTGGCGGGCGTTGAGGGACGTTTCCAGCGCTGGGGCAACTTCGCCGAATACGAGGAGTGGGCAGCCGACTACACCTGGGTGGGTGGACGTTCCACCGCCGAGCGACAGATCGGCGCCGGTGAGAGCATCACGGTCCCCGTGGTTGTCACCAACCGCACCACCGCACCCCAGTCCGGCAACGTGAGCCTCACCCTGCCGGCAGGACTCGTGGCAGATGCGGCGAGCAAGCCCTACGCGAGCCTCGCGGCGGGCGAGCAGACCACCGTCGACTTCGTGGTCACCCACACCATCCCCACCGATCCCGGTGGGCAGCGCGTGGTGGTCAAGATCACCACCACCGCCGCCCCGGCAGGTTCCACCAGCGAGGAGTCGTTGAACCTCGTGGTTGCACCGAGTACCACCATCCCCGAGGTGGCGACAGCCCCCACGCTGGACGGTACGGCCGACGACGGGTACGGACCCGTTCTGGACATCGGGCGCAAGTGGGAGGGCGCGGACTGCAATCCCAACGGCACCGACTGTGGTGCGGGAAGCACCCTGCAGATGGCATGGAGCGGCGACGATCTCTACGTGATCGCACGCGTCGTCGATGACAAGGCGGGCGCAGCAGCACCCCCCGAGCGTTGCTTCGGCCACTGGCTCGTCGACTCCGTCGAAGTGCTGCTCGACCCTGTGGGTGGTTCACGCGACACCTCCACCACGTACAAGTCCGGCATCATGCCGCTGACGGACGACGCCTCCGGCGCTGCCGGCAACGGTGTCAACGGGCCCTGCTGGAGCCGCGATGCGGACAACCACCAGGGATTCTCCTCCGGGCCGCTGGCCTCCACCATCAAGGATGCGCCCAATGCTCCCGGCCAGAAGGTTGCCGTGCAGATCACGCGCAATGCCGACGGCACCTACGTTGGCGGCGGGTACACCATCGAGAC
The DNA here is from genome assembly GCF_003688855.1 of Tessaracoccus antarcticus. Lineage (GTDB taxonomy): Bacteria > Actinomycetota > Actinomycetes > Propionibacteriales > Propionibacteriaceae > Arachnia > Arachnia antarctica. The sequence continues at coordinate 57,273 of NZ_REFW01000004.1, forward strand.
GAAGATTGCACTGGCCGACCTCCCGGCGGCCGTGGTGACTGGTACCTCACCCACGGGTGATGCCACCACCAATGACGTGGACCCCGACTACCTCGGCCTCAACGTGACCCCGTATGACTCGGACACGACCGACTACATCGGCAAGACACGCCTCGCCTGGTCGCCATTCGGCAGCCAGCAGTCCGAGCCCTACCGATGGGGCCATGCCTACCTGGAGGGCTACACCGCACCGGCTGATCGTTCCACGACACCCGACGTCCCGATCATTCCGGACACGGCACTGATGGGTGTGGCTTCGCCGCAGACCGTGGCCCAGTCCGCTCTCCGGGGTGTGACGATTGCGGGCCTGCCCGCAACGAGGGCGCTCACGGTGGATGGCGTCACGATCGGTGACGATGCTGCCGCCATCAAGGTCAAGAGCACCGAAGCAGGGACGCTCCGGGCTTATGCCTGGCACGGTGACTTCGGGATGGTGCCGGTCTGGGCCACGAGTTGCGTCGGTGACGAACTCGGCTTCTCCGTCTGCTCACCGGACGACGTGACGACCGCTCCGTGGGGCGACGACATGGGAGGCCGCCTGCTCGCCAGCGCGACGGCACAGGTGGGAACCGGTACGGGCACCGTGACGCTGCCATTGACGGCGTCGGCCCTGACGAGCCTCGCCGAGGACGGGACGATACTCCTGTCGTTCGAGTCCGCCTCCGGTGCCGTCAACGCCTGGGCGTACCCGGTGGTGGAGGACGAAACACCGCCGAGCAGCCCACCGCCGAGCCCCTCGCCGAGCCCTTCGCCGAGCTCCTCGCCGAGCACGCCGGGACAGTTCGTGCCGAGCGCGCCCTACACGCTGCCAGGTCTGCACAATGTCAACGGTCGCACCTGGTTCACCACGTGTGAGCCGTACTCGCAGACCGTGCGGTGCCGCACCAACATCTGGGCCACCACCGTGGTCCGGGAACGCGGGAGCTTCACCATCAAGCAGGGTTGGGTGTTCAACAACCTCACCTACCTGCCCTACATGAAGCGTGCACAGTGGGCCACCAACCCGCTGGGCCACAACGGTAGCTGGACGGCTGCTGACGGGCGGATGTGGCGCACCGAGTGCGACACCGCCGCCACCGGGCGGGGCGGCTGCCGCTCCTTCGCGAAGGTGACCGTGTACAAGGCCACGGCGAAGCCGGGGGGTGGCTACGCCTTCAGCCAGTCCGATGAGTGGGTCTTCAACAACATCGTGATGTTCAGGCCCAACTGATCCTGATCCCCACCATGCCAGGGCCCCGTCGCACATGCGACGGGGCCCTTGGCGTCTCCCATGGGCCGTGACGGCGATCCGGTGAGAGAACCAGGCGTCGCCTCGACTACGTGAGGGCGCTCGTGCTGCGGACGATCAGCTGGGGCTGCAGGACGATCTGCTGATGGTGGTGCTCGGGGTCGCCGACGGCGTGCTCGAGCAGCAATTGTGCCGCCAGGCGGCCCATTTCCTGCGTGGGTTGCCGTACCGAGGAGAGGGGGACGATCCAGCTCTCCGCGAACTCCACGTCGTCGTAGCCCACGAGGGCGACATCCTCAGGTATGCGAACGCCGTGGCGTCGCAGCTCGCGAAACACACCGAACGCAAGCATGTCGTTGCCGCAGCAGATTCCGCTCGGCAGCCCGTCCTCCAACAGGCGCAGGGCCGCCCTGGTCCCGCTCTCGAGGCCGATGCCCTCCTCGTGGACCGCCACGAGGGCCTCGGCCGGGTCCAGGCCTGCATCGACGATGGCCTCGTGCATGCCCCTCGCGCGGAGTTCGAACTGCTGCAGACCGGGAAGTCCGCCGACGAAGGCCAATTTCTTGTGCCCCAGGGACAACAGGTGCTGGGCGGCGAGACGGCCTCCGGCCACGTGGTCGACGGACACGGAGCATCCCGTGGAGGATTCCTTGTAGTCGAGGTAGACCACGGGGAACCCGTGCAAGCCGTCGACCGTGGGGTCCCCACCTCCGGCAGGGGTGAGCAGTGCGCCCCGGACGCGCTGCGCCGCCAGCATCTGGAGGAGCGTGAACTCCTTGGCATGGTCATTCTCGGAATTGCAGAGGATCACCACGTGCCCCGCCTCGCGGGCAGCCCGTTCGACGGCGTGTGCGATCTCCATGAAGAAGGGGCTCAACACGTCCACCACCACGAGACCGATCACGTTGTTCGGGGCACCCATCAGCACGCGAGCCTGTTGGTTCGGAACGAAACCGAGATCGCGAATGGCGTCGCGCACCACGGCCTGCGTGTCAGGGGACACACGCTCCGGGTGGTTGATGGTGTTGGAGACGGTCCCGACGGAAACGCCTGCACGCTCGGCCACCTCGCGGATGCGCACGCGTGGCGAACCGTCACTGCTGATGGCTCCTGTTCGGTCGGACGTCATGTGGTCTTCCTGTCCCGGCCTTGGGGCCACGTCACGGAATGGTCTCGGTTGTGCCATCACCATGGTCACAGGCCACGTGGGTCCTGTAGTGTCGAGCATAGACAGTTGAAGCGCTTCAATCGAGCAGAGCGGCCCGATTGATGACTCAACACAAACGTTGAAGGACACACCATGAAGCAGCGACGCTTACTCAGCAAGATCGCGGGCCTGACACTGGCATCAGCCCTCGCACTGACCGCATGTGGTGGCGATGGAGCCACAACACCCGGGGACGGCGGCGACACGGGCGACAGCAAACACACCATCGTGATCGTGCCGAAGGACTCCACCAACCCGTGGTTCGTCCGCATGGAGACGGGCGTCAAGAAGTACGCCGCCGACACCGGCCTCGACGTCTACCAGAAGGGTCCGGCGGAGACCGACGCCACGATGCAGGTGCAGGTCATCCGGGACCTCATCGCACAGAAGGTCGACGCCATCGGCGTGATCCCCGTCGACCCCGGCGCCCTGGAGCCTGTCCTCAAGGAAGCCATGGACGCCGGCATCGTGGTGGTGACCCACGAGGGTGCGTCACAGCAGAACACCCAGTACAACATCGAGGCGTTCAACAACAGCGCCTACGGCGGCTTCATCATGGACAACCTCGCCGAGGCCATGGGTGAGGAGGGCACCTACACCACCATGGTGGGTCACGTCACCAATGCCTCCCACAACGAGTGGGCTGACGGTGGTGTTGCCCAGCAGAAGGAGAAGTATCCCAACATGAAGCTCCTGGAGGCGGAGCCCCGTGTCGAGTCCCAGGACGATGGCGAGGTCGCCTACCAGAAGGCGAAGGAACTGTTCAAGAAGTACCCGGACCTCAAGGGCATCATGGGCACGTCGTCCTTCGACGCCCCCGGTGTCGCACGGGCCATCGAAGAACTGGGCCTCAAGGACAAGGTGTTCACAGCCGGCACCGGCCTCCCGGAGGCCAACAAGGAGATCCTGGACAAGGGTCTGGTCCACGCACTGACCCTGTGGGATCCCGCCGACGCCGGGTACGCACTGGCCGAAATGGCACGCAAGGTCCTGGACGGCGAGGAGATCAAGGATGGGATCGATCTCAAGGTCAAGGGCTGGGACAATATGAAGTTTGCTGAGGGTAGCGACAAGGTCCTCGAAGGTGAGGGCTGGATCGTCATCAACGGCGAGAACGTCGACTCGTTCGGCTTCTGATGCCTGGCGGGGGAGTGGTTGGTCCGCAGGCCGGCCACTCACCCGCAACACCGCAGACGCTGTGACCCGTTCGTGGCGCAGCGGGACACGCGCCCAACCGACTTTAAGGATCGTTGATGGTGGAGACAGTCATATCGGTACGGGACCTGAGCAAGTCGTTCGCCGGGGTCAAGGCGCTCGACGGGGTCAACCTCGAGATCAGGGCGGGGGAGATCCACTGCCTCGCCGGTGAGAACGGAAGCGGCAAGTCCACGCTCATCAAGGTCATCTCGGGCGTGTACCAACCCGACGAGGGCACCATCGAACTCAATGGGACACGCCACGACAAGCTCACCCCCATCGAGGCGATCCGCGGGGGTGTTCAGGTGATCTACCAGGACTTCTCCATCTTCCCCAACCTGAGCGTGATGGAGAACCTGGCCCTCAACCATGAACTCTCGCAGGGGCGGAAACTGGTCAACTGGCGGCGGTTTCGCACGATCGCCAAGGAGGCCATCGCGAAGATCAACTTCCACGTGGACCTCGATGCCCGGGTCGGTGACCTGTCGGTGGCCGACAAGCAACTGGTGGCCATCTCCCGGGCGCTCCTCCACGACACGAAGCTCATCATCATGGACGAGCCCACCACCGCGCTGACCAACAGGGAGGTGGAGGCACTCTTCCGGGTCATCCTCGACCTGAAGTCACGCGGCATCGCCATCCTGTTCGTCAGCCACAAACTTGGCGAGGTCTTCGAGATCAGTGAGCGGTTCACGATCATCCGCAACGGCAAGTTGGTTGTCACGAGCCTGCCCGAGGAACTGGATCACAAGAAGTTTGCGCATTACATGACGGGGCGGGAGGTCGACGACGTGCGCTTCGAGCAGCCCGAAACCGTAGGAGAACCCGTGCTGGAGGTGGAGGGCCTGGGGCTCGAGGGTGCTCTGGAGGACATCACCTTCACCCTGCACGCCGGTGAGGTCCTGGGAATCACCGGCCTCCTCGGCTCCGGACGCACCGAGTTGGCGCTCACGCTCTTCGGGCTCTTCCCGACGGATTCCGGGAAAATCCGGGTGAAGGGCAGGGCGGTGAGGCTGGGAGGGATCCGGGACGCCATCGCCAACGGCATCGCCTACGTACCCGAGGACCGGCTGACGGAGGGTCTGATGCTGGAGCGCTCCATCGCCGACAACATCGTGGTTGCGGAACTCGACGAATTCACGTCACCGCTCGGAATGATGGACTCGACCCGTCGGCAGTCGGAGGTCGACCGCTGGGTGGCGGATCTCAAAATTGCCACCGCGAACGCGGAGAATCCGGTGAACACGCTCTCGGGCGGCAACCAGCAACGCGTCGTGCTGGCGAAGTGGCTCGCCACCAACCCGGACATCCTCATCCTCAACGGGCCCACCGTCGGCGTCGACATCGGCTCCAAGAGCGACATCCACCTGATCCTGCAGGATCTCGCGCGCGGTGGCATGGGCATCATCGTCATCTCCGACGACATCCCCGAACTGCTGCAGACGTGCCGGCGGATCCTGATTCTCGACGAGGGACGCGTCACCGCCGAGGTGGACCCGGACACCACGACGGAGCAGGAGTTGTCGGACCTGATCACGGGCGCCATCACCGCAGGGGTGGGGGTCTGACATGGGAGCCATCATGAAGCGCATCCTCAGGAGCACCGAGTTCTACGTGTTCCTCGTGGTGGTGGCCATCAGCATCATCATCCAGGCACGCAGCGGGCAGTTTTTCACCGCCAACAACCTGGTGGACATCGCCAACGCCATGGTGGTGCCGGGACTGTTCGCCATCGGCGCCTACATGGTCTTGGTCTCGGGCGGCATCGACGTCTCCTTCCCGGCGCTGGCGTCCCTTGCCGTCTACGCGGCCACACGATTCCTCGTGGACATCGGCTACGAGGGCAGCATCCTGCTCCCGTTCGCCATCGTGATCGTCCTCGGAGCGTTGCTCGGGGCCTTCAACGGGCTGTTCACGACGTTCCTCGTCATCCCGACGCTGATCATCACCCTCGGCACCGCCAACGTGTTCTCCGGCATCATGCAGGGCGCGCTGAACTCGGTGCAGATCTCGACGCTGCCGCCGTCCATGAACGCCTTCGGCCGAGCGAACCTCTTCGTGGCCACCAACCCCACGTCAGGCCTGACGTCATCGATGCCCGTGTCGTTCCTCATCCTCGTGGCCGTTGCGGTCATCATCTTCTTCGTCATGAAATTCACCATGTTCGGACGTGGCATCTACGCCATCGGCGGCGACGAGGCCTCCGCCATCCGCGCCGGGTTCAAGGTCAAGGCCATCAAGTTCTGGCTCTACGTGGTGGTCGGCGTCATTGCCGCGCTGGCCGGACTCATCCGCACCACTTCCATGGGTCAGATGCACCCCACCAACCTGCTGGGCATGGAGATCATGGTCATCGCCGCGGTGGTGCTCGGTGGTGTGGCCATCACCGGCGGCACGGGATCCCTGACAGGGGTCATGCTGGGGACCCTGCTGATCGTCATCGTCCAGAACAGCATGATCCTCGTCGGGGTCCCGACGTACTGGCAGCGCTTCGCGCTGGGCACCCTCATCATCGTCGGCACCGGTGTCTCGGCCGTGCAACTCATGCGCCGACGCACACGTCAGCGACTCGTGAGTGCGTGAAAGGGATATGACCATGGAATCCACAACCCTCCTCTCCAGGCCCCTCGCTCTGGCACGCCGCGACCCCTACGTCGCTCGACTCTTCGTCATCCTCGTCACGCTCGTGGCCTTCTTCCTGATCGTCCGGACCGACAACTTCCTCAGCTTCGGGACCTGGCAGTCCATGGGCGTCCAGTTCCCCGAGTTCGGACTCATGGCGCTGGGGGTGATGATCACGATGATCACCGGGGGCATCGACCTCTCCGTGGTGGGCATCGCCAACATGACGTCGATAGCTGCAGCATCCATCATGCTGAGCATGGTCCCGCCGGATGCGAGCGGTGGCCAGGCCACCGTCGGCATCCTGGTGGCAGTGGCAGTGTCCCTGGTGACCGGGGCACTGGCCGGCGCCTTCAACGGGTTCCTCGTGTCCGTCGTCAAGATCCCCGCGATCCTTGTCACGCTCGGAACCCTGGAGTTGTTCACCGGTATCGCCATCATCATCACCGCTGGCAAACCCCTGAGCGGGCTGCCTGCGCTGTACGGGCAGACGTTCGGGGCGAGGCTGTTCGGCGTTGTTCCGGTGCCCCTGCTGATCTTCGTCGTGGTGGCCATCGCCATGGGCGTGGTGATGCACAAAATGTCCTTCGGCTCCAAGCTCTACATGCTGGGCACCAATGCCACTGCCGCCCGCTTCAGCGGTCTGCACTCGGCGCGGCTGCTGATCCAGACCTACACGATCTCCGGCGTGTGTGCCGCGATCGCCGGGCTTGTCCTGCTCGCCAACTACAACTCGGCCAAGGCGGACTACGGCGTGGCCTACACCCTGCTGACCGTGCTGATCGTCGTCCTGGGCGGCGTCGATCCCAACGGGGGCAAGGGCAAGCTGCTGGGCGTGGTTCTGGCCATTGTCATCCTGCAGATCCTGTCCTCGGGCCTCAACATGTTCCCGGCCATCAGCAACTTCTACCGGCCCCTCATCTACGGCGGAGTCCTGCTCGTGGTGATTTCCATCAGCGAGGGCAAGGGCAGGTTCTGGAAGCGGCTGAACACCCGAAAGAAGACGAAGGAAGAGGTGGTGGTGTCATGAGGACAGCCCGGGACAAGCAGGTGGTGATCGGCGCCGACTTCGCGGGTTTCCCCCTGAAGGAGTATGTGCGCCTGCACCTCATCGGCAAGGGGTGGGAGGTCACCGACCTCACCCCCATCAAGGAGGAGGCGCCCATGTACCAGCGTGTCGGTTTCGCGCTCGGATCCCGCATCGCCGAGGGCGAGTTCGAGAAGGCCCTCGCATTCTGCGGCACAGGCATGGGAATCCACGTGGCGGCCAGCAAATGCCCCCACGTCCACGCCGCCGTGGCGGAGAGCGTCCGGGCCGCCCGACGCAGTGCCACGGCCAACAGCTGCAACCTGCTCGCCATGGGCGGTTTCTGGATTGCACCGCGTCTGGGAATGGCCATGGCTGATGCCTTCCTGGAGGGATCCCTCGGCGATGGGTACGAGGGTTGGGAGGGATTCGAGGAGTACCACGAGATCGGGTACCGGGAATGCGAGGACTTCGACTACGAGGCGTACAGGGCCAATGGCTTCTCCGTGGTGAATCCGCGTGAGGCGGTGCTGGGTCCCGAACCGGAGGGCCTGGCCTTCTGAGGGGTGGAAATCGACGCCGCGGGCGCGTGCTGCCAAGGTGAGTCGGGCCCGGTAGGCTGTGGGCCATGCCCCGCGTCGTCGTGAACGTCATGCCCAAGCCCGAGATCCTGGACCCCCAGGGCAAGGCCGTCACCGGAGCCCTCGGCCGTCTCGGCTTCGTGGGCATGTCTGTGCGCCAGGGCAAACGCTTCGAGATTGAGGTGGACGGCGACGTCACACCCGAGAAGCTGGCACAGATCGAGCAGGCGGCTGAGCGACTGCTTGCCAACACCGTCATTGAATCCTTCGAAGTGGTGACCGACTGATGCCCCGCATCGGCGTCGTCACCTTTCCGGGTTCCCTGGACGACCAGGACGCCCTGCGCGCCGTGGAACTCTCCGGCGCCGAGGCGGTGCCCCTGTGGCACGGGTCCGACTCCATCGACGGCGTCGACGCCATCATCCTCCCCGGGGGTTTCTCCTACGGCGACTACCTGCGCTGCGGGGCCATTGCGCGGTTCAGTCCCGTCATGGACACGGTCATCGATGCCGCCAACAAGGGCATGCCCGTGCTGGGTATCTGCAACGGATTCCAACTCCTGTGCGAGGCACACCTCCTCGACGGGGCCATGATCCGCAACGCCGGCCAGCACTTCATCTGCCGTGACGAACGCCTCCGCGTGGAGACGGTTGACACTGTGTGGACCTGCGACTTCAGGGCCGGCGACGAGATCACCATCGTGCTGAAGAACGGTGAGGGCAACTACCAGGCCGACCCCGAGACGCTGAAGCGCCTCGAGGACAACGACCAGGTGGTGTTCCGCTACCTCGACAACCCCAACGGTTCCGCCGGAGACATCGCGGGCATCACGAACCTCCGCGGCAACGTGGTGGGCCTCATGCCGCACCCCGAGCACAACGTCGAGGAACTCACCTCACCGTCGCTGGACGGCAAGCCCTTCTTCTCCTCGGTGCTGAACTTCCTCTCCGCCCGGGTCTGACGCCCCGGCAAGGCGGAGCTAGCGCGCTTCCGCGGCCCCCGCGAGCCATGTGACGGCGTTGTCGAACAACCTCGGGTAGCCCTCCCAGTCCATGAACTCCTGTGGTGCCCAGTGGGGTGAGATGTCCGAGGCGTACGCCAGCGTCCGGCCCCGGCCCACAGTCCGGACCGCCAGCAGGGGATGACCGTCGATGCGCGCCAGCACGGTGGCGTCCTCGCGGGCCACCAGTTTCTGGAAGCCCAGAAGGTGGGGCCACTCCTGGTCAAGCCCGTGCGTGACGGGATGGGACTGGTCGGTGAGGACCCCCACCGCACCCTCTGGTGCTTCGACGCGGTCGTCCCACGGGAGGATCTCCACGGGCAGAACGTCTTCGACGGGAGTGCCGTGGTAGTTGGCCTTGGCCTGAAATCCCTGGAAGCTGAGGTATCCGCCAGCCATCATTAGCCCGCCGCCGGCGTGCACCCATTCCCGTAGCAGTTTCAGGCGGTTGGGGGTGCGCTGGCCCTGCTCGAACACCTGGGGTGGAAGGAGGAGAGAGTTCGCTCCGATGTCGGAAAGGATGACGACGTCGTGGGCGGCCAACTCGTCGAGGGTCAGCGGGAAGTCCTCGGCCACGTCATGGGACTTCAGGTGGGTCACCACATGGCCGGCGCCACGCAGCGCCGCCAACAGTTCTGCGCAGCCGATGTGCACCTGGGTGTGGGAGAAGACGTCGTAGCCCTTGTGGTCGTCGACGGCGCTCACCCACGACTCGCCGGCCAGTAGAACCCTGCTCATGGTGCTCCTTGAAGCCCGTGCCGGCACCGTTGCGCAGCATCGTGGCCCAACCCTAGCGGAGGTGACAATCCCGGTGACGCATGTGGAGTAGGTGCCGTTCCGCTGGGATGGCATGGGGCCCTGGTTGGTGGTCATGCACCCCTGACCGCACCCCTGTTGTAGGCCCTGATAGGTTCTCGCGAACGACCCGGAGCCACAGTGGCCCGGGAGTCGAAGAACTCAGGGAGCGCGATGAAGCGCAAGGTCGCATGGGCACTGGCAGCCGTGATGGTGGCAGTCTCTGCCGCGATGGGTGGCACGGTGCCCGCCAGGGCAGACGTCAACCCGTACATCACCGAGGGGACACACCACGTCAACGGACGTGACTGGCGCACAACCTGCGAGCCGTACTCGCAGACGACGCGCTGCCGCACCGAGATCAAGGCCACGCAGGTGTCGGAGGTCGGGGGTCGCTTCGTCGTTAGGACCGGCTGGTACTTCAACAACCTCACGTACCTCCCCTCGTCCCGCTCGCTGTGGAAGAAGAACCCGCTCGGCTCCACGGGCACGTTCACGGGTGCCGACGGCCGCACATGGAGCACCGTCTGCGACACCGCGGAGACCGGTCGCAACGGCTGCCGCACCTACGCCGAGGCGAGGGTCATTGAGCCCTACCAGGTGAACGGCGTGTGGCACTACAAGTGGGTGACCAGATCCATCTTCAACAACATCGTCCAGTTCACCGTCGCCCCGGTCGTGAAGCCGAGCGCCCCGCCCGTCACCACGGCGTCGGTCACGCTGCCGGACGCCAAGCTGCGCGAGTGCATCAATGTGAGCCTGCGCAAGCCCATCACGTCGGCCATCCCTGTGAAGGTCGCCGCAACCATCACGGACCTCGACTGCACCGAGTCCAAGGTGTCCAACCTCACCGGGTTGGAGCAGTTCAAGAACCTGGAGACGCTGTACCTCGACTTCAACCAGATCAGCAACCTGGCCCCCCTCAGGGGACTGTCGAAGCTGCAGAATCTGAGCCTTGCAGGCAACGCCATCTCCGATCTCAGGCCTCTGGGCCCCCTCACGGGTCTGCTCAGCCTCGACGTGAGCGACAACCGGATCGTGGATGCCTCCCCGGTCAGAACTCTCACCTCCCTGGAATTGCTGTCCCTGTCGACCAACCAGGTGCGGAACGTGGCACCAGTGACCGGCCTCATCGCGCTCACCTTCCTGGACCTGAGCGAGAACGACATCTCGGACGTATCAGGTCTCAGGGCGCTCACCCGTCTCGAGGGGCTGTCGATGGCGTTCACCAGCGTCGATTCGTTGGCGCCGTTGGCGGGGATGAAGAAGCTGGGCTTCCTGGACGTGACAAACGCACAGATTTCCGACGTGTCCGCCCTCACATCCCTCACAGCTCTCGAGGCACTCTTCCTCGACGGAAACTCCGTGGAGGATGTCACTGACCTGGCGGGTCTGAAGAAGCTGTCGATGCTGTCGCTCTCGGGGAACGGGATCACGGACGTGGCGCCACTGGCCAAGCTCGTGAACCTGGAATGGCTGATGCTGGCCATCAACGACATCACCGTGGTGAAGCCACTGGCGACTCTGCCGAAACTGCACATCCTCGGGCTGTGGGACAACCCCATCCTTGACAGGGCCTCGCTCGACCCGCTGGTCGCGCGTGGCTGCATGGTCATGTTCGACGAGCCGGACGATCAGGACGACAGCTGGTTGCCCGGCATCCAGGCGGTGTCCCAGATGCCTGCCCGCCGCTGAACTGCCCGACGTCCGCTCTCCGACCTGCGCCCTGCACCCCGCTCCGGGATGTGGGGCGCTGGTCGTGGACCCCGACATGGCCTCCCGGGGAGCGTGGGGCGACGAAGCCGTCTGGTTGGATGGATGGCATGGGAGCAAATCTGACGCGTGAAGAAACAGCGGCCCGGGCCAGGGCCATCCACATAGAGCATCAGCGCGTCAGCGTGGACGTCTGCGACGCTGAGGACCTGTCGCAACCGACCTATCCCGTGGACACCACCATCACGCTCACCACCAGCGAGCCGGAGACGTGGCTGGACTACCAGGGCGATGCCGTCACGGCCGTGCTCGTCGACGGCCAGCCGCGCGCCATCGAGTTCGACGGGGCGCGGATCCGGTTGCGGGACCTCCCCACGGGAGTCCCGTGCGTGATCGACGTCCAGGGCGCCAGCCGCTACTCCCGTTCAGGGGAGGGGATGCACCGCTTCCGTGACCCCGTCGACGGGGAGACCTACCTCTACACACAGTACGAGCCGGCCGATGCGCGCCGCGTCTTTCCGTGCTTCGAGCAGCCCGACATCAAACCCCACTTCACCTTTGAACTCACGGGCCCCTCGGGATGGCAGTTGCTGTCCAACCAGCCCGAAGTTTCACGGCAGCCCGTGGGCAACGGCATGGACCACGTCACCTTCGCCCCCACCCCACCGCTGTCCACCTATCTCACCTGCCTGGTGGCGGGGCCCTACCACCGCGTCGACGGCCAGTGGGCGTCGCGCCGCGGCGACGTCGAGTTGGCGTGGTTGTGCCGCGCTTCGCTGGCGCAGTACCTGGATACCGAGGAACTGTTGCGGATCACGACATCCGGCCTCGACCACCTCGACGTCGTATTCGGTGACTACGTGTGGGGCAAGTACCACCAGGTGATGGTCCCCGAGTACAACCTCGGCGCCATGGAGAACCCCGGCCTCGTCACCTACACCGAGGGCTACGTCTTCCGCTCCCCTGCCACACCCGCCCAGCACCAGGCCCGCGCCAACACGATTCTCCACGAGATGAGCCACATGTGGTTCGGCGACCTCGTCACACCCCGCTGGTGGAGCGACCTGTGGCTCAAGGAGTCCTTCGCCGAATTCATGGGCGCCCACCTGTCGAAGGAGGCGGCCGGCTTCGACGATGCCTGGCTGAACTTCACGGGTGGCCGCAAGGCCCGCGCCCACGTGGCTGACTCCATGCCGACGACGCACCCCATCGTGGCCGACATCACCGACCTCGAGGCCGCCAAGAACAACTTCGACGCCATCACCTACTCCAAGGGCGCATCCGCGCTCACGCAATTGGTGCACTACGTCGGCCTCGAGTCCTTCTTCGCAGGCTGCCGGCTCTACTTCGAGCGTCACGCCTATGGCAACGCCACACTCACCGACTTCCTGGCCGCGCTGACGGAGACCTCCGGGCGCGACCTGCAGTCCTGGGCCGACGCGTGGCTCAAGACCCGCGGCCACGACGAGCTCACCGCCGACGTCCTCGAGTCGGGCGGCCTGCTGGAGACGCTGAGTATCCGGCGAGGACCCGGCCCCATGGATGACGGCACCCGACCCCACGCCACCACCATCGGTCTGTACGACCTCGTCGACGGCCGCCTGCAACTCCGAGCGCGGCACGATGTGCTCATCGAGGCCGACGCCACCGAGGTCCCCGGCGTCGCGGGGCAGCCCGTCCCGGCCGCGATCCTTCCCAACGACACGGACCAGACCTTCGTCCGTGTCCGACTCGACGACGGTTCGAGGCAGGCGCTCCTGTCCCACATCAGCGACCTCGAGCCCCTCGTGCGCGCCACGTCCTGGGCTGCCCTGTTCTCCGATGTCCGCGACACGGGCCTGCACGTCGCGGACTACGTGGCCGCCGTCATCCAGCACGGTCCGCTGGAGGACCGCACCGGGACGCTGGCGGCGCTCATCGGGCACGTGGAGGACGCCCTGGAACGCTTCGTGCCCGACGACGCGGAACTGGCAGAGCGCTGGCGTGACACCTGCCGCGCCGTGGCACAGGACTCCGAGCCCGGATCCATGCGCCAACTGCAGTGGGCCAAGGCCCACATCCGCGCGGCCGCGCTGGCGCCGTCGGACGTCACATGGATCCTGAACGGCGAGCTGGCGGGGCTGCGACTCACCGACGATCTCCGCTGGCTCGCCTGGCAGTCCCTGGCTGTGCAGGGCAGGGTGTCTGCAGACGACCTCGACGGGGCTCTGGCCGCTGACGACACCGCCGCCGGCCGGGTGGCGCACCTGCGGGCGTGGTACTCCCGGCCCGAGCAGTCACTGAAGCAGCAGGCCTGGGATCGAGCCCACGTCGTCGACGGGGAGACCAATGATGACGTCGACGCCCTCCTGGACGGGATCTTCGCCCCGGGCCAGGAGTCGTTGACGGAGGTGTTCGCGGAGCCGTACTTCGCATCGCTGCCCGACGTGTGGCGCGACCATCCCATCGAGATCGCCCGGCGCCTGGTGCTGGGTGGATTCCCCACCGACGTCGCGCACCTCGGCCGTGCACGCACGTGGCTGGACGAGAACCCCGCGGCGCCCCCGGCGCTGCGGCGGTTGGTCATCGAGTGCGAGGCCGAGCTGCGTGTCGCCGCCCACGTCCGCCGAGCCAACGGCTGTCGGGGGGCGGACTCCGGCGCTGTTGCTGGGCTCGATCGGGGACAAGCCACGTCGTTCGATCTCGGAGCCGTTGGTACTTGAACTGGACTTCTCAGCGCCGTTGGCACCCGGAACCCTGGAGCTGCGCAACGCCAACAACACGCTGGTGCGCACCATCGTCACCCCGGCCAGCGCTGACGGGTCGCTGCGTCTGGTGTGGGACGTCCGCGATGACAAGGGTGAGCCTGTATACCCAACGGCAGTTACACCTGGAGGTTCAGGGGCAAGGACACCTCAGGCCGGGAGGTGGCCGGCGCGACCCCGACAACCGACCTCCTGGGCGCCGTCGACGTCACGCGGAACCAGTTCGCCACCACCGGCACGCCCAGATACCTGATCCCGTGCGGCCGCGTCGAGTCACGCCTGGACCTGCCCACCACCACAGGGGTCACCTACGGGTACAGCTACGGTGAGGGCACCGCGACGGTGACGGCTGAGGCGGAGCAGGGCTGGGTGATCACCGGCCAGAGGAGCTGGATGCTGCCGCTGGTCAAGCAGTCCTGCGAGGGCATCGTCTCGGCGCCCACGTTCGTGGACAAGCCCGGCACCTACCACGACAAGTTGGTGATCCCGAAGGCAGTCGACCCCGTCAGAGGGTACGAGGTCAATGGCCAGTACATGCCCGCCGGGGAGCACTCCCTGATGACGGGCACCGTGACCGTGGCAGCCCTCTTCGAGGACGACGTGGCGCCCATGACGTGGCGGCACACGTGCGGCATCGGCGGAATCATCGACGTCTACACCACTCCCGGCGAGCACGTCGTGAACGGGCGCCGCTGGGACACCCGCTGTGAGCCGTACTCCACCACCACCCGATGCTTCACCAACATCTGGGCCACGACGGTGGAGCAGCGGGGCTCCACTTTTCACCAGTCCAACGGCTGGGTGTTCAACAACCTGACCTACATGCCGATTCCACGCAAGCAGTGGGGCAGCAACCCGTTGGCGAACAATGGCGCCTGGACCGCAGCCGACGCACGGCAGTGGCGCACCGAGTGCGACACCCCGAAGACTGGCCGCAACGGATGTCGGAGCTGGATCCAGGCCCGCGTGGTCGTGGCATCGCCCAGGACCGGAGGCGGGTACAGCTACAGGTGGGAAACCAGAGAGATCCTCAACAACATCGTCCGGTTCGGCTGAGCCACTCCCGCTGGCGTGTGGGGCGTTGGGTGGCGGCGGCTCCCGGCGGATACGCTGCGGGGATGGACCGACCCGACCTTGATGATGCCCGCGACAAGGCACACGAGGTGGGCGACTCCACCGCCTACCAATGGCTGGTGCGCGGGGGACTGGTGGCCTTCGGTGTCGTCCACCTCCTCGTGGCGTACCTGGCGGCACGGCTGGCATTCGGGGCCACGTCCGAGGACGCCTCCCAGACGGGGGCGCTGCGGGAGCTCGCCGGTGCGCCACTGGGGCCGTTCCTGCTGTGGGGCACGAGCCTCGGCCTGTTCGTGATTTCGCTGTGGCAGCTGCTCAGCGCGTTCGTGGGTCACCTGCACCTCTCAGGCACGGTCCGCACCCGTCGCAGGGCCGCGTCGGTGGGCCGCGCCGCTGTCTACGGCGCACTGGGCTGGAACGCGGCCAGCATCGCCACGGGCGGTTCAGGGGGCGACGGCGGGGACACAGCATCCGCGACGCTGCTGTCGCTGCCTTTCGGGCAGATCCTGGTGGGGCTCGTGGGCGTGGTGATCGGCATCGTCGGCGTCTCACAGATCATGAAGGGCGTTCGCGACAAGTACGAGGAGGAGTTGAAGGGCTCCCTGTCGGCTGCACAGAAGTGGGTGGCGCGCGTCGGCCACGTGGGCAAGGGCGCCGCCATCATGATCGTGGCGGCACTGTTCGTGTGGGCCGCCTGGACCTATGACGCCACGTCCGCCGGCGGCCTGGACACCGCACTGCAGACGGTTCGGACAGCTCCCTTCGGCCCCGTCATCCTCCTGGCGATCGCGGCAGGGTTTGCCTGCTACGGGCTGTACTGCTTCATCTGGGCGAGGCACGCCCGGTTCCACTGAGGTCAGCGTCGGTACGAAGGCGCCGGCAACACCGTCGGATCAGGGTTGGCCAGGACCCACTGGACACCCAGCTCCGCGAGTCGCAGGACGTCGCCCTCCACCCCAATCCCGGTGCGCAGTCCCACCGCCAGACGTCTGGCCTCGGCGAGCGCGGGGGCGGGCAGGGGCACCCCCGTGCCGAGGTGGATCATCAACGCCGCCAGCATGAGCTGAAAACCCGCGTCCCAGTTGATGCCGCCGTTCTCGTTGATCTCGATGGCCACGCGCCCCGTGATCCTGATCACCTCGCCCTGCACCGTCCTGCTCGCACCGGTCCCCGGTACGAGCAGTCCCCAGAGCTCCTGGTGCTGGTCGGTTGGGTCGCTCCCGGTGACCGTGATGGGGGATATCCCGTCATGGACGCGGTGTGGTCGAGCAGGTGTGGCCCCCACCAGCTCGTACAGAGCCCTCAGCGTCGGCTCCTGGGCGGCGAAATGGGGTTCGTTCTCACCGTGGGAGCGGTAGAACTCCCAGTCCCGGCCCACGGACTCGACGTCGCCGCGCATGATGGCGCTCACCTCTGCCCCAGCAGAGCGCAGCAGTTCCGCGACCGCAAGCGCCTGCTCCAGGCTGGTGGTGGTGGCGATCTCCAGCGCCACGGCCAGCGGTGTCTGTCCGCGTGAGTTCTTCGCGTGCACGTTGGCACCGCGGGACATCAGCATTGTGACCGCGTCGGCATCGAGACTTCTGGCAGCGGCATGCAAGGGCGTGTTGCCGACGTGGTCCTGCGCAGAGATGTCTGCGCCCGAGTTCAGCAGCAGCGCCATGACCTCGAGGTCGCGTCCCCGGTGGTGGAGCGGGGTGTGGCCGCCCCGGTCTGCTGTGTTCGGGTCGGCACCATGCTCCAGCAACCACCGGGCCAGGTCAACGGAGCAGTTGTAGAAGCTGAGTGCGGCCTTCTTGCCGTAGCCGTCATGGGCGTCCACCTCCCGGTTGTCGAAGACCGCCACCAGTTCGTCCGTGGAGGCGGTGGTCAACAAGTCGTGGAAGTCCTTCGGCAGGGTCGTGCGTTTCCGCTGTGCCATGGGAGTCTGCTCCTTCGCTGGTGGGCCTGTCGTGATCCTAGGGAGCGGCCGGTCCCCTTCACCCCGCAGGACCGGTAGATTGGGCGCGTGGCCGACACCGTTGAAGATGCAATCAGCACCCCCGACCTCGCACAGCCGTACGCGGCGCTCGGCGTGAAGGACGAGGAGTACGCACAGATTCGCGAGATCCTCGGACGACGTCCCACCGGCGCAGAGCTGGCGATGTACTCCGTGATGTGGTCCGAGCACTGCTCCTACAAGTCCTCCAAAGTGCACCTGAAGCGCTTCGGAGAGCTCAGCCAGGACACCCCACGCGGTCCGTTGCTCGCCGGGATCGGCGAGAACGCGGGCGTCGTCGACATCGGCCAGGGCTGGGCCGTCACGTTCAAGGCGGAGAGCCACAACCACCCGTCCTACGTTGAGCCCTACCAGGGCGCCGCCACCGGCGTCGGAGGCATCGTCCGCGACATCCTCGCCATGGGCGCCCGCCCCATCGGTGTCATGGACTCCCTGCGGTTCGGTCCGCTGCATGCCGACGACACGGCTCGTGTCCTGCCCGGCATCGTCGCCGGCGTGGGCGGCTACGGCAACTGCCTGGGCCTGCCCAACATTGGTGGGGAGGTCCAGTTCCACGAGTCCTACCTCGGCAACCCACTCGTCAACGCCCTGTGCGTTGGTGTCCTGCGACACGAGGACCTCCACCTGGCCCACGCCTCGGGCGTCGGCAACCAGGTGATCCTGTTCGGCGCCGCGACCGGTGGTGACGGTATCGGCGGCGCCTCCATCCTCGCCTCCGAGACCTTCGACGAGACGGGTCCCGCCAAGAGGCCCAGCGTTCAGGTCGGCGACCCCTTCATGGAGAAGCTCCTCATCGAGTGCACCCTCGAGCTGTTCCAGGCCGGCATCATCAACGGCATCCAGGACTTCGGCGCCGCCGGCATCTCCTGCGCCACCTCCGAGCTGGCCTCCGCCGGGGACGGTGGCATGTTCGTGGAGCTCGACAGGGTGCCGCTGCGCGACCCCTCCCTCGCACCGGAGGAAATCCTCATGAGCGAGTCACAGGAGCGCATGATGGCCGTGGTGGAGCCCCACAACGTGGAGCGCTTCATGGAGATCTGCGCCAAGTGGGACGTGCTTGCCACCGTCGTCGGTGAGGTCATCGAGGGCGACCGGCTCATTATCCAGTGGCACGGGGAGACCATCGTCGACGTCGACCCGAAGACGGTCGCCCATGACGGCCCCGTGTACGAGCGCCCCTTCCACCGGCCCACCTGGCTTGACGCCCTCAACGCCGACCGGGCCGAGGACCTGCCCCGCGACAACACCGTCGACGCGCTGCGTTCGGCGCTGCTGCAGGTGATGGCGCACCCCAACATCGCCGACAAGTCCTGGATCACCAACCAGTACGACCGCTACGTGCGCGGCAACTCCGTCCTGGCCCAGCCCGAGGACGCCGGCATGCTGCGCATCGACGAGGAGTCCGGGCTCGGCATCGCGCTGGCCCTGGACGCCAACTCCCGCTTCACGCACCTGAACCCGTACCTGGGGGCGCAGCTGTCGCTGGCGGAGGCGTACCGCAACGTGGCCGTCACCGGCGCCGAACCCGTCGCCATCACCGACTGTCTGAACTTCGGCTCCCCGGAGGACCCCGAGGTGATGTGGACCTTCGTGGAGGCCATCCTTGGTCTCGTCGACGGCTGCAAGCAGTTGGGCGTCCCTGTCACCGGCGGCAACGTCAGCCTCTACAACCAGACGGCATCCACGCCCATTCTGCCCACCCCCACCGTGGGTGTGCTGGGCGTCATCGACGACGTCACCACCCGTATCCGCTCCGGCTTCACGCACCCCGGCGACGCCATCGTCCTGCTGGGCGCCACGCGCGAGGAGCTGTCCGGCTCCATCTGGGCCGACGCCCTGCACGACGGGCACCTCGGGGGCCTGCCGCCGAAGGTGGACCTGCGCGCCGAGCAGGGGCTGGCCCGCGTCATGGCGGCGTCCGCCCACGAGGGCCTGCTCACCTCCGCGCACGACCTGTCCGAGGGTGGTCTCGGCGTGGCCATCGTGGAGTGTGCGCTCCGCAACGACTGCGGCTTCGCTGTCACCCTGCCCTCCGACGACGCCACCGTGGCGCTCTTCTCGGAGTCGGCGGCGCGTGCCGTGGTGTCCCTCTCGGGCCAGAACCTCAAGCGCTTCGAGTCACTGTGTGTCGAGCACGATGTTGTCGTGGCGCGTCTGGGTGAGGTCACGGGCGACGACGTTGCCGAGTTCGTGGGGACGTTCAGCGTCCCCTTGGCTGAGCTCCGCGACGCCTGGCAGCGCACCCTCCCGGCGGCGCTCGCCGTCTGAACTGCGCGGCCCCGTCCGGGGGTGGTGCACGTTTCCGGGCCCGACGTGGGTGAGGGGCTGGCCGTGTGAGACAGCTGGGGGGCCGCTGTTTCGAGGCATAGGGTTGGTGAGAAATGAGCCGAACATTCGCCAGCCTCCGCATCTACAACTACCGATGCTTCGCTGCGGGCGCCCTGGCGAGCAACATCGGCACCTGGATGGCCCGCACGGCGCAGGACTGGCTCGTCCTCACCGAACTGACCGACCGCTCGTCCATTGCGCTCGGCATCGTGACGGGACTGCAGTTCCTGCCGATCCCCCTGCTGGCCCCCTACGCAGGGTTGATCGCGGACAGGATGAGCAAGGTCCGCCTGCTCAAGATCACTCAGGCTGCCCTCTCCCTGAACGCCCTGGCGCTGTTCATCCTCGTGGGAACCGGTACGGCGCAGCTCTGGCACGTGTACCTGCTGGCCTTCATCCAGGGCATCGCCGTCTCCTTCGACAACCCCGCCCGCCAGGCCTTCGTGAACGAACTGGTGCCGCATGAGTTGGTCCCCAACGCCGTGGGGCTGAACTCGGCGTCGTTCAACAGTGCCCGCCTCTTCGGACCCGCACTGGCGGGGATCGTCATCGGGCTGTGGGGGGTGGCGCCCGCCCTGGCCATCAACGCGGCGAGCTTCGGTGCGGTCCTGTTGAGCCTGTTCCTCATCCGTGAGGCGGAGTTGCTGCTGTCACCGCCCCGCACCACCCGAGGCACCGTCGCGGAGGGCATTGCCTACGTGCGGGCCAGACCTGACCTGGTGCTCATCTTCGCCGTGATCTTCATGCTGGGCACCTTCGGCATGAACTTCCAGATCACCATGGCGCTGATGGCCACCAAGGTCTACGGCAAGGGTGCAGCGGAGTTCGGCCTCCTGGGCTCCTTCATGGCCATCGGCACCCTGGCAGGGGCGCTCATGGCCGCGCGTCGGGGCACGCCGCGCCTTCGCACGCTGCTGGGAGCTCTGGGGGCCTTTTCCGTCGCCTGCTTCCTGGCCGGCCTCGCGCCCAGCTACTCCATTTTTGCCCTCCTGCTCATCCCGTGTGGACTGTTCGCCCTGACCGTCATGACGACGGCGAACTCCACTGTCCAACTGTCCACGCAGCCGGAGTTCAGGGGTCGCGTCATGGCCCTCTACATGGCCATCTTCATGGGCGGGACGCCGTTGGGCGCCCCCATCATCGGGTGGGTGGGTGACGCGTTCGGTCCGCGGTGGACGCTGCTCGTGGGGGCCATCGCCTGCTGGATCACGTTCCTCGCGGTCGGGTGGTTCCTCATCTTCCGGCGCAATCTTCGCGCCCGCCTGCGCCTGCGCTGGCCGCTGCGCCTTGAGGTCTGGCACAAGCAGGACTGAGCCCCAGAAGGGCGGCGGTGCACCGGCTGACCTGCCCACCCGTTAGGTTGATGGCGCCAGCCTGATCTTTTGCACCCGAAAGGCGCATCACCCATGAGCGAGCGTGTCCACACCGACGAGCACGAGGTCATCACACTGCGACTGGGCGAGCAGGGAATCGAGTCCGTGGCCTTCGGCAACACGTGGCGATCGTTCTATCCGGGCGCCGTCGAACTCTCCCGGGCACTCACCGCACTCATCGTCGAGGGGCTGCCACCGGCCACGGATGAGCAGGCGGAGACGCTGGAGGACTTCGGCCCCATGGTTGGCCCCATGCCGGACCAGCAGTGGAACGGCTTCTGGAACGAATTCAGCCTCTGGCGGGAGAAGTCGAAGCGGCTGCGGGCACGAGTGTCGGCCGGGGAGAGTGTGGCGCCCGCACCACTCGACGAGGTCATCGACCCACGGGAGAGGATCTTCGTCGGATACACGGGCGGACGGTTCACCACCCTGGCGTTCCAGCCGGACTGGGTGGAGCGGGCAGGCATCCAGGAACTGAGCGACGTGGCAAGCGAGTTCCTCCGCACCATCGACCTCGTTTCGCCCCGGCCCGTGGCACCCGAGATTGCCGAAATCAACGAGCACAGGCGCAATGCGCTGCGCTTCCTCCGCTGATCCTCCACTGAAGGGAACATCCCATGAGCATCACCACCACGATTTCTCAGATCAACCAGGCGTGCGAGGACCTCCAGGACGCCTACCAGGACCTGGCGGAGGAGGCACTGCCGGCCTACGACCGGCTCAACTCCAGCATCGGCCGTCTCACGCAATGGGAGGTGATGGTCTCCTCGGGCGGTTACGGCGGGGCCACCACCTTCTACCAGGACTCAAAGCCCAGATGGTGGGAGAAGTTCGTGGGTGTGATCACGGTGGGGGAGGTGCCTCATCCCGACGCGGACAAGGCACGCGACGCCGCCAAGGTGTTGTTCGGTGACATCGCCACCAACGACGACGTCTACAGTGCACGCTCGGAAGACATTGCCTCGACGCCGAAGGACCTCGGCGAGATCATGGGTGAGTGGCTGGGGATCGTCGACGTCTTCGACTCCCAGGTGGCACAGGCCATTCCCTCCAGCACCGCCTACATCCCCACGTCGGGGGGCCTGGACGGGTGGCGCAGCCCGCGGGCCAGCAGCGGTTACGAGGCCACGGCCAGCTCGCAGAACTCCGCCGCGGAAACCACAGCAGAGGTTGTCAGGGCGCTCCTGGAGAACTGCGCCGGATTCCTGGAACACCTCAAGTCGAGTCTCGTGGCGTTCGCGACCCTCACCATGGACCAGAACCGTTTCTACAGCGAGACCCTCACGAGCATTCCCACCGAGATCAGCCTGGACGCGGTGCTCGGCCTCATCGAGACAGGGGCCAACATCGTCAACACGCTCAAGGAGGCCGAACTCAAGCAGGCCGAGGCCATGGGATCCGATCTCACGTCCACCATCACGGCGTTGTTGAACATCTCCGCCCTCGACGGGCAGATCACCAGGATGGGGGAGACCAGCGGGGATGGGGGCTGGCCACAGCCGGCGCCCATGGACCCGGCGCACGGTGGGTCGAACGGCCCGGCCGCCCGTGACGAGCTCTCGTACAACACGCAGTACTTCAAGGACCACATCGACTTCTGGGACGGCATCTCGGAGACCATGACACCTCTGGGTCAGCAGGCCACCGGGATCCCGGAGCTGCCGGTGATGTTCCTGAGGCTGCCCAGCTTCTCGGCCAACCAGTCCACGGCCCTGAACTCCCTGGGGGACCGGGTCGCCAGCGACTGCCTCGTCAAGGGCTCGACGGCCACCGCCACAGTTGCCACAAAGCTGGGTGAGACCATCCGTTCCTACGTGAGGACGGAAGCAGCCAACGAGGCCATCGCCAACCGGATCATCAACGACCACTTCGGTGGCTGAGGGCCGCGGCGCCCGGTTGGCGGCGTCGGCTGTCCGCCGGATGAGGTCGACGAGCCCGTCACGGGCTCTGGTGGCCGGCGCCTCTGCGCTGGGATGCCTGATGATGGTGGCGGGGTGCTCACAGGACAGTCCCATCGACGCGGCACGGGACGGGCTCGAGAACCTGCTCCTGCAGGAGCAGAGCCCGGTCTCCCGCGTGGTGGTGTCGCAGGACAGGGTGTTCGTCTCGCTCATCCGGGACGGGCGGGCAACCCCATGGGACGTGTTCCCGGAGCGCGTCCAGCGAGATGCGTTCGACGTTGTGGCGCCCGCCATGGCGGTCGCCGACTTCCCCGTGTCCGATGTTCTGGCACGCGCCGCGCACCTGGTGGAGGACTGCACCGCCGACACCTACGAGGCGGACGCGACGGTTGCCTCGGGCACCGCGATCCTGACCCGCCTCGGATGTGGTGACGAGGCCCCCCGCGTCCTGCTCAACAATCGGCAGCTGAACGCCCTCCCCGGAGACTGGAGCGTTGAGACGCTGCGGATCCTCTGGGAGGAGCTGGCTGAACTCACCACGGCCACGCGTGTGGAGAGCCTCTTCCTCGAGGGGGAAGTGGCATTCGTCGGACTCGTGCCGGAACCCGGCACGAATGCCGAGTGCCGACTCCTGTGGCGTCGCGACGTCGCCGATCCGGCCAACAGCCTGACCGAATGCCGCGGTCAGCGACCCCCCGTCGAGGTGTTCGATCTCCACCGCATGACCCCGGAGCGTCTGGCGGGGACCATCCTGGGCGCCAAGTCAGAGCTCGGGCTGTCCTACGACGCCGCGCTGGACTCGGTGCTGGTGGTCTCGGTGAACGGGGAACCCTCCGTGCAGGCCACCCACGGCGACCAGCAGGTCACGCTCCCCATCCGCTGAGCATTCCATCCGTCGGGGCCGCGTTGCTGTGAGGCAGAGTGCACTGGGGGGTGGTTGCCCACCCCCCCAGTGCACTGCGCCTCGAGGGTTTCGTCAGCTTCGCTTCATCCAGATGGTGGCGTCGCGGGGGAGTTCGCGGTCCACCGCGGTGCTGGCCAACAGGACCTCACCGTCCGGGAGCGACACGGGGGAGCCGCTGACGTTGGTCAGCACCGTCACCTCCCCGTTGGTGAATGCCACGACGTCGTCCCCGAAACCACCGACCCACTCCAGGGCCCCGTCTCCCAGCGCCATGGACTTCCTCGCCGACAGAGCGTCCCGGTACAGGGACCATGTCGATCCGGGTACCCCCACCTGCTGGTCGGCGGCGAGTCCGCGGTAGGACTCGGGTTGCGGCAGCCACGTCTCACCGGTGGGGGAGAAGCCCAGGCCCGGGGCGTCAGCGGACCACGGCATGGGGATGCGGCAGCCGTCGCGACCCACCTGCTCGTGGTTGGAGCGCTCCCACACCGGGTCCTGGCGGTACTCATGCGGCAGGGTGGTGTGCTCGGGCAGGCCGAGTTCCTCGCCCTGGTAGAGGTAGGCCGAGCCGGGCAGCGCCAGCATCATGAGTGAGGCCGCGCGTGCCCGACGCAGGCCCAGCGCGTTGTCGGGTTGCGGCTCCCCGGGGCCGGCGCCGTTGCGGTCGGAGGTGTCGATGCGACCCAGCCGGCTGGCGTGCCGCATGACGTCGTGGTTGCTCAGCACCCAAGTGGTGGGGGCGCCCACGGCGTCGTTGGCTGCCATGCTGTCGGTGATGACACGGCGGTAGGTGGCGGCATCCCACGGCGCGGTGAGGAAGTCGAAGTTGAAGGCCTGCTGCATCTCGTCGGGACGGACGTAGCGGGCGAGGCGGTCGAGGTCCGGTACCCAGGCCTCCGCCGTGAGCGCTCGTTCCCCGTCGTACTCGCCGAGGATCCTGTGCCAGCGGCGGTAGATCTCGTGGACGCCGTCCTGGTCCCACATGGGCCCCATGTTGGTGCCGAGCAACTCGGTGACCTCCTCCTGGTCCGGAAGCCCCTTTTCCTTCACGAGCCCGTGGGCCACGTCGACGCGGAACCCGTCGACCCCGGCCTCGAGCCAGTGCCGCAGGACGTCGTCGAAGGCGACGCGGACGCGCTCATTGGTCCAGTCCAGGTCTGGTTGCTTGATGTCGAAGAGGTGCAGGTACCACTGCTCGGGCGTGCCGTCCGGACGGTGCAGACGGGTCCACCCCGGACCGCCGAACACGCTGCTCCAGTTGTTGGGCGGCAGTTCGCCGTCGGTGCCGCGGCCGTCGCGGAACATGTACATGGCCCGCTCGGGGGAACCGGGGGCTGACGCCACCGCGGCCCTGAACCACTCGTGCTCGTCGGAGGTGTGGTTGGGCACGAGGTCGATGAAGACCTTCAGCCCCTTGTCGTGGGCCTCACTGATGAGGCTGTAGGCATCGGCCGTCTCACCGAAGAGGGGGTCCACCACGGTGTAGTCGGCGACGTCGTAGCCACCGTCAGCCATGGGGGAGAGGTAGAAGGGGGACAGCCAGAGAGCATCCACTCCGAGGTCCTTGAGGTAGGGCAACCGGTCCATGACGCCGGGGAGGTCGCCGTACCCGTCGCCGGAGGCGTCGGCGAAGGAGCGGGGGTAGATCTGGTAAATGACGGCGTTGCGCCACCACTGGTTCTGGGTGCTCAAGGTGTTCCTCTTCATCGTGTCGCTGGTTGTCCGGGGTACCCGCAACCCTACCGACAGGCCAACGGTGGGGGTTGTTGACGAGTACGGTGAGGGCCATGTCGAACCTTGCCTGGGCCGTCGAACGAGTCCTCCCCGAGACCATTGCGGACCTCATCGAACTGGTCAGCATCCCGTCGGTGTCCTCACAGGAGGAGCACGACGGTGACGTGCTGGCCGCCGCGGACCACGTGGCAGGCCTGCTGACGCGCGCCGGTTGCCCCGAGGTGCGGATGCTGGAGGCAGGCGGCAAGCCGGCCGTCTACGGCCACTATCCGGCGCCCGAGGGTAAACCCACGATCCTGCTGTACGCGCACTACGACGTCCAGCCCACCGGAGACCCGGCGGCGTGGACGTCCCCCGCCTTCGTCCCCTCCGAGAGGGATGGTCGCATGTACGCGCGGGGCGCCGCCGACGACAAGGGTGGCATCGCCATCCACCTGGCCGCCCTGAGGGTGTTCAACGGCGAGCCCCCCGTGGGTGTGAAGCTGTTCATCGAGGGTGAGGAGGAGATCGGCTCCCCGTCGATGCCTGCACTGCTCGACGCGTACGCCGACGAACTCACCGCGGATGTCTACGTCATCGCCGATTCCGTGAACTGGGCCGTCGGCGAACCGAGCCTGACCACCACACTGCGTGGTGTCGTCGACGCCGTGGTGCACGTCGACACCCTGAAGACGGGCCTGCATTCCGGCCAGTTCGGCGGTGTCGTCCCCGACGCCCTCACCTCCCTGTGCCGGCTCATGGCCACGCTGCACGACGACCGTGGCAACGTGGCCATCGAGGGTCTCGTCCAGGGCCCGGGGCCGGACCTGGACTACCCCATGGATCGACTGCAGAGGGAGACGGGTCTGCTGGAGGGGGTCGAACTCATCGGCGACGGTTCAGTGGTGGAGCGCCTGTGGACCAAGCCCGCGGCGTCGGTGCTGGCCATCGACACCACGCGCATCGCCGATGCCTCCAACACCCTGATCCCCAGCGCCAGCGCCAAGGTGAGCATTCGGCTGGCACCGGGACAGGACCCCGCCGCCGCCGAGGAGGCGCTCCATCGTCACCTGAAGGCTCACGCGCCGTGGGGCGCGACCGTCAGGGTGGAACCGGGGCAGCGGGGCGGGTCCAGCGCCATCGAACTCAGCGGCCCCCACGCGCAGGCTGCCAGGGACGCGTTCACCGAGGCGTTCGGCGTCGCCCCCGTTGACATGGGGTGCGGTGGCAGCATCCCCATCGTTGCCGAGTTCGCGGAGCGCCACCCGCAGGCCACGGTGTTGGTGACGGCCGTCACCGACCCTGATTCCCGCATGCACGGCATCGACGAGAGCGTCGACCTGGCGGATCTCGCGAAGGCGGCGCTGGCGGAGACGCTGCTGCTCGAGTACCTCGGCCGTTGATCCTGCGGGAGGACGCGTTCAGCCGGTCGGGGAGCCTCCTGTGAGCACCGCCAGGAGGGCGTTGCCGTAGGCGTTCTCCACGTCCTCATCGGCGAACGTGTGCTCCCCGGCGGGATGGTCGATGGTGACGACGAACCCCTCGTCCCCACGCTCCAGTGCGCGAAACGCCGGACCGAGGGCGACGCGGAGGTGGCTCTCACCGGGAAGCCACACCGTCTTGTCCTGGTCCACGGAGTCCAGAGCCCATTCGGTGGTGCCGTTGAAGGCGAAGATGGTGCCCGTCTCCAGGCGGCGGGCCTCGATGACCATGTCTGCCAGGTGGAAGATGTCGCCCGCCATCTCGGGGGCGGTGACGGTGAAGCGGTCGCCCGCCTCGGGCTCCCATTGCAGTCCGGCTTCGCGCAGTGCGAGTGCGAGTGACATGTCGATCATCGGGGCCTCCTGGGCTGTGGTCAGCGTCGTTGTTCAGGGTACGCTGTTCCAGTGCTTCGCCCGGATGGCCGCCTGAGCCTCGACATTGATCCCGACGAGCGCTCGCCCCAAGACGCCTGTGGTGTCTTTGGTGTGTGGGCGCCCGGTGAGGACGTGAGCCAGCTCACGTACTACGGGCTGTTTGCTCTGCAGCACCGCGGGCAGGAGTCGGCTGGCATCGCCGTGTCGAACGGCCGGCGCATCATGGTGTTCAAGGACATGGGGCTCGTGGCCCAGGTGTTCGACGAGGCCACGCTCAGCTCGCTCAAGGGCCGGTTGGCCGTCGGACACACCCGGTACTCCACCACGGGGGCCTCCATCTGGCACAACGCGCAGCCGACGTTCCGCGCCACCGCCAACGGTGGGTTGGCCCTGGCCCACAACGGCAACCTCACGAACACGCATGAACTGGAGGCGTGGCTCGCGGAACTGAACCCCGCAGAGCACGTCCCCGAGAAGAAGACCATGGACTCCACCAACGACACGTCACTGGTGACGGCGCTGTTGGTCAGTGTCAGCGACGATCTCGAGAAGGCCGCGCTGGATGTTCTTCCCCGCCTGAAGGGGGCATTCTGCCTCACCTTCATGACGGAGACCACACTGTTCGCCGCCCGCGATCCCCAGGGGATCCGTCCTCTGGTGCTCGGTCGGCTGGACAGCGGCTGGGTGGTGGCCTCCGAGACCGCGGCCCTCGACATCGTCGGCGCCAGCTTCGTGCGCGAGGTGGAGCCCGGTGAGTTCATCGCCATCGACGAAGCGGGGCTCCGCGCCCAGCGTTTTGCACCGGCGGATCCGAAGGGCTGCCTCTTCGAGTACGTCTACCTCGCCCGACCCGACACCACCATCGCCGGGCAGGGCGTCCACGCCACCCGCGTGGAGATCGGCCGCCAGCTCGCCCGCGAGCACCCCGTGGACGCGGACCTGGTGATCCCGGTGCCCGAATCCGGCACACCTTCGGCCATCGGGTACGCACAGGAGTCCCGCCTGCCCTATGGGCAGGGGCTCGTGAAGAACTCCTATGTGGGGCGCACATTCATCCAGCCCAGCCAGACGATCCGTCAACTGGGCATCCGACTCAAGCTGAACCCGCTGCGCGAGGTCATCGCCGGCAAGCGGCTCGTGGTCGTGGACGACTCCATCGTGCGCGGCAACACCCAGCGCGCGCTCGTGCGGATGCTGCGGGAGGCCGGCGCCAAAGAGGTGCACGTCCGCATCTCGTCACCGCCCGTGCAGTGGCCGTGCTTCTACGGGATCGACTTCGCCACCCGGGCCGAACTCATCGCGCCCGGTCTGACGGTTGAGGAGGTGTGCCGCTCCATCGGTGCGGACACACTCGGCTACGTTTCACTGGAGGGCCTGACCGCCTCCACCCACATTCCGGCCGGGCAACTGTGCCGCGCCTGTTTCGACGGTTCCTATCCCGTGGCGATCCCGCCCGGCCAGGCGGAACTGCTGCACCTGGAGGACTCGTGACCCACAGCCCGCAATCTGCCTACGCCTCCGCCGGCGTCGACATCGAAGCCGGTGACCGTGCCGTCGAGCTGATGAAGGCCTCTGTCATCCGGACACGACGCCCCGAGGTTCTGGGTGGTCTGGGGGGCTTTGCGGGCTTCTTCGACGCGAGCGCGCTGAAGAGTTACCGGCAGCCGGTTCTTGCGACCTCCACCGACGGCGTCGGTACCAAGGTGGCCATCGCCCAGGCCATGGACAAGCACGACACCATCGGTCAGGACCTCATCGGCATGCTCGTCGACGACCTGGTGGTCAGCGGCGCCGAGCCCCTGTTCGTCACCGATTACATCGCCTGCGGTCGGGTGGTACCCGAACGCATCGCGGCCATCGTCTCCGGCATCGCCGACGCCTGCGTGTTGGCCGGCTGTTCGCTCGTCGGCGGCGAGACCGCGGAGCACCCCGGCCTGCTGGGGCCGGACGAGTACGACATCGCTGGCGCCACCACCGGCGTGGTGGAGCGCGACTCCATCCTCGGCCCCGACCGCGTCAAGCCCGGCGACGCCATCATCGGCATGGTGTCCTCGGGTCTGCACTCCAACGGCTACTCCCTGGTGCGCCACGTCCTGCTGAAGCAGGCCGGCTGGTCGCTGGAGCGCCACGTCGACGAGCTGGGACGCACGCTCGGCGAGGAACTGCTGGAGCCCACCCGGATCTACGCCCTCGACGTCATGGACCTGATCGTCAAGGCGGAGATCCACGCCATGAGCCACATCACCGGGGGAGGGCTCGCCAACAACGTCGCCCGCGTCATCCCCGACGGCATGCGCGCCGTGCTGCAGCGCTCGTCCTGGACGCCCCCCGCCATCTTCCAGCTCGTGCAGTCCGTGGGTTCACTCAGCCAGAGGGACGTCGATGCCACCCTGAACATGGGCGTGGGCATGGTCGCGATCCTGCCGCAGGACCAGGTGCCTGCCGCGCTGGCCGCGCTGCAGGCCCGGGGCGTGCGGAGCTGGGTGCTGGGCGAGATCGTCGAGCACGACGGACCGGGCGCCGCCGAACTCGTGTGAGCCACGCCTGGATCGACTCGGCTGAACCCTGACCCTGACAGACGCAGGAAGCCCCCGGCTGAGGCCGGGGGCTTCCTGCGTTGCTCGCTCAGATGATGGCGTCAATCACCTTGTTGAGCGTGGCTGAGGGCCGCATGACGGCGGTCACCTTGGCATCATCGGGGCGGAAGTAGCCACCGATGTCGGCCGGGGATCCCTGCACCGCCAGCAACTCGGAGACAATCTGCTCCTCATGGGCTGCGAGCTGCTCGGCGATGGGGCAGAACGCCTCTGCGAGCGCGGCGTCGGCGTCCTGGGTTGCGAGTTCCTGGGCCCAGTACAGGGCCAGGTAGAAGTGCGACCCGCGGTTGTCGATGCCTCCGACGCGGCGGGTGGGGGACTTGTCCTGGTCAAGGAACGTGCCCGTGGCCCGATCCAGGGTGTCGGCAAGTACCTGGGCGCGTGGATTGTCCTGGGTGGTGGCCAGGTGCTCCAGCGACGCGGCCAGGGCCAGGAATTCGCCGAGGGAGTCCCAGCGCAGGTAGTTCTCGGACACGAGCTGCTGCACGTGCTTGGGGGCCGAGCCGCCGGCACCGGTCTCGAAGAGGCCGCCGCCGGCCATGAGTGGGACCACCGACAACATCTTGGCGGAGGTGCCCAGTTCCAGGATGGGGAACAGGTCCGTGAGGTAGTCGCGCAGCACGTTGCCGGTCACGGAGATGGTGTTCTCTCCGCGTCGGATCCTCTCGATGGTGAACTTGGTGGCGGACACCGGGTCCATGATCTCGATCTGCAGACCGTCCGTGTCGTGCTTGGCCAGTTCCGCCTTCACCTTGTCCGCGATGGTGCGGTCGTGGGCGCGGACGTCGTCGAGCCAGAACACGGTCGGCCACCCCGTGGCCCGGGCGCGCGTCACGGCGAGCTTCACCCAGTCGGCGATGGGGGCGTCCTTGGTCTGGCAGGCCCGCCAGATGTCGCCGGCTGCGACGTCGTGGGACATGAGAACCTCACCGGCGGAGTTGAGAACCTCCACGCGGCCGTCGGACTTCACCTCGAAGGTCTTGTCGTGGCTGCCGTACTCCTCGGCCTTCTGCGCCATGAGGCCCACGTTGGGAACGGTGCCCATGGTTGTCGGATCGTAGGCGCCGTGCTCGCGGCAGTCGTCGATCACGGCCTGGTACACCCCGGCGTACGACGAGTCCGGCAGCACCGCGAGGGTGTCCGCCTCTTCCCCGCTGGGACCCCACATGCGTCCCGAGGTGCGGATCATCGCCGGCATGGAGGCGTCGACGATGACGTCACTGGGGACATGGAGGTTGGTGATGCCCTTGTCCGAGTTCACCATGGCGAGCTTCGGGCCCCGGGCGAGTCCAGCCTCGAACGCCTCGCGAATCTCGGCGCCGTTGTCCAGCGAATCCAGGCCGGCCAGAATGGCGCCAAGACCGTCGTTGGGGGAGAGGCCTGCCGCAGCGAGGTCGTCGCCGTAGCGGGCGAAGACGTCGGGGAAGAAGGTGCGGATGACGTGGCCGAAGATGATGGGGTCCGAAACCTTCATCATGGTGGCCTTCAGGTGCACGGAGAACAGCACGCCGGAGGACTTGGCTGCCGCGATCTGCTCCCGCAGGAACGCATCAAGCTCGGCGACCCGCATCACGGTGCCGTCCACCACCTCGCCGGCCAGAACTGTGAGGCCGTCCTTGAGGATGGTGGGCTCGCCCTGCGTGGGCACGAGGCGGATGGTCAGCACGTCGTCACTCGGCAACACGACGGACTGTTCACCTGCGCGGAAGTCGCCGCTGGACATGGTGGCGACGTTCGTCTGCGAATCCGACGACCAGGCACCCATACGGTGGGGGTTCTTGCGGGCGTAACTCTTGACGGATTCGGGGGCGCGCCTGTCGGAGTTGCCCTCGCGCAGGACCGGGTTCACGGCGGAACCCATGACCCGGCCGTAGCGGGTCAGCACCTCGCGGTCCGCGTCGGTCTGCGGGTCCTCCGGGTAGTTCGGCAGCGCGAAGCCCTGGGACTGCAGTTCCGTGATGGCGGCCTTCAGCTGCGGCACCGAGGCGGAGATGTTGGGAAGTTTGATGATGTTGGCCCCGGGCGTCTTGGCGAGTTCCCCGAGTTCCCCGAGTGTGTCGGGCAGTTGCTGGCCATCAGGCAGGACATCGGCGAACTGCGCAACGATGCGCGCGGACAGGGAGATGTCGCGCGTCTCCACCTCCACATCTGCCCGCGAGGCGTAGGCCTGGATGATCGGCAGCAGCGAGTGGGTGGCCAGCAGCGGTGCTTCGTCGGTCAGGGTGTAGATGATCTTGCCCATGTGAACTCCTCGTCGTCGGACTTCTCATTCAGTCGGGCGCCAGCCTATCGGTTCGCCACCCGGCGCCCTGGCTCCGGGCGGAGCTGACAGACAGCCCGTTTGCGGATTCTTTGGACAACTTGGGTACCTCGGGTAGCCTATGGCCCACGAGTTATTGACACATTTCCGCGGCATGTCCGCGAGGACAAAGCGAGGGGGTCGACCCGATATGGGACGCGGCCGTGCAAAGGCGAAGCAGACCAAGGTCGCACGCGACTTGAAGTATCGCCCGATGGACACTGATTTTGCCTCTCTGGAGCGCGAGCTCCGTGGCGGTAGCTACTCCGGTCCGCCCGAATCCGAAGGGATTCCTGAGGAGTACGCGGACCTGGCAGAGGAGTACGGTGCCTCAGTGAAGCGCCACGACGACGAGGTTCACGACTCGCGTCTTTGACGCGACCACCACCATGACGACGTGGGCTCGAGACACCCTGTTGGCGTCCTTCGAGCAAACCACCATTGAGTTGCCCGACGCCTCCGTGTACGCCAACGAGGACGAGGGCTCCCTGTGTGCCACGCTCGTGCGGCGGAACCCGTCCCGCCGTCGCCAGGCAATGCTGTACATCCACGGCTGGAGCGACTACTTCTTCCAGGCGCACCTCGCCGACGAGATGAACGCGCTCGGCTACGACTTCTACGCCCTGGACCTGAGGCGCTACGGCCGGTCGCTGCGCCAGAGGCAGCTCGCCGGCTTCGTCACGGACCTCTCGGCGTACCACACTGAACTCGACGAGGCCGTCCGGATCATCACGGCCGAGGGGCACGACGAGCTCGTGGTGATGGGGCACTCCACAGGGGGCCTCATCGCCGCACTGTGGGCCGACGAGCATCCCGGGCAGGTCTCGGCCGTCGTCCTGAACTCGCCGTGGCTCGAGCTCCAGGGCTATCCCGCCGTCCGGCCCGCGCTGCTGCCGATGTTCAGCGCTGCCCGCTCACTCTCTCCCACCGCTGTGCTGCCGCTCAGTGAGACCGGGTTCTACCGGCGCTGCATTTCCAGCACGCAGGACGGCGTCTGGGACTACAACCTCAACCTGAAGGGCGACAAGGCCTTCGCCGTCCGCGTGGGGTGGTTGGCGGCCATCATGCAGGGTCAAGCCAGGGTGGGGGCGGGCCTCACCATCGACGCCCCAGTGTTGACTCTGATCTCCGATCGCAGCGACTTCCGCCGCAAGTGGAGCGAGGAACTGCGCAGCGCCGACGTCGTCCTCGACGTGGAGACGCTGGCGTCCCGCACGGCGAACCTGGGGCGCCACACCACCCTGGTGAGGATCGAGGGCGGCATGCATGACCTGGCGCTGTCCGACGAGCCCGCACGCGGCCGGTACTTCTCTGAGATGAGTCGCTGGCTCGCGACCTACGGCCGCCCCTGAGGGGGAAGCGCACAACCCCCGCAGGGCGGTGGCACGATGCATGGACAACGTTGCAGGGTGCGCAATCCGGACGGTGTCGTGGTGATCATGCACCCAGACTCGTCGGGGCAAGAGCAGCGTTGTGCCGGGAAAGCTCCCGTGACGCCCGGAACTCTTCTGCGGATGCTCCGTTGTGTATTCGACGACTGCAACTCTGTGATCACGCAGCGCGGCCAGGACCTCTTCGGGTATGGAGTAGAAGAACGCGCCGGGTCATGCCGATCTTCACGACGTTGGCTCCCATGGAACCCTGATGGCACATGACATGGACGTAGCCCCGCTCGGACGTTGGCAGCACGGTCACCAACGTCCGGGATGGCCCGTTCGATCTCTTCCCGTTGTGATCGGGGCTCCGCCGCACCCTGTTCATCCCCTCGAGTGACCAGGGCATTGAGTGCGTTGGAGTAGTGATCACGGTCCTTGTCGAGCTTTTCTCTTTCACGCCGAAGTTCGTCCTCGGCTCGCTTTGCGTCCCGCGGTTCTTCGACATCTCATGGATGAACTTCGTTCCTTGGCTCCTGGAGTTGTTGACGGTGAAGTCACTGGCCGCCGTGGTGGCTTCTTTGTCAGTCACACAGCGGCGAAATTCACGTCGAACAGCCGACAGGTCGGCGCCCAGTGTTGCTGAAGCCTCGGCGGGGTGTTCGACCTCGTTACGTCAGCCGGATCGAGAGCTCCGATCTGCTCCACCGTGTGCCTGAGTTGGTCGTTTTCCACGTAAAAAAAACCCCGCCACGAGGGCGGGGTTTGGTGGCCAGGGCCGGGATCGAACCGGCGACCTTTCACTTTTCAGGCGAACGCTGCTACCAGCTGAGCTACCTGGCCAGATGGTTGCTGCGCTTGCTGCGCCGCACCAGCGACCCCGACGGGACTCGAACCCGCGACCTCCGCCGTGACAGGGCGGCGCGCTAACCAACTGCGCTACGGGGCCAATTTCTTGACCATGCTGGCTGGGCCAGCGAGGAAACTCTAGCGGTCTTTCCCGGTGATGTGAAATCAGCCGCCAACCACCTTCTTCGAGCGTGGAGAGCGGCCAGAAAACGGTGGCCGGTGCGCCCACTGGGGCTCGAACCCAGGACCCGAGGCTTAAAAGGCCCCTGCTCTACCAACTGAGCTACAGGCGCGCAGAATCAATCTCGCGTGGCAAGTGTAGTGCAACGTGGCGTTGCGCGCCGGTGGCAGGCTTGGGGGCATGGGTGACTGGATGGGTGTCGTTGTTGCGGTGGCCATCGGCGTGCCGCTTCTGCTGCTGGCCGTGTGGGTGGATGCTCGCCGGCGCCGTCGGATGGACGAGGAGTTGGCGTCCGCGCCGCTGAGGGGGGATCCGCGGGTCGATGCACTGATTCCCGGCTACGTCACCCAGGAGGCCGTCGACGCCCTGCCGCGGCCGGGTGGGTCCCAGGCGCCGCCCCCCGGCCCCGCGCACGGAGTGCGGATGGGTTTCGGTCACCTTGACCCCGACTTCGCCACCGACGGTGGCGTGGCCGCTCTGACAGACGCAGCGGTCCTGATGGTGGGTGATGACGTCGAGACAATGCGGGAGTTGTTGGGGCCCTTGGCCACCGCAACCCCTGAGCGACCCCTCGTCATCGTGGCAAGCGCCTTCCATCCCGACGTCCTCGCATCGCTGAAGGCCAACCGGCGGGTGACGCACCTCCCCGTGGTGGCGGTGGCCGCCAATCCTGCGGAGCTCATGCAGTTGCAGGACCTGGTGGGGGGCGAGGTCCTCTCCAGTGCCGATCTGAAGGCGGGATGGCTTCCGTCGGGGGCGTGGGGTCGCGCGCTGTCGTGGCGCAGCGACATGGCGTCCACGCACGTGGTGGGCGACCACCGCCCCAAAGGTTGAACCTGAAGTGCCACTTGAGGTGGACTCGGATGCGGGAGAACCTTGGGGTTCTCAGGTTGCTCTCATACTCCAAATATTTTCTTCGGACGCTGGGTCTGATGGCCACAGGGCCTAGTCAGAGCTACTTGTTCGCGTAAACACGGTGGGAATCCCATTGATGTGATTCCCGCTTCGCGTCGCAGATGCCGCAGCACGCAAACCCGGCTTTCTCTCATCTTGAGGTTGTGGACCCAACGCGCCAGTGCCTACTGTCCGGCAGCGGATGGACGTGTCGGAAGCTCCGGCTTCGAGGAAGCGCCACGTCGATCCATTCCCCCCAGCAAGAAACCCCGAAGGGATCCGACGACGTGAACCCCATTCTGAAGGGCCTGCGAGGCACAGTGATTGCTGTGGCCGTGGCCGGCCTCGTCCAATCCGTCGGCTCCATCGCGCTCGGCCCGTTCGCTGATGCAAGCAGCAGCCAGATGACGGCCACCACCGCCGTCAACGTTCGGGCCGGAGCCTCCACCGGCTCGGCGCGCGTCGGGATCCTGTACCGCGGTGAGCGGGTCCAGGCCGTGAGCGCCAGCAACGGCTGGACTGCCGTCACCCACAGGGGCACCACGGCCTACGTCGCCTCTGCCTACCTGACCTCCAGTTCCGTCGTCGTGGAGAAGCCGTCCACGTCCCAGCCCACCGGGAACGTGTTCGCCGTCGCGACGCTGAACCTGCGTGCGGGCCCCAGCCTCGCCGATACCGTGTCACAGGTGGTGACCAAGGGGACCAAGCTCGGTCTCACCGGCACCATCAGCGGCTCCTACAGCCAGGTGGCTCACAACGGCAGGACTCTGTGGGCCGCCACCTCCTACCTTGCCGCCAGCGTTGGCGCGCCGACCCAGTCGCTGCCCGCCGTCACCGGCAAGGTGAGGGCCACCGCGGCCCTGATGATCCGCACCACCGGCGACCGCAACTTCACGTCGCTGGGCGACGTGCCCACCGGTACGCTCCTCGACGTCACGGGTGTGGTGAGCAACGGCCTGGCCCAGGTGGTCTGGCAGGGCAACGTCCGCTGGGTGAACAACTCCTACGTGACGAAGGTCTCCGGCTCCACGACGTCGCCGGTGGCGCCCGCGCCCCCCAAGACCAGCACGCAGTACGCCACCGCCAATCTCAACGTGTGGCACGCTGCCACGGGGACGGCCCACAGCGGCGAGATCGGTCACGGGTCCGCCGTCGCCGTCACCGGGGTCGTGACCTCCGGGCGCGCCCAGATCGTCGTCAGTGGCGCGGTGCGCTGGGTCACGGCGAAGTACCTCAGCGCCTCGAAGCCCTCCGCGACCCCCGGCGGCGGCACCGGTGGTGGAGGCAGCCTGAACCACGGCTTCTCCAGCGGACTGGACCAGACGAACGCCAACGTCAAGAACGTGGTCCGCCACATCTGGGCCAACTACCCGGCCATCAAAACGATGTACGGCTGGCGCCGTGACGTGACGCCCGACCATCCGGCGGGCCGCGCCGTCGACGTGATGATCCCCAACTACAGGTCCAACAGCGCCCAGGGTTGGGAGATCGCGCGGTACTTCCGTGCCAACGCCAAGCAGTTCGGCATCAGCTACATCATCTTCGACCAGCAGATCTGGAGCGTTGCCCGCGACAAGGAGGGCTGGCGGAAGATGGCCGGCCGCGGCGGTGACACCGCCAACCACAAGGACCACGTGCACATCAACACGCACGGCTGAGTCCGGGCCACCCGGCCCTCCCCACAAGACGAGCGGTCAGTGTCCTGCCCCCACAAGACACTGGCCGCTTCTGTACCCCCGGCGTCACGGCCCGGGTTGTGTCCCGGTGTCTCCGGTGCACTATGCTGGCGAATCGAAAGACAGGTCCCCATCGTCTAGTGGCCTAGGACTCCGCCCTTTCACGGCGGCAACACGGGTTCGAATCCCGTTGGGGATGCAAGTGGCCCACCCGGCTCGGGTGGGCTTTGTGCGTTGCCCCGCAGCTGTGGCTGCGTCAGCGCGCGATCTCACCCAGCGGAAGCCACGGTGGCTCCACCTGGGGCGTGGTGGCGCGTGGCTCGAACGTCCTGAACCAGCGTTCCGCGCCCTGTGGCAGGGCGGCCGTGTCGCACAGCGACACCAGGTCCCGGATCTCCGCCTTGGCCTGCCGGAGCGTGTCCACCAGGGCGCCGGGACCGTCGTGGTGCGCCAGCCACTGCTGCTCGAGGCGTAGGCAGCGCATGCGCAGCACCATGAGTCGGCTGTGGCGGGCAACCTCCTCCTCGTCATGTGCCAGGACCGCTTCGGCTGCGCGCAGCCAGCCGTAGTCCATGTTGATGGCGATGAGACCGGGATCAACCGTCATGGGGTCGTGGATGTCGAGCACGGGTCGGATGACCACGGCGTCGGTTGTGGCCGAGTACTGCAGTTCATCGCGACCGGCCTCGTCGATGAGGATCTCCGTGGAGCGCATCATGATGGCGAACAGGTCGGCGTCGCGCATGGACGCTCGGGTGGGCAACCCCTCACCCATGGAACTGACGACGTAGGTCCTGTCGGCGCCGAGGTGCTCGATGGACAACTGGGTAGGCAGGTTTTCGCGGACGCCACCGTCGACGTACGTCTCGTTGCCCAACGGGATCGGGCGGAACACCGCGGGGATGGAGCAGGAGGCCAGCACTCCCGTGTCGAGCGGATGGGGGCCCCTGTCGTAGACGCGGTCGTAGCGATCGACGAGCACTCCGTCCTGGCGCATGAATCGCAGCTCGCCGGACTCCAACGAGACCATCGCGATGCGCAGGGTCGTGCCCGCTGCCGTGACGCGTTCGGGGTCGAACACCGTGGGGTCGAGCAGTTCGAGCATCACCTTGCCCGGCCGGTACAGGGACTTGCTCGCCTCCATCCCACGGTGAATGGCCCACAGGTCGCTGCCGATGCGGGGGAGTTTGCCGATGTTGCTGAACAGCGACGTGAGTGTCCCGAATGACCACGCCGGATTGACCTCCTCATCCGGTGTCATCGCCATCTCGAGCGCGTCGAGCGGCTGCGGCGGGGAGTTCGGCGACATGGGGGCGTCCGAGTGCAGAAAGGGCAGCTTCACCAGCGAACGGGTGGGTGCGGCGGGTGCAGGGACGGGCGGATTCACGAGGTTGAGCCAGGCGGGTGCCTCGTTCTTGGCGCGTACCAGCCAGGGGCGGGGCGCGAACATCTGCTCCGGGTCCGTGAGCCCGCGCCAGATTTCCGTGAGTTGTCGAACGGATCGGTGCTGCTCATCGCGATCGCTGGACTGGGCCAGCACAGCGGCGAGGATCGCCCCCGCTGATGCGCCGACGAAAATACTTGGGGTGAATTCGGGATCGTGGCGGTAGAGGAAGTCCAGGGCGCCCAGCTGGAAACTGGCGCGGGAGCCACCGCCCGAGAGAACGCAGGACACCGTCGGCGCCGGGCGATCCCGACCCAGCAGGGGGATCGAGAGCCAGTGCGGATGGGGCATGATCCGAGAGTCTACTGTCCACATGTTGCGCCTGCGTGGAAGCCTGTCACCATGGTTGCGTGAACAACGACGCGCCTCGACGCGACCTCAGCATCTTCGGATGGCTGGCCGTGGGTGCCGCGGTCGCCACCATCACCCTCAAGACGTGGGCGTGGTGGGTGACCGGTTCCGTGGGCCTGCTGTCCGATGCCGCGGAATCGGTGGTGAACCTCGTGGCTGCCGTGGTGGCGCTCATTGCCCTGAAGGTGGCGTCCAAGCCTGCCGACAAGAACCACCACTTCGGCCACTCCAAGGCCGAGTACCTGTCGGCCGCGGTGGAAGGCATCATGATTTTCGTGGCGGCCGCCGTCATCATCGTTCTGGCAATCCAGCGGCTGATGGCGCCGCAGGGCCTCACCGAGGTGGGTCTCGGCCTGCTGATCTCGATGGTGGCTGCCGCCGTCAACGGCGTGGTGGCCGTGATCCTGCTCCGGGCGGCACGCACGTACCGCTCCATCACGCTGAAGGCTGACGGCCAGCACCTCATGACCGACCTGTGGACGACGGTGGGCGTGGTGGTGGGTGTGTTCCTGGTGTGGGCCACCGGATGGAACTGGCTCGATCCTGTGGTGGCCATCGGCGTGGGCATCAACATTTTGTGGACGGGATACCGCCTCATCAAGGAGTCCACGGAGGGGCTCATGGACATTTCACTGCCCAAGGAGGACAACGCCCGGCTGCGTGAAATTCTGGCTTCGCATGCGGGGGAGGGTATGGACTTCCACGCCATCCGGACCCGCGAGTCCGGTGCGAAGCAGTTCATGGAGATGCACATGCTCGTGCCGGGGGCGTGGACGGTGCAGGAGGGTCACGACGCCATGGAGGATCTCATCGACGAGATCAACGCGGAGTTCCCGGACCTGCGCGTCACGGGGCACCTGGAGCCCATCGAGGACCCCCGCAGCTACGAGGACATGCACCTCTGAGCCGCCCGCCGCGGGGCAGCCCAGAGGGCGGTGTCAGAGGCGGCGCGCCGGGCCGCCGGAGCGGGTGACGAGCACGCTGGCCCGGCCCTGAACCCCGGGGTACTCACTGGTGTAGCGCGCAAGCCATTCCTCACCGAAGGCCTCGGCGTCGGAGGTGCCCGTCAGCGCCCACACCGACCCGCCGAACCCGGCACCGAAGCTGGAGGCGCCATGCGCACCCAACTCGCGGGCCAATGCCTGCAGACGGTTGGTCTCCGGCACCTGGTTGCCCAACTGCTTGTCGGCGTTCTTCTGCGACAGGTCGGACAGGTGCCCGAAGGTTTCGAGGTCGCCGGTGCGCAGCGCAGCGGTGGCGGCCGGGATGAGATCCTCTGACTCGGTGAGGAAGGCCCGCAAGCGCGACGTCAGTTCGGGTGAGTGACCCACCACGGCGCGCAGACCCTCAGAGGCATCCTCGTCGGAGGCCAGGGCATCCGCGATGGTGACGTCCTCGCGACCCGTGGCATCGTTCCACGCCGCGACGATCTCCCGTGTGCGGATGGATGCCTGATTGTAGGACGCCAGTGCCGCGCCGGTCTTCTCCGCCAGCAGTCCGGAGACCGCCACCACGAACGACAGGTCATCGGGCACCAGCACCGACTCGCCCTCCACGATGGGGCAGAAGCGGAACTGGGTGAGGTGGTCGGCCTTGCAGCACAGCATCGCCGTGTGGTCCTCCGACCCCCCGAACGTGCCGACGCCACGCACGCCATCCAGCGTGCCGAAGGTCATGCCGTTTTCGAAGCACGCCATGTAACCAGCCAGGTCGATGTCGTTGTGGATGTTCTCCCTCCACTGCGGGGTGTCGCGCAAACCGTTGTGGTCGATGAGGCTCAACGCCAGCGCCACCACCAGTGCGGAGGACGACGACATGCCACTGGCCAGGGGCAGATCGGAGTCGACGTGCAACCGTACGGGCCTGATCTCACCGAAGTTGAGACGGAGACGCTCCACCACGGCCGACACGTAGCCGCCCCAGTGCCCGGACGGCAGGTCCGGGGTCTCACCGTTGCGAAGAACGACGTCACCGGAGCTCGCCGTGGTGCTGGCGGTGGTGTGCGCGTCGGCGTCGCTGAGGTCGATGGTGACACCGCGGTCCACTGCAGCCAGCAGCGAGTTCCCGCCTGCATAGTCGGTGTGCTTGCCGAACACCTCCAATCGACCGGGGACGAACCAGCGTGTCACAGGCGGACCGCCACGTCTCCGAGGGCATGCATGACGGAGGCGATGTCCCCACGGCTGGACATGTCGAGCACGCCCACGTCGGCGCGCACGACACGGTAGGGGTCTCCGCCGTCGATGGCGGCGCGGACGGCGTCGGTGATCTCGTACTCGCCGCGGGCCGACTTGGGGATGGCCCGGGCGGCGTCGAAGATGGCGGGGGAGCAGAGCCAGCAGTTCATGGACAGGACGGCGCTGTCACCGAGACGCTCGATGGTGGCGTCGTCCGGCTTCTCGACGAGTTCGTCCAGGTTGCCCTCGGCATCCGCGGTGGCCAGGGCGAAGGCGGCGATCCGGTCGGCGGCGATGTTGGAGCGCTCCAGCATGGCGGTGCGCTCGAACCCGACGAGGGCGGAGCCGGGTACGTCGGCGAGGAGGCGCAGCGCCTCGGCGGGGTAGTAGTTGTCCGAGTTGATGACGAGCACGCGGTCGTCGCCTGCGAACTCCTCGGCGCCGAGCACGGCGTTGGCGGTGCCGAGAGGCTCCTCCTGCACGCCGAAGGAGATGGTGACGCGCTGCTTCTCCACCCCGTTGTAGTAGTCGCGGATCATGTCATGCTCGGGGCCGATCACGAGGCAGACGTCGGTGAAGCCCGCGTCGGCCAGGGCGCTGATGACGAAGTCGAGGAACGGGCGTTCACCGCCCACTGAGATCATGGCCTTGACGCCGGCGTCGGCAGCGGCGCTCTGGCTGGAGTCCAGGGCCACACCTTCGGCCTCCTTGCGCATCCGGGAGCCGAGGCCGCGGGCGAGAATGACCGCCTTGTGCGGGGGGACAGGAGTGTTGTGCGACATGGCTCCGATCCTAGGGCGCGGTACCCCGGAGCGCTGCACGGGTGGCCCGAACCGCGCGAAACGGTTGGGCGTTCAGCTGATGTGACGGGCCGCGCTGGCGAGGATGAGGGCGGAGGAGATGGCCCCCGGATCGAGGTGGCCGATGCTGCGCTCTCCGAGGTAGCTTGCGCGACCACGGCGGGCCAGCATGCCACGGGTGGCCTGGGCGCCATCATGAGCGGCCTG
The DNA here is from genome assembly GCF_003688855.1 of Tessaracoccus antarcticus. GTDB lineage: Bacteria > Actinomycetota > Actinomycetes > Propionibacteriales > Propionibacteriaceae > Arachnia > Arachnia antarctica. The sequence goes on from NZ_REFW01000004.1 coordinate 99,419, forward strand.
TGCGCCGAGACGCAGGGCCATCTCCAGCGGCAACTGCTTGGCTGCGGAGTCGTCGAGGGACGCCACTGCTGGCGCGAGGGCATCCACCATGGTCTTGTCACCCTCCACGGCCTTGCCGCGTGCCATGACACCCTCGAGTCCGGCGCGAACGGCCGTGGCGATGCCGCTGGTGGTGGAGGGCGTCTCCCAGTTCTGCCCGACGCGGAGGAAGAAGGTGCCGAACAGGGGACCCGAGGCGCCGCCCACGGTACTGACGAGTGCCATGCCCACCCTCTTGAGTGAGTCGGTGGGTGACATGTCCTCGTCGATGGGGATGGTGAGGGCCGTCTCGAGGCCGCGGGACATGTTGGTGCCGTGGTCACCGTCGCCGATGGCGCGGTCCAGCTCGTTCAACTCTCCTGCGTGCTCTGCGAAGACCTCAGCGGCGTCTCGGAGCCATTCCTGCACTGCGTTTCCGGTTCCCATGTGGCGATCCTTCCGGAGTCGATTGCGGGCCGACCGGAATGATAGCCGAGCGACCTGTGTCCACCACCGTTGTTGGGCGTCGTCTCAGCGCAGGCCGCGCAGGAAGTCCTCGTCGTCGTCGGGCCCCAGCGCATGGCGTCGGGGGGTGTTCTCCGGTCGCCCGGCCAGAAGCCATGTGACAGGCCCGATCACGGGCACGCAGATGACGACGAAGGCCCACAACCACTTGGGCATGACCCGGATTCGCGACGGCTGGGACTGGGCGACCTCGACGACGCAATAGATCGTCAACATCACGACTGCGAGGATGATGAGGATGCGGCCCATGGGCCAAGGGTATCTGGTCACCCAACCCCGCCCTTGCTCGGCCCCGGTGGCGGCCCACAGGGCAGGTTGGGCAGAAGGTGCTAGTTTCGATGCTCGCACTGTGTCCGCGGTGCGGAAGGGGATGGCAGTGAGCGAGAACAACCAGGATTCGCAGTGGAACGCTGGCGATGGCGAAGCCCAGCGTGGGCCATCCTTCGAGGACCCCACGCAGCCGGCGACGCCCGCCCCTGCAGCGCCCGAGCAGGGGTTCCAGCAGACATGGGGACAGGGCGGTGCGGTCCAGCCTGAGGGTGGCGCATCCCGGCAGGGTCAGCCGGCCGGCGACCCGGGATGGGGTGGCCAGCCCGACCCGGCCAACCCCAACGGCTCAGCCCCGCAACAGCACAACCCTTACGGCGCCCAGCCGGACCCCTACGCGGCCCAGCAGGGCTCCTACGCGACGCAGCAGAACCCCTACGGCGCCCAGCCGGACCCCTATGCGCAGCAGGGCTCCTACGCGACGCAGCAGAACCCCTACGGCGCCCAGCCGGACCCCTATGCGGCCCAGCAGAACCCCTACGCCGCGCAGCAGTACCCCGGCCAGGGTCTCTACGGACCCACGGACCCCTACCAGCAGCCCTATGGGTCCTACGGCGGATACGGCACCTATGCCTATGCCGGTCCCGCCAAGTCCAAGGTGGCCGCCGCACTGCTGGCGTTCTTCCTGGGCGGGCTCGGCGCCCACAGCTTCTACCTCAACAAGAACAACCTGGGCTTCATCCACCTGGGGTTGGGGATCGGCTCGTTCATCCTCCTGATCATCGTCGGCATATGGAGCGACTCGGCCCCCTATTCGGCGCAGGCAGGTCTCGGAATGCTGGGGCTGCTCGCCGGCCTCATGTCGACGGCCAACGGCATCTGGGCGTTCGTGGAGTTCATCATGATCCTCGTCAAGCCCGAGCACGAGCTCGGGCGCTGACCGCCGGAGGACAGATGGATGTCGGTGGACAGGTCCGGCCAGCCCCCGTCCGGGAATCCCGGGCGTGACCACAGCGCAGGACGCCTCGGCCCGCGTTGCCACCATGCTGGAGGGTGGTCCAGCGTTGTGGTTGGCTGCGGGGCAACCTCCCTCGCCCCTGCCGGACGCGGTGGGGGCCGTTGTGCAGACGAGTGGATCCACAGGGGACGGCAAGCGTGTGGTGTTGTCCCGCGCCGCGTTGCTCGCGGGAGCGCAGGCGTCGCGTTGCGCACTGGGCGCGGACCTCACGTGGCACCTGGTCCTGCCCCACCGCTACGTGGCGGGACTCATGGTGCTCGTCCGCTCGCTCGCGGCCGACCGCAGGCCCGTCGTCTCGTCCACCGACCTGTCGGATCTGCAAGCCACAGGTGATGGTGACGGCGTGTCCATCGTCGCCACCCAGCTGCACCGGGCGCTGGAGGACCCCGTCCTCACCCGGCGCCTCACCCACTTCGACGCCGTACTCGTCGGCGGGGCAGCGCTGTCACCGGAGCTGCGACGGCGCGCCCGGGACGCAGGTATCAACGTCACGGAGACCTACGGCATGAGCGAGACCTGTGGTGGCGTGGTGTGGGACGGCGCGGCACTACCCGGGACCTTCGTCGCTGTTGTGGACGACGAGCGCGCCCCACGGGGCACGGGCCGGATCGCGTTGGGTGGACCCACGCTGTGCGACGGCTACCTTGATGACTCCGGCGCACTCGCACCGGCGGCACACGACGGCCTGCTCGTCACCGCCGACTGGGGAAGCATGCGCGATGGGCGCCTCACGGTGGGTGGCCGTCTGGACGACGTGGTCATCACGGGCGGGGTCAACGTGGATCTGGCAGTCGTGCGTCGCGCCGTCGAGGCCGTGGATCCGGAGGCCGCCGTGCTGGGAGTGGACGACCCGGAGTGGGGGACGCGGATCGTGCTGTTCGCGTCCGAGGGCACCCTCTCGGGTTGGCGTGACCTGCTGGCACCGACCCTTGGTCGCACGGCGTTGCCACGACAGTTCGTGCGCGTGGCGGAAATGCCGCGCACCCCCGGTGGTAAACCGGAGCGCCGCGCTCTCCTAGCATTGGCGGCACGATGACTGACTCCTTCTCCGTGTGGATGGCCGGCGCCCGGCCCCGCACACTCCCCGCCGCACTCGCGCCCATCCTCGCTGGGATCGCGTCCGCGCTCGCTGTGTCGCAGGCCCCCCTCACCGGCCGGTTCTGGGGGATCGCCGCGCTGTGTTTCGTGGTGGCCCTGGCCCTGCAGGTGGGCGTCAACTACGCGAATGACTACTCCGACGGCATCCGCGGCACCGACGATGACCGCGTCGGTCCCACACGGCTCGTGGCCTCGGGCCTCGCGAGTCCTGCAGCCGTGAAGGGGGCCGCGTTCGCCAGCTTCGGTGTGGCGGCGGTCGCTGGACTGGTCGTGGTCCTCCTCACCGGGCACTGGTGGCTCCTGGCCATCGGGGCGGCAGCCATTGTCGCCGCCTGGTTCTACACCGGCGGAAGTCATCCGTACGGCTACCTGGGGCTGGGTGAGGTGTTCGTCTTCGTCTTCTTCGGACTGGTGGCCACCGTCGGCACCACCTACGTACTGCTGGACCGCGCCCCCGCCTGGAGTTGGGTGGCCGCCGTCGCCATCGGTTCGCTGGCCAGCGCGCTGCTGGTCGTGAACAACCTGCGCGACGTCGAGACGGACAGGCGCTCCGGCAAGCGGACGCTTGCCACCAAGCTGGGGGACGGGTCCACCCGATGGTTCTACGTCGCTCTCGTGGCAGTCGCCGTCGGCGGTGTCGTGGTGTTCGCCAGCCTGACCACATGGTGGGCGCTGGTGGCGCTGCTGGCGTTCGGCGTCCTCGTTCTGCCCATCCGTGACCTGCTCATGGGTGCCCGGGGGCGGGCGCTCATCGGCACCCTGCAGGCCACCGGGATGGCGGAGCTCGGGGTGGGTCTCGGGCTTCTCGTCGGCGTCTTCATCGGCTGACCTCGTGCGCCCCCACGTCTTCGACATCCCCCTGACCACGCGATTCCGTGGGATCACGCGCCGTCAGGGCATCCTGCTGGAGGGCCCCCGCGGCTGGGCGGAATGGAGCCCCTTTCCCGAGTACGACGACATCGAGTCGGCGTCGTGGCTGTGTGCCGCGCTGGAGGCAGCCACCACCGACTGGCCACGGGCGCTCCGCGATGAGGTGCCCGTCAATGCCATCGTCCCCGCACTGCCCCCCGCCGCCGCTGCTGCGCGGGTGCGCGCATCCGGCTGCTCCACGGCCAAGGTGAAGGTGGCCGAGAGGGGGGAGACACTCGAGGATGACATCGCACGCGTGGCCGCAGTGCGTGAGGTGCTGGGCAAGGACGGACGAATCCGGGTGGACGCCAACGGGGGCTGGGACCTGCAGCAGGCGGCCACGGCCATTGCCGAACTGGCCCCCTTCGGCCTCGAGTATGCGGAACAGCCGTGCCAGGACGTCGAGTCACTGGCGGCGCTCCGCCGTGTCCTGTCCGCCCGCGGCATCGCCGTCCCCATCGCCGCAGACGAGTCCATCCGCCGCGCCGGTGACCCCCTGCGCGTCCGTGACGCCGGTGCTGCCGACATAGCCATCCTCAAGGTGCAGCCACTCGGTGGGGTGCGTCGGTGCCTGGAACTGGCCGAGGTCCTGGGCATGCCCGTGGTGGTGTCCAGTGCGCTGGAGACATCGGTGGGTTTGCGAGCCGGGGTGGCTCTGGCTGCCGCGCTGCCCTCCCTTGACCACGCATGCGGACTGGAGACCGGTAGCCTGCTGCTCGACGACGTGACGACGGTCCCGCTGCGCGCCCGGCATGGGAGGTTGCCCGTGGAAGACTTCGTGGTGGACCCGGAAGCACTGCTGCGGACCCGCGCCGACGACGACGTGGCGCTCTGGTGGCTGGAGCGGCTGCGTCGTGTGGCCGCGTTGCTGCCGCAATGGCCCTCGACGAAGGACCTGACGTGAACTCGCCCCTCCTGGGTGCCACCATCGTGTCCGCGCTCGTCGCATGCGGGGTGACCGACGTGGTACTCGCCCCGGGATCCCGCAACGCTGCCCTCGCGCTGGCCCTCCACCGGGCCGACGCCCACGGGGACCTCCGGTTGCACGTGCGCATCGACGAGAGGGTCGCCGCGTTCACGGCCCTGGGCCTGGCCAAGGGGTCGGGGCGCGTGGTCGCCGTCGTCACCACGTCCGGCTCCGCCGTCGGCAATCTCGTGCCCGCCGCCATGGAGGCACGGGCCGCCGGTGTGGGGCTGATGCTCATCACGGCGGATCGTCCCGCCGAGGCGATCGGTACCGGGGCCAACCAGACCGGCGAGCAGGTGGGGGCCTTCGGCCCGGCCGCCCTGGCCACGGTCAGGGTGTCCTCCCACGGCAACGAGGCCGCCTGGGGGGCCGCCGTGCAGCGCGCCCACGTGACCGCCGCCGGGCTGCGCACACGACGGCCCGGCCCCGTCCACCTCAATGCCGAATTCAGTCCACCGCTCGTGGGTGCCGTCCCCGCACCCGCTTTCCGTGCCGCGGAGGTCCACGGCAGCCACGGTGTGACCGTGTACGAGACCTCCGACGCCCGCGACACCGTCGTGCTCGTGGGCGACGCGTCCTGGACGGCGGGCGTCGAGGCCCGGGCTCTGGCGGAGCTGGCCGGGCTGCCGCTGCTGGCCGAGCCCAGCAGCAACGCCCGCACCGGCCCCTGCGCCATCGCCCACTACCGCCTCCTGCTCGACTCCGCGGTGGGTCAGCGGATCCGCCGTGTCGTGTGCTTCGGTCACCCCACCCTGTCGCGCCCCGTGAATGCACTGCTGTCCAGGCAGGGGGTGGAGGTGATCGTGGTCGCCGACCGCGCCGAGTGGGGGGACGTCTCGTCCCGCGCCGCCGCCGTGGTGGATCGTGTGCTGATGCCTGAGGGTGACCCCGCGTGGCTGGACGCGTGGAGGACCGCCGACATGCACGTGGCGCAGCGACGCGGACACGGCTGGGACGGGCACACCGTCGCCGCCGCGGTCGTGGCGTCCGTGGGCCGGGGTGACGCGCTCTTCCTCGGCTCCAGCCAGAGCATCCGCGACGCCGACCTGGCACCGATCAGCGCGCGCCCCGCCCGCACCTGGGCCAACCGGGGACTCGCCGGCATCGACGGCACCCTCAGCACCGCCACCGGGGTCGCCCTGGCCACGGGGCTCCCCACCACCGTCCTGCTGGGCGACCTCACGCTGCAGCACGACATGGGCGCGCTCGTGGCCCCCCCCCTGGAGCCGGGCTGCGACATCCGCGTCGTCGTGGTCCACGACGACGGTGGGGCCATCTTCTCCACCCTGGAGCAGGGCGGCACGGCGTACGACGAGGCCTTCGAGCGGGTGTTCGGCACCCCGCAGGGCGTCGACCTTGCAGCCGTCGCCACAGCCCTGGGGTGGCAGACCTCCAGCGTCGCCGACCCGCTCGCGCTGGAGGCTGCCCTCGCAGGTCCCGTGAGTGGGCGACAGATGGTGATCGCCTCCCTCACCCGGGATGGGCGACGCGCCGCCGAGGCCTCGCTGCACGAGTTGGGCCGCGACGCCGGCTGAGCGGGCAGGGAGTCCACGGGGCACCCCGCCGACGTGACGGGTGCGGGCACGCGTTACGGTTCACACCATGCAGATCGGAATCCCCCTCGAGGTGACGCCCGGTGAGAACCGCGTCGCTGCGACCCCGAAGACCGTCCGCCAGCTCATCGCGTTGGGCTATGACGTCGTCGTTCAGGAGGGCGCCGGATCCCGCGCAGCCTTCGACGACGCCGGGTACGCCGAGGCCGGAGCCAGCGTGGCCGACGTGAACGCAGCCTGGCACAGCGACGTCGTCCTGGCCGTCAACCCTCCCACCGACGACCAGATCGCCGCGCTACGCGTCGGCGCCACCCTCATCACGTTCCTCGCTCCCCGGCAGGACGCCGAACTCACCGCGAAGCTGTCCGCCCAGGGCGTCACGGCGCTGAGCATGGACATGGTGCCGCGCACCAGTCGCGCCCAGGCGCTCGACGCGCTCAGCGCCATGGCCAACATCTCCGGATACCGCGCCGTCGTGGAGGCAGCCCATGCCTTCGGTCGCTTCTTCACGGGCCAGGTCACCGCCGCCGGCAAGGTGCCGCCCGCCAAGGTGCTGGTCGCGGGGACCGGCGTGGCCGGTCTCGCCGCCATCGGCGCAGCCAACGCCATGGGTGCCATCGTGCGCGCCACCGACGTCCGCCCGGAGACCGCCGAACAGGTGGAGTCCATGGGCGCCACCTTCCTGCACGTCCGCTCCGAGGACCAGGGCGTCAGCTCCGACGGGTACGCGAAGGAGGTGGGCGCCGACTACGCCGATCGTGCCCGGCAGTTGTACGCCGAGCAGGCCGCCGACGTGGACATCATCATCACCACGGCCGCCATCCCCGGCCGGCCGTCCCCTAAACTCATCACCGCCGACATGGTGGCCTCGATGCACAACGGCTCCGTGATCGTCGACCTGGCCGCCCAGGGCGGAGGCAACTGCGAGCTGACGAAGCCGGGCGAGAGCTGGGTCACGGACAACGGCGTGACCATCATCGGCTGGACGGACCTGGCGAGCCGCCTGCCCGGCCAGTCCTCACAGCTGTACGGCACCAACCTCGTCAACGCGCTGACGCTCATGACGCCCGCCAAGGACGGCCAGCTCGTCCTGGACTTCGACGACGACGTGGTGCGCACCATGACGACGGTGCGCAACGGCGAGATCACGTTCCCGCCGCCCCCCATCGAGGTGTCGGCGGCCGCGCCGGCCGTGGTGGTCCGGGCCGCGCCCGCACCGCCGCCGAAGCCGAAGAAACCCGGGCCGTGGTGGTTGCCCGTGGTGTGGGTGGGGCTCGCCGGCATGGCGCTCATTGCCCTGCTGACGATCTCGCCCAGCAATTTCGTGACCCTGTTCGGCATCTTCGTGCTGGCTGGTGTCGTCGGCTACTACGTGGTCTGGAACGTGACCTACGCCCTCCACACGCCTCTCATGAGCGTCACCAACGCCATCAGCGGCATCATCATCGTGGGCGCCATGACGCAACTGGCCGACGAGAACCCCGTCGTCAAGGGCATCTCCTTCGTGGCGATCGTGCTTGCCGCCATCAACGTCTTCGGCGGATTCACCGTGACCCATCGCATGCTGACCATGTTCCGGAAGGGCTGAGCCGTGCTGAGCAACTTCATCAACGCCACCTACATCGTCTCCGGCCTGATGTTCATCCTCGCGTTGGCAGGGCTGAGCAAGCACGAGACCGCCAAACGGGGCAACGCGTTCGGCATCCTCGGCATGGTGCTGGCCATCGTGGCCACCAACTTCGCCATCGCCTACAAGGACTACGCCAACCACGAGCTGCAGCCGGTCTCGGCGGTGCTGCTCTACGCGGCGCTGGCCATCGGTGCCGCCATCGGCATCTGGCGGGCCCGCAAGGTGGAGATGACGGGGATGCCCGAACTCATCGCCCTCCTGCACAGCTTCGTCGGTGCAGCCGCCGTGATGGTCGGATTCAACGCCTACCTCCAACGCCCCGACTCCACCGGCTTCCAACAGATCGAGGTGTTCCTGGGCGTGTTCATCGGCGCCGTCACCTTCACGGGGTCGCTCGTGGCGTGGGGCAAGCTCAACGGCAAGCTGGCCTCGAAGGCCCTGGCGCTGCCGGGGCGCAACTGGCTGAACCTCGGCGCCGTGATCGTGCTGGGACTGCTCGGCTGGTGGTTCGTGGCCTCGCACTCGCTCCTTCCGCTGCTCCTGGCGACGATCCTGTCGCTGGTGCTCGGCATCCACCTCGTGGCCTCCATCGGCGGCGCGGACATGCCCGTGGTGATCTCCATGCTGAACTCCTACTCAGGCTGGGCCGCCGCCTTCACCGGCTTCACCCTCGGGCTGAGCATCCTCGTCATCACGGGTGCGCTCGTCGGCGCCTCCGGAGCCATCCTCAGTTTCATCATGTGCCGTGCCATGAACCGATCGTTCATCTCCGTCATCCTGGGCGGGTTCGGGGAGTCCATGGTGCAGGGACCCGTTCTCGAGGGCGAGCACAGGGAAGCCTCGACAGCCGACGTCGCCCAGCTGCTGGACGAGGCGCGGAAGGTCATCATCGTCCCGGGGTACGGCATGGCCGTGGCGCAGGCGCAGCACCTGGTGGCGGAGCTGACCACCTCGCTGCAGGCCAGGGGCACCGACGTGCGGTTCGCCATCCACCCGGTGGCCGGCCGCCTCCCGGGCCACATGAACGTCCTGCTGGCAGAGGCCCGGGTCCCCTACGACATCGTCGAGGAGATGGACGACATCAACGGCGACTTCGCCACCACCGACGTCGTGCTCGTGATCGGCGCCAACGACACCGTCAACCCTGCCGCCATGGAGGAGGGCTCGCCCATCTCCGGCATGCCCGTCCTTCACGTTTGGGAGGCCGAAACCGTCGTGGTGTTCAAGCGTTCCATGAACGCGGGCTACGCGGGGGTGCAGAACCCGCTGTTCTTCAACGAGAACACGCTGATGTGCTTCGGCGACGCCAAGGCCTCAGCGCAGGCGATCGTCTCGCAGCTGCCACAGCTGGAGGGTGCTCGCCGCTGACGGATGGGCTCTCGGGGCGAGCTGCCGCCAGAGGTGGCAGGCCCGTGCTGTGGCCCCAACGGGTTCCCACGGGGAGGTCGGCGGTGTTCATGGGTGTCCTCCTCCGGTGTTCTCAGCGACAGCTGGTGGTGGGGCCGTCGAGGGCCAGGTCCGCCAGCACGGTGCTGAGACCTGCGGGCTGGCCGTCGCAGGTGCCCTGGTACTCGATGGTGAACACCGGCTTGCCCAGAGCCACGAGTGGCGCATAGGTGTCGCACTCGTCGTACTGCTGGCACTGTTCGTTGACGGCGAAGTCGATCTCGTCCGCCAGTTGCGGAATCAGTTCCATGGTGTTCTTCAACCCGATGGCGAGTCCCCGGTCGTGGGCGAGGGCGATGAGTGCCCGCTGGTATGCCAGGGCGTCGGCTGCGGTCAGCGGGAAGCCCGTGTCGTTGGCGAACCCGTTGAGGTTGTCGGGATCCACGGCGTCGAAGCCCTTGTCGCGGCACTGGTCCATGCGGAGGCCCATGATGGGAAGCAGCACGTCCAGCCGGCGCACGTCGAGCCATCGCTCGCCCGGCCAGTCGTCCAGGGGGTTGCCCTGCACCTCGTCGGGAAATGAGGTGAAGTCGTCGCGGAAGTCCTCCGAGCCCCCCGCGTTGACGTAGCAGAGGGCGTGCCCGCCCGCGGCGTGCAGGGCTTCCACCTGCGAGGCGGGGGTTCCGACGCCGTCGAGGTTGAGGACGGCCACCTCAGGAGTGCCCATCTCACCCTGGTACTGGATGTGCCAGGCCATGGTGCCGGTGGGCCGCCAGCGATCGGCGGCCGTTGTGACGGCCGCCGATGCGGGACGTGAAGATGCGGTCCGTGGGGGGTCCGCGGGACGTGAGGGTGACGCGGGGACCGTCGTGCACCCCGGCAGTGCCAGGAGCAGGACGGCGACGCCGAGGGTGTCGAGCGTCCTAGTCCTGGTCACGCTTCGAACGTGTCGCCGGACGGCTGGACTGACCAGCTTCGGTCAGCTCGATGAGCTGGCCCGAGATGCGGGTCGACTGCAACTTCTCCCAGGCGCCCGGGGGCAACTGCGCGGGCAGTTCGACGAGGGAGTAGTCCATGCGGATGTCAATGTGCCCGAAGTCCTCGCGGCCCAGACCCCCCTCGTTGGCGATGGCACCCACGATCTGGCGGGGCTCCACCCTCTGCCGCTTGCCTACCTCGATGCGGTAGGTGGCGTAGGACACGTCGGAGCGGCCGCGTCGCGGATCGGCCGAGCGTCCAGGCCTCTCGTCGCGCTGCCACGGCTTGCCGCCGGCGTCGCCGCGGTTGCCATCATCTCGACGGGAACTGCGCTCTCCACGGTCGTTGCGGGGACTCCTGTCGCTCCGGTCCCCGGCGCCGCGGTCGCGATCGAAGGACTGCCGACGCTCGGACTCCGGGTCCAGGAGCAGCGGCTGGTCACCCTGCAGCACCACTGCGAGCGCGGCGGCGACGTCGACCTCCGGCACGTTGTACTCGCCGACGTAGTGCGCCACCACATCCCGGAGGAAGTCGACCTTCTCGGAGGCCAGAGCCTCGGTGATGGCGTCGTCGAAGCGGCTGAGCCGTGTGGCGTTGACGTCGTCGACGGTGGGCAACTGCATCTGCGTGAGTGTGTTCTTGTTGGCCTTCTCGATGGCCCGCAGGAGGTGGCGCTCGCGCGGGGTGACGAACGAGATGGCGTCACCGGCGCGGCCGGCGCGCCCCGTACGCCCGATGCGGTGCGTGTAGGACTCGGTGTCGGTGGGGATGTCGTAGTTGACGACGTGGCTGATGCGCTCCACGTCGAGGCCACGAGCGGCCACGTCGGTGGCCACGAGGATGTCGAGCTTGCCGGACTTCAACTGCCCGACCGTCCGCTCGCGCTGGGCCTGGACAATGTCACCGTTGATGGCCATCGCCGAGAAACCCCGTGCCCGCAGCTTCTCCGCCAGCGTTTCGGTCTCGTTCTTGGTGCGGACGAAGACGATCATGCCCTCGAAGTTCTCCACCTCGAGGATGCGGGTCAGGGCGTCGACCTTCTGCGGGTAGGACACCATGAGGTAGCGCTGCGTGATGTTGGGTGTGGTCTGCTTCGAGGCCTTGACGGTGACCTCGACGGGATCATTGAGGTACTTCTTGGAGATGCGCCGGATCTGGCTGGGCATCGTCGCGGAGAACAGGGCAACGTTCTTGTCCGCGGGGGTGTCGGCGAGAATGGTCTCGACATCCTCGGCGAAGCCCATCTTGAGCATCTCGTCAGCCTCGTCGAGCACGAGGAAGCGGAGCTCGGAAAGGTCAAGCGTGCCCTTGTCGAGGTGGTCCATGATCCGGCCGGGGGTACCGACCACGATGTGGACGCCGCGACGCAGGGCGCTCAGCTGGACGCCGTAGCCCTGACCGCCGTACACGGGCAGCACACGGACGCCGGGCATCTTCGCGGAGTAGCTCTCGAAGGCCTCGCAGACCTGCAGGGCGAGCTCGCGCGTCGGCGCCAGCACGAGTGCCTGGGGCGTCTTCTGCTTGTGGTCGAGCTGGCTGAGGATCGGCAGCGCGAAGGCGGCCGTCTTGCCGGTACCGGTCTGGGCGAGTCCGACGACGTCGCGTCCAGCCAGCAGGTGTGGAATGGTGGCCGCCTGGATCGGCGAGGGGTGCTCGTAACCGAGGTCACGGACAGCGCGGACGAGCCGCTCGTCAAGGCCGAAGGCCGCAAAAGTGTCGTCGTCAACGGCGTCCTGTGGTGCGTCCGTCGCGGTCACTTCGGACTCTTCGGACACCTCGGGCGCGCTGGATGGGATGGTTTCAATCTCGTCGCTCACCCTATGACGGTAGTCGGTGGCCGCTCCCGCCGCCACCACTGACCATGGTGGATGGGTTGTTACGCGTGAATCACTGGTCGAGTGACTCGAGCCAATCACGCACGGCGAGGGTGGCACGCACGTCGTCCTCGTTGTACTCCAGCACCCGGTTCGCGGTGGCGGCGCGCACATCCGGATCGGGCGAGTGCACGGCAGTTTCGTACCATGCCTGCGACGCCAGACCATTGGGCTCCTCGTCGCGCCAGGTGAACCCGGCACCCTTGGTCGCCACCACCTTGAGGCCGAGGCCGTCAACGGCCACCATGGAGTCGCGCACATACTGGAAGAGGTCCACGAAGTGCTCACGCACCAGGGCGCACAGCGCGATGAGGTCGGGGTGCTGGCTGCGGTCCGCCAGCCTGCGAAGGTGCACGGTCTCGTAGTCGCTGTAGTGGTAGACGCGCAGGCCGGGGTGCTCCTCGATGAGGGACAGGAGCCAGCGCGCGAAGGACACTGCCAGTGCCACTTCGCCGTCGGCGTCCATCTCCTGGAAGGAACTGGTGTGGTGGAACTCAGAGCGGCCGACGCGCCGATCCGTCACCAGCGCCCCCCACAGGTACGTGGTGTCGCCCTCGGCCGTCTCGATGTCGAGGTCCACCTCGACGTCTGCCCGGGGTACGCGTATCGGGTCAGAGGAGATGCGCTCCAACGACACCCCGTCAGCCAGCATCCGGGCCCGCTGTGCCGCCTGGCGGAGCCTGGAGGCGGAGCGGTCGCGGTGGGACGTCAACGGCAGGTAGTCCGGCAGCAGGGCATCGACGTCGGCCCCCGCCAGTTCCGTCACGGTCCTGATGCCGAGCGACACCAGAGCCTGCAGCTCGCGGACGTCCAGGGGGGCTTTGGAGATGCGCAGCGACAGGTCGTCGTCGTCCATCTGGCCGCGGCAGACCTCCCACCAGGCACACCACTCGCACTCCTTGACGCGGATGGGTCGCACCACAGGGGCGACGGTGTCGTCATCGCCGCGGCGGAGTGCCTGCTGGGCCACGTGGATGCGGAACCCGTGCTCGTGGTCGTAGCGTTCCATGGCCGAGCGGAGACGGTGGCCGGACGCGGCCGAGCGGGAGAACGTGCGGATGAACCGCAGATCCAGCGGCACCCAGGTCACCACGGTGCCGTTGCCCTCACTGGGCAGCCGGTCCGTGCCGACGACACCGCCGAAGCGATCGGTGGAGGCGTGGCCGCAGGCCTCCAGGAGACGCCAGTGGTGCGCCAACTCCAGCAACGCACCCTCGCGCCGGCCCCGGTAGCGCAGGTCGGGCAGGCAAGCGTGGACTGTCAGGGCCTCCAGGCAGGAGTACTGGAGGTCCGTGCAGCCCAGTTGCTTCTCCAGCACCCGGTAGGGCTTGATGCGAACAGGCAGGTACCCCGGTCGGCCATCCGTGGTGTCGGCGCCGCGGACCAGCAGGTCCGGCCGCCCGCTGCGTCGACCCTCCAGGTCCAGGGGAAGTACACCCCCGATAATGATGGGTGCGCCCTGCTCCATGGCGGCGATGCAGGCGGTCTCCATCACGGTCCAGCCGGCTTCAGTGGCCCGGCGGTGGCGGAGGTCGACGGCGGTGCTGTTGCGGTGGAGGATTGCGGAAAGAGTCAGCTCGAGGAAGTCGTGGCCCCCATCGAAGGATCCACGCAGCGATTCGTCGAGCGGCGCGGCAGGCTTGCTGAGCGTCGGGTTGAACGCGTTGAAAGTCTTGACGGGGCAGCTGCGTGCCGCGTACGCGTCGAGGACGAATTCCTTCATACGCGCTTCCAGCCGCGGTGCAGCGCCACGATCCCTCCCGCGAGGTTCTTCCACTCGACGCGGTCCCACCCGGAGGAGGACATGACATCGGCGAGTCCCCGCTGGTCGGGCCACGCCAGGATGGATTCGGCGAGGTACCCGTAGGCGGCGGGGTTGCTGGAGATTTTCGCGGCCAGCGGCACGATCCGCAGCGCAACCTCCTGGTACAGGAGGCGGAAGGCGGGATGGGTGGGGGTGGAGAACTCGGCGATCACCACCCGGCCGCCGGGCTTCGTGACGCGCAGCATCTCCTCCAGCGCCTGCGACGTGCGCTCCACGTTGCGCAGTCCGTAGGAGATGGTCACGGCGTCGAAGGAGTCGTCGGCGAAGGGAAGTTGCAGGGCATCGCCTGCCACGAAGTCCAGACTGGGGTACTGCCCCTTGCCCACCTTCAGCATGCCCATGCTGATGTCGGTGGGAAACACGGCGGCGCCCGCCTCGGCGAACGGGACCGAGGAGGTGCCGGTGCCGGCAGCCAGATCCAGAATGCGCTCCCCACGCTCCGGCGCGACAGCCGCGGCAGTGTGGCGTCGCCACCCGCCCACGAGGCCGAACGTGAGGACGTCGTTCAGCAGGTCGTAGCGTTTGGCCACGCCGTCGAACATGGCGGCGACCTCGGCGCGCTGTTTGCCAAGGGTTGCCCGGGTGTTTTCCATGACGGTCAGCCTAGCTGCCGACCACTGACGGTTTTCCGGTAACCGTGCCCGGCCTCACTCCAGGGTGGCCAGCACGTCGGAGCGACCCTCGCCGCCGGGCTTCCACGTGCCGACGAGGTGCGCGGCCGCCTCCGGCCAGATGCCGTCCAGCTTGCGCACCACCACGGGCTCCTCGCCGAGCTTCTTCCCGGTCACGCTGCCGGTGCCCTTCACCGCGATGGTGCGGGGGCGGGGGTCCGACTGGCCCTCGGCGACGATGTCGGCGTCGGTGTCGGACTCCCTGATGACACGGGCCAGTTCGGCCACGAACACGGGGTCGCTGGGTGCGTCGTAGCAGTAGCGCGTGCCCAGCACCGAGTGCTCCAGCGTCCCGATGAGGTCGCCCTCCGGCAGGGGAGCGGCACGCCAGGTCACAGGGACGTGGAACACCGAACCGGCCGAGGCGATGAGCATGCCGTCAAGGCCGACTTCGCCGTCGGGGTCGGCGAAGCGGTAGAAGGCGATGCGCTCCAGAAGCCCGGGGTTGCCGTCGAACCACGGCTGGGTGGGCAGCCACGTCGAAAGAAGCTCCATCTTGGTGGGCCGCAGCTGGGCCTCGGGGTGCACGTTCGCCGTACCGGTCATCGGATGGTCCTCTCGTCCTGGCGGCTGGTGCCGTGCCAGGCGCTCACGCTAGCGGGGTGGCAGCGCACCGGCAGACGTATTGCGAACACGGCTCGCACATGGGGGACAATGGGTGCCGTGGCTAAACGCGAGCAGGTACTGAGGGTCGACAAACTGAAAAAGGGCTACGGTCCCGTGACGATCGTCGAAGGTTTCGACCTCACGGTGCATGCCGGTGAGGCCGTGGCGCTGACGGGGCGCAACGGCGCAGGCAAGTCCACCGTCCTGCGGTGCATCGTGGGCGCCGACCGGCCCGACGAGGGCACGGTCACCGTGTGCGGCACGCGGATGAGTGAGACCAACGCCGAGATCCGCCGCACCGTGGCCACCGTCATCGATGACCTCGACTTCTTCCCCGACCTTTCTGTGGTGGAACACCTCGACCTGCTGGCCCGTGCCCACGGCATCCACGACCCCGACGCACTCGTCGATGAGGTGCTCGAGGAGGTCCAGCTGGTCCCGCAGGCCAGCCAACTGCCCAGCACCCTGTCGTCAGGTCAACGGCGACGCCTCGCACTGGCCACGGCGTTCGTGCGGCCCCGCCGGCTGCTGGTGCTCGACGAGCCCGAGCAGCGACTCGACGTCGAGGGTGTGGCCTGGCTGGGGCGCCGGCTCAAGTCGGACCTTGCCGATGGCCTCGCCATCGTGCTTGCCAGCCATGAGCCGGCGCTCCTGGAGGCCATCGGTGCACGCGAAGTGCGCCTGGGGGGGCCCCGGGCATGAGTGTCGACGAAAAGTTCGGCGAGATCGGGCAGGCCGATGAGCGCCAGCTGAAACTCCTGATGCGTGACTGGCGCCGTGGACGCGCCGACCGCAATCTGTGGGAGGCGTTGCAGGACGCCTACGTGATGGTGTTCGCCGTGGTCCTCATCGGCGCCATGCTCATCAGCGCCATCATCCAGGCACAGCAATCGGTCTCTGGCTGCGAGACGGAGCAGTGCCTCGCAGCCCGTGGCCTGCTCCCGTGGGCCGCTGTGGCCTCGGTTCTGGCGTTCACGCTGGTGGCCTGCAGGATGTTCGGGCCCATCGTGGCGTCTGCCGCCGAGGGGTTCTGGCTCATGGACGGCCCCGTTGACAGGCGCCTCCTCCTGACGGGGCGCCTCGTCGGGGCGCTCGGTGCCGCGTTGGGGGCGGGTGCACTCTTCGGGGCGCTCGTGGCTGCGCTCACCGGCTCGGGTGGCTTCTCCATCGTGGTGTGGGCTGCGGCCGCCGGTTTCGGTGCCTTCGGCCTGACGGCCTTTGCGGCCGCTGAACAGGGGGTGGAGCGCCACTGGGTCACCACGACCCTGCAGTACGTGGTGGGTGCCGCCGCCGTCTCTACGCTTCTGGCGCTCGTGGGCATCGCCGCCGGATGGCTCCCCGTGGAGCCGCTGCAGGAACTGAGTGTCGAATTCGCCTGGATCATCGCCGGTGTAGGGCTGCTGCTGGGCCTGGTGTCCATGGTGCTCGCGTGGAGGAGGCTGCGCAACATCCGCCGCCAACGGCTCACCGCGGGCAGTTCCCTGATCGCCGGCATGCAGGGCGCCGCGTTCGCCATGGACTTCGCCCTCGTGCGTGACATCCTCGTGGAGGACAAGGCCAAGCGTCGCGGGCACGTGCGCGCCACGCGGGGCATCGGTCTCGGCACCACTGCGCTCATCATGCGCGACGTGCAGCGACTGTGGCGCGACCCGCTGCCGTTGGTGACGTGGCTGGCCACCATGGTGGTGCCCTACGCGGTGCAAGCACTCGGCATCGCCCAGCTCAACCCGCCGATCTCCGCGCTGGTCCTGATGGTGGCGCTCATCGGCTTCTGCAACTCCCTGCGGGTGCTGAGCCGCACCAAGGGGCTGCAGCGCTGCTTCCCGTTCGATCCCGGGAAGATCAAGACCGCCACCATGGTGGTGCCCGCAGCCCTTGCGCTGCTCTGGGGCATCGGCACCGCCCCCGCGTTCATCGGCGTCCTGGGTGGCGTCCGTGTGGATGCGCTGAGTGGGTTGACCGCTGCGCTCATCACGGCGCTGGCGGGGTTCCTCGCCACCATCCGCTGGGTCTCCGCGAAGCCTGCCGACTACGGCGGCCCCATCGTCGCCATCGGCGTGGGTGCGCTACCCCCCGGCATGATCTTCTCGGTCCTGCGCGGCATCGACATGGTCGCTCTTGTCACCCTGCCCATCGTGTTCGGCTGGCCCCCCTGGATCTCCCTGGCCATCGCCGCCATCGCCTTCGCGTTCCTGCGCAGCGGAATGGATCGCGAATCCCTCATGGAACAGCAGGCCGAGCAGAAGAAGGTCCTGGACGCGGAGAAGTCCAGGCGTCGCGGCGGGGGAGCCCCGGGCGGCGACAAGATCAAGGTGCAGCGCCGCAACTGACCTGCCTCCGACGCCTGCTGCCGAGCCCATGCTCGGCGAGGCGTCGGCGGTGGACGTCAGTCGGCGAGGCCCAGAGCCTGCAGCATGGGCAGGAACTTGGCTTTGGTCTCGGCCAACTCGGCCGCCGGATCCGAGTCCGCCACGAGGCCGCAGCCGGCGAACAGTTGGATCTGCTCAGGGGTCTCCGGCTTGATCTGTCCACCACGCAACGCGATGGCCCATTCGCCGTCCCCGAAGGAGTCCACCCATCCCACGGGGCCGGCGTAGCGGCCGCGGTCCATGGACTCCAGTTCACTGATGACGTCGCGGGCCGCGAACGTCGGGGTGCCGCAGACGGCCGCGCTGGGGTGCAGTGCCGCGGCCAGCGCCAGCGCGCTCGAGCCGGGGTCCGTGACGCCCGTGATGTCGGTGGAGAGGTGCAGCACGTTCGGCAGCCGCAGGATCGACGGCGACTCGGGCACGTTCATGGCGGAGCAGTAGGGCTCCAGGGCACGCGCCACGGACTCGACGGCGAACTCGTGTTCGGCAACGTCCTTCGAGGAGGTCGCCAGTTCCGCGGCCTTCACGAGTGAATCGGTGTTCTGCGGGTCGAGTGAGACCGTCCCGGCCAGCACCCGCGACGTTGCGAGCCCGCCCTGGCGCCGGATCAGCAGTTCCGGGGTGGCGCCGACGAGGCCGTCGACGAGGTAGGTCCAGCATGTGGGGTAGCGGTTCACGAGGCGGTTCACGAGCCAGCGGGCGTCGAGGGGCCCGCCCGCCTTGACGACCAGGTCCCGTGCCAGCACCACCTTGTCCACCTCGCCCGTGCGGATGAGGGCGACCACCTCGCCGACGATGTCCATCCAGATCCGCTCGGACATCGAACCCTCGAGCAGGTCCAGGTGCGTGGGCGCCACCAGCCGTTCGCCGGACGGCGGAAGTTCCAGGGAGCGGCTGCGTGGACCGATGGTCGTCATCCAGGACTGGCCTCCACGCGTACCGATCACCACCTCCGGCACGACGAGCACCGAGCGCTCCTCGGAGCGGTCGGGATCAAACGTGAAGGAGCCCACGGCCAGCGGGCTGGTGCCGTAGGCGCCCGGTAGCTCGGAGTCGTGGTCGATGTGGTCGGCCACCTCGGCCCACCAGACGTCGGCGGCGTCGGGGTAATCCGTCTCGAAGCGGGCCACCTCGCCCAGCGCGACAAACCCCTCACCGCGGCGGATGAACGCTGACGTCGGGCCGGAGGCCGACAGGAAACGTTGCAGCAGCCCGGGGTCGGGAATTGCGACAGTCGTCGCACGCATGCGCTTGGTGGAGAAGTCCAGACTCACCCGAGCGACGATAGCTCAGAGGGGCCTGCGCTCCCAATCATCCTGCCCACGCGCACCCCCGCATTAACGTCATGGAATCGTGCCGAATTGAGCCGTGAGTCCGCTTGTCAGGGTCTTCTTGAGCAGACGCTGAGGTGGGTTGGTGATCGGGTGATTCGAACGCCTACACTGGCACTCGCAATCCCTGACTGATCCCCGTGAGGAGCCCCCGATGCGAAACGCCAAGCCCGACGATGGCGTGGCGACAGCCGACGAGGGAGGCGAGGCCGACGTCATCGTCGTCGGCGCCGGCCCCGCTGGCTCATCCACGGCGGTACACCTGGCCCGTCGCGGCCTGAACGTCGTCATGCTGGAGAAGTCACACTTCCCTCGCGAGAAGGTGTGTGGTGACGGTCTCACCCCCCGCGCAACGCGCGCCCTGACGCGTCTGGGTGTCGACACCTCGCAGGAGAACGGCTGGCTCCACAACAAGGGCCTTCGGATCTACGGCGGCCGCGAGGAGCCCTTCGAGCTGGACTGGCCGGAACTCACGGATTTCCCCCCGTACGGTCTCGTTCGCCCCCGCTCCGACTTCGACGACATGCTGGCCCGCCACGCAGTCTCCTTCGGTGCCCAGTTGGTGGAGGGCGCCCATGTCACCGACGCCATCCTCGACGACCGCTCCGGACGCATTGTCGGTGTGACCACGAAGAACGGGTCACAGTGGCGGGCCCCCCTCGTGGTGGCCGCCGACGGGAACTCGTCGCGGCTGTCGGTCTCCATGGGCATGAACAAGCGCGACGACCGCCCCATGGGCGTGGCCGTGCGCACCTACTACACGTCCCCGCGCACCAACGATGACTACCTCGAGTCCTGGCTGGAGCTGTGGGAGGGCAAGCCACACGCGTCCACCCTCATGCCCGGCTACGGCTGGATCTTCGGGATGGGCGACGGCACCAGCAACGTGGGTCTCGGCGTGCTCAACACCTCCAAGGCCTTCGGGTCGACGGATTACCGGGCGCTGCTGAAGCGCTGGCTCGAGAACACCCCCGAGGAGTGGGGTTTCCGGGACGAGAACATGGTGGGCAAGGTGCAGGGCGCCGCGCTGCCCATGGCCTTCAACCGCCAGCCGCACTACGGTCGTGGCCTGCTGATGGTGGGTGACGCGGGTGGCATGGTCAACCCCTTCAACGGGGAGGGCATCGCCTACGCCATGGAGGCCGCCGAACTGGCCGCCGACGCCATCGCCGAGGCGCGCTCGCGCGGCATCGGCACCACGGGCGCCGAGAAGGCACTGCAGGGCTATCCCACTGCGCTGAAGGCCAGCCTGGGCGGCTACTACCGCCTGGGGACGGTCTTCGTGAAGCTCATCGGAGATCCCCGGATCATGAGTCTGTGCACCACGTACGGCCTGCCGCACAAGACCCTCATGAAGTTCGTGATGAAATTGCTGGCAAACCTGACGGATGCGCGGGACGGTGATGCCATGGACAGAATCATCAACGCCCTGTGCAAAGCCGCCCCGGCGGCCTGAGGAAGACATGCACGACCAAGGAAAGGACGACTCGTGAACCCGTATGTCCCCATTGTTGGGATGGTGGTCCTGGCCACGCTGTTCGTTGCTGTCTCCATCGTTCTCAGTGCGAACGTCGGCCCGGCGCGTTACAACCGGGCCAAGTTTGACTCCTACGAGTGCGGCATCCAGCCCACGCCCCAGCCCGTGGGCGGTGGCCGCTTCCCGGTGAAGTACTACATCACCGCCATGCTCTTCATCGTGTTCGACATCGAGATCGTGTTCCTCTACCCGTGGGCGATTTCCTACAACCAGCTCGGCACCTTTGCCGTGGTGGAGATGGTCATCTTCATTGCCACGGTTTTCATCGCCTACTTCTACGTCCTGCGCCGCAACGGCCTGGACTGGGAATGACCGGAAGGACAACCTGATGGGTCTCGAAGACAAGATTCCGAGCGGAATCCTGCTCACCACCGTCGAAGGCGTCTTCGGCTGGGTGCGACAGGCCTCCTTCTGGCCGGCCACGATGGGTCTGGCCTGCTGCGCCATCGAGATGATGGCCTACGGCACACCCCGCTACGACGCAGGACGCTGGGGCCAGGAGGTCTTCCGGGCCTCCCCACGCCAGGCGGACCTCATGATCGTCTCCGGACGGGTGAGCCAGAAGATGGCCCCCGTGATCCGGCAGGTCTACGACCAGATGCCCAACCCCAAGTGGGTCATCTCCATGGGTGCCTGCGCCAGCTCTGGCGGCATGTTCAACAACTACGCCATCGTGCAGGGCTGCGACCACTTCCTTCCCGTCGACATCTACCTCCCGGGCTGCCCGCCGCGCCCTGACATGCTCATCGACGCCATGTTCAAGCTCCGCAAGGAGGTCCAGAACCTGCCCATCGGTGCCAACATGGACGACCAGATCGAGCGCAATGAGCAGGCGGCCCTGACGGCGCCGGCCACGCACGAGATGAAGGGCATCATGCGATGACTGAAGACAACCTTCCCGTCGAGCCGGAGCACGGCAACTCCGAAGTCGCCCCCACGAGTGGTTTCGCCACGCGTCAGGGCATGTGGTCGGCCGGCTCGGGCGACACGTCCGGTTACGGCCGCATCCAGCGCAGGCTGGAGATGCCCGGACAGACCTCGCCGCCCTTCGGCGACCCGTTCGACGCCATTGTCAACCGCGCCCTTGAAGTACTGCCCGCCCTGCAGGGGGGCCGTGTGCTGCTGGACCGCGGCGAGCTCACCATCCACGTGGACCGTGCGGACCTGCCCGCAGTCGTCGCCAAGTTCCGCGACGATGCGTTCCTGCGTTTCGAGGCGTGCATGTCGGTGTCCGGCGTGCACTACCCGGAGCAGACCGGCGCCGAACTGCACGTGGTCTACGAACTGCTCTCCTACACCCACAACCGTCGGGTGCGGCTCGAGGTCACCTGCCCGGAAGGTGACGCCCACATACCGTCGATCGTCGCCACGTATCCCATGGCGGACTGGCACGAGCGCGAGACGTGGGACATGTTCGGCATCATCTTCGACGGCCACCCCGCCCTCACCCGTATCCTGATGCCCGACGACTGGGTGGGTCACCCACAGCGCAAGGACTACCCGCTCGGCGGCGTCGACATCGAGTACAAGGGAGCCTGGGTGCCCTCGCCCGACAACCGGAGGACCTACTCATGAGCACCACGCACGCAGCCACTGAGGACATCTTCGCGTCACCGGGAGAGGTCAAGGCCGACCGCGTCTACCTCGCCCAGGGTGGCGACTGGGCCGAGATCGCCGGCGAACAGGCCGAACGCGGCGACGAGACCATCGTCGTGAACATGGGACCCCAGCACCCGTCCACGCACGGTGTGTTGCGCCTCATCCTGGAAATGGACGGCGAGACCGTCACGTCCATCCGTCCCGGCATCGGCTTCCTCCACACCGGCATCGAGAAGAACATGGAGTACCGGACGTGGACCCAGGGGGTCACGTTCTGCACCCGCATGGACTACGTGGCACCGCTGTTCAACGAGGCCGCGTACTGCCTGGCCGTGGAGAAGTTGCTGGGCATCACCGACGACATCCCCGAGCGCGCCTCGATCATCCGGGTGCTCGTGATGGAGCTGAACCGCATCGCGTCCCACCTGATTGCCATCGGCACGGGCGGCATGGAGATCGGCGCCCTCACCGTCATGACCATCGGCTTCCGCGAGCGCGAGATGATTCTCGACTTCCTCGAGGCTCTGACGGGCCTGCGCATGAACCATGCCTTCATCCGTCCCGGGGGAGTGGCCAACGACCTGCCCGAGGGCGGGTTGGAACACCTGCGCACCGTCATCGCGTGGTTGAAGAAGCACCTGCCCGAGTACGCCGGCTTCTGCGACGCCAACCCGATCTTCAAGATGCGTCTGCAGAAGGTCGCCACCATGGACCTGACCGCCTGCATGATGATGGGCGTCACGGGCCCGCCCCTGCGCGCCACCGGCTTCGACTGGGACCTGCGCAAGAAGCAGCCGTACTGCGGCTACGAAACCTACGACTTCGAGACCGTCACGCGCGACAGCAACGACGCCTACGGGCGTTTCCTCATCCGCGAGGACGAGATGTGGCAGTCGCTGAGGATTGTCGAGCAGTGCCTGGAGCGCCTCGAGCGCACCCAGGGCCAGCCCGTCATGGTCGCCGACGCGAAGATTGCCTGGCCTGCACAGCTGTCGCTGGGCGCCGACGGCCAGGGCAACAGCAATGAACACATCAAGCACATCATGGGCGAATCCATGGAGGCACTGATCCACCACTTCAAACTGGTGACGGAAGGTTTCAAGGTGCCCGTCGGGCAGGTCTACCAGGCCATCGAGTCCCCCAAGGGTGAACTGGGTGTACACCTCGTCTCTGACGGTGGCACCCGACCCTACCGGGCCCATTTCCGGGATCCCGGGTTCAACCACCTGCAGTCCGTCCCGCTGATGTGCGAGGGCGGCATGATGTCCGACGTCGTGGTGGCCGTTGCCAGCCTCGACCCTGTCCTCGGAGGTGTGGACCGATGAGTGGCCACTTCGAAAGCCATTTCCCCGACTCGGGGCACGTGGACTACTCGGACCAGTCCAGCAGCATCGACGCCACCACCATCGCCGAGCTGAAGGAACTGGCGGGGCGCTACCCCCAGTCCCGCTCGGCCCTGCTGCCGATGCTGCACCTGGTGCAGTCCGTCGACGGCCGCGTCAGCCCCCGGGGCATCGAGGTGTGTGCCGACATCCTGGGCATCAGCACAGCGCAGGTGTCCGGCGTCGCGACGTTCTACACCATGTACAAGCGGCGCCCCGCCGGCACCCACCACGTGGGTGTCTGCACCACCGCGCTGTGCGCCGTCATGGGTGGCGACATCCTGCTGGAGCGCGCCAAGGCGAAGCTCGGCATCGACGAGGGCCAGACCACCCCCTGTGGGAGGGTCTCCCTGGAGCGGCTGGAGTGCAACGCCGCCTGTGACTACGCCCCCGTCGTCATGGTGAACTGGGAGTTCTTCGACAACATGTCCCCGGAGACCACGGACGAACTGCTTGACGCGCTCATGAACGACGACGAGGTGGCCTCCCCCCGCGGAGCCACCCTGACGTCGTGGCGCGCCGCCGAGCGCGTACTGGCCGGGTTCCCGGACGGCCGCGCCGACGAGGGACCGTCAGCGGGTCACGCGTCGCTGCTGGGACTCAGCATTGCTCGCGAGAACAACTGGGGCGCCCCGGATCCCGACAACCTTCCGGCCCCGGCCGAGACGCAGGAGGCGAAGTGACTGATCTGCTCACACCCGTGATGTCGTCCGACTGGGACAGTGACGCGTCATGGAAGCTCTCCCGCTACGAGGAGGTCGGCGGCTACCGCGCCATGCGCAAGGCCCTCGACATGCAGGCTGGCGACGTCATGTCGCTCGTCAAGGAATCCGGCCTGCGTGGCCGCGGGGGCGCTGGATTCCCCACCGGTCTGAAGTGGTCGCTGGTGCCGCAGGACAACCCCAACCCGAAGTACCTCGTGGTCAACGCCGACGAGTCGGAGCCGGGCACCTGCAAGGACATGCCGCTGCTGATGGCGTCCCCGCACACGTTGGTGGAGGGGATCATCATCTCCTCGTACGCCATCGGTGCCAACACCGCCTTCATCTACATCCGCGGCGAGGTGCTGCACATCGTGCGCCGCCTGCAGCAGGCCGTGGAGGAGGCGCGTGCCGCCGGGTATCTCGGCGCGAACGTGCTCGGCACCGGTTTTGACCTGAACATCATCGTGCACGCCGGGGCCGGCGCCTACATCTGTGGCGAGGAGACGGCACTGCTGGACTCGCTGGAGGGTCGCCGCGGTCAGCCGCGTCTGCGGCCGCCGTTCCCGGCTGTGGCGGGCCTGTACGCGTCCCCGACCGTCATCAACAACGTCGAGTCCATCGCGTCCGTCCCGAGCATTCTGGACAACGGCATCGCCTGGTTCCAGTCCATGGGCACGGAGAAGTCCAAGGGCATGACCCTGTACTCCCTCTCCGGCCACGTGAAGCGTGCCGGCCAGTTCGAGGCACCTCTGGGTGTCACCCTGCGCCAGCTCCTGGAACTCGCCGGCGGCGTCCGCAACGGGCACCAGTTGAAGTTCTTCACCCCCGGCGGGTCCTCCACACCCATCCTGACGGGCGACCACCTGGACGTCCCCCTGGACTACGAGGGCATGGCGGCTGCTGGCACGATGCTCGGCACCAAGGCGCTGCAGGTCTTCGACGAGACCACCTCGGTGGTGCGCACCACGCTGCGCTGGGTGGAGTTCTACAAGCACGAGTCCTGCGGGAAGTGCACCCCGTGCCGTGAGGGCACGTGGTGGCTCGTCCAGCTGCTCATGCGGTTCGAGGCGGGCACGGCCGAGCCGGGCGACGTCGACAAACTGTTGGACATTTGCGAGAACATCGGTGGGCGCTCGTTCTGCGCGCTGGCCGACGGTGCAGTGGCGGCAGTCGTCAGCGCTGTGAAGTATTTCCGGGAAGAGTTCGAACAGGGTTACACCACCCCGGCGTGGGAGCTGTTCCCGTACGGGAAGAGCGCACTGTTCGCGACAGAAGGAGACCCGCGGTGAGCCTCGACGCGAAGAGCGCCCCGGCGGAGGTGGCGAAGAAGCCCGATCTGGTCAACCTGACCATCGACGGCACGTCGGTGAGTGTGCCCAAGGGCACCCTCATCATCCGTGCCGCCGAGATGATCGGCACGGCCATCCCACGGTTCTGCGACCACCCCCTGCTGGACCCTGTCGGTGCCTGCCGACAGTGCATGGTCGACATCCCCGACGCCGGCAACGGCCGTGGCTTCCCCAAGCCGCAGGCCTCCTGCACCATGCCTGTGGCCGAGGGCATGGTGGTCAAGACCCAGATGACCTCCGCCGTCGCCGACAAGGCACAGCGAGGCATGCTGGAGTTCCTCCTCATCAACCACCCGCTCGACTGCCCCATCTGCGACAAGGGCGGCGAGTGCCCCCTGCAGAACCAGTCGTTGAGCAATGGCGACGGCGAGTCCCGCTTCGGTGCGCTGAAGCGGACGTTCCCCAAGCCCGTCAGCATCTCCGCGCAGATCCTGCTCGACCGGGAGCGCTGCGTGCTGTGTGCGCGCTGCACCCGGTTCTCCGAGCAGATCTCCGGCGACCCGTTCATTGAACTGGTGGAGCGCGGGGCACTGCAGCAGGTCGGCACCTACGAGACCGACCCGTACGACTCGTACTTCTCCGGCAACGTCATCCAGATCTGCCCCGTGGGTGCGCTGACGTCGGCGGCCTACCGTTTCCAGGCGCGACCGTTCGACCTGGTGTCCATCACCACGTCCTGCGAGCACTGCGCGTCCGGTTGCGAATTGCGCAGCGACCACCGTCACCACCAGATCAAGCGTCGGCTGGCCGGCAACGATCCGGAGGTCAACGAGGAGTGGAGCTGCGACAAGGGTCGCTTCGGCTTCATGTACGGCCGCGGCAACGACCGCATCACCCGCCCGCTCGTGCGTCGGGACGGCGTCCTGCAGCCAGCGAGCTGGCCTGAGGCCATCGACGTCGCCGTGCACGGTCTGCGTGAGGCGGGCAGCCGCGTCGGTGTGCTCACCGGCGGACGTCTGACAGTCGAGAACGCCTACGCCTACTCGCGCTTCGCGCGCGGGGTACTCGGCACCAACAACATCGACCACCGCTCCCGCCCCCAGTCGGACGAAGAGGCGGACTTCATCGCCGCCCACGTCGCGGGCCGCTCCCTGGCGGACTCGGTCCGCTACGCCGACCTCGACGCCGCGGAGCACGTCGTCCTGGTGGCGTTTGAGCCCGAGGACGAGTCGCCCATTGTGTTCCTGCGGCTGCGCAAGGCAGTCCGCAACGGGACCCTCCGCGTGACGACGATTGCGCCGTTCGCCTCCCGCGGGTCGGAGAAGCTGTCCGCTGAACTGGTGGCTGTGGCCCCCGGTGGCGAAGCGGCCGCGCTGTCCGGCCTGGAACTGGGCGCGGGCACGATCATCCTGGTGGGGGAGAGGGCTGCCACGCAGCCCGGGCTCCTGTCCGCGGTGTCCGCTGCCTCCGCACGCTCCGGAGCGCGGCTTGCGTGGATCCCGCGCCGCGCCGGTGAAGTGGGCGCCATCCATGCCGGGTGCATGCCGAACCTGTTGCCCGGGGGGCGCCCGCTCGCGGACGCCGCCGCTCGGGTGGACGTCGCCTCGGCGTGGGGAGCTTCCACGCTGTCGGGACAGGCCGGCCTCTCCGCCGACGAGCAGTTGCGGGCGGCCGCCTCCGGCGAGCTGTTGGCACTGGTCGTGGCAGGCGTGGACCCCGCCGACATGGGACACGCCGACGAAGCCCTCCTGGGGCTCGAGAGCGCCGGGTTCGTCGTCAGCATCGAGCAGCGCGAGAGCGCCGTCACCGAACGCGCCGACGTGGTGTTCCCGGCCGCCCTCATGGAGGAGCAGTCCGGACACTTCCTGAACTGGGAGCAGCGCCAACGCGACGTCGCCATCGTCGTGAAGGACACCCGCTCGCCCATGACCGACATGCGCATCCTCGCGGCCCTGGCCGACGCCATGGGCTCGGATCTGGGGTTCCGCACCCCGGCCGCGGCCCGCGCTGACCTCGCCGAGCTCGGCACCTGGGACGGTCACCGCGCCGCTTCCCCCACCGTCGCCGACCCCGGCCACGTGGTGGGTACCGCAGACGGCCTGGTCCTGGCCAGCTGGCGTCAACTGCTGGACGCGTCCAGCGGCAACGACCACGAGCTCGCCCTGCGCGCCACGGCGCGACCTGCCGTCGCCCGGGTCTCACCGGCCACGGCCAACGCTCTCGGTGCCACCGACGTGGTGTGCGTCACGGATGGGCGGCGTCGACTGATGCTGCCTCTCCTGCCGACGCGCGACATGGTCGACGGTGTCGTGTGGGTGCCCATGAATCCCGGAATCGGCCAGGGTGAGCGTCTCGCGTCGGTTCCCGGCACGGTCGTGACCGTGGACGTCGTCCCCGTCGACGAAGGAGTTGCCTCATGAACGTGTTCTTTTCTGATCCCTGGTGGTTGATCCTCATCAAGGTGGTCATCCTGTTCGTGGTGCTGCTGGTCTGGACGATCTTCAACGTCTGGTACGAGCGCCGCCTCGTCGGCAAGATGCAGCACCGCCTCGGGCCCATCATGAATGGTCCCTTCGGTCTGGGTCAGGCCCTGGCTGATGGTGCCAAGCTGATCGCCAAGGAGGACTTCCGCCCCACCAACACCGACAAGTGGGTCTACAACCTGGCGCCGCTGCTCACCGGGGTGGCCGCATTCACCACCTGGACGGTGCTGCCGTTCGGTGGCGAGGTGGAGATCTTCGGTGTCACCACCCGCCTCCAGGTCACCGACCTGCCCGTGTCGGTGCTGTTCATGATCGCCATCGCCTCCATCGGCATCTACGGGATCGTGCTCGCCGGGTGGGCGTCCAACTCCACCTACTCGTTCCTCGGCTCCATCCGCAGCTCGGCCCAGATGATCTCCTACGAGGTCGCCATGGGTCTGGCCATCGTGGGTGTGTTCGTGCTGTCCGGCTCCATGTCCACGGCCAGCATCGTCGAGGCGCAGGCCCAGAAAATCATCCTGCGGGTCCCGTTCACGCAGATGGAGTTCGACCCCGGCATCCCCGGTTGGTACGGCCTGCTGCTGCTGCCGTCCTTCGTGATCTACTGCATCGCCATGGTGGGCGAGACCAACCGTGCCCCCTTCGACCTGCCCGAGTGCGAGTCGGAACTGGTGGCCGGCTACCTCACCGAGTACTCCGGGTTCCGCTACGCCATGTACTTCCTCGCGGAGTACATCAACATGGCCACCGTCTCAGCCATTGCCACCACGCTGTTCCTGGGCGGCTACCTGCCGCCGTGGCCGCTGAACCTGATCCCGTTCCTGAACAACCCGTGGTTCGGGCCCATCTTCTTCGTCGTCAAGGTCCAGTTGCTGATCTCGGGATTCGTGTGGTTGCGTGGCACATTGCCCCGTTTCCGCTACGACCAGTTCATGGACCTCGGGTGGAAACGCCTGATCCCGATCTCGCTGTTGTGGATCGTCATGATCGGCATAGCACCGCAGTACACCCTCGGCCTGGCCGTCCTGCTGGTGGCGATACTCATCGCGCTGAGCGGGTCCACGGACAAGGACGAGGACGAGGAGGACGACGTGGACCTGGACGCACCGTTCGACGCGTTCGCAGGCGGCTACCCCGTACCCCCCCGACCGGGGCAGATGTTGCCCGAGATGGCTGGCGTCGTCAGGGCGCCACGCACCGATGACACCGAAGTGGAAGTGGAGATCTGATGGGGATCCTTGATCCGTGGGCCGGGTTCGGCATCACGTTGAACACCATCTTCCGCAAGCCCTTCACACAGGGTTACCCGCAGAAGGGCAAAGAGAAAGTCACGATGCCGCGCTTCCACGGCCGGCACCAGCTGAACCGCTGGCCCGACGGTCTGGAGAAGTGCGTCGGTTGTGAACTGTGCGCCTGGGCCTGCCCGGCGGACGCCATCTACGTCGAGGGTGCGGACAACACCGACGACCAGCGCTTCTCGCCCGGTGAGCGGTACGGCCACGTGTACCAGATCAACTACCTGCGCTGCATTTTCTGCGGGTTGTGCATCGAGGCGTGCCCGACGCGTGCGCTGACCATGACGAACGAGTTCAAACTCGCCGACACCTCGCGCAGCAGCCTCATCTACGAGAAGCAGGACCTGCTGGCCCCGCTCGTTCCCGGCATGGAGCAGCCCCCACACCCCCGCCGCCTCGGCGAGGGGGAGAAGGACTACTTCCTGGGGCTGCCCTCCACGGGCCAGCCCGACACCCGCACGGCCGCGCCGAGCAGAGGAGTGACCCCGTGACGACACTCATCCCCCTGGTCTCGGGGGACCAGGTGGCCTTCTGGATCTGCGCCCCCATCATGGTGGTGCTGGCACTCGGCATGGTGATCGCGCGCAAGCCCGTCCATTCGGCCATCTGCATCGCTGGCGTCATGGTGGGCCTCGCCGTCCTGTACGCCGCGCAGGACGCACCGTTCCTGTTCGTGGTGCAGATCATCGTCTACACCGGCGCCATCCTCATGCTGTTCCTCTTCGTGGTGATGCTCGTGGGTGTCGACACCCGTGACTCCGTCGTCGAGACGCTGAAGGGTCACCGCATCGCCTCCGTCGTGGCAGCCGTCGCGTTGGCCGCGATGGTGTTCCTCGCCATCGGCAGCCGCGTCTTCGACGGCATCCCCGCCGGCCTCACAGAGGCCAACGCCCAGTTCGGGGGCAACATCCAGGGCATAGCCGCGCTGTTGTTCACCCGCTACGTCTTCATCTTCGAGGCCACCGCTGCGCTGCTGATCACGGCCGCCCTCGGCGCCATGGTGCTGGCGCACGGTGAACGACTCAAGGCCAAGAAGACCCAGCTGCAGGAGGCAACCGACCGCGTCGAGCGGTACGCCACCGACGGTGTCCACCCCGGCCCGCTGCCGAGCTCCGGTGTCTTCGCCCGGTACAACGCCATCCATGTGCCGGCCCTGCTGCCGGACGGGACCGCCTCCGAGTTGTCCGTCTCCCCGACGCTGCGCGCCCGCGGGGTCATCATGGACGTCGAGAACCTTCGTCGTCCCTCCGATGAGTCCCACGCTGCCATCGAGCAGGCTTCCGCCCAAGCTGAAGGAGATGCCCTGTGACTTCCGAGCCCTATCTGTTGCTCTCGGCGATCCTGTTCGCCATCGGGGTGATCGGCTTCATGCTGCGGCGCAACGCCATCATCCTCTTCATGAGCGTCGAACTCATGCTGAACGCCACCAACCTCGCGTTCGTGACGTTCTCCCGGCAGCACGGAAACCTCGACGGGCAGGTGGCGTCCTTCTTCGTGATGGTCGTCGCGGCCGCCGAGGTCGTCGTCGGTCTTGCCATCATCGTGTCCATCTACCGTGCTCGCCGGTCGGCTTCGGTCGACGACGCGAACCTGCTGAAGTTCTGACAGGGGCAAGAAGCGTGCATCTCCTGGAAATCGTCCCCGCGGTACCGGCATCGGGGCTCTTCAGCCTCGCCTGGCTGGTCATTGCCATCCCCCTTGCCTGCGCGGCCCTGCTCATCGTGCTGGGCAAACGCTCCGACGGGTGGGGTCACCTGCTCGCCACCGTCGCCACCATCGCCTCCTTCGCCATCGGGCTGCTGCTGTTCGTGCAGATGCTGTCGGCGGACGAGGGCTCCCGTGCCGTGTCGGTGCCCCTGTACGAGTGGATCGCCACCGGCAGTTGGAGCATTGAGGCTGGCCTGCTCGTGGACCAGCTCTCCATCCTCTTCGTCCTTCTCATCACGGGTGTGGGTGCACTGATCCACATCTACTCCATCGGGTACATGGCCCACGACGCGAACCGGCGCAAGTTCTTCGCGTACCTCAACCTTTTCGTGGCCGCCATGCTCATCCTGGTGTTGGCGGACAACTACCTCGTGCTCTTCCTCGGCTGGGAGGGCGTCGGCCTGGCGTCCTACCTGCTCATCGGCTTCTGGGCCCACAAGCCCTCAGCCGCCGCCGCGGGCGTCAAGGCGTTCGTCGTGAACCGCGTCGGCGACCTCGGTATGGCCATGGCCATCTTCACCATGCTCGCAATGTTCGGCTCCTCGGCCTTCGCCGACGTCAACGCGGGTGCGCCGCAGCTCTCGGGCACCTGGGCCACGCTGCTCGGCATCATGCTGCTCGTGGGTGCGTGCGCCAAGTCGGCGCAGGTGCCGCTGCAGTCCTGGTTGCTGGACGCCATGGAGGGCCCCACCCCGGTGTCGGCACTCATCCACGCCGCCACCATGGTCACGGCCGGTGTCTACCTCGTGGTCCGCAGCCACGCCATCTACGCCATGAGCGACGTGGCCACCCTGGCCGTCGCCATCGTCGGCACGGTGACGCTGCTCGCGGGCGCCTGGATCGGTTCCAGCAAGGACGACATCAAGAAGGTCCTCGCCGGCTCCACCATGTCCCAGATCGGCTACATGATGCTGGCCGCCGGCCTCGGCCCCGTCGGTGCCGCGTTCGCGATCTTCCACCTCATCACGCACGGTTTCTTCAAGGCCAACATGTTCCTCGGTGCCGGTTCCGTGATGCACGGCATGAACGACGAGGTGGACATGCGCAACTTCGGCGGTCTCGCCAAGGCCATGCGCATCACGTTCCTCACCTTCGGCGCCGGCTACCTGGCCATCATCGGGTTCCCGTTCACGGCAGGGTTCTACTCCAAGGACCACATCGTGGAGGCCGCGTTCGAGTCGAACACGGTCCTCGGCGTCCTGGCCTTGTTGGGCGCCGGTGTGACGGCGTACTACATGACACGCCTCATGGTCATGACCTTCTTCGGCGCCCGCCGTTGGAAGGACGACGCGCACCCGCACGAGTCGCCGCTCACCATGACGGTCCCGCTCATCGTGCTCGGCGTGCTGTCCCTGGTGGCGGGTCTGTTCATGAACAGCTGGATCCAGGGCTGGCTTGCGCCTGCCACGGGCGGCGAGGTCCACGAGACCGAAGTCTTCTCCCTGGCGCTCATCCCGCTGCTCACCCTGGCCGTCGTGATCGTGGGGGTGGCTGTCGGCTGGTTCCTGCATCGCGGCGACATCCCCCGCACGGCCCCTGTCACGAAGAACCCGCTCGTCCTCGCGGGACGCTCCGACCTGTACGGCGACGCCCTGAACGAGTACGCCGTCGTGCGTCCCGTCAAGGGCCTCGTGGCGGGTACGGAAGCGTTCGACCACGGCGTCGTCGACGGTCTCGTCATGGGCTCCGCCAGCATGGCGGGCGGTCTCGGATCGTGGCTGCGCCGCGCACAAAACGGTTATGTCCGCACCTACGGCTTGACGTTCGTGATCGGGGTCGTGGCACTTGCCGCGGTCGTGGTTTTCGGGCAACTGGTCTGAGGAGGAAGGCAACATGTTCAACTCAATTCCCCTTCTGACCATTCTGGCCCTACTGCCACTGGTGGGCGCGCTGGTGTTGCTGTTCACCAAGGGCCACGTCGCCAAGCTCGTGGGCCTCGGGTTCGCACTCACCACCACCGTGGTGGGCGTCCTGGTCTTCGTGCTGTCACGGGGGACCGGGCTCGTCGAGTCCGCCCCCTGGATCCGCCCCATCGGCGCCTGGTACGCGCTGGAGTTCTCCGGCATGAGCGGCATCCTCGTGCTCCTGACGGTCATCCTCGTCCCCGCGGTGTTCATCGCCGAGTGGAACGTCGGCGACCGGCCGGAGGCCCGCTGGAGCACCGGCACCTTCTTCGCGATGGCGCTCGCCATGCAGGGACTGGCCCTCTACGTTTTCATGGCCTCGGACGTCCTGCTGTTCTACATCGCCTTCGAGGCAACCCTGATCCCCATGTACTTCATGGTGGCCGGCTGGGGCGGCGCCCGCCGCACCTCGGCGGCGGTGAAGTTCCTGCTGTACTCGCTGGCCGGTGGCCTCGTCATGCTGGTCGCCGTTGCGGGGCTGTACGCCGTCGGGTCCGATCAGGGCAAGGTCAGCTTCCTGTTCAGTGACCTGGCCACCCTCGACCTCAGCGGCACCGTGGGCAAGTGGCTGTTCGCCGGGTTCTTCTTCGCGTTCGCCGTGAAGGCACCGCTGGTGGGCCTGCACACCTGGCTCCCCGACACCGCGGAGCAGGCCACACCCGGCACCTCCACGCTGCTGGTGGGCGTCCTCGACAAGATCGGCACCTTCGGCATGATCAAGGTCTGCCTGCTGGTGTTCCCCGAGGCCAGCGCCTGGGCCACCCCGGTCATCCTGGTGTGGGCCATCGTGTCGGTGGTCTACGGAGCCTTCATGGCCATGGGGTCGCGCGACCTGATGCGCTTCGTGTCCTACACCTCCGTGAGCCACTTCGGATTCATGGTCTTCGGCATCTTTGCCATGACCACGCAGTCCATCAGCGGCTCCATCTTCTACATGCTCAACCACGGCCTCTCCAGCGCCGCGCTGTTCCTCGTGGTGGGCTACCTGGTCCAGCGTCGCGGCACCGCCGACGTGGCCGCCTTTGGCGGCGTGCAGAAGGTGGCGCCCGTTCTGGCCGGGGTCCTGCTCATGGCTGGTCTGGCGACGCTGTCGCTGCCCGGCTTCGGCAGCTTCGTGGGCGAGTTCTTCACGATGGCGGGAGGCTGGCAGCGCTACCCCGTCCAGACCGCCTTCATCACCATCGGCATGGTCCTGTCCGCCGTCTACGTGCTGGTGATGTACCAGCGCACCATGACGGGCCCGGTCACCCCCCAGGTGGCCGAGACCGTGCGCACCGACCTGGACCTCCGCGAGAAGGCAGCCGTCGTGCCGCTCATCGTGATCCTGCTGGCGCTCGGCTTCCTGCCCAAAC
Organism: Tessaracoccus antarcticus; assembly: GCF_003688855.1. Taxonomy (GTDB): domain Bacteria; phylum Actinomycetota; class Actinomycetes; order Propionibacteriales; family Propionibacteriaceae; genus Arachnia; species Arachnia antarctica. The sequence goes on from NZ_REFW01000004.1 coordinate 133,696, forward strand.
CCTTGCTGGAGGTCGCGGATGAAACGTCCGTGGCCATCATGAACTCCAGCGGCGTCACGGACCCCGCACCGCAGATCGAGGAAGGCAACTGATGATCACGGCGCCCACCATCGAATGGCTCCTGCTGTCACCCCTGTTGGTGCTGCTGGGCGGTGCAGCACTGGGAGTGCTCGTCGAGGCACTCGTCCCGCGCGCCAGCCGCTATCTTGCGCAGGTGTTCCTGGCGAGCCTGTCCATCATCGCGGCCCTCGCGCTCACCATTACCAACTGGGTGAGCGCCGAGCCCACCATTGCCGCCATGGGGTCCATCGCGCTGGACAGGCCCGCCTACCTCTTCTGGACGCTGCTGCTGCTGTTCGGCCTGGGCAGCCTGGCGCTGTTCGCCGAGCGTTCCCTGGGCAATGGACAGTCTGCGTTCGCCTCTTCGGCTGCCACGGTGCCCGGATCCCCGCTCGAGCGTGAGGCCGACCGCCTGCATCGCGAGCACACAGAGATCTTCCCGCTGCTGCTGTTCTCACTGTTCGGCATGCTGATGTTTGCTGCAGCCAACGACCTGCTCACGCTCTTCGTGGCACTGGAGGTCTTCTCGCTGCCCCTGTACCTGCTGTGTGGGATGGCGCGTCGCCGCCGCCTGCTCAGCCAGGAGGCCGCGCTCAAGTACTTCCTGCTGGGGGCGCTGTCCTCCGGATTCCTCCTCTACGGCATCGCGATGCTGTACGGCTACTCCGGTGGGTTCCACCTCCATGAGATCGCCGACGCCATCACGGCCGGGACGGGCAGCAACTCGTTGCTGCTGGCCGGCATCGTGCTGGTGGGAGTGGGTGTGCTCTTCAAGCTCGGCGCCGTGCCGTTCCACTCGTGGACGCCCGACGTGTACACGGGTGCTCCCACGCCTGTCACCGCCTTCATGGCGGTGGCCACCAAGACCGCCGCCGTGGCCGCGCTGCTGCGTGTGTTCTTCGTGGCGCTGGGTGGGGCACGCTGGGACTGGCAGCCCATGTTCGCGGTGGTGGCCGTGGCCACCATGCTCGTGGGCTCCGTCATCGGTCTGGTCCAGAGTGACATCAAGCGACTGCTGGCGTACTCCTCGATTGCCCACGCAGGCTTCCTGCTCGTGGGTGTCGTCGGCGTCGTGGCCGCCGGTGAGGGCGTCGCCCTCTCCAGTGTTTCCTCCATCGGCTTCTACCTGCTGGCCTACGGGCTGGCGACGCTGGGTGCCTTCGCGATCGTGACGATGGTCCGCCGCTCGGGTGGTGAGGCCAACAACATCTCGTCATGGCGTGGGCTCGGCCGCACCAACCCGCTCGCTGCAGGGCTGATGACGCTGTTCCTGCTGAGCTTCGCCGGCATTCCGCTGACGGGTGGTTTCGTGGGCAAGCTCGTCGTGTTCGCCTCCGCCTGGGACGGTGGATACGGTTGGCTCGTGCTGGTGGCTGTCGTCTTCAGCCTCGTCGCCGCGTTCTTCTACCTGAAGATCGTGGTGGCCATGTGGTTCTCGGAGCCAGTGGAAGGGGAGACGGCCGAGGTCGGCACCCCGTCCGCCTGGACGTGGGGCGTGCTCGTGGTGGCGACGCTGGGAACAATCATCCTGGGGCTGGTCCCCGGTGGTGTGCTGGACCTGGCCGGCACCGCCGGACAGTTCATCCGCTGAGCCACGCACCCGGCTGAACACGATGACAGAGACGATGACACGACTGAGGGATGTGATGGTCCGTGGTTGACCCCACCACGCTGGAGCGTCTGCACGGGCGCTTCGAGGAGGTCCTCGTGGAGGCGGCCACCTCGGACGCGCCGTTCGTGACGGAGGCGGCCACGCACATCATCTCCGCCGGGGGGAAGCGGTTCCGCCCCACGCTGGTCTTCCTCGCCTCCCAGTTCGGCGGTCCCGTCGACGAGGGCGACCTCATCGACGCAGCGTTGGTGGTGGAACTCACCCACGTGGCGAGCCTGTACCACGACGACGTCATGGACGAGGCCGACCTGCGGCGCGCGGCCCCGTCCGCCAACGCCCGCTGGGGCAATTCCATCGCCATCCTCATCGGGGACTACCTCTTCTCCCGTGCCTCCGCGCGCGTCGCCAAGCTGGGCGTGGAATACGTGGCGCTGCAGGCTGACACCTTCGCCAGGCTCGTGCAGGGCCAGATCGCCGAGACGCGCGGTCCCGGCGAGGGAGAGGATCCGTTGGCGCACCACCTGCAGGTGGTGGCCGACAAGACGGGCTCGCTCATCGCCACGTCCGCGGTGTTCGGCGGTATGGTCTCCGGCGCCTCAGCCGAGGTCATCGAGGCCTTGCGCTCCTACGGGGAGGAGGTGGGTGTCGTCTTCCAACTCAGCGACGACGTCATCGACATCACCTCCGACGAGGCCGGCAAGACCCCGGGCACTGACTTGCGGGAGGGCGTCCCGACGCTTCCTACCCTGATGCTTGGCGCCTCGTCGGACCCCGCTGATGCTGAGCTGAAGACGCTCATCGACGGCGACCTCGAATCCGATGAAGCACTGACCGTGGCGCTCGACGGCCTCCGGGCCCATCCCGTCATGGCGCAGGCCAAGGCTGAGGTGCGTCGCCGTGCTGAGCTCGCGCGCAGCCATCTGGCCGCACTACCGGACGGCGACGCCAAGGACATGCTGGCCCAGGTCTGCACCGACCTGGTGGAACGCTCCACCTGAGCCTGATTCCCGGCTCCTGAGAAGCCATGTCATTGGGTGACGGGTCACTGGCCACCACGTTGGTGCGTGCTGCCTGCGCGTACGCGCGTGTGTGGCGAGCCTATGGGCGGATCAGCGCCCGCAGTTCGTCGGTGACTGCCGGGTCCTGCGGCAACGTGTGCCCGTCGAGCTCGACCATCGGGGTGACACCCCGGATGGAGCTGGCGAGCCAGACTGCGTCCGCCGACAGCAGTTCGGCCACTGCGTAGAGGCGAAGTTCCGTGGGGCGCCCCAGAGCCTGCCAGCCCTCCAGGGCGTGACGGACGGTGATGGAGTCAAGGATCCCCGTGGATGCCACGGGTGTCGAGAACAGCAGGCCGTCCTTCAGGACGAGGACCCCCGACTGCGGGCCCTCGAGGACGACGCCGTCGGTGGAGACGAGGACGGGGTCGGTGACACCGCGCCTGTGGGCCTCCCGCACGAGGGCAAGGTTGGTGCCGTAGGACAGGGTCTTCGCGCCTCCCAGCAGCCACGGGGCGTCGTTCAGCGCTCCTGCAGTGCGTCCTGCTGACAGCGTCACCGCGGTCGCGGACGCACGCGCCGCGATGCGCTGGGCACTGAGTTCCGTGATGGTGATGAACCCCAGCGGGTCCCCATGGAGGGTCTCCTGGCCGCGGGTGCGCACGAACTTGCACACTGCCTCCGGGCCGCGGCGCCGTGCCCACTCGGCGAGCGCCTCCTGCGTGAGGTGCCGCCACGCGTCGATCTCCACAGGGGGCATGCCGAGGATGCGCGACGAATTCCCGAGCCGGTCGAGGTGGGCGTCGACGAAGTCGGCCGTCACGGCGTTGCCGTCGACACGCACGAGCGTGGCGTCGAAGCACCCGTCGCCGCGATTGACGCCGAGGTCGTCGGCGCTGATGAATCCGTCGTCACAGACGCCAACACCCAGCCGTGCCACCAGTTGCTCCATCGATACAGCCTAGTGGGAGTGGCGTGGCGATGCTCATCGTGGTGGAACACTGTGGGTATGGCACAGCGATCACCGACGAACGGGCCGCTCGTTTTGGCGGTGGACTCCTCCACGACAGCGACGAAGACCCTGGTCGTGGACGCCACGGGTGGCGTCCTGGCCCAGGGCCGCGCGACGTACCCCATGGCGACGCCTGCCAAGGACCTCTACGAGCAGGATGCAACGCACTGGCTGGCCGCCGCCCACCGTGCCATCGGTGAGGTGGTGGCTGCGCTGACACCCGGGGAGCGCAACCGCATTTCTGGGATGTGCGTGACGCCCCAGCGACAGACGTTCGTGCTCTGCGACGAGGCCGGGCGCCCGAGCCGGCCGGCCATCCTGTGGCTGGACGGTCGGGCCGGTGAACAGGTGGCCCGACTGGGAAGCGAGTGGGTACACGCCACCTCCGGCATGGTGCCGGATGTGACGCCGTCGCTGTACAAGCTGGCGTGGCTCTCGGAGCACGAGCCCCACACCCTGAGCAGTGCAGCCCGGGTCGTGGGGGTCCACGCCTACCTGGCGCACGCATTCACGGGTGAGTGGGTGGATTCGCGTGCCACGGCTGACAGCCTCGGGCTGTTCGACATGGCCGCACTCACCTGGTCGGATGGCCTGCTGGAGATGGCCGGCGTCCGGCGTGACCAGCTCCCCGAGCTCGGGGACACGGCCACCGTGCTGGGGGAGGTGCGCACCGAGGTCGCCCAGGGATGGGGGCTGCCGGGGCCCATCCCGCTGGTGGCCGGTTGCGGCGACGGTCAGGCAGCCGGAATAGGGGCGGGGGTCACGCGCCCCGACGAGGGCTACCTCAACCTCGGTACGGCGGTGGTTGCAGGGGTGCACGTCCCGCAGTACCGGTGGGGGCGCTCCTACCGAACCGACGCCGCCGGCCTGCCCGGGCACTTCGTGCTCGAGGTGGTCCAGAACTCGGGGGCGTACCTGACGGACTGGTTCAGGGCACAACTGGGCGATGCGGCATTGCTCGGCGCACCTGATCAGGAATTGGAGCGTGCGGCCTCCGACGTGCCGGCCGGCAGCGACGGGCTGTTGACACTGCCGTACTGGAATGCGGTGCAGTCACCGCACTGGGATCCGCGCGCACGGGGGGCGATGGTCGGGTTTTCCGGGGCTCAGACCCGGGCCGCGATGTATCGCTCGGTGCTCGAGGGCATCAGCATGGAGACCGGCCGCAACCTTCGCGCCCTGGTGGAGGACACCGGGACGCCGCTGACGACGCTGCGCATCATGGGTGGTGGACAACGCTCCGCCCTGTGGCGAAGGATCATGGCGGCCTGCGTGGGGGTGCCGCTGGAGACGTGCGCCAGCGAGGAGGTGTCCGCGCTCGGGGCCGCAGCCATGGCGATGGCCGTCGTCACCGACACCGACGTTGCCACCTGCGCCCAGGCCATGGCGGCGCCGGGCGAGATCACCGAGCCGGATCCCGACCTCGTGGAGCGCTACGACGAGATCGGTGCACTGCAGGGAGAGCTCTACGATCGCCTCGCCGACCTTTTCCCACGCCTCCACTGACCTCTGGCCCGCTGTGCCGGGCTACGGCGTGATCAGGACCTTGAGACCCTCGCGTGAGGACGCGAATGTGAAGGCCTCACCGGCGGCACCCAGCTCGAAGCGGTGGCTGACCACCGCTTTCACATCGACGACGCCACGCACCACCAGGTCCACGGACCGGTCGTAGACCTCCGCCATGCGCCGCACCACGGCAATGGTCAGCCCCTTGCGGCGGGCCAGCGATGCAGGGAACCGGGTCTCGTCCTCATCAGGGATGCCCACCAGCACCACCCGGCCACCGGCGCGTGCCACCACCATGGCCTCCCGGACGGGGTCGGGGTTGCCGCAGACCTCGAACACCACGTCGAAGTCCGACGCTGGCAGGTCATCAGGGCTGTGGACGGCATCGGCACCCTGGGCGAGCGCGGCGTCCCGACGGTGTGCCAGCGGCTCGATGACGGCGATGTGGTTGACCAGTGAATGTCGTGCAAGCTGGACCAGAAGCAGCCCGATCGGTCCCGCCCCCACGATGGCGACCCGGTCACCCAGCCCCACATGGCTCAGATCCCAGGCGTGGATGGCGACGCCCAGCGGCTCGAGCACAGCGGCGTCCTCGGCATCCATGCACTCGGGCAGCGGCACGAGCCTGTCGGTGGGCCAGCGCATCATCTCCGCCAGCCCGCCGTCGGTGTCACCGTGCCCCGCGAACCGGACGTGAGGGCAGAGATTGGTCCACCCCTCGCGGCATCGCTCGCAGGTGAAGCACGGTATGGCCGGGTCGACCGCCACCGTGCGGCCGGCGAGGGGGCCGTCGAGGGCCACGCCGCCGATCTCGTGTCCGGGGATCGTCGGCTGGTCGATGCGGGAGTCCCCGATGCCTCCATCAAGGAACCAGTGCAGGTCCGATCCGCACAGCCCAACGGCACCCACCCTCACCAGGGTGAATCCCTCGGCCGGGGTGGGATCTGACTCCTCCCCGACCCGCAGGTCCGAAGGGGCGTGCAATCGGGCTGCGCGCATGGCGTCCCTCTTCCTTCTCGATGATGCTCTGTCCCTTCACACTAGCGAGGTTGCGCATCGAGCAGGGACTTCAGCGACGAGGGCGTGCGGGTCGCGTCACCAGATGACGACGCGCTCCTCTGGTGCCAGCCACAACCCGTCGTCCTCTGTGGTGCCGAACGTCTCGTGGAAGGCGTCGAGGTTGCGCACGATCTGGTTGCACCGGAACTCGGCGGGGGAGTGCGGGTCGGTGGCCAGGCGCTGCTTCATGGCCTCCGGACGCACCCGGCCACGCCACGCCGCCGCCCATCCGAAGAAGAAGCGCTCGCCGGGGGTGAGTCCGTCGATCTCCTCGCCGTTCGGGTCGCCGCCAGCCAGCAGCCACGCCTTCCAGGCGATGCCCAGGCCACCGAGGTCGCCGATGTTCTCGCCGACGGTCAATTCGCCGTTGACCCGGACGCCGTCGGCGCCTTCGGGGGACAACTCGTTGTACTGGGAGATGAGGCGGTGCGTGCGCTGCTCGAACGCCTCACGGTCCTCGGCGCTCCACCAGTCGCGCAGCATGCCGTCGCCGTCGCAGGTGGAACCCTTGTCGTCGAACCCGTGCCCGATCTCGTGACCGATCACCGCGCCGATGGCGGCGTAGTTCACGGCATCGTCGGCGTCGACGTTGAAGAACGGCGGCTGCAGGATGGCCGCCGGGAACACGATCTCGTTGCGCAGCGGGTGGTAGTAGGCGTTCACGGTTTGCGGGAACATGAGCCACTCATGCGGATCCATGGGGCCGCCGAGCTTTTCCAGGGTGTGGTCGAGTTCGAACGAGTTGGCCGCCAGGACGTTGCCGACGAGGTCGTCGGGCGTGACCTGCAGGGCCGAGTAGTCGCGCCACTGCTCGGGGAAGCCAATCTTGGGACGGAACTTCGACAGCTTGTCGAGGGCCTCGGCGCGGGTGGTCTCCGTCATCCAGTCCAGCTTCTCGATGGAGATGCGGTACGCGGCCAACAGGTTGGCCACGAGCTCATCCATGGCCTCCTTGGCGCCGCCCTGGAAGTGGCGCTCCACGTAGATCTTGCCGATGGCCTCCCCGAGGACGCCCTCCACGAGGGAGACTCCACGCTTCCAGCGGTCACGCAACTGCTCGGTGCCCTGGAGGGTTCGCTCGTAGAAGTCGAAGCGGGCGTCCACGAAGTCTGACGAGAGCCACGCGGACAGCGCGGAGACGGCCTTCCAGCGGGCCCAGGACTTCCAGGCATCCAGATTCCCGGTCGCCACGAGGTCCGCCGCCGCCGTGGCGAAGGACGGCTGTCCGACGACGAGGTCGGCCACCTTGTCCACGGGAAGCTCCGCGGCCTCCGCGAAGGCGTTCCAGTCGATACCGCTCGTGGAGGCTGTGAATTCCTCCCACGTCATGGGGTTGTACATCTGGCGCAGGTCGCGGGTGCGGACCTTGTCCCAGTGGTGCGACGCGATGCGGGTTTCCAGAGCGAAGACGGCGTCGGCCTGCGCTGCTGCGTCCGTCATGCCTGCGAGTCCCAGAACGCGTTCCAGATGGGCCCTGTAGGCCTCGCGGATGTGGGCGTGCTCCTCGAGGCGGTAGTACTCCTCATCCGGCAACCCGAGTCCGGCCTGCCCCGTGAACATGACATAGCGCTGCGGGTTGCCGGGGTCCGAGTCCTCCCCGAAGCCGATGAGCGAGGAGAACCCGTTGCGCAGAGACCATCCGAGGTGGGCTGACAGGTCCCGCGCGTCCGTGATGGCGTCAATGCGCGCAAGGACCGGTTGCAGCGGCGTGGCGCCGAGGGCCTCCACACGATCGGTGTCCATGAACGAGGCGTACAGGTCGGCGATCTTGCGTCGTTCACCGTCGGAGGCATCACCGCCCCCGGTGGAGGTGATGATGTCGCGGACAGCTGCCTCGGAGGCGTCGCGGAGGTCGATGAAGGCGCCGGCGCCGGATTTGTCGGCGGCGATGGTGACCTCCTTCAGCCAGGCGCCGTTGGCGTGCCGGAAGAGGTCCTCGGTGGGGGGGACGGAGGTGTCGAAGTGGTCGAAGTTGAGCGCGGTCGTCATGTGCACCACCGTACCCAAGGCTTTCACCGCCCCCATTCCACCGTCACGGCTGATGCGTCACTTCCGAGCATGGTGGCGCTGAGGACGGCGTTGACCCTGACGTCCTTGAACCCGGAATTGCTGCCGTCCGTGTAATCCATGGAGACCCTGAAGGTCAGGGGGAGGGTGGCCAGTGCCACCGTCTGGTCGTCAGGGGACAGCGCGGGGGAGAACGACGTCCACACCGCAGACGCCCCGCTCATGCTCCACTGCACACTGCCCGGTGCCACCGGCTTCGGGGCCCGGATTCCGTTGGGGCAGCCCGCGGGTGTCAGTTCGGCCGCGTCGATGCACCGGGTCAGCGACGTGCGTGCCGACTCCAGGAGCGCGGACGTCCCCGCATCGGTGAGCTCCGGGTTGACGAGGAAGGTACCGGTTTTCGAGCGGGCGAGCGTCAGGATCGAGATGGTGCTCGAGTCGGTGGGGAAGGCGATGAAGGACAGGCCTGTGGTGAGGGTGTAGGTGCCGGGTACCGCCTCGATGGGGCTGGTGTGCTGCACCTCGACCCCGTTGACGAACACCGGCAGGTTGTCGCCACCCGCGACCTGCAACTGGATGGTGACGGTGGCCCGAACCAGGTCGTAGGAACCCGTCTCCGTGCGCTTGACCCGGATGGAGGTGGACACATCCTCGCCAGCGAGCGTGTAGGTGACGGGGATCTCCGTGGCGAGTGGATCGTCGGTGCCCAGCGTGATGTTGCGGGGGCGCGACTCCTCGGGCATGGCCCCGTACGCCTCGGGCGTCAGAAGGGCCTCGGAACCGGTCCCACCCAGGGGGCCGAACTCCAGGGCCTTCTCGATGTCCCCCTCGGCCAGGGCACCCAGATATCCGCGGACGGTCTCCTGGGGTGTGCGAACCAACGCGCCGTCCGTCTGCGTTACGGTCACCACGGTCTCGTCGTCCACGCCGGCGTCACGAAACAGGTTGACCCACACGGCGCCGGCGGTGATTCCGAGGGCTACGACGACCAGTGCTGTCACCACGAGGAGCCGTGCGGGCACACGACGGCCCCGGGAAGCGTCGCCGTCGGCGGTGGGCGGGGCCTCGAAGCGGCTGCTGTCGCGCGCACGGCTCAGCACCGACTGCATGGCGATGGCCTCGAAGGACGGTCCATCCGAGGGTTGCGGCACGGGGCGGATGACGCCGGAGCCCGGCCTCGACGGCGTTGCCGCCGACGACGGGCCCTCGTTGCGGGAGGGGGGAGCGACGGGGTCCTCGCCGGGACCTCGGCCCCGTGACGTGGACCCGTCGCTCATGTGGCCCGGGCCTCCCAGGTGTCGTTGCCTGCGATGACTGCCGCCAGCGCCGCGCCACGGTCCTTGCTCTGGGCGAGGCTGATCTGGTCGCGGACGAGGTCGTCGTACGCGGGCCGCTCCACCTGCCGGAAGATCCCCACGGGCGCCTGCCGCAGCACGCCCGACTCGGTGAGCCGGGAGATGGCGAAGGCCTGCGACGGGTCCTTGCGCGCCACGTCATGCACGACGATGCGTGCCGGGTCCACCTCGGCGGTGTTGGCCACCTCGATCTCGAACGAGTCGTTGCGGGCCACGCAGAACTGACCGTCTCGCCCGAACGTGATGGGCTCCTTGTCCCGCAGCACGATGAGTGCGTCCGCGGCGTCAGGGCCCTTCAGGCCGGCGAAAGCATCGTCGTTGAAGATGGGGCAGTTCTGGTAGATCTCCACGAGCGACGTGCCCCGGTGTGCGGCGGCCGCGGTCATGACCTCGGTCAGCCCCTGCCTGTCGGAGTCGATGGCGCGGGCAACGAACGAGGCCTCGGCCCCGATCGCCAGCGAGATGGGGTTGAACGGGCTGTCAACGGAGCCGTAGGGGGTGGACTTGGTGACCTTGCCCTGCTCCGATGTCGGCGAGTACTGGCCCTTGGTGAGCCCGTAGATCTGGTTGTTGAACAGCAGGATCGTGAGGTTCACGTTGCGGCGCAGCGTGTGGATGAGGTGGTTGCCGCCAATGGACAGTGCGTCACCGTCGCCCGTGACCACCCACACGTTGAGGTCAGGTCGCGTGATGGCGACGCCCGTGGCGATGGCGGGGGCGCGGCCGTGGATGGAGTGCATGCCGTAGGAGTCCACGTAGTACGGGAAGCGCGAGGCGCACCCGATGCCGGACACGATGACGGTGTTCTCCCGGCGCAGGCCGAGATCGGCCATCATCGACTGGAACGTGGACAAGATGGCGTAGTCACCGCAGCCGGGGCACCACCGGACTTCCTGGTCGCTCGTGAAGTCCTTGCGGTTGAGCGGCGTGATCGCCATGGGTACTCCGGTGAGTCCGGAAGGTGAACTCATCTCAGGCCTCCTGGGTGTGCTGGTCGATCTCGGCGATCAGGTCCTGCTCCAGCTCGCTGAGCGAGATGGGCAGGCCCCGGACGCGGGAGTAGCTGTGGACGTCGACGAGGTAGCGGCTCCTGATGAGGCTCGCCAGCTGTCCGAGGTTCATCTCGGGGATGATGACGCGGTCGTAGCGACGCAGGACCTCCCCGAGGTTGGCCGGCATGGGGTTCAGGTGGCGCAGGTGGGCGGTGGCCACGTCGCGGCCACTGAGACGCACGCGACGGGCCGCCGCGGTGATGGGGCCCCAGGTGGAACCCCACCCCAGCACGAGGACGCGTGCCCGGCCCGACGGGTCTGACACCTCGACGTCCGGTATGTCTCGCACGATGCCGTCGATCTTGGCGGCCCTGGTGCGCACCATGGCGTCATGGTTGTCGGGGTCGTAGGAGACGTTGCCCGTGCCGGCCGCCTTCTCGATGCCGCCGATGCGGTGCTCGAGGCCGGGGGTGCCGGGGATGGCGAAGGCTCGCGCCAGCGTCTCCGGGTCACGGTCGTAGGGCAGGAAGGTGGGCTTGTCCTTGGCGTCGGTCCCGTTGGGCTCGGTGGCGTAGCCGGGCTCGATGGGAGCGATGTCGTCCAGGTTCGGGATGCGCCACGGCTCCGACCCGTTCGCCAGGTAGCCGTCGCTCAGCATGATGACGGGCGTGCGGTACTTGATGGCGATGCGGCACGCCTCCACTGCTGTGTCGAAGCAGTCGATGGCGGACTTCGCGGCGATGACCGGGACTGGCGCCTCACCGTTGCGGCCATGGATGGCCTGCAGGAGGTCTGCCTGTTCCGTCTTGGTGGGCATGCCCGTCGACGGTCCGGCACGCTGCACGTTGACGATGACCAGCGGAATCTCCGTCATCACGCCGAGGCTGATGGTCTCCGACTTGAGGAGGATGCCGGGGCCGGACGTGCTGGTGACGCCGAGCGCCCCACCGTAGGAGGCACCGAGCGCGGCGGCGACACCGGCGATCTCGTCCTCCGCCTGGAAGGTGACGACGCCGATGTCCTTGCGCTTGGAGAGCTCGTGCAGGATGTCGGAGGCCGGCGTGATGGGGTAGGACCCCAGGAACAGCTGCATGTCGGCCTTGTGGGCGCCAGCCATGAGGCCGTACGCCGTGGCCATGTTGCCGGACACCTGGCGGTAGCGGCCCGGTTTCATGGGAGCGGGCGCAACCTCGTAGCGGAACTCGAACGACTCCGTGGTCTCGCCGTAGGCGTGGCCGGCCTGGGCCGCCGCGATGTTGGCGTCACGGATGTCGGGCTTGCCGGCGAACTTGCGCTGCAGGAAGGAGATGGTGCCCTCCAGCGACCTGGAGTACATCCAGCTCAGCAGCCCCAGCGCAAACATGTTCTTGGTGCGGGACGCGTCCTTGCGGGTCAGGCCGAAAGGCTTGACGGTCTCCGTGGCAAGGTGCGTCAGGTTCAGCGCGTGCACCTTGTAGCTCTCCAGCGTGCCGTCCTCCAACGGGTTGGAGTCCCACCCGATCTTGCTGAGGTTGCGCTTGGTGAAGTCTGCGGTGTCGACGATGATGACGCCGTCGCGGGGAAGGTCGGCCAGGTTCGCCTTCAGCGCCGCCGGGTTCATGGCCACCAACACGTCGGGTCGGTCGCCCGGAGTGACGATGTCGAAGTCCGCGAAGTGCAGCTGGAAGCTGGAGACCCCGGGCAGCGTGCCCTGGGGGGCCCGGATCTCCGCGGGGAAGTTGGGGAGGGTGGCGATGTCATTGCCGAGGCCTGCGGCTTCGGCTGTGAACCTGTCGCCTGTCAGTTGCATGCCATCGCCGGAGTCGCCGGCGAAGCGGATGACAACCCGGTCAAGGGGTTGCGGTTGTGCCACGGGATGGTGTCCTTGTCTTTGCACGGCTCAGTACTTGGTTTCCCAGCCATTGTAGGCACGCTGATTCCACACCCCTCGCGCCTGACCCCGCCACTGGCCGCCGGAGATGCGGGAGTCTCGTAGGATCGGGGGATGGCTGCGCTCCGGGACTGGTTCGAGGACGTCTCCGTGCCCGTCATCGGCGTGCGGGCCGCCGGCCCGAACAACCGCGTCCACCAGCGCACCAGCCTCCGCTCCCACGGGCAGACGTGAGTCGGCTGCTTCGCGCCCGGGCCGCGCTCCGCGAGGCCGCCGCTGCCAAGGGTGTGCGGGTCGGATTCCTCGGGTCCTTCTGCATCCTCATCGGCACCCTGAGCCCCGCCTACCTGCCGCAGGCCTCCCCCGTGTGGGGAGTGCTGAACCAGCTCAACTGGGACGGTGCCGTCTTCAAGGTGCTGGGCACGGTCTTCACGATGGTGGGACTCGCACTGCTGCTCGAGACGTGGCTGCGCCTTCGCCCCGCCCGACGGCGCGCTCTCGGCCACCCCCAACTGCGGCACTGGGCCGTGCTGGCCATCATCGCGTCCCCACTGTTGCTCGCCCCGCCCGTGTTCTCGCACGACGCGTATTCCTACGCTGCCCAGGGGTGGATGCTCCACAACGGCATCAGCCCCTACGAGGTGGGCCCCAGTGTGCTGCCCGGCTACTTTGCCGACCAGGTGGCATGGGTGTGGCGCGACACCACCGCCCCCTACGGGCCCCTCGCGCTCAAGATGAGCCATGGGATCGTGGTGCTGGCCGGGTTCGACCCGTTCACCGCCACCCTCCTGATGCGAGTGCCCGCCCTGCTGGGAGTGGCACTCATCGGTTGGTGCACGCCGCGGATCGCGCGGCAGGTGGGTGTCGACCCGGCGGCGGCCAGTTGGTTCGTGATGTGCAACCCCATCCTGATCATCGACTTCGTCGGCGGCATGCACAACGACGCCCTCATGACCGGCCTCATGGTGATGGCCATCTGGCTGACGCTTCATCTCAGGCAGTGGTGGTTGGGTGCACTCATCATCGGCGTGGCTGCCGCCATCAAGCAGCCGGCCGTGCTGGCCGCTGTGGCGCTGCCGTTCCTGGTGGTCCCGCTGGAGGGGTGGAGGAAACCAGTCCCCGTGTTCCGTGCCGGGTTGCGCGTGGCGGCGTCGCTGGCTGTGGCCGTGGGCGTGTTCGCGGGCATCAGCGTCGTGACAGGTCTCGGGTTCGGCTGGATCAATGCCGTCAATGTGCCGGGCATGGTCGACACCGTCTCGCCGTTCACCGTGGTGGGCCACATCGCGCAGTGGGTGGTCGATGCGTTCGGCTGGGACCCTTCAGGTCGTGTCGCCATCAACGCGTCGCGCGCCCTCGGGGTGGTGGTGTTCGCCGTCGGGACCCTCTGGCTCGCTGTGCGGCACCTGGGGCAGCGTCCGCTGCACTTCCTGTCCTGGTCGTTCCTGCTGTTCGCGTTCTGCGCCCCGGCCATCCATTCCTGGTACGTGCTGTGGGGTGGTGTGCTGTTCCCCATGACGAAGCCTTCGCCGCGGTGGCTGCGCGTGGCCGTGGTGGTCACCGCAGTGCTGCTGAGCTACTCCGCCATGAACTTTGCCCTGCGCAACGGGTTCTGGCTCCTGGCGCTGCTGGTGATGTTCGCAGCGTGGGAGTCGCTGCGTGGACACACGCTCCGCCAGCGCTGGGAACCCCTGAGTGGTCGCCAGACCCAGCCGGTTCCCTGACGTCAGGAGGCGAGGGCGGCCATGTCGTAGTGCACCACGACAGGGCTGTGGTCACTGATCCGCGAGTCGTAGTCCGCCTCCCGGGCCACGCGCGCCGTGGTGGCTGAGCGTGCGAGTGCGGGGGAGGCGAGGTGGTAGTCGATCCGCCACCCCGCGTCGTTGGTGAATGCCTGGCCACGCCACGACCACCAGGTGTAGGGCCCGTCGACTCCCGGGTGGACGTGCCGCACGACGTCGAGCAGCCGACGTGGCCCCACCACGGAGCTGAACCATTGCCTCTCCTCCGGCAGGAAGCCCTCCGACCGCTTGTTCGTCCGCCAGTTCTTGAGGTCCAGTTCGGTGTGCGCGATGTTGAAGTCGCCCACCACCACGAACTGACGGCCCTCAGCGGCAGCCTCGCGGCGCGAACTGGTGAGCAGGCGCGACAAACCCTTGAGGAAACGCATTTTCCGGTCGTACTTGTCCTTGCCGTCCTCTTCGTGCGGCCAGGCCGCACCCTTGGGCAGGTACAGCGACGCCACCCTGACCGGCGCATCCGACAGGTCCACCTCGATGTAGCGCCCCTCGTGGGAGAAGTGGGCGAGGTCGCGGTTCGGCAGGTGGATGGCCTCCACCTCGCTGAACGCACCGTCGGGTCCCGCCAGCAGCGCACCCCCGGACAGCGTGCGGATCGACGTGGGTGCCAGCCTCGTCATCACAGCCACCCCGTTGCGGCCGGGAAGCGTGCCCGTCTCCAGTGCCGTGTGGTAGCCGGTGAACGCCTCGGTGGGCAGGTCCGCGAGGCGGCACCGCACCTCCTGCAGCGCGATGACATCAGCACCCTCCGAGTCCCAGAACGGCCGGAACCCCCGCCGCATCGCGGCGCGGATCCCGTTGACGTTGTGCGAACCGAGGACGAGTGGGGAGATCATGGGCCCCGATGGTACCGATGACCGCCGCGCTGGAGGACGGCGTGATGGAGCCTGTCGCTCAGGAGGGTGGCTCATCGTCGCGCTGCGCGGCCCCTGACATCGCCGACGTCATCGGGGACAGCTGTCCCGCGCCGGAGCGGGGTACCGCGACACCGACGCCGGGGCACGATCCGTTGCGGCATCGAGAGCGGTTGCCGGCTGGTCACCGTCGGGGAACACCGAGGGACGCATGCCCGCCGGCCTACTGAGGGAAGATCGCTGACGCGGTCGCCATGTCAGGAACCTGACCCGCCGCCAACGCTTCCCCGCAGCGTGCCTCAGCGGTAATTCGTGAACTGCACCGCGAAGTCGTAGTCGGCGCCCTTGATGAGGTTCTGCACGTCCTGGAGGTCGTCGCGGCTCTTGCTGGAGATCCGGAGCTCATCGCCCTGGATCTGGCACTTCACGCCTTTGGGGCCCTCGTCGCGTACGAGCTTGGACACCTTCTTCGCGTTCTCCTGGGAGATGCCCTCCTGCGTCGAGGCGGTGATCTTCCACATCTTCCCCGACACGCGGGCTTCGCCGGCGTCGAGGGCTTTGAGGCTGATGCCGCGGCGCACCAGCTTGGTCTGGAAGACGTCGAGGATGGCTTTCACGCGATCCTCGGAGTTCGCCTCCATCTCGATGTTCTCCCCGGACCAGCTGATGGAGGAGTCGGTGTTCTTGAAGTCGAAGCGCTGGCTGACCTCCTTGGCGGCCTGGTTCAGTGCGTTGTCAACCTCTTGTCGGTCCACCTTGCTGACCACGTCGAACGAGTTCTCGGATGCCATGGGAATCTCCTCTTGAGTGAACGGGGCGTTGGGGCCCAGTCTGCCGTGGGCCCCCGGTGCTGTCCTGACTCATTGTGCCGTGTGGGGTGAGCGAGTACCCGCTTTGTCCTGCGGGGCCCTGCTTTGGTAGTGTTTCGCATCGCTGGCCATGTGCCAGCACGGCAGGTTGCCCGAGCGGCCAAAGGGAGCGGTCTGTAAAACCGTCGGCAACGCCTTCGTTGGTTCGAATCCAACACCTGCCACCAGGCCTCGAATCGTAGTGATTCGGGGCCTGTTGCCGTTCCGGTTGGGTGACACTGGGAGTCGCACAACCGCGAGGGGTCCCCCTGACCCGCACACCCCACGAGACTGATGGGAATCTGACATGTCCACTCCACACATTGCCTGCGAACCCGGTGACATTGCGCCCCTAGT
Source organism: Tessaracoccus antarcticus (assembly GCF_003688855.1). Taxonomy (GTDB): domain Bacteria; phylum Actinomycetota; class Actinomycetes; order Propionibacteriales; family Propionibacteriaceae; genus Arachnia; species Arachnia antarctica. The sequence goes on from NZ_REFW01000004.1 coordinate 150,022, forward strand.
GATCATGCCCGGCGACCCGAAGCGCGCCGAGCGCATCGCCAGAACACGTCTGACCGACGCGAAGCTGGTGTCCGATGTCCGGGGCATCGGTGCCTGGACCGGCCACATCGACGGCACCCCCGTCACGGCCATGGCGTCCGGGATGGGCGTGCCGTCGCTGTCGATCTATGCCACGGAGCTGTACCGCGACTTCGGTGTTGAACGCATCTGTCGGGTCGGTACGTGCGGGGCCATCCCGCGCAGCGTTGCGGTGCGCGACATCATCATCGCCTCCGCGGCACACACGAACTCGTCGGTGGCCACCATCAACGTGCCGGGCGTCGCCCTCTCGCTGGCACCCTCCTTCGACATGCTGCGTGCCGCCGTCGACGCCGCTCGTGGCGGCGAGCGCGCCGTACACGTGGGGCCCGTCTTCACCAACGACTTCTTCTACGGGGGTGGCCCGGACACCATCGGTGCCCTGTCCGCGCTGGGAACCCTGGGTGTGGAGATGGAGGCCGCCGGCCTCTACGCCTGCGCCCTGGCCGCCGGCAAGGAGGCTCTGGCCGTGCTGACCGCGTCCGACCACCTGATGGACGGCTCCGGTGACCTGACTGCAGAGGAGAGGGAGACGCTGTTCTCGGGTGCCCTGGAGATCGCCATCGCCGCACTCCTGGCCTGAGACCGGGCCATGCCTCCGGGGTGCGAGAACCAGGGGCGGGGGCCGATTTGGCACCCCGCCCGCAACCTGTGTATCTTTGGACCTCGGCTGGCCCCTATAGCTCAGTAGGTAGAGCGTCTCCATGGTAAGGAGAAGGTCTGCGGTTCGACTCCGCATGGGGGCTCTGTTCGTTTCCGGAGAAATTCGGGGAAGGACTACTTTGACGGGGTAGCTCAGTCGGTAGAGCAAGCGGCTCATAATCGCTGTGTCGCGGGTTCGATTCCCGCCCTCGTCACCGAACGCTTCATCCAACCGTCGCCATCCAGCGCCAAGCAAGAGGAATGAGATCATGGCCAAGAAGGGACAGGACGTCCGTCCTAAGATCACACTCGCCTGCACCGAGTGCAAGGAGCGCAACTACATCACCAAGAAGAACCGGCGCAACAACCCAGACCGGCTCGAGTTGAAGAAGTTCTGCCCCAGGTGCCGCACGCACCAGGCGCACCGCGAGACCCGCTGAATCACACGTTTGCACACCAACGGCCGCTCCCCGCAACGGGGGGCGGCCGTTGGTGCGTTGCCGGCGAATTGCCCATGGGCAATTCGCCGGGGGCTTCGGTAGCCTTGCGTACATGCCCATCAGCCCAGAGCACGCAGGTCGCACGTACCCACCGGCACCCGCGTACCGCGTCAGCACGGCCAAGATCGCAGAGTTCGCCGCGGCCCTCGGGGACACCAATCCCGCCTACGCCGGCGACGACGCCATCGCCCCACCCACTTTTGCTGCGGTCATCGCGGCCCACGCATGGGGGGCCCTTTTCGACGATGCAGAGCTCGGTTTGGCGCTGCACCGCACCATGCACACCGACCAGACGTTCGAGTTCACGGATCCGCTGCGCGACGGCGACGATGTGGTGGCAACACTGAGGATCGAGAGGGTGCGCAACCGCGGGGCCCTGGACATGGTCACGGTGGTCGTCGACCTCACCGTGGACGGCCGCAGCGCCGTCACCGCGCGGTCGACGCTGATGCACACACGAGAGGTCGCGAATGCCTGAGCAGGTCACAGTAGGTCAGGAACTGCCGGAGGTGCGTGTCACCATCACCCGTGCCGGTGTGGTGCGGTATTCCGGCGCGTCCACCGATTTCAACGAGATCCACTTCTCCGACCGCCACGCCCGTGCCATCGGCCTGCCCGGTGTGGTGGCGCACGGCATGTGGACCATGGGCGCCGGGCTCCGGGTGGTGACCGACTGGATCGGCAACCCGGGCGGCGTCCTGCACTACTTTGTCCGCTTCACCCGCCCCGTCGTGGTGCCTGACACCGACGAGGGTGTGGAGGTGGTCTACAACGCCACGGTCACCGCGGTGGCCGGAGACGTCGCCACCCTCGCCATCACCGCCAGGTGCGGACAGGACGCCGTGCTCGGCGCAGCCAAGGCGCAGGTGCGCATTGCCTGAGTCCGAACAGGAGTGCCCCGTGGAGTTCGTCTCCCACAGCGGCGTGGCCCCGCGCGGGCCCTCATCGGTCCGACTGGCGGATCACACCACCTTCCACGTGGGCGGAAACGCGCGTCGTTTTGTCTCCGCCACGTCCGAGGATGAGCTCATCTCAACCGTCGCCGAGTGCGACGCGGCGGGGGAGCCCGTGTTGGTCCTGGGTGGCGGCTCCAACGTTCTGGTGCCCGACGAGGGCTTCGACGGCACTGTCGTGCACGTGGGCACCCGGGGCGTCACCGCGGAGGTGTCGTCCTGCGGCGGCGCGATGGTGCGCGTGCAGGCAGGGGAGAACTGGGACGAGTTCGTCGCCTTCGCGGTGGCGCGGGGTTGGGTCGGGGTGGAGACGCTCTCCGGCATCCCGGGATCCGTGGGTGCCACCCCCATCCAGAACGTGGGGGCCTACGGGGCTGACGTGTCCCAGAGTGTCAGCTCCGTGCGGACCTGGGACCGTGAGCTGGGGCAGGTGAAGACCCACCCGGCCGTCGACTGCGGGTTCGGCTACAGGACGTCGTTGTTCAAGCGCACACCCGGCCGTCACCTCGTGCTCGACGTGTCGTTCCAGTTCCCCCTGGGCACCCTCAGCGCCCCCATTGCCTATCCGGAGCTCGCCCACGCCCTCGGTGTCGACGTGGGGGAGCGGTCACCGACCACCCGCGTGCGGGACGCCGTGCTCGCCATCCGTCGCAGCAAGGGCATGGTCCTGGACGAGTCCGACCACGACACGTGGAGCGGCGGGTCCTTCTTCACCAACCCCCTGCTCACGACGGAGGCCGCCGCGCTGCTGCCCCCGGGGGCTCCCAGGTTCCCGGCGGGGGACCGCGTCAAGACGAGCGCGGCCTGGCTCATCCAGCACGCCGGGTTCGTCAAGGGGCACGGCACCACGCGGGCGGCACTCTCCGGCAAGCACGTCCTGGCACTGACCAACCGGGGAGACGCCAGCGCCGAGGACCTCCTCGCTCTGGCCCGGGAGGTGCGCGACGGCGTGCGCGCCACCTTCGGTATCACGCTGGAAGCCGAGGTCAACATCCTTGGCAGGTCGCTGTAGGGGCGAGGTCGCCCCGCACGCGTACGCCCGGTCGCCCGGTTCGACGCGGGGGTGGCGTTGGCGTACCATGGTGGCACTGGTGATGCTGGTTGCTGCTCGGGGTTCGCCCCGGGTGAATCTGCAACATCACCGAGGGTAGTAGCTCAATTGGCAGAGCAGCGGTCTCCAAAACCGCAGGTTGGGGGTTCGAGTCCCTCCTGCCCTGCGAAGCAGTATGGCTGTTTCCAGGCGCCTACCGTCCCATGGACGGTGAGGCATTTTGTTTGTAGACCGAAGGGAAACCGCGTGAGCGACAAGACTCCCGATTCGACGGGGGCCTCTGACCGCGAGTACGACGCGCTCGGGGACTCATCTGTCGACCCCATCGAGGCTGACGCCGTCGACGAGGTCTCGGAGCCCACTGACGCGACGCCGTCCTTGGGCGCGACCCGCCGTCGCAGCTCCAACGCGCCGGTGCGCCGCGGGACCGTCGGGCTGGATCAAGACGCCGACGACGACACGATCGCCGAACTCGAGGACGGGTTCACCGAGGACGAGCAGAATGCTGCCTCCTCAGCACGCCGACGCGGCAACGCCCCGGTGAGGAAGACCACTGCCACCCGGAAACGCTCCGAGTCGCAGAAGGTCGAGAACGACCCCTATTCCGCCAGCAACCCCGCCACGTTCGTGAAGCAGTCCGCCAGCGAGATCAAGAAGGTCGTGTGGCCCACCTGGCCGCAGCTGACCGTCCTGTTCGTCTCCGTGCTGATCTTCGTGTTGTTCATGATCGCCTTCGTGGGCGCTCTTGACCTCCTGTTCGGCTGGGGCCTGCTGGCAATGTTTGGAGATTCCTGATGAGTGAGACCACCAACCCGGCCGACGACTTCGAAATCGACCTGGGCGGCCCCGTCGAGCCCGAGACCACCACCGACGACGTCGAGATCGACCTCAGCGGACCCCTCTCCGACGATGAGCCCGAGGCGCTGCCCGAGCTTGCCGACCTGGAGGAGGAGCCCAAGGACGAGGACGACGACGAGGACGACGCCACCGACATCGCCATCGAGGCGCTCCGCCAGGAGCTCGAGGCGAAGTTCGGTGAGTGGTATGTCATCCACACCTACTCCGGCATGGAGAACCGCGTCAAGCAGAACGTCGACGCGCGAGCCCAGTCGCTGGACATGGAGGAGTACATCTTCGAAACGATCGTCCCCACCGAGGACGTCGTCGAGATGCGCAACAACACCCGCAAGACCGTCACGCGTTGCGTGCTCCCCGGATACGTCCTGGTCCGCATGGAACTGACCGACGAGTCGTGGGGCGTCGTGCGTCACACACCGTCCGTCACCGGCTTCGTCGGGCACGGCCAGACACCCGTCCCGCTCAGCGTGGAGGAGGTGCTCCACATGCTCACCCCATCGGTCGTGGCCAGGGTCGCCGCCGAAACCAGTGGCACGTCGGGCCGCCAGCGTGACAAGAAGGTGGAGGTCCTCGATTTCGAGATCGGCGACTCCATCATGGTCGCGGACGGTCCGTTCGCGGGCATGCACGCCACGATCACCGAGATCAACCCCAAGACCGCGCGCCTGAAGGCCCTTGTGGACTTCATGGGTCGCGAGACGCCCCTCGACCTGGAATTCAAGCAGGTCGAAAAGGTCGTCTGACCCCATCCGTCGCACCGGCAACGTCCTTCCGCCAAGGATCGCATCGCCGATACGGCATCACCCATCAACAAAAGGACCCCTCATGCCTCCCAAGAAGAAGGTTGCGGCCCTCGTCAAGGTCGCACTGAATGCTGGCTCCGCCACGCCCGCACCGCCCGTAGGTACCGCTCTCGGTCCGCACGGCGTCAACATCATGGAGTTCGTCAAGGCCTACAACGCCGCGACCGAATCCCAGCGTGGCAACGTCATCCCCGTGGAAATCACCATCTACGAGGACCGCACGTTCACCTTCATCACGAAGACGCCGCCCGCATCAGAGCTCATCAAGAAGGCCGCCGGCCTCAGCAAGGGTTCGGACAACCCGCTGGCCACCAAGGTGGGCAAGCTCACCAAGGACCAGGTCCGCGAGATTGCCACCCAGAAGCTGCCCGACCTCAACGCCAATGACGTCGAGGCCGCCATGCTCATCGTTGAAGGAACCGCCCGCTCCATGGGCGTCGAAATCAACTGACTTTTTCACCCACTCACACCTGGGAGGGGCATCTGCCCCAGAGCGACCAGGAACTGGTGGACCAGCCCGCGAGGCTGGCAGACAACCAAGGAACCAGAATGAAGCACAGCAAGGCGTACACACAGGCAGCCGACAAGCGCGATGCCGACCAGCAGCACCGCCCCGAGCAGGCCATCCACCTCATCAAGGAGATGGCCACGGCGAAGTTCGACGAGACCATCGATGTTGCGGTGCGTCTCGGCGTTGATCCCCGCAAGGCTGACCAGATGGTCCGCGGCACGGTCAACCTCCCCCACGGCACCGGAAAGACGGCACGGGTCCTTGTCTTCGCCACCGGTGACCGCGCGGAGGCCGCACTTGCCGCGGGAGCGGACGAAGTGGGAAGCGACGAACTGATCGAAAAGGTGGCTGGCGGCTACCTCGACTTCGACGCCGTCGTTGCCACCCCCGACCTCATGGGCAAGGTGGGCCGTCTCGGCCGCGTGCTCGGCCCCCGTGGCCTCATGCCGAACCCGAAGACCGGCACCGTCACCATGGACGTCGCCAAGGCAGTCACCGAGATCAAGGGCGGGAAGATTGAGTTCCGCATCGACCGTCACGGCAACCTGCAGTACATCATCGGCAAGGCGTCCTTCACGGCCGAGCAGCTGGCCGACAACTACTACGCCGTCCTCGACGAGGTGGTTCGTCTGAAGCCGTCCGCCTCGAAGGGCCGCTACATTCGCAAGATCGCGGTGTCCGCCACGATGAGCCCCAGCGTGCTCATCGACGGCTCGGTCACCAAGCCCGACGAGGACTGATCCACGCGCAGTAGATCCATCACAGGACGGGGCGGGCGCCACACGGTGCCCGCCCCGTCCTTGCCTGTCCAGGGGGGAGCGACCATGCGGGTGCTGGTGACCGGTTTCGAACCATTCGGGGGAGACGCCCTGAACGCGAGCGGCGCCGTCGTCGAACGCCTGGCCACGTCCTGGCATGGCGATGGTGTGGTGCTGTGCACCGCCATCCTGCCCGTGGAGTTCGACGGTGCCCCCGTCGCGCTGGCAGCGGCCATCGCCGCGGCCCGCCCGGATGCCGTCATCGCACTGGGGGAGGCAGGTGGGCGCACCGAGGTGACGCCTGAGCGGTGGGCCGGCCCGACCGCCCTCGGGCGGATTCCCGACAACGCCGGGCGGGCCCCACGCGGGGAACCGCTGGACGCGGAGCCGGGGCCGCTGGGTTCCCGACTGGACGTCGACGCGATGGTGGCAGCGATCCTGTCGGTGGGAGTGGCGTCCCGTGCGTCCCCGGATGCAGGGAGTTTCGTGTGCAACGCGACGTTTCGCGCCCTCCTGCGGGACCATGCCGTTGCGGGCGGGTTCATCCACGTCCCGGCCGTGCGCAACGACGGAGTCGCGCTCGTGGGGGCGGAGACCGATGAGGTCGTGGGGGAGCAGCCCACGCCGTCGATGGGGCTCGATGACCTCGTGCGAGCAGTGGAAGCCGTCATCCGGCTCCTCGCGGCACACTGAAGAACTTCCGCGCCCACATCTGCCGCGGACACACGCCGCGCAGCAGTGCCCGTGGACCGGTCAGAGCACCTTGGCGAAGAAGTCCCGGGTCCGCGACTGCTGTGGGTTGCCGATGACCTCGGCGGCCGTGCCGCGCTCCACCACGAGACCCTCGTCCATGAAGACCACCTGGTCTGCCACTTCGCGTGCGAACCCCACCTCGTGGGTCACCACCAGCATCGTCATACCGGAGTCGGCCAGCTGTTTCATGACCGCCAGAACCTCCCCGACGAGCTCGGGGTCCAGAGCCGAGGTGGGCTCGTCGAAGAGCATCAGGTCGGGCTCCATGGCCAGCGCCCGGGCGATGGCGACCCTCTGCTGCTGACCCCCGGAGAGCTGCGCCGGATAGTGCTCCATCCGGTCTGAGAGGCCGACCATTGTCAGCAGCTCCTCGGCCTTGGTGCGGGCCCGGGCCTTGTCCCATCCGCGGACCTTGCGCGGCGCCTCCATCACGTTGTCCAACGTGGTCATGTGCGGGAAGAGGTTGAAGCGCTGGAACACCATCCCGATGCGTGAGCGCTGCCGGGCGATGTCCTTGTCGGAGCGGCGGTGCAGCTCAGTTGTTGTGCCCCGCGTGACCTCCCGCAGGCCCATGAGTTCGCCATCGACGACGATGCGGCCGGCGCTGATGCGTTCCAGCTCGTTGATGCACCGCAGCAGCGTGGACTTGCCGGATCCGGACGGGCCCAGGATGACGCACACCTCGCCGCGCTCCACCTCGAGGTCAACGCCCCGCAGCACGTGCAGGTCGCCGAAGAACTTGTGCACTGCTGAAATCTCGACCATCGCGGTCATGGCGTCACATCCAGATTCGGGTTGGTGCGGACCGTTCCGGCGGCCAGGATCGCCTGCTGGCGCCTGGACATGCCCTTGGTGGCGCCCCTCGAGGCGCCTGCGTCGTCGAAGCCGCGCCCGTAGTAGGCCTCCACATAGTGCTGGCCCACCATGAGGATGGACGTGATCACCAGGTAGTAGATGGCCGCCACGATGAGGAGGGGCACTGGAAGGAACTTCTGGTTGCCGAGCGCGTTGGTGACGAACGTCAGCTCCAGTGTGAAGGGCACGGCCAGCACCAGTGAGGTGGTTTTCAGCATGGAGATGGTCTCGTTGCCGGTGGGGGGCACGATCACCCGCATGGCCTGGGGGATGACGATGCGCCACAGCGTCGTGGAACGCTTCATGCCGAGCGCCGTGGCCGCCTCCGTCTGCCCCCTGTCGACGGAGTTGAGGCCCCCGCGCACGATCTCGGCCAGGTAGGCGCCCTCGTTGAGTCCGAGTCCGAGGAGTGCGGCGATGGCAGCGTTGAACACGACGGTGGTCTCGAACGATACGAACTCGGGGCCGAAGGGGATGCCGAGCGACAGGCGGGGATAGAGCACTGACAGCAGGCCCCAGAACACGAGCTGCGTATAGATGGGGGTGCCACGGAAGAACCAGATGTAGACCGTGGAGACGCCCCGCAGGACGGGGTTGGTGCCCTGGCGCATGATGGCCATGAGGACGGCGAGCACGATGCCGATGACCATGGAGCCCACCGTCAGCAGCAGCGTCCAGCCCACGCCCGCGACGATGCGGGGATCGAACAGGTACTGGCCGACGATGTCCCACCGGTAGTTGGGATTGGTGAGGAGGCCGTGGATGAACATGGCCACCAGCAGGAGCACCACGGCGGCCCACACCCACGTGCTGGGACGCGGGACTGGGCGGGCGTTGATGAGTTCAGGCACAGGTGTGGTCATGGGACGGCCCATCAGGACTCGGGGTTGACCTCGGCGGTGGTCAGGGCAGAGTCCTTCGTGCCCCAGCTGTCGAGGATCTTGCCCCACGTGCCGTCGTCCATGAGGTGCTGCACGGCCTGCTGGATCGCGGCGGTCAGCTCGGCGTCATCCTTGGGCAGGACGATCCCCTGCGGGGCGGCGTCGCGCACCCCACCGATCACCTCGAGTTGTCCGGCGGTGAGGGCGGCGGCGTAGCTGGAGACGGTGGAGTCGGCGTACATGGCGTCAGCCTTCCCCCCCACCACGTTGGTGGTGACGTCTGACTGGGACCCGAACTGCAGGATGTCGACGGCGTCCTTGCCGCCGTCGGTGCACTGCGTGGAGAAGGCCTTCAGCTCCTCCTCCTGGAACGTCCCCGTCTGCACGCCAATCGTGCTGCCGCACACGTCGTCCGGGTCGAAGCCGACCTCGTTGCCCGTCTTGACGGCGTAGGACGAACCCACGGAGACGTAGCTGATCATGGTGTAGCTGGCGAGGCGCTCCGGGGTGATCGTGAAGGAGGAGATGCCCACGTCGTACTTGGTGCCGATGCCGGGGAGGATCGAGGCGAATTCCGCCGCACTCACCTCGGTGTCGAGGCCCATCACGCGGCCCAGTGCCTTGCCGAGGTCGACGTCGTAGCCGATGGCGGTCTGCAGGTCGTCGGCGCGGAACTCCGCGGGGGCGTAGTCGATGGAGGCGCCGATGACCAGCTTGCCGCTGTCGCGGATCTTCTGGGGGACCAGCGCGGCGATCTCGTCAACCTTGGCGACGCCGGACACGTCGAAGGAGCGGTCCGTGTCCGAGGTGTCGCCCTGCGGGGTGGAGCAGGCTGCCAGCGTGAGAGCGCTGGCAAGGGCGGCTGCAACGAGAGCGCGTAGGCGCATGAATCCTCCAGGTGGAACGGACGTCAAACGGGTCAATCACGAAGATTAATGCACGCGCCGCGGACGGGGCGCATCGGTGTCAGCCCGGCGGCCCACTCAGTGGAACTGCCACACCGCGCGATCGCCGAAACCGTTCTCGTAGACGAGGTTGGCGTAGTCGCTCTCGGCGGAGAGGTAGTCGAAGGTCAGATAGCCGCGTGCGCACTCGCCCACGGCGTAGTCGGCATCGGAGGGGAACGCCGGCTCGTAGCCGCCCTGCTGTGGCTTCTGGACGTTGCCTTCCGCATCCTGCAGCGACCATGGGTCGGAGCTGATGCGCACTGTGTCGTCACCCTCGAGCGCCAGGGTGGCGCACACCTCCACGAGCAGTCCAGCCTTGCCCTCGATCATGGGGGCGTCCTGGTTGGCGTCATCCTGCAGCACTTCGGCGGTGAAGTGCTCGAATGTCGCCTTGCCCTGCCACATCATTGTCTGAGGCGAGACGGGGGACGCCACGGGCGTGGTGTTGCCGGCGGTGGCGGTGGCCACGGGGCTGGCGGCAGCGGTGGCGGGGATGGTGGAGGCTGGCGCACTGGCGGCGGCCGTCGTCGCGGGTACGGGACTCGGGGCCGCCGTCGTGGGCGGGGCCGTTGTCGCCGTGGGGGATTGCGAGGGCGTCTGCGCTGTGGGGGAGGCGCTGGGTGGTGGGGTGGGGGAGGGCTCCACGGTGGGCGCGGGGCGGCCCCAGATGAGGAACGCGATGAGGGCAGCCACTCCCACGAGTGCGATGCTGAGCGCGGCGATGGCCACGTGCATGGGGTTGCGGCGCCTGGGCTCGGGCTCGCTCATCTGTTCCTCCTGGGGTCGTGAGTCCCCGAACCTATCGGAGACCTGCCGGCGTGGACGATCGCGGTGGGTCTGCGTGTGCAGTTCCCCTTGCCCGTGCGCTTCCCCCGGGCGATTTGGATCCGGGGCGTGCAGCACATTAGAGTTCCCACTACCGAAGACCGCAGGTGATAGACGTCTTGATGCCCCTCAAAGGGGCACCCGCGCAGGTGATCGCTCGAGCTGCTACTCATGCCCCGCGCCCACCGGCGACGGGGCATTTTGTCTCCCACCAGACGTGAATCGGTGCCGGAACCCTCCATCCAGGACGGGATCCGGCGATACACGAGAAGGAAAGGAGACCCAATGGCGAGGCCGGACAAAGCCGCCAAGGTCGCAGAGTTCGCTGAAGCATTCAGCAGCTCCGCTGCCACGGTGCTGACCGACTACCGCGGTCTCACCGTCAAGGATCTGCAGAATCTGCGTCGATCCCTCGGTGAGAACGCCACCTACGCCGTTGCGAAGAACACCCTTGCCGCGATTGCCGCCAAGGAAGCCGGGATCGAGGGCGTCGAAGACACCCTCGTCGGTCCCACGGCCATCGCGTTCATCTCTGGAGACGTTGCAACCGTCGCCAAGAGCTTGCGTGACTTCGCAAAGGCCAACCCCGCCCTGGTCATCAAGGGCGGCGTCATGGACGGCAAGTTCCTTGACGCCACGGCTGTGCTCAAGCTCGCGGATCTCGAATCCCGCGAAGTTCTGCTCAGCAAGATGGCAGGCGCCCTTCTGGCCAACCTGTCCAGGGCCGCTTACATGCTCGCCGCTCCGCTGGCCCAGGGCGCACGCGTCCTCGGTGCACTGGAGACCGCCGCGCAGGCCGACCCCTCTCTCATCGGCGGCGCCGGTGCAGCAGAGACGGCCACGACTGACGTCGCCGATGGTGACGCCCCCGCCGCAGAGGCGGACACCGAAGAAGCAGCAGCAGCTGCGGAATGATCCGTTGCAGCTCGCGCTGCTGACGATTTACCGAAAGGAACACCATTATGGCGAAGCTCAGCCACGACGAACTTCTTGATGCCTTCAAGGAAATGACCCTCATCGAACTCTCCGAGTTCGTGAAGCTGTTCGAGGATGCCTTCGGCGTCACCGCAGCCGCTCCCGTTGCCGCCGCTGCCGCCCCGGCCGCAGCCGGCGAAGCCGCCGAGGAGGAGGAGGTCAGCGACAAGGTTGACGTCATCCTCACCGCCGGTGGCGACAAGAAGATCGCCGTCATCAAGGAAGTCCGCGCGCTCACCTCGCTCGGCCTGAAGGAGGCCAAGGACCTCGTCGAGGGCGCTCCGAAGGCTGTCCTGGAGCAGGTCGACAAGGAGACCGCGGCCAAGGCCAAGGAGGCCCTCGAGGCCGCCGGCGGCTCCGTCGAGCTCAAGTGACCCTGAGTCACTGACTCACCTGACGAAGCGGCCCATCCCCATGCGGGGGTGGGCCGCTTTGTGCTCCGGGGGGGCGAGCGTGGAGGTGAGTGCGGCGGGTTGGTCAGTGGCAGGATCGGGTCCCACGGCGTGTCGGGGGCCCCGGGGCTTGGGATCCGGGTAGTCGTGGCTATGATGACGGCAGATCAACGACGATCGATCCCACGCCTCCGGTGACCCCGGAATCGTTTGGCGGTTGCTCCGGCATGCCCTATAGTGGTTTTTTGCCCTGCTATGCACTGAAGCCCGTGATTTGACACGGGCCTCTTGCCATGCGGAGAACCAGCTTATCGCGTTCTTGGAAGGACCGAATCTTGGCCGCCTCGCGCTCTGCGTCGAAGAACACCAATGTCGTCTCGCCCAGTGGACGGATCTCGTTCGCGAAGATCCCAGAACCTCTCGAGGTTCCCAACCTTCTGGACCTGCAGATTGACTCCTACAACTGGCTGATTGGCAACGAGGATTGGCAACGCGACGTCAAGGAGCGGCTGGATGCCGGCCGCACCGACGTCAATACCCGCTCGGGTCTGGAGGAGATCTTCGAGGAGATCTCACCCATCGAGGACTTCAACGAGACGATGTCGCTGTCATTCCGCGACCACCGTTTCGAGGAGCCGAAGCACACCATCGAGGAGTGCAAGGACCGCGACACCACCTATGCTGCACCCCTGTTCGTCACCGCCGAGTTCGTGAACAACGACACCGGCGAGATCAAGAGCCAGACCGTCTTCATCGGCGACTTCCCGCTCATGACCGACAAGGGCACCTTCATCGTGAACGGCACGGAGCGCGTCGTCGTGTCGCAGCTCGTCCGTTCCCCGGGTGTCTACTTCGAGCAGACCCCTGACAAGACGTCCGACAAGGACATTTTCTCCACCAAGATCATTCCGTCGCGCGGTGCGTGGCTGGAGTTCGAGATCGACAAGCGCGACATGGTGTTCGTGCGTCTGGACCGCAAGCGCAAGCAGAACGTCACCGTCCTGCTGAAGGCGCTCGGCTGGAGCGAGGAGAAGATCCTCGAGGAGTTCGGCCAGTACGAGTCGATGCGCCTCACGCTCGAGAAGGACTCGGTCAAGACCCAGGACGAGGCGCTCCTCGACATCTACCGCAAGCTGCGCCCTGGCGAGCCCCCGGCACGTGACGCGGCGCAGGCGCTGTTGGAGAACTACTACTTCAACCCCAAGCGCTATGACCTGGCCAAGGTTGGTCGCTACAAGATCAACAAGAAGCTCGGCCTGGAGTTGCCGTTCAACAAGCAGGTGCTGACCGTCGAGGACATCGTCGCCGCCATCCGCTACATCGTGGCACTGCACGAGCACCTCGACGACCTCGACGGCGTCATGGTGGAAGCCGACGACATTGACCACTTCGGCAACCGTCGCCTCCGCACCGTGGGCGAGCTGATCCAGAACCAGCTCCGCACCGGCCTCGGCCGCATGGAGCGTGTGGTCCGCGACCGCATGACCACGCAGGACATCGAGGCGATCACTCCGCAGACGCTCATCAACATCCGGCCCGTGACGGCGGCGTTGAAGGAGTTCTTCGGAACCTCCCAGCTGTCGCAGTTCATGGACCAGAACAACCCGCTGGCCGGCCTCACGCACAAGCGTCGCCTCTCAGCGCTGGGCCCCGGCGGTCTCTCCCGCGACCGCGCCGGCATGGAAGTCCGAGACGTCCACTCGTCGCACTACGGCCGCATGTGCCCCATCGAAACCCCTGAAGGCCCGAACATCGGCCTCATCGGTTCGCTGGCGTCCTTCGCCCGGGTGAACGCGTTCGGCTTCATCGAGACGCCCTACCGCAAGGTCGTCGACGGCCACGTCACCGATGAGATCCAGTACATGACGGCCGACGAGGAGGATCGCTACGCGATCGCCCAGGCCAATGCCGCCATGGACGACCAGGGTCGCCTCACTGAGGACCGCGTGCTGGTCCGCATCAAGCACGGCGACGCCGACACCGTTCCGGTCGAGGAAGTCGATTACATGGACGTGTCCCCGCGACAGATGGTGTCCGTGGCCACCGCGCTGATCCCGTTCCTCGAGCACGACGATGCATCGCGTGCCCTCATGGGTGCCAACATGCAGCGTCAGGCCGTCCCGCTGGTCGCGAACGAATCCCCGTTCGTGGGCACCGGCATGGAATACCGCGCCGCTGTCGACGTCGGCGACGTCACGCTGGCCAAGAAGCCGGGTGTGGTCCAGTCCGTGGCCGCAGACCTCATCGAGATCGCGAACGACGACGGCACCTACATCACCTACAAGCTGGACAAGTTCGTCCGCTCCAATGCAGGCACGTGCATCAACCAGCGTCCGCTGGTTGCAGGTGGCGAGCGTGTCGAGGTGGGCACGCCGCTCGCCGACGGCCCCTGCACGGAGAAGGGTGAGCTGGCCCTCGGGAAGAACCTCCTCGTGGCATTCATGCCATGGGAGGGCCTCAACTACGAGGACGCCATCATCCTGAGCCAGCGGATCGTGCAGGACGACGTCCTCACCTCGATCCACATCCAGGAGCACGAGGTCGACGCCCGCGACACCAAGCTCGGTGCCGAGGAAATCACCCGCGACATCCCCAACATCTCCGACGAGATGCTGGCCGACCTCGACGAGCGCGGCATCATCCGCATCGGCGCAGAGGTCTCTGCGGGCGACATCCTGGTGGGCAAGGTCACGCCGAAGGGCGAGACCGAGCTGACCCCGGAGGAGCGCCTCCTGCGCGCCATCTTCGGCGAGAAGGCCCGTGAGGTGCGCGACACGTCACTCAAGGTGCCCCACGGCGAGAGCGGCACCGTCATCGGAGTCCGCGTCTTCGACTCCGCCGAGGACGACGACCTGCCCCCCGGCGTCAATCAGCTGGTCCGCGTCCACGTGGCCCAGAAGCGCAAGATCTCCGACGGTGACAAGCTCGCCGGACGCCACGGCAACAAGGGCGTCATCTCGAAGATCCTGCCCGTGGAGGACATGCCCTTCATGGAGGACGGCACGCCCGTCGACATCGTCTTGAACCCGCTGGGCGTTCCGTCGCGAATGAACGTCGGCCAGGTGTTGGAGAACCACCTCGGGTGGGTCGCCAAGACCGGGTGGGACGTCACCGGTGTCAAGGAAGCCTGGGCGGAGCGCCTCGTTGACGTCGGCCTCGGCCGTGTTGAGGGTGACTCCAAGCTCGCGACCCCCGTCTTCGACGGCGCTGGGGAGAACGAGATCACGGGTCTGCTCGAGAACACGCTGCCGACGCGCGACAACGTGCGCCTCATTGACGCCAGCGGCAAGGCCAGCCTCTTCGATGGTCGCTCCGGCGAGCCGTTCCCGGAGAAGGTGGGCGTCGGCTACATGTACATGCTGAAGTTGCACCACCTCGTGGACGACAAGATCCACGCCCGTTCCACCGGTCCGTACTCCATGATCACGCAGCAGCCGCTGGGTGGTAAGGCACAGTTCGGTGGCCAGCGATTCGGTGAGATGGAGGTGTGGGCACTCGAGGCCTATGGCGCAGCCTGGGCACTGCAGGAGCTCCTCACCATCAAGTCCGACGACGTGCCTGGTCGCGTCAAGGTCTACGAGGCCATCGTCAAGGGCGAGAACATCCCCGAGCCCGGTATCCCCGAGTCGTTCAAGGTGCTCGTGAAGGAGATGAAGTCCCTCTGCCTGAACGTGGAGGTGCTCTCCGACGACGGACGAGTGATCGACCTGCGTGACTCCGAGGAGGACCTCCGGTCCGCCGAGGACTTCGGCATCGACCTGGGCCGCCGCCCCGGTGGTGACCACTTCATGGACGTCGGTGAAGTTTGAGCCCACGGGGGCAGTGCCCCCGTGTACCCCCGGCGGGCGTCGCATGCGACATGAAGCCGGGGGACTCCGTCCCCTCAACGACACAAGACTTATGAATCACCGCGACAGCGCATACGGCGCGGGAGAGAGAGAATCAACGTGCTGGACGTGAACTTCTACGACGAACTGCGGATTGGCCTGGCGAGCGCCGACCAGATTCGCGAATGGTCCCATGGCGAGGTCAAGAAGCCTGAGACCATCAACTACCGCACCCTCAAGCCCGAGCGCGACGGCCTCTTCTGCGAGAAGATCTTCGGCCCCACCCGGGACTGGGAGTGCTACTGCGGCAAGTACAAGCGTGTCCGCTTCAAGGGCATCATCTGTGAGCGCTGTGGCGTCGAGGTCACCCGTAGCAACGTGCGCCGTGAGCGCATGGGCCACGTGGAGCTCGCCGCACCGGTGACCCACATCTGGTACTTCAAGGGTGTCCCCAGCCGCCTCGGCTACCTGTTGGACATTGCCCCGAAGGACCTTGAGAAGGTCATCTACTTCGCCGCGCACATGATCACGGCCGTCGACGACGAGGCGCGTCACCGCGACCTGTCGTCGCTGCAGGCCAAGGTCGAGGTGGAGACCAAGCAGGTCGCGCAGCGTCGCGACGCCGACATCGAGGCACGCACCCGCAAGCTCGAGGAGGACCTCGCGCAACTGGAGGCCGAGGGCGCCAAAGCGGACATGAAGCGTCGCGTCCGCGACGGTGCCGAGAAGGAGATGACGCAGCTCCGCACCAGGACGCAGCGCCAGCTCGACCGCATCCAGGAGGTGTGGGACCGCTTCAAGACGCTGAAGGTCCAGGACCTCGAGGGTGATGAGATCCTCTACCGCGAGATGACGAAGCGCTTCGGCAAGTACTTCGAGGGCTACATGGGTGCCGAGGCGATCCAGCGTCGCCTCCGGACCTTCGACCTGGCCGCCGAGCAGGCTTCGCTTCGCGAGACCATCGCCACCGGCAAGGGCCAGCGCAAGACCCGCGCCCTCAAGCGGCTCAAGGTCGTGGCGGCGTTCCTCAGCGGTGGCAACGACCCCGCCGGCATGGTGCTGGACGCCGTCCCGGTCATCCCGCCGGACCTGCGCCCCATGGTGCAGCTCGACGGTGGCCGCTTCGCCACCTCCGACCTGAACGACCTCTACCGTCGCGTCATCAACCGGAACAACCGCCTGAAGCGCCTGCTTGACCTCGGTGCACCCGAGATCATCGTGAACAACGAGAAGCGCATGCTGCAGGAGGCCGTCGACTCCCTGTTCGACAACGGTCGTCGTGGTCGCCCGGTGACGGGCCCCGGCAACCGGCCCCTGAAGTCCATCTCGGACATGCTGAAGGGCAAGCAGGGTCGGTTCCGCCAGAACCTTCTGGGCAAGCGCGTCGACTACTCGGGACGTTCCGTCATCGTGGTGGGACCGCAGCTGAAACTGCACCAGTGTGGTCTGCCGAAGGCCATGGCGCTCGAGCTGTTCAAGCCGTTCGTCATGAAGCGCCTCGACGACCTCAACCACGCCCAGAACATCAAGGCCGCCAAGCGCATGGTCGAGCGCCAGCGCCCCGTGGTGTGGGATGTCCTCGAAGAGGTCATCCAGGAGCACCCGGTCCTGCTGAACCGTGCACCCACCCTGCACCGCCTCGGCATCCAGGCGTTCGAGCCGCAGCTCATCGAGGGCAAGGCCATCCAGATCCACCCGCTCGTCTGCACCGCGTTCAACGCAGACTTCGACGGTGACCAGATGGCCGTGCACCTGCCGCTGAGCGCGGAGGCGCAGGCTGAAGCCCGCATCCTGATGTTGTCCACCAACAACATCCTGAAGCCGGCAGATGGCCGTCCCGTGACCATGCCCACCCAGGACATGATCATCGGCACGTACTTCCTAACCACCGAGCGCGGCGACGCTGGTGCAGGCAGGGCGTTCTCGTCCCTGTCCGAGGCCGTCATGGCCTTCGACCGTGGCGATCTGGCCGTGGGTGCGCGCATCAAGCTGCGTCTGACCAACGTTGTCCCGGCTGGGCTGCAGCCCCGCCACGACGGCTCGTTCCTGGTGGAGACCACCCTGGGACGTGCACTCTTCAACGAGGCACTTCCTGAGGACTTCGGCTTCATCAACGAGGTCGTCGGCAAGAAGGTGCTCGGGCGGATCGTCAACGAACTGGCCGAGAGCTACCCGAAGATCGTGGTGGCCCACACCCTGGACAACCTGAAGGACCTGGGTTTCCACTGGGCAACCCGCTCCGGTGTGACGGTGTCCATCTCGGACGTCCAGACCCCGCCCAACAAGGCGGAGATCCTGGCCGGCTACGAGGAGCGTGCCACCAAGGTGGACAAGCTCTACGAGCGTGGATCCGTGACGGAGGATGAGCGTCGACAGGAGCTCATCGACATCTGGAACGACGCCACCGCTGAGCTGACGCAGGCGATGAAGGACAACTTCACCACCGACAACCCCATCTTCATGATGGTCGACTCCGGTGCACGAGGCAACATGACGCAGATGCGTCAGATTGCCGCCATGCGAGGGCTGGTGGCCAACCCGAAGGGCGACATCATCGCCCGACCGATCAAGTCGAACTTCCGCGAGGGCCTGTCCGTTCTGGAGTACTTCATCTCCACGCACGGTGGCCGCAAGGGGCAGGCCGACACGGCTCTGCGTACCGCCGACTCGGGGTACCTGACCCGTCGACTCGTCGACGTGTCCCAGGACGTCATCATTCGGGAAGAGGACTGCGGCACTGAGCGTGGCCTCGTGAAGACCATCGCCACGTGGCGCAAGCCGGGTAAGGATGCCTCCGGGAAGCCGATCTCGGAAAAGGTGGAGCCTCTCACCGAGGGCGCCACCGCCGAGATGGTCGTTGACGTCGAGACTGCCGTGTACGCACGGACCCTCGCCGTGGACGCGGTCGACTCCGACGGCACCGTCCTGGTGAAGGCCGGTACCGACCTGGGCGACGCCCACATCGACACCCTTATCGCGGCCGGCATCACGGAGGTCAAGGTCCGCTCGGTCCTGACCTGCGAGGCGACGACCGGGACCTGCGCCCTGTGCTACGGCCGTTCACTGGCCACCGGCCTGCTCGTGGACGTGGGTGAGGCCGTCGGTATCGTGGCCGCCCAGTCCATCGGCGAGCCCGGCACCCAGCTGACGATGCGTACCTTCCACACCGGTGGTGTGGCAGGGGACGACATCACGCAGGGCCTGCCGCGCGTGGTCGAGCTCTTCGAGGCCCGCCAGCCCAAGGGCAAGGCCCCCATCGCTGAGGCCGACGGTGTCGTGCGCATCGAGGACGGCGACCGCAGCCGCAAGATCGTCATCGTCCGCGATGACGGCGGCGAGGACCTGGAGTACCCCGTGGGTCGTCGTACACGGCTGGAGTTCGAGGATGCCAACGGCGTCCGCTACTCCGTTCGGGACGGCGCACGCGTGGTGCTGGGGCAGCAGCTCACCGCCGGTCAGGTGGACCCGCAGGACGTCCTGCGGATCCGCGGTCTCCGGAGGGTGCAGGAGCACCTGGTGGACGAGGTCCAGCGTGTGTACCGCACGCAGGGTGCCCCGATCCACGACAAGCACATCGAGATCATCGTGCGCCAGATGCTCCGTCGCGTGACGGTCATCGACTCCGGCGACACCACGATGATGCCGGGTGAGCTCGTGGACCGTCAGGGCTACGAGGCTGCCAACCGCAAGTCGCTCAACGAGGGCGGACAGCCCGGCGAGGGTCGTCCCGTGCTCATGGGCATCACGAAGGCCTCCCTGGCCACCGACTCGTGGCTCTCGGCCGCCTCCTTCCAGGAGACGACCAAGGTGCTCACCGACGCCGCCATCCAGGGCAAGAGCGATTCGCTCATCGGCCTCAAGGAGAACGTCATCCTGGGCAAGCTGATCCCGGCCGGAACCGGCCTGGAGAGGTACCGCAACATCCGGGTGGAGCCCACCGAGGACGCGCGGGCCACGGCCTACACGATGAGCTATGACCCGTACGACTACTCCTTCGGGAGCGAGGCCAGCGGGCCGGGTGTGCCGCTGGACGACATCGACTTCGGCGAGATGCGCTGACTGCGCAGCTCACCTGAGTGACAACCCACGACGGGGAGTCGGGCACACCGCCCGGCTCCCCGTTGTGCATGCCCAGAGGTGGCCAAAGGCCCTCGCGCGGCGAATCGTTATCAATTCGCAACCCATTCCGCGGGTGTTTCGTTTGTGGATCCACTCGTGGCGTAGGTCTAATGGGGTCGTCCGACCGGAAGTCGACCCCCACGTGGAGGTCGAGGGGGGGAGGGCAATAGGATCCAGTAATGCCGCATTGGTGCGGCCAGTCACAAGGAGATTTTGAATGGACCGCAGGCAATTTCTGGTCGGGCTCAGTGCAGCCGGCGTCATCGGCGCAGCCGCCCTCGCAGGGTGCAGCAACAACGACACCACGACTCCCACGGACGGCGAGTCGCCCGGTGGCGGCGACGGTGCAGGTGCGCTCGTCGGTGTGCTCATGCCCACCAAGACGTCGCAGCGTTGGATCGATGACGGCAACAACGTCAAGAAGGCGCTGGAGGACAAGGGCTACAAGGTCGACCTCCTCTACGCCAACGACGACATCCCCCAGCAGCAGCAGCAGCTCGACGCCGTGCTGGGCAAGAACGCCAAGGCGCTCATCATTGCCTCGATCGACGGTACGACTCTGGCCACCGGGTTGAAGAAGGCCGGTGAGCAGGGCGTCAAGGTCATCGCCTACGACCGACTCATCAACGAAACCCCGAACGTTGACTACTACGTCACCTTCGACAACCAGAACGTCGGCGTGCAGCAGGGCACCTCGCTGCTGCAGGGCCTCGGTGTCTTCGACGCAGAGGGCAAGGAGACCGACAAGAAGGGTCCCTTCAACGTCGAGATCTTCTCCGGCGCAGTCACCGACAACAACTCGCAGTTCTTCTACAACGGCGCCATGAGTGTCATCCAGAAGTACATCGACTCCGGTGTCCTGAAGGTCCAGTCCGGTCAGACGACGCTGGAGCAGACCGCGACCCCGTACTGGAAGCAGGAAGAGGCCCAGAAGCGTTGCGACGCCATCCTGGGTGGCTTCTACGCACAGGGCGAGAAGATGGACGGCGCACTGTGCGCCTACGACGGTCTCTCGCGCGGTGTGCTCACCTCCATCCAGGGTGCGGGCGCCCCGGTCCCGATCATCACCGGCCAGGACGCAGAAGTGCCGTCCTGCAAGCTGATCCTTGATGGCGACCAGTACTCCACCATCCTCAAGGACACCCGTGAGCTCGCCGCCAAGGCCGTCGACATGGTCGACGCCGTGCTGCAGGGCAAGGAGCCCGAGGTGAACGACACGAAGACCTACGACAACAAGGTCAAGGTCGTTCCCGCGTTCCTCCTGGAATCCGTTGTCGTAACCAAGGACAACCTCATGGAAGTTGTGGTTGACTCCGGGTACTACACCAAGGAGCAGGTCGAGTCAGGCAAGTAGGTCCCGACCGGAAGAAGGGGGCTGGGACCGTCAGGTTCCGGCCCCTTCTTCTGACACTCCCTATACGAAGGCGGAATCGTGAACGATCACATCCTGGAGATGCGCAGCATCACCAAGACCTTCCCGGGCGTCAAAGCGCTCTCCGACGTGACCATTCAGGTTGAGCGGGGAGAGGTTCACGCCATCTGCGGCGAGAACGGTGCGGGCAAGTCCACACTCATGAAGGTCCTCTCGGGCGTCTACCCGCACGGGGACTACGAGGGTCAGATCATCCTGGAAGGCGAGGAGGTCACCTTCGGCAGTATCCGGGATTCGGAGAAGGCCGGCGTCGTCATCATCCACCAGGAGTTGGCGCTCAGCCCCTACCTCTCCATCGCCGAGAACATCTTCCTCGGCAACGAACGCAAGTCCGGTCTCCTCATCGACTGGAACGCCACCAACGTGCAGGCGGCGGAGCTGCTGCGGCGCGTGGGTCTGCGGGAGAACCCCGCCACCAAGATCATGGACATCGGCGTCGGCAAACAGCAGTTGGTCGAGATCGCGAAGGCCATGAGCAAGGACGTCAAACTGCTCATCCTCGACGAGCCCACTGCCGCCCTGAATGACGAGGACTCCGCGCACCTGCTGGACCTGATCCGCGGCCTGCGTGACCAGGGTGTCACCTGCATCATCATCAGCCACAAGCTCAACGAGATCCGCGCCATCGCCAATCACGTCACCGTGATCCGCGACGGTCAGGTCATCGAAACCCTGGACCTTCAGTCAGGGGAGGTGTCCGAGGACCGGATCATCAAGGGGATGGTGGGTCGAGAACTCACCAATCGGTACCCCGAACGGGAGTCCCACATCGGTGCGGAAGTCCTTCGTATCGAGAACTGGACCGTCCACCACCCCCAGCAGCACGACCGCGTTGTCGTCGACCATGCCAACGTTGTTGTCCGCGCCGGTGAGGTCGTCGGCATCGCCGGCCTGATGGGTGCCGGCCGCACGGAACTGGCCATGAGCGTTTTCGGGCACAGCTACGGCTCCAACATCTCCGGGCAGCTCTACCTGGATGGGAACCCCATCGAGGCCAAGAGCACCGGTGCCGCGATCCGTCACGGCATCGCGTACGCCACGGAGGACCGCAAGAAGTACGGTCTCAACCTCATCGAGGACATCAAGCGCAACATCTCGCTCGCGGGACTGCCGAAACTCGCCCCGAACGGATGGGTGGACGGCAACAGGGAAACGGTCGTCGCCAACGACTACCGTCGCTCCATGCGGATCAAGGCCCCCAGCGTGGCTGTCAAGACCGGGACACTCTCCGGTGGCAACCAGCAGAAGGTGGTCCTGAGCAAGTGGATGTTCACGGAACCTGAAGTGCTGATCCTCGATGAGCCCACACGTGGCATCGACGTGGGCGCCAAGTTCGAGATCTACGGCATCATCAACCAGCTCGTTGACGCCGGCAAGGCCGTCATCGTCATCAGTTCGGAGTTGCCGGAACTCCTCGGTATCTGCGACCGCATCTACACCCTCGCCGAAGGCCGCATCACCGGCGACTTCCCCGTGGCCGACGCCACGCCGGAAACCCTCATTCGTTACATGACCCTCGAGAAGGACTGAGAAGATGTCGACAGAGACGACAGCGCCCATCAAGAAGGCGCGTGAGAAGGGGATTGTCTCCTACCTCATGTCACAGTTGCGGACCGTGGGTCTGCTCGTGGCCTTCCTTGTCCTCCTCGCCCTCATGCAGTTCCTGACCGACGGCTCGCTGCTCACCCCGCAGAACATCACGTCGGTCCTCAACGGGAACTCCTACATCCTGATCCTTGCCATCGGCATGGTGATGGTGATCATCGCCGGGCACATCGACTTGTCGGTGGGCTCCGTCGTGGCCCTCATTGGTGCCGTGACGGGTGTCATCACCGTCACCTGGGGGCTTCCATGGTGGGTCGCCGTCATCGGCGGTCTGTTCATCGGCTGCGTCGTCGGTGCCTGGCAGGGTATATGGGTGGCCTATGTGGGGATTCCCGCGTTCATCGTGACGCTCGGCGGCATGCTGACGTTCCGGGGTCTGGCGCAGATCACCCTGGGCAACATCCCCATCACGCCGTTCCCGGACTCCTATGTCGCCATCGGTGCCGGGTTCCTCCCGCGTATGGGGGAGCGTGGTGTGGGCGTCGACCCCATCACGATGGCCATCGGTGCGATCGTGGCGGCAGTGCTGGTGGTCCTTGAGGTCCGTGAGCGCATGGGCCGGCAGAAGCTCGGGCTTGAGCAGGAGCCGCAGGCCTGGTTCATCGTGCGCGCCGCGGTGACGGCCGCGTTCATTCTCCTGGTCGCGTGGCAGCTGTCCCAGTACGCCGGCATCCCCATCATCGTGGTGGTCCTCGGTGTGCTCGTGGCGATCTACACCACCGTGATGAACCGCTCCGTCTTCGGGCGCAGCGTTTATGCCCGCGGTGGCAACCTCACCGCGGCGAAGCTCTCGGGCATCAACACCAAGAAGATTGACTTCCTGCTGTTCGTCAACAACGGTTTCATTGGCGCCATTGCGGGCATCGCCTTCACTGCACGCTCCAACTCGGCCGGCCCCAACGCCGGCAACATGTTCGAGCTGGACGCCATCGCGGCGTGCTTCATCGGTGGAGCGGCCGTCACCGGCGGCGTCGGCACGGTCATCGGCGCCATGCTCGGTGGTCTCATCATGGCCACGCTGAACTTCGGCATGTACCTGATGGGGCTGGGCAGCGACGTGCAGCAGTTCATCAAGGGCCTCGTCCTGCTGGCCGCCGTCGCCTTCGACGTGTTCAACAAGTCGCGCGGTGTGCGCAACTGATACCGCCCGCTCATCTTCGCCACGACGGCGGGGTGCCCTCCGGGGCATCCCGCCGTTGTGCTGTCCGGGGTGGGGGACAGCACGCGGTTTTGACCGAGCGGTGGGCGCGAGGTAATCTTGGCAACTGTGTCCGCACTCGCGGGCATTGTGTGCGTGCCTGGCAGGATCCGCGAGCCTTATTCGTTGCGAAGAGTTCGGGATGTTCTCCGAGTCCGCACGGCAGCCAGCAGCACCAGGTGAGTGGAAACGGTGACCCGCTAGCCCAGTTCTACGGCTGCCCGCCCAAGGATTAGCAAATCCAGACAACGAAAGTGATGCCAACAAGGTGCCAACGATTCAGCAGCTGGTCCGAAAGGGTCGGTCCGACAAAACGTCCACGAGCAATACGCCCGCGCTCAAGGGTTCGCCCCAGCGCCGTGGCGTGTGCACGCGTGTGTACACCACCACGCCCAAGAAGCCGAACTCTGCCCTGCGCAAGGTCGCGCGTGTGCGACTGAGCTCCGGCATTGAAGTCACCGCCTACATCCCTGGTGTCGGCCACAACCTGCAGGAGCACTCGATGGTGCTGGTGCGCGGAGGCCGGGTCAAGGACCTGCCCGGTGTCCGATACAAGATCGTCCGCGGCTCCCTCGACACCCAGGGTGTCAAGGGCCGCAAGCAGGCTCGTAGCCGCTACGGCGCCAAGAAGGAGAAGTAATGCCTCGCAAGGGTCCAGCGCCGAAGCGCCCCATCATCATTGATCCCGTCTACGGCTCCACGCTGGTTTCCCAGCTGGTCAGCAAGATCCTGGTCGACGGCAAGAAGACCGTCGCCCAGGGCATCGTGTACGAGGCTCTCGAAGGTACGCGCACCAAGACCGGCACCGATCCCGTGCAGACGCTCAAGCGTGCACTGGACAACGTCAAGCCCTCCGTCGAGGTGAAGTCCCGCCGCGTCGGTGGCGCCACCTACCAGGTGCCCATCGAGGTCAAGCCCGGCCGTCAGACCACGCTGGCCCTGCGCTGGCTGGTCAGCTTCTCCCGCGCACGTCGCGAGAAGACGATGACCGAGCGTCTCCAGAACGAGATCCTCGATGCTTCCAACGGCCTCGGTGCCGCCGTGAAGCGTCGCGAGGACACCCACAAGATGGCTGAGGCCAACCGCGCCTTCGCGCATTACCGCTGGTGATTGTGCCGCCCCCGAACCCCGTCAGGGGTTTGGGGGCGCCTCACCTTCCATTACTTTTTGCAAGAACAAGAATAAGGATTACCAGTGGCGAACATCGACCTGACCAAGGTCCGCAATATCGGCATCATGGCCCACATCGATGCCGGTAAGACCACCACGACCGAGCGCATCCTCTTCTACACCGGCAAGAACTACAAAATCGGTGAAGTGCACGATGGCGGCGCCACGATGGACTGGATGGAGCAGGAGCAGGAGCGCGGCATCACCATCACGTCCGCCGCCACCACGTGCTTCTGGCACGACTACCTCATCAACATCATCGACACCCCCGGTCACGTTGACTTCACCGTCGAGGTGGAGCGTTCGCTCCGCGTCCTCGACGGCGCCGTCGCAGTGTTCGACGGTGTCGCCGGTGTCGAGCCGCAGACCCAGACGGTGTGGCGACAGGCCACCAAGTACGGCGTCCCGCGCATCTGCTACGTCAACAAGCTCGACCGCACGGGTGCGTCGTTCGACTTCTGCGTCCGTACCATTCGCGAGCGCCTCAACACCACTGCTGTGGTGCTGCAGCTGCCGATCGGTTCCGAGGGCGACTTCGTCGGTGTCATCGACCTGGTGCAGATGCGTGCCCTGACGTGGCACGGCGAAACCGAGATCGGCGAGGACTACGACGTCGAGGAGATCCCCGCGGACCTGCTGGACAAGGCGTTGGCGGCCCGTGCCGAGATGCTGGAGAAGGTCTCCGAGATTGACGACGATCTCATGGAGATGTACCTCGAGGGCGAGGAGCCGAACGTCGAGCAGTTGAAGGCCGGCATCCGCAAGGGTGTGCTGAACAACCACTTCACTGCGGTCGTTTGCGGCAGCTCGTTCAAGAACAAGGGCGTGCAGCCCCTGCTCGACGCGGTCATCGACTACCTGCCGTCCCCCATGGACGTTCCCGCCATCGCCGGCTTCAAGCCGGGCAACGAGTCCGTTGTCATGGAGCGGCACCCGTCCAACGACGAGCCGCTGTCGATCCTTGCGTTCAAGGTGGCAGCTGACCCGCACCTGGGCAAGCTGACGTTCATCCGCGTGTACTCCGGTGTTCTCACCGCTGGTTCCTCGGTGCTCAACACCACCAAGGGCAAGAAGGAGCGCATCGGCAAGATCTACCAGATGCACGCCAACAAGCGCGAGGAGATCGACTCCATCGGCGCCGGCATGATCTGCGCAGTGATGGGTCTCAAGGACACCACCACCGGTGAGACCTTGTCCGACCCGAGCAACCCGATCGTTCTCGAGTCCATGACCTTCCCCGCACCCGTCATCGAACAGGCCATCGAGCCGAAGACGAAGTCGGACCAGGAGAAGCTCGGCCTGGCCATTCAGCGCCTCGCCGAGGAGGACCCCACCTTCCGCGTCCACACCGACGAGGAAACCGGTCAGACGATCATCGCCGGCATGGGCGAGCTGCACCTCGAGGTGCTCATCGACCGCATGCGTCGCGAGTTCAAGGTGGAAGCCAACATCGGCAAGCCCCAGGTGGCCTACCGCGAAACGCTTCGCAAGGCTGTCGAAAAGGTGGAGTACACCCACAAGAAGCAGTCCGGTGGTTCCGGCCAGTACGCCCGCGTCATCGTCAGCCTTGAGCCGACGGAGCCGGGCACGGGCTACGAGTTCGTCAACGGTGTCACCGGTGGTCGCATCCCGCGTGAGTACATCCCGGCAGTGGACGCCGGCATCAAGGACGCCATGCAGTTCGGTGTCCTCGCCGGTTACCCCGTGGAAGACATCAAGGTCACCCTGACCGATGGTGCCTACCACGACGTCGACTCCTCGGAGCTCGCGTTCAAGCTGGCCGGGTCCATGGTCTTCAAGGAGGCCGCACGTCGCGCCGACCCCGCCATCCTGGAGCCGGTCATGGCCGTCGAGGTCACCACGCCGGAGGACTACCTGGGCACCGTCATCGGTGACCTGAACTCCCGTCGTGGCCAGATGCAGTCGATGGACGAGGCCCACGGCAACCGTGTGGTCAAGGCACTCGTGCCGTTGTCCGAGATGTTCGGCTACGTCGGTGACCTGCGCTCCAAGACGTCCGGCCAGGCGTCGTACTCCATGGAGTTCGATTCCTACGCCGAGACGCCGCGCAGCGTCTCCGAAGAAATCGTCGCCAAGGCACGCGGCGGCGAGTGACACATGGGGCCTCGGCCCCGTGTGACCGCCCGCTCACCTCGCGTGAGCGATGATGGTTATGAGCAGTTTCGACCGGGCGCCACCTCTCAGGTGGCGCCCGGTCGTTTTTTCGTGTTTGATGGGGGGATCATGCGTGCTGAGAAGTCGTCTCGGTTTGACTATGGCGGATTCCTGCACAAGACTGGTGAGGTTCCCTGTGCCCGGATATCAGGGAAGACCCAAAAACATGTTTGCCTCGCAAGGTGCGGGGTGGAATCCCAGAAGGAGCCCACGTGGCAAAGGCCAAGTTTGAGCGGACCAAGCCGCACTGCAACATCGGCACCATCGGACACGTCGACCACGGCAAGACCACTCTCACCGCGGCGATCACGAAGGTGCTGCATGACGCGTACCCCACTCTGAACGCTGTCTCGGCGTTCGACACGATCGACAAGGCGCCCGAAGAGCGTCAGCGCGGTATCACCATCTCCATCTCGCACGTCGAGTACCAGACGGAGAAGCGTCACTACGCGCACGTCGACTGCCCCGGGCACGCTGACTACGTCAAGAACATGATCACCGGTGCAGCCCAGATGGACGGCGCGATCCTGGTCGTGGCCGCCACCGACGGCCCGATGGCCCAGACGCACGAGCACATCCTGCTCGCCCGTCAGGTGGGTGTCCCCGCGATTGTCGTCGCCCTGAACAAGTGCGACATGATCTCGGAAGAGGACGCTGACCTCATCGAGCTGGTCGAGATGGAGCTCCGCGAGATCCTGGAAGCCCAGGGCTTCGATGGTGAGAACCTCCCGATCGTCCGCGTTGCCGCCTACCCGGCGCTGCAGGGCGATGAGAAGTGGGGCAAGACCATCCTCGAGCTCATGGATGCCGTGGATGAGTCCATCCCGCAGCCCGAGCGCGACACCGAGAAGCCCTTCCTCATGCCCGTTGAGGACGTCTTCACGATCACCGGTCGTGGAACCGTCATCACCGGCCGCATCGAGCGCGGCATCGTCAAGACCGGCGAAACCGTTGACATCATTGGCATCCGCGAAGCCAAGCAGACCAGCACCGTCACCGGTGTCGAGATGTTCCGCAAGATCCTCGACGAGGGTCGCGCTGGCGAGAACGTCGGCCTGCTGCTGCGCGGCACCAAGAAGGAAGACGTCGAGCGCGGCATGGTCATCATCAAGCCGGGGTCGGCCACGCCGCACACCGACTTCGAGGCCAACGTCTACGTGCTGAACAAGGAAGAGGGTGGCCGTCACAAGCCGTTCTTCTCCAACTACTCCCCGCAGTTCTACTTCCGCACCACCGACGTGACCGGTGTCGTTCAGCTCCCCGAGGGCACCGACATGGTCATGCCCGGCGACAACACGGAAATGACTGTCCACCTCAACAAGCCCATCGCCATGGAGGAGAACCTCAAGTTCGCCATCCGTGAGGGCGGCCGCACCGTCGGCGCCGGCAACGTCGTCAAGATCCTCAAGTGATCTGACACCACGTCACACAGGAAGGCCCGCACCCATCAAGGGTGCGGGCCTTCCTGCGTCCTGACGGCCGGGGCCGTTCAACTCCTGGGGGAGGAAGAGGAGTCACCAGCTGAAGGCGTGCGACCCGAGGAGAACGTCCGGCGTCCAGAAAGTTGAACGACGAAGCCACGCGCGCTCACACAGCCAGCCACACAGCCGGCTGGAGAGCCAGCCGTCAGCCCTTGCGCTTCTGGATGGCGGCCCATTCGTCGCGCAATCCCACGGTGCGGTGGAAAAGACCCGGCTGGTCCGGGTCGACGGCGAAGTAGCCGAGCCTCTCGAACTGCACGACCTCGCCGGGGGTGGCGTCCGCGAGCGCCGCCTCGAGGCGGCAGGCAGTCAGCAGTTCCCGCGAATCGGGGTTCAGGTCATCAAGGGCCTCACCTGTGCGCTCGCCCGGGGCCTCGGCTGTGAAGAGGCGGCCGTAGAGCGCGGCTGTCCCGTCGACGGCGTGGTGGGCAGAGACCCAGTGCATGGTCGACTTCACCTTGCGGCCGTCCGCTGCGGTCCCGCCCTTGCTGGCGGGATCGTAGGTGGCGTGCACCGTCACGACGTTGCCGTCGTCGTCCTTGTCCACGGTGGTGGCGGTCACGAGGTAGGCGCCGCGGAGGCGCACTTCACGGCCGGGGGAGAGCCGGAAGTACTTGGGGGGAGGGACCTCGGCGAAGTCCTCCTGTTCGATCCACAACTCGCCGCTGAACGCCACCTGGCGGGTGCCGTCCTCTTCGCGTTCCGGGTTGTTGGCCACCTCGAAGTACTCCACCACGGGGTTGCCGTCGGCGTCGCTGGGCCAGTTGTCCAGCACGAGCCGCAGGGGGTGCAGAACAGCCATGCGACGCTGCGCGCGGACGTTGTGGACCTTGCGGACATAGGACTCCAGCGCCTCGATGGAGTGGCGGCTGTTCGTGCGGGTGGTGCCCACCTCGCGGCAGAAGCTACGGATGGCCTCGGCGGGGTAGCCACGACGGCGCAGGCCGCTCAGCGTCGGCATGCGGGCGTCGTCCCACCCGTCCACCACGCCGTCGGCCACCAAGCGGGCCAGCCGCCGCTTGGAGGTGACGGTGTGGGTGAGTTCCAGCCGCGCGAACTCGATCTGCTTGGGCGGTGCCTGCTCCAGCTCCAGGTGCGACAGGAACCACTCGTAGAGAGGACGGTGGGTCTCGAACTCCAGCGTGCAGATGGAGTGCGTGACACCCTCGATGGCGTCGCTCTGCCCGTGGGCCCAGTCGTAGGTGGGGTAGATGGCCCACGTGTCGCCGGTGCGGTGGTGGGACATGTTGCGGATGCGATACATGATGGGGTCGCGCAGCTGCATGTTCTCGTGCTGCATGTCGATACGTGCGCGCAGCACGCGGGAGCCGTCGGGGAACTTGCCCGCACGCATGCCCCGGAAGATTTCGAGGCTCTCCTCGGGGGAGCGGTCACGGAAGGGGCTCTCGATGCCCGGCTTGCCGTACCCACCGCGACCCGCGGAAATGGTCTCGCTGTCCTGCTCGTCCACGTAGGCCAGGCCGCGGCTGATGAAGTCCTCGGCCCAGGTGTACAACTGTTCGAAGTAGTCCGACGCGTGGCACACCTCGGCGGGCTCGTAACCCAGCCACGCGATGTCGCCCACGATGGAGTCGACGAACGCCTCCTCCTCCGTTTCAGGGTTCGTGTCGTCGAGGCGGAGGTAACAGGTTCCCCCGAAGTCCTGCGCCGTGCCGAAGTCGACGACGATGGCCTTGGCGTGGCCGATGTGGAGGAAGCCGTTTGGCTCGGGTGGGAACCGGGTCTGGACACGTCCGCCATGGGTGCCGCGTTCGATGTCACCGGCGACGATGTCGGAGATGAAATTGGAGGGCGTGGTCCCAGCTTCGGTCATGGGCCACAAGTTAGCATGCAGACGACGATGGCCCGGCGATGGGCCGACGGCGTCGCGACGTCGCCGGGGTCATGTCTCAGCCGCCCGTGACAGCCCTGTCGAGCCACAGCAGCAGAGCCACGGGAACGGCGACGATCACGGCCAGGACGACGAGAACCATCGCGAGGATGCCGATCCAGTACCAGAGGGTCCTTCTTCGGACCTGATCCCGGTCGGCGATGGTGCGCTCCAGAAGCGTGAAGTTCTTGTGGTTGGAGCGATAGGCCGCGTCGAAGAAGGCGCCGATGAAGGGCACGAGGCCGAGGAGCCAGTCGATCACGTAGTTGCCCACCATGCGCGCCACGACAGGGACGGGGGTGCGGAGACGCACGGCGTCCACGAGGATCACCGTCCCCATCACGGCGCCCACCGCGGTGCCCGCGAAGGGTATGAGGGTCACGATCGGGTCGACGCCGAAGCGGATCCTCGTGCCCGGGACACGGATCAGATCGTCCAGCACCCAGGCGATGGTTCGGGACACCCGTGCAGGGGAGCCCGGTGGGAGGGGCAGGAGCGTCGATGGCAGGCCGTCAGCGTCCACGGGTGCACCCGGAACGCGCCCCTCCAGGGCCTCCCGGGCCAGCCGCCGGGCCCGATGCAGCGACGACGTGTCGGGGTCAGGGGCATCGTTCATGACCCAAGGATGCCAGCACCAGGGCGTCAGGTCGGTCCCTGCACGACCGGTAGGGTTGGGCGCACTATGAGCGACTCCCTCACACCTGCCCGCACCCGTGTCGCGCCGTCCCCGACGGGCGACCCCCACGTCGGTACCGCCTTCATGGCCCTGTTCGACCTGGCATGGGCCCGCAAGACGGGTGGCTCGTTCATCCTGCGCATCGAGGACACCGACCGTGCACGGCTGGTGGAGGGTAGCGAGCAGAACATCTTCGACTCGCTCGACTGGCTGGGCCTGAGCCCCGACGAGGGACCCAACAAGGGTGGCGGTCACGGCCCCTACCGTCAGTCGGAGCGGCTGGAGACCTACAGACCCTTCGTGGACAAGCTGCTGGCCGACGGCCACGCATACCACTGCTGGTGTTCCGCCGACCGGCTGAAGGAAGTGCGGGAGGAGCAGGCCCGTACCAAGCAGGCGAACACCGGCTATGACCGGCTGTGCCACGGCAGGACACGTGAGGAGCGGGCCGAACTGCCCGGGTTCGCGGAGCATCCCGTGGTCCGCATGCTGGTGCCCGACGACGCCCCCACACACTTCACCGACATCATCCGCGGCACCGTCAACGCACCGCACCCTGACGATCAGGTCATCCTCAAGGCCGACGGATTCCCCACCTACCACCTGGCCGTCGTCGTCGACGACCACCTCATGGGCATCACCACCGTGGTGCGGGGGGAGGAGTGGATCAGCTCCACACCCAAGCACCTGCTGCTGCACGAATGGTTGGGCTTCGACCTGCCGCAGTTCGCGCACATGCCACTGCTGCGGAACACGGACAAGTCCAAGATCTCCAAGCGCAAGAACCCCGCCGCCCGTCTCCTGTGGTTCAAGGAACAGGGGTACCTGCCGGAGGCCGTCCGCAACTTCCTGCAGCTGCTGGGCTACCCGCCGGCGTCCGACGACGCCGAGGTGTCCACGTTCGACGAGTTCGTCGCGGACTTCTCCTGGGACAAGGTCAACACCGTCGGCCCCGTTTTCGACCTCAAGAAGCTCGACTGGCTGAACGGCCACTACATCCGCAACCTCACGGCCGACGATCTGGCGGACCGGATCGTCGCCCACGCCATCGATGCCGGGCAGCTGCCCGCCGACTTCAACCCTTCGCACGTGGCCATGCTGCGGGCGGCCGTGCCCATCATCCAGGAGCGTCTGACGTTGCTGGCCGACGCGGTGCCACAGCTGCAATTTCTCTTCACCCACGACGAGGACCTCGTGGTGGCCGCGGACGCGTTCGCGTCCCTGCGTGAGGACGCCGCCGCTGTGCTGGACGCCACCATCGACGTGGTGTCCGGTCTCGACCCCTTCGAGCACGACTCACTGCAGGCCGCGCTGCGCACATCGCTCGTGGAGGGGATGGGTATCAAGCCCAAATTCGCCTTCGCCCCGGCACGGATCGCGGTGACGGGAAGCCGTGTGTCACCGCCGTTGTTCGAGTCCATGGAAATCCTGGGACGTGACTCCAGCCTCCGTCGGCTGAAGGCGCTGCGCGCCGCCCTCTGATCGTGGCTGTGGGACACGCCGCATCCCCCGCTGGGTGCGGCGTGTCCGCTCAGGTCAGCCCTGCGTGTCCCGGCCGTGCGGTGTCATCCAGCCGGACTCATCAGGCCCCTTCGGGACGATCTGCAGCGGGTTCAGGTCCTTGTGCACGATGTAGTAGTGCTGCTTGATCTGCTCGAAGTCGACGGTGTCCCCGAAGCCGGGCGTCTGGAACAGGTCGCGGGCGTAGGCCCACAGCACCGGCATCTCGGTGAGCTTGTTGCGGTTGCACTTGAAGTGGCCGTGGTAGACGGCGTCGAAGCGCACGAGCGTCGTGAACAATCGCACGTCGGCCTCGGTGATCGACTGGCCCATCAGGTAGCGACGCTCACCCAGGCGCGCCTCCAGCCAGTCCAGTGCGGTGAACAGCCGGTCGTAGGCGGCGTCATAGGATTCCTGCGACCCGGCGAAGCCGCACCGGTAGACGCCGTTGTTGACCTCCGTGTAGACCCGCTCCATCACCTCGTCCATCTCGGCACGCAGTTCCTCCGGGTACAGATCCGGTGCGCCGGGCTTGTGGAACTGCCGCCACTGCGTGGAGAAGTCCAGAGTGATCTGGGGGAAGTTGTTGGTGACCACCCCGCCCGTTGCGATGTCGACGATGGCTGGCACCGTGATGCCGCGTGGATAGCCCGGGAAGCGCTTCTCGTAGGCGTCCTTCAGCCGGGGGATGCCGAGGACAGGGTCGACCCCGCCGGGGTCCAGGTCGAACGTCCACGAGTCGGCGTCGTGGGTGGGGCCGCAGACCCCCATGGAGATGGCCTCCCCGATGCCCAGGAGTTCGCGCACGATGATGGAGCGGTGCGCCCACGGGCAGGCCCGCGCCACCACCAGACGGTATCGGCCCGACTCAACGGGGTGATCACCCTCCGCGGACGGCGTCTCGACGATGCGGTCGGTGATGTAGTTGCTGTCGCGTGTGAACTCCTTGCCCTGACTGGAGTACACACCGCCCTTGCCGTGTTCCTGCTGCTCGGTGCTCATGCCCGTCACTCTACGTCTGTGTCGGCCTCGGAAGTATGGAGATCCGGAGCGGTGGGCGTCTGGGCGACGATGCGTGAGCGTGCCGTCCGCACGACATCCGCGACGCAGGTGCCGCCGCCACCGGACAACTCGATCCGTGTGGGCTCCCGTCGTCGCAGCAGTAGCCACGCCAGCAACGCGACGACCGCGGCGACAGGCAGTGCTGCCACGACACTCAGCGGGGGGTGCAGTACTGCCACCCCGAGGACTGCAGCCAGTGTGATGACGATCGTGATGGGCATCCGCCAGGGGAGCCCGGCTCCGGGGTGCATCCAGGTGACGTGTGGGATGGCCACGACGGTGACTGCCCGGCCCGGTAACAGTGACTTCGACTGGGCCCCGATCGGCGTCTCCGCGTCGTCCACCACGACGTTGAGCGCATTGGGCCGGGACGCGCTGGCGTTGACCAGTTGCGCAGTCGCCTCTTCCACGCCGGGGCTGCATCGCACGAGCACGGCGTCGTCCTCGTGGTCGGCCATGACCAGGAGCGACGTGGCGAAGAGGTCGCCCAGGGGTGTGGTGGGGGGGATCCGTTCCCAGAGGGTGAAATGCGCGCGTGCATCCTCGGAAACGCAACCGGTGGGGGTTCCGGAACGTGGGGTGGGGGATTGAGGGGGGTACTCCACGACCACAGGATACGGACTCAGTCGTCGGATGTCTTGATCGGGCTCGGCCAGTGTGAGCGATGAGCGGTGAGAATGCGTGTGGACTCCTGGTGTGGCACGCCGGACGTGCTCCTGTGGTGGCACGCCGGACTTGCCAAGCAGGCCGTGCTTGGGAAGAGTCCGTGGGACAGTAGTGCCGCCACGGCCCAGCGCCGGCCAACGAATTCCCGTCTCAAGGATGTGCATCGTGTATCAAGAAATCAGGTCGTTCTCGCCGGGATCCGGCGATCGTGTCCGTCCACGGGGGCACATTGCCACCGATGCGGCATCCATGGACCTGTCCGGTACATGGCGATTCCGCTACTCCGCCCGGCCTGACCTTGCGCCCGAGGGTGCCTCCGACGTCGATCATGACGACGCGGACTGGGACGACATCGTCCTGCCCTGCCACTGGGTCCTGCAGGGACGCGATGACTGGGGCCGCCCCGCCTACACCAACGTGCAGTATCCCTTCCCCGTTGAGGTACCGGATGTCCCCGATGAGAACCCGACGGGCGACCACCGCCTCACGTTCGAGCTGCCGGAGGGTTTCGTGCCCGACGGCGGCCGCGTGTTCCTGCGCTTCGGTGGCGTCGAATCGCTCTGCATCGCGTCGCTGAACGGCATCCGCGTGGGCGTGGTCCGCGGGAGTCGGCTCGCCCAGGAGCTGGACGTGACGGCGCAGCTGCAGCCCGGCACCAACGTGATGCACCTGCGCGTGCACCAGTGGTCCGCGCACAGCTACCTGGAGGATCAGGACCAGTGGTGGTTGCCGGGTGTCTTCCGGGAGGTGGAACTGCTCGCGCGCCCCGCAGCCGGCATCGACGACGTGTGGTTGCGCGCCGACTTCGACCCCGAGACGGGTGAAGGACTACTGATTCCCGAGCTGGTGGCGGACGCCGCCGCGTTCCCCATCACCGTCGCACTGCCAGGACTGGGGGTCGCGGCCACCTATGCATCACCCGAGGAGGTGGAGGCGCTGCCCGTGGGCGAGGTCGACCCGTGGAGCGCCGACCGGCCCACCCTGTACGAGGCGGAGGTCACCAACGCCGCGGAGACCCGCACGCTCCGGGTGGGCTTTCGCCGCGTGGAGATCGTGGGCCATGAGTGGCTCGTCAACGGCACCAAGCTCCGCATCCGGGGAGTGAACCGGCACGAGTTCGACCCCGACCACGGTCGCGTCTTCGACAGGGAGAAGGCCCGCGAGGGCCTGCTGCTCATGAAGCAGCACAACATCAACGCGGTGCGCACCGCTCACTACCCGCCCCATCCCGAGTTCCTGGAGCTGACCGACGAGCTGGGTTTCTGGGTGATCGACGAGTGCGACCTCGAAACCCACGGTTTCGTGTTCGACGACTGGCAGTCCAACCCCACCGACGACGTCCGCTGGCGCGACGCGCTCCTGGACCGGGTCGAGCGTTTCTTCGAGCGGGACAAGAACCATGCGTCGGTGATCTGCTGGTCGCTGGGCAACGAGGCGGGGACCGGCTCCAACTCAGCGGCCATGGCCGCGTGGCTGAACCGACGCGACCCTGAGCGGCCGGTGCACTACGAGCCGGACCACGACGGCACCCACACCGACCTGGTGTCGCGCATGTACGCCACGGTGGAGGAGATGGCCGACATGTCGCAGGGGACGGGCGCGCCCGAGGAGGGCGCCCCAGGCCGCAACGCAGTCCTGGCGGGGCGTCCCATGATCCTGTGCGAGTACGCGCACGCCATGGGCAACGGGGCCGGCGGCCTCAGCGTGTACGAGGAGGCCTTCGACACACTGCCTCAGTGGCACGGCGGCTTTGTCTGGGAGTGGCGCGACCATGGCCTGCGGCACACCACCTCAGGGGGCCAGGAGTTCAACGCCTATGGTGGCGACTTCGGCGAGCAGGTGCACGACGGCAGCTTCGTCTGCGACGGCATGGTGCTCTCCGACGGCACCCCCACGCCCATGCTTGCCGAGTTCGCCGCGGTCGCCTCGCCCATCAAGCTCGACGTGTGGGAGAACGCCATGCTCGTGGAGAACCGTCGCCACGACGGGGACACCACGGACCTGCGTTTCGTCGTCGTCGACGAGCACGACGGCCGCGTGGTCTCGGAGGTCGAGGTGGACCTGCTGCCTGTCGGGCCGGCGGGGGACAGCGGCATCGTCGAACTGCCCGATGCGGCCCAGCCGGAGGCGGGGCAGGCGTGGCGGACGGTGCGCGCCGAACTGGCGCGGGACACGGCGTGGGCGAAGAGGGGCCACGTCGTGGCCTTCGCCCAGGTCCAGACCCACACCGTGGTGGAGTCGCGGACGGCGAAGCCTGCAGGGGAGGCCCCTGCCATCGGCGGGAGCGGACGCATCACGCTGGGCCCGGCCGTGTTCGATGCCCGCACGGGAGATCTCACGTCCCTGCGGGAGGTGGCACTGGAGGGGCCGCGTCTGGACCTGTGGCGCGCACCCACCGAGAACGACGTACTCGGGGACTTCCCGTCGTACGTCGACGTGGAACCCGCCGCGAGCCGTGGTGCCGGGGCGCCGGGGCCCTCCTCTGCCGATCAGTGGCGCGAGGCCGGTCTCGACCGCCTGCAGCGGCGGGTGCTGGCGGTTGACGTCCGGCAGGACGGCGTGCGCGTGCTTCACCGGTTCGCGCCGGCGGCCAGCCAGCAGTCGGTCCTCCTGGAGCTCTTCTGGCAGATGCGTGACGGGGAGCTGGTGCTGTCAGCCGACGCCCAGCCGTCGAGGGGCTGGAAGGGCACGTGGCCGAGGATCGGGCTGCATTTCCTGTTGCCCACCGGCCTCGGGCACGTGGAGTGGTTCGGCACCGGGCCGAATGAGAGCTACCCGGACTCCAAGCAGGCCGCCGTGGTGGGTCGTTTCGGTGGCGACGTCGAGGACCTGGTGGTCAACTATGCGGTGCCGCAGGAGAGCGGCCACCGCGGGGGGCTGCGCGAGCTGTCCCTCCCGGACCTACCCCTGCTGCTGCGGGCCGATGAGGTGAACGGGGAACGCCCCGGGTTCCAGTTGCGTGCCCACAGCGCGCACGAGGTTGCCGCCGCGGCCCATCCCCATGAGTTGCCGACATCCACGGCAACCCACCTGCTCATCGATGCCGCCGTGCACGGCCTTGGATCGCGTTCGTGTGGACCGGACGTCCGGCCTGAGTACCAGTTGCGGCCCCGCGCCGCGCAGTGGTCGCTCCGCTTCACGGCGGAGTGAGGGGGGTCGGCGCGGCGCCTGCGAGGGCGCTGTGCCGGGTGTCGACCGGGTCGGTGAAGCTGATTTGGCGTCGAGGGGAGGGCATGCAAGAATAAGCAGGTTGCTCCGCAGGGGGCTGGTCCGTCGTGGACGCCGACTTTCGAGTCCAAGCGTCGCGTGTGGGCCGCCACCTCAGACGGGGTCGAGCAGATTGCACAGCGCGAATCATGGCATTCCGCAGGGAGAAATCCCTCGGAAAATCGGGATTCGCGCAAGGGAACTGACACGACACTCCCGACCTCGGGGGTCGGAGCAACCAGGGTTGCCAGCCCTATTGCTGGCACGACCGAAGATAGCCATAGGGACGAAGAGTGAGGACAAACTGTGGCGGGACAAAAGATCCGCATCAGGCTGCGGGCATATGACCATGAGGTCATCGACAGCTCGGCGCGCAAAATCGTCGACACCGTGACCCGTACGGGTGCGAAGGTGGCCGGGCCTGTGCCGCTGCCGACGGAGAAGAACGTGTACTGCGTCATCCGTTCGCCCCACAAGTACAAGGACAGCCGCGAGCATTTCGAGATGCGGACGCACAAGCGCCTCATCGACATCCTCGACCCCACCCCGAAGACGGTTGACTCGCTGATGCGCCTCGACCTGCCGGCTGGTGTCGACATCGAGATCAAGCTTCCGTGAGGGAATTGACCATCATGAACCAGAGAATCGTCAAGGGCATCCTGGGCACCAAGCTCGGCATGACCCAGCTGTGGGACGACAACAACAAGGTGGTCCCCGTCACCGTCATCCAGGCCGGCCCGTGTGTTGTCACACAGGTCCGCACGCCCGAGATCGACGGCTACAACGCCGTCCAGCTCGGTTTCGGTGCGATCAAGGCCAAGAAGGTCACCCAGCCTGCGGCTGGACACTTCGCCAAGGCTGACGTCACCCCGCGCAAGCACCTGCTGGAGCTGCGCACCGCCAACGCCACCGAGTACACGCTCGGCCAGGAGCTGACGGCTGAGACCTTCGCCGACGGCGACGTGGTCGACGTCACCGGCACCAGCAAGGGCAAGGGCACCGCCGGCGTCATGAAGCGCCACGGCTTCCACGGTCTGCGCGCCTCGCACGGTGTGCACCGCAAGCACCGCTCTCCGGGATCCATCGGCGGCTGCGCCACCCCCGGTCGCGTGTTCAAGGGCATGCGCATGGCAGGTCGCATGGGCAACGAGAAGGTGACGGTGCAGAATCTCATCATCCACGCCGTCGACGCTGACCGCGGCCTTCTGCTGGTCCGCGGTGCAGTGCCCGGCAACAACGGGTCGCTCGTCGTCGTGCGCAGCGCAGCAAAGAAGGGTGTGCTCTCATGAGTGACGCACGTGTCGTCGACGTCATCGACGCCCAGGGCAAGAAGACCGGTCAGGCCGAACTCCCCTCGGAGATGTTCGACGTCCAGACCAACGTTCCGCTGATCCACCAGGTCGTCACGGCGCAGCTCGCAGCTGCACGCCAGGGCACCCACGCCACGAAGACCCGCGCAATGGTCCGTGGTGGTGGCAAGAAGCCATGGCGCCAGAAGGGCACCGGTCGTGCCCGTCACGGCTCCACCCGTTCACCCATCTGGGTTGGCGGTGGCATCTCCCACGGCCCGCAGCCGCGTGACTACTCGCAGCGCACGCCCAAGAAGATGATTGCAGCCGCCCTCCGTGGTGCGCTCTCCGACAGGGCCCGCGACGGCCAGGTCCACATCATCTCCGAGATCGTGACGGGGGAGACCCCCTCCACCAAGGCTGCTCTCGCCACGCTGTCGACCATCGCAGACCTGAACAAGGTTCTTGTCGTGCTGGACCGCTACGAGGACATCGCGTGGCTCAGCCTCCGCAACGTCCCCCAGGTTCATGCGCTTGCCGTCGACCAGCTGAACACATACGACGTGCTCGTCAACGACGCGGTCATCTTCACCTCCGCAGCACTGGACACCTTCGTCGGTGGCCACGGTTCCTTCGGTGTTGAAGTTGTCGCCACCGAGTCGGAGGCCGCTCAACTGGCCGCCGAGAACGAGGAGGACTCGAAGTGAACAACTTCAAGATTCGCGACCACCGCGACGTGATCCTGCGCCCCGTCGTCAGCGAGAAGAGCTACAACCTCCTCGACGAGGGCAAGTACACGTTCGTTGTCTCGCCCGACGCGAACAAGACTGAGATCAAGATTGCCATTGAGGCGATCTTCAAGGTCAAGGTCACCTCGGTCAACACCCTCAACCGTGAGGGCAAGACCCGTCGCACGCGCTTCGGCATCGGCAAGAAGGCCAACACCAAGCGTGCCATCGTGACCGTCGCTGACGGCGATCGCATCGACATCTTTGCCGGCCAGGGCGACTGACGGCGTCGAGAAGCAAAGGACTGAAATAACCTCATGGGTATTCGCAAGTACAAGCCGACAACGCCGGGCCGTCGTGGCTCTAGCGTGTCCGACTTCGTCGAACTCACTCGTTCCACCCCCGAGAAGTCGCTCCTCGTTGCCAAGCCGAAGACCGGTGGCCGCAACAACACCGGGCGCATCACCACGCGCCACATCGGTGGCGGACACAAGCAGGCCTACCGCCTGATCGACTTCAAGCGCTACGACAAGGACGGCGTGCCGGCCAAGGTCGCTCATATTGAGTACGACCCGAACCGCACCGCCCGCATCGCACTGCTCCACTACGCCGACGGTGAGAAGCGCTACATCATTGCGCCGAACAACCTGACGCAGGGCACTGTCATCTCTGCTGGCCTCGGCTCGGACATCAAGCCCGGCAACAACCTGGAGCTTCGCCAGATCCCGGTGGGCACCACGGTGCACGCCGTTGAGCTCCGCCCCGGTGGCGGCGCCAAGATGGGCCGCTCTGCTGGCGCATCGATCCAGCTGGTTGCCCGCGAAGGCAAGTACGCCACCCTGCGCATGCCCTCGGGCGAAATGCGTCTGGTGGACATCCGCTGCCGCGCAACCATTGGTTCTGTCGGCAACGCCGAACAGTCCAACATCAACTGGGGCAAGGCCGGCCGCAACCGCTGGAAGGGCATTCGCCCGACCGTCCGCGGTGTCGTCATGAACCCGGTCGACCACCCTCACGGTGGTGGCGAGGGCAAGACGTCCGGTGGACGTCACCCCGTGTCTCCATGGGGCAAGAAGGAGGGACGTACTCGCGACAAGAACAAGGCGAGCAGCCGTCTCATCGTCCGCCGTCGCAAGTCCGGCAAGAAGCGCTGATAGGGAGCCTGAGAGAACATGCCACGCAGTCTTAAGAAGGGCCCCTTCGTCGACGACCACCTCCAAAAAAAGGTGGACGTGCAGAACGAAAAGGGCACCAAGAACGTGATCAAGACCTGGTCGCGCCGCTCGATGATCATTCCGGACATGCTCGGGCACACGCTCGCGGTCCACGATGGTCGCAAGCACATCCCTGTCTTCGTCACCGAGGCGATGATCGGACACAAGCTGGGCGAGTTCGCCCCCACACGTACCTTCCGGGGTCACGTGAAGGACGACAAGAAGGCCCGCCGCCGCTGAGGCGAGCAGAAAAGGATGAGGATTAACCAATGAGCAACGAGAACGGCAACAGCCGTCGTCGAGAGGCCCTGCTCGGGGATCGTCCTGGCTCGTACGCCATCGCGCGGCACGTCCGGATGAGCTCGACCAAGGTCCGTCGCGTCATCGATCTTGTCCGCGGCATGCCCGTGGGCGAGGCGCTTGTCGCCCTGAAGTTCGCCCCCCAGGCAGCTTCCGAGCCCGTCTACAAGGTGGTGGCCTCTGCTGTCGCCAATGCCGAGGACACCGAGGACTTGCGCAGCGCTGACCTGTACATCTCCCAGGCGTTCGTCGACGAGGGTGTGACGCTCAAGCGCATTCGCCCTCGCGCCAAGGGTTCCGCAAGCCAGATCCTGAAGCGTGGCGCCCACATCACCGTGGTCGTCGAACCCCGTGTGCAGAAGGGAGCCTGACAATGGGCCAAAAGATCAACCCGATTGGCTTCCGCCTCGGGATCACCACCGACCACACCACGCGCTGGTACGCCGAGAAGCAGTATGCGGAGTACGTGGCAGAGGATGTCAAGATCCGCCAGTGGCTGACCAAGAACCTCGAGCGGGCTGGCATCAGCTCCATCGAGCTTGAGCGCCGCTCCGAGCGAATCACCATCTTCCTGCACGCTGCGCGTCCGGGCATCGTCATCGGCCGTAACGGCGCCGAGGCGGAGCGCGTGCGCACCGAGCTGGAGAAGATTTCCGGCAAGCAGGTGCAGCTGAACATTCTCGAGGTCAAGAACCCCGAGATCGATGCACAGCTGGTTGCCCAGGGTGTTGCGGAGCAGCTCGGCGCTCGCGTCGCGTTCCGTCGCGCCATGCGCAAGGCGCAGCAGACAGCCATGCGTTCCGGCGCACAGGGCATCAAGATCAAGTGCTCCGGCCGTCTTGGCGGCGCCGAGATGTCGCGCTCCGAGGGTTACCGCGAGGGCCGCGTGCCCCTGCACACCCTGCGTGCCGACATCGACTACGGCTTCTTCGAGGCCCGCACCACATTCGGCCGTATTGGCGTGAAGGTGTGGATCTACAAGGGTGACGTGACCGGAACCCGTGCGGAGCGCGCTGCCCAGAAGGCCGCACGCAACGCTGCCCCAGGTGGCCGCCAGCGTCCGGGCCGTCGTCCGGCACGCGGGGAGGGTCGTGGGGATCGTCCCGAGCGCGGTGGCGGACGCCGTCGCACCGATGCAGCCCAGGCTCCGGCTGAGGCTGCTCCCGCAACCGAGAACGCAGGAGCCTAGTCATGCTGATTCCTCGTCGCGTCAAGTTCCGTAAGCAACATCGCCCCGATCGCACGGGCATGGCCAAGGGCGGCACCAAGCTCGCCTTCGGTGAATACGGCATCCAGGCGCTGGAGTCCTCCTACCTGACGAACCGTCAGATTGAGGCTGCACGTATTGCCATGACCCGTCACATCAAGCGTGGCGGCAAGGTCTGGATCAACGTGTACCCGGACCGCCCGCTCACGAAGAAGCCTGCCGAAACCCGCATGGGTTCCGGTAAGGGTTCTCCCGAGTGGTGGATCGCCAACATCAAGCCCGGACGCGTGTTGTTCGAGCTCTCCGGTGTGCCGGAGGACATTGCCCGCGAGGCATTGCGTCTCGCTATCCACAAGCTGCCCTTCAAGGCACGCTTCATCAAGCGCGAAGCAGGTGAAATCTGATGAGCAAGGTCGTTTCCGCCCACGAGCTGCGTGGCCTGTCACGTGACCAGCTCAACGCCAAGGTGGTCGAACTGAAGGAAGAACTCTTCGGCCTCCGTTTCCAGGCGGCCACGGGTCAGCTGGAGACCCACGGTCGGCTGCGCGCCGTCCGTAAGGACATTGCCCGCATCTACACCGTGCTGCAGGAGCGCAACCTCGGCATCGTTGACGAGCCCGCGGTTGAGGAGAAGTGAACATGAGCGAAGAAACCACTGACCAGACGTTGGCCGAGCCCCAGGGCGAGGATCGCGGTCGCCGCAAGGTGCTGCAGGGCGTCGTTGTGTCCGACAAGATGGACAAGACCATCGTCGTCCTCGTCGAGGATCGGGTGAAGCACCCGCTCTACGGCAAGGTCATGACGAAGTCGACGCGGCTGAAGGCCCACGACGAGGAGAACTCCGCCCTCACCGGCGACCG
Organism: Tessaracoccus antarcticus; assembly: GCF_003688855.1. Classification (GTDB taxonomy): domain Bacteria; phylum Actinomycetota; class Actinomycetes; order Propionibacteriales; family Propionibacteriaceae; genus Arachnia; species Arachnia antarctica. The sequence goes on from NZ_REFW01000004.1 coordinate 193,411, forward strand.
TGTCCGCGTCATGGAGACCCGTCCGCTGTCCGCCACGAAGCGTTGGCGCCTCATCGAGGTCATCGAGCGCGCCAAGTAGGCACTCGCTGCACGCCACAACGGCCCGTCTTCCCCTCGGGGGAGGCGGGCTGTTGTCGTGCGTGGACCCGCGGGGGCTTCAGGAAGGTTCCGAGGGGCCGTTGGTGGCTCGCTGGTGCACTGATGGGAGACGCTCACTGGGCGACGATTTCACGCTGGCGCATGACGTGCTATACGCTTGCAAAGTTGTTCTGGGTCTGTGCCCGCGTGCTTTGTGTGCGTGGGGACCTTTCCCGGACAGCAGAACCCCGCGGCCTCTGGGCCCTGGGCGCCTCCTGGCAAAATCCAGGGGGACCATCGAAGTTCCGGTTCAGGCCTGACAAGGGAACCAGCCGGACGAAGGAGAACAAATGATCCAGCAGGAGTCGCGGCTTAAAGTCGCCGACAACACTGGTGCCAAGGAAATCTTGTGCATCCGTGTTCTCGGTGGCTCGAAGCGTCGCTACGCCTTTCTCGGTGACACCATCGTCGCCACGGTCAAGGACGCGATCCCCGGCGGCAACGTCAAAAAGGGTGACATCGTCAAGGCCGTCATTGTGCGTAGTACCAAGGAACGTCGCCGTGCCGACGGGTCCTACATCAAGTTTGACGAGAACGCCGCCGTCATCCTGAAGACCGACGGGGAGCCCCGCGGCACCCGCATCTTCGGCCCGGTGGCCCGTGAACTGCGTGAGAAGAAGTACATGCGCATCGTCTCGCTCGCACCGGAGGTGATCTGACATGGCAGGTCTTCGCGTGAAGAAGGGTGACCGCGTCAAGGTCATCGCAGGCAAGGACAAGGGCACGATCGGTGAGATCATCGCCGTGTTCATCGAGCAGGAGCGCGTCATCGTCGAGGGCGTGAACCTCATGAAGCGTCACCGCCGCGAGTCCCAGGGCGCCGGCGGCCGTCGCATCGAGGGCGGCATCATCACCGCCGAGGCCCCCATCCACGTTTCCAACGTGCAGCTCGTCACCAAGGTCGACGGCGCTGACGTGGTGACCCGCGTCGGCTTCGAGCGCGTCGAGGTCATGAAGAAGCGTGCCGACGGCACCGAGTACAAGGCGTTCCGCTCGCAGCGTGTCGCCCGCAAGACCGGGAAGGAGATCTGATGAGCACCGAGACAGTGGAGACCACCCACGTGGAAACCGGCGACATCCCGCGCCTCAAGCAGCGCTACCGCGCCGAGATCACTCAGGCACTGCAGGACGAGTTCAACTACGACAACGTCATGCAGATCCCCGGGCTCGTGAAGATCGTCGTGAACATGGGTGTCGGCGAGGCAGCTCGCGACTCCAAGATCATCGACGGCGCCGTCCGCGACCTCACCGCCATCACCGGCCAGAAGCCGTCCGTGACGAAGGCCCGCAAGTCGATCGCCCAGTTCAAGCTCCGTGAGTTCCAGCCCATCGGCTGCCACGTCACGCTGCGCGGCGACCGCATGTGGGAGTTCGCGGACCGTCTGCTGACCCTGGCACTGCCCCGAATCCGCGACTTCCGCGGGCTCAACGGCCGCCAGTTCGACGGCAATGGCAACTACACCTTCGGTCTCAACGAGCAGGTCATGTTCCTCGAGATCGACCAGGACAAGATCGATCGTGTGCGCGGTATGGACATCACGTTCGTCACCTCGGCTGCCAACGACGTGGAGGGCAAGGCGCTGCTGAAGCACCTGGGCTTCCCGTTCAAGGCTGTTGATGACCCGAAGAAGGCCAAGGCCAAGCGCGGTCCGGCGTTCTACGCCAAGAAGAAGAAGTGAGCTGAGTAATGGCAAAGACAGCACTCAAGGTCAAGCAGGCCCGCAAGCCCAAGTTCGGTGTGCGCGCCTACTCCCGTTGCACGCGTTGCGGTCGGCCCAGGTCGGTGTACCGCAAGTTTGGTGTGTGCCGCATCTGCCTGCGCGAGCTGGCACACGCCGGCGAGCTGCCCGGCATCACCAAGTCGTCCTGGTGACCTCGAACTCCCCAACTTTGAACAAACGCGCGTCAGGTCCTGAACAAGGAAACCGACGCGAGAAAGAGGCTCAACAGCCATGACAATGACTGACCCGATTGCAGACATGCTCACGCGTCTGCGCAACGCCAATCAGGCGTACCTGGAAACGACGGCCATGCCGTCGTCCAAGATCAAGGTGGGCATCGCGGAGATCCTGAAGGCTCAGGGCTACATCCAGAGCTTCGAACTGGCAGATGTTGAAGGCCAGGTCGGCAAGACCCTCACGCTCACACTGAAGTACGGCGAATCGCGCGAGCGTTCCATCGCCGGCCTTCGCCGCATCAGCAAGCCGGGGCTCCGCGTGTACGCCAAGGCGAACTCGCTGCCCAAGGTGCTTGGCGGTCTCGGTGTTGCCATCATCTCCACCTCGCACGGTCTGCTGACTGACAAGCAGGCCAACGCCAAGTCCGTGGGCGGCGAAGTCCTCGCCTACGTCTGGTGACCCGGACCAACTGAGAAGGAGAATAGATAAATGTCACGCATTGGCAGGCTCCCGATCACGGTTCCGTCCGGGGTCGAGGTCACACTCAATGGCCAGCAGGTCGACGTCAAGGGCCCCAAGGGCCTCCTGACGCTCACCGTCGCTGAGCCCCTCACCGTCACCAAGAACGAAGATGGCGAAGTACAGGTTTCCCGGCCCAACGACGAGCGTCAGAACCGCTCGCTCCACGGCCTGACCCGCACGCTCGTGTCCAACATGGTCGTCGGTGTCACCGAGGGCTACGAAAAGAAGCTCGAGATCGTCGGCGTTGGTTACCGTGTGATCTCCAAGGGTCCGAAGCAGCTCGAGTTCGCTCTCGGTTTCTCGCACCCGGTGATCATCAACGCTCCCGAGGGTGTCACGTTCACCGTCGAGTCGCCGACCCGTCTTTCGGTCGCTGGTATCGACAAGCAGTTGGTCGGGGAGACTGCGGCCAACATCCGCAAGCTCCGCAAGCCTGAGCCCTACAAGGGCAAGGGTGTCCGCTACGCGGGCGAGCAGGTCCGCCGCAAGGCCGGAAAGGCTGGTAAGTAATGGCTATCTCGCTGGGGGCTCGCAAGGGTCTCGCACCCAAGAGCGCGTCGCGGGCTCGCCGCCAGCTCCGCGCCCGCAAGAAGATCAACGGTTCGGCCATGCGCCCCCGTCTGGTCGTCACCCGTTCCACGCGGCATCTGTTCGTCCAGGTCATCGACGACGTCCAGGGCCGCACGCTGGTGTCTGCCTCCACCATGGAGGCCGACCTTCGCGCAGTACAGGCCGACAAGTCGGGCAAGGCCCGTCAGGTTGGCTCCTTGATCGCGGAGCGTGCCAAGGCTGCAGGAATTGACCAGGTCGTCTTCGACCGTGCCGGCAACAAGTACCACGGCCGCATCGCGGCGCTCGCTGACGCGGCGCGCGAAGCTGGTCTGGACTTCTAACAAACGACGAAAGGAAGGGCAACACGATGAGTGAAACCCAGCAGCGCGGCGCAGGCCGTGCAGGCGGTGAGCGTCGTGGCCGTGACGATCGTCGTGGCCAGGCTCGCCAAGAAGAGAAGAACCAGTACCTCGAGCGCGTGGTTGCCATCAACCGCGTGGCCAAGGTCGTCCAGGGCGGTCGCCGCTTCAGCTTCACGGCGCTCGTCGTCGTGGGCGACGGCGAAGGCATGGTCGGCGTGGGGTACGGCAAGGCCAAGGAGGTGCCCGCGGCAATCGCCAAGGGTGTCGAGGAGGCGAAGAAGCACTTCTTCCGCGTCCCCATGGTCCAGAAGACCATCACGCACCACGTACAGGGTGAGAAGGCAGGCGGCGTTGTGCTGCTGCGTCCCGCATCTCCCGGTACCGGTGTCATCGCCGGGGGCTCCGTTCGCGCGGTGCTTGAGTGCGCAGGCATCGGCGACGTGCTGTCGAAGTCGCTTGGCTCCGCCAACGCGATCAACGTCGTGCACGCCACCGTGGACGCGCTGAAGCAGCTCGAGATGCCCGACGCCATTGCGCGCCGTCGTGGACTTCCCGTGGAAGACGTCGCCCCGGCGGCTCTGCTTCGTGCACTCAAGGAAGGGGCAACTTCCTGATGGCTGAGTTGAAGATCACCCAGTTCAAGTCGGGGGTCGGCGGCAAGCAGAACCAGCGTGACACGTTGCGCACCCTCGGTCTCAGGCGCGTCGGTGCATCCGTCGTGCGTGAGGATCGTCCCGAGGTGCTCGGCATGATCAAGGCCGTCGCCCACCTTGTCACCGTGGAAGAGGTCAAGTAACCATGGCACTGAAAATTCATCACCTGCGTCCCGCCCCCGGAGCCAAGACCGCCAAGACCCGTGTGGGTCGCGGTGAAGGTGGCAAGAGGGGTAAGACCGCTGGTCGCGGTACGAAGGGTACGGGCGCTCGCAAGAACGTTCCCGCAGCCTTCGAGGGTGGCCAGATGCCCATGCACATGAGGGTCCCGAAGCTGAAGGGGTTCAAGAACCCGTTCCGCGTCGAGTTCCAGGTCGTCAACGTGGGTCGCCTCGGGGAACTGTTCCCCCAGGGCGGCACCATCACCGTTGAGGATCTCATCGAGGCCGGCGCAGTGCGCGACGGCTCCCTCGTCAAGGTGCTCGGCAACGGCGACATCTCCGTGGCGTTGAACATCACCGCCCATGCCTTCTCCGCTTCCGCCAAGGCGAAGCTCGAAGAGGCCGGCGGCACGCTCACAGAGCTCGCTGCCTGAACCAGCTGAACCATTGTGGCCGGTGCCCTCACGGGTGCCGGCCACATCTGTTCCTCGGCATGGTGGACATCGTTTGTCCCCACTGCCCTCGTGCGGCCACATGATCACGCGCGGCTCCCGGTTGGGTCCTCCGTGCCGCGCTTGATAGGCTGCGCGGGTTGCCTTGATTGGCAACGCCTTCCTTTGTTGACTCCGTAGGAGAAAGTGGGGCCGGATGTTCTCCGCCTTCGCAAACGCATTCAAGACGCCGGACCTGCGCAAGAAGATCCTCTTCACCCTGGGTGTTCTCGCACTGTTCCGCCTTGGATCGACGATCCCGACCCCGAACGTGAACATCTCACGGATCAACCAGTGCGCGACGCTCGCCACCGAGGGGGCGCAGGCTGGCATCTACACGATGATCAACCTCTTCTCCGGTGGTGCGCTGCTCAAACTGTCGATCTTCGCGCTGGGCATCATGCCCTACATCACCGCGTCGATCATCCTGCAGCTGCTCACCGTGGTGATCCCGAAGCTGGAGGCCCTCAAGAAGGAGGGCGCGACCGGCACGGCGAAGATCACGCAGTACACCCGTTACCTCACCCTGGTCCTCGCCGTCCTGAACTCGACGGCGTTCATCACGCTGGCCCGTACCGGCCAGCTCTTCCAGGGCTGCACGGGCATCCTCAACACCGACGAGCTGCTGCCCCTGGTCACGATGGTGCTGACCATGACGGCCGGCACCGTCGTGATCATGTGGCTGGGTGAGCTCATCACCGAACGCGGCATCGGCAACGGCATGTCCGTCATGATCTTCACGCAGATCGCCGCCAGCTTCCCCGCCGGTCTGTGGGCCATCAAGCAGTCGAGCCCCGGCGCCACCGGTTGGTTCCTGTTCTTCGGCGTCATCGCCATCGGCCTGCTCGTGATGCTCGGCATCGTCTTCGTGGAGCAGGGCCAGCGCCGGATTCCCGTCCAGTACGCCAAGCGCATGGTGGGTCGTCGCCTCGTCGGTGGATCCACCACCTACATCCCGCTCAAGGTGAACCAGGCGGGCGTCATCCCCGTCATCTTCGCCACGTCGATCCTGTACCTGCCCATCCTGTACGCCCAGTTCCGTCCCGAAAGCGCCGTGTCCATCTGGATTGCGCAGAACTTCGCGAACAACGGCGTCTGGTCCTCGGTGGCCCAGTTCTTCCTCATCATCTTCTTCACCTACTTCTACGTCTCCATCACCTTCAACCCGGAGGAGGTGTCGGACAACATGAAGAAGTACGGCGGGTTCATCCCCGGCATCCGTGCCGGCAAGCCCACCGAGCGCTACCTGTCCTACGTCTTGTCGCGCCTGACGGCGCCCGGGTCGCTGTACCTCGCCATCATCGCCCTCGCGCCCACCCTGGCGTTCGTGGGCGTGGGTGCCAACGAGAACTTCCCCTTCGGCGGTACGTCGATCCTCATCATCGTGGGTGTGGCACTGGACACCGTGAAGCGGATCGAGAGCCAGCTCCAGCAGCGCAACTATGAGGGCTTCCTGCGGTGAGACTGCTGATCATGGGTGCACCGGGCGCAGGCAAGGGAACCCAGGCCACGGCCCTGGCCGAGCGGTACGGGATCCCGGCCGTCTCGACGGGTGACATCTTCCGCTCCAACATCCAGCAGGGCACTGATCTGGGCGTGCAGGTCAAGGCCATCATCGAGGCCGGCGAGTACGTGTCGGACGACTTGACGGAGGCCATCGTGGCCGATCGCCTGGCTCAGCCGGACTGTGCCCAGGGTTTCCTGCTCGACGGGTTTCCGCGCACCATGCATCAGGTCCACTTTCTTGACGAACACCTCAGTGCCACGTCCCGTCAGCTCGACGCGGTCGTGTCGCTGCAGGTCAATCCTGACGCACTGGTGGATCGTCTGCTGGAGCGTGCCCGCATCGAGGGCCGCGCCGACGACAACGAGGACACCATCCGTCGCCGGATGGAGGTCTACGCCGGACAGACGGCGCCGCTGCTGTTCCACTACGAACGCCAGGGGATCCTGGTGGACGTGGACGGTACCGGCACGGTTGACGAGGTGCGGGAACGCATGTTCGCCGGAGTCGACAAGCACACCGGGAAGTGATGGGGAGCATGCGGATCGAGATCAAGACCGACGACCAACTCAAACTGATGCGCCGTGCCGGACTTGTGGTGGCGGAAGGGCTGCAGGCCATGCAGGACGCAGCATCACCCGGCATGACCACCCTGGAGGTGGACGCGGTCGGACGTGAAGTCCTGGCCCGCAACAACGCCACCTCGAACTTCTTGAACTACGGCGCCGAGTACGGCGTCGGGTTCGCGGGTGTGGCCTGCATCTCGGTCAACGAGGAACTGGTGCACGGGGTCCCCGGCTCGCGAGTGCTGGCCGAGGGCGACGTCGTCTCCGTGGACTTCGGCGCCATCATCCAGGGCTGGCACGGCGATGCTGCCGCAACGTTCATCATCGGTGAGGCTGACCCCGCCGACGAAGCGCTCTCGGAGGCCACGCGCGGTGCGCTGTGGGCGGGCATCTCCCAGGCGAAGGCCGGCGGCCGCGTGAGTCACGTCTCGCGCGCCATCGACGAGTTCGTGAAGGCCCAACCCCGCCGCTATGGGACGCTTCGGGAGTACACGGGCCACGGGATCGGCTCGTCGATGCACATGGACCCGGACGTCCCCAACTTCCACAAGCGGGGCCCGAGCCCCAAGCTGGACGTCGGCATGGCCCTGGCCATTGAACCCATGCTCACCCGAGGGCTGCACCAGACCTCGGTCTGCGAGGACGACTGGACCGTGGTCAGCCGCGACGGCTCCCGCGGCGCCCACTGGGAGCACACGGTGGCGATCACCCGCGACGGCCTGTGGGTGCTCACCGCACCCGACGGTGGCGAAGCTGAACTGGCAGCGCGTGGCGTCCAGTTCGGACCACTCTCCGACTGATACCCCGTCAACCGGTGACCTACCATGGGGGCATGAGCAGCCTGCCTCCGTCCTCGAAGTACCTGCAACAGGCACAGGCCGACGTCGATGACGTCGAGCGTGAAGCCCTCACCAAGAGGCTTTCGGACGCGTTTGCCGACGGCAGGCTGCAGCAGGACGACTACATGGCGGCGCTGGATGTCGTGTACGGGGCCCAGCATCTGGGTGAACTCGTTCCGGTGATCGAGCGGCTCCCCGCGGCGGCTGTGGAGGTGCCCGGCATCGTGCAGTCCTCCGGGGTCCCGGCAGGCCAGGTGAGTACGTCCCGCAACGTTCTCATCCCCGCACTTTTGGTCACCGGTGTCGTCCTGGCGCTGCTCATCACCCTTGCGGTACTGGTGGTGCTCTTCGCAGGTGTGGCGTGAGCCCTGCCCCGCCGGGTGGTCCACCCGATCACTGGTTGCCACCCGCGACGCGCGCTCAACCCCCTCCACCGCAACCGGCGCACCGTGACGCCCCCGCGCCACTGCAGGGGCCTGCAGCGCACTGGGCACCGCCCTTCACACAGACCGAGGGCCCCGATGGGCCGTGGGTGGTGTCCAGGCCATCAGAGGACTCCCACAGGGCACCCTTGATCGGCCTGCTCGTGTTCCTCCTCGTTGTTGCCATGGCAGCCGCGGGCGTCGTCGTCACACGCTGGCAGAACAACGAGACCTATGGCTTCGATGAGGCGACCCCCTCCGTGGTGACGACTCCCACCGTCGCACCGCTGCCGGGTGGAGCGGCTGCTGAGCCTGAACCGCCGGCCTCCTCGGCGCAGGGAGTTGTGGATCCCGCCACGGGGGAGTGGTTGCTGCCGGAGTGGTCGTGGGACGTCCTCCCGGTTCTCGCGCCGGGTCAGGAGGAGGCCTGGCAGACGATGCAGTCGCCACGACTCGCTGCGATGGCGCCCCCGTCCATCGCGGGGTGCGACATGCCCCACACCATCGACGACGACGCGTCCTACCAGGAGGCGGTCACACGGCAGTGGGAGTGCGTCCACGAGGCGTGGACACCGGTGTTCGAAAGGCTCGGCTGGTCGACGGTGGAGCCGCCCCTGAGGTTCTTCACCGGCATCGGCAGCACGAGCGCCTGCGGTTATGCAGAGGCTCCGGCCTTCTACTGTCCCGACGGCGGGGGCATGGCGTTCTTCGGAGGTGACGACCGCGACCTTGCCATGTACTGGGACCTGACGGTCAATGAGTCCGTTCACCACGAGTACGCCCACCACATCCAGAACCTGGCCGGCATCATCGACGCCATGGAGGGGGTCGACCCCACCGACGACCTGGACCGCCGGCTGGAGTTGCAGGCCACCTGCCTGTCCGCCAGCATGACGTTCCACAACGATGCCGTTGGTTTCGACCAGAGCAGATGGGACGACTGGCAGTACAGCCTGCACGAGAGCGTGCTCGACGACGAACACGGCAGCCGGGAGTCGCTGCTGTACTGGGGCACGCGGGGCCTGTACGCCGACACGGTGGGTGACTGCAACACGTGGTCCGTGGATCCGGCCAGGGTCAACTGAAATGTCCCAACCCCCACGCCCTGGCCCATTCCCGCCACCACACAACGGTCCGCTCGGGCCTCCGGCCTTCGGCCCCTACCAGCCTCCAGCAGCCGGCCCGCCCCAGCAGCCCTGGAGTGGTCCGCCAGCACCCCAGTGGCCCGGGGGCGGGGGTCAGCGACCGCCTGGGGCTCCGCCATGGAACGGGCAGCCGTACACGACGGGAGGGACGCCCGAGCGCCGCTGGGATGCGCCACCGGCGGCCTCGCCTCCACCGCAGCAGAGACCCACCGGCTGGGTTCCCGGCACACCACCAGGTGGGGGCCCGCCCCCCGGTGCTCGGTGGAGGCCGCCGCCCCCGTTCGGGCCACCGACACCGCCCCCGCCGCGCCGCAGGTCGGTGAAGGGCCCCGTGTGGGCACTCATCTCGGCCGGCACAGCACTGGCGGTACTGCTGGGCGTCGCGGGACAGGTGTGGGGGCAGCCGCCAGCTGACCCGAGCATCCCCGGGCCAGCACCCACCACCACGCGGCCGGTGTCCACACCGACGGCAGTGGAGACGCCCCCACCCTCTTCGCCGTCCCCATCCCCTTCGCCCACACCGCCGCCGCCAGCGCCGACCCGGGAGGGCTGGCAACTCCCCGAGCGCGACTGGGAAGCACTGCCGCCCCCCGCCCCACAAAATGATCTGTGGACGGTGCTGCAGGCTGAAGAGCTGATCGGTGAGCCCGCGCCCATCCTGTCCACCTGCCCGGCCGTCCAGAAGGTCACGTCCGAGACGGAGTACCAGGCACTCGTCCTCCAGCAATGGCACTGCGTCCACCGTGCCTGGGTGCCGCTTTTCCAGCTCAAGGGGTGGTCCACCGTGGAGCCCCCCGTGGAGTTCTACCCCGGCACCGGGGCTCCCAGTGAATGCGGATACCTTGAGGCGCCCGCCTTCTACTGCTCCGCAGGGATGGGCACCGTCCATTTCGGGGCGGGGCACCTGGAGATGGCCATGGACTGGGACCTGTCCATCAACGAGATGGTCAACCACGAGTACTCCCACCACGTCCAGAGCCTCGCCGGGATCACCACCGCGAAGATGCAGCTGGTCCAGTCGGACGAGATCGAGCGTCGTGCGGAACTGCAGGCCACCTGCTGGTCCGCCACCATGACCCGCAACAGTGAGATCGTGGATTTCGACGAGAACAACTGGGACAGCTGGCAACAACGACTGGAGACGATGACCATCGACGGCATCCATGGCAGCCGGGAGTCGATCCTCTTCTGGGGGACGCGCGGGCTGTACGCCCAGACCCTGGGGGACTGCAACACGTGGGCGGTCGGCGCAGAAAGGGTGAGCTGATGTCCATGCCGCCTCCCGACCGGTTCACCCACCCATCCGGACCCATCACCCCACCCGGCGCGCGCGGCAGCTCCGGAGGACCACCAAGCGCCGGGCCCTGGGGGCCCCCGCCGCCCGCCGCCCCCTGGGGGCCGCCCGCCTTCCGCGGTGGGCCACCGCCGGGGCCGCCGCCCCGAGGACTCTACGGGCCCCCCTCCAACTGGGGGCCCTCGGGTGGGGGGCCGGGCTGGGCTCCGCCCCCTCGACGCACCTCATCGGGTGCCGTGGTGGGCTGCCTCGTGGCGGTGGTGGGGTTCCTGGTGATCGTGCCGGGCCTCATCGCGGTGCTGGGTGGGCTGGTGGCGTCCTCCGTGGAACCGTACGAGCCGCCCACACCCATGCCCCGGCCCAGCAGTGCCCCACCGGCCCCGCCCACCCCGAAGCCTGAGCCGCCGACCCCGAAGCCGGCACCACCGGAACCCGAGCCCATCCCGAACCGGACAAATCCGCCGCTCCCGCCACCGAACTCGGGGGATCCTGCATGGGTGAGGGTGCAGCAGGCAGCCGTCTACACGGCCTCCTTCCCCTCCATGTCCGGCTGCCCAGCGCCCGCGACGCTGGGAACCATGGCAGAACTGCAGCCCTACGCCACCGCCGAACTGGCATGCATCCAGAACGCCTGGCGCCCCGTACTCGCCACCGTGGGTCTACCGAGCGCAGAGGTGCCGCACTTTTTCTTCTCCGGGTCCGAGGTGACTTCTCCCTGCGGGGTCTCGACGGCGCCCGCGTACTACTGCTCCGCCAATGGGGGAACGATTCACATCGGCGAAGACCTGCTGCTGGACACGTCGTGGGACCCCATCTGGGCGAAGGATGTGATCGGGCACGAATACGGTCACCACATCCAGGGGGTGAGCGGCTTCTTTGACGCCATGGACGACTTGCCCCCGGGCAACGAGACGATCCGGCGCAACGAGATCCAGGCCACCTGTTTCTCCATGGGCATGCTCCGTCGCGACGATTCCGTCACACTGGATCGGCCGTTCTACGACACTCTCGAACCGCACCTTCGCAGCTATCTCGATGACGGTACCCACGGAAGCCCGGACTCGCTGGCCCTGTGGGGAATGCGCGGCTTCCACGCCACTCTTGCAGGCGAGTGCACCACCTGGCTTGTGGGGTCCGACAAGGTCCGGTGAGGCAACCCTCAGGCGAAGATGCCGATGGGCGGGTTCCACAACTGGATGCGACGCCGGGCGATGGCGCCCTGCACCAGAAAGGGGTCCCTCTCCAGCATCGTCGCCACGTCATCGGCGGTTTCCGCCTCGACGATGAGCAAAGCTGCAGGTTCCTCGGCGTCCGGGTAGGCGCCGGCGGCCACCAGTCCCGAGCCCACCAGGGACCGCAGGAAGTCGCGGTGCGCGGGCCGGTGTTCGGCCAGGAGGGTGGCGTCAGAGACGTAGGTGTAATGCACGGCGAAGTGGCTCATGGGGGACCACGATACCGGCACCCGACCGCGCGCCGCAGCGGCCTGCAGGTGGCAGGGATTTGGGTGAAGCCAGCGCCCCGGCATAGAATCCACACAGACAATAATGATCTGACAACTGATTGAGAGCACATGGCGAAGAAAGAGGGAGCCCTCGAGATGGAGGGTACCGTCGTGGAATCACTTCCGAACGCGATGTTCCGGGTGGAACTCGCGAACGGGCACAAAGTGTTGACCACGATCAGCGGAAAGATGCGCCAGCACTACATTCGCATTCTCCCCGCTGACCGCGTTGTGGTGGAGCTTTCTCCCTATGACCTGACTCGCGGACGCATCGTCTACCGCCACAAGTGAGTCCATCAACGACGACGACGCCCGGCTTCTGCCGGGCGTTTTGTCATGTCCGGGGGAGCGCGTCACGCCCTCGATCCGAGGATTTGGGCATTTGCCCGCCGCTGGCGTAACCTTGGGCGTCGGTCGTCCATGCCCGGCGGATCGTTGTGTGCTCGCGCACACGGGATCGTCCGGGACGAGGATTGCCGAGTTCATCCACCACTGATTGGGGCTTGACATGGGCCCCATCGCTGATTGAAAAGGTTGCTCGAATGAAGGTTCAGCCGAGCGTCAAGAAGATCTGCGACAAGTGCAAGGTCATCCGCCGGCACGGTCGTGTGATGGTGATCTGCGAGAACCCGCGTCACAAGCAGCGCCAGGGCTGAGCCCAGACGTTGGACAAAGGCTCGAACAGAGCATCGCGGAACGGGTCGATCGCCCACCCCGCCTGACAATTCAACAACGTGAACGCAAGGGTCCCCACAAGGACCTCCACCCTTGGACGAAGGCCAAGGCCCCGCCGGTCGCCACATGCGGCCGAAAGGCACGGGGACGCGTCACGCCGCACACCTTCTCGGTTCACGACCGGGCCCCTCGGGGCCATGGACCGGAAACACTTTGAAAGGTAACCGCCTGATGGCACGCCTACTCGGTGTCGACCTGCCGCGCGAAAAGCGCCTCGAGATCGCACTCACCTACATCTTCGGCGTGGGCAAGACCCGCGCCGCCGAAACCCTCGCCGCCACTGGAGTCAGTGGCGATCTCCGTGTCCACGAACTCAACGACGAACAGCTCGTCGCGCTGCGTGACCACATCAACGGTGCATACGAAATCGAAGGTGACCTTCGTCGTAGCGTCGCAGCCGATATTCGTCGCAAGATCGAAATTGGCAACTACCAGGGCCGTCGCCACCGCAGCGGACTGCCCGTCCGTGGCCAGCGCACGCGTACCAATGCCCGCACCCGCAAGGGTCGCAAGAAGGCAGTCGCTGGCAAGAAAAAGGTACGCTGACCCGCGCGGTGAGCTGAAACAGGACTGGAGAGAAAAGAACTTATGGCTACTGCAAGCCGAAAGAGTGGCGGCGCCAAGAGCAAGGTGCGTCGCAAGGAAAAGAAGAACGTGCTGGCCGGGCAGGCCCACATCAAGAGCACGTTCAACAACACGATCATCGCGATCACTGATCCCGCAGGTGCGGTTGTCGCCTGGGCCTCCGCCGGCACCGTCGGTTTCAAGGGGTCCCGCAAGTCGACGCCGTTCGCTGCACAGATGGCTGCGGAGGCCGCTGGCCGCCGCGCCATGGAGCACGGCATGAAGCGCGTCGACGTCTTCGTCAAGGGCCCCGGCTCCGGACGTGAGACCGCGATCCGTTCGCTGGGCGCCGTGGGCCTCGAGGTCGGAGCCATCTCCGACGTCACGCCCGTGCCGCACAACGGCTGCCGCCCGCCCAAGCGCCGTCGCGTCTGATCCCCGAGACCAAGTAAGGACTGAAGAGAAGAAATGGCTCGTTACACCGGCCCCATGACCAAGAAGTCCCGTCGTCTCGGGACAGACCTCGTCGGCAACGACAAGGCTTTCGAGCGTCGCCCGTACCCGCCCGGCGTCCATGGCCGCGGCCGTATCAAGGACTCCGAGTACTCCCTGCAGATGCGCGAGAAGCAGAAGGCGCGTTTCTCCTATGGCGTGCTCGAGAAGCAGTTCCGCCGCTACTACCAGGAAGCTGACCGTCACCCCGGCAAGACCGGTGACCACCTGCTGCAAATCCTGGAGACCCGTCTCGACAACGTTGTGTACCGCGCAGGTTTCGCGGGCACCCGTCGTCAGGCCCGCCAGCTCGTGGTCCACGGCCACTTCCTGGTCAACGGCCACCGGGTGGACATCCCCTCGTACCGCGTGAAGGCCCACGACATCGTGGACGTCGCCGAGAAGTCGATGAACCTGCACCCGCTCGTGGTTGCTCGTGAGACCCACGGCGAGCGTTCCGTTCCCGCATGGATGGAGGCACGTCCCAACCGGATGCGCATCCTCATTCACCAGCTGCCGCTCCGCGAGCAGATCGTGATTGACGTGCAGGAACAGATGATCGTCGAGCTGTACTCGAAGTAATGACATGGGGGCTGGCCGAGTAATCGGCCAGCCCCGATTCAGCACCACCGTTGCATCATCACAAGTCGGCCGGGAATCGTTCCCGGCCGGGTTCGCGCCCTCATATATTGGTTGGCGCGGGAAGGACACACATGCTCATCGCACAGCGCCCCTCGCTGTCAGAGGTCTCGATCTCCGAATACCGCTCGCAGTTCGCCATCGAGCCGCTGGAGCCGGGCTTCGGCTACACGCTCGGCAACTCCCTGCGTCGTACCCTGCTGTCCTCGATCCCCGGTGCCTCGATCACGAGCATCAAGGTGGAGGGCAACATGCACGAGTTCTCCACCGTCGAAGGCGTCGTCGAGGACGTCACCGAGATCATCCTGAATCTCAAGGGCATCGTGCTCTCCTCGGAGGAGGACGAGCCCGTCGTCATGTACCTGCGCAAGGCGGGTGCTGGCGCGGTGACCGCCGGTGACATCCAGCCCCCGGCCGGTGTGGAGATCCACAACCCGGAGATGCACATCGCCACGCTGAACGAGACCGGCAAGCTGGAAATGGAACTGGTTGTTGAGCGTGGCCGCGGCTACGTCTCCAGTGTCCTGAACAAGAACCCGGACGCCGAGATCGGACGCATCCCCGTCGACTCGATCTACTCGCCCGTCCTGAAGGTCAGCTACAAGGTGGAGGCCACCCGCGTGGCCCAGCGCACCGACTTCGACCGCCTCGTCATCGACGTGGAGACCAAGCCCTCCATGCTGCCGCGCGACGCCATGGCGTCCGCAGGCCGCACGCTGGTGGAACTGTTCGGCCTGGCCCGTGAACTGAACGTCAACGCCGAGGGCATCGAGATCGGCCCGTCGCCCGTCGACGAGCAGATCGCCGAGTCGCTGTCGCTGCCGGTCGAGGACCTGGAATTGTCCGTGCGCTCCTACAACTGCCTGAAGCGCGAAGGCATCCACACCGTCGGTGAACTCGTTGCCCGCAGCGAGGAAGACCTCCTCGACATCCGCAACTTCGGTTCCAAGTCGATCCTCGAGGTGAAGGTCACCCTTCACGGACTCGGTCTTGCGCTGCGTGACTCCGCCCCGGGCTTCGACCCGATGGAGGCCATCGAGCGCTACGACGAGGACAACGAAGAGCCCGAAGTTGAAGAAGACTTCGCCGAGACCGAGCAGTACTGACGCCCCCATCCGAGCGCTGCTCGGACCACACTGAAAGAACCAACTGATGCCGAAGCCAACAAAGGGTCCCCGTCTGGGCGGTTCGCCCACCCACGAGCGCACCATTCTCCGCAACATGGCAGCGCAGCTGTTCCAGCACGGCCGGATCACCACCACCGAGACGAAGGCCCGTCGCGTCCAGCCGCTGGCCGAGAAGCTCATCACCAAGGCCAAGCGTGGAGACCTCCACGCCCGTCGCCTGGTGCTCCAGGCCATCACGGACCGCGACGTCGTCGACACGCTGTTCACCGAGATCGCGCCGTCGCTGGCCGATCGTGAGGGCGGCTACACCCGCATCACGAAGGTTGGACCCCGCAAGGGCGACAACGCGCCGATGGCCATCATCGAGATCATCACCCAGTCCGTCGCGGACAGCCGCACCACCCGCGCCAAGGCAGGCAAGGCAGCTGCCAAGCCCGCCGCCGCACAGGACGAGGCCGTCGAGGCCGAGGCCACCGAGTCGGAGAACATCGAAGAGGCAGCCTCTCCCGAGGCCGCCGCTGCTCAGGAAGTCGCTGACGAAGCGGTTGCTGAGGACGCTGCAGACGAGGACACGGCCGCCGAGGCCAAGTGACCTCGACACCCAGTCGAGAACAGGAGGGACCCGGTTCGCCGGGTCCCTCCTTTCGCGTTCCAGGGGAGGCTTCGCTGGTTCGTGACTGCTGGGCAGGCATCCCCACCCGCCTGACGTTGCGGTAGAGTCCCGCCGAGTAGACGCACATCCGTGTGACTGGTCACCCCTTCTTCGAGGAGTTCCGCGACATGTCGCTCCGCAAGTTCGCCGTCGCCCTTGGCGCATCGGCCGTCCTGTTCCTGTCCGCCTGCGGTGGTGCCGCCACCCCCGGCGAGCCCGAGGCTCCTGCTGCGGAGAAGGCGCTCGAGATCGGCGTGGTCAACTACGTGTCGCACCCCGCACTGGATGCCGTCCAGAAGGGGTTCATCGACGGATTGGCCGAGGCCGGTTACAAGGACGGCGAGAAGATCACGCTCGACCTGCAGAACGCGCAGGCCGATCAGGCGACGCTCACTGCCATCGCCAACCAGTTCGCGCAGGGCAAGAAGGACCTGGTGCTCGCCATCGCCACCCCCTCAGGTCAGGCCGTTGCCCAGGTGATCACCGACAAGCCCATCCTGTTCGCCGCCGTGACCGATCCGGTTGCCGCTGACCTCGTGGCTGACTGGGACGCACCCGGCGGAAACATCACCGGCGCCTCCGACCTCAACCCGGTGGAGGATCAGCTGAAGCTGATCCAGGAGATTGACCCCAGTGTGAAGACCGTGGGCATCGTGTACTCCTCCGGCGAGATCAACGCCGAGGTGCAGGTCGAGGCCGCAGAGAAGGCAGCCCCGGGGCTCGGGCTGAGAATCGAGAAGGCCGCCGTCTCCAACTCCTCAGAAGTGCAGCAGGCTGCGCAGTCGCTGGACGTCGACGCCTACTACGTTCCCACCGACAACAACGTCGTCTCCGGGATCGAGGCGCTCATCCAGGTGGCCGAGCAGAAGCAGGCCGTTGTCGTGGCCTCCGACGAGGGGTCCGTCGAGCGCGGCGCCGCCGCGTCCCAGACCGTCAACTACGACCAGCAGGGTCGAGACGCCGCCGCCATGGCGGTGCAGATCTTCGAGGGCGCCGACCCGGCGACCATGCCGGTCAAGCTGCAGGACACCTTCGACCTCACCGTCAACCCCGAGGGTGCCAAGCGCATGGGTGCGTCCATCCCGGACGACATGGCCGCGAGGGCCGTCAAGACCTTCTAGGACTTCGGGGCTCAGGCCCCGACCCCACGAGAGCGAACTGGGACAACCACATGGTCATTGCCGCTGAGCTCGGACTGATTTACGCCATCCTGGCGATCGGTGTCTACCTCACATACCGGGTGCTGGACTTTCCGGACCTCACGGTCGACGGCTCATTCACCACGGGGGCTGCACTCTCGGCGGTGCTGATCGTGAGCGGGACGCCCATCTGGGTGGCCCTCATCGTCAGCATCGTCGGGGGCATGGCGGCGGGGGTGGTCACCGGGCTGCTGCACGTATGGGGCAACATCAACCCGTTGCTTGCCGGCATCCTGACCCAGATCGCCCTGTATTCCATCAACCTGCGCATCATGGGCAAGGCCAACGTCCCGCTGCTGCGTCAGAGCACCCTCATGACACCACTGCGCGAGGCCGGTCTTCTGGGCACCTGGGGCGCGGTGGCGATCTTCGCCGTCGTGGTGGCCATCGTCGGCGCCGCCGTCTACGGCTTCCTGGGGACCGGGTTCGGCGTGGCCATCCGCGCCACGGGCGACAACGAACTCATGGCCCGGAGCCAGGGCGTCAACACCGGTGTCACCAAGGTGGCCGGGCTGGCCATTTCCAACGGCCTCGTGGCGCTGTGCGGTGCCTTCATGGCGCAGTACCAGGGCTACGCCGACATCTCCATGGGCATCGGCCTCATCGTGGCCGGGCTGGCATCGGTCATCATCGGCCAGGCCATCTTCGGGATGACCGCCGTGTGGCAGGCCGTGCTGGCCGCGGTGCTGGGCTCCGTCATCTACCGCGCCGTCATTCAACTGGCGCTCAATGCAGGCCTGAACCCCAACGACATGAAGATGATCTCCGCGGTCATCGTGGTCATCGCGCTCGTGCTGCCGCAGTGGAGCGTTTTCAAGAAGATCCGGCATCGGCGTCGCCGCGTCATGGCAGCGGAGGCCGTGTGATGCTGCAGCTCGAGAACATCACGAAGCGCTTCTTCGCAGGCACCGTCAACGAACGCACCGCACTGGACGGCCTGAACCTGAAGCTCGGCGAGGGCGACTTCGTCACGGTCATCGGCTCCAACGGCGCCGGGAAGTCCACGCTACTGAACGTCATCTCCGGCCGCTACACGCCCGACGAGGGCCAGGTCACGATCGACGGACGCAGGGTCACGAGGCAGGCCGAGCACCGGCGCGCATCCCGGGTGGGGCGCGTCTTCCAGGACCCCATGGCCGGGACCAGCCCGCACCTGACCATCGAGGAAAACCTCGCCATCGCCTTCGGGCGCGGCCAGCGCCGCGGACTGGGCCTGGCTGTGACCGGCTCCAAGCGCGAGGTGTTCCGCGAGGAGCTGAAGTCGCTGGAGCTGGGGCTGGAGAACAGACTGCAGATGCGCGTCGGAATGCTCTCGGGCGGCCAGAGGCAGGCGCTGAGCCTGCTCATGGCCACGTACGCGAAGCCCGCCATCCTGCTGCTCGACGAACACACCGCCGCGCTCGACCCGTCGCGCGCCGAGCTGATCACCCGGTTGACGGGGGAGCAGGTGGCGCGCCACCACCTCACAGCGCTGATGGTGACCCACAACATGCAGCAGGCCATCGAGCTCGGGAACCGGCTCATCATGATGCACGAAGGCCGCATCGTCCTCGACGTCGACGAGAAGGCCAAGAAGAACACCACGCCCGAACACCTGCTGGAGGAGTTCGGCAAAATCAAGGGCGCCACCCTGTCCGACCGCACCCTGCTGGACTGAGAACCGTCGCACGTGCGGATGCGTGCCGTGCAGCGCGGGTGCGGATGTGTGCCGGGTTCTTCTCCGCGGCGTTCAGGCGGTGCGCGCCTCCCCCATAGGATGCGGGGGTGAGAATCGCACAGATGGCCAACTTCGTGGGCCCGACGTCGGGCGGCATGAAGGTGGTCATCGACACGCTCGGCGAGGGCTACGTTGCGGCCGGCCACGAACGGATCCTCGTGGTGCCCGGCCGCCGTGACCACATCGAGGAGACGGCATCAGGCATCGTCGTGTCCGTCCGCTCACCGAAGCTGACTCCCCAGTACCGCATGATCGCCACGCCATGGCGTGCGCTGGACGTGCTCGACCGTTTCCGCCCCACCACCATCGAGGTGTCCGACAAGTGGACGCTCTCGCCCGCCGGCAGATGGGCGGCGAAACGCGGCGTGGGATCCGTCATGTTCAGCCACGAGCGGCTCTCCGACATGTTGGCCATGTGGATGCGTCGCTCCTTCGGCGTGGAGGCCGCCGTGGGCGCCCTCAACAGGCGCCTCGCCAAGGAGTTCGACGCCGTGGTGGTGACCAGCCGCTTCGCCGCCGACGAGTTCGAGGACACCGGAGCACGGCTGGAACTGGTGCCGCTCGGCGTGGACCTGCTCACATTCAACCCGTCCGCCGGGACACCCGTCGACGACGGGGTCCTGAAGCTCGTCTACGCGGGCCGGTTGTCGCACGAGAAAAGCCCGCAACTGGCAGTCGCCACCGCGGCCGAACTCCACCGCCGCGGCCGCGCGGTCCGGATGGACCTGTACGGCACCGGACCGGACCAGAAGGAACTCGAGGAGATCGCGGGCGATGCGCCGGTCTTCTTCCACGGCTTCGTGGACGGACGCGCGGAACTGGCCAAGCGGTTCGCCGCCGCAGACGTCTCACTCTCGGTGTGCCCGGCGGAAACGTTCGGGCTCGCGGTGCTCGAGGCGCTGGCGTGCGGGACCCCCGTCGTCACCGCCAACCGGGGCGGGGCGAGGGAACTGGTGGACGCCTCCGCCGGTGCAAGTGGCGCACCAGAGCCTGCCTCGTTGGCGGATGCCGTCGAATCACTGGTGCCCAGGCTGGGGCCCGTTCTGCGCGCCGGGGCAAGGGCTACAGCAGAGAAGTACACCTGGCGGTCCACGATCCAGCGGATGCTCGCGCTGCACGAGGACCTCGTCACCGAGGTGCCGTACCGATCACTGCGGGGCGTCGATCGCTTCCGCCGGAGGGGATGAGAATGAGGAAACTGGTCAGCACCGTCGTGGCGGTCATGAGTGCGGTGGTTCCCGTCGTCGTCATGGCGCCCCGGTCCGGGAAGACCGACGGTGCACGCGGGGCCGACGAGTTGATCTGGGCACTGCGTGACGCGGGCCTCAGGGATCGCGAGCTCGTGGACGCCGCCATGCAGCGAGTGGCGGCCGAATACACCCACGAGTCGCTGTGGCACATGTGGGAGTCGCCGGACACGTCGTTGGCGCGGGGCCGTGGATGGTCCCACCAGTACAACACCGTGTTGTGTGACGTCCTGCGCGGGCTGGGCTTCGAGGCGCACCTCGTCCACGCCGCGCGGGTCCGCGGGTTCCGCCACCCGTGGTGGTACGCCGGACACACGTGGGTGGAGGTGATAATCGACGGCAGGCAGCACCACGCCTGCGCCTCACGGGTCTCCAACAGGCTCGGAGACGTCGGGTTCACCCCGGTGACTGCTGAGCTTCCCTACCGCAACGTGACCCGGTTGGGCGTCGCGCTGGCGCTGACCCCCTTCGTTGCCGTCGGCGTCTGGAGGGCCTGGCTGACGGGCCGTCCCGTGTCGCGCTGGATCTACCGCGAACGCTGAACACTGGTCTGTGTCGTACCCGGTCGGCGTGATTCCGGGACGTCACTCGGTGCGCCGGGCCCCTTTCGGCATGACGGGTCCTTCATCGCGTGTCTGCTCGGGGCGGCCTCGCTCGTCGCGACGACCACTCAGGAAGCGGCAGGGGGGCTCTCAGGCCTCGGAGAGCATGTCCAGCACCATGGGCTTCACCTTGGTGCCGTAGAGCTCCACAGCACGCATCATGTCGGCGTGGGGGAGTGTTCCGTTGCCGTACTTCATGCCGAAGCGGGTCGCGCCCAGGGCGCTGATGGTGGAGGCGACCTTCTTGGCCACCGTGTCGGGGGAGCCGACGTGCAGGGCCCCGTCCCGCACCTCCGCCTCGAACCGCGCCCGTGTCGGCGGTGCCCAGCCCCGCTCCCTGCCCAACTGGCGCATGCTGGCCTCGTAGTGCGGCCAGTACCGGTTCATGGCTTCCTCGTCGGTGTCGGCGATGAAACCGTGGCTGTGGATGGCGATGCGACGCTCACCCTGCCCGAACTCGGCCAGTGCTTCGCGGAACAGCTCGGCGAACGGGGCGAACCGGGCAGGCTGGCCGCCGATGATGGCCAGCTCCAGCCCGAAGCCGTACTTGGCTGCCCGCACCACCGACTCCGGGGTGCCACCCACGGCAACCCACGTGGGCAGGCCGTGCTCGTGGTCCGTGGTGGGGAAGATGCGCTGATCGCTCAGCCCGGAGCGGGTGGTCCCGGACCAGGTGACGGGGCCCTCGGAGCGGAGGTGGCTGAACAGGTCCAATTTTTCGCTGTAGAGCTGTTCGTAGTCCCTGAGCTCGAAACCGAACAGCGGGAAGGACTCGGTGAACGAGCCCCTGCCCAGCGACACCTCGGCCCGGCCTGACGATATGGCGTCCAGGGTGGCGAAGCGCTCGTAGACCCGCACCGGGTCGTCAGAGGACAACACCGTGACGGCGGAGATGAGCTTGATGCGCTGCGTCTGTGCAGCGATGGCGGTGAGGACCACGTCCGGCGCGGAGATGGCATAGTCCGGGCGGTGGTGCTCGCCGATGCCCATGACGTCGAGGCCCACCTGGTCAGCGAGTACACCCTCGGCCACGACGTTGCGCAGCACCTCGGGGTGACCCAGCTTCTTGCCCCCGTCGCCGACCGTGACGTCGCCGAATGTGTGGACACCGAATTCGATGTCCTCGCTCCAACGTTCGGTGGAACGGCGAATTATCTGTATGCTCATGACTCGTTCAACGTTCAACTGTCCCGGTTTTGTTCCCGGGGCAGTCTCGGGCTGGGGGGCCTGAAGGCGCTGAACGAAACACGGCCCCGGGATTGCTCCCGGGGCCGTGCGTCACATTTCGCGGAAACTCAGGCCAGGGCCTTGCCCGCGGCCTGCGCCTTGGTGAGGCGCTGGGCCACGTCGTTCCAGTTCACGACGTTCCACCAGGCGTCCACGTAGTCGCCCTTCACGTTCTTGTACTGCAGGTAGTAGGCGTGCTCCCACATGTCGAGCTGCAGCAGTGCGATCTGGCCGGAGGGCAGGTTGCCCTGCTGGTCGAACAGCTGGTTGATGTTCATGCGCTGGCCCAGGGTGTCCCAGACGAGCATGGACCAGCCGGAGCCCTGCACACCATTGGCGACGGCGTTGAAGTGCTTCTGGAAGGCTTCGAAGCCACCGAAGAACTCCTCGATGCCGGACGCGACCTCGCCCTCGGGGCGGCCACCGCCGTCCGGGGACATGTTCTTCCAGAACACGGAGTGGTTGATGTGGCCACCCAGGTGGAACGCGAGGTCCTTCTCGAGCTTGTTCACTGCCCCGAGGTTGCCACTGGCGCGGGCCTCTGCGAGCTGCTCGAGCGCAGTGTTGGCGCCCTTGACGTAGGTGGCATGGTGCTTGCTGTGATGCAGCTCCATGATCTCCGGGGCGATGTGCGGGGCGAGTGCTCCGTAGTCGTAATCCAGGTCGGGAAGGGTGTAGGTCATAGTCGACTCCTCTAGATGCCGGTGACTGCGCGATCAACCGCGCTTACCCAGCCCATCCTATGCGGAGGTTTGTTCACCGGCTCGGAGAATGAGAACGCGGAAGCCCTTGGCGGAGGCGAGCTTGCTGGTGGTCCATCCCTGATCGGTCAGCCAGGCAGCCAGGGAGTCGCCGCCCAGATTCTTGCTGACCACCAGGTAGGCGGTGCCGTCGTCCTTCAGCCGTGGGAGCCACCGGAGCAGGAGCTCGTGCAGAGCGTCCTTGCCGATGCGGATCGGCGGGTTGGACCATATCTCGTCGTAGGAGACGCCGGCCGCGACGTCGTCGGGTGCCACGGCGTTCACACGGTCGGCCACACCCAGTGCTTCGGCGTTCCGGGCCGTCAGTGCCAGTGCCCGCTCGTTCACGTCGACGGCATCCACCGTGATGCCCTCCGATGCCACTGCCAGGCCCACGGCAATGGGTCCGTACCCGCAGCCCAGGTCCAGGACGTGGCCGGAGGTCGGTGCCGCCACCGTGCGCAGCAGGACGCTGGTCCCGAGATCCAGGCGGGACCCGGAGAAGACACCGTTGGCCGTCTCGAGTTCCAGAGCGTTGTCGAAGATCGTCGCCCGGATAGTGCGGGTGACGAGCGGACTGTCGTCGTTGGTGAAGTAATGGCTCACGAATCCTCCAGGGTCCGTCTCGAACGGGCGAGTTGGGCGCGGGCCGCGAGGCCGTCGTCGGTGGGGTAGCCCACCTCCTCCAGCGTCAGCCCGTGGCCGGGCATCACGAGGATGTGGTGGTGGCGTTGGGGGTGGGAGGCGACGTCAGCGAGCCAGACGCGATCCCGGCGGCCGCCGCCGACGGCGATCAGAGCCCCCACCACGGAGCGGACCATGGAGCGGCAGAACGCGTCGGCCAGCAGGTGGATCTCGATGACGCCGTCGGGGCGCTGCGTGGCGGACAGCTCACTCAGTTCCCGGATGGTGGTGGCACCGTCCCGTGGCTTGCAGAAGGCGGCGAAGTCGCGCAGACCCATCAGGTCCGGGGCGGCGGCATTGAGGACGTCGACGTCCACGGGGTGCCGCACGGCCACGACGTGGCGGCGGTGCAGCGGGTCGGGGATGTGCTGGGAGTCAATGATTCGGTAGCAGTATCGGCGCCAGATGGCGGAGAAGCGGGCGTCGAAGCCCTCGGGGGCCTCGACGACGGCGCGGACGACCACGTCCTTGGGCAGCACCCTGCCCAGCAGGCGGTGCAACTCGGCGGGGGAGGGGTTGCCGTCACCGGAAAGGAAGGGCACGTCCAGGTGGCACACCTGGCCCCGGGCGTGCACGGCGGCGTCGGTGCGGCCAGCGACAACCAGCCTGGCCGGTTGCGGTAGTCGCAGGACCCGCGTGATGTGGAACTCGAGCACCTCCTGCACCGTGCGGTGCCCGGGCTGCGTGGCCCAGCCGCGGAAGTCGGTGCCGTCGTAGGCGATGTCCAACCGCCAGCGCATCACCGAACGCGCTCGTAGGTGAGGTCGTGCGTGGCGCGCCCGGCAGTGAGGCCCCGCTGCTCGTACTTGGTGATGGGGCGCCCCTCCCAGCGCGGGGCCCAGCCGTCGTGCACGTTGACGAGGTGGCCGTGGGAGTCGAGGGCGTCCCGCTGCCAGAGTGCGTAGTCCTCCCAGTCGGTGGCCAGCCGCCACAGCCCGCCGGGCACCAACTTGGAGGCCACCACGTCGCCGAAGGCCGGGGTGACCAGCCGGCGCTTGTGGTGACGGGTCTTGTGCCACGGGTCTGCGAAGAACGTCCAGACCTCCGCCAGGGTGGCGTCGTCGAAGAGCCGATCCAGCCCGCGGGAACCGTCCACCATGGCGATCCGAACATTGGTGATCCCTGCCCGCCCGATCCGGCCGAGCGTGGAGGCGACGGCGGGTTTGAACACCTCGAAGGCCACGAAATCGACGTCGGGCCTCGCCGCCGCCATGGGGACGAGGGAGTCGCCCACGCCGGATCCGATCTCCACGATGCGAGGCGCCTGCCTGCCGAAAGTGGTGTCCCAGTCCACGTGTGCGCCATCGGCCACCGAGGTGGGGACGTCACCGACGGGCAGTGGTAGGACGAACGTGGAGGCGTGACGCGCCCACGCGCCCTTCTGGGAGTCGTTCATGCGCTTGCTGCGCCGCACGAAGCTGACGACGTCGCGGTGCACGCGCTCTTCTGTCTGATCCACCGAGCCAGAGTATCGAGCGTGACGGCAATCACCCTCCTCGTAGACTGGTGAGGTCATCCGATCAGCCCTGGGAGGCCACCATGCGCACCATCCTCAACATCATCTGGCTCGTCTTCGGCGGGATCTGGCTGGCGGCGCTG
The DNA here is from genome assembly GCF_003688855.1 of Tessaracoccus antarcticus. Lineage (GTDB taxonomy): Bacteria > Actinomycetota > Actinomycetes > Propionibacteriales > Propionibacteriaceae > Arachnia > Arachnia antarctica. The sequence continues at coordinate 218,683 of NZ_REFW01000004.1, forward strand.
TACTTCCTGGCAGGCATCCTGGCCTGCATCTTCATCATCACCATCCCCTTCGGCATCGCATCGTTCCGGATGGCCCGCTACGTGTTCTGGCCCTACGGCAAGGCCGTCGTGGCGAAGCCGGGGGCGGGCGTGGCCAGCGGCCTGGCCAATGTCGTGTGGTTCGTCCTGTGTGGATGGTGGCTCGCCATCGGGCACGTGCTCACCGCCATAGCCCAGTCCCTGACGATCATCGGCATCCTGGACGCCATCGTGAACCTCAAGATGATCCCGGTCACGTGCTTCCCGTTCGGGAAGCGCATCGTCGACCGCTCCTCGTTGCGCCCCGACCAGAGGCCCCTGCACTCGCTCTGAATCCCGGGGACGAGGCGCCGTCACCATCGCACGCCATGCGGAGGAGGTGGGCTCTCCAGCCCCCAGGCACCCCCGGCACCCCGACGTCTGGCCGAGGCGTCCCGGCCGGAGCCTGCCCTGCGGGGAATCGCGGCTCCGGTGAGCGTGTCGGGTGATGTCCTCGGCGGTCTGTTTTCGGGCCACCGGGAGCCGACTCGCGGGCGCGCCGCAATGCGGGTAACGTTGCTCAGGTCCACACGTCCTCCCTTGCGGGGGCTTGGGGGGCGGTGTCGTTTTGACCGGCACGCCCTTGGGACATAAGCTATGTAGCTGTTGCGCGCCGACTTGCCGTGCCAAGCACGAGTCGAGGATTCGAGCGCAGCCTTCATGAGAGTTTTAACGAATGGGAAGTTGGTCTGCGTCCGTGTCCACGTACACCCCAAAGCCCGGCGACAACGCCAGGAACTGGCTTGTGATTGATGCTGAAGACATCATCCTTGGTCGCCTCGCCAGCCAGGTTGCCACGCTTCTGCGCGGCAAGCACAAGCCCACGTTCGCGCCGCACGTGGATGGCGGAGACTTTGTCATCGTCGTCAATGCAGCCAAGATTGCCCTCAGTGGCAACAAGCGAACCGACTCGATGCGCTACTCGCATTCCGGCAGCCCGGGCGGCCTGAAGCAGATCGCCATCGGTGACCTGCTCAACAAGGATCCCCGCAAGGCCGTCGAGCGCGCTGTGTGGGGCATGTTGCCCAAGAACAAGCTCAGCCGCCAGCTGATCAGCAAGCTCAAGGTCTACGGTGGCCCCGAGCACCCGCACGTCGCGCAGAAGCCGCAGGCGTTCGAGATCACCCAGATCGCACAGTGAGTCGAGAGAGCCAACAGATGACTGAGACCCCAACCGAAGAGACGGTCGAAGAGACCACCTCCGAGATCAAGCCCTTCACCGACGAGCAGGATCGCGAGATCGCCTACCGCTCCGACGCCAACCCGGCTGCCGCTGCTGGCAGCCAGGTGCGTCCCGCGGTGGTTGCACCCTCCGCCGCCACCGGCCGTCGCAAGGAAGCAATCGCCCGCGTCCGCATCTTCCCGGGCACCGGCAAGTGGCTCATCAATGGCCGCACCCTTGAGGACTACTTCCCCAACAAGGTGCACCAGCAGCACGTGTCGGACCCGTTCGTCACCGCCGGTGTCACCGACTCCTACGACGTCATCTGCCGCATCCATGGCGGCGGCATCACGGGACAGGCCGGCGCCCTTCGCCTCGGCATTGCCCGTTCGCTGAATGCTGTGGATGAAGAGGCCAGCCGCCCCGCCCTGAAGAAGGCAGGCATGCTGACCCGCGATGCCCGCATCAAGGAGCGCAAGAAGGCCGGTCTCAAGAAGGCCCGCAAGGCCCCGCAGTACAGCAAGCGCTGATCTGGCCCAGGCCAACAGCACAACCCCCCACGCATGCGTGGGGGGTTGTTTGCTTCTCTGCGCCGTTGCCCTCGAGTGGCGTGTGCAGGAGACGGTCAGTGGATACACCACTGCTCGTGCCTCGCGGCGGGCACGCCGGAAGCGGTTCGGTGCTGCCCTGCCGGTGCTTCGCGGCGGGTCAGGCGACGAAGTGGGCGCGGCGGGCGGCGCGCCTCAGGATCCGCAGCATGGCGGGACCCAACAAGGCGATGGCGGCCACGTTGACGACGGCGCGCATCAGATTCCAGCCCATGGACGTGGCCACGTTGTAGACCACGAATCGGCGCAGGTTCTCCAGCACGGGCGCTCCTGCGAGGAAGCTGGCGTCGGTGCCGGTCCCCAGAGCGAACGGCCAGAACGCGAGGTCCATGAGCCAGCCGTAGGTGAACGCGCTCACGCAGCACCAGAGGCTCAGCAGCACGATCTCCAGCCATCCACCCACCCGCGGCAGGAGGGCCGCGCCCAGCCCCACGAAGCCGGCTGCGAGCATCTGGTACGGCAACCACGGCCCCACCCCGCCGGTGACGAGGGCGGAGACCAGGAGCGTTGTGTTGCCGAGCAGGAACCCGAAACCGGGCCCGAACACCCTGCCACCCACGATGAGGAGGAAGAAGATCAGTTCAATGCCGGCCGTGCCGGCACCGAGGGGTCGGGTGAGGGTGCCGAGCGCCGCCACCACACCCAGCATGGCCAACGCCTTCGGGGAAATGTTGCCCGAGGTCAGCTCCGTCAGCACGATGACGATGACCACCGGCAGCAGCAGGGCGAACACCAGCGGACCCTGCGACGAGTTGTCGAGCGCAGCGCCGGGCGCCACGAACAGCGGCCACACGAACGCCACCAGCCCTATGAGGGCGGCGACAGCCAGCACCACCGTGGAACGCGCCCGGACGGGGACGGCCGAGGCCGTTCTCACGACGTCACCCTCGCAGCAGAGATCTCTGCGACCGTCATGACGTCGGCCGGGTGGAACACCTTCGTCACCTGAGGGGCGAAGCTGGGGGAGGAACTGCAGACCTGCCTGGTGGTGCCATCTGCCACCACCTCACCCTCGGCCAGCACGATGGTGCGCTCCGCGGTCTGGGCGGCGAACTCCACGTCGTGCGTCGACACGACGACGCACGTCCCCTGGGCTGCCAGCGCGGCGATGATGCGGGTGAGTTCGCGTTTCATGGCGTAGTCGAGGCCCCGTGTGGGTTCGTCGAGGCACACCACGCGCGGGCTGGCTGCCAGCTGGATGGCCAACACCAAGGCGAGCCGTTGACCCTCCGAGAGGTCGCGGGGGTTCCGTTCCCCCGGCAGGTCCGCGCTGAGCCGCAGCAGCAGGGATCGGGCGGTGCCCTCGGCGACGCCGGACTCCCGGTCGGCCTGCGCGCACTCCGCGTCGACGTCGGCCAGGTACAACAGGTCGGCGGGACTCTGGGGCACCAGGCTCACGAGCCGGCGCGCCTCGTCGTCGCCCACCCGCCGCGGGTCGCGGCCGTCGACACTCACCTGCCCGGAGCTGGGGACGGCGCCCTGCAGCGCCCACAGCAGCGATGATTTGCCGGAACCGTTGCGCCCCATGAGCGCGACGGTGGTGCCGGCGTGCAGGTCCAGGTCCACGCCCGCCACCGCGGTGATGTCGCCGTACGTCACGCGCAGGTCGCGCAGCTGCGCCACGGGTGGGTGCCCGTCCCCGCGCCAGGACATGGCCTCCCGGAGCTCGGGGGCAGCCTTCAGATCCAGATGGGGGCCATGGTCGCGGATGCGGCGCCGGGCGGCGCGGACGCTGAGCGGTACCTCAGGCCACCCCATGGCTGTGGCGAGTTCCACGAGAGGGGGTGTGGTGTCGGCCATGGAGAGGATGTCGGAGGCTGTGCCGGAGACCACTCGGCCGTCGCCGGGCAGCCAGAGGGCGGTGTCGGCCTCGTGCATCACGCGTTCCAGCCGGTGCTCCGCCAGGACGACGGTGAGGCCCACGTCGTGGACGAGTGTGGCGATGGCGGCCAGGACATCCTGGGCGGCAGTGGGGTCCAGGGCGGAGGTGGGTTCGTCCAGCACGAGGACGCGGGGCTGGGCCGCCAGGACGGCGGCGATGGCGACCCGCTGCTGCTGGCCTCCCGAGAGTTCCATGAGGGAGCGTCGACGAAGGTCCGCGATCCCCATGAGGTCCAGGGTCTCCTCCACACGCTTTCGCATCACTGATGGCGACAGACCCAGCTGCTCCATGCCGTAGGCTACTTCGTCCTCCACCACGTCGGTGACGAAGCCGGCCAGCGGGTTCTGTCCCACCCAGCCGACGACGTCGGCGAGGTCGCGGGGCCTGTGGGTGCGGGTGGAGCGGCCCGCCACGGTGACGTCCCCGGACAGCGTGGCGCCGCTGCTGTGCGGCACCAGTCCGTTGATGGCGCCCAACAGAGTGGACTTGCCCGTTCCTGTGCGACCCATCACCAGACACAGGTCACCGTCGCGGATGGAAAAGGTGGCGTCCGCGATCACGGGGGTGGTGGCGTCGGGTTGCGTGATGGACACGTGCTCGAAGTGGATCATCAGCGGCCTCCGGCTCTCTGGGGTCGGGGGGTGAGCACCGCCGGCAGGGCCAGCAGCAGGGGCAGCAGGATCGCCGGCAGCGGCAACGCCGGCCAGGTGAGTGTCAGCGGTGGGGGATTGAGCTGGTCGGGATACCCCAGTGGGCTGGTCAGCCACAGGCCGACGGCGACGGCGAGAGCGCCGCATGTGCACACCAGGTTTTCAGGGGCACCCCAGGGGGCCGGCCGGTACCGCGTGACGGACAGGCGTCGGCCGGCGCTGCGAAGGCCCGTCGCGCCGAGTCCGACGCCCACGGCCAGCAGGAAGAGGGCCAGCCAGCGCTCGGGTGCGAGTCCGAGCACGGTCACGGGCGAGGCGGGAACGCCGAGCACGACGAACGCTCCCAGCAGGAGGGACACCAGCGCCGCCAAGAGGGCGACGGTGGTGTGCCCCGGGACCTTCTGCTGGCCGCGGGTGCGGCCGTACCCGCGGGCCTCCATGGAGGAGGCCAACGTCATGGAGCCCTCCACGGCGTCCTCGACGACGGGGACCAGGGTCGCGGCCAGCCCGCGAAGTCCGCGCACGGCGTTACCGCGGAGACGCCGCCCCCGACGGACCCGATGGGTGGAGGCGATCAACTGCGGCAACACGGTGAGCGTAATGACGACGGCCACGGAGATGTCGTGCAGGGCGGCGGGCACGGATTTCAGGGCGGTGCGCGGGTTGGCCAGCGAGTTCGCGGCGCCCACGCAGAGCAGGATGGTGGCGAGGCGGGTGGCGTCCGTGGCAGCCCACACCAGTTCCTCGGCCGTCACGGGGCCGCCCAGCCGGATGCCCGCTGCCCACGCCGGCAGGTGTATCTCGGGGAGCCGGAACACGACGGTCCCGGTGGTGCTGCCCCCGATGAAGAGCCGCACCATGACCCGGCCCACGATGATGAAGGCGCCAAGCAGCAGGTAGAACTTCAGGGACCGCGCCCACAGGCCGTCGTCCCGACGGGCCAGCACCACGGTGACGAGTGCCACAGCGACGAGCGCCAGAACCAGCGGGTTCAGGGTGAGGCTGGCCGTGACACCCGCGCAGAGTGCCCACGCCCACCATGCCCACGGATGGGTGGTGCGCAGCACCGGGGCGGAGCGGGTGACTGCGTCCGGGGGAAGCGGCGCGACGCGGGTGATCAGCCGGGGCATGTTATCGCCCGCCCACCTGGCCAGTGCTGGGGCCACTTCGGCGGCGCCACCACAGCAGCACCAGAACGGCCACCACGATGACGGCGCCGGTGCCGATGAGGGCCCAGGGTGTGGTGGCGGGCACGGCCACGGGCTCGTTGGCCGTGACGGGAGGATCGATGTAGTCGGACGCGTCGGCCCCCGGGACCATGATCTGCTGGCCCTTGGACAGGATTCTCAACAGGGGCGGGGTGCAGGTCTTCTCCTCAGGGGCGTTGTAGCACCACGCCTCGATGCCACCCGGGACGGGACGGCGGCTGGAGGCACCCTCCTGTGAGAACGCATAGGAGGTGCCGGCGGCGCCGAAGTTGTAGTTCCAGTAGGAGCCCGTGAACGTGGCGGGGCACTGCTCGGGGTGCCCGGACATCGAACAGATGAGGCGGCCACCGGAGAAACGGATCTGTATGCCGCCGCGCGCCAGCGCCTCCTCGCCGGAGGCGGGAGTCCCCACACACTGGTTGGCCAGGATCTCGTCATCGACGTCGACGACGAGGAGCCAGACCTGGTTGGCGAGCAGGCACGACCCCACGGCGTTGGCGCCGGGGGATGAAGGTGGGGGTTCGGCCAGGTCATCGGCGTGGGCCACCGCCGGGACCAGCATCAGGGCAAGGAGGATGGCGAGGCCCATCCTGGCGAGCAGGGCGGACCAGGCTCCGGAGCGGGATGCGGGGTGCATGTCAGCTCCCAGCGTACTTGTAGACATGTGGATGCCTCCTCCTGCCCGGAAAGGACGCCGTGCCGGGGACCGGGAAGTCAATCCCGGTCCCCGGCACGGCCGTCGGTGAACTTGTCACGTGTCAGGAGAACTGCACGATGTTGTTGAAGATCTCCTTGGTGACCCAGCCGTAGCGAACGGGCTGGCCGGGCTTTGCCACGTTCTCGACGACCTTGGCCGCAATGTAGGAGCGGCAGCCGTTGCGACCGGTGGCGGGGGTACCGCACTCGGTGCGCCACTGGCGGCCGTCGGTACCGACGAAGGAACCGGTCTCCGCAAGCTTGTTGCCCTTCCAGGCCGACGCGGGAGACGGCAAGTAGGTCAGGTTGTTGAACGCCCATCCCTTGGAGGAGACGAACGTGCCACCGACCTCACGGACGGTGGTGGCCTCGATGAGGGTGCGGCAACGCTGTGTGACGGAGTACGGCTCGCAGGTGGTGAACCAACGGCGGCCGTTGACGTCGTGGTAGCCGGGCGTGTTGTAGACCGTCGCGGGCTGCGAGGGCTTGACGCTCGGTGAAGGGCTGGCCGAGGGACTGACGGTGACGCTCGGAGACGGGCTGGCCGAGGGGCTGATGCTGACGCTGGGTGACGGGCTCGGTGACGGGCTCGCGACGGGCGCCACCGTGAGGATGGCAATGTCGGAGACTGCAAACCCGGCGCCATTGGCGGCGACGGCGCGGACCTTGAGGCCGTTGGAGACGTTGTCCACGTTGCCCAGGGTCAGTGTGGCGCCGGTGACGCCCTGGATGGGGGTCCAGAGGCTGTTGACGTCCTTCTCCCACGTGATGCCCGGAGTGGGGTCGCCAGTGGCGACGACAGTGAAGGTTGCAGTCTCTCCCGCGGTGACCGTGATGGACGACGGCTGGGTACTGAAGGCCGGTGCGATCGAGCACGTGGGGGTGGTGCGGGGCACCTCAAGGGTTGAGGTGCCGTAGCTCCTGCCGGCGACGGCGAAGATGCCCTGCGTCGTGGCCATGTAGTTGGGGGCGGTACGGTCCATGACGCTCTGCCAGGCTCCGACGCCGGTCAGCTTCTGCTGAGCACGCATGAAGGCCTGCGGGGAGCTGATGTCCTCACCGGCCTCGGCGAGAGCGCCACCCAGAATGCCGGTGGAGTTGGCTGCGGAGAAGGTGGCCCAGTAGTGGTTTCCGTTCTTGACCTTCTGGTTGGCCGGGTTGTTGGCCCAGGCAACGGTCTTCTGGATGGCCACGGTGGCTGCCTCGCGCATGGCCTCCGGGTTGAGTGCGTTGTCCCTCGTGCCCACCAGTGCGGACAGGGCCAGGCCGGTGTCATCGGGGGAGCCGAAGCCGCCGTTGGCGACCTGGCGCTTGGCCAGCAGGTCCCACACGTTCTGGGGGACGGGCTTGCCGAGGCGGTTCAGGGCAATGGTGACCAGGTGCGGTCCCCACCAGTTGTTGAGGCTCTTGGCATCGTCAGCGATGAAGGTGTCGAGTTCGGCGGTCAGGTCGCGCTCGCAGCTGAGGAAGTGGTGCGTGTCCTGGCCGGTCATGTCCAGGGCGATGAGCACCTTGGCCAGCGAGTCCGCCTGGGTGATGTAGTCGGCGGCGGTCGTCCTGAGTCCGTCGACCATCTCGGAGACGACGTCCGGGTGTGCCTCGGCTGCGGCGAGCGCGGAGATGCCGTCGGCGAGTCCGGCGGCGAACTGGTCCGCGTCGGCGTCCCACTGGCTGGCGATCCAGTCGGCGGCCAGCGCGGTGCTGGCGGCATTGTCGTACTCGGCCAGAGCCAGGCTGGTGCGCGGCTCCGGGTTGGAGGAGGCGGTGGCGTTCAGCGAGAACGACCAGCCCTCCCATTCGCCGGCGGAGGGTTCGTAACCCAATGCCCCCATGTTCGAGTACTCCCACTCCTGGCCCTGGTCGGTGGAGTGCCAGTAGGACCAGTAGCCGTTTGAGGGGGGAGTGTTGACGCACTTCTCGATGTAGGTGGGGTTCCCGGTGAGGGGTACGACCTCGTCGACGGCGGGGCGGCCGTTGAGCCGGCAGGCGAATCCATCGCCCCAGCGGGTGACCCCGTCGTAGGAGAATCCGGCGGCCCGGACGGCGTCGACGCCCGTCTCGGGGGTTTCGGTGGAGCAGCGGATGTCCGTGCCGCCGCCGAGTGCCTGGTAGTCGAGGACCACCGTGACGCCGGTGTCACCGACGCACGGTCCGGCGTGGTTGGTGGCTGCTGCCACGGCGTCGTCGGCGTGACCTGCGGCGGGGGCAACGAAGCCCAGCAGGAGTCCGACGGATGCGGCGCCTGCGAGCCATCGTGTGATGCGTGACATGTATCGGGGTTCCTTCAGTTGTTCTGCAGAAGCGGGGACGGAGGTCACGAGAACTGGACCATGTTGTTGAAGATCTCCTTGGTGACCCACCTGTAGGTGGTGGGCTGACCCGGCCGGGAGATGATGTCGATCACGCGGGCGGTGGCATATGTACGGCAGCCATTGCGCCCGGTGGTGGCGGTGTCACACTCGGTGCGCCACGTGCGGCCATCAGCAGCAGTCCACGTGACGTCTGCCTTGGGCTTGCCGTTGCCTCCCAGTGGATTGGTCTTCCACAGGGAACGCGGCGACGGCAGGTAGGTCAGGTTGTTGAAGACGTATCCCTTGCTGGTCACGAACCGGCCGTTGACCTGGCTGACGGTGGTGGCCTCGATGAGGGTGCGGCACCGCGTGGTCTTCGAGTACGGCTCGCAGGTGGTGCGCCAGTTGCGGCCGTTCACCGTCCTGTCGCCCGGGGTGTTGTACACGGTCTTCGGGGGCGTCGGCTTCACAGTGGGGCTGGGGCTGGGGCTTGGCTGAGCGACGGGCTTGACGGCGAGGGTGGCGACAGACGACGTGGCGCTACCTGCCGTGTTGCTGGCGACAGCACGGACCCTGAGGCCGTTGACGTCTGCTCCGACCTTGTCGAGGATCAGCGTGGGGGTATTGGCCCCGGAGATGGCGGTCCAAGTGCCTTTGACATCCTTTTGCCACGTGATGGCCGGGCTGGGATCTCCAGCTGCGTAGGCAGTAAAGGTCGCGCTGCTCCCGGAGTCGACAGAAAGTGACTGCGGTTGCGTTTGGAATGCGGGCTTGCCCCCATTCGTGCAGTTCGCCAAGTCCCCGACCTGGGTGCTGTGGGCGGTGCCGTAGCCCTTCCCGATGATGCCGAGGACGGCCTGGGTCGTGGCCATGACATTGGGCTTTGTGTCGTTGAGTTCGGAGCCCCAACCCCCGGCCTTCGTGAGGGTCTGCTGTGCCTTGAGGAATTTCACCGGTGACGTGATGTCCTCTCCCGCCTCACGGAGCGCGCTGGCGAGCATTCCTGTGGAGTTGGCTGGGGAGTACGTGGTCCAGTAGTAGTTGCCGGCGGCGTCGGAGCGTCGATTCAACACGTTCTGGGACCAGTCCACGGCGTCAGAGACGCTCTGGGCTGCCGCAGAACGGTGGGTCGCGGAAACCTTGTCATTCGTGGCCACCAATTGCATGGCTGAAATCCCGACAGCGGTGTAGTCGGGGTCAGCGACGAACTTGTTCCCTTCCCTGTACCCGAAACCCCCGCCCTCCTGATGCGCCTGCATGTAGTCAATGACCCAATCGGGCACCTGCTCTTCCGCCCGCGTGAGCGCGATGGCTATGAGGTAGGGCCCCCAGTACTCGCCACTGCTCACTGGCCCGTCTGTCACCATGGCCTTCAGTTCGGCCACAAGGTCGCGCTGACAGCCGAAGAGGGTGCGCGGGTTCTGACCGGCGACGTCGGCCGTCAGGATCATCTTTGCGAGGCCCGCCGGGTTGTCGGCTGCGTAGGCCGGCCCGCGCCCTTTGAGGTCCAGCAGCATGGAGCGAACAGTGTCTGGCTCCTTGTTGGCGGCGCTCAGCGCGATGACCCCGTCAGCAGTGGTGCCAGCCGCGAAGAACTGGTTGCGCTTGGTCTTCCACGTGTCGGCGATCCACGTCGAGGCGTTGGTGACGCTCGCGTCATCGGTGGCGTCGGCGTGCGCCGTTGACGGCGCCACCAGGGTGAGTGTGAGCAACAGCGCGACGAATACAGCGCCTGTGCGTTTCACGAGGGACAAAGGGACTCCTTGATCAGGAGGCCTGCTGAAAACAAGTATGGGCGCACGCAAATGCACCGAACCCACCGCAGACCACGACGATGAAACCGTTCTTATCCAGGCAGGTGCTCCGACTTCGGTGGGCCACGAGGGCCCTACCGTCACGGTTGCGGGTCAGTTCCGGATTCGCACCGAATTCCCCCACAGCTGGACAGCTCTGACCCTACACTGACCAGCACTTTTCGGCATGGGTGGGGTTCACCAGTTGCGTTCGCCGGAGCCACCATCGACGGGTTCAGAGCCGGAACCCTGCTCCTCGGCGCGCTGCCGTTCCTCCTGGGCCTGCTTCGCGCGCTCATCCAGCTCGTCAGTGCGTTCCTCGGAGGTCGTGGACTTCTCGGGAGGGGTCCAGTTGGCGTTGCCCTCGGATGTCTTGGACTCCACGCGCTGCCTCGCCTCGTTCCACGCGTCGGCCAGGGTGCCACCCCCCGGGGCAGGTTCGTTCGGACATGTGGTGTCGGCGAGCACCACCTGGGCCTGCGTGTAGCGCACCAGGGCGCCCGGGACGTCGTCGGCATCGCGGAGGGCATCGGCACCGGACTCCAGGGCGAGCGACCAGTTGAGCCGTACCGTGCACTGTCGTTCTGCAGGGGCGAGGGAGGCGGCCTGCTGGAAGTCGTCGGCGGCCGCGTCCCAGCGCTGCAGTTCGAACCGTGCCACGCCCCGGTTGTGCACAGGGATCCACTTGTTCACCATCGACACCGACATGGAGCGTGAGTACTGCAGTTCGGCGCCGGTGTTGTCGCGCTCCTGCCAGGAGGTGTTCCCCGCCCGGAGGTACAGCAATTGCAGGGCGAGGACCAGTGCAGCCGCGAGCAGCGACACAGAGATCAGCCCCGGCAGCACGAGCCAGTGGGCTCTGCGTGGTTTCGGGGTCATGCGCGTGCCTCCCTGTGTGCCCGGCGGGCCTGCCGGATGGTGAACCAGCCGTCGACGGACAGGAGTGCGGCCGCGCCGATCGCCAGCAGCCACGCCAACGAGTAGTCGGGTGTGCCGGTCTCGCCCGAGGCAGCACCGGCGCCGTCGGCCCAGAACTGCAGACCCCCGGGGGTGGTGCGGTGGTAGTACGTGCCGCCGAGTTCGTCGGCGATCCTCTGCAGCGTGGTCTCGTTGATGTGGGACAGCTGCGCGACGCCGTCGCGCTCCACGAGTTCATCGGTGTCGGGGCGCAACGCCATGACGCCCCCCTGCTGGGTGCCGTAGCCCAGAACCATGGCGCCGGTGAGGAGTGGGGCCAACGTGTCGAAAGAGGCGGGGACCGCCTCCATCGTCTGTTCCCCGTCGCCGAGATAGACCAGGAATCGGCGGGCCTGGGGCCGGGACCGGGAGGAATCCTCCAGAAGCTGCTCGGCCACGGGTTTGCCCACCGAGATGTCGCTTCCGATGCCGAAGCTCTCCTCACGCCACCCGACCGTCTCCGCGAACGTGACGAGGGCGGTGGTGTCCGTGGTCCACGGAACCGAGATACGGGCGTCGTTGTCCATGACGACGACGCTGTAGCGGGCGCTCGGCATGGCCGCGACCAGGGCGGACACGTCGGCGGCCACGCCGTCCATACGGGGGCGCTGCCCGTCCCAGTCCTGCGCGCCCATGGAGGTGGTGCGGTCGAGGACGATGACGACGTCGGTGGCGGTGGGAGCGGGGGGCTCGTCGCTGCCGGCGATGGCGGGCTGCAGCGCCACGGCGCCCAGCAGCAGGAGGATGCAGAGCCGGCGCCACGCGGATCCCGAGCGCAGCGAGCCGCGCGATGCCCAGAGGTGCAGGGCCAGCACGACGACGACAGCCGCGAGCAGCGGCCACAGCGGAGTCAGGATCATGACGCCACCCTCCGCCGGTGCGACAGTGATGCGCCGGCCAGGCCGAGAAGCGCGAGTGCAGCACCCGGCCACACCAGCGGCACCGACTGGCTGCGGGCGCGACCCGTCATGACGGCGCGCTGTTGGGCCTCGACCGCGCGGGTGATGGACGACAGGTCCGGCTCCGGGCCGAGCAGCATGACGTCCCCGCCCGTGGGCCTGAGGTGTGCGGTGAGGTCGTCGGTGGCGATGACGCTGTTGTCCGACGGGACGATCCCGAAGACGAGCACGCCGCCCTTCACAGCCCGGGCCGCCGCCTGCTCGACGGAGAACAGCGGGGTTCCGCCCACCTGGTTGTCAGTGGCGAGCACCACGGTGCGCGACCGCTGCGCGTCGGTCCTGTCGAAGCGTTGCAGGCAACTGGCGAGGCCGTCGCCGATGAGGGAGGACCCCAGGTCGCCGACGCGGGTGCCGGCCAGTTGGCTGCCCCCCAGCGCCTCGGCGGTCTCCCTGAGGTGTTGCTGGATGTAGGCGGCGTCGTCGGTCAACGGGAAGATGGTGACGGCGGAGGCGTCGAACAGCACGAAGCCGATGCGTTCCCCGTCGAGGTTTGCCGCCAGGTCGGTGAAGCTGTTGATGACGGCGCGGTCCACCTGCGACATGGAGCCCGAGACGTCCAGGCACAAGACGATGTCTCGGTTGCTGCGCTCCTCGGAGACCGTGCTCGCGGACACCGGCCGGGCGGCCAGCAGCGCCACGCCCGCCCCGGCGACGGCGAGGCAGCAGGACTCGATGACGAGCCACCGGAGCTGCGCCTTCGCGAGCTCGGCGAAGCGGGGCAGTGCACGGATGCGGGCGGCGCCGGCCAGTGGCAACGCGCCCGCTGCGGAGCGACGGCGCCCGGGCCAGAACCATGCGGCGATCCCCACGGCGGCCAGGACCACCAGGACTGCGAGTCCGTACCAGGGTTGGGTCAGCGCCATTGCCGGATCACCTCCTCGGCCCCGCCGGCCACGGCGTCGACGTCGGGCTGGGCCGTGGGGGAGAAGCACTGGTCCTGGATACCCGTGACGAAGCTGGCCACGGGCTGCAGCCGGGGGTCACGCCGGGCGGCGGCCGCCAACTGGAGGGCAGTCTCGTAGTCGGCGTCGCCGTCGGAGGCGGTGCCCGCGAACCAGCGTGCCGCCCGACCAATCTGCTGGGCGGCGTCCTGCGCGTTCAGACGACCGGCGTGGTAGTCGGCGGTGGCGGTGCTGATGCGCGACAACGCTGCGGAGCGCAGCTCGCGCAGCGACGTGTCATTGGTGTCTGCGGGTCCCCTCCCCAACGAACGCCAGCGGAGCACTCCGACGGCCATGACCGCGGCGGCGAGCAGTACGAGGAGCCCAACGAGGGCCCACCACCGCCAGTCGAGTCCGATGGGCGGGTTGATCTCCAGCAGGACGTCAGCGGGCATGACGGTGGCTCCTCACCAGGCTGAGGACGGCCGGGACCAGCCCGTCCGTGCCCGAAAGGTGGAGCGAGGAGATGGCGAGGCGAGACAGTGCCGTGGTGCGGCGCGCCGCGCGCTCGGTGCGGTCGGCCTCGATGGCTTCCCGCAGCCGCGGGTCGCGGCGCAACTCCTTGAGCAGCTCACGCTGGTCGTCGAGGCCGACGACGGGGGAGTCGGCGATGGCGGGATCGGTGGGGTCCAGGTCGGCAAGTGTGATCACCATGACCTCGTGCTGCACCACCAGGCGCCGCAGACGGGATTCCAGGTCGGCGTCGATGTCGACGTCGTCGCAGACCAGCACCACGATGCCGCGGCGCCGCAGCGTGGTGGCCGTGACCTCCAGGAGGCGGCCCAGATCGCCCTCGGGCCGGTCTGCGGTGGAGGCGGCCTCGATGTGCCCGAGCATCCGCTCCAGTTCCACGTCCCGGGTGGAGGGGCGTGCCGCACGGATGTCGTGTCCGTCGCACCAGATAAGCCCCACGTAGTCGCCGTGCTGAGTGGCCAGGGAGCCGAACGCTCCGGCCACCTGGATCGCCACGTCGAGCTTGGTCTCGGTGGGACTGGCCATGCCGGCAAGGGACCGCCCGGTGGCCACCGCCACCATCACGGTGGTGCGTCGCTCCGCGACGTGACGCTTCACGAGCAGCGAACCGCCGCTGCGCGCCGAAGCCTTCCAGTCGATCTCGGCGACGTCGTCGCCGCGCACGTACTCACGCAGGTCGTTGAACTCCATGCTGCGCCCGGCGTGCAGCGAGGAGTGGACGCCCTCATACAACCCGCCCACCCGATGCCGGGTGGCGAGCGCGATGGCGCGTCGAACGCGTGTCAGACGGGCCATGGGCTACGGCGTGGGGACAGCGTCGAAGATGGCGTCAATGAGGTCGTCCGGCTTGATCTGCTCGGCCATGGCCTCGAACGTCAGGACGAGTCGGTGGCGCAGGATGGAATGGCGCATGGACACCACGTCGTCGGGGACCACGTGGTTGCGGCCGGCCAGCAGCGCGTTGCTACGCGCCACCTGCATGAACGCGATGGCTCCACGGGGGCTGGCGCCGTACTCGATCCAGCGGGCATGTTCGCTGCCCAGGAAGTCACCGGGGCGCCGGGTGACGTTGATGAGCTCCACGATGTAGCGCTTGATGCTGTCCTTGACGTGGACCCGTGAGCACAACGCCTGCAGGCGGAGGATGTCGGCGGTGGTGGCGACGGGCGGGCCGGGTGTCTCGAAGGTGCCGCGCTCGATGCGGTTCAGGACCTCGATCTCGTCGGCGGGCTTGGGGTAGTCGACGACCTCCTTGATCAGGAACCTGTCCATCTGAGCCTGGGGAAGCACGTAGGTGCCCTCCTCCTCGATGGGGTTCTGGGTGGCCATCACCACGAACGGCGCCGGGAGCGGGTGGCTGGTGCCGCCGATGGTGGTCTGGTGCTCCTGCATGGCCTCCAGCATGGCCGACTGGGTCTTGGCGCTGGAGCGGTTGATCTCGTCGAGGAGCACGAAGTGCGCGTGGACGGGGCCCAGCTCCGTGCGGAAACTGGAGGTGGCAGGGTCGAAGACCTCGGTGCCGATGATGTCGCTGGGGAGCAGGTCCGGGGTGCACTGGATGCGGGCGAAGCTGGCGTCCACGGACCGGGCCAGGGTGCTGGCGGCCAGCGTCTTCGCAAGGCCGGGGACCGACTCCACCAGGATGTGGCCCCGGCTGAGGACGGTCGCCATGAGGGCGCGCCGCAGCCTCGGCTGGCCCACGACGGTGGCGTCGAAATAGCGCGTCAAAGATTCCAGCGTCGCCTCGGCGCCGGCCATCTCGTCGCTGGCCAGCGTCTGACTCGGGAACGTGGCGGCCTGTGTGCTGGTGTCGGCAGTCATTCAATCTCCTGGGTGGTGGGCGTGTTCCAGAGTGTTGTCAGGGTGTCGCTGCGGTGGCGACGGCTCAACGCGGCCGGGGCGACGTCCGGCGGGGGTGTCGCCGATGCGGGCGGCACAGGTGCTGGGGCGCCGTGGGTGTGCCGCAGTGCACGCAGCACGGGCAGGCCCACCGCCAGTATGACGAGGGCGTTGACGGCCGCGCGGGTGAGGTCGAAGGCCACTGAGGTGGCCAGCGTGTAGTCGACCAGACGCTGGAGCGCCTCCAACGGTGGTAGCCCCGGGAGGAAGCCGCCGGTGGTGGCGTCGCGTTCCCCGGTCCAGCCGGTGATGTTGAGCGCCATTCCGGTGAGGACACCGAGTGGTAGGCACGCGAGGACTGCCACCATCCAGGCCACGACGGGACGAAGCAAGCGCAGAAATCCGCCCACGGCGCCCCACATGCCCCACACCAGGATCTGTCCCACCAGAGGCGTGTCGACCAGGCCCATGGCCACCGATGATGCGAGCGCCGCCAACGCACCGGTCAGGAACCCGGCGGGCGCGCCCAGTGCGGCCCCTGCCAGAAGTGGGAGGGCGTAGACCGGCTCGATGCCACTGCCGCCTGGCGACAGCAGCATCCTGACCAGTGCGTCGACGAGCGCAACAAGCAGCACCGGGCCGAACACGGAAGCCCTCCGACCCGCGTCCAGCCAGATCGACGTGGCAAGTACGGCCAGCAGGGACAGGAGGGCGGCCAGCAGGAACGGTGTCTCGGCCTGGAGTGCATCGCGACCGGGAGCGGTGAACGAGGACCAGATGGGCCACGCCAGCCACCCCACGCCCAGCACCCCGAGGGTGAGCAGGGCGGAGCGGGAACGCCAAGCGGCGAGGAGGCGGGTCATGCATGCACCTGCGTCTCGGTGGTGGCCAGGACGTCGGTGAGTCGAAGGTAGCGAGTGGAACCGACGGCGCGGCAGACCAGCGGCTCTGTGGGCAGCAGTTTCGCGACGGCTGAGGGGGAGCCGTCGCCGATGACGTGGTCGTGGGAGACCACGACGAGCCGGTGGCAGGCACGCACGAGGAACTCGACGTCACGGCTCGTCACCAGACGGGTGCCGGCGGGGCGGCGCCGGAGGTCCTCGGCCAGGCTGTGGCGTTCGCGCGGGTCGAGGCCGGCCTGGGGGTGGGAGAGCCACAGCGGCGTGGTGGGGCCGCCGGCAAGTGCCAGCCGGAACAGGGCAAGTTCGCCGGGGCTGAGGTCCACGAGTAGTGCGCGGGGACGCAGCGTCGGGAGGTGCGCCAGGACGGACCCGACGGGCAGGTCGTGCCGGCGCTCCCACGTGCGGGCGGCTGCGCCGATGCGCAGGGTTCCGGGCAGTTGGCTGGGCACCACGTCGCCGCCCGGGAGCTTCGAGATGAGCCTGCGGGCCAGAGCCTCGGGGCGACCACCCGTGTCGATGATGCCCACGCACTCACCGGGGCGGATCTCGATGGCCGTCCCCGACAACCCGACGGTGGCGGCATCCACGAGGGTGCCCGACCCTGTTGGGGCGGCGCTGTCGGCGGTCCGTCGGGGGAACAGGGGCAGGACGATCCCGGACTCCTCAAGGGTCTCGAGCGTCTGCTCCGCCGTGCGGCAGTCGGCGGGTGGGACGTCGAGGGCGCGGGCCAGGGTCAGCAGCGTCGGCTCGGGCAGTGAGTGGGGTTGCCACTCGTCGGGCCGGCCCTGCCAGGCGATGCGCCCGTCCACGAGTTCCACGATGATCTCTGCGTGCTCCCAGACCGCATCGAGGTCGTGCTCCGCCCACAGGACGGTGGCGCCGTCGCGTGCCCTGTCGCGCAGCAGGGTGCAGAAGCGGTCGCGTGTGGCGGCATCGGCCGCGCCCAGCACCCGGTCCACGAGGATGAGGGAGGGTGCAGTCGTACCGGCGCGGGGCAGGAGGCTGGCGCAGTGCAACCGGAGGCGCAGGTCGATGGGCAGTGAGGTGAGGCGACGCGCCAGGTCGTCGGCCAGGCCGAGGTCATCAGCGGCGGAGGTGTCTCCCGTGAGGATGCGCAGGCAGTCGGCGACGGTGCCGCCCGGCAGGGCGTCATCCGAGATCCACAGGGCCGCGGTGGTCAGTTCGTCGCGGGTGGCACCGTCGATCCGTCGTCCGTTGAGGGTGGCGGTACCGCGGATACGTCCGTTGTTCATCGCGCCGGCGAGAGCCCGCACCAACGTGGCACCACCGGAGCCGGAGCGGCCCACAACGGCCGTGATGCTGCCTGGGGCGGCCGTGAGGGAGAGGTCGCCGATGGTGCGGCCCCCGGGGTCCACGCAGCTGAACGCAGCGAGCTCAAGCATGGGCCGCCACCCTCCGGGGTGTCCGCTGCCCGGTCAGGCCCACAGCCAGCGGCAGCAGGACCGCAGCCCCGGCCAGGGCCCACGGGAGAGCGGTGAGATCCCCGGGGGGCGGATTCAGGGCAGCCGTCTGGCCCAGTGGGCCCCTCAGTGCCCATGCGAGCGTGAGCACGAGGGCCGCGGCCGCCTGCGGGACGTCGCTGGCCCGCCACTGCCACACGAGGGAAGGGGTGCCCGGTAGCGCCAGTCCGAGGACGACGGCCAGCACCACCACCAGGGCGATGAGGTCGGTGCCGAACAGATGGGTGGTGACCGCCGTCGGAAGCACTCCCGCGGCCAGCGCGAGCACAGGTCCGGCGGTGAGGAGGAGCAGCATCAGGAGACGGATGATCTCCACGCCGGGGCGGGGTGCCACGCGAGGGCGGTCTGCGCGGGCGATGTCGCGGGCGGCCAACAGCAGTGACGTCAGCCATCCGGCGGCCGCACCGCTGCCCCAGCGCTGCTGCGCCACGCGCTGCCGGGAGGCCAGTGCCTCCACGCTGGCCTCTCCCACGCAGGCCAGCGGGTGGAGTGCGGGGGCCCCTGCACCCAACGTGGAGCGTGACAGTGCCAGCCAGCCCCGGGCACTCACGAGCTGCCCGGCCAGCCCGAACAGCAACACGACTGCCGCCGCACGCAGCGCCCCCACCAACCCGCCGACCACCGACGTGAGGCCCAGCGGGCCCCCGAAGGTGACACCGGGGCCCGGTGACCAGCTGGGAAGCATGAGGAGGGCGTCGGCGGCGGAACCACGCGGGAGAACGAGAGTGAGACCCACCCAGACCAGGGCTGCGGCCAAGGCGGCGCCCAGGGCCGTGACAAAGCTGGCGCGGCGCGGCCCTCCCGCCATGAACCCGGTGGCGCCGAGTGCCACCACCAGCACCAGCAGCAGCACGGGGTTGGTGGTGTTGATGGAGATGGTGCTGCCCACGAGCAGAAGCCACAGCCAGACCAGGGGATGTCCGTCGGTCATCGGAGGCCTCCCCGCCGTCTCAGGCCGGTGACTGCACCCGCGACGGTCACGACCAGGGCCAGTCCGGCCACGCCACCAGCAGCCAGCACCACCGACTTTTCGGGGTGGGTGGCCACGAGGTTTGCCCCCGTGAGGTCCGCACCCACCGGTGGGGGCTGGAACGCCGCAGCGGGTTCGCGGGGTGTGCCGTCAACGGTGGGGGTGGCCAGCCACAACGGCGAGATGGCCGAGTCGCTCACGTTGCGGAGCCGGAATTTGTGGGGCGTCGATGTCAGGCCGCGCGGCACCACGTAGCGCAGCGTGGTGATGGCGTCGGGACGTGTGGCGGCTGCAGTGGTGTTCGCGGGGGCGGCGTCGGCTGTGGCCGTGGTGTCGTGCCAGATGCCGTCAGCGTCGGCATAGTCCACGGCGAAGCGGGTTCCCGGGATGGTGCCGGTGAACTGCAGGTCAAGGACGGAGCCAGCGGGCTTCTCGTCGCCGTACCCATCGCCCAGGATCAGCGGTACGCGGGCACCGAACGGGACGAACTGGCCAACCGTCTGCAGCGTTTCCGTGGTGTCCTGCATGCCGCCGACGCTCACGAGTGCCCACCCGCTGGAGTCGCCACCAGCGCCCAGGGTGGGGATGGCGACGTCAGTGTGTGCCACTCCCGAGGTGTTGGTGATGACGTCGGCCTCACTGCTGATGGGGCGCAGTTCCGTCAGGACGCCGTCGGTGGCGACGGCGAGATAGACGACCACCTGGATGCGCGCATTGGCGTTGCCGATGACGGTGACGGGGAACGTGGCGCCCTCGCGCAGCCAGTCGTTGGTCTCCAATGCGCAGCCGCGTGGGGAGCCGGCGCAGAGGGTGGCTGCCTGGGCGGGGGGTGCAGCGGCCGCGGGACTCACGGCCCACGGGGCAGCGAGCAACAGCGTGGCCAGCGCAAGCGTGGTGGTGCGGCGGATCACTCGTCCTCCACGACCGGCGGCACGGAGGTCTGCAGGCCACGGGCGAAGGCGGTACCGAGCCCGCCCACCACGACAGCAGCACCGGCGACGGCCGCCAGCTGCGACCAGGGTGCGGGCTTGTCGTTGCGTGTGGGTTCGACGCTCTGCCGCTTCACGTCCTCACGGCCCCAGACGCGCGACGGCGACGGGTTGGCCGCGGCCGTGGTCTCTCCCGAACCCGCGGGGCCCGTGGTCGGCTCCTCGATGACTGGTGGTGGTGGTGGTGGTGGTGGTGGCTGCTGCACGGGTGGAACCGGTGGGTTGGCGGGTGGCTGCGGCTCATAGGTGGACCGGCGTGGAGGAGTGGTGCGCCGTGTCGGGCGGCTCGTGGGGCGCCGCGTCCGTGGGGGCGTCGTCGTCCTGCGTGCAGTGGTCGTGGGGGTGGCCGTCGGCGTACTCGAGGTTCCGCCGGTGGGAGTGTTCGTGGCGGTGTTGGTGGGTGAGGCAGTGGCCGACGGGGTCGCCGTCTGCGTGGCGATCCCGCTCGCAGAGGGGACTGGACTCGTCGCCGAGCCACTTGGTCCAGGGCCGGAGGTGCTCTCCGATGCGGTTGGCGTGGGGCTCGCGGGCTCGGTGAGGGTGGGGGTCTCCGTGGGCTCCGTCAGGTCGAACTGGGGCGCGGCGACTGGTTCGGCTTGGCCAGTGGCGGACAGTGTGATGCCCACGAAACTGTCCACAAGTGGCTTAGGTCTCCACTCGTCTCCTGCCAGCCATCTCCCCCCCTCCTCATCGACCTTTCCAAGGATGTAGCGCCACGATCGTCCATCGCCTTCACTGATGCCGTGGATGCTGGTGACAACACCCAAAGGGTCTGCATAAGCGATTTCTGCTGACTCCAGAGGGTTCGTCAAGTCGGAATCCCCCTCTGTTGGGTACGTTTGGTCCGCGCCCAGTTTGATACAGCGAATCAATTGCGTTTCGCTGACTCCTGGGAGTGACTCAGGGGCCTCGTTCCAGTCGATGACAACTGTCTGCCCCTCTTTCGGCCTGCACCAGCCGTCTCGCCAGCCAACACCATCCGCGAGGGCGGCCCCCGGCATCGCCAGCATCCCCACGGCAGCAATGCCGAGCGCGGCAAACCCTGCCATGAGGCGTTGGGGGCGATGTGGATGTGGCACGGGCTGACTTTCTCCTCACGTGGCCCGGCTGCGCGACTCGTGAGTCACGCCACGCAGTCCACGACGTGGGTTACTACGTGGTCCTCCCGGGTATCCCGGCTCGTCCGACAAAAATGTGCGGCATCGCGGTTGCGGGTCAGCGCCGGATTCCCACCGGCTTCCCTCTGGTGAAGGGCCACGCCCGCAGTCTGCGGGCGATCCTCATCATAGCTTCCAGGGTTCGCAGCCCAGCACCGCGGGCAGGCTTCTGTGAGCACGAGGGTGCCCCTCCAGAGTTTTTTGACGTCAAGTGCTGTCAGGGGGCGACGCTGGTTGAAAACAGGAGTACTTTTTCTTTCGACGGGCGAACGACCGCCGGCAGGAAGTCGACAGGGGGCAGGGCATGACCGATCACGCAGCGAAGGGGACCGGACGGCGTCGATGGTTCGGGCTGTTCTTCATCAGTTTGGGTGTCGCGCTCATCATCGTCGACTCCACCATCGTCAACGTCGCCATCCCGTCGATCATCGACGACATCGGACTCACCTCCAGCGGCGCGCAGTGGGTGCAGGAGATCTACACGCTCGTCTTCGCGGCCCTGCTCCTGGTGTGGGGACGGCTGGCGGACCAGTGGGGCCGACGGCGCCTGTTCATCATTGGCGTGGTGATCTTCGCGGGGTCCAGCGTGCTGGCTGCCACGTCGGGAACAGGCACGCTCCTCATCCTCGCCCGTGCTGTCCAGGGCATCGGCGGCTCGATGATGCTGCCCACCTCGCTGTCGCTCCTCAACGCAGGGTTTCGTGGCAAGGAGCGGGGCATTGCCTTCGCGTTCTGGGGCGCGACGATCGGTGGCATGGCCGCCCTCGGCCCGCTGCTGGGTGGCTGGCTGACAACGTCGTTCTCATGGCGGTGGGCCTTCGGTATCAACATTCCCCTGGGTCTGCTGGTGATCGTGGGAATGCTCCTGTACGTGGCCGAGTCCAAGGACGAGCACGCTCGCGCAGGAACCGACATCCCCGGCGCGGTTCTGGCAGCCGTCGGCTTCGGCGGCCTGGTTTTCGGGCTCATCGAGGGCCGCAACTTCGGCTGGATCAGGGCGACGGGGGACTTCTCGGCATTCGGGTGGACCTGGCCGTGGTCGGTGTCCGCGTCGGCCGTGGCAGGGACCGTTGGTGTGGCGGCGCTCGTGACCTTTGTCCTGGTGGAGCGCGGCCGCAACATTCGGGGTGACGCTGCCATGCTCGACCTCAGCCTCTTCACCATCCCGTCGTTCCGCAACGGCAACATTGCTGCGGCCATCGTCAGCCTCGGGGAGTTCGGCGTCATCTTCAGCCTGCCCCTGTGGCTGCAGAGCGTGACCGGCTACTCCGCCTTCGAGACGGGTCTGGCGCTCCTGCCCCTGGCGGTCGGCAGCTTCGCGGCCAGCGGGGTCAGCGCCACCATCGGGCAGCGGTTCACCCCGGTGACCCTCGTGAGGATGGGCATCGCGCTGGAGATCGTCGGCATCGCGGGCTTCGGACTGCTTCTGCGGACCGAGAGTGGCTGGCTCACCACCACACCCCTGCTCTTCGTCTACGGCATTGGCGTCGGACTGGCGACGGCGCAACTCACGGGTGTGGTGCTCGTTGATGTCCCGGTGGAGCGCAGCGGGCAGGGCTCCGGCACGCAGTCCACCGCACGCCAGGTGGGCTCCGCCCTCGGCATCGCCATCCTCGGCACCATCCTGTTCACCACGCTCGGCAGCCGTCTGGACGACGCCCTGCAGGCCATGGGGCAACTCCCCGACGTTGCGCGCCTCAAGTTCGTCGACGCCGTGAAGGACTCCGCAGGCGCCATCATCCCGTCGCTGCGGGCCGACCCGGCAACGGCCCCCGTGGCGGAGGCTGCCCGCAATGCATTCACCGACGCCGCCCGTGCGTCGGCGCTCAGCGCGGCAGCGTTCCTGGTGGTCGGCATGCTGGCCAGCCTCTCGCTGGGTGGCCACAAGCACGACATCCCCCGTCACGCCTCGGACGAGGAGGCGACGGCTGACGTCGTGGCGCCCGACTCCCATCCCCTGCACGCGGCGTCCGACTGACGGCACTCGCCGCGTTGGCTGTGAGTCAGGGCGCTACTGGTCCTCTCGGTTGGACCAGACCTCGCTTGCCCACTGCCACGCGGCGACGGTCGCCGGGAAGCCTCGTGTCGTGAGGCCCAGCAGGATCACCTGCTCGATGGCTTCACGGGTGACCCCGACGTCCAGTGCCTTGCGGACATTGGAGCGCACCGCGCCTTCGGACTGGGCGCCGACGGCGATCCCGAGTTTCACCAGCCGCAACGTGTGATCGTCGAGGGGCCCCGCTGCCTCAACGGCTCCGGCGACCGCATCGTGTCGTTCCACCACGTCGGCGAAACGGGAACGAAATGATCGGTAGATCTCTGGCAGATACTTCCCTGTGTCGTCCATGGCGGAATTGTTCCATGCGCACTGCCCCCGAGTCGGTGACACGTGATTGTTGCGTCGGAGGGGATGGTGGTCAGGTTCGGCCGCCGCGCTGGACCTCGTGCAGGACTTCTGTGCGCCGGAACCCGAACCTTTTGTTCAGGGACAGGATGGCATCGTTGCTCTGGGCGTTGGAGGTGTGGAGGAAGCGCGCTTCGGGGGCCGCAGCCTGAACCAGCGCAAGGTTCTCGGCCTTGAGCCAGGCGCCCATGCGGTGGCCCCGATGCTCGACGTGCACCCAGGTGTCGTCCTGTAGGGCGTGGTCCGGATCACTGGTCTGGATGTAGATGCGCGTGAAGCCGACGGGTTCGCCGTCGGGGGCGGTGAGCAGCGTGACGAACGTGACGTAGCCCCGGCGCGCGAGTCGCCCATCCTGGGCCACCAACTCCTCGACCGTGAGGTTCTGCGGGTCGACGTCCATGTCTCCCGTGGGCACGTCAGCGTTCATGGCGTTCTGGACGGCGGCCATCTGGCCCAGACGATCGGGCGGTGTCGCGCCATGCCAGGAGTGGGCCGCGTAGCCCAGGGCGGGTGCGTCGCTGACGGATCGCCACTGCGCCAGCCGTTCCTCCGGCACCTGGAGGTCAAGCACCTGGTGGTCCTCGGTGAGGACCGTCGAGAACCCTGCACGCCTGGCAAAGTGCAGGCCCGCAGCCTCCGGTGTGACGGCGTTGACCTCGGCGATCAGCGTGGTCAGGCCCGCGCCGTCGGCCTCCTGCGACAGTCGCTCCAGCAACGCCGTCCCGATCCCGGAGCGACGGTGTCGCGGTGGAACGTAGACCTCGATGTTCCCGAGGTGCGCGTTCTGCTCGGTCTCCCACTCGAGTACCGCGGCGCCGAGGCACTCGGACCCGACGAAGACGCCGAAGGCGCGTCGAACGGCCCTGCTCTCCTGGGTCAACTGGTCCAGCATGACCGACTCCGGGAACACGACGGGCGCGTGCCGTCCCGCGGCGTCGCCCTCGTGGTAGGCCGCATACCAGGCGTGGAAAAGTGCCGGGTCATGCGCATCGAGCGCTTCAACGTTGATCACGGCGCCCATGGAACCACATTCGAGGGTCCATAACTCTTCGGTCTTGCTTGGGTGGTGCTCGACCAGAACCCCACCACCCAAGCCCCCATGGTCCGGCGGGGTCCATGCGGTGCTGTGGGGTGGGGGGCTAGCCTCGTGGAACGGATGGGCGAGACGTGGGAAGAGGTGGGGATCATCACTGATCTGCGGTGGTCGAGGAAGCCGGGGGAGGCCGCGGAGCCTCGTGTGGAGAAGGACGGCGACCTGTGGCGCATCCGGTCCATGGAGGTGGCGCGCCAGGTGCTGCGCGCCCGGCATGCCACCACGCAGGCCGGGTTCACGGCCGAGGCCATCCCACAGGGTTTCCTCAAGAACCACCCCATCCTGTTCTCCGATGGGCCACTCCACGACGAGCAGCGCTCCAAGGTGGCGCGGTTCTTCGCCCCCAAGATCGTGGCCACCCGCTACCAGGACCTCATGGACTCGGCTGCGGAGGCCGTGATCGCCGATGCGCAGAGCAGTGACAGCTTCGACCTCGACGAGCTGAGCCTCTACTTCACCGTCGAGGTGACCGCGGAGGTGGTGGGCCTCACGAACTCGAAGGTCCGCCCCATGTCGCACCGCCTCGTCCGCTTCTTCAACCAGCCGGCCTTCGACATCACCCGCAAGGACCTCGGCCGCACCAACAGGCAGTGGATGCAGGCGGCCCTCAACGGTCTATGGCCGGTGGTGCGGTTCTGGTTCTCCGACGTCCGCCCCGCCATCCGTGCACGCCGCAAGGAGCCGCAGGAAGACGTCATCAGCCACCTCATCGCCGAGGGCTACGGCAACATGGACATCCTCGTGGAGGCCACCACGTACGGCACCGCCGGCATGGTCACCACGCGCGAGTACATCTGCATGGCCGCCTGGCACCTGCTCAAGCACGACGCCCTGCGCGCCCGCTACCTCGTCGCCGGCGAGAAGGAACGCCACGCCATCCTGCACGAGATCATCCGGCTGGAACCCGTGGTGGGGCACATCTACCGCCGCGCCCAGGACGACATCGAGATCAGCGACGGCGACCAGACCTGGACCATCCGGGCCGGCGAACTCATCGACCTCTACATCCGGCACACCAACGCCGACCCGCTGACCGTCGGGGACGAGCCCCTGAACCTGTGCCCCGGACGGGAGCTGCCCCGTGGTGTGAACGAGACCGTCCTGAGCTTCGGGGACGGTGCCCACAAGTGCCCCGGCCAGCACCTGGCCATCTCCGAATCCGACGCCCTGCTGCGTCGGCTGCTCGCACGGGACGTCGTCATCCTCCAGGAGCCGGTCATGGGCTGGGACGAGCTGATTTCCGGCTACATGCTCCGTGGTTTCGCGCTGCGGATCGGGCCCGGAACATGGCGTCATGACGGCGCCCCGTCGGAGGCCTGAGGCCGCGCGCCCCATCCGAACATTCGTCGTGCGCAAGTTGCGGCTAGGGTGTTGCAGTGGCTCGACTCTTTGGTACTGACGGCGTTCGTGGCGTCGCAAACGTGGATCTGACGGCAGAACTCGCTCTCGACCTTGCGGTCGCGGCGGCGCACGTCCTTGGCGAGGCCGGTGCTTTCGGCCGACGCCAACCGACGGCACTGGTGGCGCGTGACCCCCGCGCCTCCGGCGAGTTCCTGGAGGCCGCGGTGTGCGCCGGACTGGCCAGCGCCGGTGTTGACGTGATGCGCATCGGCGTGGTTCCCACCCCGGCGGCGGCGTTCCTCGTCAACGAGTACCGCACCGACCTCGGCGTGATGATCTCCGCCTCCCACAACGACATGCCGGACAACGGGATCAAGTTCTTCTCCCGCGGCGGGGTGAAGCTCAGCGACGACCTCGAGGACGCCATCGAACAGCACCTCGGTGAGCACTGGCAGCGCCCCATCGGCGACAAGGTGGGCCGCATCATCTCCGAGCCGCACGCCGTCGACCTGTACGTGGCACACCTCGTGAAGTCGCTGCGGAAGAAGAAGCCGCTGAGCGGG
Organism: Tessaracoccus antarcticus; assembly: GCF_003688855.1. GTDB lineage: Bacteria > Actinomycetota > Actinomycetes > Propionibacteriales > Propionibacteriaceae > Arachnia > Arachnia antarctica. The sequence goes on from NZ_REFW01000004.1 coordinate 245,100, forward strand.
CTCACCGTGGTGCTGGACTGCGCCAACGGCGCCAGCTACCAGACCGCGATGCTGGCCTTCGAGGGCGCGGGTGCCGCCGTCACCACCATTTTCGCCAAGCCCGACGGCACCAACATCAACGCGGGCTGCGGTTCCACCCACCCGGAGACGCTGCAGCGCGCCGTCGTCTCATCCAATGCGGACATGGGCCTGGCCTTCGACGGCGACGCCGACCGATGCCTCGCCGTCGACCACGAGGGTGAGATCGTCGACGGCGACCAGGTGCTCGCCATCCTGGCCCTCTCCCTGCAGGAGGACCACAGGTTGGCCTCCAACACCGTCGTCGCCACGGTCATGAGCAACCTCGGGTTCGTCCAGGCCATGAAGGCCAACGACATCCGCGTCGACCAGACCAAGGTGGGCGACCGCTATGTGCTGGAATCCATGAACGCCAACGGCTTCAGCCTCGGCGGTGAGCAGTCCGGGCACGTCATCATGAGCGAGTTCGCCACCACCGGCGACGGCGTTCTCACGGGCCTGCATCTGGCCAAGCGGGTGGTGAAGACCGGGAAGACGCTGAAGGAGCTCGCCTCCGTCATGACGCGCCTGCCGCAGGTGGTCATCAACGTGGGCAACGTCGACAAGCTGCGCGCGGGCATCGACCCCGAGATCACCAGCGCCGTCTCCGACGCCAACCACGAACTGGGCGAGAGTGGCCGCGTCGTGCTGCGACCCTCCGGTACAGAGCCCGTGGTGCGCGTCATGGTGGAGGCGCCCACGATGGACAAGGCCGAGGAGATCGCCCAGCGTCTGGCGGAGAAGGTCAGGACGCGGCTCGGCCGCTGATCCCGCTCAGACCTTCCGGATGGCGATGGTCTGGACGCTGTGGTTCGGGCCCTTCCGGAGAATGGCGGTGGCCCGGTCACGCGTGGGGACAATGTTGAACCGCAGGTTGGGGCCGTTGATGTCGTCCCACACCTGCGACGCGAAGTCCCACGCCTCCGTGTCGCCGAGCGTCGTGAACTGCTTGAAGTAGCTGCGCTCGTCCTGGAAGGCCGTGTCCCGCAGGGCCATGAACCGCTCCAGGAACCACCGCTTGATGTCGGCCTCGTCGGCATCGACGAACACGGAGAAGTCGAAGAAGTCGCTGACGGCCGGCCCCGAGGTGCCGTCGGGCTCGATACGGGCAGGCTGCAGCACGTTGAGCCCCTCGATGATGAGGATGTCCGGGGACTCCACCACGATCGAATGCTCCGGATCGATGTCGTAGATCAAGTGGCTGTAGACCGGCACCTCGACATGGGGGACGCCGGACTTCACGTCCACCACGAACTGCAGGAGCGCCCGACGGTTGTACGACTCGGGGAAGCCCTTGCGTTCCAGCAGACCCCGGCTCTCGAGCTCCGCGTTGGGATACAGGAAGCCGTCGGTGGTGACCAGGTCCACGCGCGGCGACCCCGGCGCGCGTCGGAGCAGTTCCTGCAGCAGGCGTGACGTCGTGGACTTGCCGACGGCCACGGACCCCGCCACCCCGATGACGAACGGTGTGGGGCGCACACGCAACCGCAGGAACTCGTTGCTGTCGTCACGCAACCGGCAGGCGTTGGCCATGTAGAGGTGAAGGAGCTGCGTCAGGGGACGGTAGATCTCGGCGACGTCCTCCTGGGACGTCGGGTCGCCGAGGCCGCGCAGGCGGGCAAGCGTGGCTTCGTCGACGTCGATCTGGGTGGCGTCCGCCAGCGATGACCACGCTCCGCGTCTCACCACCACAAAGGGTCGGGCCACAGTCGTCTCATCTCGGTTGGCGTCGCCCCCAAGCATGCAGGAGAGCAGGGGGCGGGACAAGCCATGGCGGCGGCGCACACCCCGCCCCACTCATTCCTCACCGAAGGCAGAAGCTGGGGCGCTCGGATGAAACCTCGGGTGACCCTTCCCAGGGTGATGGGGGCGTACGCGCAGAACGTCTCTCGCCCGTCCGTGCGCTAGCGTCGTCCCATGTCAGCCACTTCCATCCTCTGGTTGCGACGCGACCTGCGGTTGCACGACCTGCCCGCCCTCACCGTCGCCGCTGGTGTCGGGACCGTCCTGCCCGTGTTCGTGCTCGACGAGAAACTGCTGGCCGAGTCCAGCGTCCGCACCGTGTGCCTGCTGCGGGCACTGCGGGCCGCCCAGGAGTCCTACGACGGCCGCATCGTCATCCGCAGTGGCTCACCCGAAGAGGTCCTGCCCGAGCTGGCACGGGAGGTGGGGGCGACCACCATCCACGTCTCGGCCGAATCGCAGCCCTATGGTCGCATCCGCGACCAACGGGTCCGCAATGCCCTGGGCGACGACGTGGAGCTCGTCGGCACGTCCAGCCCCTACGCCGTGGACCCCGGGACGCTGCTGAACCAGTCACTCACGCCGTTTCAGGTGTTCACCCCGTTCTGCAAGGCCTGGAACGCCCACGGCTGGCCCTCGCCCGCGACGCTGCCGAGGGGGCTGGAATTCGCCCACGGCGTTGACAGCCTGGAGGTCCCGGAGCCGCAGGACCTTGACGTCGACCTGCCCGAGGTGGGGGAGGAGGCCGCCACGCAGAGGTGGGCCGACTTCCTTGACGTGATCGACGCCTACGACACGGACCGCGACAAGCCCGGCATCGACGGCACGTCCCAGCTGTCCATGCACCTGAAGTACGGCACCGTGCACCCCCGTACCCTCCTGGCGGACCTTGACCAGCGGCACCCAGGGCACAAGCGGTTCGCCACCGAACTCGCCTGGCGGGAGTTCTACGCAGACGTGCTGTGGCACAACCCGGAGTCGGAGTGGCACGACCTCAAACCCGGACTGCAGGACATCATCTATGAGGACCCCGATACCGACGACGACGTCGCCGCCCAGTTCGCCGCGTGGCGCGAGGGCCGGACGGGTTTCCCCTTCGTCGACGCCGGCATGCGGCAGCTGGCCCGCACGGGCTGGATGCACAACAGGGTGCGGATGGTGGTGGCCAGTTTCCTCACCAAGGACCTGCACATCTGGTGGCCGCACGGGGCCCGCCACTTCATGGAGTTGTTGCGCGACGGGGACCCCGCGTCCAACTCCCACGGCTGGCAGTGGACGGCGGGCACCGGGACCGACGCCTCCCCCTATTTCAGGGTGTTCAACCCCGTCACGCAAGGGCTGCGGTTTGATCCGGATGGCCGCTACGTGCGCCAGTGGATACCCGAGCTGGGCCACCTCGCCGGCAAACGCGCCCATGAACCGTGGGACCAGGGAGACGGTTACGACCACGGCTACCCGGAGCGGATCGTGGACCACGCCAGGGAGCGCGACGTCGCGCTGGAGCGCTACGGACAGGCAAAAAACTGACCAAGCCCGGATGTCAAGAAGTGAGCATTTGTGCTGTACGGTTCTCGACGTGTGTGGAATTGTGGGTTACCTGGGACAACGTGACGGACGAGCCGTGGTGCTCGATGGACTGAGGAGGCTGGAGTATCGCGGGTACGACTCGGCGGGTATCGCCGTGGTGGCCAACGGTGCCGTCGACTACCGCAAGAAGGCCGGCAAGATCGCGAACCTCGCAGCTGATCTGGACGCCCACCCCCTGCCCGTGACGGGCACGGCCATCGGCCACACCCGGTGGGCCACCCATGGCGCACCCACCGATGCCAACTCCCATCCCCACGTCGCCAAGCGGGCGGCGGTGGTGCACAACGGCATCATCGAGAACTTCACAGTCCTGCGCGCCGAGCTGGAACGCGAGGGGGCTGTCTTCAGCTCCGACACCGACTCAGAAGTCGCCGTCCACCTGCTGGAGCGTGAACTGGTGGCAGGCTCCGGCCTGGTGCAGGGCATGCGTGCCGTCGTCGCTCAGCTGGAGGGCGCTTTCACGCTCGTGGCCATCGACGCCGAGGACCCTGACCGCATCGTTGCGGCCCGCCGCAACTCCCCACTCGTGGTGGGTGTGGGGGAGGGCGAGTACTTCCTGGCCTCCGACGTGGCCGCCTTCATCGAGCACACCCGCGACGCCATCGAGCTGGGGCAGGACCAGGTGGTGGAGTTGACCCCCGAGGGTGTCAGCGTGACCGGCTTCGACGGGGGCCCCGCAGAGACCCGCGAATTCCGCATCGACTGGGACCTGGAAGCCGCGCAGAAGCAGGGCTTCGACTGGTACATGCGCAAGGAGATCTTCGAGCAGCCCAAGGCCGTGGCCGACACGCTGCTGGGTCGCCTCAACCAGCATGGCGAGCTCATGCTCGACGAGCTGCACATCAGCCCGGAGCTGCTGCGCCGCGTCAACAAGATCGTCATCGTCGCGTGCGGCACCGCCTTCTACGCCGGCCTCGTCGCGAAATACGCCATTGAGCACTGGACCCGCATCCCCTGCGAGGTGGAGCTGGCATCGGAGTTCCGGTACCGCGACCCCATCATCGATCCCGCCACGCTCGTGGTGACGATCTCCCAGTCCGGCGAGACGGCCGACACGCTCATGGCCATTCGCCACGCCCGTGAGCAGCAGGCCAAGGTGATCGCCATCTGCAACACCAACGGTGCCACCATTCCCCGCGAGTCCGACGCTGTCATCTACACCCACGCAGGCCCGGAGATCGGCGTCGCCTCCACCAAGGGCTTCACCACGCAGGTGGTGGCCTGCTACCTACTGGGCCTGTACCTGGCGCAGGTGCGGGGCATGAAGTACGGCGACGAGATCGCCGCCATCCTCGCGGAGCTCGAGACGATGCCGAGGCTCATGCAGGAGGTGCTCGACAACCAGGCACCCGTCCTGGAGTTGGCTGCCGAACTCAAGGACGCACCGTCCGTGCTGTTCCTCGGGCGCCACGTGGGGTACCCCGTCGCACTCGAGGGGGCGCTGAAACTCAAGGAACTCGCCTACATCCACGCTGAAGGATTCGCGGCCGGCGAACTGAAGCACGGTCCCATCGCCCTGGTGTCGCAGGGACTGCCAATGTTCGTGGTGGTGCCGCCGCGCGGCCGCGACCAGCTGCGGGACAAGGTGATCTCCAACATTGCCGAGGTGCGCGCCCGCGGCGCCCGGACGATCGTGCTGGCGGAGGCCGGCGACGACGAAGCCCGCGCCAACGCCGACACGTTCATCGAGCTTCCCAAGGTCTCCACGCTGCTGCAGCCCCTGGTCGCCACCGTGCCGCTGCAACTGTTCGCCTGCGAACTGGCCACCCTGTTGGGCCACGACGTCGACCAGCCCCGCAACCTGGCCAAGTCGGTCACGGTCGAGTGAGCCGTCGGGCCCCAGTTGGTGGGGCCCGGTGACGGTCGGATGACCGTGAGGGGTGGCTGTTGCGGCGCAGAGACTCAGGCGCAGCGGGAGTAGAAGGCCGGCTCTTGGCCTTCGGTGCCGAGTTCGATGAACTCCAGCGTCTTCCAGTCGTCCTTGGTCATCAGTGTGATCTGCGGCGTCAGGAGTGCGTCGCTGTCGTCGTGGTAGGCGAACTGGCCCACCATGCTGTTGGCATCGCTCTCCTTGATCGAATCGAGCTCGAAGAGGAAGGCGAACGAGCTGATCTTCCTGGCATCGATGGTGATGATGGCACCTTCGGCCTCCACCGCCTTGGTGCACTCTCGCGGCGTCTCCCCCTGGCTGACAGTGATCCACCTGCCATGAATCACGGCGGGGATCTGGTCGGTCGACGCGGACTCGCTGCGTGCGGGCTGCGAGGAAGTACTGGGCACCGGCGCAGGGCTTTCGGGCGCGGTCGGTGTCGCCGATTCGCCCGGCGAGGACGGAGACGTCACCGGTGGGGGACTGGTCTGCTCCGGTGTGTTCTGGGGTGAACCGCTGCACGCCGTCAGGAGACACAACAGGCCGATGGGGGCGAGACGCCCCAGTGTTTTCGTCGTCATGGTGTCAGGACTCCCAGGTGCGCGGTGGTCGGATCGTCGGGCTTGGACTGCGTCGACGCACGCCTGTACGCCGTGTCACCAGTCGACCACATTCACGGCTGAAGCAACAGTCGAGACGGCTCGCTCCCGGGCAACGATCACCGTGTCGAATTCGTGGGAGTGCCGGCCCCGGGGGCTGTGGAGCTGACGCGACGAAGGATTCGCCTCGTTGTGTTTCCTGAGTGGTCCCGCGACGAAGGAGCTGGGCGTCGCGAAGGATCTCGTGCACCGGCACGGGGTTCCCTGGCTTTTGATGGCGCCACGGGAGGCGCGACCGGTGGAGCGCCTAGGCTTGGGCCCATGATCGTGGGCATCGGGACGGACCTGTGCGTCGTCGAGCGGTTCGAGGCGATGCTGGAGCGTCGGCCGGGGTTGCTGGGGCGACTCCTGACCCCGGGGGAACAGGAACTGTCCCTGCCGTCGCAGGCTGCACGGTTCGCGGCCAAGGAGGCCCTCGCCAAGGCGCTGGGCTCACCGGGTGGCATGCGCTGGCTGGACTGTGAGGTCACCAAGTCCGAGGTGGGTGTGCCGTCGTTCGTGGCCACCGGCACCGTGGCGGCGCGGATCGCGGCGCTCGGGATCTCCTCGATCCATCTGTCCATCTCCCACGACGGTGGGTACGCAACAGCAATGGTGGTGTGTGAGTCATGAGAACAGTCGCAACAGCGTCCCACCTGAGAGCAGCCGAGGAAAAAGTGTTCTCGGAGCAGCCGGGGGTTGACCTGATGTCACGGGCGGCCGACGCCATCGTCTCCGTCGCGCGGGTGATCGCGCCCAGCGGTCCCGTGGTGGTGGCTGTCGGTCCCGGCAACAACGGGGGGGACGGCCTGTACGCGGCCGCCGCGCTGGCCGGCGACCGGGACGTGCTGGTGTGGTTGGCGATGGGTACGGGGCACGAGGCAGGCCTGCATGCCGCCGATGAGGCGGGTTGCCGTCAGGTGGATGCCGCGGAGGCCACGGAGTCACTCACCGACGCCTCGCTCGTCATCGACGCGGTCCTCGGCATTGGCGGCCGCGCAGGACTCCCTGAGCACCTCGCCATGTTCGTTGACGCCGTCGACGCCCTGGGCGTGCCCGTGCTGGCGGTCGACCTGCCCAGCGGACTCGACACCGACAGCGGTGCCGCCCACCCCAGCTTCCGCGCCGACTGCACCGTGACATTCGCCGCGCCCAAGCCCTGCCACGTCGTGGGCGAGGCCTCCGAGCGTTGCGGCGACCTCGTGGTGGTCGACATTGGCGTCCCCGTCCCCGACACCGGTGTGTTCGTGGCGGAGGAGTCCGACGTCGCCCGCTGGTGGCCGGTGCCCGGCCCGGACAGCCACAAGTACACCCGGGGCGTGGTCGGTCTTGACACGGGGTCCTCGCACTATCCGGGGGCGGCCCTGCTCGGGTGTGCCGGCGCGCTGCACGCCGGCCCAGGCATGGTGCGCTACCTGGGTGGTGCACCGCAGGGACTGGTGGTTTCACGCTTCCCCAGCGTCGTCATGGCGGACGGCAGGGTCCAGGCCATGGTGCTGGGCTCCGGGTGGGGTGACCTCGAGGACGCGGCCGAGCGCCTGGCCGGTGCCCTCAGCCGCGGCGTGCCGCTGGTGCTGGATGCTGACGCGCTGTCGCTCCTGCCCGCTGACCTGCCCCCCGGTAGCCTCCTGACGCCACACGCCGGGGAACTTGCACGCATGCTCGGAGTCCAGCGCCACGAGGTGGATGCCGACCCTATGGGCAAGGCGCGTGAGGCAGCCTCACGTTTTGGTGCCACGGTTCTCCTGAAGGGCGGCACGCAGTACGTGGCCACCCCGTCCGGCACCGTGACCATCGCCGTCCGCGGTCCTGCCTGGACGGGGCAGGCCGGGTCCGGCGACACCCTTGCGGGGGCGTGTGGAACGCTGCTCGCAGCGGGGCTGGAGGCGGACCGGGCGGCGATCCTGGGCGCCAGCCTCCAGGCCATCACAGCCAGCCGACACCCCGGCCCGCACCCGCCCGACGTGCTTGCCTCCTTCTTCCCGGACGTGATCGCCGACCTCGTGGACGTCGCGGACCTGCGCTGACGGAAAACTCCGTCCGGCACCGTTTTCGGCCCGGAGCGCGCCCATTTTCTGGTCTGGAAGCACTTTTTCGTCAGCTGACCACGTGGGGGCGGGAATTGCGTGGATGACTTTCACCTAGACTCCGTACCGTGAGAGTGGCTGTTATTGCGGAATCCTTCCTGCCGCAGGTCAACGGAGTCACCAACTCCGTCCTGCGGCTCTTGGAGCATCTCCGTGCCCATGGGCACGATGCCATGGTCATCGCCCCACAGGACGGAAACAAAACCCCGACCCACTACCTGGGCTACCCCGTGGAGACGGTTCCCTCCATCGGCCTACCCGGATACGGCACCGTGCGCCTCGTGACGACGCCGTCGCACACGGTGGAGCGGATGCTGACCGCCTTCGCCCCGGACATCATCCATCTGGCCGCCCCCTTCGCGATCGGGTTCAAGGCTGCTTCGGTGGCTGCCAAGCAGGGCATCCCCATGGTGGCCATCTACCAGACCGAGGTTCCCTCCTACGCGGCCCGCTACGGTTTCCCGCACCTGGAGCCGCTCCTGTGGCACCAGGTCCGCAAGACCCACCTGCTGGCAACGCTCAACCTGGCCCCGTCCACCTTTGCCCGCCAGCAGTTGAGGGCGCAGGGCATCCCGCGTGTCCGTGTGTGGGGCAGGGGCGTGGACGCCGTGCGCTTCACCCCTCTGAAGCGCTCCGACGCCCTGCATGCTCGTCTCGCTCCCAACGGGGAACTTCTGGTCGGCTACATGGGGCGCTTGGCCAACGAGAAGCAGGTGGAGGACCTGTCCGTGCTGGCCGACATTCCCCACAGCAAACTCGTCATCATCGGCGACGGCCCCGGGCGCTCAGTGCTGGAGCATGCGCTGCCGGGCGCCCACTTCCTCGGACACATGGAGGGTGACGAGCAGGCGACTGCACTGGCCAGCCTTGACGTCTTCGTCCACCCGGGCGAACTCGAGACGTTCTGCCAGTCGATCCAGGAGGCCAAGTCCTCCGGTCTTCCCGTGATCGCACCGCGCCGTGGTGGCCCCATCGACCTCATCGACCATGGCGTCACGGGGCTGCTCTACGAGCCCGGCGACCTTGCCGCCATGCGTGGCCACGTGGTCCGGCTGCTGGCCGACCCCGCCGAGCGGGAGGATTTGGGCACGGCGGCCCGCGCGTCCGTGGCCGACCGCACCTGGGAGAGCATCTGCGAGGAACTGATGGGCCACTACGCCGACGCCATCAAGCTGTCGAAACGCAGTGGCGTCTCCGTGTCCTGAGGGGTTGCTCAGCTGTCCTCGCTGGGCGCGTGCGAGTGGTAGGTGTCCTGCTCCTCGGTGAACTCCTTGACCGGTGCCAGCAGCTCGATCTCCTGGCCGTCGTCAAACGTCAGCGTGCAGGAGATTTCCTCGCCTCCCGCTGGGAGTTCGCGGGTCAGGTCCATGAGCATGATGTGGGGTCCGCCGGGCGCCAGGTGCAGGTGTGACTCCTTCGGCACCACGAGGCCGCCCTTGGCCTCGCGCATCGCCATGCCGCCGTCCTGCTCCACCATTTCGTGCACCTGGATCATCCCTGCAACGTCCCCGCAGTCAGCGGACGTCAGCGTGATGTCGGCGGAGGTGGGGTTCGTCAGATTCACGAAGAGTGCCGACATGTCCGGCTGCTCAGAGCCGTCGGTGGTGCGGACCCAGGGGTCACCGGAAATCACGCCCGTGGTGGTGTCCTGGGCCGGCGTGCTGCAGGCCCCCAACAAGATCGTCGCGGCAACGGCAGGTACCAACCATGTCTTCATGGGACGCGATCCTACAAGCCCGGCTGGATGATCATTTTCTCCTTTCATAGACTGGGCCCATGTCCGATCCCACACCCATGAAGCGCCGCTCCCTCTTCGGGTACGCCGGCGCCGCGGGCGTGGGCGCTGCAGCCGGGATCGTAGGTGGCCGTGTCAGCCTCGGCGACCCGCCCGGCCCCCACGGACTGCCAGTGGGGGAGGGCGTCACCCGTCAGCGGCACGATCCCTACGGGGTGCACCAGTCCGGAATCCTCACGCCGGCCCCCGCCGCCCACCGGCTCCTGGCCCTGGACCTGCTCGGCAAGACCGACGCCGGCGCGCTGGCGCGGCTGATGCGGGTCTGGAGCGGAACCATCGCCGCCTTGATGGCCGGGCGACCGGCGCCCGGGGATGCGACGCCAGACCTGGCGCAGGAGGGCGTGTCCCTGACCATCACGGTCGGCATGGGCCCCGGCGTGTTCCGCCTCCCCGGGCTGGAGGACAAACGCCCTGCTGGGTTCCAGGACATCCCACCCATGGACCACGACAAGTTGCAGGAGCGCTGGGTGGGTGGCGACCTTGTGGTGATGGTGCAGGCAGACGACGAGACCACCGTCGCGCACGCCAGCCGCCGGATGACCGTTGATGCCCGACCGTTCGCGCTGCCCCGCTGGAGCCAGGCCGGCTCGTGGCGGGGGGTGGACCCCAGCGGCAACCCCGTGACGGGCCGCAACCTGTTCGGTCAGGTGGACGGCAGCCGCAACCCGTCCGCCGAGGAACTGGGGCAGGCCCTGTGGTCCACCGACGGGTGGCTGTCCAACGGCACCCAACTGGTGGTGCGTCGCATCCAGATGGACCTCGACGAGTGGGACGCCCTGGTGCGGGACCGGCAGGAGAAGGCAGTCGGCCGGAACCTCCAGGACGGTGCCCCACTGACCGGGGGAAGTGAGAAGGACGACATCGACCGCACAGCCCAGGTCGACGGCGTCCCCGTGGTGGCGCTCGACGCCCACGCCCGGCGCGCGCACCCGGCCGAGAACAGGGGCCGACGAATGCTGCGACGCGGCGTCAACTACAGCCACGTCGACGACGCGGGGCAGGAAACGGCCGGTCTTCTGTTCATGGCCTTCCAGGCCAGCATCGCCGAGCAGTTCATTCCCGTCCAGCAGACCCTGGATGCCTCCGACGCGCTCAACGAGTGGACCACGGCCATCGGTTCAGCCGTCTTCGCGCTGCCACCCGGCTTCTCTGCGGATCACCACCTGGCGTCTGGACTGTTCGACTGAGCTCTGCATCCACGTCTTTGGGGAAATGCGGTAACAACCGGTAAAGTGGCCCACGGCCAGATTGGCCCCCCGCGACCGCGCTGCTCCGGTCCGCGTATTTGCACCGCAGGCCGGGTTCTGGGCCGCTACATTTTTGGAACAGCAGCACCATCGAGGCGCAGAAGCACATTGCGACCTCTGGCCGTCTTGTATTGGGACACCTTCAGGGACGAGACGAGCCACGCCGGGCGCAAACGCCGCCGGGCTCGTGAACCACCCGTTAAGGAAAACCGTATGGCCATGGCCAACAAAAAAGCACCCAAATCACGCAAGGTCGACGGCAAGCCCAAGAAGCGCTGGAGCGCTGCCGAGCGCGCCGCCAAGGGCGTCGCCCCCCGCAAGGGCGGCGGCCACCGCCCCTACGAGGGCTCCCGCCCCTACGTTGACCGCAAGGACGGTGCTGCCGGCGACGACCGCGCACCCCGCTCCGACTCCGGCCGCGACGACCGCGCACCCCGCAGCACCACTTCCCGCGATGACCGCGGCTCCTTCGATCGTCGTGGCCCCGGTTCCGACCGTCCCGCATACGGCCGGTCCGCCTCGTCAGATCGTCGCGATTCGGGTTCGACGGGTCGTCCGTCGTTCGATCGTCGCGATTCGGGTTCCACGGGTCGTCCGTCGTTCGATCGTCGCGATTCGGGTTCCACGGGTCGCCCCTCGTTCGACCGCCGCGATTCCGGCTCCTCCGATCGTCGCGATTCCGGTTCCACGGGTCGCCCCTCCTTCGGCCGTCGCGACTCCGGCTCCAGCTTCTCCAGCGACCGTCGCTCCGAGGACCGCGGCCGCTACCAGGACCGCAACACCTCCAGCGAACGCCCCACGTTCCAGGAGCGCAACGAGCGTCCCCGCTACCAGGACCGCAACACCTCCAGCGATCGCGGCTTCCAGAGCCGTGGGCGCGACGACCGGTCCCGCTCCGATGATCGTGGCCCGCGTCGCACCGATGACCGCGACTCACGCGGCTCAGAGCGTCCCAGGCACTTCGCCTCCGAAGGTGGCCGTGGCGAACGCCGTGGCCCCTCGGGCGACTTCCGCGATCGTGCCTTCCAGCCGCGCCGCGACAATCACCACGACCGTGGCGGCAGCAACTCCGACCACAACGCCGAAGCCGACCAGATGAGCTGGACCGCCCGCGACGTCGTCGACGTCGAGGTGTCGGCCGCACACCAGGCGTCCGGCTTCGCCGAGCTGGGTGTCGCACTCCCGCTCGTGGCGCAGCTCAGCACCAAGGGCATCACCGAGCCCTTCCCGATCCAGAGCGCCACCATCGTCGACGGCATCGCGGGACGCGACGTCCTCGGCCGTGGCCGCACCGGCTCCGGCAAGACGCTGGCCTTCGGCCTGTCCATGCTGACCCGCCTGGCCGACGGCAAGGCCTCGGGCTCGCCCCGGGCGATGATCATCACCCCCACCCGTGAACTGGCACTCCAGATCGCTGACGACCTCTCGCCGCTGGCGAGCACCCTGGGGCTCCACCTGACGCTCATCACCGGTGGCATGTCCTACATCCCGCAGGCCCGCGCCTTCGAGCGCGGCGTTGACATCGTCGTGGCCACGCCCGGCCGTCTCATCGACCTGCTGGAGCAGGGCACCGCCGACCTCTCGCAGGTGGAGATCACCGTCCTCGACGAGGCCGACCACATGAGCGATCTGGGCTTCATGCCCGCCGTCACGACGCTGCTTGAGGCCGTCCCGAGCGACGGGCAGCGCATGCTGTTCTCCGCGACGCTCGACCATCAGGTGGACCGTCTGGTTCGCAAGTTCCTGCACGACGCCGTCACGCACGAGGTGGACTCGTCGAAGAACGCCGTCACCACGCTCACACACCACATGCTGCAGCTGGCTCCGCACCACAAGAACCCCATCACCGCGGAGATCGCGAACCGTGACGGCAAGACCGTCATCTTCGCCCGCACCCAGATGGGCGTGGAGCGCATCGCCGGACAGCTCCGCGAAGTGGGTGTCATGGCTGGTGGGCTCCACGGTGGTCTCACCCAGGGTGCTCGCGCACGCGTTCTGGCCGCATTCAAGGGCGACGATCTGCCCGTCCTGGTGGCCACCGACGTCGCCGCTCGAGGCATCCACGTCGATGATGTCTCACTCGTGCTGCAGGTGGACCCACCCATGAACTCCAAGGACTACCTGCACCGCGCTGGACGTACCGCCCGCGCCGGTGAAACAGGTGCCGTCGTCAGCATTGTCCTGCCGCACCAGCGCAAGGAAATGCGTCGCATCTCCGGTCAGGCCGGTGTGCATGTTGCCCCGCTCGATGTTGCTCCCGGCAGCGTCGACCTGCGCGAGTCCACCGGTGCCCGCGTGCCGTCAGGCACCCCGATCGCCGAGTCGGACTACCAGCGCCTGATTGCCCCCAAGCAGCAGCCGCGTCGTCCGCAGTCGCGTGGCAACAGCGGTGGCGGCGGTGGATTCCGCAAGCGCCAGGGTGGCGGCGGTGGCGGTCGCAACCGCACCTGGAAGTAAGTCAACCAGCGCTAGACTCGGCCAGCCATGAACTCACCTCCACAGGTCAGCCTCAGGCTGGCCGAACTCGTTGATGCACCCGCCATGCTGCAGGTGATCCATGACGCGTTCGCGCACCGACGCCATGTCGACCCACCCCCTGCAGCGCTCAGCGACACGGTCGAGGACATCGAGCAGGCCCTGCGTGAGGGCCACGGGGTCTGCGCCGTGGTCGACACCGAGATCGTCGCCTGCGTCCTCGTCGACATCCACGGACCCGTCGCAACCCTGCGGCGGGTCAGTGTTGTCCCCGGCGCCGCCGGTGGCGGTCTCGCCCGCGCCCTCGCGGAGGCGGCCGGAGACCTCGCGGCCACCCTCGGTGCCCGCCGGGTGGAACTGCTGACCCGCAGGGAATTCCCCGAGCTCCTCGCCTGGTGGGAGCGTCACGGCTTCGACGTGGTGCGTGAGGACGCGGACGGGTTCATCCTGGGCCGTGACCTCCCCGTCATCCTGGAGGTGCCCACGGCGGAGGCCATGCAGGCGCTCGGCGGGCGTCTCGCCGGTGTGCTGCGGGCCGGTGACGTGCTCGTCGTCGACGGGGAGCTGGGCGCCGGCAAGACCACGCTGGCCAAGGGCCTGGGCGCGGGTCTCGGGATAGCCGGCCCCGTGATTTCGCCCACCTTCGTCATCTCACGGGTCCACCGCAGCCTCACCGACGGGCCCCACCTCGTGCACGTCGACGCCTACCGTCTGGGCGACGCTGCCGAACTCTCCGACATCGACCTCGACGCCTCCCTCGAGGAGTCGGTCACCTACATCGAGTGGGGGCAGGGGAAGGCCGAATGGCTCGCCGAGGACCGCCTCGAGGTGGAGATCTGGCGGAGCACCGACCCCGCCGCCGACGGCCGCACCGTCCGCCTGACCGGCATCGGCCGGCGCTGGGCGGGTGCGCTCGAGACCATGCGGGAGCAACCATGACCTGGACACTGGCTATCGACACGTCCCACCACGTCGCCGTCGGGCTCGCGCGGGACGGCGTCGCCGTGGATTCCGAGGTGGTCACCAACACCCGCGCCCACGGCGAGGCCCTCATGCCGTGCGTGGTAGAGGTGTGCCGCCGCAGCGGGCTGACCGTGGCCGACATCGACGAGTTCGTCGTCGGCATGGGCCCGGGACCCTTCACGGGGTTGCGGGTCGGCATTGCGGCCGCCGCCACCCTGGCGCACCTGGCCGGCCGAGACCTGCACCACGTCTGCTCCCTCGACGCCCTGGCGCTGCAGTGGCGGGCAGAGGATGCGCCCACGGAGTTCGTGGTGGCCTCCGATGCCCGGCGCAAGGAGCTCTACTGGGCCCATCACAGGGACGGCGCCCGCGTGGGGGAACCTCAGGTGGGGGCACCCGAGACCTTGCCTGACGTCCCCGTCGCCGGCCCCGTACCCGAAGCAATGCGTGACCGGGTCCGGTTCGATGCGTCCGGGCCCACCACCATCGACGCCGCACTGCTGGCTGCACGCTGGAGCGAGCTGCCCGAGGCCCCGTCGGAGCCGTACTACCTTCGCCCCGCCGACGCCACCGTCGGAGGGCCGCCCAAGTCGGCGCTGCCGCGGCTGAGGCTCCGGTGAGTGACGTGAGCGTGGCCGGACTCACCGACCTGCCTGCCCTGATGTCACTCGAGAGTTCCTTTCCCGCGTCCCAGCGGTGGAGCGCGGACTCGTGGCGCGAGGAACTGATTGCCGTCAACAGGCGCGTCCTGGTGTGCGGCGGGGAGGGCGTCGTGGAGGCTGCGGCCACCTTTGCGCTCTGTGATGACGTCGTTGACCTCCACCGCATCGTCACGTCCCCTGCCGCCCGACGCCGCGGACTGGCGCGCCAGTTGCTGGCGGCCGGTATCGGGTGGGCCGAGGCGCAGGGAGCCTGCCGGATGCTGCTGGAGGTGGAGGCAACCAACGCCGCCGCACTGGCGCTGTACGCCACACAAGGATTCCTCCCGATTGCCGAGCGGCGCGACTACTACGGTCCCGGTGCGCACGCCGCGATCCTGGAGCGGTCGATGAGTGAAGGAGAACAGCCGTGAATGAACCACTGGTCCTGGGCATCGAGTCCTCCTGCGACGAGACGGGCGTCGGCATCGTCCGTGGCCGCGAGCTCCTCGCCAACGAGGTGGCCAGCTCCGTCGACCTGCACGTCAGGTTCGGGGGAGTGGTGCCGGAGGTGGCCAGCCGGGCACACCTCTCAGCCATGGTGCCCGCTCTGGAGCGCGCCGTCGCCGCCGCAGACATCGACCTGCGTCAGCTCGATGCCGTCGCCGTCACGGCCGGCCCCGGCCTCATGGGGGCACTCCTGGTGGGCATCTCCTCGGCCAAGGCTCTGGCCACATACCTCAACAAGCCGCTCTACGGGGTCAACCACCTCGTGGGGCACGTGGCCGTGGACCTCCTGGAGGACGGCGAACTGCCCATGCCCAGCGTGGCCCTGCTCGTCTCCGGCGGCCACACCTCGCTGCTGCACGTCACCGACATGACCCGCTCCATCACGGAGGTGGGCTCCACCATCGACGATGCCGCCGGCGAGGCCTACGACAAGGTCGCGCGACTCCTCGGCCTGGCCTATCCCGGTGGGCCGGTCATCGACAAGCTGGCCGCCGACGGTGACCCCGGGGCCATCGCCTTCCCACGGGGTCTGACGGCCCGCCGTGACATGGAGCAGCACCGCTTCGACTTCTCCTTCTCCGGGTTGAAGACCGCGGTGGCCCGGTGGGTGGAGCTGCGACGCCTGGAGGGCAAGGACATTCCCGTGGCCGACGTGTGCGCCAGCTTCCAGGAGGCCGTCTGCGACGTCCTCACCCGCAAGGCCGTGGACGCCGCCCGCCACTTCGACGTCGACACGATGCTGCTGGGCGGGGGAGTGGCCGCCAACTCGCGTCTGCGCACCCTTCTGGAGGAGCGCACGGCCGCCGTCGGCATCGAGCTGCGCCGCCCGCGACCTGCGCTGTGCACCGACAACGGGGCCATGATCGCCGCCATCGGTTCCGAGGTGGTGCGTGCCGGGGTGGCGCCGTCGTCCCTGGACTTCAGCGCCAACCCGGGGCTGCCCGTCTCCACCGTCGTGGTCTGAGGAGGCCGACACCGTGGACTTGGAGAAGCTGGCCATCGAGGGCGATGCTCTGCAGGAGAAGGGCGATCTCGACGGCGCCATCGGTGTCTGGACCGGTGCGCTGCGCCACCTGCCGGACCCAGCTGTGGAGGACCCTCTGAGCGTGTGGTTCCTCGCCTCGATCGGCGACGCCCAGTTCGAGTCCGGACGCTTTCTCGAAGCCGTCGCCGCAACGGGGCAGGCGTTGCTGGCTGGCGGGGCGGACACCGGCTTCGTGTGGCTGCGTCGAGGTCAGTCACTCGTGGAGTTGGGCGACCTCGACGCCGGCGTCGAGGCACTGACGAACGGATTCATGCTGGAGGGTGAGGCGATCTTCGAGGACGAGGACCCCAAGTACGAGGCGCTGCTGCGGGAGCGCGGCATCATCCCTGACGAATGAGGCACTCTGCCGGAGCAGTGCCCCACGCGTCCGTGAATCTACGGGTGCCAGTCTTCGTCCGGAAGGTGATCGCGCTCGTCGCGACCGATGAGGTGGTCGATGGCTCGGCGGTCCCGCTTGGTGGGGCGTCCGGCGCCGCGGTCACGGCGACCGACGGGTACCGACAGGTGTGAGGGACGCTCGGGGGAGCGGTCGACGTAGGCCTCGATGGCCACGGTGTGCCCCACCCGCTTGGTCAGAAGCTGGACCACCTCGAACTCGCGGACCCAGCCCGGCTCCTTCACCGTGACACGATCGCCGGGTTTGATGACCCGCGCAGGCTTGACGGGGTCGCCGTTGAGGCGCACGTGTCCGCCGCGCACCGCGTTGGTGGCCATGGATCGCGTCTTGAAGAGCCGCACCGACCACAACCACACATCAAGCCTTGCCATGGACGTCCTCACTCCCGGGTCAGCCCTGAGCCTACTGGCGCCGTGCGTCCTCCTCTGTAGGTTGGTCCCGTGGACATCCTCTCCGAGCAGGGCCGGGCCGCGATGGCAGCCGCCAGTGCCGAGGCCGACCCCGGGTCCCTGGGGGCTGCGGGGCGGATGCGGAAGGACTTTCCCCCGGAGCTTGCCGCCGCCGCCCTGTCGCAGGTGACGCTTCGCCGACGCGCACGTCCCAAACTGCCATGGGCCGACGACATGTTTTTCACGCCGGAGGGGCTGGAGCAGGCCACCAGGCACGAGGTCGCCGCCTGGCGTGCACGGCAGTTCCTCGCCGCTGGGATCGCGGACGTGTTCGACCTCGGGTGCGGGATCGGTGCGGACTCCATGGCCTTCCTGGAGGCGGGGCTGGTGGCGCACGCCGTCGAGACCGACCCGGACACTGCCGCACTCGCCACCGCGAACCTGGCACTGATGGGAGGGAACCCCGTCCTGGTGGCGCGCGCCGAGGACGTGGACGTTCCTGAACGGGCGGGGGTCTTCCTCGACCCCGCCCGCCGCACGGATCGCGGCCGGACGTGGCGGGTGGAGGACTTCTCGCCGCCGTGGTCGCTGGTGCTGCACCACCTGGCAGCTCAGGCCTTCTGCTGCGTCAAGATGGGGCCAGGCCTCCCGAAGGGGCTCATTCCCGACGGTGTCCGCGCCACCTGGGTGTCCCACCGCGGTGACGTCGTCGAGGCGTCCCTGTGGAACGGTGCGGGTCCGGCCCGAGCGGCCGTGGTCTTCCCACGTGACGGTGGCGCCCCCGTCGAGCTCGCGGCCGACGTGCCGCGGGAACTGCCGGTGCGCCCCCCGGGCCGTTTCGTCATCGAACCCGACAACGCCGTCGTGCGCGCGGGCCTCGTCACGGAGATTCAACCGCAGGTGGACCTGTGGCTGCTGGACGAGCACACCGCCTACCTCTCCGCCGACGAACCGGTGGACACCCCGCTTGCCGACTGCTTCGAGGTGGTGGACATCCTGGACTACGACATTGCCACCCTGCGCAGGTACGTGGCCCAGCACAACATCGGCACCCTGGAGATCAAGAAACGGGCCATCGACGTGGATCCGGCTGCGCTGCGCAAGCAACTGCGGCCGAGGGGAGCAGCACGGGCGACCCTCATTCTGGCCCGCACGCCCCGGGGGGCGCGGGTCATCGTCGCCAACCGCCTCAGGCTTTGACACCCCCCGCGGGTGGCAATCGGGTAACAAATCGGACTCAAAGGGCTCGGCTTGGTTCCGAATGCGCCAATGAGTCGCTAGTGTCCGCAGCATTGCGTCCCCATTAATTGGGGGCGGGCTTGCTAGGACAAGGAGACAGTATGAAGTTCAGATCAAAGGGTGCAGCAGTGCTCGGTCTGGCCCTGAGCAGTGCGCTGATGCTTGGCGCCTGCACCAGTGGCCAAGATCCCGAGACCACACCCGAGCCGGGCACGAGTGATTCTGCGACGATGCAGACCTCCGAGAGCGCTCCCACGGAGACCGGTGGCACCACTGGCTGCCTGCAGGACGTCGGTATCACCGAAACCACTGACGGTCAGGTCAGCTTCACCGCCGGCCCGGGCAACTGGAGCGGGTACAACTCCGTGACCAGCGCCACCTACTCGACGTACAACAGCGTGATCGCCAACCAGATGTTCTCCGGGTTCGTGTACTTCGGTACCGACGGCACCATCTGTGAGGACAAGGACTTCGGTTCCCTCGAGGTCGTTTCCGAGGATCCGCTGCAGGTCAAGTACACGATCTCCGACGCAGCTGTGTGGTCCGACGGCACCCCCGTCACCATCAACGACTTCCTCCTTGACTACACCGCGCAGAACCCCGAGTGGCTCGTGCCCGGCTACGCCAACGGCAAGGACGAGAAGGCCGAACCGCTGTTCGACCACGTCAGCAACTCCTTCGCGGCCGACGCGCCCGAGGGCCCGGAGGGCGAAGTGGGTGCCAAGGAATTCACGGTGACCTTCGCCAACAAGAACCCCGACTACAAGCTCATCGTGACGGCCCCGCTGCCCGCCCACGTCGCAGCGAAGCAGTCCGGCCTCGAGCCCGACGCGCTGGCCAAGGCGATCCTCGACCGCGACGCCGAGACCGTCAAGAAGGTCGCCAAGTTCTGGAACACCGGTTGGGCCTACAACCCCGGCGAGCTTCCTGACCTGGCGCAGACCCCCTCCAGCGGGCGCTACATCCTGAAGGAAGGCGGCTGGCAGGCCGACACCGCGTTGACCCTGGTGGCCAACGACAAGTACTGGGGCAAGCCCGCAGGCATGAAGAACATGATCTTCCGCTTCATCGATGACGCGCAGATGGCCCAGGCCCTGCAGAACGGTGACGTGCAGGTCATTTCCCCCCAGGCCACGGTGGACACCGTCGCCCAGCTGAAGAACATCGGCGAATCAGTCAAGGTTGACACCAACCAGACGCTGACGTGGGAGCACATCGACTTCAACTTCCGCGACACCAACGAGTTCTCCGACGCCAAGGGCGGCCTTGCGCTGCGTGAGGCCTTCGCCCTGTGCGTCCCGCGCCAGAGCATCGTCGACTCGCTCATCAAGCCGATCAACCCTGACGCCGTCGTCATGAACGCCCGCGAACGCTTCCCGTTCCAGGACGACTACGCCGACGTCGTGAAGGCGTCCTACGACGGCCGCTACGACGCCGTCGACATCGAGGCCGCCAAGGCCAAGATCGCCGAGTCCGGCGTGGCCACCCCGGTCAACGTCCGCATCGGTTACCGTGCCGGCAACCAGCGCCGCGCAGAGACCGTCGCCGCCATCCAGGCCTCCTGCAAGGACGCCGGCTTCAACGTGACGGACAACAGCTCGGCGGACTTCTTCGAGAAGGACCTCGTCAACGGCGACTACGAAGTGGCGCTGTTCGCGTGGGCCGGCTCCGGTCAGATTGCTTCCGGCCAGAACATCTACTCCACGGGCCTGCCGCAGAACTACGGCGAGTACAGCAACAAGGACGTGGATGCTGCCTGGAAGACACTTGCCGGCTCGCTCGACAAGACGGTTCAGGAGGAGCAGGTCAAGGTCATCGAGAAGCTGCTCTGGGACACCCTGTACGGCCTTCCCATCTACGCCCACCCCGGCGTTGTGGCCTACGACTCCCGCGTGGAGAACGTGCGCCCCACCTCCGGTCAGGACGGCGTGAGCTGGAACGGCTCCCAGTGGGTGGTCAAGTGACACCCTGCCCGGTGTCCACACCACGCTGAACAGTGATGGGGGTGGGTGGCCGAACAGGCCACCCACCCCCATCTTTTGCCCCTTGTCGCCACCGCAGAAGTAGGCTGCCGATAGCTTTGACACGGAATGACCCGTGAATGAGTGAATCCGGCAAGGGCCTCCGCTACGTCAGAAGGACCGTTCGTGACCAAGTTCATCGCCAAACGGCTGGGAATTTCCCTGGTCATCCTGTTGTTGGGATCAGCACTGCTGTACATCCTCACCGTCAACTCCGGTGACCCACTCCAGGACCTGCGTGAGTCGAACTCGCCCAACCGCGAGAACCTGATCCGTCAACGCACTCTCAACATGCGTCTCGACGTTCCTTGGTACCTGCGGTACTTCACGTGGCTCGGCGGCGCATCCAAGTGCCTCATCGGCGCCTGTGATCTCGGTAAGAACATCGCGGGTCAGGACGTCACCAGCCTGGTGGTCAACGCTGCCGGCTCCACGCTCCGTCTGGTGGTCCTCGCGACGGTCCTGGCCATCGCGATCGGCGTCACGCTGGGTGTTGTGAGCGCTGTGCGCCAGTACAGCGGCTTCGACTACGCCACCACCTTCATGGCCTTCGTGTTCTTCTCGCTGCCCGTGTTCTGGGCCGCCGTGCTGCTGAAGAACTACGCAGCCATCAAATTCAACAACTGGTTGGTTGATCCCACCTTCAGTCCGGTGACGATAGTGGTCACGGCCCTGATAGCGGCATTCGTCCTGCAGGCCGCCATGGGGGGCAACGCACGACGGCGGCTCATCACCTTCGCTGCCTCCGCAGTGGTGTTCGCCGGGGTGATGTTCTACTTCGACGCCGTCACATGGTTCCGCTACCCGTCCATCGGTCTGCCCATCTACATTCTGGGCGTGTTGGGGGCGGGAGTCCTCGTCCTGTCCATGACGTCGGGCTTCGACAACAAGCGGGTGCGCAACGCTGTCGCCCTGACCGCGGTGGTGGCCATCGGCGGCTACGCCGCCGTGCGAGGCCTCCTCATGGAGTCCCCGAGCACCCCGCTGCTGCTGTTGTGCGGGCTGGCAGGTCTGGTCGTGGCTTTCCTGGCCGGTTGGTTCCTCGGCGGGTTCTCCCGCAAGCAGGCGGTCATCGCGTCATTCGTGCTGGCCCTGGTGGCCGCCTTCATCGCCATCTCCGACCTGCTGTTGAGCAACTGGAGTGGCTACCTGAAGCTGCAGTCCCGTCCCATTCCCACCATCGGTTCGGTGACCCCCAACTTCACGGCCGGGTACTGGGGCCACACCATCGACACGCTGACCCACCTGCTGCTGCCCACCATCGTGCTGACACTGGTGTCCATCGCCAGCTACACCCGCTACACCCGCGCCTCGATGCTGGACGTCCTGAACCAGGACTACATCCGCACGGCACGGTCGAAGGGCATATCCGAGGGCAAGGTCGTCACCCGGCACGCCCTGCGCAACTCCATGATCCCGCTGGCCACCATCGTCGCGTTCGACTTCGCCGGCCTCATCGCCGGCGCCGTGGTCACCGAGACCGTGTTCGGGTGGCAGGGCATGGGCAACCTGTTCAGACAGGGGCTGCTCCAGATCGATCCGAACCCGGTGATGGGCTTCTACCTCGTCACCGGCACCGCGGCCGTGTTCATGAACATGATTGCCGACATCGCCTACGCCTTCCTGGACCCGAGGATCTCCCGATGACCAGCAACGATGACCAGACAAGACCCACGGAGCCCGTCATGGGTGACATGCCCGAGAAGACCGACCCCCTGGATCATCTGCTCTCGGTGGACGAGCCCGAGAAGACCGACCTCCACGACCATCTGCTCACGGTGGAGGAGGACCTGGAGGGCAATACCGACAGGTCCTACTCCCAGGGCGCCCTGGTGCTGCGACGGTTCCTGCGGCACCGCGGTGCCATGGTGGCCGTCGGTGGCCTCGTGATCGTCCTCCTGCTGGCCTTCACCTCCATCGGGGTCGGCCCGCTGCCGGGTTGGTGGCCGAAGAACTACAGCGACCTCTACCCGCTGATGAACGGCGGCGCGCCGACGATGAAGCTGTGGCCGCCGGCGATCGGGGAACACCCGTTCGGGCAGGACACCATCGGCAAGGACTACTTCGCGCAGGTGATGCGCGGTGCACAGATTTCTCTGTTCATCGCTTTCGCGGTGGGCATCATGGCAACGATCATCGGCACGATCATCGGCGCGGCCGCAGGCTACCTGCGCGGCTTCGTCGAGGCGTTCCTGATGCGCACCACCGACCTTTTCATCATCATCCCCACGCTCGTGCTCGCCGCGGTACTGGGCCAGATGGCGTCCAAGGCCGGTGTGATCGCCCTCGCGCTCGTGCTGGGTCTCGTGTCGTGGACGGGGTTGGCGCGTCTGGTGCGCGCTGAGGTCCTGTCGCTGAGGGAGCGGGAGTTCGTGGCCGCGGCCCGAGCCATCGGCACACCCACACCCCGCATCATCATGCGCCACATCCTGCCCAACGCGCTGGGGACAATCGTCGTGAACGCGACGCTGCTGATTTCGGCCGCCATCCTCATCGAGTCGGCCCTGTCCTTCCTGGGCTTCGGTGTCAAGCCACCGGACACCTCCCTGGGGCTGTTGATCTCCAACTACCAGAGCGCCCTGACCACCAGGCCGTGGCTGTTCTGGTGGCCCGGTGTCTTCATCCTGGCCATCGCGCTGTGCGTCAACTTCATCGGCGACGGCCTGCGCGACGCCTTCGACCCGCGTCAGCAGATGGACTGAGGAGCCGGACCATGACCCCACACACCAACACCAACACGCCCGCGTACAACGCCGAGACGGACCCGGTCCTCAAGTTCTCGCAGCTCGACGTGAACTTCAAAACGGAGTTCGGCCGCGTCCACGCCGTCAAGGGGCTCGACCTGCAGGTCATGCCCGGCGAAGTGGTAGCCCTCGTCGGCGAGTCTGGATCCGGCAAGTCCGTCACGGCCACCACTGCGCTGGGCCTGTTGCCCAAGACCGCCCGCATCGGGGGTCAGACCCTGGTGGCTGACAAGATCATCAACGAACTCTCGGAGCGGGGCCTGCGTTCCGTGCGTGGCAACCGTGTGGCCATGGTGTTCCAGGAGCCGATGACGGCGCTGAACCCCGTGATCCGTATCGGCGAACAGCTCACCGAGGCCATGGAGGTGCACGGTATTGCCCACGGCCGCGAGGCCTGGGACCGTGCCGTCGGGCTCCTGGAGGCCGTCGGGATTCCGGCGGCACGCCGCAGGGCACGCGAGTTCCCGCACGAGCTCTCGGGCGGCATGCGCCAGCGCGTCGTCATTGCCATGGCGCTGGCGTGCGACCCCGAGGTCATCATCGCCGACGAGCCCACCACGGCCCTGGACGTGACGGTGCAGGCCGACATCCTCGACCTGCTGCGTTCCCTCAAGGACCAGCTGAACACCGGCATCCTGCTCATCACGCACAACATGGGCGTGGTCGCGGACATGGCCGACCGTGTGGCCGTGATGTTCAAGGGTGAAATCGTCGAGCGTGGCACGGTGGAGGAGGTGCTGCTCAACCCGCAGCACCCCTACACCCGCCGACTGCTGGATGCCGTGCCGCACCTGGGCGCAGGCCATGGCCAGTTCGGGACGTCGCCCCTGCCCGTGGCCGCCGACGCCGGCATGGCGCTGGAGGTCAAGGATCTGGTGGTCGAGTACAAGCGGGAGGGCAAGAAGCCTTTCCGTGCCGTCGATGGCGTCTCCATCGATGTGCGCCGCGGCGAGATCGTCGGCCTCGTGGGGGAGTCGGGCTCCGGCAAGTCCACCATCGGTCGTGCCCTGCTGGGGCTCATTCCTTCGACCTCCGGCGAGGTGCGTGTGCTGGGTACCGACGCGCTCTCCGTGAGGGGCAAGGGCGGCAACGAGCTTCGCAAGCGCATCGGGGTGATCTTCCAGGACCCGGCGGCCTCCCTGAACCCGCGGCTCCCCGTCGGTGACGTGATCGCGGAGCCCATGAGCGTCCACAAGGTGGCCAGGGGCAAGGAACGCGAGAAGAAGGTCCTGGACCTGCTCGAAGCGGTGCAGCTCCCGCGTAGCGCCTACAACCGTTACCCGCACGAACTCTCCGGCGGTCAGCGCCAACGGGTCTCCATCGCCCGTGCGCTGTCGCTGCAGCCCGACCTGCTCATCGCCGACGAGCCCACCTCGGCACTCGACGTCTCCGTGCAGGCCTCGGTGCTGGAGATGCTGATTGGTCTGCAGCGGGAGTTCGGGTTCGCGTGCCTGTTCATCAGCCACGACCTGGCCGTGATCGACTCCTTGGCGCACCGCGTGGTGGTGATGCAGTACGGCAAGGTGGTGGAGCGCGGCAACCGTGACCAGGTGCTGATGAATCCGCAGGAGGAGTACACCAAGAGGTTGCTGGCGGCCGCGCCGGTCCCGAATCCCATTGAGCAGAAGCGCCGCCGCGACGAGCGGCACGCGCTGCTGGCGTCGCTGGGTGATGAGATCGTGACGCTCGACACGCGCGAACTGTCGATGTAGCCACGGCTCACACACGGCAGGGGGCGGATCCGGTCACCGGGTCCGCCCCCTGCGTCGTGCTCGGGAGGATCGGCCTCCGTCCGCGCCGTGGTGCTCAGTCCTCGTAGCTGCACGAGACGGCGCCGTCCTCCTGGACCGTGCAGTTGCCGTGCACTGCCGCCTCCCGGACGTCGGACGGGACGGCATCGACGAGGCGGCGGGAGTGCCTGGTGCCGAGTTCGAGGTCAACACACCTGGGATCCTCGCCCTGCCCGCGCTCGGGCGCGACCTGACCGGCCGCAGGATCGATGACGGGCTCGGTGGCATCCACTGGCCGGTTGAGGGGCGAAGCGAAGGGGTTTCTGGCACTCGGGTTGAGAGAGTGCTAAGACCGGTGTAGTTTGGCCATTGGCACTCGGATGGCTCGGGTGCCAGCGTGGCTGGGCGGACCGCGACGACGTCCAACTGCGAGCTGAACCCACAAACCCACAGAACATCACCGGCTGAAGCCGGACGACTACAGAAAGGGGTTTGACGTGGCAACCACGATCAAGCCGCTCGAGGACCGTGTCCTCGTTGCTCCCCTCGAAGCCGAGAAGACCACAGCCTCAGGCCTTGTCATCCCGGACACCGCCAAGGAGAAGCCCCAGGAGGGCCGCGTCGTGGCCACCGGCCCCGGCCGCATCGATGACAATGGCAACCGCGTGCCCCTGGACGTTGCCGAGGGTGACGTCATCATCTTCTCCAAGTACGGCGGCACCGAGGTCAAGTACGACGGCCAGGACTACCTGCTCCTGAACGCGCGCGACATCCTCGCCGTCGTCTCCAAGTAAGGGAGAACCACATGGCAAAGATCCTGCAGTTCAACGAGGAGGCACGCCGCTCCCTGGAGCGTGGCGTTGACGTCCTCGCCAACACCGTCAAGGTGACGCTCGGCCCCAAGGGTCGCTACGTCGTTCTCGACAAGAAGTGGGGCGCACCCACCATCACCAACGACGGCGTCACCGTCGCCAAGGAGGTGGAGCTCGACGATCCCTACGAGGATCTCGGCGCCCAGCTGGCCAAGGAAGTGGCCACCAAGACCAACGATGTTGCCGGCGACGGCACCACCACCGCCACGGTCCTGGCCCAGGCGCTCGTGCACGAGGGCCTCCGCGCCGTCGCCGCCGGCGCCAACCCCGTCGGCCTCAAGCGCGGCATCGACAAGGCCGTGGAGGCCGTGATCGAGCAGCTTCGCGAGAACGCCCGCGAGGTGGACACCACTGCCGACATGGCATCTGTTGCCACCATCTCCTCGCGTGACGAGACGATCGGTGCACTCATTGCCGACGCCTTCGACAAGGTCGGCAAGGACGGCGTCATCACCGTCGACGAGTCGCAGACCTTCGGCACCGAGCTCGAGTTCACCGAGGGCATGCAGTTCGACAAGGGCTACCTGTCCCCGTACATGGTGACCGACACCGAGCGCATGGAAGCGGTCCTCGACGACCCCTACATCCTCATCAACTCCGGCAAGATCTCCTCGATGAACGACCTCCTCCCGCTGCTGGAGAAGGTCATCGCCGCCAAGGGCACCCTGTTCGTGGTGGCCGAGGACGTCGACGGGGAAGCGCTGTCCACCCTGGTGGTCAACAAGATCCGTGGCACGTTCACCTCGGTGGCCGTCAAGGCCCCGGCCTTCGGTGACCGCCGCAAGGCCATGCTGGAGGACATCGCCACCCTGACAGGTGGACAGGTCGTCGCCCCCGAGGTCGGGCTGAAGCTCGACCAGGTGGGTCTCGAAGTGTTGGGCCGCGCCCGTCGCGTGCTCGTCACCAAGGACGACACCACCATCGTCGACGGCGGCGGCTCTGCCGACGAGGTCGCCGGTCGCGTCGCGCAGCTGCGCGCCGAGATCGAGCGCACCGACTCCGACTGGGACCGTGAAAAGCTCCAGGAGCGTGTCGCGAAGCTTGCCGGTGGCGTGTGCGTCATCAAGGTCGGCGCTGCCACCGAGGTGGAGCTCAAGGAGAAGAAGCACCGCATCGAGGACGCCGTCTCCGCGACGCGCGCCGCGATTGAAGAGGGCATTGTCGCCGGTGGCGGCTCCGCCCTCATCCACGCGGGCAAGGTCCTCGACGGTGACCTCGGTCTGACGGGTGACGAGAAGACGGGCGTCAGCATTGTCCGCAAGTCGCTGGTCGAGCCGCTGCGCTGGATCGCCGAGAACGGCGGCGAGGCTGGCTATGTCATCACCACCCGCGTGGCTGGCATGGAGGTGGGTCACGGCTACAACGCCAGGACCAACGAGTACCAGAACCTCGTCGAGCACGGTGTCATCGACCCGGTGAAGGTGACGCGTTCCGCGCTCGCCAACGCCGCGTCCATCGCCGCGCTGCTCCTCACCACGGAAACCCTCGTGGTGGAGAAGCCGGCAGACGAAGACAACTGAGTCACGCTCACGCAGTAACGAGAAGGACCCCGGGGCCTCGGCCCCGGGGTCCTTCTCGTTTCCAACCCGATCCGTTGCCTGGGTGCCGTCCGTGAGGACGCGTCGCCCTGCGTGCCGCCCGTGAGGAACGAACGGCGGTGTATCGAAGGGAACCGGCGGTGTGGAAGCGGTTGTGAGGTGAAAGGGGGGGGCCCTCGAGACGCACTGCTCCTTCGTCGCGGGGCTACTCAGGAAACGAATTGTGGTGCCCTGCGACTTCGTCACGAGGGCTCTTCTGGAAACGGGATTCCTGTTCGGCGACGTGGCGCAGTCGCGGGAATGGCCGTGGAACATCCCGGCGGTGCTACAGCTTCTCGGCGATGGACTGGATCTCGACGCGGTGCGTCTCCGTCGGCGGTATCTGGAAGTGGCGGGCAACGCAGTGAGGCGAGTCATCGCCCCGCAACCGCTAGACTCATGCAGTCCGACCGACAGGAGTCACCCAACCTTGTCCGCTCTCACTGGTTCCGGCGTACCCGGCCCCTTCGAGGCCCTCGGCCTCACCTTCGACGATGTGCTGCTGCAGCCCAACGAATCCGACGTCATCCCGTCGGAGGCGCGCACTGCCACCCAGTTCACCAAGCGGATCACCCTGAACATGCCGCTGGCCAGCGCCGCCATGGACACGGTCACCGAGACGCGCATGGCGATTGCCATGGCGCGCGAGGGTGGCATCGGCATCCTGCACCGGAACCTGTCCATCGAGGACCAGGCGCACATGGTGGACCAGGTCAAGCGCTCTGAGTCGGGGATGGTCACCGAACCCATCACCATCACCCCCACGGCCACGCTGCGTGAAGTGGATGACCTGTGCGCCAGCTACCGCATCTCCGGCGTCCCCGTCGTGGACGACAACCATATGCTGGTGGGCATCATCACCAACCGCGACCTGCGTTTCGAAAACAACGGCAACCGCCAGGTCAGCGAGGTCATGACGCGCATGCCGCTCGTGACGGCCCACGAGGGCATCACGAACGACGAAGCACTCGCGCTGCTGGCCAGGCACAAGGTGGAGAAGCTTCCCATCGTCGACGGCGCCGGCCACCTCAAGGGCCTCATCACGCTCAAGGACTTCGTGAAGGCCGACCAGTACCCCAACGCAGCCAAGGACGAGGCCGGCCGCCTCCGGGTGGGCGCGGCCGTTGGGTTCTTCGGCGACTCCTGGGAACGCGCCATGGCACTCGTGGAGGAAGGGGTCGACGTCATCATCGTCGACACCGCCCACGGCCACAGCCGCGGAGTGATGGACATGATCCGGCGGCTGAAGGCTGAGCCGTCCGCCGCGGGCGTCGACGTCATCGGCGGCAACGTGGCCACCTACGCGGGCGCCAAGGCACTCGTCGAAGCTGGCGCTGATGGCGTCAAGGTGGGCGTGGGGCCCGGCTCCATCTGCACCACCCGCATCGTGGCCGGTGTGGGCGTTCCACAGGTCACTGCCATCCACGACGCCGCCCGCGCCTGCAAGCAGGCCGGGGTGCCCGTGATCGGCGACGGCGGCCTCCAGTACTCCGGTGACATCGCCAAGGCCATCGTCGCCGGCGCCAACACCGTCATGCTGGGCTCACTGCTGGCCGGGTGCGACGAGAGCCCCGGTGACCTGGTGTTCATCAACGGCAAGCAGTTCAAGTCCTACCGGGGCATGGGCTCCCTGGGGGCCATGGCCGCCAGGGGACGGAAGGCCTCGTACTCCAAGGACCGCTACTTCCAGGGCGACGTCACCTCCGATGACAAGCTGGTCCCCGAGGGCATCGAAGGTCAGGTGGCCTACCGCGGCCCCCTTTCGGCCGTTGCCTATCAACTGGTGGGGGGCCTCCGGCAGTCCATGTTCTACTCCGGTGCCCGGGACATCCCCGAGCTCCAGGACCGCGGCCGGTTCGTCCGGATCACCGCCGCCGGACTGCGCGAATCCCACCCGCACGACATCCAAATGACCGCTGAAGCGCCCAACTACTGGTCGCACTGAACGCCGATCACCTAGGAGCACCACCGAACATGTACGAGCTCGGACGCAGCAAGCGCGCCTCCCGCGCCCACTCCTTCGACGACGTCGCCATCGCGCCCACGCGTCGGACCCGGAGTGAGCACGAGGTCGACCTCTCCTGGCGCATCGACGCCGTGACCTTCGAGGCGCCGATCGTGGCCGCACCGATGGATTCGGTCATGTCGCCGGCCACCGCCATCCGCATGGGCGAGCTGGGGGGACTGGGGGTGTTGAACCTCGAGGGGCTGTGGACCCGCTACGAGGACCCGTCCAGCCAGTACGAGCAGCTCACCGAGCCGATGGACCAGGTCACCGCAACCCGTCGGATGCAGCAGATCTACGCGGAACCCATCAAGGGTGAGCTCATTGCAGAGCGACTCAAGACCATTCGGGACGCGGGCGTTCCCGTGGCGGGTGCGCTGTCGCCGGCCAACACACTGGAGTTCGCGGACGTCATCGAGAAGGCAGCACTGGACTTCTTCATGGTGCGCGGGACCACGGTGTCGGCCGAGCACGTTGACGACGCCGAGGCCACGCTCAACCTGAAGGACTTCATCTACCGGTTCGAGACGCCCGTCATCGTGGGCGGCTGCGCCACCTACCGCACGGCACTGCACCTCATGCGCGCAGGGGCGGCCGGCGTTCTCGTCGGCTTCGGCGGCGGCGCCGCGCACACCACGGCGTCGGTCCTCGGCATCGAGGTGCCCATGGCCTCAGCCGTCGCGGATGTCGCCGAGGCGCGCCGCGACTACCTGGAGGAGTCCGGGGGTCGCTACGTCCACCTCATTGCCGACGGCGCCGTCGGCCGCTCCGGCGACGTGGCCAAGGCCATTGCCTGTGGCGCCGACGCCGTCATGGTGGGCTCGCCCCTGGCGCGCGCCACGGAGGCCCCCGGCCGCGGCTGGCACTGGGGCCCCGAGGCGTGGCACGCGACACTGCCCCGCGGCGAGCGCGTCTTCTTCGACCAGGTGGGTTCTCTGGGGGAGGTCGTCAACGGCCCCTCGCACGTGCCGGACGGCACCATGAACCTGGCCGGTGGACTGCGCAAGGCCATGGCCCTCACCGGCTACACCGACATCAAGTCGTTCCAGCGCATCGACCTGATCCTCCGCTGACATGGATCCCGACGAGGCGCGTCAAGAACTGCACCGCATGCGGGGCAGCATCGACAACATGGACTCGGCCCTGGTGCACCTTCTGGCCGAGCGTTTCAAGATCACCCAGCAGGTGGGGGTCCTGAAGGCTGCGGCCGGACTGCCCCCCGCTGACCCGGACCGGGAGGCTGCACAGATCCAGCGGCTCCGTGCCCTGGCTGTGGACGCCCAGTTGGACCCGGAGTTGGCCGAAAAGTTCCTGAACTTCATCGTGGCCGAAGTGGTGCGCCATCATGAGCAGATCAGGGCGGAGAGCGCCTGAGGGCACACGAAGGGCGCACACACCATGGATGTAGTGATCATTGGAGCTGGTCTGGCAGGGCTGCGGGCGGCGGGCCTTCTGGCCGGCCACGGGCATGACGTCACGGTGCTGGAGGCGTCGGGACGGGTCGGTGGGCGAGTCGACACCGATGTCGTCGATGGTTTCCGCTGTGACCGTGGCTTTCAGCTGCTGAACCCCGGCTACCCCGAGGCCAGACGCGCCCTGGACCTCGCGGCACTCGACCTCCACGCGTGGGGTCGGGGCGTCGCTGTTCGTGACGCGGCGGGCCTGGAGGTGCTGGCCGACCCCAGCAGGCACCCCGCCCGGCTGCTGGGGCTGCTGCGAGGCACCATCTCCATGGCTGACCTGAAGGCTGCCTATCTGTGGACCCAGCTTTCCCGGGACGGCACCAGGACGCTGAAATCCAGCATCGATGCCGCCGGGTTCTCCGCGCCGCTGCGCCGCGTCATCGAGCGGTTCTTCGAAGGTGTGGTCGGGGACAGGAACCTCCAGGTCTCAGCCCCCTTCGCCCGGCAACTCGCGTGGTACTTTGCCAAGGGCTCGCCGTCGCTGCCGTCGCAGGGCATGACGGCCATCGCCCATCAGCTGGCGGAGCCCGTCATGCACCGCGTCCGCTTCGAGCACCGCGCCACCTCACTGGAGAGGGACGGTGCCCGGTGGGTCGTCCACACCGAGGCGGGGACCACCCACGACGCCGATGCCGTGGTCGTGGCTGCTGGCCCGAGGGCCAGCGCAACTCTCGTGGGGCAGGAGGCACCCCCCATGCATTCGCTCACCACATGGTGGTTCGCCACGCGTCGCCGGCCCAGCGACCTGACGTTCCTGCACGTCGACGTTCGCGACGGGGCGGCGCTCACCAATGCCTCCGTCGTTTCCAACGTCTGCCCGTCGTATGCACCCGCAGGTCAGCATCTTGTGCAAGCCACCGCGGCTGGAGACCACGGACTCGACGACGACGCCGCCCGGCACCAGGCGGCCGACATGATGCGCGTGGCGGATCCTGACTGGCGGCTGCTGGTGCGCCACGACATCCACGATGCGCTGCCCGTCATCGCCCCCGGCGAGACTCCGCTGTCCAGCAGCCTGTTGGGTGTCGTGGTTGCCGGCGACACTGCGGAGGCCTCCATCCAGGGGGCCATGGCCAGCGGTGCAGCGGCCGCCCGAGCCGTCGACGCCGGACGGGCGGGCAGAGACCATGCGTGACACCTTCGAGGTGCAGGTCCGCGTCCCGGAGCCCGCGGCCACGGTGTGGGGACGGTTGATCGACCTGGACAGCCACAGCGCGGCCATACCGCTGACCCGTGTGACGCCGGCGGGGGAGTCCATGCGTGAGGGCTTGCGGTTCGTGGGGGAGACGGGGCTGGGTCCGTTGCACTTCTCTGATCGCATGGTGGTGCGCCGCGCTGACTCACCCAGCGGGGATCACCCCGGCCATCTGGTGGTGGAGAAGTTCGGGCCGGTCGCGGGCCGTGTGGAGGCCACCGTCGAGCAGGTGCCCACCGGCACACTCGTCATCTGGCGCCAGAGTCTGCGTCCCGCGTGGTTGCCGCCAGCGCTGCGTCCGCTGGGGGCAGTGGTGGCCAGACTGGCCTACGGTGTGGGGTTGCAGCGGATCGTTCGCTGAAGGTGACAGGGCACAACGGCGCTGTCCCTTCCATCCCCTACTCTTGATCCCGGTCCACACGTCGTGGACGGGGGGAGATTGCCATGGCTTTCGTGTCAGCACACGGCCTGACCAAGACGTACAGGGCGAAGTCGGGCCCGGTCCACGCACTGGACGGTTTGGACATCGAGATCGAGCAGGGCACGGTCCGCGGATTGCTGGGGCCCAACGGCGCCGGCAAGACCACCACGGTGAAGGTTCTGAGCACCCTGCTGCGCCCCGACGGTGGCCAGGCGTTCGTGGCGGGGGTCGATGTGCTCGCGGATCCGGCGGAGGTCCGACGCCGCATCGGGGCATCGGGTCAGTACGCAGCCGTCGACGAGCGGCTGACGGCCCGCGAAAACCTGCTGATGGTGGGGCGGCTCTACCACCTGGGGTCGCGGCGCTCCCGCGAGCGGGCGGAGGAACTCCTCCATGCCTTCGATCTCGTGGAGGCTGCAGACAGACCCCTCAAAGGCTTTTCCGGGGGGATGCGCCGCCGCGTCGACCTCGCCGGTGCCCTCGTCATCAACCCGCCGGTGCTGTTCCTCGACGAACCCACCACCGGCCTGGACCCGCAGGCACGCCTCGGGCTGTGGGACGTGATCCGTGAGCGCGCCGCCGAGGGCACAACAGTGCTGTTGACCACCCAGTACCTCGAGGAGGCGGACCAGCTCGCCGACCAGATCTCGGTCATCGACCGGGGCAAGGTCATCGCCGAGGGCACCGCCGACGAACTGAAGGCATCCGTGGGCGGACGCCGCGTACAGGTGACGCTCGTGAACGAGTCTGACGCCCCCCGCGTGGCAGGGATTCTGGAGCGCCACGGGCGCGGTCCGGCGGACGTGTCGGGTCGCGGCGTGACCGTGCAGGTGGAGAACGCAACGCTCGCCCTGCGGTCCGCGCTTGCCGAGATCGACGACGCTGGCATCGACATCCACGAGGCCGGGGTCCGGCGCCCCACCCTCGACGACGTGTTCCTCACCCTGACCGGCCATGGCGCCGTCGACGACGACATGGAGGCTGCCCAGTGACCACCACCGGAATGAACCCCGACACCACCATCGCCCTCGACCCGGGCCGCACCGCCGTGCGGGACTGGTTCACCGACGTCCACGCCGTCACGATGCGCAACCTGACGCGGCTCAAGCGGAGCCCCGACGTCATCGGGTTCGCACTCCTGCAGCCCATCATGTTCGTGCTGCTGTTCAGTCAGGTCTACGGCGGTGCCATCCGTGTGGAGGGCAGCAACTACACCGAGTTCCTCATGGCCGGCATCTTCGCCCAGACCGTCATTTTCGGTTCCACCATCTCCGGCAGTTACATGGCGGAGGACATCCGCGACGGCATCATCGACCGCTTCCGCAGCCTCCCCATGGCACCCAGCGCCGTGCTGGTGGCGCGCTCCCTCTCCGACTTCATCCTCAACATCGTCTCCATCACCGTCATGCTCTGCACCGGATTCCTGGTGGGATGGCGCTTCAGGGAGGGCGTCCTCGACTTCGTGCTCGGGCTGTTGCTGCTTCTCGTCTTCGCGTGGGCCTTCAGCTGGGTCATGATCTTCATCGGGCTCAGCGTCAAGAGCCCCGAGACGCTCAACCAGGCCGTGTTCATCATCCTGTTCCCGCTGACGTTCATCTCCAACGCCTTCGTCCCCAGCGACACGTTGCCAACGGTGCTGCGCGTGATCGCCGAGTGGAACCCGATCTCGGCCCTGGTGCAAGCGGTGCGGAAACTGTTCGGGAACCTGGGTGACATGCCGGCCCCGGAGGTGTGGCCCATGCAGCACCCGGTCCCCACCGTCCTGGTGGGCATCGCCGTGGTGCTCCTGGTGTTCCCCCCGCTGGCAGTCCGGAAGTTCCGACGCAAGCAGGTGTGACCAACCGCTTCCGGAGCTACCGTGTCGATGGATGCGGTGGTGTGCCGAGGGGAGTGGGCGCTCGATCGAGCGGCCCCCCGACGTGGGCGCAGACGTGCGTCAGGCGATGACGTCGCCCTCGTGGGCCTGACTCGGGACACCGACGATCACGGCGTGGGGGGCCACGTCCTTGACCACCAGCGCGTTGGCGCCGATCTTGGCGTCGTCACCCACATGGATGGCACCGATGACCTTGGCGCCGGCGCCTATGAGGACGCGGTCGCCGATGGTGGGGTGGCGCTTGAACCGCCCGCGGGCGCGTCCTCCGAGTGTGACCTGGTGGTACATGAGGACATCGTCGCCCACCACTGTCGTCTCGCCGATCACGACTCCCATGCCGTGGTCGATGAAGAACCGCCGGCCGATGACGGCACCGGGGTGGATCTCGATCCCCGTGGCGAAGCGCGCCCACTGGCTGATGAGCCTGGCCAGCGGCTGGAGGGCGGGGGAGTGCCGCCACATCAGGTGGGCGACGCGATGGAACCAGATGGCATGGATACCCGGGTAGGCGATCGCCACCTCAAGCCTGCTCCGGGCAGCCGGATCCTCGCGCATGGCGGCGTCGAGGTCTTCGGCCATGCGCGAGGAGACATGCTTGAGGTGGCGAAACAGCATCACTTGTCGATCAGGCCCTCGAACAGGACCGTGGACAGGTAGCGCTCGCCGAACGACGGAATGATCACGACGATGTTCTTACCAGAGTTTTCGGGTCGCGCGGCGACTTCCGCTGCAGCAGACAGCGCGGCACCCGAGGAAAGGCCCACGAGGAGGCCTTCTTCGCGCGCTGCGCGACGAGCCCATTCCACCGACTGGTCAATGTTGCGGGGAATGATTTCGTCGATGATGCTGCGGTCGAGGATTTCGGGGATGAAGTTCGCCCCGAGGCCCTGGATCTTGTGGGGGCCGGGCTTGTTGCCGGACAGGATGGCGGATTCCTCGGGCTCCACGGCGATCATCTGCACGGAGGGCTTGCGCTCCTTGAGTACCTGACCGATGCCGGAAATGGTGCCTCCGGTGCCAATACCCGCCACCACGATGTCGACGGCGCCGTCGGTGTCGTTCCAGATCTCCTCGGCCGTGGTGCGGCGGTGCACGTCGACGTTGGCCGGGTTGGCGAACTGGCGGGCCAGCACCCCTCCCCGCTCCGCTGCGATGGCCTCGGACGTGTCCACCGCTCCCTTCATCCCCAGCGGGCCGGGGGTGAGGACGAGTTCAGCCCCGAAGGCGCGCAGCAGTGCGCGGCGCTCCGTGGACATCGTCTCGGGCATGGCGAGGACCACCTTGTAGCCCTTGGCCGCACCCACCATGGCCAACGCGATGCCGGTGTTACCGCTCGTGGCCTCGACGATGGTGCCGCCGGGCTTCAGGGCACCCGAGGCCTCGGCGGCCTCCACGATGGCGACGCCGATGCGGTCCTTCACGGAATTGGCCGGGTTGTAGAACTCCAGCTTCGCGAGCACCGTGCTGCCCTCGGGGACGATGCGGTTGAGCTTGACGAGCGGTGTGCGGCCCACGAGAGCCGTCACGTCAGGGTAAATGGTCATGAACCCGGAAACGCTCACGGGCGCCTCGATATTCCCGACGCGGGGGATCAGCTTTTCCGGCACGGGGGCCGGGGCCCTAGACTTCACACCATGATCGCTGAGCACGACACCGTCCTGGTGGTCGACTACGGGGCACAATACGCACAATTGATCGCACGACGGGTCCGTGAGGCATCCGTGTACTCGGAGATCGTCGGGTCGAACCTGTCGGTGGCTGAGATCATGGAGAAGCGGCCTGCTGCCATCATCCTCTCCGGCGGTCCCTCGTCGGTGTACGAAGAGGGCGCACCCCAGATCGACCCCGCCCTGTTCGAGACCGGCGTGCCCATCCTGGGCATCTGCTACGGCTTCCAGGCCATGGCCAAGGCGCTGGGCGGCACCGTTGCCAAGACCGGGCAGCGTGAGTATGGCCGCACTCCGCTGTCCATCTCCAACAACGGGTGCCTGCTGGGTAGCATGCCCAACACCCTGAACATCTGGATGAGCCACGGCGACTCGGTCTCCAAGGCTCCCCCCGGGTTCCAGGTGCTGGCACGCACGGCCGGCGCGCCCGTGGCTGCGTTCGAGGACAAGTCTCGTCGCCTCGCAGGTGTGCAGTGGCATCCCGAGGTGAAGCATTCCCAGTGGGGGCAGCAGGTCCTCGAGCACTTCCTGTTCACCATCGCGGGCCTGACGCCCGACTGGACCGCCGAGAACCTCGTGAACGAGTCCATCGAAACGATTCGGAAAACGGTCGGCGACCGCCGGGTCCTGTGCGCATTGTCCGGGGGTGTCGACTCCGCCGTCGCAGCTGCCCTGGTTCAGCGCGCCATCGGCTCGCAGCTGACGTGCGTGTTCGTGGACCACGGCCTTCTCCGCGAGGGTGAGGCCGACCAGGTCAAGAAGGACTTCGTGGACGTCACCGGCGTGGACCTCGTGGTCGCCGACGAGCGCGATCGCTTCCTCAACGCCCTGGCAGGGGTGACGGACCCCGAGGAGAAGCGCAAGATCATCGGGCGGGAGTTCATCCGCACGTTCGAGGCCACCGCCAGCTCACTGGCGGGGGAGCGAGGAATCGACTTCCTCGTGCAGGGCACCCTGTACCCCGACGTGGTGGAGTCCGGTGGAAACGGCAGCGCCAACATCAAGAGCCATCACAATGTGGGTGGCCTCCCGGATGACCTGCAGTTCACGCTCATCGAGCCTCTGCGCACCATGTTCAAGGACGAGGTCCGTGCGGTGGGCACCCAGTTGGGGCTGCCTGATTCCCTGGTGTGGCGCCACCCGTTCCCCGGCCCCGGCCTGGGTATCCGCATCATCGGCGAGGTCACGGCCGAGCGCCTCGACATCCTTCGCCAGGCGGATTCCATCGCCCGCGCCGAGCTGGCGGCAGCACGGCTCGAGCGCGACATCTGGCAGTTCCCGGTGGTGCTCCTCGCCGACGTACGGTCCGTGGGGGTGCAGGGCGACGGCCGCACCTACGGTCACCCCATCGTCCTTCGACCCGTGACGAGTGACGACGCCATGACGGCCGACTGGGCGAAGCTGCCCTACGAGGTGCTTGAACGCATCTCCACCCGGATCACCAATGAGTGCCCGGAGGTCAACCGTGTCGTGGTCGACATCACCAGCAAGCCGCCGGGCACCATCGAGTGGGAGTGAGTCGCGTCGGTTCAGATGGTGAAGTCTGAGCCGTCGCCGCCACCCTTGCGGGACTGGTTCCACTCGCGTGCCTTGTTGATGCCGTCCTGCGCGACGGTGCCGCCGGTGGGGCGGGGCAGGATGGCCCACAGCGCGAGGTAGAGCAGGACCCCGGTCCCGAAGGACAGGACGCCGAGGACCGCGAACACGATCCGCACGATGGTGGAGTCGACTCCCAGGGACTGGGCGAGGCCTCCGGCAACGCCTGCGAGCCACTTGTCGTCGTTGGAGCGGGTGAGTTTCATGTCATTTCCCTTTCGGTTGTTTCGTTGTGTTGCAGGTGTGGTGGGTCGGGTCATGGTCGTGACTTCCTGCTCGAGGTGAGGCTGACCACCAGACCGACGATGCCGGCGATCATGAGGACTGATGCGAACCACATCGATGCCGGTCCCACGAGTTGATGGCCGGTGATGAGCCACGCGGACACGGCCGCGAAGCCCAGCAGGATGAGCCCTGTCACCAGTGCCGGTACGTCCACGCTACGTCTCATGGCGCCACCAGCAGTTCCACGACGCTGAAGTCCCCGTCGATGACCAACGTGAGCCTGCTCGTCGTGGTCGCGCCCCGGTAGGACGGCTGCTCCACGTGCGTGGTGTCGGTGAGGACGTTGACGGTTTCGGGCATGGCGGCCAGCCGTACCTCCACGACGGAGGCCGTGGCGTCGATGGTGACGGTGGCGGGGGTGTCGGACGGCAGTCCTGTCAGGTCCAGTTGCCCATCTGCCTGT
Source organism: Tessaracoccus antarcticus (assembly GCF_003688855.1). Taxonomy (GTDB): domain Bacteria; phylum Actinomycetota; class Actinomycetes; order Propionibacteriales; family Propionibacteriaceae; genus Arachnia; species Arachnia antarctica. The sequence continues at coordinate 283,635 of NZ_REFW01000004.1, forward strand.
CCCACGAACGAGTAACTGGCGGTGCCACCGGCGGTGGGGTCAAGCGGGATGGTTGAGGCGGCTTGCGAGTCACTCACGGCCAGCAGGCCGGAGCCGACGGCGCAGGTCAGGGCAACCACCAGCAGAGCACCGGGCATGCGCCGGTGGCGAGCCACCAGTGCCCACACCAGCAGGGACACCGCTGCGGTGCCGCCTGCTGCGACGCTCGCCCACAGCAGGGTCGGCGTCATGCCCAGGATGAGCGGTACGGTCGCCGCGGCCGCGGTGAGCAGCAGCACCGCAATGGCACCCCACCAACTCGTGGGGTGGGCTGCGCGCTCTGGTGACGCGAGGGCCGTGTCAGGTGTGGGTTCGGGGGCGTAGAGGTCCACCGTCGGCAGGGGGGAGCCCGTGTGGGTCGACAGGCGTGCCCGCCACTGTTCCACGCTCTCACCCGGGCCGGGGGCCACCGGGGCCACCGGGGACCAGGTCGGGGCGGGGGAGGGCGGGGGTCCGGCGGAAACGTCCCCGGAGATCCTGCGCCTGCGGGCCATGGCCCAGGCGAGGGCCCCCACCACAATGACTGGGCCCCAGGCGACGCCCGTCTGTCGGGCGACACTGAGAACGAGCACCAACGACGACACGGCAATGACGATCGCCTGGCTGGTGCGGGACCAGCGGCCGAAGACCGGGAGCCAGCGGAGGATGGGTGCCTGGCCGCCCACGCGTGGTGTGAGGAGGCATCCCCAGGCGTACAGGGCAATACCGACGCCGCCGGCGAGGCTCAGTGCCACGGTGACGAGTCGGACGATCACGGGGTCCACCCGCCACCGCTCCGCAAGTGCGCGGCACAAGCCGCCGCTGAAACCGGTGTGCAGCGGTCGCTGGAGGTCCGCCAGGCGCGGATCCAGCTGGCTGGGGTGGACAAGTTCGGGCATGCCACCAGTCTGGCGGATGCAGAGCCGCCGGGGCATCGGGTGAACCCCTGATCAAGGCCTGAGACAGCCCTGATTCCTCACCCCGGAGGGGGCCATCGGGGGCCAGGGGTGCAAAGCTTGGCATCCTCATGACAATGCTGCCCGACACGCCACCGCCGCCGCCGCCGGCTCCGGTCCCTGAACTCCGCCGCGATCGCGCCGGGAAGGCGATTGCCGGCGTCGCAAGCGGGCTGGCGATGCACCTCGGACTGCCCGTGGGGTGGGTGAGGGTGGCATTCGTCGCGCTCGCCTTCCTGGACGGACTCGGCGTCCTGGCCTACGCAGCGCTGTGGCTGTTGGTCCCTGCCGGGGACCAGCGACAGGCCGCGGGCCTGGAGGCGGCCAGCCGGCTGGGCCTTCGCCCGCAGCAGCGCACGCAGGGTGTCGATGCGGGAATCGTGTTCTCCATCGGCGCCGTCGTGGTCGGCATTTTCTGGGTTCTCGTCACTGGTGGGCTGTGGGTGCCGAGCGGTGTCTTCTGGCCCGTGGTGCTGGGCGGCGTCGGCGTGGTGCTTGTCTGGTTGCAGGTGGACAGGACCGCTGAGCCCCCCACGATGGCCGCGAAGGCCGGCGTGTGGACGCGCCTGACGGCGGGCTCCGGGCCGGCGAGCGTGCTGCGCCTCGTGGGAGGGGTGCTGCTCGTGGGCGTTGGTGTCAGCTGGATCCTCGCCACGCAGGTGGGCATGGGGCAGCTGCCGCAGGTGCTCGGCGCTGCGGCCCTTCTGCTGGCCGGGGTGCTGGTGGTCGCGGCCCCCTGGTTGTATCGCACCCGGCGTCGGTTGCGCTCCGTGGAACAGGATCGTATGCGGGCCGAGGCCCGGGCCGACATGGCCGCACATCTGCACGACTCCGTACTGCAGACCCTCGCCCTCATCCAGCGCCAGTCCACCGACCCGACGCAGGTGTCCTTGCTGGCCCGCCGCCAGGAGAGGGAACTGCGCACCTGGCTGTACGGCGACACAGCGGCGCCCAGCACCCTGCGGGCAGCCCTGGAGGAGATCCGTGGCGATACTGAGGCCAACTTCCCGATCGTGGTGGAGGTGGTGTGCGTGGGCGACACGGAGGTGACCGATTCCCTGCAGGCACTGGTCCAGGCGTCCCGTGAAGCGGTCACCAACGCCGCCAAGCACTCAGGTGCCGAGCGAGTCGACGTGTTCGCCGAGGTCACCGACGAGGAGGTCGAAATCTTCATCCGGGACCGTGGCAAGGGGTTTGATGCCGATTTGGTTCGCCCGGACAGGATGGGCGTGAGAGAATCCATTCGAGCCCGGATGGAACGCCATGGGGGCAGCGCCCGGATACGCACCGCGCCGGGACAGGGCACCGAGGTCACGTTGGAGATGAGCCGATGAGCGAGCAATCAGATGATGCTGTCGACGATCTTTCCGTGGTTCTGGTCGACGACCACGCCATGTTCCGGGCAGGGGTTCGTCACGAGATCGGCGCCCTGTGTCGCATCGTGGGGGAGGGTCACGACGTTGCGAGCGCGGTGGCAGTGATCTGCAGCACCCTGCCTGACGTCGTCCTCCTGGACGTCCACCTTCCCGGCGGTGGTGGGGCCGAGGTGATCAAGCAGGTGATCGCCAAGGCCCCGGACGTGAAATTCCTGGCGCTGTCCGTCTCCGACGCCGCGGAGGACGTCATCGGCGTGATTCGTGCCGGTGCCCGCGGCTACGTGACCAAGTCCATTTCGTCGGAGGAGTTGGTTGAGGGCATGCGCCGTGTCGCCTCCGGTGACGCCGTGTTCTCTCCCCGGCTCGCAGGATTCGTCCTGGACGCCTTCTCCGGCTCCGTGGACATCGCCTCCATTGATGAGGAACTGGACAAGCTCAGCGCCAGGGAACGAGAGGTGCTCAAGCTCATCGCGCGCGGCTATTCCTACAAGGAGGTGGCGCGTGAGTTGTTCATCTCCATCAAAACTGTCGAAACCCACGTCTCCAGCGTGCTGCGGAAACTGCAGCTCAGCAATCGCCATCAGCTCACCAAGTGGGCCACGGACCGCCACCTGGTGTGACGGCCGGGCCCATTGCCCGCCTCATCACGACAAAGAATCAGGGCCGTCCGCATGTGCGGACGGCCCTGATCGGGTAAAGCGGTTGTTGGTCAGGCCTTCTTCTTGGTGACGAGGCCGTAGATGAAGAGGATGAGCAGGGCGCCGAGCACCGAGAAGAGCAGCCCTTCGAGGGTGAAGATCTTGTCGTACTTGACGTTGAAGACGAGCCCACCGAGGAATCCACCCAGGAGGGCTCCGACGATGCCGAGGATCATGGTGGCGAGCCAGCCGCCACCCTGCTCTCCGGGAAGGATGGCCTTGGCGATTGCGCCGCCGAGAAGACCGATGATGACATAAGCAAGAATTGTAAGCATCCGTACATCTTGCACAACCACGAGGCCACTTGTCACCTCGATCCACGCACCACGGCGATCCAATGTGACGGAAAGGCACAATTTCACCCTTTTGGATAGCCTGTGGCGCATGGATACCCTTCACAACGTCTTCGTTTTCTTGCACCTCGTCGGTTTCGCGGCCCTCTTCGGGGGCGCCTTCGTCCAGATGAAGTCTCAAGAGCGCATCGTGAACCCCGCCATGTTCCACGGCGCGCTCACCCAGCTCGTGACGGGGATTGCTCTGGTGGTCATCAACGAGCTCGGCCCCGATCCCGTGAACCACATGAAGATCGGCATCAAACTGCTCGTGCTCATCGTGATCATGGTGCTCGTCATACTCAACCGCAAGAAGTCCCACGTGCCTGACGGCGCATTCTGGTCCATCTTCGGTCTCACACTGGCCAACGCGGCCATCGCCGTCTTCTGGTGATCCCCTAGAAGATGGGGCGCCAGGGGCTCAGCAACAACTCGGTTCCCTTGGCGACCCAGGACCTGGTGCGCCACTCCTCCAGGCTCAACTCGTAGGTGTTGCGCAGGTCCACCTCGAAGATCTCCTCCATCTGGCGGGAGATGTTCTCGTCGAGGATCTCGAGATTGACCTCGTAGTTCCCGCGCAGGCTGAGGCGGTCAAGGTTCGCGGTGCCGATGGTGGCCCAGGTCCCGTCGATGGTGGCGGTCTTCGAGTGCACCATCGCACCGCGATAGAGGAACAGGCGGATGCCGGAGCGCAGCAGGTCGTCGTAGTACCCGCGCGAGAGCCAGTCGGCCACCACATGGTTCGACTGGGCCGGCACGATGATGCGGACGTCGGCACCGCGCTGCACGGCGTCGCGCAGAGCATTGACGAGGTCGTCATCGGGGATGAGGTAGGCGTGGGTCAGCCAGATGCGCTCCGTGGCCCTGTCGATCGCCTCCAGATACATGTTGCGGATGGGAAACACCCGGAGTTTCGGCATGTTGCGGTGCACACGGATTTTGGAGATCCAGCTGCGGCGCAGGTCGTCGGGCAGTTTCTTCAGCCGCCGCCTCTTGACGTGGAGGTTCCAGAAGTCGATGAAGGCATTCTCCAGTTCACTGACGCCGGGGCCGACGATGCGGGCGTGCGTGTCGCGCCATCCCGTGGCATAGAGGGAACCGATGTTGTACCCGCCGATGAACCCAACCTTCCGGTCGACCACCAGGAGCTTGCGGTGGTCCCGCCCCCAGGACTTGGGGCTCCAGGGGACGGGGATCGCCGGATGTCGCATGACGTTGAGGCTCCCGGGCATCCGCAGGAATCGGCGAGGCACCACCAGGTTCGCGAACTCGTCCCACACCACGTTGACCTGCACACCGCGGGCCGCGGCACGTATCAGCGCATCCTTGAAGCGCTGACCCACCTCGTCGGCCTTCCAGATGTAGGTCTCGAAGTGGATCACCTCGCTGGCCCCGTCGATGGCCTCCAGCATGTGGGCGAACAGGTCCTCGCCATAGCTGTAGATGGTCAGTTCGTCCTCGCCCACGTCCATGGGGACGGCGGGGGTGTAGGGGAACCTGCGGACCTTGCGTCGCTTCTTCCGGAAATTCTCGATGGAGACGAGCGTGACAACCGAGACCAGCTGTCCGAGTAGCACCGCTACGCCGAGCCGCTGTACCCACGTGCGCACTGTCCTCAGCAATCGACCCATGCGTCTCAGCCTATGGGGTGCCGCTCGACCCCCGACCCGCCGCGTGAGAAGCGCTCCCTGACAAGACGGCGGTAGGCTGGGCAGCCGATATGACTGACTCGCTGTTTCCTGACCTCTTTGCCGTCTTCGAGCCCAAGGCCACCCCGCGCCGCACTCCCTCCGAGCGGACCGCCGCGCCGCCGTCGGCACACATCATCAGTGAGGACGACCTCCTGGAGGACCTCAACCCGCCGCAGCGCAAGGCCGTCCTGCACGCCGGCTCCCCGGTCCTCGTGGTGGCAGGCGCCGGGTCAGGGAAGACACGCGTGCTGACGCGACGAATCGCGCACCTTGTGGCCCACCGCAACGTGCACCCCGGCGCCGTCCTCGCCATCACCTTCACCAACAAGGCCGCCGCGGAGATGCGCGAACGCGTCGTCCAACTGGTCGGCAACCGCGCGAAGCTGATGTGGGTATCCACCTTCCACTCGGCATGCGTGCGGATCCTGCGGACCGACATCGACAGGTTCGGGATTTCCAAGAGCTTCTCCATCTACGACGACGCCGACTCCAAGCGACTCATGTCGCTGGTGTGCCGTGACCAGGAGCTCGACCCCAAGCGCTACCCGGTTCGGGCCGTCATGACCGCCGTCAGCAACCACAAGAACGAGCTCGTCGACTTCGAGACGGCGCTGGCGCAGTCGGAGGGACCCCGTCAGCGCGTGATCGCCGAGGCCTACACGGAATACCAACGCAGGCTGCGCGCCGCCAATGCCCTGGATTTCGACGACCTCATCATGACCACCGTCCACCTGCTGCAGTCGTTCGGGGACATCCGCGAGAAGTATCGCCGCCGGTTTCGTCACGTGCTCGTGGATGAGTACCAGGACACCAACCATGCGCAGTACGCCCTCGTCAAGGAACTGTGCGGGGAAGGGGCCGAGCCCGTCGTCCCCGGCACGCCGGTGGCGGAGCCCGCCGAGCTCATGGTGGTGGGGGACTCCGACCAGTCGATCTACGCCTTTCGCGGCGCCACGATCCGCAACATCATGGACTTCGAGTTGGACTACCCCGGGGCCGAGACCATCGTGCTCGATCAGAACTACCGGTCCACGCAGAACGTGCTGACCGCCGCCAACGCCGTGATCGCCCGCAACCAGGGGCGCCGGGAGAAGCGACTGTGGTCCGATCTGGGTGAGGGCGAGCTGATCGTCGGCTACGTGGCCGACACCGAGCACGACGAGGCGCAGTTCGTCGCCGGTGAGATCGACCGGCTCGTGGACGAGAAATCGACGCGCTATGGCGACGTGGCCGTGTTCTACCGCACCAACGCGCAGTCGCGTGCCCTGGAGGAGGTGTTCATCCGGGTCGGCCTGCCGTACAAGGTGGTGGGGGGTGTGCGCTTCTACGAGCGTCGCGAGGTGCGGGACGCCATCTCCTACCTGCGGGCGCTCGTGAACCCGTCCGATGACGTGTCGGTGCGCCGCATCCTCAACGTGCCCAAGCGGGGCATCGGTGAGCGTGCCGAGGGGGCCATTGCCTCCATGGCTGCGGCGGAGCGGATCTCCTTCTCCGACGCGATGCGCCGGGTACAGGAGGCCCCCGGCATGGCGGCCAGATCGCTGAAGCAGGTCAAGGGCTTTGCTGACATGATGGACGCCCATCGGATCATGGTGGCCGAGGGGCGCAGCGCCGACGAGGTGCTGACGTCCGTCCTGCAGGCCTCCGGCTACATTCCCGAGCTGCAGAAGTCCACGGATCCCCAGGACGAAACCCGTCTGGAGAACCTGGAGGAGCTCGTCAGCGTCGCCGCCGAGTTCGTGGCAGGTGCCAACACCGTCGACCTCGACGAGGTCGTGAGCGGTCTGGTGGCCGGGATGCCGGAACCCGACGACTCGCTGGCCGCCTTCCTGGAGCGTGTCGCGCTGGTGGCGGACTCGGACCAGGTTCCTGAGAACGCGGAAGCCGGCGTGGTGACACTCATGACCCTGCACACCGCCAAGGGGCTCGAATTCGACACGGTGTTCCTCACCGGCATGGAGGAAGGCGTGTTCCCGCACATGCGTGCCTTCGAGAGCTTCGATGAACTTGAGGAGGAGCGCCGACTGGCCTACGTGGGGATCACCCGCGCCCGGAAGCTCCTCCATCTGAGCCGAGCCGCCGTCAGGGTCACCTTCGGACAGCCGCGCTACAACCCCGGCTCGCGGTTCCTGGACGAGATCCCCGAGAACGTGATCGACTGGCGTCGCACGGGCGAGGCCATCACCACGTGGGCCAGCAGCTCCGCGACGCGCAACCGGGAGACCAGCACCAGCATGGCCAGCTTCGGCTCCGGCAGGGGACCGGTGAAAACCGTGCCACACGTGGTCGCCGGGGACAGGGTCCTGCACGCCACCTTCGGCATGGGCGAGGTGCTGGCCGTCCACGGGAGCGGCGACGCAACGAAGGCCGACGTCGACTTCGGCTCCTCGGGCACCAAGCGTCTCAGCCTGCGCCACGCACCCATGGAGAAGCTCTAGCTGTACTGACCGGACAGGTTGGTTGAAGCAGTGCGATGACACGCGCTGACTGGTGAAGACGAAGGGAGGGCCCTTCGGGTTGGGTGGGAGTTGCGAAACCATCCACCACCAGAAAGGCCCTCTTGTGTCTCACGCTAACGCAGCCCTGACCCCTCGTGCCCGTTTGACCGTCGCCAGGCTCGTTGTCGACGCTGGCGTCCCGATCTCCGAGGTCGCCGCCAGGTTCCAGTGTTCCTGGGCCACGGTGAAACGCTGGGCGGACCGCTACCGGGCCGGGGCGTCGATGCAGGACCGTTCATCACGGCCGAAGTCGTCTCCCAACAAGACCGCCATGCCGGTGGTGAAGCGGGTGGTGTCGCTGCGGTTGCGGCTCCGGGAAGGCCCGGTGCAGCTGGCCGCACGGGTCGGGGTCGCACCCTCGACGGTCCACCAGATCCTGCGCCGTTGCCGGCTGAACCGGCTCGCGCATGTCGACAGGGCCACCGGTGAACCCGTGCGCCGCTACGAACACCCGCACCCGGGATCGATGATCCACGTCGATGTGAAGAAACTGGGCAACATCCCCGACGGCGGCGGATGGCGCTACGTCGGGCGCCAGCAAGGCAAGCGGAACCGGGCCGCAAGCGATCCGGATCGCCGCAAGGGCGCCAACCGGGGCCCCTTGCTCGGTCACGCGTTCGTTCACACCGTCATCGATGACTACTCCCGCGTCGCCTACGCCGAGGTCCACGACGACGAGACGGCTGTCACCGCGGTCGGGGTGTTGGAACGCGCTACTGCCTGGTTCAAAGCCAGAGGCGTCACCGTGGAGCGGGTGCTGTCAGACAACGGCCCGGCCTACCGATCGAACCTGTGGCGTCAGACCTGCACCGCTCTGGGCATCACCCCGAAACGGACCCGGCCATACCGGCCGCAGACCAACGGGAAGATCGAACGGTTCCATCGCACCCTGGCTGACGGTTGGGGCTACGCCCGCTGCTACCAATCAGAAACCCAACGCCGCCACGCCCTCGCAGGGTGGCTGCACCACTACAATCACCACAGACGCCACACAGCCTGCGGGAACCTCTCACCGTTCACCCGGTTAACCAACGTCCCCGGTCAGTACATCTAGCCCTTCCCCGGCACACCACCTGTCGTGGGCCGGGCCACAGGCGCGAGGAACTGTGCGCAGATGGGAACTGTTGCCCATCCGGGACACGCAGAAAGGGCCGGTCCTCGAGGAGGACCGGCCCTTGCTGGCTGTTGCTGTGGTGGGTCAGATGTTGATGCCCAGGCCGCGCATGAAGGTGATCGGGTTGGAGGCCGAGTACACCTTGCCGGGGGTCACGCCCGGAGCGTAGTACTCCATGTGGAGGTGGGGGCCGAAGGAACGACCGGAGACACCGACGTAGCCGATGAGCTGGCCGGCCTTGACAGCCTGCCCGGTGCTGGCCACACGCTTGGACATGTGCGCGTAGAGGGTGGCACCGCCGTTGGCGTGCTGGATGACCACGTTGGTGCCAGCCCAGCCACCGGCCGTGGGGCTCAGGATGATGCCGGAGGCGACCGCGTAGATCGGGGTGCCGATCGGGGCGGGGAAGTCCTGACCGGTGTGGTAGCGCGACCAGGAGCCGGTGGCGCCGAAGCGGGCGCCCACGCGGAAGTTGGACTTCAGCGGCATTGATCCGCCGCTGGAGGAGATGGCGGCCAGGTCTTCGGCCGAAACCTCAATGGCTGCCTCGTTGCCCTGCGACGGCGCATCAGAGGAGCCGGCTGCAGTCTTGGCTGCGGCTGCTGCTGCGGCGGCCTTGCGTGCCTCTTCGAGACGGCGCGCGGCCTCCTCGGCTTCCTTCTTCAGCTTGGCTGCCTGCTTCTCGACGAGCTGCATGTCTTCTGCCATCTGCGCTTCACGCTCTGCAGCGGAGCCGGCGGCGATGGATTTGGTGGCTTCCTCCACGGAGGTCTCCAGCACGGCGTCGCGATCCTTGGCTGCCTCGCCGGCGACCGCCTCGGTGAGGTTGCTGCGGACAGCGCCGCGGGATGCCGCCTGCTCACGGTCGGAGAAGCTCTTCTCAGCAGAGTTGATTGCCGCCTGCGGAACCGCGACATCGGCGGAGACCTGCTCGGAGGACAAGTCCTCGGCTCCGTCGCGGGAGGTTGCGGCCCAGCCGAACAGCCCACCTGCAACGAGCACACCTGCCAGCACGCTGGACACCATTCCGCGGCCCACGCTCGAGGAGCGACGCCTACGGGCGGTACCTGCGGTTTCGGTGGTGACCTCGACGTCGGAAACAGTGATGCTGTCAGCGGCCCTGCGGGGGCTCTTGATGGCGCTGAGCTTGGTCAACGGTACTCCAGACAGATTGATGGCGTGTGCAAGTGAAACCTTAGCATTTCTCAGAAAGCTCTCAAACTCAGGGCTCCTGAGTACGCAATACCATCGAGTCCCCGAGGCGGTCGGCCCCGGTTGTATCGTGGCGATGACCAGCAAAACCAACGATGGGAGCTGAGGGTGGACCTCCTCGAATACCAAGCACGCGAATTGTTCGAATCCTTCGATGTGCCGGTGCTGCCGGGCGTGGTGGCCACCACGCCGGCCGCTGCTCGGGACGCCTTCGGGCAGTTGGACTCGGACGTCGCCGTGGTCAAGGCACAGGTGCGAGCGGGAGGGCGAGGCAAGGCCGGTGGTGTGAAACTTGTTCGCAGCGCGGACGAGGCGGAGACCACCGCTGCCGCGATCCTCGACCTGGTGATCAAGGACCTGCCCGTCGACGCCGTCATGCTGAGCCCCGGCGCCGACATTGCGGAGGAGTTCTACTTCTCCATTCTTCTCGACCGCACCGCCGGCTCCTACCTGGCCATGTGCAGCGTCGAGGGTGGCATCGACATCGAGACCCTCGCCGTCGAACGACCCGAGGCGCTCGTCAAGGTTGCGCTCGATCCGTCCTCGGGCATCACCGCGGACGTGGCGCGCGACATCGTGGAGCAGGCCGGGTTCAAGGAGGCGGACAAGGACGCCGTCGCCGCGGTCCTGCAGAAGCTCTGGACCGTTTTCCATGAGTCCGACGCCACCCTGGTGGAGGTCAACCCGCTCGTGAAGGTGGCGGGCGGCGCCATCCTGGCCCTCGATGCCAAGGTGACCCTGGATGAGAATGCCGAGTACCGCCACGACGACTGGGGCAACTATCACGAGACCTCCGCTGCAGTGGATCTGGAACGTCAGGCCCGCGAGCTGGACCTCAACTACGTGAAACTCGACGGGAACGTCGGCGTCATCGGCAACGGGGCGGGGCTCGTGATGAGCACGCTCGATGTGGTGGAACGCGCGGGCAGGGACCTGCCCGGCCATCCCAAACCCGCGAACTTCCTCGACATCGGTGGCGGCGCATCCTCCACGGTCATGGCCAACGGGCTTCGCATCATCATGAGCGACCCGCAGGTGAAGGCAGTGCTGGTGAACGTGTTCGGCGGCATCACCGCCTGCAACGACGTCGCCCAGGGCATTGTCGCGGCACTCGAGGTGCTGGGCGATGAGGCGAACCTGCCAATCGTGGTTCGCCTCGACGGCAACGCCGTCGACGTGGGCAAGGCCATCCTCAGGGAGGCCAACCACCCATTGATCAGGGTGGAGAACACCATGGACGGGGCAGCAGCCGCCGTCGCCAAGCTGGCGAGCGAGAGGAGCTGAACAACACATGGCCATCTTCATTGATGAGTATTCGCGCGTCCTCGTGCAGGGCATGACGGGCAGGGAGGGACGCAAGCACACCCAGCGCATGATCATGTCCGGCACCCGCATCGTCGGGGGCGTCACGCCGGGCAAGGGCGGGGAATCGGTCCTCTTCGAGGAGGACCCGGTCCCCGTGTACGGGTCGGTCGCAGAGGGTGTGGAGGCCACCGGCGCCAACGTGTCCGTGGTGTTCGTGCCGCCGCGGTTCGCGGGTGCCGCGGTTCTGGAAGCCGTCGAGTCCCAGATCGAGTTGTGCGTGGTCATCACGGAAGGGATCCCCGTGCGCGACGCCCTGGAGTTCCATGCGGCCGCCGCCTCCAGCCGCACCCGCATCATCGGGCCCAACTGCCCGGGGCTCATCTCGCCCGGTAAGTCGAACGTGGGCATCATTCCCGCGCACATCGCAGGCCGGGGCGGCATCGGGCTGGTCTCCAAGTCCGGCACGCTGACGTACCAGATGATGTACGAACTCCGGGATCACGGCTTTTCCACGGCCGTCGGTATCGGAGGGGACCCCGTCATCGGCACGTCGCACATCGATGTTCTCCAGGCGTTCGAGGAGGATGACGACACCGACGTGATCGTGATGATCGGTGAGATCGGCGGCGACGCCGAGGAACGTGCTGGTGCGTACATCGCGCAGAACATCACCAAACCGGTCATCGGGTACGTGGCGGGCTTCACCGCACCTCCCGGAAAAACCATGGGCCACGCCGGTGCCATCATCACCGGCAGCGGGGGCACCGCGGCCGCCAAGAAGAAGGCACTCGAGGCCGCCGGCGTGATGGTGGGGGAGACCCCCAGCCAGACCGCCTCACTGGCCCGCGACGTGATTGCAGACATCCGGCGCCAGCGCGCCTGAGGTCACAGAAAGACTGGATCCGGCGGTACCACTGTTTCCCAGTGGTACCGCCGGTCTGCATGGGTCGCCCGGCCAGGTCCGATGGCGGTGAGGGCCGTTCCCCGGCGGTGGCGCGGGTGCTGCCGCATCACGTTGCCGGGAAAAGGCGCAACCCCTTTGCAGCGACGCTCTGCGCGTGGGTTGTGGTCAGCTCTGGCTGAGGCGTTGCGCCGAACGCATGGCCAGCAGCTTCGCCTGGTCGGCGGAGAACTGGTAGTCGTTGGTGACGCTGGCCAGGAGGTAGCTGGCCCGGTTGTCGGCGATCGAGACCACGAGCTGGTAGCGCACCGAGGAGTTGTCGGAGATGGCCTGATCGATGGTGATCATGCGGGCAGAGACGGCAACGCCGTCGACCCCCACGCCGTTGACGGCGCCGCCGTCGGTCACCTTGGCCGTCAGGACACGGTCCTTGCAGGACAACAGGTTGTTGATGAGCTTGGTGGTGAACGCGCGGGTCTTGGCGTTGTCCTCGAAATCGAAGACCATCTCGTCCATGCCGAACGTGTCAGGGGTCGAGTCGTCCTGCGTCAGGAGATAGGTGCGCTGTGCCCGATTCGTGGGGCCCGGCTCGGTGGCCAGCGGCAGGTTCTCGCAGCCCATCCCCGGCGACGTGACGTCGGCGGGCTCAGTGACGGTCCACCGTCCGTAGCCCGCGCGGAGACGCTCCAGGTCCGAGGCGATGAGCCAACCCCTCGGCTCAGTGGGAGGTGGCACCGCGGCCGCCACGACGGGATTGGCGGGGCATCGGCCGTCGACGCGGGAGCACACGTCTTTGAGCGAACGCAGCAGGGATGTGGCCACGCCCTCGACGTCCACGGCCTTGCCGTTGCGCGCAACATCAAGCATCGTCAGGGCGCGGCCGGTGCGTACCAGCAGGACTGTGTGGAACTCGGCGGGATCGTTCTGGAACGACACCGTGACCTGGGTGACGTCGTCGCCCAAGCCGGTGATGGTGCTGGCGGAGACGATGAAGGCGGGCACGTCGCTGCACTTGGCAAGTGCCGCCGTGCGCTGAGTCTGCACCTGGCGGGCTGCCCCAGCGTTGGCGTACACGTCCATCTGGTGCATCGCCGCCAACTGGTCATCCTGCGTGGTGCCCAACGCCCGTTGGAAGGTCTCTGTAGGATTGACGTCCGGCAGGTCAGCGCCGAGGCAGGCGGCGCGACGTGTCGCCGCAGCCTTGGTCTCTGCGGTGTCGACGACCACCCAGCTGGCGCCGTCGACGATCTTGTCGGCGTCCTTCACGGTGAGCAGATCTTCGCTCGTGACCTCGGGGACGGGGCTCGTGGACGTGCTGGGGCTGGCTGAGGTGGGCGGGATGGGGGAGGTGGTCGGCTCCGCGGAGCGGCGACCTGCGAAGTAGAAGCCCGTCACGATGAGGAGTGCCGCCACCAGGGCGCCCACCACCCAGAGGATGAGGGTGCGGCGGTGGTGCATCACCCAGGAAGGTGATTGTTCGCCGGATGTCGTCTGCGCTTCGTTGTCCCGCTCGGGCGGTGTGGCGGAGCTCACGGCTGAGCGGCGGGGCGCGGGGGTCGGGCCATCGGCCACGGCGCCCATGCGTCGTCCACTGGCGAAGGATTCGGCGCCGTCGAGGTCGCGGACGGGCATGACGGGGCCCGGTGCCGGGACCAGGGGCGGTGGTGCGGGGGCGGTGGAGCTGTCGCTGCCGGGGCGGGCGAAGGGATTGCCCTGCTCTCCGGTCGCGGCCGGATCGGCGTCCGTATGTGCCGCCGGACCCACGTCGGAACCCACGGAATCAGCCGGCGCGGTGGAGCCTTCCGGACTGCGTTCGGCGGGTTGTGAACCCGCCCCGCGTCGCGGCGTTCCCTCAGAAGTCTCTGCGGTATCGTCGGCCGCGATCGGCTCTTCGGAGTTGGTGTCATGGGCGAAAGCTCGTCGAGGACGGTGAAACCCGGACTCTGACATCAACACCTCCGTAGTGGGCGGCACGATGCTCCCTGTGGGGGGCATCGTTCAGACAGATTACCGGGTGCCAGCTGGTGCACCACATATTCGAGGGGAGTCGCCCGTGGCGCAACGCCCAACCAAGCATCGCACGATAGCTGTCGACGTGGATGCGGTACCGGAGCCGACGAGGCGTGAGATGACGTGGCCGTGGTGGCTGGTGAGCGTTGTGGGCACCCTCGCCGTGCTGGCGGGCGGGTGGTTACTGATGGCGGGCGCATCGGCCCTGGGGTGGCTCACCTCGCCCCACAGCGAGCTGGATGCCGCACTGTTCCTGGGCAGCGACGTCCTGCTCCTGGCACACGGTGTGCCCGTTGCCATCGGAGGCCAGCTGGTCTCCATCATGCCGCTGGGCCTCGCCGTCGTCCTGGTGGTGCTGGCGCAGCCCGTGGCAGCACTCGCCGCCCGGCAGGCGGCCCACACCCAGTCCCCGGCTGATGACACCGGCCGGATCTGGGTGGACGGACAGAAGGTGGTCGCCCTGGTGGCCGGGACCATGGCGCTCACGCACGGCGTGGCCGTCGGTGTTCTCGCGGCGGCGCTCGGGGTCCAGGGTGGTGCCCTGCACGGAGTTCTCGGTGGTGTGGTGCTGGGCGCGGTGGCGGGACTGTGGGGCGCGAGCCGCGCCGTCGGCTTCGATCCCCGTGATGCGTGGCCGGCATGGCTCCGCTCCGTGCCCGCCGCCATGGCGTCTGCGCTCGGCGTGTGCCTGGCTGGAGGCGCGGCGGCGTTGACGGTGGCGCTCATCGTCCACCGTGACCGGATCATCGCCATCCATGAGGCGCTGCAGCCGGGCGTGGCAGGTACCGTGCTCCTGGTCCTCGTGCAGGTGCTCTACCTCCCGAACCTCGTCCTGTGGACCACCTCGTGGGTGCTCGGTGCGGGCATCACTCTCGGCGACGGCTCGCTGATGAGCATGTCGATCACCGACGTGGGCTTCGTGCCCGCCATCCCGGTGTTCGGGGCCGTGGGGGAGCCGGGCGTCGGAGGTGGTGCCCTGTACTGGTGGCTGCTCGTCGGCGTGGCCGCCGGCGTGGCGGCTGCCCTGGTGGTGGGATTGGCCAGGCCGCGTGCCCGGTGGGATGAGACGGCGCTGGTGGGGGGACTCTCCGGCGTCGCGGCAGGCCTGCTCGTGACCCTGCTGTGTTCCCTGTCCAGCGGAGGCCTGGGGGCCCTGAGGCTGGCGACCATGGGCGCCGTGACCGGACAGCTCATCATCGTGGCGCCCGCCCTTCTCGGCCTCTCGGGGCTGCTCGGTGGTGCCGTGCTGGGTCTGGTGCGGCGCCCGGAGCGCGCAGCCCGGGCGGTCGCGACGCCACAGGACGAGGCCGAAGAGGTCCCCGACCCCTAGGATTGTGGCCGTGACCAAGGATGTGGTGGTGCTGGTCTCCGGCACCGGAACCCTGCTGCAAGCGCTCATCGACGCCATCGAGTCCGGTGCCGTCGACGCCCGGATCGCGGCGGTGGTCTCCGACCAGTCCGGCGCCCCCGCCCTGGAGCGGGCACGCCGGCACGGAATCGTGGCTGTGGCCCACCCGCTGCGCAAGGGCGGGGACCGTGCGGTGTGGGATGGCGAACTCGCCGACATCGTGGGCGCCCACCACCCCGACCTCGTGGCATCCGCCGGTTTCATGAAACTGCTGGGGTCCGCGTTCCTCGACAGGTTCGGGGGCCGCACCATCAACACCCACCCTTCGCTGCTACCCAGCTTCCCCGGCATGTACGCCGTCCGGGACGCGCTGGAGGCCGGGGTCACGGTGACGGGTGCCACCGTATTCCTCGTGGACGCCGGCATCGACACCGGTAGAATCCTTGTCCAGGCTGCCGTCGAGGTCGCTCCGCAGGACACCACCGACACGCTGCACGAACGCATCAAGACCGTCGAACGACAACTGCTCGTCCGCGCCGTGCGCGAGTGGGAGAAGAGGGAATCATGACCGACAAGCCCGGATTGCAACGCATCACCACGAAGCGTGCGCTGGTCTCCGTCTACGACAAGACAGGGCTGGAGGAACTGGGCCGTGCGCTGCACGCCGCCGGTGTCGAGATCGTCTCCACCGGCTCCACCGCCGCCAGACTGGCCGCCGCAGGCGTCCCCGTCGTCGGCGTCGAAGAACTGACCGGCTTCCCCGAATGCCTCGACGGACGCGTCAAGACGTTGCACCCGTTCGTGCACGCCGGGATCCTTGCCGACCGCCGCCTTCCGGACCACGTCCGCCAACTCGACGAGCTGGGCATCGCGCCGTTCGACCTCGTGGTGGTCAACCTGTACCCCTTCACCGAGACGGTGGCCTCCGGCGCCAGCGTCGACGAGTGCGTCGAACAAATCGACATCGGTGGCCCCACCATGGTGCGTGCCGCCGCCAAGAACCACCCGTCGGTTGCCGTGGTGACCTCCCCTGCCCAGTACGACGACGTCCATGCCGCCCTCACCGCGGGCGGGTTCACGCTGACCGAGCGTCGGGAACTGGCCGCTGCCGCGTTCCGCCACACCGCCTCCTACGATGTCGCCGTCGCCGGCTGGATGACCGAGAACGTCGCAGAGAGCTCCGACGACGGATTCCCCTCCTGGCTGGGTGCCACCTGGCAGAAGCAGGCCACACTCCGCTACGGCGAGAACGCCCATCAGGCAGCGGCGTTGTACGCCGACAACCAGGCGCCGGCCGGCATCACACAGGCGGAACTGCTGCATGGCAAGCCCATGAGCTACAACAACTACACGGACGGGGACGCCGCCCTGCGCGCTGCCCACGACTTCGACGAGCCGTGCGTGGCGATCATCAAGCACGCGAACCCCTGCGGCATCGCCGTGGGCTCCGACATCGCGGAGGCGCACCGCAAGGCCCACGCCTGCGACCCCATCTCCGCGTTCGGCGGGGTCATTGCCTCCAACCGTCCCGTCACCGTGGAGATGGCCCGCGCCGTCGCCGAGGTCTTCACCGAGGTGGTCATCGCCCCCGACTTCGAGGATGGCGTCCTGGAAATCCTCGGCGCCAAGAAGAACATCCGACTCCTGCGCGCCCCGCACTTCAGCCTCGGTGGGCACTCGTTGCAGCCGATCAGCGGCGGGGCCCTGCTGCAGGAGGCCGACCTCATCGACGCGCCCGGCGACGCCCCCCAGCAGTGGCAACTCGCTGCCGGTGAGGCCGTCGACGACGCCACCCTCGCCGACCTTGCCTTCGCGTGGCGCGCCTGCCGCTCCGTGAAGTCCAACGCCATCCTGCTCGCCTCAGACGGTGCGTCCATCGGCGTCGGCATGGGGCAGGTCAACCGTGTCGACTCCTGCAAGCTGGCCGTCGATCGTGCGGGGGACCGTGCCTCGGGGTCCGTGGCTGCCTCCGATGCCTTCTTCCCCTTCAGCGATGGCCCGCTGATCCTCATCGAGGCCGGTGTGAGGGCCATCGTCCAGCCCGGCGGTTCCATGAGGGACGCCGAAACCATCGACCTCTGCCGCGAGCATGGAGTGGCGCTCTACTTCACCGGCACCCGGCACTTCTTCCACTGATAGGCGAGGCCCCCGCATGACAGCAACGAAAATGGCCGGTGTCCCGGTCGCCAGGCACATCAAGGCAGAGCTCAAGGAGCGCGTCGCGCGGCTCAGGGAGGCAGGCGTGGTCCCCGGACTGGCGACCGTCCTGGTGGGCGACGATCCCGGTTCCCATTCCTATGTGGCCGGCAAACACCGCGACTGCGCGGAGGTGGGCATTCAGTCCATCCGGATGGACCTGCCCGCGGAGACCACCGCCGAGGAGTTGCAGGAGGCCCTGGAACAACTCAACGCGGACCCCACGTGCACCGGCTACATCGTGCAGTTGCCCCTCCCGAAGCACCTCGACGACAACTGGGCGCTGTCGCTCGTGGACCCGGAGAAGGACGCTGACGGCCTCCACCCCGTCAACCTGGGCCGGCTCGTCCTCGGGATCCCTGCCGCACTACCCTGCACCCCGCGCGGCATCGTGGCGCTGCTGCGTCACTACGACGTCAACATCAATGGCGCCCACACCGTGGTCGTGGGCAGGGGCACCACGGTGGGCCGCCCTCTGGGGCTGCTCCTGACCCGCAAGTCGGAGAACTCGACGGTGACGCTCTGCCACACGGGCACCCGCGACCTGGCCTCATTCACCCGGCAGGCCGACATCGTCGTGACGGCGGCCGGGATGCCCGGCATGCTCACTGCGGACATGGTCAAGGACGGCGCAGTGCTGGTGGATGTCGGCATCACCCGGACGGACGCCGGCCTCGTCGGCGACCTCAACCCGGACGTGTGGGAGAAGGCGTCGCTGGTGGCACCGGTCCCCGGTGGGGTGGGGCCCATGACGCGTGCGATGTTGCTCAGCAACGTGGTGGACCGTGCCGAAGCACTGCAGGGCGGAGAAGCTGTGCATGGCGGACAGGCGTGACCTCCCGGCCGACGAGTTCCCCAGCAACCCGTGGCCGCTCATGGTGGTCCTCGCGGTGCTGGCCTTCGGTCTCGTGCTGCTGGGACTCGGTCGGTGGCGCAGCGCCTCGCTGGTGATCGCCGCGTCCTCAGGCCTCGCTGCGGTGCTGAGGCTGGTGCTGCGGGCGCGCGTCGCCGGACTGCTGGTGGTGCGGCGTCGGTGGATCGACGTCGTGGGCCTGGCCGCCATGGCGGCGGGTATCGCCACCCTGGCGTTCCTGGTTCCCCCCTCGCGCTGACTCCGCAGGGTTGCGGGGCCCAATCGGGTCCCCCGTGGGTGGTCGTGGTGACGAGGCGATAGTCTCGAAGGGCTAAGAGACCACACATGAAAGAGAGGTCGACAGTGAGCACTGAGGCTCCCGTCAAGATTGCCATCACCGGTGCGGCCGGCCAGATCTGCTACAGCCTGCTGTTCCGCATTGCCAGCGGTTCACTGCTGGGGGATCGGCCCATCGAACTCCGTCTGCTCGAGATCACCCCGGCGCTGAAAGCGCTGGAGGGCGTGGTCATGGAACTGGACGACTGCGCGTTCCCGAACGTGGTCAACATCGAGATCGGCGACGACCCGTCGAAGGTCTTCGACGGCGTGAACCTCGCCATGCTCGTGGGTGCCATGCCTCGCAAGGCCGGCATGGAGCGCAGCGACCTGCTGAGCGCCAACGGTGCCATTTTCACCGGTCAGGGCAGGGCGCTCAACGACGTCGCAGCCGACGACGTGAAGGTGCTCATCACCGGCAACCCGGCCAACACCAACGCGCTCATCGCGCTGAAGAATGCCCCCGACATCCCGGCGAACCGCTTCAACGCGCTGACCCGACTGGACCACAACCGCGCCATCAGCCAGCTGGCGGCCAAGGTGGGGGTGCCGGTCACCGACATCTCCCACATGACCATCTGGGGCAACCACTCCGCCACCCAGTACCCCGACCTGTTCAACACGTTGGTGGGCGACCGTGTCGCCGCCGATGTCGTCAACGACCAGGCATGGATCGAGGGCGAGTTCATCCCCAAGGTCGCCAAGCGCGGCGCAGCCATCATCGAGGCGCGCGGCCTGTCGTCGGCGGCCTCGGCTGCCAACGCCACGGTCGAGCACATGCGCGACTGGGTGCTGGGTACCCCGGCCAACGACTGGGTGTCCATGTCCGTGCCGTCCGACGGCTCCTACGGTGTGCCGGAGGGGATCATCTCCTCGTTCCCGTGCACCGTGACGGACGGCGAGTACACCATCGTCCAGGGCCTTGAGATCAACGAATTCTCGCGCGCCCGGATCGACGCCTCCGTGGCGGAGCTGGTGGACGAGCGCGACGCGGTCACCGAGCTCGGCCTCATCTGAGGCCTCGTGGCCTGAGTGGTCGCCGCGAGGTGTGAGTCGGCGTAGCGAAGGGTGGCCTGACGTCCCGGTCACCCTTCGAAACGACGGCTGCCCTCGCCGCGACTGCGCACCATGTCGGCTTGCCGCTACAGTCGTGCACCATGACAGACCTCGTGGTCACGCTCCAGTGCCCTGACCGCCCCGGCATCGTGCACGCCATCACCGGCGGCATCGTGGAGGCTGCGGGCAACATCGTGGAACTCCAGCAGTTCACCTCCCCGGACACCGGCCAGTTCTTTCTCCGCGTCCAGGTGGAGGGGCCCGACGTGGAGACCCTGCAGTTCGCCATTCGCCGCGCCGCAGGGCCGTACGACGCCGGCTTCGAGGTCCACGATGCGCAACGCCCCACCCGCACGCTGGTGCTGGCATCCAAGGCGGGGCACTGCCTCAACGACCTCCTGTTCCGGCGCCGCAGCGGCGAACTGCCCATCGAGGTGGTGTCCATCATGGCGAACCACGACGTACTGCGATCCATGGCGGAGTTCTACGAGGCACCCTTCACACACCTCCCCGTCGACGCCTCCACCAAGAAGGCGTTCGAGGACGAGGTCCGGCGCACCGTCGTGGAGCGGGACATCGAACTGGTGGTACTGGCCCGCTACATGCAGATACTCAGTCCGGAGTTGTGCTCGTTCCTGGCCGGTCGGGCCATCAACATCCACCACTCGTTCCTGCCCGGTTTCAAGGGCGCGAACCCGTACAGGCAGGCCCACACCCGCGGGGTGAAACTCATAGGTGCCACCGCGCACTTCGTGACGAGCGACCTCGACGAGGGTCCCATCATCGAGCAGAACGTGGTGCGCGTGGACCACAGCATGGATGTGGCCAAACTGATGCGCAAGGGCCAGGCACAGGAGTCGCAGACACTCGCCGAGGCGGTACGGCTTTTCGCCGAGCACCGCGTGCTACCCGACGGGGATCGCACCGTCATCTTCCGCTAGGGCAGCACCACCGACACCTTGTTCCCACGGGGCCCCACTACAGTGGAGCCTTCATGGCAGGACCAGGGAGCCAGGACTGAAGGAGAAATGAAGGTTCTACAAGACGTCGCCCTCATCGGGGTGTTCATCCTGATCGGCGGCACCTTCGCCGCCGCAGAGATGGCCCTGATCAGTCTGAGGGAGAGCCGGGTCAAGCAGCTTGCCAACAAGGGTAAGCGCGGCCGGGCCATCCAGCGACTCGTCGGCAACCCCAACCTGTTCCTCTCGTCCGTGCAGATCGGTGTGACGCTCTCAGGGTTTCTCTCCGCCGCATTCGGTGGCGCAACCCTTGCCGCCAGCCTCTCCCCGGTCCTGGAATCCTGGGGGGTGCCGGCGTCGATCTCCGACCCCATGGCCCTCGTGGTGATCACGGTGATCATCTCCTACTTCTCCATCGTCATCGGCGAATTGAGCGCCAAACGTCTCGCCATGCAGCGCGCCGAAGGTTTCGCACTGGCCCTGGCCCCGCTCGTCTCGGGCATCGCGACGGTGGCCCGCCCCCTCATCTGGTTCCTCGGGGTCTCCACCGATGTCGTGGTGAGAATCCTCGGCGGCGACCCGTCGCTGTCCCGGGACGCCGTGACCGACGAGGAACTGCGCGCCATGCTGAGCGACTCCTCCACGCTCGGCCGGGAGGAGCGCAGCATCCTCGACGAGGTCTTCGACGCGGGCGACAGCACCCTGCGCGAGGTGATGGTGCCACGCACCGAGGTGGACTTCCTGCCCGCAGACATGCCGATTCAGCGCGCCTACCGTGAGGTGCGGGGTGCCCCCCATTCGCGGTACCCCGTGACCGACGGTTCGGCGGACCGCATCGTCGGCTTCCTGCATGTGCGGGATCTCATGGACCTCGACGGCGCAGCCCGCACCGGTGACCTGCGCTCCATCGCGCGGCCCGTGCTGAGCCTTCCGGAGACCGTCAAGATCCTGCGCGCCCTCAGCTCCATGCGCACAGCAGCCTCGCACATCGCGATCGTGCGCGACGAGTACGGCGGCACCGCCGGGATCGTCACCATGGAGGACCTCGTGGAGGAACTGATCGGAGACATCACCGACGAGTACGACGTGGTCGGCGACAACGAGACCAACGAGGTGAACCGGGTTGACGGTCTCACCACCATCGAGGAGTTCGCGGAGGCCACCGGATACATCCTGCCGGAGGGGCCCTACGACACGGTTGCCGGCTACTTCATGGCCCAACTCGGGGCCCTGCCACAGGTGGGGGACATCGTGACCGTTGCCCTGGCCCCCGTGGAAGCGGATGGCGAGCACGACGAACGGGTGGTGTTCACCCTCACCGCGGACGCACTGGATGGTCGCCGCGCCGCCTGGTTCACGCTGCGGCGGGACGGCGTGGCCGACGGCACGACCCTGGAGGGGGCCGACGACGCAGCGTTGGGGCAGAGCGTCGATGGATGACGGGTCCCGGCTGCTGACGAGTCCCCGCGTCGGGCCGTTGCTGACGACGGCTGTCGAGCACGCCGGGGGTGTGCTGGGGGAGTGGAAGCTCGACCACGTCGACACCAACCCCGAGCAGTCCACCACGGCCACCTACATGGCCGAGGTCACCTGGCCGTGGGGGCAGCGCTCCGAACTGTTGGGAGTCAGCGCCCGCTCCGGTGCGTTGTCACCCACCGACCGTGGCGCTGAGATCTTCGCCGACGGCACTCGGGAGGTGGCGGTGTGGCTCTACCCGAACGACCCCGACCTCCCCGGGCTTCCCAGGGCGGCGTTCGCAGACCAACTGGCAGAGATGTTCAACGCCGAGGGTGTGCTGAGCCACCCCGTGACCGCCGAGGAGTTGGCCGTCACCATGATCGGCTACCGTCCACGCAGGCGTGCCGTGGTGGAGGTCGTGGTCCGTGACTCCGGCGAGACGTTCTTCATCAAGGTCCTGCGGGCCCGGCTCTTCGACGACGTCTTGTCCAAGCACCGCCTGTTGCTGGACGCGGGTGTCCCGGCCCCGAACGTGGCATTCGTGACCCCCGACCACCTCATGGTCACACGCAAACTTCCGGGGCAATCACTCGCCAAGGCGCTGTTCGACCCCGGCGACCCCTGCACCGCCGAACAACTGGTGGCCGCACTGGACGCCATGCCTGAGGCCGTCACGCAGCTGGAGCGGCGGCCACCGTGGTCCGACGCCGTGGCGCACTACGCCGCCATGGTCACCCACGCCGTCCCCGAACTGGGCGCCAAGCTGCAATGGGCCGTGGAGAACATCACAGCCGGCCTGGCTGGGGTGCCCCTCGGCATCGAGGCCACACACGGGGACTTCCACGAGGGACAGATCAGGGTTGCCGGCGGCGGCATCGTTGGCGTCCTCGACGTCGACACCATCGGCCCCGGCCGACGGGCGGATGACTTGGCCTGCCTCATGGCGCACTTGTCCACCATC
Organism: Tessaracoccus antarcticus; assembly: GCF_003688855.1. GTDB lineage: Bacteria > Actinomycetota > Actinomycetes > Propionibacteriales > Propionibacteriaceae > Arachnia > Arachnia antarctica. The sequence continues at coordinate 306,913 of NZ_REFW01000004.1, forward strand.
CAGCGCATGAACCCGACCCAGGAGTCCAAGGTGCGCGACCTGCTGGCCCGCTGGGTCCCTGTGTTCGACCAGCGGGTGGACCCCGTCGAGCTACGGCTGAGGACGGCGGCGGTGGTGATCAGTCTGGCCACCGGACCCTACCGGGGTCAGGAACCGCAGTGGCGGGACACGACGGCCGTCATGGTGGACTCCGCTGTCGCGCTGGTGCGCCAGGTCATCTGAATGCTGCCCGTCCGGTGTGCCCGGGGGCGCAGGATGTTTCGGGAAGATAACGATTGCACCCCCAATGGGCATGCGGTTGGGGCACGCAGTATGGTCAGCTATCCCATAGCTCTTCCAGGAGGAACACGCATCGTGAAGAAGTCATTGCTGAAGCTCGCATCGGTGATCGGAGCCAGCGCGCTCGTGCTGGCCGGTTGCGCCGAGGCCCCCAACACCACACCCGGTGAACCCACCGCTGCGGTGTCGCCCACGGACGCGACGTCCATGGCGCCCTCCGACAGCGCGGCACCCGCTGCAGACTTCAAGGCCTGCATGGTCTCTGACGCTGGCGGCTTCGACGACAAGTCCTTCAACGAGACGGCCTACGCCGGGCTCACGCGGGCCAAGGAAGAACTGAAGGTCGACACCGGACAGATCGAATCGAACGCCGAGAGCGACTTCGCTCCCAACGTGCAGTCGATGATCAGCGCTGACTGCGACATCGTCGTCACCGTCGGTTTCGCACTGGCCGCCGCCACGGAGGCAGCCGCCAAGCAGAACCCTGATGTGAAGTTCGCGATCGTTGACAATGGCTCGTTCCCCGTCTCTGAGGGCTCCACCGAACTGGTTCCCAACGCCAAGGGCCTGATCTTCAACACCGCCGAGTCGTCCTTCCTGGGTGGCTACCTGGCCGCCTCCATGAGCCAGACCGGCAAGGTCGGCACGTTCGGTGGCGCCAAGTACCCGACCGTCACCATCTTCATGGACGGCTTCGCCCAGGGCGTCGCGCACTTCAATGAGGTCAAGGGCAAGAGCGTCCAGGTCATCGGCTGGGATGCTGAGAAGCAGGACGGCCAGTTCGTCCCCGGCAACGACCCGTTCGGCAACATCGACGGTGGCAAGAACACCGCCAACACCCTGATCGCCCAGGGCGCCGACATCATCTTCCCCGTCGCCGGTCCCGCCGGTCTCGGTGGCCTGCAGGCCGCCCAGGCATCCGGTGGCAAGGTCAACGCCATCTGGGTGGACACCGACGGCTGCATCTCGGCCGCCGAGTTCTGCCCCAGCATCGTCTCCTCGGTGTACAAGGGCATGGACATCGCCGTGTTCGACGCCATCAAGGCAGCCATGGACGGTGACTTCACCGCCGAGCCCTACGTGGGAACCCTCGAGAATGGTGGCACCGGCCTGTCCGAGTTCCACGACTTCGACGGCAAGGTCTCCGCTGAGACCAAGTCCGAGCTCGACAAGCTCAAGGCCGACATCATCGCCGGCACCATCAAGATCACGTCGAAGGCACAGCCCAGCTGATCTGTGACTGTCAACGGGTGGCGGCTGGTCGGGGGAGACCCGGCCAGCCGCCACCGTCAGTGTCACGACGTCCTCGGGGACGACACGGCACGCGGACGGCACCACCGCGACGTTCCTTCGGGACCGTGGAAGGATGTCAGTCCTACACTCCATTCGTTTCAGGACTATTGCTACAGGATCGGCCAGCGTCGGCCGGAGGGGGAATTACAGTCGTGAGCACCGCCACGCACGAGGTCGCCTCGCAGGCACCCGAGGTTCTGCACCTCGACGGCATCACCAAACGCTTCGGGTCGTTGACAGCCAACGACTCGATCACCCTGGGCCTCGTACCGGGTCGCATCCACTGCCTGCTGGGGGAGAACGGCGCCGGAAAGTCGACGCTCATGAACATCCTCTTCGGGCTGTTGCGCGCCGACGAGGGCACCATCAGCGTCGGTGGGAACGTGCTGCACCTGGAGAACCCGAAGCAGGCCATGGCCGCCGGCATCGGGATGGTGCACCAGCACTTCATGCTCATCCCCGTCTTCACGGTCGCCGAGAACATGGTGCTGGGACGTGAGCCCGGACGGTTCGGGAAACTTGACCTCAACGGCGCCCGCAAACTCGTGCGGCAACTATCCGACCGTTACCGGCTGGATGTGGACCCTGACGCGCTCGTCGAGGACCTGCCCGTCGGTATCCAGCAGCGGGTGGAAATCCTCAAGGCGCTGGCCAACGACGCCCGCTACCTGATCTTCGACGAGCCCACGGCCGTTCTCACCCCGCAGGAGATCGACGAACTCATGGTGGTGATGCGGACGCTGCGCGACGAGGGCCGCGCCATCTGCTTCATCACGCACAAACTGCGGGAGGTGGTGGCCGTCGCCGACGACATCACCGTGATCCGTCGCGGCAAGGTCGTCGGCGAAGCCACCCCCGACGCCAGCGAGGGCGACCTGGCTGAGCTGATGGTAGGACGCGCCGTCAACCTCACGGTCGACAAGGCGCCCCCCACGCTCGGGAAGGAGCGACTGGTCCTCACCGACTTCACCGTGGCCAACGCCGCCGGCACCATCGTGGTGGACCACCTCAACCTGACGGTTTCGGGCGGGGAGATCGTCTGCATCGCGGGCGTCCAGGGCAACGGGCAGACGGAACTGGCCGAGGCGCTGCTGGGGACCATGGCCGTCATCCATGGCACCGCGATCCTCGACGGGGTCGACGTCACCCACATGCCGCCAAAGAAGACCATCGAGGCGGGCCTGGGTTTCGTGCCGGAGGACCGCCAGCGCGACGGGTTCGTGGGGGATTTCTCCATCGCGGAGAACCTGGTCCTCAACCGCACCACCTCCTTCTCCTCCGTCGGCAACCTGGATCTCGGCCGGATCCGCAGCAATGCCGACGAGCGGATCGAGGAGTTCGACATCCGCACCTCCTCCCAGTCCCAGCCGGTGCGGTCCCTGTCCGGGGGAAACCAGCAGAAGGTGGTGCTGGCCAGGGAACTGTCGCGGCCGCTGAGCCTGCTCGTGGCCAACCAGCCCACCCGCGGCGTCGACGTCGGCGCCATCGAATTCCTCCACAACCGCATCGTCAAGGAGCGGGACCGCGACACGGCAGTCCTGATCGTCTCCACCGAGCTGGAGGAGGTGGAGTCGTTGGCCGACCGGATCGCCGTCATGTACCGCGGCAGGATCGTGGGGGTGGTCGAACCCGACACCCCCCGCGACGTCCTGGGCCTCATGATGGCTGGGGTTCCGTTCGAGGAAGCCGCACGCAGTGTCGAGAAGAGCAGGACGGAGCACGCTGATGTCTGAGGAACTCGTCGAGGAGAAGATGATGCCGGCCACGCCGGCACCGGTCCCTGCCAGGGCCCCAGCCTCCCGTCGGTGGGTGAGCCTGGTTGTCACCCTCATCTCGTTCGTCCTCGCCTTCGTGACCGGCGCCATCGTCATGGTGGTGGCCGACCCGGAGGTCCTGGGCAAATTCGCGTACTTCTTCAACGCCCCCGGCGACGCCCTCGGCGCGTCGTGGGACAAGATTTCCACGGCCTACTCCGCGCTGCTGCGGGGGTCCGTGGGGTCCTGGCTCGCCATCACCGAGACGACGGCGCAGGCGGCGCCCCTCATCTGTGCAGGCCTGGGAGTGGCCCTGGCCTTTCGAGCTGGGCTCTTCAACATCGGTGCCCAGGGCCAGGCCATCTGGGGTGCAATCTTCGGTGCCTGGATCGGCTTCACCATCAAGGGCCTCCCCTGGTTCATCCACATCCCCATCGCGCTTGCGTTGGCGATGGTGTTTGGTGCGCTCTGGGGGGCCATCGCCGGTTTCCTGAAGGCCAAGACGGGTGCCCACGAGGTCATCGTCACGATCATGCTGAACTACATCGCTTTGTACATGCTGCAGTTCCTGCTGACCACCCCGATGCTGCAGCAGCCGGGGCGCTCCGACCCCATCTCGTCCGTGGTCGAGTTCTCCGCCACCATGCCCCGGCTCGCCGGGACGCGGCTCACCCTGGGCTTCTTCATCGCCCTGGCAGCGGCTGTCGCCGTGTGGTGGCTGCTGGAGCGCACCACGCTCGGCTTCCGGATCCGTGCGGTGGGCCTCAACCCGCACGCCGCGGCCACGGCTGGCATGAGTGTCTCGAGGACCACCATCGTGGCCATGGCCATCGCCGGCAGCCTGGCCGGCCTGGCGGGGGCGCAGGCGGTTCTCACGCCGACCCTGCTGACGGGTTTCCCCACCCAGCTGTCGCTGGGCATCGTCGGCACCGTCGGCTTTGACGCCATCACCGTGGCGCTGCTCGGTCGGTCAAGACCCCTTGGCGTGGTCCTGGCCGGGCTACTCTTCGGCGCCCTCAAGGCCGGAGGTCTCACCATGGCCGCCGAGGCGCAGACACCGTCGGACCTCACCAACCTCATCCAGGCGCTCATCGTGTTGTTCGTTGCGGCGCCCGCATTCGTCCTCTGGCTCGTACCCGGTCTCCGGGAAAAGCGGCCAGGCGCCGACATCACTGCAAAGGCGGCCACGGCATGAGCACCCCAGTCATCGTCAACAACACTGCCGCGGGAACCCCGCCGCCGGCGTTGCGCAAGGTGGAGGCCCGGGAGAACCGCATCCAGCGGCTCTCCACGGGAGTCCTGCTCGCCGTCATCGGGCTCATGCTGGTGTGGGGCACGTTCGGTACCGCGGGTGACGCAAAGATCGCCCTGTCCGACGCGTTCGACGCCGTCCAGTTGCCCACCATCGTCCTCCCGGGCGCCGTGACGGTGGCGCTGTGCGCGGTCCTGGTCCTGGGGGCGGCCCTCGCCTACCTCTCGGGGAGGTTCAACAAGCGCGCCATGACCATCGCCGGAGTCGTCGGTGGTGTCGCGCTCCTCATCGGTTTCATCACCTGGGCCGCCGCAGGCAGCATGGCCGTCTTCACCATGACGAATCAGTTGCAAGGCACCCTGGCCGTTGCCACCCCGCTCGTGTTCGGTGCGCTGTGTGGGGCACTGTCCGAACGTGCAGGTGTGGTCAACATCGCCATCGAGGGCCAGTTCCTGACGGCGGCCTTCGCCGGCGCCATCACCGGATCGCTCACCAAGTCACTGCTGGCCGCACTGATCGCCGCCATCCTGGCCGGCATGGCCATGGGCGCCCTGTTGGCGTTGTTCACGCTGAAGTACTTCGTGGACCATGTGGTGCTGGGCGTCGTGATCAACCTTCTGGCGGCGGGCCTCACGGGCTTCCTGTTCCACCAGCTGGTCGGCTCGGACACGGCGAAGTACAACGCGGTGCCCATCATGCAGCGCATCCCCATCCCGGGGCTGGAGAAGATCCCGTTCCTCGGCCCCATCCTGTTCAACCAGACAGCCCTCGCGTACCTCGCCATCCTGATGGTGCCGGCCGTGTGGTTCCTGCTGTTCAAGACCAAGTGGGGGCTCCGGGTCCGGGCCGTCGGGGAGCACCCGCACGCGGCGGACACCGTGGGCATCAACGTGGTGGCCACGAAGTTCTCCTCCGTGGTGCTGGGTGGCGCCATGGCGGGGCTCGGCGGTGCCTACTTCACGATCGGCTCCACGGGTGCCTTCCGCCCCGACATGACCGTCGGCAACGGCTTCATCGCCCTCGCCGCACTGATCATGGGGCGCTGGCACCCCGTCTGGGCAGCCCTCATGGCCGTCTTCTTCGGCTTCGTGACGCAGCTGGGCCAGACGCTGAACCCGCTGGGCAGCCCCATCGACAGCCAGTTCCTGCTGATGCTGCCGTACGTGGCCACGATCATCGCCGTCGCCGGTCTCGTGGGGCGCGTGCGTGCCCCCGCCGCCGACGGCGAGCACTTCGTGAAGGAGTGACGTGGACGTCGACTGGGAAAGCCTGAGGACTGCTGCGCGGGAGGTGGCGACGCGGGCCTACGCGCCCTACTCCCACTACCCCGTGGGTGCGGCAGCCCTCGTGGACGACGGCCGCACAGTCGTCGGCTGCAACGTGGAGAACGCTGCCTACGGCGTGACGCTCTGCGCCGAGTGTGGCCTCGTCTCGTCGCTGGTGGCGGGTGGGGGCGGCCGACTGGTGGCGTTCACGTGCGTCAATGGCAACGATGACCTCATCATGCCGTGTGGGAGGTGCCGCCAACTCCTGCACGAGCACGGTGGGCCCTCCCTCCTCGTCGACACCCCTGAGGGCGTGTGGACGCTCGCACAGGTGTTGCCGCAGGCGTTCGGACCACAGGACCTGGCAGATGTGACGGGCCCGATCGACCGATAGGTTGACCCCATGCAACCACCGCCCACGAACCTGCCCAACGGCGGCCCTCCCGGGCAGCCGCCGGACAACGGTGGGGGGCCGGGGCAGCCGTCGCAGGGCCGTCAGGGTGATCAGAGTGCCGGGCGGCCACCCCACCAGGGGCGGCCCGTGCCGCAGGACCAATCTGGTCAGCAGGCACAGCAGCAGCGGTGGCCCGGGCAGCCGCCCCCGCAGGGATGGTCCGGGCAGCCACCCCACGGGTGGCCGGGGACACAGGCCCCGGAGTGGCAAAGGCAGCAACAGCCCTCGCAGGCGTACCCGCCCGGCTTCGACCCGAGGGTGTGGCGGGGTGCCCCGCCCGCCGGGGTGCGCTACCCGCCCCCACCAGCGTTCAATCAGCCGGCGTTCGATCAGCGCCCGCTTGCGCCACAACCCCCCAGGAAGACGCTCGATCCCGCCCAGCGCGAGGAGGTGGCCACCACCTTGTTCTACACGGTGGGCTCGGCCATCCTGATCGCGGGCGTCGTCCTGCTCATCGCCCTGGTGTTCCCTCTGTCCTCCTCGCTGCTGGTCTACGCCTTCGCGCTGGGTGTCAGCGTCGTCTCGCTGGTGTTCGTCCTGCTGAAGCGTGCGTCCCGGGCAGGTATGGTCATCCTCCTGATCGGGGCGGCCCTGGGGCTGGGGGCGGCCACGGTGGCGTGGCAGAACGTTGACGTGGCGCCGGTGGTGGGTCTGGGCATGGCCACGCTCCTGGCATCCATAGCGGCCATGGCCGCCCGGCTGGGGAGCTCACCGGCGACGCTGGTGTGGCTCGCCTGGGCCGCGTTCGTCGTGGACTTCGCGGCTCCTGACGCTTTCACGTCGGCGCTTGTGGGGGCCTGCTGCCTCGCGGCCATGATGGGGCGAGGGTGGCCGCGCCATCAACTGGGCGTAGCCCTTGCCATCGTCTTCTGCGGGTTGCAGGGCGTCAGCGGTCCCGATCCAGCATGGCCGCTCCTCTGGTTGGCCTCCACGGTTGTCCTGACGCTGTGGTTCGTGCATTTCCACCGCGCGACCCCGGCCGTTGCCCGCCCCCACACTGCCAAGCGGCCACCGTGGGCTCTGCCCACGCGGGGTGAGGTGGGCGGGCAGCCGTGGGAGCTCAGTATCATCCTGCTGCCCACGGCATGGTTCGTCTCCTTCCTGGTCCGAGGGGCTCCGGAATGGCTTCCGCTCCTCCTGGCGGGCATCATCCTCGTGTCCGCTCTGGTCCTGCCCGAGCCACCGGAGGCCGTGAATCCCCAGGGACCACTTCGGGACGGTCTTGCACTGGCAGCCGCAGCCGCGGTGGGCATCACGCTCCTGGCCGGACGCATTGACCCGGTGGTGGAGCCACTGGTGCTCCTGGCACTGGCGATCGCGGCGCAGGTGGTTCCCGTGGTCAGGTCCTCAGTGGGGTGGTTGTTCCGCGCCGTCGCTGCGGTCCTGGCGCTCTTCGCCGGCGGCGGCGCCGTCGTGGCCGTCTGGGGTGGGGCATCGGAACTGGTGTCCGATCCCGTCACGATCCTGCAGGGCATCCTGCTCACGGTCCTGGGCGTCACCCTCGTGGTGTTTCGGCACGGCCGCGTCAACGAGGTGCTCGACGGCATCCGCTTCGTGGGTGGTCTGTACCTGTGCGTCCACGCTGTGGTGCTGGTCGCATCCCTCGTCGGTCTCCAGGTGGGTGACCTCGAGGGTGGATTCCTCGTCGGTCACACCCTGGCCTCGCTGGGCTGGATGGGGTTCGCCGCCTTCCTGGCCCTGCGCAAGGGCTCAGCCGCGGACCTGACGCTCGCGGCCGTCGTCGCCCTTGGCGCGGCAACGAAACTGGTCCTGTTCGACATGGCCACCCTTTCGGGCCTCGCCCGGGTGGCGGCGTTCATGGGGTGCGGTGCCATCATGGTCGTCATCGCCTTCCTGCGGCAACGGCGTCGGCCCACCACCGGATTCCCGTCGCCGGACCAGATGCCCCCACCCGTCCCCGCATCGTGGGGATCAGACGCCCGCAACAGCCGATGAGCCCGAGTTCAACTGAGTCACAGATCAACGAGAAGGGAAACACTGCCTTGCTTGGTGTAGAAGAGATCCGCACACTGCCGAAAGTCGCGCTGCACGATCATCTGGACGGAGGGTTGAGGCCGGCCACAATCATCGAACACTGCGCCGACAACGGCGCCCAGTTGCCCACCACGGACCCTGAGGCCCTGCGTCGCTGGTTCTTCGAGGCGGCTGACTCCGGATCCCTGGTGCGCTACCTCGAGACGTTCGACCACACCATTGCAGCCATGCAAACCGCCGACCAGTTGGCGCGCGTGGCCCGCGAGTTCGTGCTGGATCAGGCTGCTGACGGCGTGATCTACGCCGAGGCCCGCTACGCCCCGGAGCAGCACCTCCGCCAGGGACTGGCGCTCCCGGACGTGGTGGAGGCTGTGGGCAGGGGACTGGTCGAGGGCATGGCGGAGGCGGAAGCGCTGGGTCAGGGCATCGTCGCCCAGCAGATCGTCACCTCCATGCGCCACGGCGAACCCACCATTGAGATTGCCGATCTCGCAGTGCGCTACCGCCACGAGAGCGTGTGCGGTTTCGACATTGCCGGCGCCGAGGACGGCTTCCCGCCGTCCAGGTTCCAGGCGGCGTTCGACCACCTCAAACACAACAATGCCTACTTCACCATCCACGCCGGCGAGGCATTCGGCCTCCCCTCGATCTGGGAGGCAGTGCAGTTGTGCGGCGCCAACCGGCTGGGCCACGGTGTCCGGATCGTCGAGGACATCACCGTTGACGAGAACGGTCGGCGGCACCTTGGCGACCTCGCGGCCTACGTGCGCAACGAGCGCATTCCGCTGGAGCTGTGCCCCAGTTCCAATCTGCAGACGGGCATCGCCGACACCATCGCGAACCATCCCATCGGGATGCTCAAGGACCTCGGCTTCCGCATCACCGTGAACTGCGACAACAGGCTCATGAGCGACACCAGCATGAGCCGGGAGTTCGCCAAACTGGTCGACGCGTTCGGCTGGGATCTCGACGACGTGGAGTGGGTCACCATCAACGCCATGAAGTCGGCGTTCCTGCCCTTCGACGAGCGGCTCGCCCTCATCCAGGGCATCATCAAGCCGGCCTACGCGCAGTTCCGCAGCAACGCGGGTCCTACTGCTCGATGAGGGGCACGAACACGTAGAGACCGTGCTGCGTGACGTGGGTGGCGCCGTCGCGGCGTTCCACCCGCGTCATCACGCCGGCGATGGGGATCACCATGACACCGTCGGGCCGCAGCTGGCGCACGAGTCCCCGTGGCAGGTGCGTGGCCTCGGCCGATACGAGGATGCGGTCGAAGGGGGCGTCCATGGGTGCTCCCAGCACCCCGGGCGTCGATACCCGGACCGTTGCCTGCGGCCACGGTCCGGTGGCATCGAGCGCCGCACGGGCGCCGAGCGCCAGGTCGGCGATCCGTTCGATGCCCAGCACGGATCCGTCCGCGCCCACCAGATGCGCCAGCAGTCCCGTCGTCCATCCGGAGCCTGACCCCAGGTCCAGCACCTTGTGGCCGGGCTGGACGTCCAGCAGTTCCAGCATGGCGGCGACGGTGCTGGGCTGGGAGTTCGTCTGTCCATGGATGAGGGGCAGTGGGCGGTCGGAGTGGGCATGGGGTCGCATGCTCGCCGGCAGGAAGGCGGTGCGCGGCACCGCCTCGAAAGCTGATTGCACGGCCGCTCTCATGGCTCCTCCTCCATCACGTCCACAGCAATGTGTCGTCCCAGCCTACGCGGCTGCGTCGCCTCGGTGTCCCATCAATCGGAAGCCGCCCAAGCGGTTGAACGGATCACTACAGTCGGGGCATGCAAACAGTTCGAGGCGTTGTTGCCATGGCCAAGGGTGAGCCTGTCGAGATCACCGACATCCACATCCCCGACCCCGGGCCGGGGGAGGCCGTGGTGGCCATCCAGGCGTGCGGTGTGTGCCACACCGACGTGGCGTACCGCGACGGCGGCATCACTGACGAGTTCCCCTTCCTCCTCGGCCATGAGGCGGCGGGACTGGTGGAGTCGGTGGGTGAGGGGGTCACCAACGTCGCCCCCGGCGACTTCGTCGTCCTCAACTGGCGGGCGGTGTGCGGCGAGTGCCGCGCCTGCCTCCGTGGTGAACCCCAGTACTGCTTCAACACGTTCAACGCCACGCAGAAGATGACGTTGGCCGACGGCACCGAACTCACGCCGGCACTCGGCATCGGGTCGTTCGCCGACAAGACGCTCGTGCACTCCGGCCAGTGCACGAAGGTGGACCCCGAGGCACGCCCGGCCGCCGTCGGGCTCCTGGGCTGCGGCGTCATGGCAGGGTTGGGCGCCGCCATCAACACGGGGCACGTCACCCGTGGGCAGAGCGTCGCCGTCATCGGGTGCGGCGGCGTGGGAGCGGCGGCCATCGCCGGTGCGGTGCTCGCCGGAGCCAGCCGCATCATTGCCGTGGACCTGGAGGACAAGAAGCTGGAATGGGCACGGGGCCTCGGCGCCACCCACACCATCAACTCGTCCAAGGGTGATGTGGTCGAGGAGATCCGCGAACTCACGGGGGGCTTCGGCGCCGACGTGGTGATCGACGCCGTCGGTATCCCGCTGACTTGGAAGCAGGCGTTCTACGCCCGCGACCTCGCCGGGACGCTCGTCCTCGTGGGTGTGCCGCACCCCGACGCAACGGTGCCGGACATTCCGCTGCTGGACGTCTTCGGCCACGGCGGCTCCCTGAAATCCAGCTGGTACGGCGATTGCCTGCCGTCGCGGGACTTCCCGATGCTGGTGGACCTGTACCAACAGGGCCGACTCGACCTCGACGCGTTCGTGAGCGAGGAGATCGGTCTCGATGATGTGGAAGGAGCGTTTACGAAGATGCACAAGGGAGACGTTCTGCGATCGGTGGTGGTCTGGTGAACGCCATCACGCAAGCAGTGACCAGGGGAACCTTCAGCCTCGACGGCCAGACTTTCGACGTCGAGAACAACGTGTGGATCGTGGGTGACGACAAGGAGGTGGTGATCATCGACGCGCCGCATGACGTCGACACCATCCTGAAGGCCGTCGACGGACGCTCCGTCAGGGCCATCATCTGCACCCACGCACACGACGACCATGTTCGTGTGGCCCCCGAACTGTCTGACCGCACGGGGGCGCCCATCTGGCTGCACCCCGACGACGAAGAAGTCTGGGACCTCACGCACCCCGATCGGCACTGGGACAAGGACCTCGCCGAGGGGCAGCAGATCAGCGTCGGCGGCATCGATTTGTGGGTCATCCACACACCGGGGCATTCGCCGGGTGCCGTGTGCCTCTACGCGTCAGATCTCGGCACCCTGTTCTCCGGAGACACCCTCTTCAAGGGTGGCCCCGGCGCCACGGGCCGCTCGTTCAGCGACGAGGACGTGATCCTGGACTCGATCCGCCGGAAGCTGTTCGCGCTGCCTGAGGAGACCGTGGTCCACACTGGTCATGGCGACTCGACGACCATCGGCGCCGAGGTCGACGCACTGGGGCGCTGACGCTCAGCCCAGCGGACGCACGGCCACGTCCAGGGACAGTGTGTGGGAGCCCCCCGCGGGGACGGTCACCGCGCGGTGCTGGACGTTGCCCACCTCCACGCACACCATCTGCGTCCACTCCTCGCCCGCCCAGCCCGTCAACGACCGGGCGCCGTCGGGACCGGGATTCCACACGATGGTGCTGGCGGCGTCCCCCGGGGTGAGGGCGATGATGCGGTCGTCGTCCGTGATGGTGACGTTGCCGGGGGCGTCATAGATGCGGTCGGTGTGCCCGTGTATCCGCAGCACGTCGTCCGCGTCGTGCCACGCGGCCCCGTCGGTGTAGTCGCGATATCGGGTCCCGGCCAGGCCATCGATGACGACATCGGAGATGTGGGAGACGGCGAAGTAGCAGTGGAACGCCTCGTCGAGGACAAAACTGGTGCTGGGTGAGCCTGTCGTGAACGACAGGTGAAGGGTTTCGCCGAACTGTGCCTCGTGGCGGAACCAGATGTCGGAGGGGTAGGCATCGGCGCCCGGGAGGTGTGCGACCTCATCGCCGGAGCACTCCCACACCAGGGTGGTGGCCGCGTCGGACGTGGTGTCCTCGACGAGTCGCCACGGCACCCACCGCACCAGCCCGTGGGGGCGCGGGACGTCCACGTCGTCTCGTCCCCTGCCGAACCACGGTGCGCAGATCGGAATCCCGCCATGCACCTCGTCGTCGATGCCCACGAGGGCCTCGCGGCTCACGAACAGCACGTCACGCTGCCCCCGAGGTTGCCAACTGGTGACGGTGGCACCCAGATCCAGTGCAGCGCCGCGGCAGGTGGAGTTCACTGTGGTGCGCAGTCCGGCGGTGGCCAGCTCATCAGGTGTCGGCATGCGCACAAGATATCGGCTGCGGCTCGGGGCCGTCCGACTGGGCGGTCCAAGGGTGTGAGTAGCATGACCCCATGGCAGAAGAAGCGGTCGCCGCCCCGGAGCGCGAAGTCCTCACCTGGTCCGAACTGGGCGAGGTCACCGACCACCTGGCCCAGCAGGTGGCGGCGTCCGGTTTCCGCCCCGACGTCATCATCGCCATCGCCCGGGGAGGTCTGGTGCTGGCCGGGAGCCTCACCTACGCACTCGACGTGAAACTGGTGGACGCCATCAATGTTGAGTTCTACGTGGACGTCAACGAGACGCGCCCGGATCCCATCCTGCTTGCCCCCATGCTCGACAGCGCCTCGATCGCCGAGCAGAAGATTCTCATCGTCGACGACGTCGCCGACTCCGGGCGGACGCTGGCGCTGGTCATCAAGCTGTTGCGGGGTTTCGGCGCAGACGTTCGCAGCGCAGTGGCGTACCACAAGCCCCGCAGCATCGTGGCTCCCGACTTCTCCTGGCGCCACACCGAAGCCTGGATCACGTTCCCGTGGTCGGCCAACCCGCCCATCGTGCGCAGGGGGGACCGTGGCTGAGATCCGCAAGCACAACCCGGAATCCGGTGACGGCCTCGGCGACCTGGTGCGCCGGGCACTGGGTGAGACAATCCGTCCCACCCCGCCCGGGCAGCAGGCCACATCGGAGACAGGGGACCCCCACCACGGGAGCACGCCGCCCGAGGACGAACCGCGCGCGGATGCGCTGCCGACCTGGCCTTCGGACGGACCCACCTTCACGTTCTGACGTCGCACGTTAGGATCGTCTGCATGACTCTTGACTGGACTGATTCCGACTCCCGCGCGGTCGATGTCGCCCGCATTCTCGCCGTCGACGCCGTGGAGAAGGTCGGCAATGGACACCCCGGAACCCCCGTCTCGCTGGCGCCGTTGGCCTATCTGCTCTACCAGAAGGTCATGCACCTCGACCCGACCGACGACATGTGGTTGGGCCGGGACCGCTTCGTTCTCTCCGCCGGGCACGCCTCCCTGACCCAGTACACCCAGCTCTACCTCGCGGGATGCGACATGGAGCTCGACGACATCAAGTCCTTGCGCACCTGGGGTTCCAAGACCCCCGGCCACCCCGAGTTCCACCACACGAAGTTCGTGGAGTGCACCACCGGTCCGCTCGGTGCGGGAATCTCCAACGCCGTCGGCATGGCCGTGGCAGCCCGCAAGGAGCGTGGCCTCTTTGACCCCGACGCGCCGGCGGGGGAATCCCCGTTCGACCGCACCATCTACTGCATCGCCGGCGACGGCTGTCTCCAGGAGGGCATCTCCAGCGAGGCGTCCTCGCTGGCCGCAACCCAGAACCTCGGCAACCTCGTGCTGTTCTACGACGACAACCGCATCACCATTGAGGGCGGGACCAACATCTCGTTCACCGAGGACGTCTCCGCCCGCTACGCCGCCTACGGCTGGCACGTGCAGCACGTCGACTGGACCAACGGTGGCACTGAGTACGTGGAGGACATGGACGCGCTCAACGCCGCCATCGAGGAGGCCGCGAGCGTCACGGACAAGCCGTCGTTCATCCGGTTGACCACGGTGATCGGCTGGCCGCTGCCGAACAAGGCGGGCGACCACTCGGTGCACGGCTCCAAGATCGGCGCCGACGAGATCTCCGCACTGAAGAAGGAGCTCGACTTTCCGGACGAGCCGTTCACCTTCGACGAGTCCATCGTCGAGGGTACGCGCGCCAACGTGGCCGAGCGGGGCCGCGCAGCCCGCAAGGCGTGGGACGCGAAGTTCGCGACGTGGCAGCAGGCCAACCCTGAGCGCAACGCCCTGCTGGAGAGGGTCCGGGCCAGCAAGCTTCCTGAGGACCTGAGCCTGCCGGTCTTCTCGGACGCGAAGATGTCCACGCGCAAGGCCTCCGGTGAGGTGCTCAGCGCGCTTGCGTCGCAGCTGCCCGAGCTGTGGGGCGGCTCCGCCGACCTCGCAGGCTCCAACAACACCACCATGAAGGGCGAGCCCAGCTTCCTGCCCGAGTCACGGCAGACCCCGGACTGGCAGGGCAACCAGTACGGCCGCACCTTGCACTTCGGGATCCGTGAGCACGCCATGGGCGGCATCGTGAACGGCATCACCCTGTCCGGCCTGACCCGCGCCTACGGCGGCACGTTCCTCGTCTTCTCCGACTACATGCGCCCCGCCGTGCGGTTGGCCGCCATCATGGGGATCCGCAGCACGTTCGTGTGGACGCATGACTCCGTCGGCGTTGGCGAGGACGGCCCCACCCACCAGCCCGTCGAGCACCTCGCCGCGTTGCGCGCCATCCCGAACCTCGACGTGGTCCGACCGGCCGATGCCAACGAGACGTCGGTGGCGTGGGGTGAGATCCTGCGCCGCAACGACAACCCCGCCGGCCTGATCCTGTCGCGGCAGGACCTCCGCAACGTTGATCGTGGCGAGGAGTTCGCTTCTGCTGATGGTGTCGCCAACGGCGCCTACGTGCTGCGTGAGGCCTCGGGTGATGTGGCGCTGATCATCATCGCCACCGGCTCCGAGGTGGAGGTGGCACTCGACGCGCAGGACAAGCTGGAGGCCAAGGGTATCTCCACGCGCGTGGTGTCCATGCCGTGCCAGGAGTGGTTCGACAAGATGGATCCCGAGTACAAGGAGTCCGTGCTCCCGGCGGCCGTGACGGCGCGCGTCAGCGTGGAGGCCGGCATTTCCATGGGGTGGGCCAAGTACGTGGGCACCGCCGGTGCGACGGTGTCGCTGGAGCACTTCGGTGCCTCTGCCTCCGGGGCCAAGTGCTTCGAGGAGTTCGGCTTCACCGGCGCCCACGTCGCCGAGGTGGCCAGCTCGCTCGTCTGAGCCGAACGCGCAGTACGGGGAGGGGGTCGCTTCGGCGGCCCCCTCCCCGTGCGATCCCGTGGTGCCCATCAGGGGCAGGTACCGTGGGGCCATGGTTTTGCGAGAGATTGTTGATCTGTTGACGTCACGTGATGGCCGCGTCGTGCTGGAGTTGGACCTGGCCCGTGGACTGGTGGAGGTCCGGCCGCGGAACCCGCTGGCCGCGCTCCAGATCCTCAATGCCACCGGCATGGCCACCCTCCGTGACCACCTGTCCCGGGCAGCCCGCGACGACAGGGTGGCGGGCCTCATCGTGCACGCCGTCGAGTGCGGACAGCCCATGCCCGTGATGGAGGAGGTGGGCGACCTCGTCGAGGAGTTCGGCCGCCACAAGCCCACGGTGGCGTGGGCCGAGTCCTACGGTGAACTCGGGAACAGCTTGTCGGCGTACCTTCTGGCGACGGCGGCGCACAAGGTGTGGGTGCAGCCCTCCGGCGATCTGGGCATCGGCGGCGCCGAGGTCAGCATCGTCCTCGCCAAGGGCATGCTGGAGAAGGCGGGCATCACCCCGCAGTTCGGGAAGCGCTGGGAATACAAGACGGCAGCGGACCAGTTCGCCGCCGACGACGTCACAGAGGCCAACAGGGAGATGATGACCCGGCTCGGCCAGTCTCTCGTGGAGGAGGCCGTGACCACCATCGCGCGCCGCCGGGGCATCGACGCGGCACGTGTCTGGGAGGGCGTCAACGACTCGCCCCTCACACCGGAGAGGGCGCAGGACCTCGGCCTCGTGGACCGCATCGGCTACCGCGATGAGGTGTACACCGAGGCCCTCGACGAATGGCACGGCGAACCGGAGGACCTCCGCTTCGTGCACCGCTGGTCCCCGAAGCGCGACCTCGCCAAGGTGCTGCGGCGCAGCCCCGGCGGCAAGGTCGCCGTGGTGTCGGTGCGTGGCTCCATCGTGACGGGCCGCGGTGCGGCCAGCCCACTCGGAGGCGAAAGCGTCGGCTCCGACGTCGTGGACGAGCATCTCCGCGCCGTCCTGCGGGACGACGACATCCGCGCCGTCATCCTGGACATCAACAGCCCGGGCGGCTCCGCAGTGGCCTCCGACTTCATGCGCCGCTCCGTGTTGCGCGTGCGTGAATCGGGTCGCCCCGTCATCGCCCGCATGGGGGCTGTCGCGGCCTCCGGCGGCTACTACGCCGCCATGGGCGCCGACGAGATCGTCGCGCAGGCGTCCACACTGACCGGCTCCATAGGGGTGCTCGCCGGCAAGTTCGTCACGGCCGGGCTGTACGAGAAGCTCGGTCTGAAGCGGGAGTCCATTCGTATTGGTGCCCGCGCCGGCATGCTGTCGTCGTCCACTCCCTTCACCGAGGATGACTGGGCGAAGCTCGACGAGAGCCTTGACCGAATCTACGAGACGTTCACGTCCCTTGCGGCGCATGACCGCGGCATGGAGTTGGACGAGCTGAGGGCACTGGCCAAGGGGCGTGTCTGGACGGGGGCTGATGCGGCTGCCAACGGTCTCGTCGACCACATCGGCGGCTGGCGCCTCGCCTGGGAGCGGGCGTGCATCCTCGCCGACCTGAATCCCGAGACGGCCAGCATCACCCGCCTGTCGCACTTCGGGCCCTTCGAGCGTCTCATGCCTGCCACCTCCAGTGAGTCACGCTCCACCACGTCCCTCGTGCCAGCGGTTGGCTCGGAGGATCTGCTGATGCGCGCTGCCACCTGGCTGGGTCTGCCCGTCAACGGTGCGCTCAGTCTCCCCGGACGCATCGACGTGGGCTGAGGTCAACTCCGGGAGATGGCCAGGAACTCCCGGTCCAGGGCGCGGGGGATGAACGCGGCGTACACGGCGCCGGCGAACAGGATCACGCCCCCGATGGCGAAGGCCACCTGGAAGGACCACACGTCCAGCACCACACCCGCCACCAGGGGGCCGAAAATGGAGCCGAGGTCGGTCACCATGGAGAACGCCGCCACCGGTGGCCCGCCGCGGCCCTGGGTGGCGTCGCCGACTGCGGCTGTGGGGGCCGTGCCCTGCATGGCCGCGCCCACCCCGTAGACGCACAGCACCAGCACGAGAACCCAGATGTTGCTCGAGAACGGCATGGCGATGGCGGCCACGCCGCACACGATGCCGGAGACGATCATGACGGGCCGTCGACCGATGCGGTCCGTTGCGTTGCCCGCCGGCAACAGCATGGCGGTCTGCGCCACGGCCGCGATGGCGAAGGCGATGCCCGTCCAGTACGTCTCCAGCAGCAGGGCCTCGGTCACGAACAACGGGATGAACGCATTGCGCACCCCCAGCGACTGCCAGCCCTGACCCAGAGCCACCATGCACGCGGCCTGGTAGCGGATGTCCCGGATCACCTCACGGAAGCGGCGGGGCGTGCGCTTGTGGGCTGCCGGGGGCAGGGTCGCCCGGGCTGGCAGCATGGTCACGGTGAAGCCTGCACACACCACCAGCATCACTGCGTAGAAGTAGAAGGGCGCCTGCAGCGAGATCCCGCTCAGCAGACCACCGAGCGCCGGCCCCGTCATGTTCCCCAGGAGGAATCCCCCCTGGTAGAGGCCGGACGCCCGGCCGCGCAGATGCTCAGGCGCGGTCGCGAGCAGCAGGTTGATGGCGGAGATGGTGAAGGTGGCCGATCCGATGCCGCCCAGACCTCGCGCGATGAGCATGATCTGGAGGGTGGGTGCCAGAGCGGTCGCAACAGTGGAGACGGCCACGATCAGCACCCCCACGGTGATGGCGTTGCGTTCCCCCAACCTGCGCCCGATGGCGGGTGCGAATGGACTGGTCACCAGGCGCGCGGCCGCGAAGAGGCTGACCACGAGACCCAGTTGGAAGTTGGTGGCCTCGAAGGTTTTCGCGAAAGGGGTGAGCACCGGAATCACGACGCCGAAGCCGACGGCCACGAGTAGTGCTGTGACGGACAGCACCCACGTGGTCCTGGGCAGGCCACTGGCATTCAACCGGTTCTTCAATGACAAGGAGGGAGACCCTTCTGGAGGTGCCGCACGCGGGCACGCGCCGATCCTAGCCGCACCCTGAGGCGCGCTTTTGGGCCCACGCGGGGGCTTTACGTACGATTGGGGCCGTGGTCACGCATGTGCCCCACATACGAGAGGCCAGGAATTGAGCGCGAAGAAGACGACCACACGCCGTCGCCGGACGTGGATGTTCGCCGGCATCCTCGGTTTGCTGGTGCTCGTGGGCGGCTCGTGGGTGGGCGCGCACTTCGCCGCTGGGGATCAGGTTCCAACCAATGCGACAGTCGAGGGCGTGGCCATCGGTGGCCTCAGCCCCTCCGCCGCTGAACAAAAACTCAAGGATGAACTGGACCCCAAGTACGCGTCGGCCATCACCGTCGCGGGGGACTCCGACGTCAGCGTCACCCTTGACCCGTTGGAGAGCGGCCTCGCGCTGGACTACGCCGCTGCCGTGCGATCCGCCGGGGGTGGAGCCAGCTGGAACCCCGTCGACATCTGGCGCACCTTCACAGGTGGAACAGACGCGGAGCTGCCGAAGCTCGTGGACCAGGCGCAACTCTCCTCGGTCCTCGAAGCAGACGCCGACGCATTCTCCAGCGATGCCACCGACGCCACCCTGGCCTACGTCGATGGTGCCATCGCCCGGACGGACGGCACCCCTGCCACCCAGCTCGACGTGCCCGCCACCACCACCGCAGTGGCGGCGGTGTTCGAGCAGGGCGGGACCGAAGCGGCCGCCGTCGTGAAGGAGACCCCGCCCTCCGTCACCACCGCCATGGTGGATGACGCCGTCAAGGCCTACGCAGAACCCGCCATCTCGGGCCCCATCACCATCACGTCCACGGACGGCAGCTTCGAGATCACCCCCGAGCAGGTGGCGGCGGTCACCACGTTCGCCGCCGAGGGTGACTCGCTGACGCCCCAGACCGACGCCGAGAAGCTCATGGAACTGACGGCGAAGGCCCAAAGCGGACTCAAGCTCGCCGTCACCAAGGATGCGTCCTACACGATGACTGGCGGTGCCATCACGGTGGTTCCCGCAGTCGACGGATCCACCATCGACCCCGAGGCGCTGGCTTCGGCCATGGCCTCCGCGGCGGTGAAGACCGGCGACGAGCGCACGGCCAGCGTCGAGGTCACGAAGAAGCCGGCTGACTTCACCACCGCCCAGGCGGAGAAGCTGAAGCCCACGGAGGTCATCGGGGAGTTCACCACCAAGTTCCCCTACGCCGCCTACCGCAACACCAATCTCAGCAAGGCCGCCAGCAGCGTCAACGGGACCGTCCTGCTGCCGGATGAGGTGTTCAGCCTGAACGAGACGCTGGGTGAGCGCACGGCCAAGAACGGTTACGTCGACGGCTACGTCATCAACGGTGGCGTGCTCGTCAAGGAGCCGGGTGGCGGTATCTCGCAGAGCTCCACCACCTTGTTCAACGCCGCGTTCTTCGCGGGCTACGAGGACGTGGAACACAAGCCACACTCCCTGTACTTCAACCGGTACCCGGCCGGCCGCGAAGCCACCATCTATTACGGCAAGCTGGACATGCGGTTCCGCAACAACACCGAGTACCCCGCCTACATCCAGGGTTATGTCAGCAAGGCCTCGTCAGGGAATCCGGGCAGCATCACCTTCAAGATCTGGTCCAACAGGACCTGGGACAAGGTGGAGTCCACTGAGCTCGTGAAGTCCGATTACTACACCGGCTCCACGCGTACCCTGAAGGGCCCCAAGTGTGAGCCGCAGGCACCCATCCAGGGCTTCTCGGTGAGCTGGAAGCGCCTCTTCTACAAGGGTGGCGCCGTTGCGAAGTCAGAGGACTGGTTCTGGAAGTACTCCGCCGGTGATCGGATCGTCTGCGAGTAGCCGCGACCGCTAAGCTGATCGACAAGTGGAGAAGGAGTTACAACTGTGACCTACATCATCAGTTTGCCCTGCGTGGACATCAAGGATCGTGCCTGCGTCGAGGAGTGTCCCGTCGACTGCATCTATGAGGGCGACCGCATGCTCTACATCCATCCTGAAGAGTGTGTGGATTGTGGAGCCTGCGAACCGGTGTGCCCCGTCGAGGCCATTTATTACGAGGACGACGTCCCGGCGGAGGAGGCACAGTTCTATGACGTGAACGTGCAGTTCTTCGACGAGATCGGCTCACCCGGAGGTGCCGCGAAGCTCGGCCCCATCCCCGGGGACCACCCCATCGTCGCCGCACTGCCGCCTCAGGAACAGTGATGTCGCTGGCACGCAGCCTGCCGGATTTCCCATGGGATTCTCTGGCAGGTCCCAAGCAGCGTGCCCTGCACCACCCCGACGGGGTCGTGGACCTGTCCGTCGGGACCCCCGTGGACCCGACGCCCCAGCTGGCGCGTGATGCGCTGGCCGCCGCCTCTGATGCACCCGGCTACCCCACGGTGTGGGGTGCCCCCGCCACACGGCAGGCCGTCATCGGTTACCTCCGGGACCGGTGGAACTCCGTGCCGCTGACCCACGAGTGCGTCATGCCCGTCATCGGCACCAAGGAACTCGTGGGTTGGCTGCCGGAGTTGCTGGGGCTCGGTGACGGCGACGCCGTCGTGTTCCCCGAGTGCGCCTACCCGACGTACGGCGTGGGCGCCCAGGTGGCCGGCGCCCGCCTCGTCCCGCTCGACGACCCGGCGCTCCTCCCGGCCGACGCGAAGCTGGTGTGGATCAACTCGCCCGCCAACCCGACAGGCGCCGTGTTGTCCCTGGAGCAGTTGCGAGCCTGGGTTCAGGCCGCCCGGGACCGTGGTGCGGTGTTGGCCAGCGATGAGTGCTACGGCGAATTCGCGTGGGAGCAGGAGGCGATCTCAGTCCTCGACCCACGTGTCAACGACGGTGACCTCACGGGTCTGCTGGCAGTGCACTCCATCTCCAAACGATCCAACGCCGCCGGCTACCGCGGCGGTTTCGTCGCAGGCGACCCATCCGTTGTGGCGGAACTCATCGGCGCCCGCAAACACCTCGGCATGATGCTGCCAGCCCCCATCCAGGCGGCCATGGCGGCGCTGCTCAGCGACCAGGGGCACGTCGAGGAGCAGCGGGAGCGCTACCTGGGGCGCCGTCGTGTTCTGCGCCCGGCACTGGAGGAGGCGGGTTTCAGGATCGAGCACTCTGAGGGCGCCCTGTATCTGTGGGCCACCCGCGACGAGCCGTGCCGCGACACCATTGACTGGCTCGCGGAGCGCGGCATTCTGGCCGCCCCCGGCGACTTCTACGGTGAGGCCTCCAACCGTCACGTCCGGCTGGCCCTGACGGCGCCCGACGAGCGAATCGCCGCCGCCGCTAGCCGACTACGCGCAGCGTGAGCTGGGCGGTCCCGGACGGCAGTGGGGCCCGGGCAGTGTGCCAAGCACCCTTGGGCCCCTGCTCCCACGCCTGATCTTCCACGATCGCCGACTGGATCCCGCCCCCATTGGTGTGGGTCAGGGCCAGTTGGGTTGCAGCCCACAGCGCGGTCCCGTCGTCGGCGGTGATGGTCACGATGTTGCCCTCGGTGGTGATTTCCACACCCGGGACCGCTCGCATGACGGAGTCGAACGCGTCCACGTTGCCCGCCTCCTCGCTGCGGTCCACACACGCCAGTGAGCCGGGTCGGCTGCCGCGCAGCGAACCGGCGAGCGCCACCGCATTTGCCTCGTGCTTGCGGTAGGCCTCGGGGAACCCACTGCGCTGAACCTTCTGGGCCATGTCATTGACGTCGACGGATTCCCATCCGTCGAACTTCACGAGTTCCTCGTAGAAGCGCGCAGACGAGTACCACGGGTCCATGATCTCTGCTTCCGTGCCCCAGCCGTAGCTGGGCCGCTGCTGGAAAAGGCCCAGCGAGTCGCGGTCGCCGTAGTCGAGGTTGCGCAGGCCGGATTCCTGCCAGGCCGTGGCGAGTGCCACCACGGCAGCTCGTTCGGGGAGTCCGGCCTTGAAGGATGCCGCAACGATAATGGCCGCATTGCCGGCCTGTTCCTCCGTCAGGGCCGAGCGCCCCTCATCGAGTGTGACGTAGCAGCGCTCGGCCACGAGTCCGTTCATGAATGATTGGTAGCCGCGCCACGCCCCGAAAGCGGCTGCCCCGAGCAGGACCACCACCACCAGGGTCCAGACAACGGATCTCCGCATCAGTTGGCGTGCAGGTCCGCGTTGAGCGCGATGCCCGCGCCGTGGCGGGTGCGGGCGGTGACCCGGCCGTTGGTGGAATCGCGGAGGAACAGCAGGTCGTTGATGCCTGAGAGTTCGCGTGCCTTCACCACGGTGCCGTCGTTCAGCGTCACCTTGGTGCCGGCGGTGACGTAGAGGCCGGCCTCGACCACACAGTCGTCACCCAGCGAGATGCCGATGCCGGCTTGTGCGCCGAGGAGGCAGCGCTCACCGATGCGGATGACCTCCTGGCCGCCCCCCGAGAGGGTGCCCATGATGGACGCGCCGCCGCCGATGTCGGAACCGTCGCCCACCACCACACCGGCGGAGACCCGCCCCTCCACCATGGAGGTGCCGAGCGTGCCGGCGTTGAAGTTCACGAATCCCTCGTGCATGACCGTGGTGCCGGAGGCCAGGTGTGCGCCGAGGCGGACACGGTCTGCGTCGGCGATGCGAACGCCACTGGGGGTGACGTAGTCGATCATCCGTGGGAACTTGTCGAGGCTGTAGACGATGAGGTATTCGCCGCGGGCGCGCAGCAGGGCGCGGACCCTGTTGACGTCCTCGACGCGGATGGGGCCGCGGCTGGACCAGGCATTGTTCGGAAGCTTCCCGAAGATACCGTCGAGATTCAGACCGTGCGGCTGCACCAGCCGGGTGCTCAGCAGGTGCAGGCGCAGGTAGGCGTCCTCCACGCCAAGGGGCGGCTCGTCGAGCGAGATGCTGGTGCGCACCACCTTGGTCTCCACCTGGCGCATGTCGTCGTCGTACTGCGCCTCGACGAGAGCCGCCGGTGCGTCGTCGGTAACGTCATTGCCCAACGCCGGCTTCGGGTACCAGGTGTCGAGAACGGCGCCGGTGCTGTGGACGGTGGCCAGGCCCCAGGCCCAGGCAGAACGGGTGGTGTCGGTCATGCGGACGAGTCTAGTGGCGACGCCTGACAGCAGACAGTCGGGAGGGCGCGCCGGAGCCTGGCTGGTTCAGTCCCTGCACTCATGGCGGACGGGCTTGAGCCGGTCGGGTGCCCCGCCGGCCGGTGGGAATTCGCAGGTGAAGGTTCCGCTGTAGCCGAAGAGGAAGCCGAAAACGGGGTTCCTGACCTCGAGATGGATGCGGTACAGCGCCGCGGACTCGTCCCAGTTCTCCCGCAGGACTGCCTTGCCGCTGAAGATCATGGGGAAGTTGAAGCCCAGCCACCCCTCGTAAAGGCGTTGTGAGTGTGTGGTCAGGAGGAGGGACCCGTCGGTTTGCACCTTCATGTCGAGGTCGACGGCGAGGTGCTGGTGGGTTCCGAGATAGTCGATGATGCGTTGCCGTCCCTCGCTGTAGATCATCGTGGCGTCGAACCTGCTCGTCCTGTGTGGCCGGGCCTGGAACTCGCGGACAAAGGTGACGGTCTCCCGGCCAAAGGGATCCCGGTACGGGTAGTTCTCGATGGTCAGGGGGACGTCGTGACCGACATCGGGGATGAGGATGTTGCGGATCTTGCCGATGTGCAGGAAAGGGACCGTCCACCACGGGCCTCGGCGGATTTCGTCCATGTGACCGTGGCCGACGCAGGCATAGCCGGCGTCGAGGCCGACGCCGAAGCGCTTCTGCATCATGGGGTGGAGCCGGGTGAAGTCCTCGCCCAGTGCCCGTTCGAAGATTGACGTCACGGAGTTTCCAGCCCTTCCAGTGTGGCGGGCGCATCGTCCATCACGGAGGCGTCGCGGGTCGGCGGTCGGCGGAGGCAACGGGCCGCCCTCGGACGTTGGGAGCGCCACAGCATGAATGTGCTGACGACGGGCCAGCGCCCGGGCTCCTCCCCGGTCTCTGCCCACATGCGGAGACGGTCAAAACTCAGGGCCGTCATCCACCCGATGAGTCGGCGGGTGACGAGCCGGTCCATGAGTGCTCCCACTGCGCCAAAGCCGGGTTCGTAGTCATAGCCGGTGATGAAGCGCGTCCCCGTCGCCGTGGGCACGTAGCGCCAGTAGCCGCGGCCCTCACCCATCGGTGAGAGGCGATCGTCGGTGGCGAACTTGAGGGCCGAGGTCCTCGAGCCGTCCGGCCGGGACCGCTCGCCGACGGAGACTCCGACGCCCTTCAGCGTGTGGAACGGCAGGGAGCGTTCGTAGACGAAGCGGTAGCCGCCCGCCGGGAGCTCCTCCACAGGGGTGATGCGGCTGAACCGCAGATCCCAACGCGGATGGGCGTCGGTGTCCTGCGTCAGTTCCCACACCCGCTCCAGCGGCGCCTGAATCTCCACCTCCACGTAGAGGGGTGTTCGGCGTCGACGAGGGGTACCCATGCCGGAAGCGTAGCGGCGCCAGCATCCACCCCACCCGCGCTCATGCGGGGGGACGGATGAGGGGGCAACCCCGCTCACCCTCAGCACTGGATCAGCTGCAGCCCCACCCGACGCTCCCGTGCGGGGTTGGGCATCGTTGGGCGTCCTCTCCCACAGGAGTGGGTTCACGGTTCCCCCGGCGCCCACATTGGGGAGTGGTTTCACGGTTCCCCCGGCGCCCACATTGGGGAGTGGGTTCACGGTTCCCCTGGCGCCCACGCGGGGAGTGGGTTCACGGTTCCCCCGGCGCCCACGCGGGGGAGTGGGTTCACGGTTCCCCCGGCGCCCACGCGGGGGAGTGGGTTCAGGTTCGCCGGGCGCCCGCGCGGGGGAGTGGGTTCACGGTTCCCCCGGCGCCCACGCGGGGGAGTGGGTTCAGGTTCGCCGGGCGTTCCTCGGGAGTGGAGCAGGGACAGCCAGGCGCCCGCGCTGAGGAGTGGCTCACACGGCGCGCACTCACCCGGAGGCGTGGAGCAGGGGCGGGGCTCCCGGTTCGGCGGGCGAGTGGAGCGGTGGTGGCCGGGATCCGCGGGCCGCCTCGTCCGTGGTGGGGGGCGGGGATGCCCGGCTGGTGAATCGCTGGGTTCGGCCGGGTGGCGTCACCACAGCCTGACCGGTGTCCGGGTCGATGTGGATGATCCAGCGGTCCCCGGGGCGGCTCCACCGGTCGGGTTCCACGAGTTGGTGGTGATGCGGACACAACAACACCAGATTCCACAACGCTGTGGCACCGCCTGCCCACCACGGCTGCAGATGGTGCGCCTCGCAGGCCGAGTCCGGGGCGCTGCACTGGGGAAACACGCATCCACCGTCGCGCAGGCTCAGGGCTTTCCGGATGGCCGGGGTCACCAGGCGCTGCGTGCGGCCCACGTCCAGGATCTCCGAGGGGCCGCCAAGGACGACGGGCATGAGGTCGGCGTCGCAGCACAACCTGCGCAGGTCCCCGGCGGTGATCGTGGCCCCCCGGGCCAGCACCCCTGCCCGCTCCGCACGCTCCCTCAGGTCCTCCTCCCGGATGGTCACCACGATCCGGGGCCGGTCCCCAATGCTGGTGGGGGCGTCACGGTGGTCGACCACGATCTGGATGAGGGCATCGGCGCGGCGCTGCTCGGGTGTGCGGTTGATGTCCTCGGCTGCCTGGTCCCGCATCACGCGGGGTCCGGGGTCGGTGGCGCGGGTGGCCCTGAACCTGTCCCTGGCCGCACGGCGATCCGACTCCACATAGGCCTCCACCAGACTGATCAGGGGTGCCGCCTCCAGATGCGGCAGGGACCCGTGCAACCACGTCGACCCGTCCCCGTCATCACCCCACCGCAAAGACCGCTTGCTGAACGCCCGGCGTCGTTGCCGCTCCAACCGTGCCGCCTCATCCTCACCCGTGGGCACCAGTTCGGGGGCGACCTCGGCCAGG
Source organism: Tessaracoccus antarcticus (assembly GCF_003688855.1). Classification (GTDB taxonomy): domain Bacteria; phylum Actinomycetota; class Actinomycetes; order Propionibacteriales; family Propionibacteriaceae; genus Arachnia; species Arachnia antarctica. The sequence goes on from NZ_REFW01000004.1 coordinate 333,289, forward strand.
ACCTGCGGCGCCAACTCCGCCAGACGCCCCGGCGTGTTCCTGGCAGCCCGGTCCAGGAACGCCTGCTCCGCCCGCAACGTCTGCTCCGCCGTCAGCACCGACGGCAACTGCGCCATCCCCTTCCCGATCGCGCCGCATGCCGGGACGACACCGTGCCAGCCAGGGCAGCCTCCTTGACCGCCGCATACCGGGCCAGGTCGCGGGCCTGGAACACCTGCCGCGCCGCGTCGTGGGAATCCCGACCCTCATCCACCCCGATCAACGACGTGATCGGTGTCCCCGTCGCCGCCACCGAACTCTGCGAGGCCTCATCAGTGAGCACACACGCCAACGACACCGCACGATCCTCAAAACTCCGGGCCCTCTTCATCAACACCAACCGCTCCGGCGCCGAAAGCCTGACCCGCTCATCGTGGTCAATCGAGGACATCACAGCCTCCAGCGCAGTCAGCGCCTCCGCCGTGGTCCGCCACCCCTGCTCCATGAACCAAACCTACGGACCACCACTGACATTTTTTGAACAGGTGATCTATTCTTTGGGCTTTTCTTTTCTGACCCGCGCCCAGCCGCAGTTTCCCTTCTGAACGGGACGGGTGCCGCCTGCGTCATCAGGGTTGTGGGTGGGGCTCCCTGCACCATCAACTCTCCGCGCGTCGGACAAGCTTCTGGGTCGCTTCCTCCTCGGCCGTGTCGATCCCGGTGTGGGCGTAGGCCGTCGGTCACATCGTGCCGTCGTCGAGGGCCGCTTCGTCTCCGCCGGAGCACAAGCGGGTGATACGCCGTGGACTACGCCTGTCAGGGCATGGGGTCGGTGACCCGTCCCACCAGCGAGGGCGCGTCGGAACCGGGGCGCGCGACCGCGAACCGCCACACGCCGTCGGCCTCATCGGCAGCGAAAGTGGCCTTCGTGGGCAGCATCAGCGGCTTCGTGAAGGCCACGTCGACGCTGAAGGTCTGCGGTAGCCGCGGGCCCAGGGAGGACAGCGCCTTCGCGTGGGTCCACATGCCGTGGATGATGGGCCGCTTGAACCCGAACGGACGCGAGGTCAGCGGATACAGGTGGATGGGGTTGCTGTCACGCGACACTTCCGCGTACTGCCGCCCCAGGTCAGCGGGCAGCTGCCACAACTGGCTCGCTGGCACCTCCGGCGGGGACAGTCTCGCCGCGGGCGGGGGAGCGGGGGCATCCGTGGTCGCCCCCATGGCCATGTAGTTGCTGCGTCCCGACCATGCCAGCTCATCCCCGACGTGGATCTCTCCGATGAGGTTGAACGTGACGCCCCGCTTGTGGGGGGCCAGGTTGTCACTCCAGACGGCGATGCGAAGTTCGTCGGTGAGCGTCACTGGACGGTGCAGGGTCATGTGGTTCGTGACGTGCACCACCCCGGCCAGCGGGAAGGGGAAGTCCCGCCCCACCATTAGTGCCGCGTGCAGCGGGAACGTGAGTACGTGCAGCCAGGTGGCGGGAACCTGGTTGCGCAGCGTGAAGCCGCACACCCGGTTGTAGGCCGCCAGCCTTCCCGCATCCTGGTGGTGCTTCTCCACCACTAGGCTGCGCGCAGGCAGACCCGCCTTGGCGCCGGGGCGCCCCACCGCGGTCAGCATCCCCGTGGCGATCAGGCCACCGACGTCGGGGAGTTCCTTGAGTGTCGTAACCGTGCGCATCATGCACCCACCAGGTTCTGCCCGCACACCCGGATCACCTGTCCGTTGACACCGCCGGAGGCGGGGTCGCAGAGGTGCACGATGGTTTCGGCCACATCCACCGGTTGTCCACCCTGCTGGAGGGAGTTCGTGCGGCGGAAGATCTCCCGGGACACGAAGGGGATGGCAGCAGTCATGTCTGTCTCGATGAAGCCGGGAGCCACTGCGTTGGCGGTGATGGGGCGATCCGCCAGTTCCTCGGCCATGGCCCACACCAAACCCATCACGCCCGCCTTCGAAGCCGCGTAGTTGGTCTGCCCCTTGTTGCCGGCCACGCCGGAGGTGGACGCGATGCCGACGATGCGTGCGCAATCGGCGAGGCCACCCGGCAGATCCCGGTCCAGCAGCACCGCGTCGATGCGGATCTCGGCGGCGAGATTGACCTCCAGCACGGAGCCCCACAGCTTCTCGTCGAGGTTGGCGAGCATCTTGTCCCGCGTGATCCCGGCATTGTGGACGATCGCCCAGATCTTCGTGTCTCCGCCGTGGATGGAGGCCACGTGCCTGGCAATCCGTGCACCGGCGTCGTCAGCCGTGATGTCCAACTGCAGTGCGGAGCCACCCAGTTCGTTGGCCACGGCGCTGAGGTTTTCACCGGCAGCGGGGACGTCGACGGCCACCACGGTGGCGCCGTCGCGGGCGAAGGTGCGGGCGATGGCAGCCCCGATGCCGCGTGCAGCCCCCGTCACCACCACGATGCGGCCAGCGAACGGTGCGCCGCGATCGGCGCCGGTCGTCCCCTCGTCCCCGTCCTTGCGTGGTGCGATGCGCCACGCCTGGCCGTCGACGAAGGCGGACCGGCCCTCGAGCAGGAACGACACGCTGGAGGAGAGATCCCCGGCAGTCGCACCCTCTGTGAGGAACAACAGGTTCGAGGTGGACCCCCCGCGCAGTTCCTTGCCGATGGTGCGGTTGATGCCGTCGATGCCTTGGGCGACTGCCTTGGCCTCCAGCCCGTCGACGGCGCTGGCGTCGGTGGCGAGGATGATGATGCGACCGGAGCGCTCAAGCCCCCGCATGGCGGGACGCAGCACCTGCCGCAGCAGTTCCAGCTGGCCGATCTCGCGCACGCCGGTGGCGTCCACCACGAGCGCGCCCGGACGTGTGGAATAAGCAGGGGGAACGTCGCGGCCGCGCTCATCCTTGGTGCGGTGTTCGGGTACGTCGACGAGCGCGGTGGAGGGCGCGATCCCCAGGAGGCTCAGCGTCTCGGCTCCCACCCCGCCGCCCGGCAGGGTGGCCAGGGCTGTGTGGCCGGTGGGTTCTGTGCGTCCGCGACGCAGCTTCGGTGGGTCAGCCAACCCCGCCCTGCGTGCGACTGCGCGCCCCGGGCGGGTGTTGTACAGGGTCTCCAGGAAACTCGTGCCCGTCATGTCAGATCCCCTCCAGAATTGCGGTGACGCCCTGGCCACCGGCCGTGCAGATGGACACCAGCCCCCGGCTGCCCGGGCCCTTGGCGGCGAGCATCTTCGCCAGCGAGGCGACGATGCGCGCGCCGGTGGCGGCGAAGGGATGCCCCGCTGCCAGTGAGCTGCCGTTCACATTCAGCTTCGAGGGGTCGACGACGCCAACGCCGCCCTGTTCCAGCGCCTTGATGGTCGCCAGAGCAGTCGAGGCGAAGGCCTCGTGGATCTCGAGGAAGTCGAAGTCGTCCAAGGTCAGGCCGTTGCGCTCCAGAAGCACGGGAATGGCGCGGGTGGGCGCCAGAAGGAGGTCCTCGGCGCCCGTGACGTAGTCCGCGGCGCCCAGTTGCGTGTCGACGATGCGGGCCAGGGTGGGCCACCCGTGTTCCTTCGCCCACTCCTCCTCGGCCATCAGGACGAGGGCTGCGCCGTCGCTCAGTGCGGTCGAGTTGCCGGCCGTCATGGTGGCGTCGTCGCCGCGTCCGAAGACGGGTTTCAGTGCCGCGAGCTTGTCAGCGGTCGTGTCAGCGCGCAGGACTGTGTCCCGTGTGACGCCCAGGTAGCCGGTGACAAGGTCATCGAAGAACCCCGCATCCCAGGCCTTCGCGAGGTTGCGGTGTGACGCAAGCGCCATCTCGTCCTGCGCCTCGCGGGTGATGCCCCACTTGCGCGTGGTGATCGCCTGGGACTCACCCATGGACAGTCCTGTGCGGGCCTCGTTCACGGTGGGTGGGACAGGTATGAGGTCGGCAGGGACCAGGGAGGCGAAGGCCTTGACCCGGTCAAGGACGCTCTTGGCGCGCGACGCCGTGAGCATGGCCCGACGAAGCGCCTCGCTGACGACGATGGGGGCATCCGAGGCGCTGTCGGCGCCACCCGCGATGCCGTTGTCGATCTGACCGAGCCGGATCTTGTTGGCGATTGTCGCGATGGCCTCCATGCCGGTGCCGCAGGCCATGGCGACGTCCGTGGCGGGTGTGTGGGGCGAGAGGGCAGAGCCCAGGACGGCCTCTCGGGTCAGGTTGAAGTCGCGGGTGTGCTTGAGCACGGCCCCGGCAGTCACCTGCCCCATCTGCTGTCCCGCAAGCCCGAACCTCGCCACCAGTCCGTCGAGGGCGGATGTCAGCAGGTCCTGTGCGGAGGCGGCCGCGAAACGGCCTCCTGCCTTTGTGAAGGGCGTGCGGTTGCCGCCCACCACCACTGCGTTGCGAAGCACCATATTGGGGATCCTCCTCGGTGAAGATTGTCTGAAACCCAGAGTAGCAGGTACTGGGAGTGTGCGGTACGCTGAGTTGCATGAACATGACGGTGACCGATGGCCGGACCACCCGGTGGGACGAACACAACGCCCAGCGTCGACGCGATCTGGTCGAGTCCACCCTGCGCGCCATCCGGCGGCACGGGCCGGGCGTGGGCATGGACGAGGTGGCGGCCGAGGCCGGCACATCGAAGACCGTGATCTACCGCCACTTCGGAGGACGCACGGGGCTCTACACAGCCGTGGTGGAATCGGTCCACGAGTTCATATGGTCGCGGCTTCGCCACCACATCTCCGGCGCCGGTCCACTGGAACCCGCTGAACTCGTGCGCGAACTCACCGACACCTACCTGGCGCTCGTTGAACGGGACCCGCACATCTACCAGTTCGTGGTCACCCGTCCGCTGGGGGAGAGCTCGGTGGAGGACCCCGTCACCGGCATCACAGGTCGCATCGGCAACGAGGTGGCGGAGGCTTTCCGCGCCTGGCTGCGCAGCGAGGGGCTCGATCCCCGGGCCGCCAACACCTGGGGCCACGGTGTCGTGGGCTTCGTGTGGGCCATTGCCGACAAGTGGATCACCACAGGGCACCAGCGACCACGCGCCGACATCGTCGATTTCACCGTTCGCCTGTTCGAACCAGCATTCATCCATCAGCAACCCACACCGCGCAGCCCCGAAAGGACCGCATCATGACCACACCCACCGGTCACGGACTCATGGTGGCCCTCGATGGCCCCTTCCATGCAGTCAAGGACCACTGGCGGTCCAGCATCACCGCGGACGACGTGGTCCGCGACCCCTCCCAGTCCCTTCCCGAGGCGCGTGCCTGGGCCCTCCAGCACCTCGTCGACATCGCCAACCGCGGCTATGCCGTTGCAGGATTCCCGGGGCATCCGGGCAGCGTCGCGGAATCGGTCGCGCACTTCGAGATGATGGCGCTGGGGGACCTGTCGCTCAACATCAAGGCCGGCGTCCAGCACGGACTCTTCGGTGGGGCCATCACCAACCTGGGCACGTCGTGGCACCACGAGACCTTCATCGACGACGTCATCTCGTGTGAGCTGACGGGCTGCTTCGCCATGACCGAGCTTGGACACGGGTCGGACGTGTCGTCCGTGGAGACCACCATCACCTACCTCCCTGACACCGACGAGTACGAGATCCACTCGCCGACGCCCAGCGCCACGAAGGCCTACATCGGCAATGCCGGCCAGGACGGCAAGATGGCCGTCGTGTTCGGCCAGCTCCTGGTGGGTGGCACCAGCGAGGGCGTCCACGCAGTCCTGGTACCCATCCGGGACAGCAACCTCGACGACCTACCCGGCGTCACCACCGGTGACCACGGCCACAAGGGCGGGTTGCTGGGTGTCGACAACGGATTGCTCACCTTCGACCACGTGCGCGTTCCCCGGACGATGCTGCTCAATCGCTACGGCGGCGTTGGCGATGACGGCGTGTACACCTCACCAATCGCCAGCAAGAACGCCCGGTTCTTCACCATGCTCGGCACTCTCGTGCGGGGGCGAATCTGCGTCGGCAGCGGCGCTGCCATGGCCACCCGCAAGGCTCTGAGCATCGCCACCCGGTACGCGTTGCAGCGCAAGCAGTTCCGCAGGCCGGGGATGGGGTCGGAGGTGACCCTGCTGGACTACCAGAGTCACCAGCGCAAGCTCATGCCCAACATCGCCAAGGCGTACGCCTACGGGTTCGCCGTCAACGAGGTCAGCCAGCACCTGCAGCGCGTGACCGACGCCGTCGGGCAGGACCCATCCGCCTCCAGGGAGCTGGAGACGCGGGCGGCCGGGCTCAAGGCCGTGCTGACACGATGGGCCAACGACACCATCCAGGTGTGCCGCGAGTCGTGCGGCGGTGCCGGGTACATGAGCGAGAACGGCATCACGCTGATCCGCCAGGACGCCGACATCTTCGCCACCTTCGAGGGGGACAACACGGTCCTCCTGCAGCTCGTCGCCAAGGCGCTGCTCGTTGACTACAAGAAGACGTGGGGCGACATGGACCTGCGTGGTACCGCGCAGGCCACGGCCAAGCTGCTCGGTGGGCGTTTCATGGAGCGCACCACCGCCGGTTCCACCATCAGTCGTCTGGTGGCCAACGCCAAGGTGAAGCCGGAGTCCGAAAGGCTCCACGCACGCGGCTGGCAGGTGGAGATGTTCGAGTTCCGTGAGCAGCACCTCGTCGAGACGCTGGCGCGCCGGATGCGGGCGGCCTCGAAGGTGCCCGAGGACGCGGTGTTCGACGCCGTGAACGAGTGCCAGGAACACATGTTGGAAGCGGCGCGCGCCCATACGGACCGCACGGTGCTGGAGGCGTTCGTGGGGGGCATCTCGCAGTGCCACGACGAGTACATCAAGGCGCTGCTCATCAAGATCTGCGACCTCTACGCACTGGCCACCATCGAGGAGAACCGGGCCTGGTACATGGAGCACAACAGGATCGACGGCGCCCGCAGCAAGGCGATCTCCGCTGCCGTGGAGTCGTTGAACATGCAGCTCCGTGACAAGGCCCTCGAGCTCGTTGAGGGCATGGGTGTGCCCGAGGCGTGGACCTCATCGGCCATGCTGCGGGACGCGGGCGGTCAGAACGCGTCGGGGTCGTACGTGCGAGTCCACCACCTTCCGGTCACGGAACCCGCGGTGTGACCAGTGGCGCGGGAGGTCGCCGCGGGCAGCGATAGGGTCGCCAGCATGCGCTTGGACCTGACAACTGACCTCGTGACGCTCCTACAGGCGATCACCGACGTGGAGAGCGTGTCCGGGAACGAACGCCAGCTGGCCGACATGGTGGAGGAGGCGTTGAGCGCGCACGACCACCTCGAGGTGCGGCGCGACGGTGACTGTGTCATCGCTCTCACCCACTTCGGCCGCCAGCAGCGCGTCGTCATCGCCGGTCACCTCGACACCGTCCCCATTGCCAACAACCTCCCCAGTTCTCTGGAGGAGACACCGGAGGGGCTGCACGTCGTGGGGCGGGGCACCTGCGACATGAAGGGCGGGGTGGCGGTCCAGTTGAAACTGGCCGCCGAGCTGACGGATGCCACCCGTGACATCACGTGGCTGTTCTACGACCACGAGGAGGTGGGGGCGGAGCTGAACGGGCTGAAGCGTCTGGCCGACAACTCCCCGGAACTCCTCGAGGCCGATTTTGCGGTGCTCATGGAGCCCACGGACGCCACCATTGAGGGCGGGTGCCAGGGAACCTGCCGGATCCGCATCACCGTGCCCGGCAGGGCCGCCCACAGCGCGCGGTCGTGGCTGGGTGTCAACGCCATCCATGGCCTGTCCGACGTGCTCGACCGACTCAATGCCTATGAGGCGCGGGACGTCGACGTCGAGGGCCTCACGTACCGGGAGGGCTTGAACGCCGTTCTGGTCTCCGGGGGGGTGGCCGGCAACGTGATCCCGCCATCGTGTGACATCGACATCAACTACCGTTTTGCACCCGACAAGGAGCCACAGGACGCCATTGCCGAGCTGGCACGTGTCTTCGACGGATATGGGTTCGAGGTCACGGACATGTCTCCGGGCGCACGCCCGGGACTCGACCAGGAGATCGCACAGGACTTTGTGGCGTCCGTGGGCGCCACACCCAGGCCCAAGTACGGCTGGACCGACGTGGCCCGGTTCTCGGCACTCGGCATTCCCGCTGTGAACTACGGCCCGGCGGACCCGTCCCTGGCCCACACCGACAACGAATACTGTCCCGCTGACCAGCTGGACACCTGCGCCGACGGCCTGCGCCGCTGGCTCACCATTGAACAGGAGGCATGATGCGAATCGAACGCAGACAGGGCGCCGTCGTCCTGCGGGGTGCCGAACACGAGGCGCCCACCGCGGACCAGGCGCTGCTCGACAGCCCTGAGCCCGACTGGCAGCACAACGACCCGTGGCGCGTGCTGCGAATTCAGGCGGAGTTCGTGGAGGGCTTCGACGCGCTGTCACAGCTGCCGTCGGCCGTCAGTGTCTTCGGATCTGCACGGACGACGCCGGACCAGCCCATGTACAAGAACGCGGAGTTGCTCGGGAGGAGACTGACCGAAGCCGGCTTCGCCGTGATCACGGGCGGCGGCCCCGGGGTGATGGAGGCGGCCAACAAGGGCGCGCTGGAGGCTGACGGCCTGTCCGTGGGGCTCGGTATCGAGTTGCCGTTCGAGCAGGGTCTGAATGCCTACGTCTCCCTGGGCGTGAACTTCCGGTACTTCTTCGCACGCAAGACGATGTTCCTGAAGTACTCGCGCGGTTTCATCGCCATGCCTGGCGGTTTCGGCACCTTCGACGAACTGTTCGAGGCGCTGACGCTGATCCAGACGAAGAAGGTCACCCACTTCCCCGTGGTGCTGTTCGGCACGGAGTTCTGGTGCGGACTCCTGGACTGGGTGCGGGGCAGCGTGCAGCAAGGCGGCTTCATCTCGGACGGCGACCTGGACCTCGTGACCATCACCGACGACATCGACGAGGCAGTGGCCGCCATGGGCCTTCCCAACGGCAGCGTGGGCTGACTCGATAGGCTTGCGCACATGGTGTGGGCGATAGTGGTGGTGGCGATAGCGGTGCTCGGCGTTGCAGCCTGGGCGGGAACCGGACGGCTGGGCGAGATGCCCGAGCCGGTGACCGATCGACCGAAGGCCCACATCCCGGACGGGGAGGTGGACCAGGAGTTCCTGGATGAGCTGCGCCTCCCCGGTGCCGTCACTGGTTACCGTCGCGCCCAGGTGGACGAATACCTCGCCGCCCATGCTGCGGGCACTGATTCCCTCATCACCGATCCAGTATTTGATGTGGTGCGCGGGGGCTACGACATGCAGTCCGTCGATGTTGTTGTGGACCGGCTGCGACCGGCTCCCACGCCGCTTTCGCGCGAAGAGTTCGGCCCCGTCGTGCTCACAGGCGATGCACCGGGGGATCGCCAGGATGTTCTCGTCGACGCCGTGTCCGCCGACGATGAACCCGAGGTTCACGACAATTTTTCCGTCGACGATTCCGCGCAGGAAAAACCCGATTCTCCGCGCCGGGACGGTGCAGAAGAAGGCTTTATGGGGGAGTTGCGTGCGCCCTGATTGCCCCATACGGAATAATGGAACCCAACCACAGCAAAACGGACAAGATAGAGGTCGGTAAAATGGCAGCGATGAAGCCCCGCACGGGTGACGGTCCCATGGAAGTCACGAAGGAGGGTCGAGGCATCGTGATGCGTGTTCCTGTCGACGGCGGAGGCCGCCTGGTGGTGGAGATGAACGCCACCGAGGCCACCGACCTGCTGATGGCACTCACCGGCGTGGTCGGCTGACCACCACTTCCAACAACTGAGTAGACAGCAGCGCCCGGGACCGCAAGGTCTCGGGCGCTCCTGTCGTCCCGGCAGTGGTGCCGGGAGCGCAAACTCAGGCGTGGTACTCGATGGCGGCCCGGTAGACGTCGATGGTCTGCTTCGCGATTTCCGCCCAGGAGAACTCGTCGATGCAGCGCTGACGGCCTGCCACGCCGAAGCGCCTCGCAAGGTCGGCATCACGGGTGACGCGGTTGACCTTGTCGGCGAACTCGGTCTCGAAGGCATCCACGAACGCGGGGTCGTTGGCGCGGGGGGGGTCGTAGGGCACCAGCAGTCCTGTCTTGCCGTCCACCACCACCTCCGGGATCCCACCGACGGCGCTGGCCACGACAGCTGTCTCGCAGGCCATGGCCTCGAGGTTCACGATCCCCAGCGGCTCGTAGATGCTGGGGCAGGCGAACACGGTGGCGTGCGTCATGACCTGTCGCACGGCGGATCTCGGCAGCATCTCCCGCACCCACACGACGGGGGCGGTGCGGCTCGCCTGCAGTTCGGCGAAGGCGGTCTCGAACTCGGCGGCGATCTCCGGGGTGTCCGGAGCCCCGGCGAGCAGAACCACCTGCGTGTCGGGGTCGAACTCCTGGGCGGCGCGCACGAGGTGCACGAGACCCTTCTGACGGGTGATGCGCCCCACGAACACCACCGACGGGCGGCCGCGTTCCATTCCCAGCGAATCCACCACGTCGGTCCCGTGGTCGGGCTGGAACTCGTCGGGGTCGATGCCGTTCTTCACCACGTGGACCCGGGCGGGGTCCAGGTTGGGGTAGCTGTCCAGCACGTCGCGGCGCATGCCCTCGCTGACGGAGATGACGGCGTCGGCGGCCTCGAAGGCCGTTTTCTCCGCCCAGGAACTGACCGCGTAGCCGCCTCCCAGTTGCTCGGACTTCCACGGCCTGTGGGGCTCGAGTGAGTGGGACGTGACGACGTGCGGCTTGTCCAGCAGCAGGCCCGCCAGGTGTCCGCCCATGTTGGCGTACCAGGTGTGCGAATGCAGGACGTCCACGTCGGGTGAGACGGCGGCCGCCATGGACAGATCGGCGCCCAGCACGCGCAACGCGGCGTTCGCGTTCGGCGGGTAGGTCTCCGGGTGCGCTGTGGCGCCATCGCGTGGCTCGCCCATGCAATGGACCTCCACCTCGATGAACTTGCGCAGTTGCGGCACCAGCTGCGCGACGTGGACGCCGGCTCCGCCGTAGATCGATGGGGGGTATTCCCGCGTCAGCAGTGACAGTTTCAGGTTCATGAGTCCTGATCGTGTCACATCCGGGTGCGCGCCGTGGTGAGACTTTCAAGGGTTTCCACGGCAGTGCTCACCTGCATGCAATAGGTTCGTGGCATGGTTGGTCGTCCTAAAGTTCTGTCCATCGTCCTCGCTGGTGGAGAGGGCAAGCGTTTGATGCCCCTCACCGCTGACAGGGCCAAGCCCGCTGTGCCCTTCGGCGGTAGTTATCGGCTCATTGACTTCGTCCTGTCCAACCTCGCAAACTCGGGCCTGAACCGAGTCGCGGTGCTGACGCAGTACAAGTCGCATTCGCTGGACCGCCACATCTCGCTGACGTGGCGCTTCTCCACATTGCTGGGCAACTACGTGACCCCGGTCCCCGCCCAGCAACGGCTCGGCCCCCGGTGGTACCAGGGTTCCGCCGATGCCATCTACCAGTCGCTGAACCTGATCCGCGACGACGACCCCGACTACGTCGTGGTGTTCGGTGCCGACAACATCTACCGCATGGACGTCTCCCAGATGCTGCAGGCGCACATCGACTCCGGTCTCGGCGCGACGGTGGCCGGCATCCGTGTCCCTCGCCACGAGGCCAGCGCGTTCGGGATCATCGACGCGGCCGAGGACAACAAGATCAAGAGCTTCCTCGAGAAGCCCGCAGACCCACCCGGCCTTCCCGACTCGCCGGAGGAGTCGTTCGCCTCCATGGGCAACTACATCTTCAACAGGCGGGAGCTCGTGGAGGCGCTGCGCGCCGATGCGGAGAACCCGACGTCCAAGCACGACATGGGCGGCGACATCGTCCCGTGGTTCACGGACCAGGGACGCTCCCAGGTCTACGACTTCAAGTCCAACTACGTTCCCGGCGCCACGGAGAAGGACGTCAACTACTGGCGTGACGTGGGCAGCATCGACGCCTACCACGAGGCGCACATGGACCTGGTGTCTGTGGATCCCGAGTTCAACCTGTACAACTCCGACTGGCCCATCCTGACGAATCAGGCTCAGGCTCCCGGCGCCAAGTTCGTGATCCGGGGGCGGGCGGAGGATTCCATCGTCAACCCGGGGTGCATCATCTCGGGAGGCGAGGTGGACCGCACCGTGCTGGGCCCGAACGTGCACGTCGACAAGTGGTCGCAGGTGTCGGACTCGGTGCTCATGGACGGCGTGCGCGTCGGCCGGGACGCAGTGGTGCGTCGCGCAATCCTCGACAAGCACGTGGTGGTGCCCGACGGTGTGCAGATTGGTGTGGACCACGCACATGACAGGGCACGTGGGTTCGACATCTCCGAGGGTGGCGTCGTCACCATCGGCAAGGACGTGACAATCCCCAGGGACTGATCCCACGGGGCACCCCCGTGTTCCCCGAAAGGAACGACTCTCACCCGGTGCTGTTGGCGGGAGAGGGCTCTCTTCGGGGAACACGGAGCAGGGCTGTGCGCAGGTCCTCCGGGCACGACGCACCGTGTGCGTGGTGTTCCGGGGTCCACAGGGCAGAGCCCCGCAGGTGTGGTGCTCCTGGCTTCAGGGTGTGTGGCCCCGAGTTCTTCAGTGCTTGACAGCCACCAGCAGCCCGTTGCCGACCGGCAGCAAGGACTGGGTGTAGGACTCGGACTGGGTGACCGCTTCCAGGGCCTCGCGGATGATGATGGTCTCGTCGCCCTCAGCCGAGGGGTCGGCCACGGTGTTGTTCCACAGCACGTCATGGACGATGAGCAGGCCGCCGTGCCGCAAAAGGCGCAACGCGCCAGCGACGTACTCCACGTACTCCAACTTGTCGCCGTTGATGAACACGATGTCGTAGGCGCCGTCGCGGAGCTTCGGCAGCACCTCGAGCGGGGTGCCTGCAATGAGACGGAAGCGTGACGACGGGTGGCCCGCCGCAGTCAGGAATCGACGGGCGGCCAGTTGATGCTCAGCGTCTGCGTCGATGCTCGTGAGGATGCCGTCCTTGCCCATCCCGTCAAAGAAGGCGAGGGCGGAGGCACCCATGAGGGTGCCAACCTCGACGACGGCCTTGGCGCCGGTGGTGGCGGCCAGAACGGTCAGGATTGCGGACACACCGGTGCTGATGGGGACATGGCCGGCCATGAACGCCTCTTCGCGCGCCTGGCGCAGGGCATCGGACGGAGCAACCCAGTCCTCGGTGAGGGCCCAGGACTCGGTGGTGGGCGCGTCCACATTGCGCGCGGGATTGCTGTTCACGATCTCACCCTACCCATTGTCCTAAGATGTGCGCATGAGCCATGTCGTAAGCGCCGAGATCGTCGGGAACGTCCTCTCCGTGTCGGTGGGGGCCGGCCAGCGGGTCGGCGTCTCCGAAGCAGCCATCGCTTCGGGGTTCCTGATCATGGAAACCCCCGCCAGATGAGCCGGGACGCCGCGCGCAACGACGCAACCCCCCTGGAGCCGGTCTTCGGACGTCTGCTGACCGCCATGGTCACCCCCTTCGATGACGGCGGAGACATCAACCATGCCGAGGCTGCCCGGCTGGCCACGCACCTCGTGGACGAGCTCGGCCACGACGGTCTGGTGATCAACGGCACCACGGGAGAGTCACCTACCACCACGGACGCCGAGAAGCGTGCCCTCGTGGCCACCGTGGCGCGCGCCGTCGGTGACAGGGCGCACGTGGTCGCGGGCGTCGGCACGTTCTCCACGGTCCACACCACCCAGTTGGCACGGCAGGCGGAGGACGCCGGTGCCGACGGACTGCTGGTGGTCACCCCGTACTACTCACGCCCCCCGGCAGATGCACTCGAGGAGCACTTCGTCGATGTGGCCGACTCCACGGCGCTGCCGTGCATGCTCTACGACATCCCGCATCGCGCCGGCATCGCGATCCCGGAGGCCGTGCTCGTCTCGTTGGGGCAGCACGCGCGCATCGTGGCGGTGAAGGACGCCAAGAGTGATGTCGTCTCCTCATCGGCTGTCATCGCAGCCACGGGGATGCACTACTACGCCGGCGACGACGGCTATCTCCTGCCGTTGCTGGCCGTCGGGGGCGTGGGGGTCGTGGGTACCTCGACGCATTTCTCGGGTCTCCAGGCGAAGGCAATCATCGAGGCGCACCTTGCCGGCGACCCGCGCCGGGCCACGGCGCTCCACGCCCAGGCGTTGGGCGTCTTCCGTGGAGTGTTCGCCACCCAGGGCTGCATGATGGTCAAGGCCGCACTCCAGGCCCGCGGCTGGGCCATGGGGCCGTGTCGCAAACCCATGGGGGTCGTGGCGCCGGATGTCCTGGACCGCTTCCTGCGGATCCTCGACGAACTGGGGTCCGGGAACAATCTCTGAGCCCTGATCGTTGTACCACTGACAGGCGTTCACAGGTTCCCCACAGGTGAGCCTGAGATGATTCGATCATGGAAGGAACGCGAGTGTTTCGAGGCAGAGTGAAGCAGGCGGCGCAGCCCGTCACCTTCACCACGCCCACATGGAGTGAACTTGTCGCCAACCACACCGAGCAGGTGTATCGGCTGGCCTACCGCCTCACCGGCAACAAGCATGACGCCGAAGACCTCACGCAGGACGTCTTCGTGCGAGTGTTCAAATCCATCCACGCCTTCCAGCCGGGGACGCTCGAGGGATGGCTGCACCGCATCACCACGAACCTGTTCCTCGACGGTGCGCGCCGCAAGCAGCGCATTCGCATGGACGCCCTCAGCATCGCCCCGGACCACGTGTGGGGTGCTGCTGCCGGGCCGGAGGACCTGCACCTTGACGGTGAGCTCGACAGCGACGTCGCCCATGCGCTGGAGGTCCTGAATCCCGAGCAGCGCGTCGCCGTGGTGCTGTGTGACATCGAGGGACTGTCCTACGAGGAGATCGCCGAGGTGCTGGACATCAAGCTCGGTACCGTCCGCAGCCGCATCGCACGTGGCCGCGCCCAGCTCCGCCAGAGCCTGTCGCACCGCGCCCCCGTGGAAGGCCACACCAGGTACCTCGGGGTGTCATAAGTGGCAGAGGCTCCCAGCTCGGATTGTGACCGCTTCAGAGGAGATCTCTCAGCGTTCGCGGATGAGACGCTGCCTCGGAAGCGCTGGGAGCAGGTGGGCTACCACGTCGCCGGATGCCCACTCTGCCGTGAAGAGCTGGCTGAAACCCGCAGGGTGCGACGCACGTTGGGCGAGCCGTCCGTGGGGGCGGCGTCGGCCCCGCACACCCTGACACAACGGCTTCACGGCATAGCCGGCGATCACGTGGACACCCCGCTCTACATGGCCGCGGGCGGCCCGAAGTGTTCCCTGCCCTCGAGACGGAAACGCCGCACCAGGCGAATGTTGCAGAGCAGCGTGGCAGCCATCACCATCCTCGCGTCCGTGTTGGCCATCGCCTTCCTCGTGGCGCCGGAACCGCAGATGGTGGCCAGCGCCGTCAAGCAGGCGCGGGAGCAGTTCTCCCTGTCCGCCACCGCCGTCAGCGTGAACGAATCCGTGGGCGCCGTGCTGTTCGCCCACGAACGGGGCGCCTCCTTCGGGCCGTCGCGCCACCAGTCGGCTCGTCCCATGATGGTCAGTGACGCCCTACCCATCACCAGGGCCGCGGCCAGTGCCATGCTCGAGGGCGAGGGTCCCACCCACTCCGGGATGCAACGGGTCTACATCTCCGCAGGCGATGGCGGCTTCCACGAGGCACAAGTGCGGGTGGATGAGGTGGAAGGCGAGGGAACCAGTCTCGTCGTCCTCGACGCCACGGGTCAGCGGTTCATGTCGTGGTTCGTTCCCTCGGGTTCGTGTTGCCAGGCGGGCGAGGGGCCACCCTGGACGTTCTGGAAGTACAGGGGGAGCGACCAGGTGGCCGGGCGCTGGGCCGACGTCATCGAGGCCCGTGACGAAGAAAAGCACCGCGTCGCCCGATGGTGGGTTGATCCGGGCAGCGGACTCGTGCTCTGGTCGGAGCGCTACGGAGCCGACGGGGCCCCCACCATCATGTCCGGGTTCAAGGACATTCAGATCGGCAAGGCACACCTCGCGCAGGACCACGTTCAACTCGTCAGCATGAATCCGGTCTCCTCCACAGGCTCGAAGGGTTGGTGCACCGGTCTTCCCCAGTGTCCCGCCAGCCTGGCGGGTCTGCCCCTGGTGACCCACGCCTCCTCCTCCTCCGTCCGCGGGGAGAGGTCCATGCGGTTGTTCTACTCCGACGGATTTCGCAGCGTGAGCGTGGTGTGGTCCGAGGGCCAATTGCCGGGCGCCAAGCCCATCCAGGACCATGCCGCCGGGTTCCCGGACGTGGCCGTGTGGCAGGTGGGCGACGGGATCGTCTCGGTGGCCTCCAACGGTTCACCGGAAATGTTGCAGGAAGCCAGCAGTCAGCTGCCCGGCGAACAGCTCTGGGACCCATCGGTGCTGGAGCGGATCGGTCGGGGCCTGTCCCGGTTGGCCGGAATTAACTGAACACCCCAACAGCGGGTAGCCTGATCGCGTGTTTGGCATCGACGCAATCGAGCTCATCCTGCTCATTGTGCTGGGAGTCCTGCTCTTCGGGCCGGAAAAGCTCCCCGAGTTCTCGCGCAAGGCTGCGCGAGTGGTCGTGGCCGTCCGCGACATTGCCAACAACGCCCAGACGCAGTTGCGCCAGGAACTGGGACCTGAGTACGCGGACCTCGACATCAAGGACCTGAACCCCAAGGCGTTCATCTCCAAGCACATGAGCGCCGAGGTGGCGCTCATCGAGGAGACGAAACGGGAACTTCGGGGTGCCAGGGACACGGTCAAGGAGGCCCAGGCCAGCATCAAGGATGCGGCCACGCTGGCCCGTTCCGAGACCAAGGGCATCGAGTCGGCCGTGAAGGGCAAGGTCTCGACGCCGGACGTGCCCATCGAACTTCCGTTCGACCTCGAGGCCACCTGAGCCCTCTCACGACAATTGCCGGGGCCCGAGGGCCCCGGCATTCGTGTTCACCCCTCAGCTGGTGGCCAATGGCAGGCGCGTCCCCACGAGGCTGCGCTTGCGGCTCGCAACGATCCGGCCGAGTTCCACGAGCGCCTGTGCGGCTGGGTGGTCCGGCGCAGAGGCGACGATGGGTTCACCGCGGTCGCCGCCTGCCAGGAGTGCCTCGTCGAAGGGCACCTGCGCCAGCAGTGGTACGTCGTAGCCGAAGCGGTCGGTGAGTGCCTCGGCCACCAGCACGCCGCCGCCGGCGCCGAAGAGCTCCATCCTGTGGGGTTCGTGGCAGTGGGGGCACACGGTTTCGAGCCAGCTCATGTTCTCCACCACGCCGATCACGCGCTGTTCCATGATGTGCGCCATCGTCCCGGCGCGCTCGGCCACCTCGGAGGCTGCCTGCTGCGGGGTCGTGACCACGAGGACTTCGGAGGAGGGGATCTTCTGCCCCAGGCTCATGGGCACGTCACCGGTGCCGGGCGGGAGGTCCAGCAGCAGGTAGTCCAGGTCGCCCCAGTAGACATCGGCCAGGAGCTGCGTCAGCGCGCGGTCCAGGATGGGTCCACGCCATGCCACCACCTGGTCACGGCTGGGCTTCAGCATGCCGACGCTGATGACCTTCAGTCCGTCCAGTGCGGGCACGGGCATGATCATGTCGTCGACGACGGTGGGCCGGGCGTCACCCAGTCCCAGCAGGTCGGGGATGGAGTGGCCGTAGATGTCGGCGTCCAGGATGCCCACGTGCAGGCCTTGGCGGACCAGGGCAAGAGCGAGGTTGACGGTGACCGATGACTTGCCGACACCACCCTTGCCGGAGGCCACCGCGATCACGCGCGTCAGGTTGCCCGGCTGCGCGAACGGGATGACACGCTCCGCCTGGCCACCGCGGAGCATCTGTCGCATGGCGCCCCGCTGCTCGTCGGACATCACGCCCAGCTCGACGTCGACTCCGCTGACACCGTCGACCGCCCCGACTGCCGCGGACACGCGGGTGGTGATCTCGGATTTCATGGGGCAGCCGGAGACGGTCAGGAGGACACGGACGAACACGTGTCCCGTGTCGTCTGCTCGCACCTCGTCCACCATGCCGAGGTCAGTGATGGGGCGCCGGATCTCCGGGTCCTCAACGCCGTGGAGTGCGGCGCGGACGAGCGGGAGCAGCGGATTCTCGGTAGTCACACACCCTTGATACGGGGCGGGTGGTGTCAAATCAAATCGGGGGCCGAACCGCCCACTGCTGGATGACGGTCGCGCTCGTTGAGTGCGTCGCACATGATGACCGCGCTGAGCGCCACGATCATGGGCAGCCACACCCCGGCGAGGCTCCCCAACACCACCACCACAGGACCGGCGATGAGGTGCACGGTGAGGCGTTCCTTGAAGGCCAGCCGCCGGTCCGAGCCGGGTGCGAGCCACAGCCGCCACCCCAGGGCATAGAGGAATACAAAGACTCCGGCGGAGATCCCCGCCACGAGTTCCTCGCCGGCGATCAGCCACAGGGACCAGGCGCCCAGCGCCATCAGCGCCACGTAGGCCAGCAGCAGGACCACGCCGAACCAGCGAACCCCCCCGGGGCGGCCCGGCTCGTCGCTGTCCGTGATGTCGGTGACGCCGGGCAGGTCCTCAGCCATCTCGCCTCCCATTCGCCTCAAGTCGCTCGGCCAGTTCGCGGAGTTCGATGCGCAGTTCGCCCCGGACGAAGTCGCGCGTGGCGAGTTCGCCGAGGTTCATGCGGATGGCGGAGATCTCCCGCGCCAGGAAATCCATGTCGGCCCGCGACTGCGCCGCCAGCCGGCGGTCCTCGTCGAGGCTCAGCTTGTCCCGGACCTCCTGCCGGTTCGTGGCCAGCAGGATCAGGGGTGCCGCGTAGGAGGCCTGCGTCGAGAAGAAGAGGTTGAGCAGGATGAACGGGTAGGGGTCCCACTTGTACCCGTAGATGCCGATCACGTTGAGGGAGATCCAGATGATGACGAACACCGTCATGTAGACGATGAACTTGCCCGTACCCATGAACCGGGCGGCACCCTCGGCGAAGGCGCCGAAGGTGTCGGGGTCCAGGGACACCCGGGGGATGTGGGAACGACGTCCGGGCTCCGACAGGGTCTCGCGTTCAGTACGCGGCATTGCTCACCTCCGCGGCGGGTTCGTCCATGTGTTCCCCGCGCCAGTCGTCGGGCAGCATGTGGTCCAGCACGTCGTCGACCGTGACGGCCCCGATGAGTTGGCCACGGTCGTTCACCACGGGCGCGACCACCAGGTTGTAGGTGGCGAAGAACCGGCTCACCTGGGCGAGCGGGCTGCTGGGGGACAACGGCTCCAGGCTGTCGTCGAGCATGGTGGCCACGAGGAGCGTGGGCGCGGCGCGCAGCAGTTGCTGAACGTGGCAGGCACCGATGTAGCGGCCTGAGGGGGTTTCCACGGGCGGGCGGCACACGAACACCATGGAGGCCAGGGCCGGGGTCAAGTACTCCTCCCGGCACCGGGCCAGCGCGTCGGCCACGGTGGCGTCGGTGTCGAGGATGACGGGCTCGGGCGTCATCATGCCGCCGGCCGTGAATTCTTCGTAGAGCAGGAGGCGGCGCACGTCGGAGGCTTCGTCGGGCTCCATGCGCTGCAGCAGGTCCTCGGCCACGTCACTGGGCAGGTCGCGGATGAGGTCGGCGGCGTCGTCGGGATCCATCTCGCCGAGCACGTCCGCGGCACGTTCGGTGTCCAGCGCCGAGATGAGCTCGATCTGCTCATCCTCGGGCAGTTCCTCCAGCGCCTCGGCCAGCGTCTCATCGTCCAGGGCCGCGACGACAGCCGCGCGGCGCTCCGGGTCCAGGTCGTGCAACTCCTTGGCCACGTCCGCCGGTTTCATGTCGGAGAGTTCCGCGACGATGTGGGCTGCCGTGCGGCCCTTGAGCATCACCAGGTCCGACACCTCGCTCCACCGCACCACCTCGGTGGTGCTGCGGCCACCGAAGCCGAACCGGCTGACGCCGGACTTGCTGCGGAGGGCGACGCTGCGCAGTTCCCACTCCCTGTTGCGCACCTGGACCATCGACACATCGAAAATGCGGGTGGGACGGTCACGGGAGACGGCCCTGTCGAAGAGGTCAGCCGCCACGAGGTACTCGGTGTCACGCTTCGTGAAGCGACGTGTGTCCACCTGTCCGAGGATGGCAACCTGGTTCGCGCTGATGTTGTGCACGCGGATCATGGGCACGAAGATGCGCTGCCGCGCGAAGAGTTCCACGACGAGCCCACGAACTCGTGGGGCCAGCGTGTTCACGCGCAGGTGGTACACGACGTCCTTGACGCGACCCACCTGGTCACCTGCGGCATCGACGATGGGGAGGCCAATGATGCGCGAGATGAAGACCTGCGTATCTTTGGCGTTCATGCGCCGCAATCTACACTCCCCGCGCGGGGGTTTGGCGCCTCCGCGTCGGGTGGACGTGCTCAGCCCCGCCGCCGCCATCCCGCGACGTGTACGGCACCCTGGGTCCCGCCCTGCGTAGGCTGGATCCCATCAGTCGTGCGGCGGATCCGGACGACGCGCACAGGAGGCCACCATCATGAGTACCACCCCGGTTCCCGGACGTTCATTCGAGCTGGACTACCCGCAACTGGTGGGCCAGTACAAGAAGTACGAGGAGGCACAGGCCGCCGTCGACTTCCTGTCCGACCAGCAGTTCCCCGTGGAGAACCTGCTCATCGTGGGGGCCAACCTCAAATCGGTCGAGCGGATCACGGGTCGACGCACATGGGGCACCGTCCTGGCCCAGGGGGCCATCTCCGGCATCGGCACCGGCATTTTCGTGGGCCTGATGCTCTCGCTCTTCACAGGCGGCCAGGCAGCCTTCCTGCCTGTCCTTCTCGTGGGTCTGCTGCTGGGTGTGATCATCGGCACCCTCACGACGGCGATCGGGTATGCACTCAGCCGCGGGAACCGGGACTTCAACTCCATGCGGCAGACGGTGGCCACCAGTTACGAAGTGCTGAGCGAACACAAGGTGGCAGCGCGCGCCCGCGAGTTGCTCTCCGCGCGCCCTGAGGAGCGTGCTGCACAGTTTGAGTGAGCCGGTGCACACCGGACTCCCCGCCTGAGTATGTTGGAGTCGGTACTCCGACATCGAGGTGGACATGGAACTGACATACGACGTTTACGATCCGGCGGGCACAGCCGAACGGGTGCTCGTGGTTGCCCCGAGCCTCGGCGGCAATGCGACCCATCAGTGGACCCCGGTGGCCGACGCTTTGGCCGATGAGGCCCGCGTGGTGTTCGTCGACCTCCCGGGGCACGCGGAAGCCACCCTGTGGGACGAAGCCGATGAGCCCACTCTGCAAGCGCTGGCCGGGGGAGTCGCCGACGTCATCCGCCGCGTCCGCGCCGACGTCGGGGACCTCCCCATCTTCTTCGCGGGGCTGTCCATCTCCGGCGCCATCGGGTTGCACCTTGCGCTGGAGCACCCCGAGGACCTCTCCGGCGTGGCGGTGTTGTGCTCGTCAGCCAAGGTGGGGGAGCCCGATCGCTGGCTGGAGCGTGCCGCGCAGGTGGAGTCCTCCGGGACCCAGCAGTTGCTGGAGGAGACCGAGAAGCGCTGGTTCACCCCGAACTTCCGTGCCCAGAGCCGCAGCACCGTCGACACCATCATGGAGGGGTTGGCGGCCACCGACGACCACTCGTACGCGCAACTGTGCCGGGCATTGGCAGCCCACGACATGCGCGGGGACCTCGCTGACATCCGCATGCCCCTGATGGTCATTGCCGGGGGCCGGGACAGCTCCACGCCCATCGAGAACGTGGAGCTTGTGGTCGAGACCGTCCCGGAGGCTGAACTCCATGTGCTGCCGGAGGCGTCGCACCAGGTGACCGTGGCGAGCCCGGGCGACGTCGCCACCCTGCTGCTGAATTTCATGCAGCGAACGGAGACGCCGTTCCGCAAGGAACAGGCCGACGACTGAGGGTCAGCGACCCTGCTGCTGCGCCAGCCAGGCCTCGACCTCGTCGGCGTCGCGTGGGAGCGACGCCGACAGGTTCTCCGGATCCCCGTCGGTGATGAGGATGTCGTCCTCGATGCGCACGCCGATGCCGCGGTACTCGTTCGGCACCCGCAGGTCCGTTGACTTGAAGTAGATGCCCGGCTCCACCGTGATGATCATGCCCTCGGCGAGTTGACCGCCGCGGTAGACCTCGCGACGGGCCTGGGCGCAGTCGTGGACATCCATGCCGAGGTGGTGCGACGTCCCGTGCACCATCCAGCGGCGCCACTGCCCACCGTCTTCGGACAGCGCCTCCGCCGCGGTGCCCGGCAGGATGCCCAGTTCCTCGAAGAAGTCCGCCAGAACGGTGATGGCGGCCGTGTGGGGGTCCGTGAACGCGGCTCCCGGGCGGCAAGCCTCGATGCCGGCGGTCTGCGCCGCCAGCACCACGTCGTAGACGCGGCGCTGGGCAGGGGAGAAGCGTCCCCCCACGGGCAGGGTGCGGGTCACGTCAGCGGTGTACAGCGAGTCGACCTCGACACCGGCGTCCAGCAGGATGACGTCGTCGTCGGCGAGGTCGCCGTCGTTGCGGATCCAGTGGAGGGTGTTGGCGTGGTCGCCTCCAGCGGCGATGGTGTCGTAGCCGACGGTGTTGCCGAGGTGCCGGGCATGCAGTCCGAACACCCCCTCCACCCAGCGCTCCCCGCGACCCTTGAGCACCGCGTTCGGGAGTTCCCTGGCGACCGCCTCGAACCCGACGCGGGTGGCGTCGCAGGCGCGACGCATCTCGTCGATCTCGAACTGGTCCTTCACCAACCGCATCTCGGACAGGGTGGTTTCCAGCAGGGCATCGTCGACGGCGTGGTCGCCGTCGCGCAGACCGTCCACCATGGCGGTGACGGATGCGTCGACGTCGCGCAGCACGAGCAGGTCATGCCCGGCGAGGGCGTCCTCCAGGTCACGGATGTCGCGGCACGGCAGGTGCAGACGAGCGCTCATCTCCTCCAGGGAGTCGCGCTGGCCCACCCACATCTCTCCGTAGCGGGAGGAGGCGTAGAACTCCTCGTCGGTGCGCGGACAGCGGGGGCGGAAGAACAAGGTGGCGGGGTCGTCGGCGAACAGCACCAGGACCGCGTCGGGTTCGCTCTCCTGGCCCAACCCGCTCAGCCATGCGAACGCCGTGTGGGGGCGGAAGCGGTGGTCGGTGTCGTTGGAACGGACCCGGTGGGTTCCAGCCGGAACCACCAGGGTTCTGCCGGAGAAGTGGCCGATGGCGGCTTCGCGGCGGGCACGGGTCCATGCGGCGGCTGGCAGCGCCTCGGGCATCTGGGACTCATAGGGTGCCCAGTCCTCGACGATGAACTCCTTGAACGCCTGGGAGAACGGTGATTTGCGGCTCGCGCCGTCGAGAGCGGATGCCTTCTGTTGCGCTGCGGTCATGGCAGCGAGTGTAGACGCCGGGTGGAACCCTTGTAGATTGGCCCCGAAACGCTAACGGGAGGACCCCTGCGATGCTTGCTGAGCCCGCTGACCAGCAGAAACTGCTGAATCTCGCCGATCTGGATGCCGAGATGGGACGGCTGCAGCACACCGCTCGCTCCCTGCCCCAACACCAGAGGATCGCCGAGCTGATGGCCGAGCGCCAGAGCGTGGCCGACTCGCTCGTGGAGGCCACCACCATCGTCGACGACCTCGGCGTTGCCCTGCGCCGCGCGGAGGCGGACCTTGTCCCGGTGCGGGCACGCCTCGAGCGTGACCGGACCCGCGTGGGTGACGGCTCCATCAGTGACGGCAAAACGCTGAAGGGGCTCATCGACGAGGTGGCGCGACTGGAGCGGCGCGTCAACGAACTGGAGGATGCCGAGTTCGAGGTCATGGCGCGGCTGGAGGACGCCGAGAGCACCGCCAAGGAGATGTCCGCGCGTCGCGACGAGATCGAGGCGACGTTGCGTGACGAGGTGGGGATCCGGGACCAGAAGGTCAAGGGCCTCAGTACCGAGGCGCAGGGCGTCACGGCGGCACGCAAGGGCGTGGCGAGCACCGTGCCTCCGGCCCTGCTGGTCATGTACGACAAGATTCGCGCCCAGCGCGGTCTGGCCGCAGCGAAGCTGCACCGTGGACGGTGCACCGGTTGCCAGTTGGAGATCACCGTCGCCGACCTTGACAGTTACAGGAAGGCACCCGCCAACCAGGTGCTGCGGTGCGTCGAATGCGACCGCATCCTGGTCCGGACAGCCGATTCGGGGCTCTGATGATCAGCCGTCACGTCCTCATTCCGGGTGTGCCCGACGAGGTCGTGCGCGGCCTGCACCGTCTTCAGAGTGAACTGGGCCTGCCAGCCGGGTTTCCCCCTGCGGTTCTTGCCCAGGCGGAGGCGTTGCGGGCCGATCCGCCGTCGTTCGAGGGGCACAGGGACCGCACGGACATCGAGTTCCTGACCATCGACCCGGCCTCGTCAAGGGACCTGGACCAAGCGCTCCACATCGTCCGCGACGGTGACGGCTACACCGTCCACTACGCCATAGCCGACGTGGCGGCCTGGGTGGAGCCCGGTTCGCCCATCGCCGACGAGGCGTGGAAGCGTGGACAGACCATGTACGCACCCGGCGCCAAGGTGTCGCTGCACCCGCCGGCACTCAGCGAGGATGCGGCGTCCCTGCTGGCCGACGGCAGGCCCCGGCCGGCCATGTTGTGGACGCACAGGCTGGATGCGGCCGGCACCCTCGTCGGCTCGACGCTGGAGCGGGCCATGGTCCTGAACCGGGCGAAGCTCAGCTACGCGGACGTGGCTGCCCAGCTCGCGGCGCCGGATCCCTCGGAGACGGCCGTGCTCCTGCGCGAGGTCGGCACCCTGCGCGTCGCCCTTGAGGTCGAGCGGGGGGGCATCAACCTCAACCTCCCCGATCAGGAGATCGTGCCCGAGAACGGGACGTGGCGGCTGGAGTTCCGCTCGATGCTCGACGTGGAGGAGTGGAATGCCCAGGTCTCACTCATGACCGGCATCGCCGCAGCCCACATGATGGTGGATGGGAAGGTGGGGATCCTGCGGACCCTGCCGCCCGCTGAGAAGTCTGCCGTCGCGAAGCTGCGCCGGGTGGCGGCATCCCTCGACGTCGACTGGCCCACCGACCTTCCCTACCCGGACTTCGTCCGCTCCCTGGACCCGACGGAGCCCAAGGAGCTCGCCGTGATCGTGCAGTGCACGTCGTTGTTCCGTGGTGCCGGCTACCTTGCCTTCCATGACGGGCTGCCGGAGGCCGACCTCGGCCACGCCGCGGTCGCCTCCGTCTACGCCCACGCGACGGCGCCGCTGCGTCGGCTCGTGGACCGATTCGTCCTCGAGACGTGTCACAGCCTGTCCACGGGTGCGCCTGTCCCCGGCTGGGTCATCGAGGCCCTCGACGGCTTGCCCTCGGTGATGCAGGAGACCGGGCAGAAGGCGAGCGCCTACGAACGGGGTGTCATCAACCTGGCCGAAGCCCTGGTCCTGCAGTGCAGGATCGGGCAGGTTTTCGACGCCGTCGTCATCGACGTCAATCCCAGGAACGGTTCCGGAACATTCCAGATCACGGAGTTCGCCATCGAGGCGCGCATCACCGGCACCGACCCCGCAGTGGTGGGCAAACGCGTGCGTGTCAGGCTCGACGGAGTTGACCTGGTGGAGGGAAACGTCACCTTCAGCATAGAATCAGCGTCGGACGAGTCGGCCAGATGATCGCGGTGCGCAAGCGCTGAGGAAAGTCCGGACTCCACAGAGCAGGGTGGTGGGTAACGCCCACCCGGGGTGACCCGCGGGAAAGTGCCACAGAAAACAGACCGCCCGGCTTCGGTCGGGTAAGGGTGAAACGGTGGTGTAAGAGACCACCAGCACACCGGGTGACCGGTGTGGCTCGGTAAACCCCACCTGGAGCAAGACCAAGAAGGCCAGCCCCGGTTGGCTGCGGACGCTGTCTGAGCGCTGCTCGCGCGAGGCGTCCGGGTGGGTTGCATGAGCCCGTCGGCAACGGCGGGCCTAGATGGATGATCATCCTTCGACAGAATCCGGCTTACCGGCCGACTCGTCCTTCATCTGTGTTCCTGGCCACCGCCGTTGGGGGTTCATGGCTCGCATCCGGCCGATCGTCCCCGGTGGTATCGACGGGCGCCGCACTCCGCTGCGTGGTGATGCCCCTCAGTGATGAGTGGCCAGGAACTGTTCTCGAACCTGTGTGCGCAGGACCTTGCCGAGCATGGAGCGGGGGAGATCGTCGACTGCAACGATGCTGCGGGGCACCTTGTACGCGGCCAGGCGTTCCTTGCACCAGGAGCGCATGGCGTTCTCATCCAGGTGTGAACCCTCCGCAAGGATCACCACCGCAGCCACTCGCTCGCCTCCTGTGGGTGCCGGGACACCGACCACGGCGACGTCCGTGATGTCGGGGTGAGCGCGGAGGACCTCCTCGACTTCGGAGGGGGAGACGTTGAAGCCTCCTGTGATGATCAGTTCCTTCACCCGATCCACGATGGTCGTGAAGCCGTCAGCATCAACGGTGACCACGTCCCCCGTGCGAAGCCATCCGCCGGGGAGGAGGGTCTTCTCGGTCTCGGACTGGTTGTTCCAGTAGCCGCTGAAGATTTGCGGGCCCTGAAGCAGCAACTCGCCGCGTTCGCCCTGCGCCACTTCCCGGGTGGGGTCGTCGGGATCGACCACCTTCATGCGGGTGCTGGGGAACGGGACGCCGATGGTACCGCTGCGTCGGCTCGGCGCGAAGGGGTTCCCCAGACACACCGGAGAGGCCTCCGTCATGCCGTATCCCTCCACGAGAAGTCCACCGGAGACGCTTTCCCACAGCTCGACAACCGCTTCAGGCAGATTCATCGCCCCGGAGATGCAGTATTTGGCGCTGCGCAGGCTGATCCCACGCTCCTTGGCGCGCGTCGCCGTGCGCTCATAGATTGGCGGTACGGCGCAGTAGACCGTCGGCGGGGTCTTTTGTGCCGCGTCCAGCACCATGTCGACGTCGAAGGCGGGAAACAGCACCAGGCGGGCCTGTTTGAGGATGCCGTAGGTGAGGAAGAGGGTCATCCCGAAGGCGTGGAACAACGGCAGGACCGCGTAGAAGTTCTCCTCGCGGAGTTTGGCGCCGTGCATCCATGCCTCGCCCTGACGGGCATTGCTGAAGAGGTTGTAGTGACTCAACATTGCACCCTTGGGCTGGCCGGTGGTGCCAGAGGTGTACTGGATCACTGCCACATCGTGGACGCCGGGCCGCGGATGCGCCGAATCGATCGGCGGCCCGTCCAGGAACTTCTTCCACGTCAGGGTGCCCACGCTCGGCTGTGTGAGTTTGGCCCTGGCTGCCCGCAGCTTTGCCAGCGGCAGGCCCAGCGCCAGGCGTTTGGTCGCGGGAAAGGCGTCGAGAAGGTTGACGGAGATGATCGTGGGCACCGGGATGTCATCGGGCATCGCCTGGAGTTTGGGCACGGCCACGTCCCAACAGATCGCCACGCGCGCTGAGTGGTCCTCGAACATGTGCCGCAGCTCACGCTCGGTGTACAACGGGTTGTGTTCCACCACCACTGCGCCGATGCGCAGCACGGCATAGAAGGCGATGACGTGTTGGGGGCAGTTGGGTAGCACCAGTGCCACACGGTCCCCGCGTCGAACGCCGAGTCGCCGCAACCCCTCGGCAGCGCGGCTGATCCGGTCACCGAGTTGCGCGTAGGTGGTTGTTCTGCCGAAGAATTCGGTGGCCACCGCATCGGGGGCCTCGGCCACCGATCGTTCATAGAGTGCGACGAGCGACTCGGTGGGGAGTTCGATCTCGGCCGGAACGCCCGGCTGGTAGTGCTTGATCCACGGTGCATTCACGGCTTCTGACTCTAGCGGCTGCACGACGTGATCGCTGGGTGGTGCGCCGCGCCCCCCGCATGCGGTGGCCAGCCCTGGTCCACGTGGTCAGCCCAGCGGTTTGGTCCCCCGCACCAGATGGAGGATCCCGTGCTGCCAACCGCCGACGGAGCGGCTCTCCACGGTGGCGAAGCCGGCAGCGATGATGCGCTGGGCCAATTCCTGCACGCCCATGAAGTCGTCGACGGAGCGGTGAAGGTACTCGTAGAGGTCGCGGTTCCGGGCGATCACGGATGCCAGCGGCAGGATGATGGTCTGGTTCACGGCGGTCCAGCGTCGACGCGAGGACTCCGAGTCGGCCACGGAGTAGTCCTGCGCCACGAAAGTGGCACGCGTACGCAGCTGGGTCTGAATGGCTCGCAGCGTGGCGTCGACGTCGGTGACGTTGCGCAGCAGGTAGCAGGCGAGGACGCCGTCGGCAGGCGGAAGGTCGAGGTCGGACAGTTGCTCGGCCCGTCCGTGCCGGAACGAGACAGTGTCGTCGAAGCCGCGCCGCTGGGCCTGCTCGAGCATTCCACCGGAGGCGTCGACGCCCACGATGGTGGGATCCATGCCCCGTCGGCGGGCCGCCGCAAGAAGTGCGGCCGTCGAGAGACCGGAGCCGCATCCGAGATCCAGCAGGACCGGCTTCTGGGTGTGCACGTGCGACAGCAGGGACTCGGCGGCCAATTGCAGATGTCGCCTGTACCCCGGATTCAGGGAGACCATGGCGTCGTAGGTGGCGGCCACCTCGTCGAAGCCGGCTGAAACCTGGAGCTTGTTCAGTCCTTCACGCAACATGTGGGTCCTCTCGGGTGTGATGCTCCCCAAGAGTGGCACACCGGCAGTGGCGCACGTCGAAACTCCACGCCGGGGACGCAGCACCGTGGCGAACCGAGGGGGGATATGCCGGGCCGATGCACGAGCGCATAAGGTTTGGCCATGGCACACGGTGTGGAGAACGGCACGGCAGGGTTCCAGGGGCGCGACAAGCGGGCAGAGCGGCATGCAGGACCTGCCGGAGCAACCTGGACAGAGGGGCGCCACGTCGTGGTGGTGGGTGGCGGCATCGCTGGCATGTCCGCCGCGGCGACCCTGGCGGAGCGCGGTGTGAAGGTGACGGTCCTGGAGCGCGAACAGCAGCTCGGTGGCCGCGTACGGTCATGGCCGACGACGCTGGACAACGGCGACAAGGTGCCCATGAGCCGCGGCTTCCATGCGTTCTTCAAGCAGTACTACCAGCTGCGCGCACTGCTGCGCCGGGCAGATCCGATGCTTGCGGGCCTGCGCCCTGTGGAGGACTACCCCCTGACATTGCGCGACGGACCCCGCGACTCCTTCGCCCGGATCCCCCGCACACCACCGTTGAACCTGATCGGGTTCGTGGCGACGTCGCCGAGCTTCCCGGTGCGCGACCTCACGAAGGTGAACGTCGACGCGGCACTCGGACTGCTGGATGTGGAGTTCCCGAAGACGTTCGAGGACATGGACGGGCGCTCAGCCTCCGACGTCCTCGACGACCTGCGCTTCCCGGACACCGCCCGCCACCTGGCGCTGGAGGTCTTCGCCCGCAGCTTCTTTGCGGACCCGGACGAGTTCTCCGGTGGCGAACTGGTGGCCATGTTCCACACGTACTTCGTCGGGTCCGCCGAGGGACTGCTGTTCGACGTGGCTGCCGACGACTTCGGCACGGCCCTGTGGGATCCGCTCACCCAGCATTTGGAGCGTCAGGGCGTCGAGTTCCGACTGGGGACCAGTGCCACGGAGCTCGAAGTCCGCGAGGACGGCGTCACCGTGATGACCGACGGCGAACCGATCGAGGCGGATGCTGCAGTGCTCGCCACTGAGTTGCGACCGCTGCAACGCATCGTCGGGGCCAGCCCCAGCCTTGGCGATGAGCACTGGCGCGAGGGTATTGGCGCGCTTCGCTCGGCCCCTCCCTTCGTGGTCTGGCGACGCTGGCTCGACAAGCCGGCAGCCGCCGGATCGCCGGACTTCCTCGGAACCAGCAACTACGGCCCGCTGGACAACGTGTCGATGATGCACCAGTTCGAGGATTCCGCCCGGCGTTGGGCGGCTCGTCGCAACGGGAGCGTCGTGGAACTTCACGCCTACGCCGTCGACCACCATGTCGATGAGCAGGCATTGCGTGCGGAACTGGCGGCCATGCAGGACCTCATCCACCCCGAGCTGGCGGACGCCACCACGCTGGGGGAGGAGTGGCTGGTTGCTGACGACTGCCACCTCGTGGACACCTCCCCGTGGCGCAACAGACCCACGGTTCAGACCCCTTCGGGCAACGTCGTGCTCGCGGGCGACGGCATCCGCTGCGACTACCCCGTGGCCCTCATGGAGCGCGCGGCCACCACGGGCGTGCAGGCTGCCAACCATCTCCTGGCGTCGTGGCAGGTGGCAGGGCAGGACATCTTCACGGCACCCACGAGTCCCCGCTTCGGCTGGGTGCGTCCGTTGCGCAAGGCCTTGGCCAAGCGTCGCTGAGCAGTCTCTGGGTGGGGTTGGTAGGTTGTGCGCCATGACAGTCGATGACGATGTGGTGGTCCTGGTCGATGACATGGGAAACCAGTTGGGTACTGCCCCCCGCACCACATTCCACACGCACGAGACCCCGCTGCACCTGGCTTTCTCGGTCTACCTGCGCGACGCCCTGGGGCGCGTGCTCATGACCCGACGTGCGCTGGACAAGGTCACGTGGGCCGGGGTGTGGACCAACGCCGCATGTGGCCACCAGCGCCCCGATGAAGGCCCGCTCAAGGCGGCCATGCGTCGCGTGCCGGACGAGATCGGGGCCCTGCCGCTGAACCTGCGCCTCGCGCTGCCGAACTTCCGGTACCGCGCCGTCGACGCCTCAGGTGTGGTGGAGAACGAGTTGTGCCCCGTCATGGTGGCTGAGGTGGATCCCGAGGACCTCGTCTTCGACCCCGCCGAGGTTGCTGAGCACGCCTGGGCCGACTGGGGGGACCTGCGAGCCACCGCGGCGAACATGCCGCACCTGCTCAGCCCCTGGAGCGTCGAGCAGATCAACGCACTGGGTGACGACCCCTGGGCGTCCCAGCCGGCGTCCTGATCGGTGTGACACTCTTCGACGTCGCCGTCGTCGGTCTGGGTCCCGCCGGGCGTTCGCTTGCCCACCGGCTCGCTGCCGCTGGCCTGGAGGTGCTGGGTGTTGACCCCCATCCGGGGCGGTCGTGGGCGCAGACGCTCGGTGGCTGGCGGCGCCAGCTTCCCGCATGGCTCCCCGCCGACGTGGTGGCCACCACCGCCCACGACCCACAGATCCGCGCAGCGGACTCCTACCCGATCCGGGACGAGTACGCCATCCTCGACAACGATGCCGTGCGGCTCGCCACCACGCTCGAGCGAGTGACCGTGGAGGAGCAGGTCCTCGGCGACGACGACGTGGCTGCGTTGCGCCAGCGGGCGCGGATGGTGGTGGATGCACGTGGAGCGCGCCCCGCCGGAAGTGGCGGGGACGTCCCGCACCAGACGGCGCACGGCATCCTTGTACCTCCGGAGGTTGCCGAGAAGGTCTTGTGCGGCGCGGAGGCCGTCCTCATGGATTGGCGTCCGTTTGATGGCGCGGCCCGTTGGGGCGTCACGTCACCCACCTTCCTCTACGTCATCCCCATGCCCGATGGGCGTGTGCTCCTGGAGGAGACGTGCCTCGCCGGTGCCCCGGGTCTGTCGCAGGGCGAACTTCGGCGGCGACTTCTCCGGCGCCTCGAGCTCTCCGGTCTGGGGGGTGACCAGGTCTCCGGGGCGGAGGTTGAGCGGGTGTCGATCCCGCTCGTGAGGCGCGGGGGTCACATCCAGGGCGTCATGCGATTCGGTGCCGCCGGCCAGCAGAACAATCCGTTCAGCGGGTACACATTCTTCGCGTCGCTGTCAGCGGTCGACGGTGTGGTGGCGCAGGCGGTGCGGGGCGAACTGCCGGGGCGTGACCAGCCCCTGTTCGTTCGTCGGCGGGCCCTGCACGGCGTGCTGAACCTGTCACCCGACGACACCTACGCACTTTTCGACGCGTTCGGGCGACTGTCGCCCGCGCACCAGCGCGCTGTGCTCGATGCAGACACCCCGGGGGCGAACCTCGTGGCGGCCATGGCACGACAGTTCACCCTCATGCCGCTGGCCCGCGGACTGGGTCTCGCGCGGGCCACCCTGCTGCCCTGAGTCTCAGCCGAGCTCGTGGCTGGCGACTGTCAGTACCTCCGCGCCGGTCTCCGTGACCACCAAGGAGCTCTCGAACTGGGCGCACCGGGACTTGTCGAGCGTGACGACGGTCCAGTCGTCGTCCCACACTTCGGCCTCCGGCGAGCCGAGAGTCAGCATGGGCTCGATCGTGAACGTCATGCCGGGCTCCATGATGGTGTCCAGGCGGGGCTCGTCGTAGTGCAGGATCACGAGCCCGGAGTGGAAAGCAGTGTGTACGCCATGGCCCGTGTAGTCCCGCACCACTCCGTAGCCGAAGCGCTTGGCGTAGGACTCGATGACGCGGCCGATCACCGAGACGGGCCGTCCCGGCCGCACGGCCTTGATGGCCCGCGTCAGTGCTTCCTTGGTGCGCTCGGTGAGGAGTCGGGACTCCTCATCCACGTCCCCGCAGTAGAAGGTGCCGCAGTTGTCGCCGTGCACGCCGTTCTTGAAGGCAGTCACGTCGATCTTGACGAGATCGCCGTCCTCAAGGGGGCGCTTGTCGGGGATGCCGTGGCAGATGACCTCGTTGACGGAGGTGCACACCGACTTGGGGAAGCCCCTGTAGCCGAGTGCGGAGGGGTAGGCGCCATGGTCCAGCATGTACTCGTGGGCGACGCGGTCCAGCTCGTCGGTGGTGACGCCGGGGGCAATGGCCCTGGCAGCCGCATGCATGGCATCGGCAGCTATGCGTCCGGACTCCCTCATCCGTTCGATCACGTCGGCGCTCTGCACGTGGCTGCCCGTGTAGGGGCGGGGTGCCGCTCGTCCGACGTACTCGGGGCGGGCGATGGTGGAGGGGACGGTGCGTTGGGGGGTGATGGGATGCGCAATGACTGGATTCACACCCCGAGTCTAGATCTGTCACCACCCGTCCCGGCAGGCGGTCCCCACGCTCGGGTGTCGTCAACTGCGGCCACTCGCATGCCGTGTGACAGCGGGTGCGCACGGCTCAACAGGGCCCCACTAGGAACAACGCCTCGGTGAGGTGGCGAGGGGCCAGGGGCCAAGACACTGCAGGGCCCCACGATTTGCACCCAGATGGATCGGGGAGTAGTCTTCTCTAGCTGCCTGAGGGAGACCGCAGGATAGCAAAAACAACTGAAACTGGGGCTGAAACCGGCAGAAACGCCAAGTTGACAGCCGGAAAAGTCCCCAGTAAGGTTTACCGAGTTGCCCCGAATGCAACAGGAACTTGTTCCTGGGAGTGAGGGATGCACCCGAAACTTGAGAACTCAACAGCGTGCTTAAAGTCAATGCCAAAAATGCACTATTGCAGCTGACATTCGTGTTG
>NZ_REFW01000005.1 GCF_003688855.1 Tessaracoccus antarcticus
CAACACGAATGTCAGCTGCAATAGTGCATTTTTGGCATTGACTTTAAGCACGCTGTTGAGTTCTCAAGTTTCGGGTGCATCCCTCACTCCCAGGAACAAGTTCCTGTTGCATTCGGGGCAACTCGGTTAACTTTAATGTGAATTGTTTTGGCTGTCAACTTGGCGTTTCGGCCTCTAGCAATTCGCATTTTAAGTTGTTATCACTGCCTTTCAATCTGGCAGCTATTGAAGCTTACTCGCTGGATCAGTTCCGCGCAATTCGGTAATTCTTTGAATTCTTTTGGATTGTTCAGCGGGGTTCCTCAGCCGCTTGAAGCGACTCGATCAACACTACCGCTGCGCCTCATCCCTGTCAAAGCGGATTGTTGTGCGTCCTGGTCCAGTGTTGAGTTGTGTGGACCATCTCAGATCCTGGGGCTCGGCCCCTCCCCCGTCCCTGTCACCATGGTGACCCGGACACGCCACACACCTTCGGTTCCGGTGGGTTCCATTGAACGCACACCCGAGCTCGAGAGAGTTTGTGGTTGTGGGATCTTCGGGTTCGTCCGCCCTGTGGGGCGTCCGGTTCACCTCGAAGCGTTGGAAACACTACACGCCGCCGACGTCGCGCACAAATCGGCTCCGGGCGTGGGTTCTTTCGGGATCCCGACACCATCCGCAGTGGCCGCCGGCCACGCTCCATCCAACGCACAGGACGCCCCTCCCCGGTGGGGAAGGGCGTCCGGTGGCCGCGTGGTGCCGGTCAGCCGAGCACCACGCCACCGACAGTCCTGCGTCCGCGCCGCAGGACAGCGAAGCGGTTGGCCAGCAGGTGTTCGGGAGCGAGCTGGAGGTCAGCGTCGGTCACCTTCACGTTGTTGAGGTACGCGCCCCCCTCACTGATGGCGCGACGGGCGGCGGACTTGCTGTCCACCAGACCAGCCAGCGTCATTGCCTCCGTGATGCTCGGCAGGGTGTTCACCCGGGCAGCCCCGACCTCAGTCATGACCTGGTCAAGCGTCGATGCAGGGAGATCAGCGAGATCCCCCTTCCCGAAGAGGGCGGCCGCCGCATCAGAAGCCGCCTTCCGTTCCGCGGTTCCGTGCACCAGATCCGTCACGTCGTCGGCCAGCGCCCGCTGAGCGGCACGCCTGAACGGCTCGGCTGCGGTGGCACGCTCCAACTCCTCAATCTCTTCCCTGCTGCGGAAGCTGAATACTTTGAGGTAGTCGATGACCTTGGCATCCTCCGCATTCAGGAAGAACTGGTGGAACGCATAGGCGCTCGTCAGACCCTCATCGAGCCACACGGTGCCGGACTCGGTCTTGCCGAACTTGGTGCCGTCGGCCTTGGTGAGCAGCGGGGTGGCCAAAGCATGCACCCGTTCCTGGTCGCTGCGACGAAGCAGTTCCACCCCCGCCGTGATGTTGCCCCACTGGTCACTCCCCCCGGTCTGCAGGGTGACACCGTGCCGGCGATTGAGTTCCCGGTAGTCCATCGACTGCAGGAGCACATAGCTGAACTCGGTGTAGGAGATCCCCGCCTCGAGACGCCGGGCCACCACGTCGCGCGCCAGCATCCTGTTGACCGGGAAGTGCTTGCCCACGTCGCGCAGAAAGTCCAGTACAGAGATCTGCTGCGTCCAGTCCAGGTTGTTCACCATCGTCGCGGATCCTGGACCGTCGAAGTCGACGAAGCGCTCCACCTGCGAGCGGATTCGCTCCACCCACCCGGCAACCACCTCGGCGCTGTTCATGGTGCGCTCGCCCGCCTCCTTGGGGTCACCGATGAGCCCTGTGGCGCCGCCCACCAGCATGTACGGCTTGTGACCGGCCTGCTGGAGTCGACGCGCCAGCAGCAACTGGACAAGGTTCCCGGTGTGGACGCTGGGCGCCGTGGGGTCGAACCCCACATAGAAGTTGACGGGCGCCGCGTCGAGATGCGCGGCCAGCGCCTCCTCGTCGGTCGAGTGGGCGATGAGCCCCCGCCACTTCAGGTCTTCGAGCAGTGCATTCACGCTGTTCACCCTATCGCCGTTGTCGTTGCCTTCCACCCCCTTCAGAGGGCGGGGTCAGTTCCCCGAGGATGCCCAGTCACGAAGACCGGACTGGCGGCTGCGCAGTTCACCCAGCTGCTCGGTGACCCGCAGTGGCGCCGTGCCACCCCGTCCGTCGCGGGCAGCCACGGAGCCCTCAACAGTCAGGACATCGAGGACCGAGGCGTCAAGATGCTCCGAGATGTGTCCTAGATCTTCAACGGTGAGCTCCTGGAGCGTCATGCTGCGGGACTCGCAGTAGCGGACCGCCTCCCCCGCCACCTCATGGGCGACGGCGAACGGCACACGATGGCGCACCAGGTGGTCCGCCACGTCGGTGGCCAAGGAGAAACCCATGGGAGCCACCGCCGCCATGCGGGCACGGTCAAAGGTGAGCGTGCCCACCATGCCGGCAACGGCGGGCAGCAACACGTGGAGTTGGTCGATGCTGTCGAAGATCGGCTCCTTGTCCTCCTGCAGATCCCGGTTGTAGGCCAGGGGCAATCCCTTGAGTGTGGCCAGGAGCCCCGTCAGGTTGCCGATGAGACGCCCCGCCTTGCCGCGTGCCAGCTCCGCGACGTCGGGGTTCTTCTTCTGCGGCATGATCGAGCTGCCCGTGGACCAGGCGTCATCGAGTTTCGCGAACCCGAACTCGGCCGTGCACCACAGGATGACGTCCTCGCTGAGCCGGGACAGGTCGATGCCCACCTGTGCCAGCACCCATGTGGCCTCGGCCACGAGGTCGCGGGACGCTGTCCCATCGATGGAGTTGGGCACTGAGGAGGAGAACCCGAGTTCGTGGGCCACCAGCTGCGGGTCGAGTCCCAGCGATGTACCCGCCAGCGCAGCAGAGCCATAAGGACTGACCGCCAGCCGGGCGTCCAGGTCGCGGAGTCGCTCGATGTCACGCACCAGCGGCCAGGCATGGGCGAGCAGATGGTGGCTCAACAGAACGGGCTGCGCGGACTGCAGGTGCGTGCGGCCCGGCATCACAGCCCCCATGTAGGCGTCTGCCTGGGTGCCGAGCGCGTCGAGGACTTCGTCGACGGCCAGGGCGATGGACCGCAGCTCGGTGCGGAGGTAGGAGCGGATCAGGGTGGCGATCTGGTCGTTGCGGGACCTCCCTGCACGCAGCCGCCCCCCGAGTTCGGAACCGACGACCTCCTTCAGCCCACGTTCCAACGCGCCGTGCACGTCCTCATCATCCGCGGCCGGCAGGAACTCGCCCGCCGCCACCCGCCGGGCCAGCTCCGCGAGACCGGCATCCATGGCGTCGGCCTCGTCGGATCCCAGAAGGCCCGCGGCCAGGAGCGCCTTGGCGTGCGCGCGCGAGCCGGCAATGTCATGGAGCGCGAGGCGCCAGTCGAACTGCGTTGACTTGCTGAGCGCGAACATCGCCTCGCTCGGGCCGCCGCCGAAGCGGCCACCCCAGAGTCGTCCCTCAGTCACTTGTCATCCTTCTGCGTTGTCGGTGTGTGTGGTTTGCCGGTGCGGGTCATGTCCGAGATGGCCGCGATGACCTCGCCGGCCCGGTGGTCGTCGGCGGCTATGAGCAGGACAGTGTCGTCGCCGGCGATGGTGCCCATGATGCCGGGCAGCCGGGCGGCGTCGAGTGTGGCGGCGAAGAACTGCGCCGCCCCCGGTGGTGTCCGCAGCACCACCTGGTTGCCCGCCGACTGAATGGACTGCAGGAGTTCCGCGGCCAGTCGTGCCAGCTTCTCCAGCGCGAGGCCGGGAACATCCCCGTCGGTACCGAGCGCGTAGACGAGCGAACCGTCCGCGGCTCGTCGACGGATCGCCCCCATCGCCACGAGGTCTTTGCTGAGCGTGGACTGGCTGACGGTGATGTCGTCGGCAGCCAGCGCGGAGCTCAGGTCCTGCTGCGACGCGTGGCGCTCCTCGGCGAGCAGTTCCCGCAATCGGGAGAGTCGCGCCGGGCGGGCCACGTCAGCCACGCGCAGACTCCAGGAGCTGTGGCAGCGCGTCCACGAAGGGTTGCAGCTCCCCCTGCGTGATGATCAGGGGCGGCGCGATCCGCAGTACGTTGCTCCGGGGCGCGTTGATGACCCACCCTGCCGCCAGTGCTGCGTCCACCACGGCTGGCCCTATGTCCGCGCCCAGCACGATGCCCCGAAGGAGGCCACGGCCGCGCACGTGGTCGATGAGCGGGTGTCTCAGCCCCTCCACCGCGGCGGCGAACCAGTCGCCCACCTGCCGCACGTTGTCCAGGACGCCAGCCTCGAGTTCGTCCAGCACTGCGTTGGCGGCGGCTGCGGCCACCGGATTGCCACCAAAGGTGGACCCATGGTTGCCGGGCTGCAGCAGCATGGCAGCGTCACGCACAGCGATGCAGGCACCCACGGGGAACCCGTTGCCGAGCCCCTTTGCCACCGTCACGAGATCGGCGGTCACACCGTCGGCCCGGTGCAGCAGCAGTTCACCGCAGCGGCCGATGCCGGTCTGAACCTCGTCGACCCAGAGCAGCGCACCGGCGTCGCGGGTGATGCGACGCGCCTCGGCGAGGTAGCCAGCTGGCAGAGGCAGGATGCCGTTCTCCCCCTGAATGGGCTCGACGAGCACCGCGGCCGTCTTGTCGTTGACTGCACCCCGAAGAGCATCGACGTCACCAAATCGCACGAACTCCACATGCCCGGGCAGCGGCTCGAACGGCTCCCGATACTTGGGCGTGTGCGTCACCGCCAATGCCCCCATGGTGCGGCCGTGGAAGGAACCCTCCATGGCAACGATGTGGGTGCGCCCCGTCAGCCGGGTGACCTTGAAGGCTGCCTCGTTGGCCTCGGTTCCGGAGTTGGTGAAGAAGACCCGAGCACCCTCCCCAGCGGCAGCAGCCAGCCTTTCGGCGAGCCGCACCTGCCCCTCGGTGGCGAAGAAGTTGGACACGTGGCCCAGCCGGGACAGCTGCGAGGTGATGGCGGCGGTCACACCGGCATGGTTGTGGCCCAGGGAGTTCACGGCGATACCGGCCAGCAGGTCGACGTAGCGGTTGCCGTCGGCGTCGACGAGGTGGATGCCCTCTCCATGGGAGAACACCCGCTTCGGGGAGCCGAAGGCGTTCATCATGACGGCGTCATAACGCCCCAGGATCGTGTTCTGGTCACGCGCACCGGGCTCGCTCATGCGGGCGCCTCCTCGTGGGTTGGGTCATCGGTCACCATGGTGCCGATGCCGTCGTTGGTGAAGATCTCCAGCAGCAGGCAGTGCAGGACCCGACCGTCGATGATGGTGGCGGCCTTCACCCCCGACTCCACGGCGCGAAGGCAACCCTCGAGCTTGGGCACCATGCCAGCCTGCACCTGGGGAAGGAGCTCCCGTACCTCGGCCGTGGACATGGACGTGATGATGGAGTCCTCGTCCGGATAGTTCGCGTACAACCCCGCAACATCTGTGAGCATCACGAGACGCCTCGCGCCCAGCGCCACAGCCAGCGCCGACGCAGCCGTGTCAGCGTTCACGTTGTACACCTGGCCGTCTGGTCCGGGCGCCACGGTGGCGATGACAGGGATGCGTCCCGCCTCGATGAGGTCGAGAACTGAGGTGGGGTCGACGGAGTCCACATCGCCCACGAGCCCGAGGTCGATCTCCTCGTCATCGACGATCAGCCCCCGCCGCTTGGCCCGGAGGAGCCCGCCGTCCTCACCGGACATGCCGACGGCGAACGGCGCGTGCGCGTTGATGAGACCGACGAGTTCACGCCCCACCTGCCCGACGAGCACCATACGCACCACGTCCATGGCCTCCTGCGTGGTCACGCGCAGCCCGCCGCGGAACTCCGAGGAGATGTCCAGACGCTTCAGCATCGAGGAGATCTGCGGTCCACCACCGTGAACGACGACAGGTTTGAGTCCGACGCGGCGCAGGAAGACGACGTCGGCGGCGAAGGCACGCTTCAGTTCGTCGTCGATCATGGCGTTGCCGCCGTACTTGATGACGATGGTCTGACCGGCGAACTCCGCCAGCCACGGCAGCGCCTCGATCAACGTGCTGGCCTTGTCCATGAGCACGTCACGGTCCCGGCTGGTGATGCGGCTCATGAGGAGTACTCCGCGTTCTCCTTCACGTACTCGTACGTGAGGTCGTTGGTGAGGATGGTGGCCGTGTGTTCCCCCGCATGGAGGTCCACGAGGACATGGACGTGGCGGCCCGTGAGGTCCACGAGTGATCGATCCTCGCCGATCTGGCCGCCGCGACAGACCTGCACGCCGTTGAAGGAGACGTCGATCATGTCGGGGTCGAAGTCCGCGTCGGTGACACCGATGGCCGAGAGCACACGCCCCCAGTTGGGGTCGTTGCCAAAGATTGCGCACTTGAACAGGTTGCTGCGGGCAATCTCGCGGCCCACCAGTTCGGCGTCCTCCTCGTACAGCGCACCGACCACCTCGATGGCAATCTCGTGGCTGGCACCCTCGGCGTCGGCGATGAGCTGCCCGGCGAGGTCGTGGCACAGTTCGGTGAGGGCGTCGGTGAAGGCATCCGTTCCCGGTGCGACGGCGCTGGCTCCGCTGGCAAGCAGCAGGACTGTGTCGTTGGTGGACATGCACCCGTCGGAGTCGGCCCTGTCGAAGCTGACACGGCACGCGTCACGCAGGGCCGCATCACACTGCTCGGCAGTGATGTCGGCGTCGGTGGTGATCACCACGAGCATGGTGGCTAGGCCGGGCGCGAGCATCCCGGCGCCTTTGGCCATGCCGCCGATGGACCAGCCGTCTTGTTCCCGGACGGCGGTCTTCGGGACGGAGTCAGTGGTCATGATGGCGGTGGCCGCAGCGGCGCCACCGTCGTCCGTGAGACCGGCGCACGCCGTCTCGATGCCCTCCAGCACGGTGTCCATGGGCAACCGGATGCCGATGAGACCTGTGGAGCAGACGGCTACGTCGTCGGCGGGGAGGCGCAGGTGGCCGGCGGTCGCGGCGGCCATGCGTGCGGCGTCGGCGAACCCGTCGGCGCCGGTGCAGGCGTTGGCACCGCCGGAGTTGAGGACGACGGCGGCCAGCTGGCCGTCCGAGACGGCCTGGCGCGACCATTTCACGGGGGCCGCGTGGACCCTGTTGCGGGTGAAGAGGCCGGCGGCGGCGAAATGCGGACCCGTGTTCTGGACGACAGCCAGGTCTGCTCTGCCGCTGGCCTTGATACCGGCGGCGATGCCGGAGGCGGTGAAGCCCTTGGGTGTGGTGACGGTCATGGTGCGACTCCGACGGTGCTGAGCCCGGTTGCCTCCGGCAGGCCGAGCGCGATGTTCATGGATTGGATGGCGCCGCCTGCGGTGCCCTTGGTGAGGTTGTCGAGGGCGGCGATGGCGATGAGTCGGCCCGCAGCCAGGTCCACCACCACCTGGATGGTGGTGCGGTTGCTGCCCAGCACGGAGGCCGTCTGCGGCCAGACCCCCTCCGGCAGGAGATCGACGAAGGGTTCGTCCGCGAAGAATGCCGCATAGGCGGCGCGGGCCAGGGCGGTGTCGACGCCCTTGGCCACCGGGGCGCTGCAGGTGGCCAGGATGCCCCGGGACATGGGCACCAGCAGGGGGGTGAAACTCACGTTGACGGTCTCGTCGGTGACCAGGGACAGGTTCTGGATGATCTCCGGGGTGTGGCGGTGCACGCCGCCGACGCCGTAGGCGCTGGCGTTGCCCATCACTTCGGCGCCCATGAGGTTGGTCTTCGGCGCTTTGCCCGCGCCGGAGGTTCCGCTGGCGGCGACGACTGAGATCTGGGCGGCGTCCACGAGCCCCTTGGAAACGGCAGGCAGCATCGCCAGCGTCGCCGTCGTCGGGTAGCAGCCGGGCACCGCGATCCGCTTGGAGCCACGCAGCCTGTCCCGCTGGCCCGGCAGTTCGGGGAGTCCGTAGGGCCAGGTCCCGGCGTGTGGGGAACCGTAGAATTTTTCCCACAGGGCGGGATCCTGGAGTCGGAAATCGGCGCCGGCGTCCACCACGAGCGTGTCCTCGCCCAGCTGTTCAGCGATCGCGGCGGAGGCGCCGTGCGGCAGGGCAAGGAAGACGACGTCATGGCCGGCAAGGTTCTCGGCCGTGGTGGCCACGACGGGGCGGTCGGCCAGCGGGGCCAGGTGGGGCTGGTGGAGGCCCAGCGAGTCACCGACGCTGGAGTTGCCCGTGAGGGCTCCGATCTCCACGTCCTGGTGCTGCAGCAGCAGCCTCAGCACCTCACCGCCGGCATAGCCTGTGCAGCCCGCGACTGCGACCGTGTATGTCATATAGGAAACTATGCCACAGATCGAATAACTATTCGAGGCGGGCGGCTGTCTGAGCGACTCCCCGCTCGGAGCCCGCCACCAGCAACCGCACACCCCAGTCGAAGTGGCGCTGCGAGCGCTCCCCGTCGAACCCGCCGATGACCCCGAGCGCGGCGAGCTGCGACTGCGTCTGCTCCTCCATCACATGCCCCAGGACGAAGTGCATGAATGCCTGGGCCACGCCCTCGGCCTCGTCCTCGGTGGCGCCGCGTGCCACCAGAACTTCCCGCGCCTGCGCCGCAGGGTCCACACGTCCGAGACCCATGGCCCGTGTGGAGGCCACCAGTTCGGCGGCGTCACGATGAGCCAGCAGCAGGAAACGGACGGCTGCGGCCCACTCCCCCAACCAGTTCCCGTCAGGGCGAGACAGGGTTTCCAGCCCGTCCAGCACCTGATCCGCCACGGCTGCCAGCAGTGTCTGTTTGTTGGGGAAATGCCAGTAGAGGGCTCCCGCCTTCACTCCCAACGCTTCGGCCACACGGCGCATGGTCATGTCCGCGAGGCCGTACTCGTCGAGGATCGCCAGCGACGCCTCGACGATCCGTTCAGCCGTCAGCGCCACGCCGCCACTCCCAGAACCCGCATGCCGCGTAGGGCTCGTAGCCCAGCGCGGTGTTGATGGCCAGCATGTGGGCGTTCTCCGATGCGTTTCCGGTGATGAGCCGCGTCACCCGGGGCCAGACCTCCGGTATCGCGGCATGGTTGACCGCCTTCATGAGCATGCCCAGCCCGTGCCCCCGGTGCCCACCCACCACGAGGGTCTCCCACTGGTGGGCGATCTCCGGCCGGGACCGGTCGTGGAGAAACCGGGTGAACCCGACGAGTTCGCCGCTCGGCACGTGCCTGATCAAAGTCTGCAACTGGTCGCGGTCGGCCGCGTCGAGCTGGGCGTCGGAGGCGCGCAGACGCTCGGCATCCCACAGCTCCTCCCCCACGTCCAGATCTCCTGTGGGCACGTCGGCGGCCATGGTGGCGCTCAGTGCGGCCGCCCCGTCGAGGAGGTCATCGGGGGTGGGACCGTGAATGGTGATGATCTCGTACTCAGACGGCATCCGGGCGAGCTCCGCATCCCGCATCGCCGCCAGATCGTCCACGGATGGGAGGGCCATCCGCGAGATGCGCTCTGCCTGTCCCAGTGTGTAGCCGCGACCGGCGAGGAAACGCGACTCTGCACTGTCCCGCTCGACTCCGCCGACGCCGGTCTCCGCTGGCAACTCGCGGGCACCGTCCGGAATGCTCACGGGCTCCCAGGTCCAGACCTGGATGGTGCTCCTGCCGAACTCCTCAGCGACCTTGAGTGCCGCGGCGTGCAGCGCACCCCCCACACCCTTCCCGCGGGACCCGGACCGCACCACCAACGAGAGGATGGCAAGGCGCGGGTTGTCGGCCATGGGCATGTCGAGGCTGGCAACACCCAGGACATGCTCCTGGCAGGTGGGGGTACCCCCGTCGCTGGCCACGAGATGGATGTGCCGGTGGTACTCCGGGTACATCCCGTAGGAGAAGGCCAGCTCCGCACTCTCGAACATGTCGAGATCCCCGACCTTGGCCAGAAGCACCTCGGCCCACAAATCGCGCTCGGCGCGCAGGACGAACATCTCCGGCGCATCGATGGACGCTGGATGTTCGAAGCGGGTGATGGCGTGCACGACTACAGAGTACGACCCACGCTGTGGGATGCGGAGGCGCACCGGTGGCGACGTACGGTTGCCACCGGGCCAGCACCGCCCGGAGGATGAGCCCAGGGGAGGCCCCACCTGCCGGGTCAGGCGCGCTGCACGGCCCCGTACCGGTCCGCGGCGACGGCCACCGCAGCCTGTCGGGCTGTGGCGGCCTCGGCATCCTTCAGGGTCCTGTCCGCGCGGAAGCGCAGGGCAAACGCCAGTGATTTCTTCCCCTTGCCCACCTGGTCGCCCCGATAGACGTCGAACAGGGAGATCTCCTCGAGGAGCTCACCGGCCCCTTCGCGGAGCGCAGCCTCCACGTCGGCGGCGGCCACGGCCTCGTCGACGATGAGGGCCACGTCCTCCTTGGCCAGCGGGAACGACGACAGGGCACGGATGGAGCCACCGCCGGGGGCCGCGGCCAGGAGGGCACCCAGCGTGAACTCGACGGCGCAGGTGCGCTCAGGCAGGCCGAACTCCCTGATGACCTCGGGGTGCAACTCCCCTGCGAAACCCAGTACCTGGCCGTTGACGGACAGCTCCGCGCAGCGCCCGGGGTGCCACGGCATCACTTCGGTGTTGCGGCGCGCCAACTGGAGACCCACCGCCGATGCAGCTGTTTCCGCGAAGGCCACGACATGTGTCCAGTCGGCCTCCACTGCGTCCCCGTGCCACCCGGCGGCAACCCAATCGCCGCAGACCAGCGCGGCCAGGGTCTCTGGCTGCGCCGGCAGCGCAGCCTCGATCCCTGCGAGGTCCTCATCGGAGGGACGATCCGTGACGTCGGGATGCGGAACGGCACCGCCGTCGGTGGCGTGGAACACAGTCCCGTGTTCGAACAACGCGAGGTCGCCCAGTGAACGCGACGTGTTCTTGGCGACGGCGGCGAAGAGCCCAGGCAGCAGGCTGGTGCGC
The DNA here is from genome assembly GCF_003688855.1 of Tessaracoccus antarcticus. Lineage (GTDB taxonomy): Bacteria > Actinomycetota > Actinomycetes > Propionibacteriales > Propionibacteriaceae > Arachnia > Arachnia antarctica. Next base: position 10,861 of record NZ_REFW01000005.1, read on the forward strand.
AGGTACGGGTGCGTATCCGACAGCGGGTTGGCGAGCCGCACGAGACTGCGACGGGGATCGTCGGCGGTCAGGTGCAGCTTGTCGAGTTCGGTCTCCGCGATGAACGGCAGGCTCAACACCTCGGTGAAGCCGGCGGCAGCGACCGCGGACATGACGGCGCGACGACCACGCTGAGTGCGTGTCAGTCCCCCACCCACGGGCGGGACGGGGATCCTCAGGCCGATGCGGTCGTAACCGTACTTGCGGCCCACCTCCTCGACGACGTCGTACGGGTCATGCAGGTCGGGGCGCCAGGAGGGCGCGCACACGGTGAGGGAGTCACCCATGGCCGTCACCTGACAGCCGCTCGCCTCCAGGATGCGCACGGTGTCGCTCGCCTCGATGGGGGCGCCGAGGATGGCGGCCACCAGTCCGGTGCGCAGGTTGATGCGGTGTCGCTCGGGCACAGAGCCGACGACGGTCTCCTCGGCACGCAATTCCCCACCGCCGTGGGCGATGAGCAGCTCCGCGGCGCGGCGTGCGGCCGCGTACGGCACGCGGGGGTCGACGGTGCGCTCAAAGCGCTTGGATGCCTCGGACGGTAACCCGTGACGTCGGAAGGTGCGCGACACGCTGGCCGCGTCGAAATGTGCCGCCTCGAGCACGATGGCGGTGGTGGAGGAAGTCACCTCGGTGTCCTCGCCCCCCATGACCCCGGCCAGGCCGATGGCGCCCGAGTCGTCGGTGATCAGCAGGTCGTCGGCCGTGCACGTGCGCACCGTGCCGTCGAGCGTGCGGAGTTGCTCGCCGGCGGAGGCAAGCCGGACCCGGATGGGTCCCTGCAGCTGTGCAGCGTCGTAGGCGTGCAACGGCTGGCCGCTCTCGAGCATCACGTAGTTGGTGACGTCAACGGGCAGGGAGATGGAGCGCACCCCACTGGCAAGCAGCCGCTGTGACATCCACGACGGCGTCGGTGCATCGGGGTCGAAGCCCTCGATGGTGAGGGCGACGAAACTGGTGCAGCGATCCGACTCCAACTCGACGGGGTAGCCGCCGCTGGTGGGGCTCGGCATGCTGCGGTCGTAGGGGTCGCTGAACGGAACACGTGCGGCGATGGCAGCCTCGCGGGCCAGGCCCCGCAGGGACAGGCAGTACCCGAGGTCGGTGGTGACTTCCATGTCGAAGACCGTGTCGCTGCTCCACAGCGCGTCGAGGGCATCGTCGCCGGGGGTCGCTCCGGTGGTGGGGTCGATGACGAGGATGCCGTCGTGGTCGTCACCGAGCCCGATCTCGTCCTCGGCGCAGATCATGCCGTCGGAGATGTGCCCGTAGGTCTTGCGGGCCGCGATGGCGAAGTCGCCGGGCAGCACCGCCCCGGGCAGCGCCACCACCACGAGGTCTCCCTCGTCGAAGTTCAGGGCGCCGCACACGATTCCTCGGGAGGCGGGGTACTCGTCGGTGGCCTCATCGTTGTGGCCACCCACATCGACGCGGCAGTAGCGGATGGTCTTGCCGTTCTTCTGCGGCTCCTCCACCAGCGACAGCACACGACCGATCACCAACGGGCCGGTGACGTCGGGGCCGGTTGTCTCGACGCGCTCAACCGTGAGGCCGGCGCGCGTGAAGGAGTCGGCCATCTCGGCGTCGGTCACGGGCAGCGAGACAAGCTCGCGCAACCAGGAAACGGGTGCCTTCATCGGGCTCCTCCAAGCAGGGATCGGCTGAAGCGGATGTCGCCCTCGACGAAGTCACGCAGGTCGGGGGCGTTGTTGCGGAACATGACGGTGCGGTCAACGCCCATGCCGAACGCGAAGCCGGAGTAGACGGCCGCGTCGATGCCGCAGGCCCGCAGCACACGGGGGTTCACGATGCCGCAGCCACCCCACTCGATCCAGCCCTCGCTCCGGCACGTGCGGCAGGGTGCATCCGGGTTCCCGACGGAGGAGCCGTGGCAGACGAAGCACTCGAGGTCCACCTCGGCGCTGGGTTCCGTGAAGGGGAAGTGGTGGGGGCGCATGCGGGTTCTCACGTCACCGAACATGGCGCGGGCGAAGTGGTCCAGAGTGCCCCGCAGGTCGGCCATGGAGATGCCCTTGTCCACCACGAGGCCCTCGAGTTGGTGGAACACGGGCAGGTGGGTGGCGTCGTACTCGTCGGCGCGGAACACCTTGCCGGGGCTCACCACGTAGAGGGGAAGGTCGCGCTCCAGCAGCGCCCGGATCTGCACGGGTGACGTCTGTGTGCGCAGCAGCTTGCCGTGTTCGGGCGGGTCGATCCACAGGGTGTCCTGCAGGGCGCGGGCGGGGTGGTCGGGGGCCACGTTGAGGGCGTCGAAGTTGTACCACTCGGCCTCCAGTTCGGGGCCCTCCGCCACCTCCCAGCCCATGGCCACGAAAACGTCGCACATGTCGTCCATGAGTGCGGTGATGGGGTGCAGGGCACCCTGGGGTGCCAGCCGCACGGGCAGCGTCATGTCGACGCGCTCATCGCGCAGCGCCTGCTGGAGTTCCTGGGCTGCCAGCTCAGTCGCTCGCGCGGATATCGCCTGGTTCACGCGGCCGCGCGCCTTGCCGGTGCGGGCACCCGCCTCCTTGCGGGCGGCGGGCGGCAGCGCACCGATCTCCCGGTTGGCGAGGGCCAGTGGGGAGCGGTCGCCGGCATGCTCCAGCCGGGCCTGCTTCAGTTCGGCCGTCGTCCGGGAGGAGGCGACGGCGGCCAGGGCAGCGTCGACGTACCCGGCGACCACCTCGGGATCCAGCGCAGCCACAGGCTGCGGGTCGACGTTGTCATGCGGACCTGACATCAGGATCCTCCCGGTTGGTGCTGGGGCGCTCTGTGGTTCGACGCTGGGCCGAGGCGCTCTGGTAGAGACAAATTGCTGCTGCGCTGGAGAGGTTGAGGCTTTCGGCGGAGCCCCACATCGGCACGGACACCACACGGTCCGCGAGTTCCGCATCCTCCGCCGGCAGGCCCCACGCCTCGTTGCCCATGATCCACGCCGTCGGGCCCGAGAGCCCGCCGTCGGCGGCCAGCAGATCCAGCGCCACCCCGTCGGAGTCGGCTGCCAGCACCTGGAGGCCGTTGGCCCTGCAGTACTCGACGGCCTCGGCCAAGGGGATGCCCGTGACGATGGGGAGGTGGAACATGCTGCCCACGGTGGAGCGGACGGTCTTGGGGTTGTGCAGTTCAACAGAGCCCTGTGTCAGGATCACGGCGTCTGCACCGAACGCGTCCGCGCAGCGGATGACGGTGCCGGCGTTGCCGGGGTCCCGCACCTGTGCGCAGATGACCACGAGACGGGCATCGGTGATTGACTCCAGCGGGTGGCCCAGTTGGCGGCACACCGCGACGACTCCCTGCGGGGTAACGGTGTCGCTGAGTTGCCGCATCTGCTCATCGGTTGCCACCCAGACGGGGCAGTCGATCCCCTCGAGGAGGTCCGCGTGCTTGTCGGGGTCGCCCACGATGACATCGGCAACGATCCCGCCGAAGGCTAACGCTTCACGGACGGCCTGACGGCCCTCCACCAGGAAGGTGCCCGCAAGGTCACGTCCACGGCGATTGGTGAGCCGACGAACTGAACGCAGCACCGCGACCGGAAGGTCGGGCACTGCGTTCGGTTCGTACGTGTTGACCACTCAGACAGCCTGGGCTGCGGACTGATTCTCCTTGGCCACGACGACGAGCGCCGAGAACGCGGTGGGGTCGGTCACGGCCAGGTCGGCGAGGATCTTGCGATCCACGGCCACGCCGGCGTTGCTCAGTCCGAAGATGAAACGGTTGTAGGTCATGCCGTCAGCGCGGCAGGCTGCGTTGATCCGCTGGATCCACAGGCCACGGAAGTCGCGCTTCTTGTTGCGACGGTCGCGGTAGGAGTAGGTCATCGAGTGGAGGACCTGCTCCTTTGCCTTGCGGTACAGACGAGAGCGCTGGCCGCGGTAGCCGGAAGCGAGCTCAAGTATTTCGCGGCGCTTCTTGTGCGCATTCACAGAACGCTTGACGCGTGCCATGTTTTCTCCTTGCTTGGGGTGCCGGGATGTTCCCGGAGGGGGATGGTCAGGTCAGGGGGGGTCGAGGCTCAACGGCCCTTGTGCTTGCCGAGCAGCTTGCGAGCCTGCCTGACGTCGGCGGGAGCCATCTCCACGTTGCCCTTCAGGCGACGCAGTCGCGTGGAGGACTTGTGTTCGTTGAGGTGGCCAAGGTTGGCCTGACGGCGCATGATCTTGCCCGAACCGGTCACCTTGAATCGCTTCTTGGCACCAGAGTGAGTCTTCATCTTCGGCATGGTGATTCGCTCTCTATCTTCTTCGTGAATCGACTCAGAGGTCGATGTCTGGGTCCATGTTGTCTGCAGGACCACGCTTCTTCTGGTGCGGCGGCTCAGCGGAGTGTGCAGCACGCAGCTGCGCCTCGGCCTGCTTTTCGGCTTCCTGCTGCTCACGGCGCTCTTCCATGCGGCGATCGCGGTCAGCGGCCTTGTCGACCTTGGCCTCGGTCTTCTTCCGCGCGGGGCCGAGCACCATCAGCATGTTGCGGCCGTCCTGCTTGGCCGAGGATTCGACGTAGCCGAACTCAGACACGTCGTCGGCCAGGCGCTTCAGCAGTTCCATGCCCAACTCGGGGCGGGACTGCTCGCGACCGCGGAACATGATGGTGATCTTCACCTTGTCGCCACCCTTGAGGAACCGCACGACGTGACCCTTTTTGGTCTCGTAGTCGTGGTTGTCGATCTTCAGGCGGAGCTTCATTTCCTTGGTGAGCGTGTTCGTCTGGTTCTTGCGGGCGTCGCGGGCCTTCTGCGCAGCCTCGTACTTGAACTTTCCGTAGTCCATCAACTTGCACACCGGCGGGCGCGCCATGGGCGCAACCTCAACAAGATCGAGATCGTTCTCGGTGGCCAGTCGAATGGCATCCTCGACACGAACGATGCCGACTTGTTCGCCGTTCGGGCCGACGAGGCGGACTTCTGGTACTCGGATGCGATCGTTGATCCGTGGTTCTGTGCTGATGGGTCCTCCAGGTGTCGGGTGAAGCTGAGTCGAACTGAATCGTGATCAAATCACAAAAGGCCTCCGCATGTGCGAAGGCCTGACTGCACACCACAACGGTGTGCTGGTACCGACCCGGCAACCGGTGAAGGTCAGCTCGGGTGGGAGGTCAGGCCTCCACTTGCTTGCGGATCGCCATGGGCAGATCTCGACAATGAAAGATTCTAGTACGCCCACCGCCCTGCCACCAAAACGCCTCCGTCCCGGGGCCGTCCTCCACATGAACGTGGATGGGTGTCGGCGTCACTCGCCGTCTTGTGCCTGCTTCACCCACGCAAACGCTCCGTCCTCGAACTCGACGAGCCGCTGGCCGTCCGCGATGGCGGCGAGCAGGTCACCGCCCAGCACGAACGGGCTGGGGCCGGCGAGGTCGAGCAACAACTCGGTGGCACCGGCGGGCTGCACGGAGGCGGCGAGCTCGTCGAGGTGGCACGGTACGGGGCGGGCGTCGGACTGCCAGGCGCGCAGGGCGTCCATGCCGGTGAACGCGAGAAGGTGTGTGGTGCCGCCGTCTCTGAGGGTGACGGCCGCCATCTCGGCATGCCGGTCCGGGTCGGGGTGGTCGGTCTCGTCACCCGAGGCCACGATGGGCATGAGAAGGCGCGACGCACACAGCGCCACAACGGCACGGCTGTAGGACACCTGGTCCCCCACTGCGGCCAGCGCGGCACGCACGAGGGGGTCGGGGCTGCCGTCGTCGCCGAGGAAACGTTTGTTCGGCTGCGCGAGGTGGCGGGGTGGTTCCATGGCGCACCAGCCTAGGCCGATGTGGGAAGCTGGGCCAATGGAAGCGCCGTTGATCATCACCATTTTCCTCATGACCCTCATCGTCGCCATCACGGCGGGATTGTGGGCCCGGCACCGCGGCGCACGCCCGCTCATGGGTGGGATCGGTGCCCTGTTGATCCCGCTCGGCCTGTACCTGCTCGGCGTCACCCGGCTCGCCTACAACGGCGTCGTCAGCCTCATTGACTGGGCGCAGCGCACCGCGTGGTCGCCGGTCATGACCTGGGGTGCGAGCCTGGCCGGCGTGGGGCTCCTGATGTTCGTCGTTTCCCGCTTCATCCAGCCGGCCGCCCGCCCCGCGGTGGAACCTGACCGGAAAGCGGCAGTGGCCAGCAAGGCCCGCCCCGGCCAGTCCTCATCCGCCGTGGTGGCAACGGGACCTGCTGCGAAGCCCGCCCCCGCGAAAGCCCCCGCCAGGACGGCGGAGGATGACGAGGTGGAGGACATCCTGCGCAAGCGGGGGCTGCTGTGAGGTTCACTCCTCCGTCAGGGTGATGTCCTTCGACGTCGCCCCGTGAGCCTTCAACCATTCCCGGAGATCACGCAGCTTCTTCTTGCCCTGTGCGCCCTCCAACTGCTGGATGGCCAGGACCGCGCGACGCTTGACCCCGGTGCCATCCTTGATGAGGAGGTAGGCCCACGCGTCGCCACTGCGCAGCCGCAGGCCAGCGATCTCGTCCACCGAGAACTTGCGCAGCACAGGCCCGTTGCGGACCGTCACACCCTTCTCGTCGGCCCACAGCCGTGAATAGCCCACGCTCAGCATGATGCCGATCATGACGAGCACGAAGAACAGCAGCGTGCCCGCCTGTGTCCAGGTGACCTGGACCCGAATCTCCGGACCCAACGCGTACCAGCCGTACAGGGCGAAGACCAACAAAATCCCCGAGAGCAGGAGCGATGTCAGCAGCGCAGGGACGCTGCTGAACACGAGCCGCTCAGGCGTCGTTGCCTGCTCGGGCCCATCCGGTGTCACAGCAGACATGCGGTCAGCTCCGTCAACAGGATTCCGCGCGCCCCGGCCTCGAAAAGCCGGTCCATCAGCAGGTGGGCGCCCTTGCGTGGCACCAGAACCCGCACCGCGAGCCACCCGTTCTTGGCGAGCTGCGACACCGTCGGGCCGTTGACGCCCGAAGCCAGCGCCGTCGTCGCCGCGAGGTCGCCCTCAGCCACGTTGTAGTCCATCATCAGGTAGTTGTTGGCCACGAGCACGCTGCCCAGACGGGTGCGCAGCCCGTCCATGCCTGCGGGGTCGTCGCCGCCGCGACGGCGGATGAGGATGGCCTCCGAGGAGCAGATGGAGTCCCCGAACATCTCCAGGCCGGCCCGTCGCAGCGTGGTTCCGGTGTCCACCACGTCAGCCACGACGTCGGCGACGCCCAGCCTGATGGCGGATTCCACGGCTCCGTCGAGTTTTACGAGCGTCGCCTCGATGCCCTGGGCGTCGAGCCACACCTGCAGAAGGCCGGGATAGGAGGTGGCGATGCGCTTGCCAGACAGGTTCGAGACGGTGTTGCCCTGGCCCTGTGGGGCGGCGAAACGAAAGTGGCTGCCGCCGAACCCCAACGACATGATCTCGTCGGCCTGCGCTTCGGAGTCCAGGAGCATGTCCCGGCCGGTGATACCGAGGTCCAGATGGCCGGCGCCGACGTACACGGCGATGTCGCGGGGACGCAGGTAGTAGAACTCGACGTTGTGGTCGACGTCGATGAGCGTCAGGTCCTTGGGGTCGGTGCGCTGCCGGTAGCCGGCGCTGCGGAGCATGTCGGCAGCAGCCTCGGCCAGTGCACCCTTGTTGGGGACGGCGATCTTGAGAAGTCGATCAGTCATGCAGGGGGCCTTCACATTTCTCTCTGCGGATCACAGGTAGCGGTAGATGTCGTCGAGGTCGAGGTCGAGGGCGAGCATCATCGTCTGCAGGTGGTACAGCAGCTGGCTGATCTCCTCGGCTGCCTCCTCCTTCGACTGGTACTCGGCGGCCATCCACACCTCGGCCGCCTCCTCCACCACTTTCTTGCCGATGGCGTGGACACCGGCGTCGAGGCGTGCCACGGTGTGGGAACCCTCGGGGCGGGTACGGGCGGTTTCGGTCAGCTGCTCGAAGAGCTGTTCGAAGGACTTCACGGCTGGCAGCCTACCCGCCGTCGCGGCCTCGTCGTGCACTGCCGATGCTGCGTCCAGCTCGTGGGTGGTTCAGAGCTTGATGCCGAGGAGGGCGTCCACGGCGATCTCCATCTCGTGGATGGCACCGGTGTCGTCGGAGTCGACGGCGAGGCTGCCGGCCACCCAGGCGTCGACGCTCTGCAGCGCGGAGGGCGCATCCAGGTCGGTGCGCAGCGCCTTGCGGAGCTGGTCGATGAGTCCTGCGGCGGGGAGCGCGGTGCCGTTGTTCCTGATGCTTCGCCACAGGTGGAGGCGCTCGTTGGCCTTCTCCAGCATCGAGGCCTCCCACTCCCAGTCGCTGCGATAGTGCTGGTCCAGCAGTGCGAGGCGGATGGCCATGGGGTCGGCGCCCGCATGGCGCAGGCGGCTCACGAGTTCCAGGTTGCCCTTGGACTTGCTCATCTTCTCGCCACCGAGGGCCACCATCCCGGAGTGGACAAAGGCCTTCGCCATCGGTTCACGGGAAGCAACGATGGCCTGGGCTGCGCACATCTCGTGATGAGGGAACGTGAGGTCGGAACCACCGCCCTGCACGTCGAAATGCGGGCCGAGGAAACGCAGGGAAATAGCCACGCACTCGATGTGCCACCCGGGCCGCCCGGCACCAAGCGGTGATTCCCAGCTGGGCTCCCCCTCCCGGGCGAACTGCCACAGCAGGGAGTCCAGTGGGTGGCGCTTGCCGGGCCGCTCGGGGTCGCCGCCCCGCTCCGCGAAGACGCTGAGCATCTCCGCTTCCTCCAGGTTGCTGACGCCACCGAAGCCGGGTGCGGCCGCGCTGTTGAAGTACCAGTCGGGGTGCTCGGCGTCCTCCACCTGGTAGACCAGGCCGCTGGGCAGCAACTGCTCGATGACCTCCACCACGCAGGAGATGGTCTCCACTGCACCCACGTAGTGGTCCGGGGGGATGACCCGCAGGTCGGTCATGTCGCTGCGGAACAGTTCGATCTGACTCTCGGCCAGCTCCTCCCAGTCCTGCCCTGTGGCCTCGGCCCGCTCCAGGAGCGGGTCATCAACGTCCGTGACGTTCTGGGTGTAGTTGACGTCCAGCCCGAGATCGCGCCACACCCGGTTGACCAGGTCGAAGGCGACATAGGTGTTGGCGTGCCCGAGGTGGGTGGCGTCGTAGGGGGTGATGCCGCACACGTACATGCGCGCCTCGTCCTGGTCGGGCTCGATGGCCACCAGTTCTCGGGTCGCCGTGTCGTGCAGGCTCAACCTGTCCGGCACGTCTCCTCCACTGTGGGAGATGAGGGGGACGTCTACTTTCGGCCACGCGTACATGGGATCGGAATCTACCGTCTCCCACCAAGGCGGCGCACCGCTGTTCGCCTTCAGCAGTCCCGCCCTCGGCTGCGGCGCCTCACCAGGCGGGCCACGGGATGGCGGGCCACTGCCTGCTGGGGCCCGGGAACACCCCGGCTCGCAACAGTGACTCGGCACGCTCCCCCATCGCCTCCCACTCCTCCTCGTTGAGCCCCTCCGGCCGTGCCCCGAGTGCGGAAACGGACCGCAGGACGGCCTCTTCGTCTCCCGAAATGGGTTCGCCGGCGAATCCCCACAGGACGGTGCGGAACTTGTTCTCCACGTGCATGCTGACGCCGTGATCAACGCCGAACAACCGCTCCCCGTCGGCGATGATGTGGCCCGCCTTGCGGTCGGAATTGTTGATGACAAGGTCGAACAGGCACATGGCACGCAGCCGCGGGTCGTTGCGGTGGGCAAGCAGGATCGGTTTGTCGTGCTGGTCGATCCCCTCCACCACCGGCAGCCACGTCTCATCAACCTGTTCCGGGCGCAGCAGGTCGACGGTGTCGGTGACCTCCCCGTCGATCCACACCTGCAGCGATCCCTCCCCCGCCGGTCCGTCGTGCCACACGGTGCGCGGCACCACGTGGAAGCCGAGGGCCTCGCTGAGGTCGTGGGCGGCCACCTCCCGACGACTGAGGGTGCCGTGCGGGAAGTCCCACAGCGGCGCCTCACCGGCGACGGGTTTGTACACCCACAGCTGGTCGTCCTCGTCGCGGGTGAGGAAGGTGGCATTCGAGGCCTCGGTCAGGCGACCAAGCACCGTCAGGCCACCCACCGGCACGGTTGCCGCCATCAGAACAGGTCGGTGCGGTAGCCGTTCGAGCGCGGGCAGATGTGGCCGCCGGCATCGATGGGTTGCGCGCAGAACGGGCAGGCCGGGCGTCCGGACGCCACCACCACCTGGGTGCGCAACGAGAAGTCCCGCGCCATGCGTGGGACCAGCCAGATCTGCATGAGGACGTTGCCGTCCTCGTCCTCCTTCTCCTCACCGAGGTCCTGGGAGAACAGCTCCAACTGGATGGCCGATCGTCCGGCATCCCAGGCAAGACCGATGGCGCCCACCCGGAACTCGATGTCCAGCGGCGCGTCGAGAGGGCCCATGTCACTGGGCGCGATCATGTGGCTGGTGGAATGCCCCAAGGACTCGAGCTGGTCGAGGATCTCCCCCATGCGGCGCCCCAGCACCTGCACCTGCTGCTTCTCGATGGCGACGGCTGCCAGAGCCCCACCCTGGGACACCTGAATGATGAACAACCTGTTTCCCGGCTCACCGATGGTGCCGACAACGCAACGGTCCGGGCGTGGGAACTCGAGCAACATGGGACAAGCCTATTCCTTGTGGGCGACGTCTCCGCCGCCGACGACGGGAGCAGCAGGGACGGCGAGAAGACCGGAGACATCACTGTTGGCGTTGATGCACACCACGAACGGGCGTTCGCTGCTGTAGTTGACGATGCTCACGGAGGCGGGAGCGACGTTGAGTCGCTGGAAATCGTCGAACCCCTGAGCCAGGGCGTCGGAGAGGATTGCCTTGATGACGTCGCCATGGCTGACCACCACCACGGTCTCCCCCTTCTCGTGGCGGCCGCGGATGGTGGCGATGGCGTCCACTGCGCGGGCCCGCATCTCCTCCATGGACTCCCCGTCGGGGAACACCACCGCCGACGGTGACTGCTGAATGGTCGACCACAGGGGCTCAGCGGCCAGTTCCATGAGCTTCCGGTTGGTCCACGCGCCGTAGTCACACTCGTCCAGGCCGGGCAGTTCCTCGGCGTCCGGTAACCCCAGCAGCGTCGCCGTCTGCTGGCAGCGCAGGCTCGGGGACCGGTATGCGGCGGTGACGGACGCGCCTGCCAGCAGCTCCTTCAGGCCAGTGGCCTGCTCCCGCCCCACGTCGTCGAGTTCCACGCCTTCCGCTCGTCCCGCGAGGACGCCGTCGGCGTTCGCGGTGGATCTGCCATGTCTGATCAGAACAACTGTGGTCATGGAACACAACGCTAGTCGGTCTACAGTGTGGGCTGGTCTGGAGGACACCGGACAATTGGCCGAAGGGTGCAACACATGGGGTGGTTCGACGCGATCGTGCTCGGAATCGTGCAAGGTCTCACGGAGTTCCTACCGATCTCCTCCAGCGCACACGTTTCGATCGTGGGCCAGCTGTTCTTCGGCGGCAAGGACCCGGGCGCAGCATTCACCGCCGTCACCCAACTCGGCACCGAGACCGCGGTGCTCGTCTACTTCTGGCACGACATCGTGCGAATCATCAGGAAGTGGTGCCTGGCACTGGTGGGGCGGGGGGAACGCTCGGATCCCGACGTTCGACTCGGCTGGCTCGTGATCCTTGGTTCCATACCGATCGTGGTGCTCGGTCTGATTTTCCAGGACGCCATCGACTCCACCGTGCGCAACCTGTGGGTCACTGTGGCCATGCTCGCCGGAGTTGGGGTGGTCCTGTGGTTCGCTGACGCACGGGGTGACCGCAACACCCTGGAGCTGAAAGACCTCACCTGGAAGCACGGCCTGCTGGTCGGTCTTTTCCAGGCCTGCGCGCTCATCCCAGGCGTCTCGCGCTCGGGCGCGACCATCTCCGCCGGGCTCTACATGGGATACACCCGCGAGACGGCGACGCGCTACGCCTTCCTGCTGGCAGTCCCCGCCGTCTTCGGCTCAGGTCTCTACAAGTTGAAGGACATCGGGGGCGAGGCCACGAACTGGGGTCCCACCATCGTCGCCACGGTTCTCGCATTCATCGTCGGATACGCGGTCATCGCCTGGCTCATCAAGTTCATCTCCACTCACAGCTTCCGCGGGTTCGTCTACTACCGGCTCGGACTCGCAGCCGTCGTCGCTGCCCTCCTGCTGACCGGCGTCCTTTCGGCCGTCCCACAGCAATAGGGTGGCTGACATGGAACGACGCGCACTGGGGGCCTCCGGTCTGCAGGTGTCCCGCATGGGGCTCGGGACCATGGCCTGGGGCCGCGACACGGACTGGCCGACGGTGAAACAACTGGTCAACGACTTCATCGACGCCGGTGGGAACCTCCTGGACACCGCGCCCGCCTACGGCGGCGGGGTGGCCGAGAAGATGATTGGCAAACTGCTGGCGGGCGGCGTGGCGCGCCAGGACCTGGTCATCGCCACCAAGGCCGGCTTCGTCATCCGGGGCGGCAAACGCGTGATCGACACGTCGCGGGCCGCCATGCTGACGGACCTGGAGCAGTCGCTGCGACGCCTGAACACCGACCATGTGGATCTGTGGCAGGTGCACGCCTGGGGCGACGCCCCCATCGACGAGACGCTCTCCGCCATGGACTCGGCCGTCTCCCGCGGGCTGGCGCGCTACGTCGGCGTGTCCAACTTCGTGGGCTGGCAGACCGCCACCGCCGCCACCTGGCAGCAGGCACTCACTGAGCGCACAAAGCTGTCCTCGGTGCAGGTGGAGTACTCGCTGCTGGCCCGGCGTGCCGAAGTGGAGGTGGTGGGTGCCGCCGAGCACCACAACCTCGGACTGCTGGCCTGGTCTTCGCTCGGACGCGGCGCACTGACGGGCAAGTACCGCACAGGAATCCCCCGCGACTCACGTGCCGCCTCCGACCACTTCGCGTGGTTCCTTGAGCCCTACATGCAGCCGCGCTCCCGTTCCGTCGTTGACGCCGTCGCCAAGGCTGCCGAGGGTCTCGGTCTGACGCCGGCCCAGGTGGCGCTGCTGTGGTTGCGCGACGCCCCGCAGGTCGCTTCGGCACTCGTGGGGCCCCGCACCCCTGAGCACCTGTCCGAACTCCTTGACGCCGAGTCCAAGGAACTGGTGGCGCCCATCGTCTCGGCCCTCGACGACGTCTCCGGCGGCCCCAACGCGTACCGACCTCCTGCCACCGCGCCAGTCCGCTGACGCCGGACGGTTCCCCCACCCCCGACACAGGCGGAACCTGCCCCGGAATTGCGCTGACAGGGACTGGGCCTGTATTATTTCGGACGCGCCTCATGGAGGTGCATCACCTGTCCGGGTGGCGGAATTGGTAGACGCGCTAGCTTGAGGTGCTAGTGCCCCTTTCGGGGCGTGGAGGTTCAAGTCCTCTTTCGGACACAATTATTGGACCCCCAGTCGACAAGGCCAAAAGCCAGTTGACTGGGGGTCTTGTCATTCCCGAGCCCACCTTTGACGCACAGCGTGGTGGGCGTCCACCCTCACGGCCTTCGCCATCAGGTCAACGTCCTGTGGTCGGGAACTGAGGCCTACCGAACAGGGAAACGTGCGACGAGACATGACCCGGAACCGTGACTTTCGCTGGGATAAAGCCCACTGGAGCGTCCGCGGACTGACGGCCCACTTCCACCTGGCTCCGTCTGATATCGCATCGCCATCTGCGGCGAATGGACCCAGCGCTCCAACGAACGGGTGGCCCAGCGCGCGCCGCGCCGGAACCTGGACACCGAGAACGGCTGCGCCGCCTTTCACGACCGCTGACCGGGCAGGGCTGATCCTTTGACGAACACCCGCTCTGCACACGATCACCGGCCCGAACCCGGCGACGACATCACCCTCTTGACACCCGTGCCCACAGACGCCGCGTCCACGCGGTTGACCGCGCCGGACCTGTCGTCAAACGGTTCACCCAGGTATTCCACCCAGTCCCGTTTGAGGCAGGGGTAGTGCTTGCTCGCCTCGACGAGATCCAAGAATCCAGCCACAGTGGAACGGAGCAGATTTTCCAACTGGTCGTCGATCAGTTCCCCGTTCTCGGAGAAGGCCCGGTGTGCCTGGGCGAGGGAAAACATGTCGGGGAACACCCGCACGCCCAAGTGTTCCAACGGGATCCTCAGCGCCCACAGTCCCCTGTTTCCACCAGCCATGGAGCCGGAAGCTGACATCAGCAACGCGTGCTTCTGCTGGAACGGCTGCGGCCGAAACCGGGACACCCAGTCAATGATGTTCTTCACCACACCGGGCATGGAGAAGTTGTATTCCGGGGACACCAGCAAAAACGCGTCCACGGCCAGCAACGCTTCCTTGAAACGTTGTGCTCCTGGTGGAAATCCGGTGGAGTCCTCGACATCCTGGCTGTACCCGGGTGTCTCGAACTCGCTGATCGTGAGCACCTCCGTGGTGGCGCCCAAGTCCACCATGACCTCGGCAGCCAACCGTGCGAGCTGTGTGTTCAACGACCCGGTCCGTGCCGAGCCGGAGAGCACCAGCACCCTCACATCCACCGACAATCCCGCACCACCTGTACCAGTCATGCCATCCTCCTTCCGTGGGTCCACCTGTGAGGACACGAGTGTTCGGATGCCCGCGCCTCGATGTTCGGGAACACGCCGCACAGCAGGGACGCGACGGCGAACCGCACTACGGCCATCGGGAATATCCTGCGTCCACCGAAGCGGTCGGCCAAGGACCCCGACATCAAGGATGCACGCAGCCAACGTGGGTCTGTACGCGGTGACCGTCCACCGCGGTTCGACGAAGTAGGCGGCTGACAGACCGGAACCCAGGATCGACGCAACCAGGATCCAGGACACGGCCGCCGAGTCCATCGTGACACCGCGGGCATCCTCGGCCCCCGCCTCGAATCCGGCGCTACTCATGTCCGTCCATTCCCGGGACAATGCCACGGCATCCCACGTGTCGCTACGGTCAATCGACTGAGCCGGGCCCCCCACCTTCGGCGGCGCCCTGTCCACCGGACCAGACCTGCCCCCCTGCCGGCAGATGTTTGCGGATGCAGTCAAACGACCCAAGCGTGACCCCGGGGCCCCGAACTACCGCCATCGAGAGCGCACGAGTACCTGGAGGACATCATGAAGGACAGGCCCGGAATCGATCCCACGGTGACCCCCGCCGGAAGCGGGTGTGTCGACTGCGACGCCACGGATGGGTGGTGGGTCCATCTCCCGCCGCGCAGCCAGTCCGTCCCCGGGCCCCGCAGCCGGGTGCCACCTGACTGGCGTCGTCAGTTCCGCTGAGGCACCCCACGGTTCCACAGCGCCACCCAGGTTTTCAGTCGATTGACCGTGGCGGCCAACGACCGGAGATTTCTAGCATGACTACACCATCTGAAAGGGGAATGATGAGAGAAACCATGACTGCGGTACGCGCCCACCGGCGCGGTGGCCCGCAGGAGTTGGTCGTGGAGACCGTCGCGCTGCCACCGTTGGGGCCGGATGAGGTCCTCGTCGCCGTGCACGCGGTCGCGATCACGTTCACCGAACTGGAGTGGGATGAATCCTGGACGCACGCGCCCGTCATCCCCGGGCACGAATTCTCGGGTGTTGTCGAGGCCACGGGTGCAGATGTCAGCACAGCGGAAGTGGGTGATCCCGTCTTCGGATTGATTCGATTCGACCGTCAGGGTGCTGCTGCGGACTACGTCGCGGTCCCTGCCCGCGACATCTCACGCAAACCAGAGTCGCTGTCCCACACGGAGACGGCAGCTTTGCCCCTGGCTGGGCTGACGGCGTGGCAGGGACTGTTTGACCTCGCCAAGGTGCAACCGGGCGAGCGCGTCCTGGTCCTGGGGGGGGGCTGGTGGTGTCGGTGCGTTCGCTGTGCAGCTCGCCAAACATGCAGGGGCGTTCGTCGCCGCGACGGCACGCGGAGCGGGTGTCTCATTTGCGGGTGACATGGGGGCCGACGTCGTCCTGGATGCGGAGAACGAGGAGTTGTCATCCTTGGGGCGCACCTTCGATGTTGTGTTCGACACGATCGGCGGTGAAGCCCTGGCAGCGTCCTACGGCACGCTGATGCCGCGGGGGAGACTCGTCACGCTCCATGCGCCCCCCGACGAGTCGCTCAGCGCTCGTTATCAGGTGGAATCGTTCTTCTTCATCGTCTCGCCCGATGTGGGAGAGCTCGACACGCTGGCCGGACTCGCGGAGAAGGGCTTGCTCCGGGTCACCCTGTCGGCCTCCTACCCACTCGAAGAGGCCCGCGCCGCCTTTGCGCACGCGTCGTCCCCCAAGCATGCCCCCGGCAAAACAGTGCTGGTGGTGCGGGACTAGTCACTGTAGGGAGCAGTCGCACCGGCCGGGCCGAGCGGCCAGTGTGCGCGGGGGCCCGGGATGGGCCACGACGTCGGGCACTCATGCGCCGACACCTCACATGGTGCGAGGCACACGCCTTGCACATCATCGAATCCACGGATGGGTCACGAAATGTCTGATCAGAAAATCCCAGTTGTCTTCATTCACGGGCTCTGGCTCGCCGCTTCGTCGTGGCAGCCGTGGGTCGACCTCTTCACGGAGCGAGGGTTCGCACCCATCTCCCCCACATGGCCGGGGGAGGCGCCAACCGTCATGGCGTCCCGGGCAAACCCTGAAGCTGCGGCGGGCTACGGAATTGACGCAATAACGTCCCACTTCGCTGCAATCATCGATTCGCTCCCGTCGAAACCCATCATCGTTGGGCACTCCTTCGGCGGGATGATCACGGAGAAGTTGCTCGGCCAGAACCTTGGCATCGCCGGGGTGGCCATCGATGCGGCCCAGATCAAGGGGGTCCTCCCCCTACCGCTGTCGTCGCTGCGTTCGACACTGCCAGTGTTTCGAAACTTCGCCAACGAGAAGCGGGCCGTGTCCCTGACCGTTGATCAGTTCCGGTACAGCTTCGGCAATGCCCTCCCGGCTGAGGAGTCCGACGCACTGTGGGAGAAGCACAGCATTCCCTCGCCCGGCAAGCCACTGTTCGAAGCCGCCAGCGCCAACTTCTCTGCACACTCCCCCGCAAAAGTTGACACCGACAACGACGACCGTGGTCCTCTCCTGCTGATCATGGGGGGCAGGGACCACGTTGTGCCGGAAGCAATCACCAAATCAACGATGAAGCAGTACCGCCAGTCCTCCGCCGTCACGGAATTGGTCGAGTTCCGTGATCGAGGTCACTCGCTGACGATCGACAGCGGTTGGACAGAGGTGGCCGACTCCGTCCTGAGCTGGGTGGGGGAACGGGTCATGGCTTCCTCGTCGTGAGTCCTGTTGCCGGGATCATTCCTCCGCGGTGCGAGGGTGGAGTGCGGACGACAGTTGCGCCCGGTTCGTGATGCCAAGCTTGGGGTAGATCCGGTAGAGATGTGACCCGACGGTCCGGTGCGACAGGAACATCCGTTCCCCAATCTCCCGGTTCGACAACCCGCGGGCCGCGAGTTCCGCCACCTGGAGCTCTTGGGATGACAGGGGTTCCCACGCCCCGGGGATCCGTGCCTGGGAATCGGTGCCGAGCGCCCGCAGGTCGGAGCGTGCACGCTCCGACCACGGACGCAAGGACAGCGCATCCGCTGCATCCCGCGCTGTTCGAAGCAGGTCACGCGCCTCCTGGTTTCGCCGCTGGCGACGGAGCCAGGAGCCGTAGCCCAGGAGTAGGCGGGCACGGTACGTGGGCCACGCGGCAACGGCGCCCCGCAGCGCTTCCACGTATGCCTCCTCCACCTCCGCCGTCTCGGTGGCGAGAAATGGCGCGGCATACGCTTCCGCCACCCGACGCCAGGGCGTGACGGCCACGCGCGCATCACGTTGGAAGAGAGAACGCACCTCGTCAATCCGGCCAAGATGTGCGGCGGATTCCGCCAGATCGCCAAGACTCCAGCCCGACTGGACGGGATGGTACGACGGATCATGCTGGTCAAGCGCTCGACGCAAAGCAACGAATGCTTCGTCGTAGCGTCCCTGCGCCAGATGGTTCACCCCGCGTGCAAGTTGCACGCCGGTCAGGACGTTGTGCGCACCGACGGCCAGGGCACCCTTCTCCGATTCGTGGATCAGCATCTCCGCACGATCATGCTCGCCACGCAGCGCGGCTATGAAGCCCTCCCCGATCACTGTGCCGGTCCCCCACCGTGGCAAACCAAGCTCGTCGGCAAGTCGAGTGCCCTCCTCCACCGCCTGGAGCGCCTCCGGCCAGTTCGCGAGGCAGATCTCCACCCAAGCGTGGATGGGCTGCAGGGATGCGATCGAGCGCAGACGGCCATGTGCCCGATAACTGTCGAGGAGCCTGCGTTGCATGGCGGCGAGCACGGGGTCTGCATCGACGTTCAGCCGGACACGCACCAGCATTTCCGCAGCGGCGTCCATAGCGGAGGCGTCCAGACGGAGCACCGCCTCAGCGATCAGATCTGCATGTTGGGCAGGCTCACTCATCGCCAGGACGACGAGCCGCCGGGGATCCGAAGCGGGCAGCACCGCCGCGATGCTTCGGCCCAGCAGGACAAACTCCTCCGGAAAACTTCCCCCTGCTGCGCTGATCTCCTCGCCGACGGCGAGTACGAGCTCGATCGCCAGGTCTGTCTCTCCACGAGCGAGAACCCGTCGCGCTTGGTTGACGGTGCGCCCGAGGGCGCGAGGATGGGCCGTGCAGGGTTCTAATCCGAGCTCCACGAGTGAGAGCCTGCCCGCCTCCACGTCATCGAGATCATCAGCGTCGAGACCCGCCAGTGCATCGGAGGCCGTGTCACGTTGACCTGCTTCCAGCGCCGCCTCAGCCCATCTCAGGGCCCGTCGTTGCCTCCCGGCAGCGTCGACGCTGAGTCGAGCCGCTGTCCGCCACGTGCGCATACTGACCGCCACATCCCCCTGGCGAGTCGCCCGGAGAGCGGCATCCTCCAGGGCTGATGCGACATCTTCATCAGCCCCCAGGAGGCTGGCGGCTCTGTGCCACAACGCACGGTCAGGGTCATGCTCCAATGCCTGCGCAAGTGCCGAGTGTGCCCTGCGACGTTGCTCTCCCGGAGCCGACGAAATGATTGCGGCTCGCACCAACGGGTGCAGGAAGGTGAAGCGGCCAGCACCCAACTGGACGACACCCGTCCCCTCGGCTTCTCCGAGAGCCATCCGGATCTCGTCAGGCGTGAAGCCCAGCGCCACACCGCTCCCCTGGATGTCAAGGACTGCATCGTCGTCATTCAGTGCCCCCACCAGCATGAGCGTGGCAGTGGGGTCAGAGACCCCATGGACGCGAGCGAGGAAGGCGGAGCACAATCGCTCTCCCAAGCTCTCCTCCTCATCACCTTCAGAGAAATCAGCGGACAATTCGAGGAGCCCCAGAGGATTGCCACCAGATCGTCGGAGGACCCTGACTTGCCCCTGCGCCTCCAGTGAGGGGCGGCGGGTGCGGAGCAATTCGATGGCGTCGTCGACGGTCAGTGCATTCACGTCGATTGTTTCCAGTCCGGCTTTCAGCAGCGGAGAAACGTGGCCGCAGCGGACCGCAAAGATGCTGAGGACCGGGTCAAGCGTCAGCCGCCGCGACACGAACGCGAGGACGCGCGCCGTGGATTCGTCCATCCACTGCGCGTCATCCACCACGAGGATGAGGCCGGACCCAGGTGCAAGGTCTGACAGGACCTCCAGCGCAGCAATCCCCACGGCAAAGAGGTCAGGAGTTGCACCGATGGCGTCCCCGAAGGCCCTATCGAGCACTCCTCTCGGCCGTGCGCGCATGGAGTCGGGGCGCCGGATGAGAGGTCGGAGGATCTGTTGGAGCGCCGCATAGGGCAGTGCGGCTTCGGATTCTGTGGCCGCCAGATGGAGAACCCGGGATCCGCGGGCCATGGCTCGCTGGATGGCGACGGAGAGGAGGGCACTTTTTCCGATGCCGGCCTCACCCCGGATGACCAGCCCGCCACCGCGATGCGGCAGCGCATCGACACCAGCGAGCATCCGCGCGATCTCCACTTGTCGCCCAACGAGCTGCTGCACCGGCCTCACCTCTGACGGGGTCCAGCCGGGCCGACCACACGGTCTGCAGGCGCTCCCTGAGTCGGCCGAACCCAAGCACATACCACTCTACGTTCACATCACTTTCTGCGTGCCTCGCGGGGAAGTCACGCTTCCACGCCGCACAAATAGCAGGACGCCCGTGGGGGTCCGCTGCGCCGATCAGGGACGCCAGTAGTTGTTGGCCGCCGCGATCGTTGCAAACTCGATTGCGATCACCTGGCTGGCCGCAATGAGACTGTCCGCATTCGCAGCGTAGATCGGGCGCCCGTCCTGGAGGGTCTCCAGAACAGGTTGGATTCGATGGATGCTGTGACGGGCCATCAGCACAGCAAGCGCCCGTCCCTCCTCAGCTGTCGCGGTGATCAAGGTGCCTCCCGGGACACCCACTCGCTCAGAGTCCGGTAATTGGGTCATGACGCTCCTTCTTGGTGCCTGTCAGATGGTCAAGGTAACCAAGCTGGAGATGGGACGTCACTACTTCTGGGAACAGTTCAGTCATTCGACTGAGCACAGGGCGGCACGCCGTCAATGCTGCCTTCGTAGAATTGGAGACAGCGCAACCACCGGTTGCGGAGACTCGCGGGCGACCCGTAAGGAACACCAATCCCGAAGGAACAGCACGATCAAGCTCGCAATCATCTGCTACTCCGCAACCGGGCACGGCACCACGATGGCCAGGCATGTCGAGCATTTCGCCCAGGAAGCCGGCGCCGAGGTGAGGCTGCGCCACGTCCGCTTAACCGTCGATCCGTTGCTGTTCGTCAACAACCCCGCCTGACGCCGCAACTATGGAGCGACCAAGGACCTTCCGGAAGCCTCCGGTGACGACATCGGCTGAGCGGACGCGGTGATCTTTGGCTCACCCACCCGATACTCCAATGTGGCGGCATCCTTACAGTCGTTCATCGACACGCTGGGCCCTGACTGGATCAGCGTCACGCCAACTTGCAAGCGCAAAACTGCTTCACAGCCGTGCCCTGTGGAGATGATTTCCGGGTCATCGGGCAGCAGAACAGGGACTGGATGCGGCGTTGTCCGTGTTGCGACTGTCGCGTCGGTTCTCCCCCGACCGCATCGACTCGGCCTTCCCCTCGCCCTGACCGGACGGGTGAGGTCGCCTCGCCATGCGCACCTGCAATCGGTCCTGGCCATCGGCCAGGACGGCATCGCCGGACTCCAACCGTCTGGGGATGTCGCCGATCGCAAAGGACACGTCCGCGGCGCCACCCACTACGCAGGAGACGCCAAGTGAGCAGCATCGACATCGAGACCAACAGCAAGCTGCTCGAGATAGGCGCCGCAGCGCTGCTGTAGGCGATCGAGGCCCAAGACGACGCACTCGTGATCAGTCTCTCCTGCGGGGACAGGTCACCGAACGGGAACCGGTCATTCTCACGTACGTCGTGAAGGGTCGCTCTTCGGGGAGATCGCCAGGGATCTCTTCGTCAGTGACAAGACGGTGACTTCACATGTCTCGAGCCTGCTGAGGAAACACGTGCAAGAAACTGGATCGATCTCGCGCGCCTTATTGCGAATCAGGACGGACGAGATGCGCTATTTGCGAGATATAAAATGCTTCACCAGCCTACAATGGATAAAATTTATCGAACTAAGTCCTTTCGGGAGCGGCAATGCGTATTCGGCGCAAGGTTTTCGCGGTAGCGGCGGCAGTGATAATGGCTGTGGCATCAGGTGCGCTCGTGGCCCATGCCGACTCCCCGCCCACTGTGTACACCACCCCGGGTGGGCAGATCTCCGGTGGGCGGCTGTGGAACACCACGTGTGAGAAGTACTCCAGCAACGTCGTGCGCTGTCGGGCTGAGATCTGGGGCACGCAGGTGCAGTACCGGGGTGGCCGCTATGTCTCCACCACTGGGTGGATGTTCAACAACCTCACCTATCTCCCGTCGCCGCAGGCTTCGTGGGCGGGGAACAACCTGGCGAGGAACAACGCGGGTTGGACGAGTGCCGGCAGGACGTGGAGGACTGAATGCGACACAGCCACCACGGGACGCGGCGGTTGCCGCAGCTACGTCTGGACCCAGCAGGTGGGTCTGGAGGATGGACAGTACGTCTCTCGGTCCCAATGGGTGTTCAACAACATCGTGCAGTTCTCGACCTCAGCGATTCAGCCAGTTACCAGGGTTCCGCTGTGGATCATCGACCATTCACGGTTGGACTTCACCGGCCTGGTGCCGTCGCCCCTCCAATGGGGAACTTCCATGAAGGACTTGGAGAAGCTGGGGTACTTCTCGCTGGAGCCCAACGAAGAAGGCAACAAGTGGATGGAAAACCCGAGCCTGAACAGGCGGGGCATCTTCACCTGGTTGTGGGATGACGATGAGACCTTCAGGGAAACGATAATTCTCGAACCCCAGATCCGCACAGTGGACGGCGCCCACGTCGGCATGACATTTGCGGAGGTCAAGGCCATCTACGGTGACCGGGTTCATCTGGAGACAAAGCGCAATGGCCAGGACCAGAAGTTCTACACCGCAGTGGTGAAGAAGAATGGGTATGAAGTGGTGTTCTGGAACTGGAAGACCGAAAGTGACCGCCCTTTGGTGGGCTCCGACGTGATCAACGGGATGATGGCCCGCAAGTACTCTAACGAGCGTGAGCCCATCTAGTCGTGGGTCGTTCCTGACGGCATAGGGCCCCACCCGTCAGACGTACGGCCTCATCCCACTGAGCCTCGGGGTTTCCCACGCATGCCCGAAGCATGCGGCCATAGTGCCCGCGCAGAGACTCGAAGTCCCGCATATCGAAGCCTGCGGTGTCGAGGACGTCGATCATGTCGGGGAGAGGATTGAGCTCCCCGTCGGGGACGACGTAGCGCCAGATGAGGAGGCCTTGGCCCGCCTGGTGTGCCTCGGTCCGCGCGTCAGCGGTCGGGAAAATGGTGCGAGGCGATCCGGGTCAGGGAGTCGGTTCGGTAGATGTCGACCCCGGAAGGAGCGACCACATACAGGTCGGCGTCGAAGGGATGGAGGGAGGTGCTGAAGCCGGGGATCTTCAGGGCGCTCATCACCCTCGGTTCGGTCGGGGTGCTGAGGTCCAGCGTGAAGAGCGGGTCGATCTGGCGGTAGCTGACCACGTAGGCGCGCGGGCCCTGGAAGCGCACCGATTGGCTCTGCTCGTTGATACCAGCTTCGGCAGCGACGCGACGACGTTGAGCGCGTCATCGAGTATGAACAAGGTGGGGTACCTCGCCCAGCCTCCGGAGGCGATGGTGCCGTCCATGGTGACCGCGACCCTGAGATGCCCGTCGAAGTGGTCGAGGGCGAACTGGTTCAGCGGTATGCCCGGGATGGAGGCAGTCGCGGCGACGGTGACCGCACCATCGGCGAGTTCGATCCGGACCAGGTCGCTCTTCTGGGCGACTCCGCGCCCTCCGGTGTCCCTGATCAAGGGTGAACTCGGCCGCGGCTGTGGGCTGGTAGGTGGTGGAGGCCAGGAAGAGGCGTCGTCGCTCATGTCGGTGACGTCCGCGCGTCCCATCACCGACGCCGTGTCGAGGCGCTGCCGGGTGGCCAGGTCGATGCTGCTGATCACCTGGAACGACGGTCCCGTCGGACTTGCAGGGATCATCAGGTAGGCGGCGGCCACCGGCGTGACCCCCCGCGCGTCGGCGACGCAGGGAACGAACGTGGCTGGATCATCCGGGTCGACGACGTCGCCGTCGGGGACCGCGTAATCCGTCACCAGGCACAACAGGTCCCTGAAAGTGACCCCCGTATGACGGAGGCTGCACAGGGTGCCAACCTTGTGAAGGCTGGAGACGCAACGCTCAGAAGTCCCACTGCCCCCAATTGGCCAGAGTCCCGGTAGAAGTGCAGCAGCTCCGCCCTGACGAGTAGCCGTCGCAGGTGAGACGACAGCATCGCGAGCAACGTGCCTGGTCCCGCATGATGCGGTGATCGCCGCGCTGCGGGTCGCCGATGGAATCCGACTCCTCAGCCAGCACAGCCACGTTTCTCCGGCTCACTGTCGTCAAATCGTCTCCCAACGACCCCGTGAGACGGACGCCATGCCAGGCACAGGGGCGGGGACCGGGCGCAGGGGACGGTCTCGAAAGTGATTTCCCGCGGACGTCATCCCGGCGTGGCACAGTCACGGATCTGCGAGAAGGCGGTGCATCGCTCGTGGCCTCTGCGACTCCATTAGTGTGTGCCCAACCTCACCGATCGGAGACACATGTCCCAGCATCGACGATGGCGTACCGCAGCAGCGTCGCTCGCGGTAGCCGCCCTCATTCTGACCCCCACAGCAGCCCGCGCCGAGGAAGGCAACACCGGCCGCCTCGACCTCGGCAACCTCGCCGACTTCACCACCACACCCGAGGGATCACCCGGCAAGACCCGCCCCACCGGGGAGTGGTTTGTCGAATTCACCTCGGAACCCACAGCCTCTGGAGGAACGAAGGTCGAGATCCAACGCGACCGCACGAGCTTCACCGCCGAAGCCCGTGCGGCCAACCTCCCGGCCGACGTCACCCACATCTACACCCGCCTGTTCAACGGTGTCACCGTCAAGGCCGACGATGCCCAGGCGAGTCGACTCGTCCATTTGAAGTCCGTGAAGGACGTCTACCCCGTCCTCGCGATGCGTGCGCCCGCAGCCCCGCCGTCGCCCGACATGGCTGCCACGAGATCATCACTGGCGATGATTGGCGCTGACAAGGCGCAAACCGAGCTGGGCTTCACCGGTCGAGGCATCAAGGTGGGCATCATCGACTCGGGCATCGACTACAACCATCCCGACCTTGGCGGCACAGGTGACCAGACGTCTACCACCTTCCCCACCCCGCGGATCGCCTACGGATGGGACTTCATCGGCGACGAGTACAGCCCCTGGCCAGACGAGAACGGCGAGATTCCCCAGCCGAAGCCTGATGCCGACCCCATGGACTGTTTGGGGCACGGCACGCACGTTGCTGGCACCATCGGCGGCGAGGGCAAGGTCCTCGGCGTCGCACCCGAAGCCACACTGGGGGCCTACAAGGTCTTCACCTGCTACGGCGAAACCACCATGGCCATCATCCTCGATGCAATGGAGCGGACAGCCGTCGACGACATGGACGTCGTCAACATGAGCCTCGGTTGGCCCCTGCAGGGCTCCCCCACCCACCCCCTGTCGCAGGCCGCAGATCGACTGGTGGACAGTGGCGTCGTCCTCGTCGTTGCCGCCGGCAACGAGGGCGAATACGGTACGCAGACCCTGCGCGCACCGTCGGTGGCCAAGAAGGCGATATCGGTGGCCTCCTTCGACGCCACCAGCATGACCATGCCCCGAGCGGACTTCACTCCAGCCATGGGAGAGCCGATCACGTCGGGCTACACCGCGCTGTCCACCGCCCCGGTGCCGACGGGTTTCTCGGGCGAACTGGCCACCTTCAGCGATCCGCTGCAGTGCAAGCCGGATCCCACGCTGTCCGGCAAGGTCGCCTTCTTCAGCGGCAATGGCGGCTGCAACCTGCAGCGTCGCACCCAGTTGGCACTCGCCTCCGGCGCCATCGGGGTCGTGGCCTATGCGGACTTCTTCTGGGAAACAGTGGACAGCGACCAAGCGCCTGCCATCGGCATCCTGACGCCCACCGGACAGCAGGTGCTTGAGGCGATGAAGGCCGGTCCTGTGACCTTCAGCGTGCCCGGCACGTTCATCGACGACCCGAACCCCTACACCCCCGGCCTCGCGTCCTCGTTCACGTCGTGGGGTCTCGCCGCAGACCTGAGTCTGAAGCCTGACATGGGCGCACCCGGCGGGGGGATCTTCTCCACCCTCCCCCTCAGCATGGGCGGCTCCGGTGTCTACTCGGGAACCTCGATGGCCAGCCCCCACGTCGCGGGTTCCGTCGCTCTCATGCTGCAGAGCAACCCCGGGCTCACACCCCTGGAGGTCCGCGAACGCCTCCAGAACAGTGCAACCCCGGCCCTCTACTCATTCATGCCCGACTCCGGAGTCCTGGATGCCGCCCACCGCCAGGGAGCCGGTCTCATCCACGTCGACAGGTCCATCACCCTGACGTCGCGGGTCTCCCCCGCCACGTTGTCCACGGGCCAGTCGGCAGATGGCCCGTTCAAGCAGAGAATGACCCTGACCAACGCCACCGACGCCCCCATGACGTGGGCCACGTCGTACGAGGACGCGGTGACCTCATCGGTTGCATGGAGTGAGGGCCGTCTGCAGGACCAGCCCGACTTCACGAAGGAGAACACGCAGGTCGCCTTCTCCTCCGCATCGGTCACGGTCCCCGCGAAGGGAAGCGCCACCGTGGACGTCACCATCGTCCCGTCAGCGGACACCGCCGATACCGCCACCTACAGCGGCTTCCTGCACTTCACCTCCGGGGCGGAATCTGTACAGGTTCCGTTCGCGGGCATCAAGGGCGACTGGAGCGACGCGCCCACTCTCCTGGGCAACGACAGCGACTACCCACCCCGTCAGGGAGTGCTGTACGAGTGCATGGAATGGGTCGACCGGTTGTGCGTCGACGAGATGCCGATGTACGGCGAACTGGACCCCTCCGAAGACCCGGCCTACATGCCCTTCATGTATCCGGCGGTGCAGTACATGTTGGGGACGCAACCCGCATCTGTGACGGTGGCTGTTCTGAGGGCCACTGCTGGCGGCCAGCCCATCGAGGACACCGAGCAGGTTGCCAATATCGCGCGTGACCCGTGGCGCTCACCCGATGGCAACGTCAGCTCATGGGATGGTCAGTGGGTCGATGAGACCACCGGGGAGCTCGACACAGCAGCCGAGGGGATGTACGCGCTGCGGCTCCACGTCGCGAACCACGACAACCCGGTCCGGACCGTGACATGGACATCGCCCGCATTCCTCTGGGAGGACACTCCGGTCGATCCCGAGCCAGAACCCGAACCAACGGCGACGCCCACTCCGACACCGAAGCCAACACCGAAGCCGACGGAAAAGCCGGACGTGTACAACACACCCGGCCTCCACGAGGTCAACGGGCGCAAGTGGTTCACCGCCTGCGAGCCCTACTCGCAGACCATGCGGTGCCGCACGATGATCTGGGCCACTCAGGTCACCCAAAGCAACGGTGTCTTCCAGCAGAGCAACGGCTGGGTGTTCAACAACCTCACGTACCTGCCCCAGATGAAGCGCGCCCAGTGGCGTGCCAATCCCCTGGCGGTCACCGGTAAATGGACGTCTGCCGATGGCCGGCGGTGGCGCACCGAATGCGACACAGCCCTCACTGGGCGCGGCGGCTGCCGCTCCTTCACCACGGCGAGCGTCATCGAGGCCACACCACGGGCAGGCGGCGGCTACACCTACCAGTGGGCGAGCAAGGAGATCTTCAACAACATGGTCCGGTTCGCGAAGAACTGACGTCCGGCATTCTCCACCACAACAGCACACCTGCGGCCGGTCCCCGAGGGACCGGCCGCCGGTGTGCAATGCCTTTCACTGGGCGATGCGCACGGGCGGACCGTCCACCCGTAGGGATCACCGGCTTGATGGACCCTGTGGACATGGCCGGTATGGACCACCGGCCACGCCCTCGTCCCTAAGCTGAGACAGCGACCTCCCACGCGAGTGCCGTGATGGCGACAGTTCTGTGCACGGTCCACCGAACGGAGGCTCCGACGTGAGGGATATCACAACCCTGACTGCGACCCTCACCCGATACGCGCGCCAGAGCTTGGGCCTCCAACAGCCGCGCAGGGTACTGGTGACCACGACCGTCCGACTCACGACGGCCGCCGTACTCGCCTACCTGATCACCGTCTGGCTGATTACCGGGCCGGTGGATCTCACCTGCGCGTTGACGGCTCTGCTGGTGACCCAGACTTCGGCGCGGTCATCACTGCGGATGGGTGTGGTGCGCGTCGGCGCAGTGCTGACCGGAGTGCTCGTGGCAATTGGGGTCTCAACATGGGTGGGGTTGACCTGGTGGTCCCTGGCCGTGGTGATTGCCTTGTCCCTCGTGCTGGCCGCATTTCTACGACTCGGAGATCAAGCCCTGGAGACCCCCATCAGCGCGATGCTGATCCTCGCGGTCGGCGGCCAGGAAATAGCCGCCGAGACCCGTGTCTTCACCACGCTGATTGGGGCCGGGGTCGGAATGTCGTTCAACCTGTTGCTGCCTCCCCGCCTGCCCGTCGGAACCGCCGTGCGTCAGGTTCGCGACGTCGCCATCGCGGAAGCAGGGTCGTTGCGCGAGGCCGGATGGTCGATGATGCAGCGGCCTGTCACCCGGGGCGAGGTGGCAACATGGCTGGACACTGTCCGCGACATCTCCGGCATCGCCCGCCTGGCGCACGGGACCGTCAGCACCATTGAGGAACTGCGGCACCTCAATACTCGCTCGCCCAGCACTCCCCGGGTTGAGCCAATTTTGCGCAGCGGACTCGATGCATTGGAACGTTCCTTGTACGCAGTGAGGGGGCTGTATTTCTTGATGCACGAGGAGGCACCGGAGATCAGCACCCTTGACGATGGATACGGCGATGATGTCCGGTTTGCCTTCGCAGTCCTTCTGGAACACGTCGCGGATTCTGTCGAGAGCTTCGGTGCGCTCGTGCAGGCCGACGCGGAAGGCTCCGACGACCAGGTCAATGAGAGTCTCGCGACGAGCCTTGACGCCAGCGGCGAAGCCATGGCGATCCTGACGGAGCTCCTCATGGTCGATCCCCGCGATGAAACCTCACTGTGGCTTCTACGCGGCTCCATCCTGGTCGCAGTGCGGCAGGCAGTCGAACCACTACGACTGCAGGATCGGGCCCGCCTCCGAACAGAGCGGGACTCACGCCGAAAAATGTCTCGTCCCGTTGGCGTGGTGGCACGGGGCGTCGCCCATCATGGAAATCGTCTGAGGCGGCGCGCTTCAGGGGCCGGCCGTGGAGGCCCACCCTGAGCGGATCAACCGCGATAACGTGGCACCATGTCTCAGGCTGTGGCGATGCCCCGCTCGCGTTCAGCGATAGCGGCAACGAGTTTTAGAGCTCGGCCTCCGATGACGAGCCGCTCAGGCACTGATGTCGCAGTGGGGGTGGCCGTGACCTTCACGCCAAGAAACCCTGTCCCGCTCCCGCGAGCCGCTTCGATCGTCTCGCGGATCTCGTCGGCACCGAGCAGACTCGCACTCCAGGACGACGGACTGGCACCCGCGCCCCGCGGAGCGATGTGCCCGTCAGACCAGGGCGCACCCCAAGGTCCCTCGACATCGCTCGCACCCGAGAACATGATCCCCGACAGGAGCCCAGCCTGAGCGGCCAGAGCCACGTGTTCTGATGGCGTGCGGGTGGAGCGTCCCTCGATGGCGGAGCGTCCCCAGTTGATGGACAGGCCGACGCGATCATCGGAGATCGACGCGAGGACACCCAGCTCCTCCGACACCTCAAGGAAGCCCTTCTCCGGTGGATGCCCCGGTCGCGTGGCGTCGCAATGCTCCACCACCAGGGCGGTGCCATCGGAGTCCAGCCGCAGCAGCTCCGTGAGGGAAGCCTCCAACGCGGACGTGGACGCCTGGGCCCGTCGGGGTGCACTGTGCACCTCGATGGCCCGAATGCGGCGTCGTCCACTGTGGTCCGCGGTGATGCGTGCCAACTCCAACGCACGTCGAACATCGGCGACGGCCGCCTCCCGCCCCGAGGGGTCCTGTGAGGCCAGGCCGTAATGCGGGTCGGATGCCAGCCGTCCCATGACCGTGGGGATGCAGGTGATCACAAGATCCCAGCTGTCGGCCACGACTGCGGGAAGTCCGTTGCGCAGTGGGCCAAGGCAGCTGCGCTCGCCCAGAGCTTCTGCCAACGGCATCTCGAGAGCCGCCACCAACGGCTGCATCTCGAGCCCCCGGTACGCCGCTGCCAGTTCAACATCCGGCACCCCGTTGAACAGCGCGTATGCGCCAAGAACAAGTCCGTCTGCCATGATCCTGCTCACCACCTTTGGTTGTATGGACAAAGAGTCCCACGATGCGTGCGATCAGGGGCTCGTGGATCGGCGTTGAGGTCATTTTTACGTTTCCGGTCAATCTTCCCGAGGATCTCATCTGGCGTCTTGGTCCAAGATGAACGGGTGTTCACGGGTGTTGCAACCGTTGACAAAGCCGTGGACCTTGGTCATGAAATCGCGGACGGAGATGAAGGAGCCGCGGCGGATGGCTTGGCGCGCGATCATCCTGAACCAGACCTCGACCAGGTTCAGCCACGACCCCGACGTCGGGGTGAAGTGGACGTCTACCCGGGGGTTGGCTGCTAGCCAGTCGCGGATCTCGATGCGTTCGTGGGCGGGGTGGTTGCCCATCACTCAGTGCAGCTCCTGGTTGGGCTAGGCGCGAGCGATGTGTTTGAGGAAGCCGAGGAACTCCTCGTGTCGGTGCCGACTCAACCAGTGCGTCAGCCCCAGGCTCTTCGGTGGTGGCGTCAACGTCGCGATGAGGACCGCTGCATCATCGAGCACTTGTGGGCGGCCGGGTCGCTGGGCATCAACCAGCCCGTCCAATCCGGATTCCAGGGAGCGCTTCCGCCACAGATTCACCGTCGGACGCGAGACCCCGGCGAGGTCAGCGACATACGCATTCGAGGTGCCCTGGGCTGCGAGAAGCACGATCCGGGCTCGATTCAGGTCGAACTCTACGAAAAGGCAGACAACAACTGCAACGTTCAACCTTCACATGGCAATATCGTCGAGATACTCATTGCGTCGACGACCGGGCTGTGGCACAGGGACCGCCTGTTCTACCGCCTCAGGTTCGTCGGGACACCTGCGCCGCATCACTGACCTCGCCAATCAGCCGTTCAACAACGTCCTCCAACATCGCAGCTCCCACCGGCACGTCGGAGTCGGTGACAACGGCAAAGTGGGTGCCTCCCGCCTGCATCGTCTTGAGGGCGACTTCCAGGGTGGCCTCCCGGGGGATGGTGGCCAACGGCCGGATCACGAGGCGGTTCAAGGGCTGGTGCGCCTGTTCAGTCGTCAAGCGAAGAAAGTCCTTGAGGTGGACGTACCCGACCAGATGACCATCGGAAGTCGAAACGGGGAAACGCGAATACCCGGTACGGACGAACTCTTGCTCCACTTGGGCCGCAGTCGCTTCTCGTGGCACCGTGACGAGATCAGACAGGGGCAGCATGACTGAGTCGACCCTCTCGCTGCTCATGGTGACCGATCCGGACAGAAGCTGGTGCTCGTTGTCTTCCAAGAGGCCCTCCTGGCGCGACTCCGCGATGAAGGCGGCCACTTCCTCCGTGGTGAAGGCCGACGCCACCTCATCCTTCGGGCTCACCTTCACCAGGCGGAGGAAGAGGTTCGCAACCCAGTTGAGGAACACAATGAGCGGTCGCAGAACCAGCACGATGCCGTACAAGACGGGAGCGAGGACCAGCGCAGTGCGTTCGGGTCCTGCGATGGCGATGTTCTTTGGCACCATTTCTCCCAACACCATGTGCAGGAACACGACGATGGCCAGGGCAATGATGAAGGCAAGGGTGTGGAGGAGAGCACCGTCCACGCCGATGCTGGCCAAGGGGAGTTCCAGGGCGTGAGCCACGGCCGGCTCGGCGATCGCACCGAGACCGAGTGAGCACATCGTGATGCCCAATTGTGCCCCCGCCATCATGAGCGAAACACGCTCCATCGCACGAAGCGTGATGCGTGCAGCCCGTGAACCGGTAGCAGCGGTCGGTTCGATCTGGGTGCGACGGGCCGCGATGAGTGCGAACTCGGCGCCCACAAAGAATGCATTGCCGGCCAACAGGACAATGGCGACGAGCATGGGAGCGAGATCAATCATCGGTGGAGCCTTCCAGGTCGAGTTCCTCGATGGTCAGGACCAACCGGTCGACCCGCCATCCGTCAAGTCTGGTGACCTGGAGCCGCGCCGCCATCGGCGTGGGCACACCATCCTGTTCCGTTCGAGACTCGTCCTGCACCTCGAGGATCACCTCGTCGCCAACCTGCGGGAACCGCCCCAAGCGCTCGGTGATGAGGCCTCCCAGGGTGTCGGACTCGCGACCTTCGGGGATTTTCAGTTCCAGCGCCTCACCCACCTCGTCAGGGCGCAGGAGACCGGACAGCGACCAGTGCTGCTCACCAAGCTGGCGGTAGCCACGAGCGGGGATGTCCTGCTCATCGTCGATCTCGCCGACGATCTCCTCGACCACATCCTCGAGGGTCACGATGCCGTCCGTGCCGCCGTACTCGTCAACGACGACGGCCATCTGCACGCCGAGGCGGAGGACCTCGAGGACCGAGCCAAGCGGCATCGTGGACGGCACCGCCCTGACGGGGCGAAGGAGCCCGGCAATCGACGTGTGGCTGCGCTTGTCAGTGGGCACGGCGAGGGCATCCTTGAAGTGGACCACTCCGAGGATCTCATCCACACTGTCCTTCATGACCGGGAAGCGCGCGTGCCCGGTGGAGGCAGCGGTGTCGAGAACATCCGATGCGCTCTGGCTGATGTCGAGGAACCGCACCCGGGGACGCGGGGTCATGGCATCCGAGGCGGTGATGTCCTTCATGGACACCGAGTGCTCCAGCCGTCGGGCGAGGTCCTCACCCAGGGTGCCCTGCCGAGCTGAGCGCGCCGCCAACGATCCGAGTTCCTGCGCAGACCGGGCAGAGGCGAGTTCTTCCTGGGGCTCGATCCCCAGCGCACGCACGATGGCATTGGCCGCGCCGTTGAGGAACCAGAGAAGAGGTGAGCTCAGCCAGGTGAATCCTCGCTGAAATCCGACGACAGCGCGACCCACCTTGAGCGGCTCGGCGATGGCCCAGTTCTTCGGTACGAGTTCACCGAACACCATCTGCGCCAACGTGGCTATCAGGAACGCGGCGGTGAAGGCGACCACGGCGGCAGTTTGGGCGGGAAGACCCAGCCGCTCGATCGGGGTCTGCAGGAGCGCCGCGATGGAAGGCTCGGCGATGAACCCGACCACGAGGCTCGTGACCGTGATCCCCAGCTGGGCTCCGGACAGCTGAGTGGACAGTGTTCTAAGCCCCGCCCGCACGGAGGCGACCTTGGGATCCTCCTCTGCCAATCGCGCCACCGTCGGTCGGTCCACGGTCACCAGGGCGAACTCGGCTGCGACGAAAGCAGCGTTCGCGCCGATGAGTGCCACCACGAGGAGCAACAGCAGCCACTCGGTCAGCACCGGGAATTCTCCGTCGGTCCAGGGAGAAACCGGGATGTTTCGGCCCCGAGGGGCCCTGTACTTTGACCGTCGTTCACACCATCATCCTAGATGAGTGTGAACATCCGAGGTCCGCGGTGGATGCTGGCTGGACCTTGCCCATGATCGGGCCGAGGCCGTGGGAACTCGTCGCGGACGTGCCTCGGGAGCCATGGACAGGTCACGTTCGCCGTGGTGTCATGGAGGCAACCGCCCACGAACAAAGATGGCTGACCATGGATGAGAGCAACTCGGCCGCAGCAGACTCGGATGCGTTCGTTTTTTTCGGCGCCACCGGCGACCTCGCGCACAAAAAGATTTTTCCGGCCCTGTATTCGATGGTGAAGGCCGGGACATTGAGCGTGCCCGTGATCGGCGTCGCATCCTCGCAGTGGGGGTTGCCCCAGTTCAGCGACCACGTCCGTGACAGCGTGACCAGTTCCGGTGAGGTGACGAGGGACGATGAGGACCTGGATCGGTTGCTGTCCCTGCTGGGCTACGTCGACGGTGACTACAGCGAACCGTCGACCTTCGCGGCGTTGAAGGAGGCGCTGGGATCTGCGAAGCGACCGGCGCACTACCTGGCGATACCCCCGTCATTGTTCACCACGGTGATCGAAGGGCTGCGGGATGCCGGATTGAACCGCGACGCTCGCGTCATCGTCGAGAAGCCTTTTGGTCGAGATCTGGACTCCGCCCGGCAACTGAACCGTGTGATTCGCTCCGCCTTCGAGGAGTCCGCGATCTTCCGGATCGACCACTACCTCGGCAAGGAGGAGATCATGAACCTCCTCTACTTCCGGTTCGCAAACTCTTTTCTCGAGCCGATCTGGAACCGTGACCACGTCTCCAGTGTCCAGATCACGCTCGCTGAGACGTTCGGCGTGCAGGGTCGTGGCGCCTTCTACGAGACTGCGGGGTGCCTGCGTGACGTGGTCGAGAACCACATGTTCCAGATCGTTGCGTTGCTCGCGATGGAGCCGCCCGCCTACCAGGGTTATCAGGCGGTTCAGGACGAGAAGGTCAAGGTGTTCAGGGCGATGCAGCCGCTGGGCGTGGATGACATCGTCCGCGGGCAGTTCACGGGATACCGCGACGAAGCGGGAGTGGCCCCCCACTCCGATGTCGAGACCTTCTGCGCCCTCCGGTTGTCCATCAACTCGTGGCGCTGGGCGGGTGTTCCGTGGTACCTGCGTTCCGGAAAATGCCTGCCGTCAGGCGCTGCGGAGGTGGTCGTCGAACTCAAGCCACCGCCGCAACCTCTCTTCTCCGACTCTGCGCCCGCCCGTGGCAGGGCGAATTACTTCCGTTTCCGTCTCTCCCCCAACCCGGAGATTGCAATCGCCGCACGGGTCAAGCGCGCTGGCGAGGAGTTCGTCGGTGACCAGCGCGAGCTCACGCTCTTCAACGGACAGCCGGGGGAAGAGCAGCCCTACCAGAGGCTTCTGGGCGATGCCCTGGCCGGAGAGGGTGCGCTCTACACGCGCGAGGACAGCATCGAGGCGGCCTGGGCCGTCGTGGAACCTGTCCTGGAGCACCACCACCGAGCACTCCCCTACGCGCCGGGCACGTGGGGTCCCGAGCAGGCAGAAGCGCTGATCGCCGGGGACGGGCGCTGGCACAACCCTGATGCCGACGAAATGGTGCATCCTGCGCCGTGACGATGTGTAGGCATCCGCCCGGGACGATGCAGGACCTTTCAGCGCTGCCGTGTGGCCGACTCCCCGGTGACGTCGCCAACGCGCACGTGGTGGCTCTCTGGGCAGGTGATGCCGGAGGCCACGTCCCGGATCTGCTCCGCCCATGAACAAGCAGCCTCAGGGATGGCTGATCAGTGGAGGGCTATGACGCAATACTGAACCCATGACCAACTCGATCCACGGCCGCCACCCCGCCCGTGCAGTCGCCGTGATGGTGTTGTTCACCGCGTTGAGTGGCTGCACCCTGTTCCAGGACGACATGTGCGTCGAAGGGGAGCAACCGGTCTATGCGCTGAACCACCCGAATGGGGGTGCCTGCATCGCAGATGAGGCACCAGTCCCCGAGGGATTCGCGAAATATCCTGAGAAGCGGGTCCCACACAAGGTGGGCGACCAGTACGACCGATGGCCGTTGGCCGAGGACTACCCCTGGGCGGACGAAGTCGGCTGATCCTGGAGAACGGTGCTTCGTGCAACCGGTTGTCATCCACATCTCGTGACCCGCGTCCACGCGACGTTGCGTGAACCGGGTTGCCGTCATCTGCATCGTCTGCGCGTGATACTTCTTTCATGAGCACCGAAGAACGAAGACGGCAACTCGGGGACAGTGACGCACCCGTGGAGGGTGAGATCGCAGAGTCCTTCGACCGCATCGTGGAGGAGGGAGCCGAGCGCCTCGCCAGGTCTTGGTGGACCGTGCTCATCACCGGGACCTTTGGTGGATTGGAAGTTGGCCTGGGAGTGATGGCCTATCTGGCGGTCATGCATGAAACGCAGAATCATCTGCTGGCCGGTTTGGCCTTCGGCATTGGTTTCATCGCCCTGCTCCTGGCGAAGAGCGAGCTGTTCACAGAAGGTTTCCTCGTCCCGATCACCGCGGTCGCCGCCAAGGAGGCCAGCATCGGCCAACTCATGAAACTGTGGGGTGGGACTCTGGTGATGAACCTCGTCGGGGGCTGGCTCTTCATGTGGATCGTCGTGCAGGCGTTCCCGCAATGGAAGCCCGAACTGGCAGCCGCCGCCATGCATTTCGTGGACGCCGGATTCTCTGTACAGTCCGTCTGCCTGGCGGTGCTGGGTGGCAGCACCATCACTGTGATGACACGCATGCAGCACGGCACCGACTCGGACCCCGCGAAGATCATTGCTGCCATGGCGGGCGGTTTCCTGCTGGCAGGTCTGCAACTGTTCCACTCCATCCTTGATTCCCTGCTCATCTTTGGTGCCATTCACGCTGGTGTGGCGGTGACGTACGCAGACTGGATCGGATGGTTCGGCTACACCCTGGTGTTCAACATGCTCGGGGGGCTGCTCCTGGTCACGGCGTTGCGTCTGTTGCGCAACAAGGACTTGCTCCAGGAGCGTCGACAAGCCGCACCCGAGGACCCGGATGCAGTGAGGTGATCTGTTCGGCACCGGCCCCACGTCACGCAGTCTCGCCCCCTCCACGCGAGCGGACCGTCCGGGCGCGTCCAGCGGGTTCGCCGTACCAGGCACCACCACCGGGCAGTATGTGACCATGATTGATTTTGGCCTCCGGCAAGAGGTGGCGCTGGTCACCGGCGCGTCCAGTGGTATCGGGCAGGCCATCGCACTGGCCCTGGGAGAGTCCGGCGTCGCCGTCGGGTGTGCTGCACGGTCAGGGGTACGCGCTGCCGAGACGGTGAGCCGGATCCAGAGCGCCGGCGGTCGCGCCCTGGCCATCGAATGGGATGTGACAAACCCCGAACAGGCGGCCGCGGCTGTAGCGTCGGTGGAGCAGAGGTTCGGCCCCCTCAGCCTTGCCGTGAACAACGCCGGGGTCGGCGCGGGCACGCCAGCGCTGGAGCTGTCCCCCAGTGCGTGGCAGAGCGTCTTCGACACCAACGTGAACGGGGTGTTCTACTCCTGCCAGGCGGAGGCGCGGGTCATGCAGCAGCATGGACGAGGAGCCATCGTGAACATCGCCTCGATCTCCGCAACCATCGCCAATCGCAACCTGACACAGGTGCAATACAACTCCAGCAAGGCTGCGGTCGTCCACCTGACCAAGTCGCTGGCGGTGGAGTGGGCGCCGCTCGGGATCCGGGTCAACGCCGTCAGCCCCGGCTACACACTCACCCCCATGAATCGCCGCCCGGAGGTAGCCGATCTCGTCGCGGAGTTCGCCGACACCACACCGCTGGGCCGACTCGCCGACCCGCAGGAGATCGCCGGCCCGGTCCTGTTCCTGCTGGGCCCTGCGGCCAGCTACATCACCGGGGTCGACCTGCTGGTCGACGGCGGTTACTGCTGCTGGTAGCGGGACCGCAGAGGAGTAGCACATGTCCCGGCTGCCGTTGGGCCGCCCCGGCGTACTCGCCGTCCGACCCGTGGACGATAGTGGGGTATGGCGAAATATGCGGAGAACGCTGCAATCAACCTGCGGCTCGGGATGCTGGGGCTGCCCATGCCGGAGCACTCGCGCCACAGCGCGGGCCAGGAACTTGTCCAGCCGATCCTCGCGCGACAGCGCGAACTGAACCGTCGGCTCGCCCACAGGCTGCCCGCTGTGGACTCACGGATCCAGTCGTTCCTGGACAGCTACCTGGAGGGTACGGGCACCTCCCCCCAGCTGCCGAAACAGACCTTCGTTCTGGACCAGCCGGGCCTGGCGCGTTCCCTCTCCCTGCCCATGGACGGCGACCAGTTCGCCTCCGAACACCTGACGAGCTATCGCCTCGTCAACGGGGTGCTGCACAACCCCACCAACGACCGCCGCACCACCAAGGGCGTGTTCCACATCGCCGAGGGCGGCCTGCCCATCCAGGACGACAAGATCGCCGTCCCGCGCGAGGTGTTCGGTCGCATCATGGAGGCCGCGTTCCAGCCTCCCACCGACGCCATGGTCCTGCCCTACGGCGCCGATGAGGTCGAACCCCCGAAATGCTGGGCGTCGCTGCAACTGCGACCCATCGTCGTGCCCGCCGTCCCCGGCTTCTCCCGTGAACGCACGCTGGAGATCCGGTTCTTCGCGCCGGGCACGCTCATGGCCAACCTCGACTTCGTGGAGGGCATCTTCGGTAACGCCGGCGACCCGTACCTCCCCCAGAACGACGCGTCCCTGGACCCCGAATCCTGGACCGGCCACACGGGCGCAGTGGTCCTTGCACCCCACCTCACGAAGCTCAACAAGAAGGAGCTGGGCCTGCCGCATGTCGACGACGCCACAAAACGCCAGCGCCGCGACGGCATGTGCTGGGAGAGCGAGGACGAGCTGTACAACCACGGCACCGCGTTCAAGCTGTGCGCCCGCGACGAGCGCGGCGTCATCGTCACGGTCATCGCCGACAACTACTTCGGGTACTGCAAGAAGGAGGTGAAGGCGCAGATCAGCTACTCCGCCAACCTCACGGGTCTCGTGGAGGAGGAGCACTCCGGCGGCGCCATCGTCTTCCCCCGCTACAACCTGGGCGGCCATTTTTCGCACAACTGCGACCCCGCGTACAGCCTCGCCGACGTCGTGGCCCGCGACCCGCAACGCTTCGTGCCGCAACACCAGGGACATGCCCTGGACCGGGAGAACCGCCACGTGGTGCTGGTCCCCGCCGGCACCACCTACAGCATCTCCGACGGAAGCGTCTCGTGGGAAGTGGCTGGCGTCAAGGGCCACATCCAGTTGAGAGCCGAAACCAGCTACATGGGTCCTGACGGCTACATGGTGGACCTGCACCACGTGGACACCGACGGCAGCCAGTGGACCCTCGTGGGCACCTCACCTGACGCCACCGCGTGCCACAAGCCGGCCACCGTCTCCGGTGGGGGCAAGTCGGAGATCTCGAAGGCCATCACCGATGCCATCATCTCCGGCAACGCCTACGTCGCCGACATCGACGCCGACATCGCCGCCGTCCAGGCCATTCTCGACCGGGACTACACGGGACGCTTCGTTGATCCGGCCCGCGAGCCGTCACAGTTTCGCCCCATCCTTTCCGAGCGCCGCAGCATCGGCAGCGTCATCAAGCTGATGTCCCCGAACTCTGATTACACGCCCGAGTACAACGAGTGGCTCGAGTCCATCCCGCACCACATCAAGGAACTCCTGTACGTGGTCAAACGCTTCAACCGCCCGGAGTGGGGGGATGACTGGCCCAGCCACTTCTCCACCGGCATCGTCAACGGCCGCAAGGGCACCTCGCTCCGCGTCGACGGCGAGAAGGTGCACGTCAACATGCTCCGCGTCGGCTTCGAGCCCGACGGCTCCTGGCGGCTCTTCGGCCTGCGCCACGACTTCCACCCCGCCGCCAAGGTGCAGACCGAGGACGACATCACCGCCAGCATCATCGCCCCCCCGCGGGTGACCGGTATGGACGTGTCACGCAAGTTCGTCACCAACTGCGAGCGGCTTCTGTTCCAGCGCCCCGACGACGCCATCCACCGCGGCTACGACAAGCAGGCCGAGGCCGACATCGCCTCCGGCGGCACCTTCCTCTCAAACTTTCAGCCCCTGACGCGCGACGACGCCAAGAAGTTGGTGGAGGACGCCATCGCGTTCAGCAAGTTCTCCCCGCCCATCCAGGGACTCATCCGTCGCTCGGCCGCCGGCGGCGAGGCGCTCCCGAAGTACTTCGTCTCGTCCGCCCATCCCAGGTTGGTGAACGGCAAGCCGTCGAAGAACCCGCGCTACCTGCAGGTGCGCCCCGACCTGGCGGACCCCCAGGCCACAGCGATCGCCGATCTCGCCACGCACCTCTTCCGCAAGCAGCCCACAGACACCCTGAGCGCGCACAGCGTCGACGTGGTGGCGGCAGGTCGGCGCAACAACGCCGCCGAGCCTGGCGTGCCCCCGTTGTGCTCCTACTCGCCGCTGCACTGGATGGACCTGCCCGAACTGCTCATGGAGTTCATCAGCTCCATGACGGGCAAGTCGCCGTCGACGACCGGTGCCGGCTCGGAGGGCGCCATGACCAAGGGGCCGTTCAACCCACTGCCCTCGATCATCGACCTCAACGCCGCCTTCCTGTCGTTCGCCCTCACCGAGTACGACGGATGGCTCTCCAGCGCCGGCGTGATCGGCCCGAAGGTCCGCGTGGACCATGACATCAGCCTGCTCGTGCCCGAGGTGTTCTCCCGCATGACCCCGGCCGAGCGCGACGCCGCCTCCCTCATCAAGGAAGGCTGCCTCGAGCCGCTGGAGGACTTCGACCACGACGGCGAGACCGTCCTGGCAAGCCGGCTCGGATACCGGATGACGTCGAAGTTCACATCCAAGTACTTTGGCCGGATCTTCCTCCACCCGCACGTCGTGTTCACCGAGCAGATGCTGCGTCCGGAACAGCAGGACATGGACACCTTCGCTGAAGCGATCCGTACCATCGTCACCACGCATCAGCGCGTGGCACAGACCTACATCGACGACGGCACCATCGCGTTGGCCGTCCCCCCTGTCAGGGCACTGCTCGAGGTGATGGCGACGGGTGCCACGGCCGAGGGCCTGACGCTGAAGGACCCGGAATTTCGTGAAACGTTCACCCGCCGCTCGGTGGTGGACTCCTCCTGGTACACGGCGCGTCTGGTGTCCCAGCGCGACACCGACATCGCACACGCGGAGCACGCCCTGGCTGCCATGGCTGACTTCACGTCCAAGGAACTCCACCGCGACACCTCCGAGCGGTTGGGCATCATCGCCAAGACCTCTGCAGTCTCGGCCCACCTCGCGGAACTCAGGGCCGACACGGACGCCAACACCTACGTCGGCACTCTGGGTCGCCAGGTCACGTGGCGGATCTGACGGCCCCCGCGCGCTCGGCCCGGCGATGACTCACGGCACCACCAGGTCGTTCACACATCGCCGCACGGAGTCACCCACGACGTAGCGGGCCAGCAGTCGTTGAGCTGCCAGAGGATGTATTCGCCAGAGGATGTATTCGAGGGTGCGACATAAGTGGGAACGGAAATGCCCCACGACAATGAAGAAGTCGTCAAGACGGTCGTGACCGCCACCACACGGCGGTGTTGGGACGAAGGATTCGAGTGTCTCCCGGTGCGGCAGAGTCGCTGGTGATCAGGATCTGATCACCAGCGGGAAGTAGGTGGTTTCGCGTGCCCATGTTGACGATGCACTGGACGCCCGATCCACGGCGCAACGCGAGAACGTCCGGGCCCCGGTCCAACCACTCGACCACCGGATCGTCGTGGGCGAAGTACTGGCGGCGCAGGAGTAGCGCCCGCCGGTAGAGCGCGAGCGTTGAATGCGGTTGGTGCTGCTGTACGTCAACTGCTTGGTCCGCCCAGCGCGACGGCTGCGGAAGCCACGGGGCAGCTGTTGGAGGCACAGTGCTGAATCCCAGACCCGGTGCGTTGGCCCGCCACGGCAACGGCACTCGACAGCCGTCCCGACCCGGGTTCGTGCCGCCGGAGCGGGCCACCATCGGGTCCTGAAGAACGCCCTGGGGCAGGTCCTCAACCTCGT
Organism: Tessaracoccus antarcticus; assembly: GCF_003688855.1. Taxonomy (GTDB): domain Bacteria; phylum Actinomycetota; class Actinomycetes; order Propionibacteriales; family Propionibacteriaceae; genus Arachnia; species Arachnia antarctica. Next base: position 52,124 of record NZ_REFW01000005.1, read on the forward strand.
CCAGGCCCAGCTCCTCCCCCTGATAGATGTAAAAGGAACCGGGGAGTGACATCAACAACAGCGCCATGGCACGCGCCCGCTCCCGTCCCAGCTGCACATCTGTCTCGATGCCCCACGCCTTGTCCGCGAACGAGAAGCCGGTGTCCCGGCGTCCGTAACGTGTCGCCGCTCGCGTGACGTCATGGTTTCCCAGCACCCATGCCGGAGGTGCAGCCAGCCGCTCATGGGTCCGCAGGGTGTCCTCGATCGCTGCGCGCAATCTCGTCAGCTGCCATGGGCTGGCCATGACGTCGAACCCGAAGACGGTGTGGAGCTCATCCGGCCCGACGTAGCGGGCCAACCGGTCGCGATCCTCAAGCCACACCTCCCCCACGAGCAACTTCGAATCCGTGTAGGAGTCCGCAACCTTCCTCCAGCTGCGGTAGATCTCGTGCACCTCATCGCGATCTTCAAACGGATGACCACGGGCAGTCACGTCATCCCCCACCTCTGGAAGGGTCGGGTCCTTCATCAGCAGAGCAGCCGAGTCGATCCGAACTCCAGACACACCCCGATCGAACCAGAATCGGAGAATCTCCTCGTACTCGGCGCGAACCTCAGGATGATTCCAGTTGAGGTCCGGCTGTCCGGGTGAAAAGAGGTGGAGATACCACTGGTCGCTGCCCCCTGGGGCCCTCGACCACGTCCCCCCGCCGAACGGCGAGACCCAACCCGTGGGGGGAGAGGCGCCCCCGGGCCCCACCCCGTCCCGGAACCAGAACCGGGCGCGCTCGGGAGAACCCTTTGCCGATGCCACAGCGGCCGTGAACCATCGATGATCTGAGGCAACGTGATTCGCTACGACGTCGATGATGCTCCGCATCCCCATGTCGAGGGCCTCCAGGATCAGTTCCTCGGCCTCCTGCAGCGTCCCGAGGACTGGATCAATGTCGCGGTGGTCCGTGACGTCGTAGCCGCCGTCGGCCTGTGGTGAGACGTACCACGGCGTGAACCACAGTGCATCCACTCCCAGGTCGCGGAGGTAGGGCAGATGCGCCCGGACGCCGGCCAGATCGCCCACACCATCGCCATTGCCGTCGGCGAAGCTCTTGGGATAGATCTGGTAGATCACTGCCTGGTGCCACCAGGGCCCATCGGAACTCATGGCTCAACTCCTCGGTCTTTCGCCACGTCAACCTGCGCGTTTCAGCCCTCGATTCCACGCTGGAAATCATGGTGCCACGTGGTGCGGTCACAGGGTTTCCGTCTTCATCAGGCCGGACAGCTCAACGGTGCTCTCCACGCCCTCGCCCCACCGGATCCAGAGCTGCTCGGCATTGGCAGTCAATGCGATGCGGGGCACCGACAGGGTGCTCCGCGCATCAACTCTCGTGGGGGTTTGACGATCCAGGCACAACATCGCGGCGAACCACTGGTGCGGCGTCACGGGGGCCGTCAGCCAGGGGGTGAGGGTCGTGCCGCCCAACGGTGAGACGTCGTGCTCACGACGCACACCCGCCGTATCGAAACCGGCCGCGCCGAACACGAGCGAGCGGAGGCCGCCCAACAAAGCCCCCGCCCGCACGTCGGCGCCGTTGGACCACTGGTACGTGGGTTCGTCCCCGGAGACGGCCCAGCCGCCCAGTCGTAGCGTCATCCCCGTGATGGGCGAAAGGTTCTCGGGAAGCTCCTCGATCCGGACGAGCCTGATCTCCCAGGGGCCTCGCAGCACGGAGACCGTGCGCAGCGCAGCAGCATCGACGGCCTCACCGGAGGCCCCCGGGCCGTAGTCGAGGTACTCCGACGCCTCTGTCAGCCAATGGGCTCGAGCCACGGACGAGCCGACCGCCACCTCGGCGCCGACGTGGCTGAGCCCGATGGTGCCCGTCGTGAAGCCGGTGCGATGCGTCGAGCGTCCCGATGGGTCGAGCAGCACGACCGATTGCTCGACTGGATCGGTGCGAGCGGCAGCTGTCATCCTGGGCGACGTCACCGTGGAATAGCCGAACTCTGCGTAGTTGGGCGCATCGCCGGCCTGCAGACCTGCCCGACCGTAGTCGGTGCCGTGGTTGATCACCCTGACGATGCCGTCGGCCTTGGTCCCGCTGACCAACCAACCGGGCGCGCGTATGGTGAACAATTGATCCGAGAGCTCCAACGGCAGTGGCTCCTCCCGACTCGTCCATACGGGATCGGTGGGAGGGAGGGAGAGCCCGAGCATCCCCTTCACCGCCCAGTACGGCGAGGACGGACCGGAATAGTGCTGGGCCATCGCTGGCCACGACCCATGCCACCCCACGCTGAGCAGCGCTGACGCGGCGCCTTCCTGCCCGAGGTGGGGCGCGAAGTGCGCCATGACACCCGAAGCGGCCCGACGAAGCACTCCGGAACTCAGCGAGGGGACGCGACTGATGGCGCCCACCCAGAACGGGGCTGCCGCGGCGAACCGGTAGATCAGGCTACGACCCTGGAACAACGGAGACCCGTCACCACCGATGAGCCGGACAGCGTCGAGGAGGTAGCGGTCCAACCGGTCCCGATCACGCTCCAGCCTGTCCGCAGCGAGGTCCTCCGCGGCACTCATGCGTGCCCACAGGGCCGGATACAGGTGCAGTGCCCACCCGCCGTAATGGTCAAAGGCGCGCAGTGGCCCGTCTGCGATCCATCCGTCCGGCCGCTGGAAGGAATCGTGGAATGCCAGGTCCGTCTCGATTTCCTCCCTGGACCACGGACCGTCCACCGAGCGCAGGAAGGTCTGGACGATGACGCGAAACCAGCGCCAGTTGTTGTGGGGATAGGCGTCATCGCCGACGACGACAGCGAGGTACGAGACCACCTGCTGCTGGACACGATCGTCGAGTCGATCCCAGATCCACGGCCGCGTCATGTCGAGAATGAGCGCCACCGATGCAGCTTCCACCTTCGCCTGGCCTGACTCGTCGGGGCGGACCCACCGCCCGGAATTGTCCGGGTCCGTTCCGTGTGCGAGGCCCTCGGAGTACCACTGCGCCAGGCCGAGTGGGTCCTGCCCCCCTTCCCCCGCGAGCCGAAAGCCGGCGAGAAGGAAGGTTCTGGCGAACCCCTCCAGGCCGTCCACGTCGCGGCCGAAAGCCCCGTGGGGCCCCGGGGGGACTATCTGCGCATGATCGTCCGAAGCACACGCACGCACGGCCAGCAGCATTCTGTCGGCCAGGCCCGCCCACCGACGACGACTCCATCCGGTGAACGGAGCGAGTTGGTCTTCCACCATGCGTCGACTCCTCTCTGCACACAGCTAACACCCTTGCGGGACGCGCGTGACTGCCTTGACGGATCAAGCGCCCAGTTCAGTGTGCCCAGACGTATTCCGTTGACCCCGGGGGCGGTTACAGTCTCGATCATTGGGAGCCCCTCCCCCTCGGATTGGTCGGGATGGTTGTGGAAAGGACGCTGGTGTCCAAGTCAGCCGCACTACCGGAGGCGTCGTCCGGCGAGACCGTCGCCGGCATCAGACCGCGCAAAAAATTGACCCATCGGTTCGGGCGCGACAAGACTTTGCTGTTGATGTGCGTGCCGGGTCTGGCTGTCCTGATCACCTTTCACTACGCCGCCCTGGCCGGAAACGTGATCGCGTGGAAGGACTACAAGCCCTACCTGAGTATCGCCACCAGTGATTGGGTGGGGTGGGACAACTTCAAGGTGATCACGGAAGGCGATCCCGCGTTCCTCGGGGCCGTACGCAACACTCTCGTCCTCACGCTCATTCAGAGTGTCCTGGTGTTTCCGGCACCCATCATTCTGGCGCTGCTGCTGAACAGCGTCATGTCGCTCCGGATCAAGCGCGCGGTGCAGAGCGTGCTGTATCTGCCGCACTTCCTGAGCTGGGTGGTCGTCGTCGCTGTGTTCCAGTCGATCCTGGGCGGCGGTGGCCTCATCAACTCCTTCCTGCGCCAGCATGGGGCGACGACCCTCGACATCATTGGCAATCCCGACCTGTTCATCGCACTACTGACAAGCCAGGTCATGTGGAAGGACACCGGCTGGGCCACGATCCTGTTCCTGGCGGCGCTCTCCGGCATCGATTCCTCGTTGTACGAGGCGACTGCTGTCGACGGCGCGTCAAGATGGCGACAGATCTGGCACGTGACGCTGCCAGGCCTGCGCGGCGTCATCATCCTGCTGTTGATTCTGCGCCTGGGAGATTCACTGTCTGTGGGCTTCGAACAGATCATCCTGCAACAGCGCGCGGTGGGTATCGATGCCAGCGAGGTCATCGACACCTACGTCTTCAACCATGGGGTCGTCGGCAATTCCTGGGGCGAGGCCACCGCGGTGGGTCTCGTCAAGGGCGTGATCGGCACGCTACTGGTGCTGGGCGCCAACAAACTGGCCCACGTGTTCGGGGAACAGGGAGTGTACAAAGCATGAGCAACGTCACACCGGTGCGACCGGACGTCAACGCCCCCACGACTTCGACGACACGATCCCTGCGCGGACGTCGTCGAGGAACGCTCGAGAACGGACAGCAGGCCCCCAACGGGGGTGAAAGGCTGCTCATCGGCGTGGTCCTGGCGGTCTGCACAGCGGCCGTGATGATCCCCTTCCTCGGCATCATCTCCACGTCACTGTCCACCTCTGAGCACCTCAACCAGGCTGGCGGCTTCACGCTGTGGCCTGACGGCTTCCACATCGGCGCCTATGTCTCGATCCTGACCGGCGGTGTGGTGACTCGCGCACTGCTCGTCAGCATCGGCGTCACCACGGTCGGCACGCTGCTGAGCCTCGCCGTGAGCTCCATGATGGCGTTCGGCCTTTCCCGCCCTGGAAGCCTTCTCCACAAACCCATCCTTCTGGTGCTGCTGTTCAGCCTGCTCTTCAGCCCCGGACTCATTCCGCTCTATCTGACGGTCAAGCAGGTTGGCCTCCTCAACTCGTACTGGTCACTGATCCTGCCGGGCCTCATCAGCGCATTCAACGTCATCGTGCTGCGCGCTTTCTTCATGAACATTCCCAACGAGTTGTTCGAGTCGGCGCGCCTGGACGGAGCCTCGGACTGGCACATCTTCACCCGACTGGTGCTGCCGCTGTCGAAAGCAGTGCTCGCAGTCATTGGCCTGTTCTACGCGGTCGGCTACTGGAACTCGTTCTTCAACGCCCTCCTCTATCTCTCCGACCAGAGCAAGTGGCCGCTCACGCTCGTCATGCGCACCTACGTCCTTGACAACGCCCAACTGTCGCAGGGTGATCTCGGTGCTGCCGTCGACGCGCTTCCGCCGCAACCCGCGCTCCAGATGGCCATGCTGATCATCGCCATCTTCCCCATCCTGTGCGTATACCCCTTCCTGCAGAAGCACTTCACCACGGGCATGCTGACCGGTGCGGTGAAGGGTTGATCCGACGCGCGTTCCCTCACCACACCACACCACACAAGGAGAAATCATGACGCCCCTGTCTCGTCGCCAGTTCGTCCATGCTTCGCTGGCCATCGCTGCCCTGAGCGGTGGTGGCCTGCTGTCCGGATGCGGGGGCGGCTCGTCCAGCGACAACCCCACCGACAAGGGCGGCGCCAACGGTGGTGACGCCGTTCCGGCTCCCACCTACCGTCCGCTGGAGAACGGACCGAAGCCTGACATTGCCGGCGACGTCAACATTCCGGACACCTTCTTCAACTACCCGAGCGACCCATTTCAGTCCGTCACCGAGATGGCAGGCGACGGCAAGCCCGTGAGCATTTTGACCCAGACCTTTTCACCCGTCACGGCGCAGCCGCCCAAGAACACGGCATGGCAGAACCTGAACGACAAGATCGGCTCGGAACTCACGATCCAACAGATCCCGGCCGGTGAATACTCCACCAAATTCAGCACCACCCTGGCGGGTCAGCAATTGCCCGACATGTTCTTCATCGCCGAGGTCTCCGACATGCCTGCCATGGTGCAGGCCACCTGTCTGGACCTGTCAGATCACCTCTCAGGGGATGCAATCCTGAAGTACCCGAACCTGGCAGCCATCCCGACTGATGCATGGGAGGCAGGACGTTTCGGCGGTCGTCTCTACGGCTTGCCGAGCCCCCGCGGCGCAATGTCGTCCGGCATCTTGTACAAGCGCGACGACATGCTCAAGGCGAAGGGCATCGATGGCACGTGGGGTAGCTTCCAGGAATTCTTCGACCTCGCCAAGGAAATCAACGACCCACGCGGAGGCGTGTGGGCCTCGACGAGCGTCCCGGGCCAGTACATCAAGAACATGCTGGGCATGCCCAACTTCTGGAATTACGACGGCAAGACCATGCAGAGTTGGTGGATGGTGCCCGAGATGGAACAGGCGCTCGAGGCGCAGCGGTCATGGGTGGAGGCCGGACTGATGAACCCGGACGCCTTCAGCAGCCCCAACACCAAATTGTGGTTCTCGACGGGCAAGGGGTACTTCAACCCTGACGCGTTCACCGCGTGGGCGCAGTACTGGGTGGGGGCCACCAGCGGTTTCGACTTCGGCGGCTGCGAGATTCCGGCCTTCGAGGGCGGCGGCGACGGCCACATGTGGGTCAGCTTCCCCTCGTTCGGGCGCTCGGCCATCAACAAGAACGCCGGTGACCGGGTCGAGACGCTGCTCAAGGTGGCCAACTATTTGGCCGCACCGTTCGGCACGCAGGAGTTCCTGGACGTCAAGTACGGGAAGGAGGGCGTGGACTACACCCTCAACGGCAGCGACCCCGAGCCCACCCCGGCCGGGGGCGCGAACAGTCAGATCGGGGTGAAGTACATCGTCGATGCCAAGGTGCCGAACTATCTTCCCGGCCACAAGGAGTCTGCGCAGAAACTCGACACTCTCATCCGTGCGTTGATGCCGAACGCCCTGTACAACGACGCCGTCTACCTGTACTCGAAGGAGCAGGAGAAGAACTTCGCCGAGGCGTTGACCGAGTTCGGCGCGCTCGAGGGTGACATTGTTCAGGGTCGCAAGCAGGTATCAGACTGGAAGCCCGCCGCCGACAAGTGGTGGAAGGACCATGGGCAGAAAATGGCCGATGAGCTTGCGCAGGCCTACGTCGACGCGGGACGCAAGAAGTAGTTCCACCTCTCAGCCCGGGGGTCGTGATCAGCAGGGGCCGTGTGGCACCCGTGACCGGCTCCGGTCGTCACCAACCTGGGGCAGGCCTCCTCGACCCAGCGTCGAGGGGGCCTGCTATTCTCCTGCCAGCGCAGTTGGACCAAGGGGGAACGGCCAGCGCTGTTTTTTGCGACCACTGCCGGCGACCCCGGCTCACAGCCGGAGATGATCCCCCATGACCGACCCCCTGCGCGTCCTCGTCGCCGAGGACGACCCCGACATTCGCGACGTGGTGGCTTTCAAGCTCGGTCGGGCGGGTTTTGACGTGACGGCGGTGGAGGACGGCACCCGCGCCGCCCACGAACTCTTCGGCGGCAGCTACGCCGTGGCGATTCTGGACGTGATGATGCCCGGCCTCTCCGGGCTGGACGTGCTGGCCTCGTACCGGGCATCGGTACCGGAGGGACGCACCCGGATCCTGCTGCTGACGGCCCGCGCCCGCGACGTCGACGTCGACTCCGGTTTTGCCGCAGGCGCGGACGACTACGTCATCAAACCGTTCCTGCCCCGCGAACTCGTGAGCCGCGTCACAGCGCTGGCGGGGAGGGCCTGACCCATGGGAGTGGTCGTGTCGCACTCCCCCACCGCTGGAGGACAGCGATGATCACCGCCCGCCCACTGTCCCGGTCGTTGAAGCAGATCAGTTTCGGCCTGGCCGCGCTCATCATCGTGATCGCCGCCGTGTCACTGACGGCCATCTTCCTGCAGCGCAAGGAACTCGACCAGTTCCGGCAGGAGGTGGGTCGCTCCGTCGATGCCGTCTCCTCGCTGTCGCTCAAGCTCGCGGATGCGCAGAACGCCCTCATGCTGGCCGCCTCCACCTACGACCCGTGGTTGCCGCGGATCGCTGACGACGCCATGGCCAGGGTGAGGGAGTCCATTCCGGACCTGGAACTGGTCGCTGAAGTCACTGGGAGCTCCGTGGCGACGACGGATGCGGCGCAGCGACTGACAGCATGGTTGGTGGCCAGCGACAACGTGCTCCGCGCCGACATGACCGCACGGAACGTGGCCTCCATCGAGTATCCGTTGGCACGCGAGGCCCTCATCGAGGTGACCAAGGAGTTGGAGGACACCCGCACCGAGCGTCGCATGGAGCACGACGCCATCATCCTGGGTGGCGCCGTCGCCATCGGCGCCGCCACCCTGGCCGCGCTGCTCTTGGTGGCGTTGATGGCACGCCACTACGTGCGCCGGCTGACACGGCCTCTCACCCAGCTCCGAAAGATGGTGGACGCGCGCGTCGCCGGCGACCTGGCCATTCGTGCACGGACGGACCAGGGATTCTCCGAGGCGGTCCGGCTCGCCGTGGCCATCAACGAACTCTCGGACTTCAACAATGGGCTGCGCGCCACCCACGAGGCGACCATCCACAGCCACCTCCTTGCGGAAAGGGTGGCCGCCCATCTCGCCGTCACCGGCTCGACGGACGGCTGGGGGCGTGCACTGGAAGCCCTCGCCGAGGGCTTGCATCTGAATGCTGTGGCCGTCCTGCCCGAGGGCGACCCATCGCACTCAGCCCTGCACATCACCCCCGGGGACCAGTCGTGGTTGCCGGATCCGCTGCCGATCCCCGCAGATGCCGGGCACGCACAGGATTCACCGGTGGCAGCCGTTGCCCTGGATCTTGGCGGGCAGCCCATGGGGACGCTACTGGTGTACCGGGAGGGAGGCCGTTGGAGCGACTCCGATGCCGAAGCCCTGGAACTGAGCAGCCATCACCTGGCGGCGTCGCTGGCGCTGGAGTCGGTGATGGAGGCCGCCAGGGCGCTCGACGAGGACAAGACCCGCTTCCTCGCCACCACCAGCCACGAGCTGCGCACACCCCTGACCGCGGTGGTGGCCTGGCTGAGTCTGCTGCAGGAGGGTGATCTCGGTGAGCTCTCCGCCGACCAGCACCATGCCATGGGCGTGGTGGAGCGCAACATCGCGCGGTTGCGCGACCTCATCGAGGATCTGCTGACCGTCAACCAGTTGGACAGCGGCCAGGCCCGCGCCGTCCGCACCCACATGGACATGGCTGCACTCGCCTGCCGCGTGGTGGAGTCGCTGACGCCCATGGCGGACACGGCCGGCGTGCAGCTGCGCTGTCAGGCCACACCGTGTGACAACAACCTGACCGTCCAGGGGGACCCGGGACAGATTGAGCGGGCCATCACCAACATCACCCAGAACGCGCTGAAGTTCACGGGCCGCGACGGCAGGGTGGACCTGAATATCCGTTGTGTCGATGGCGATGTCACGCTGACATGCACGGACACGGGCATCGGCATCCCCGCCGACGACCTGCCCCACGTCCTGGAACGCTTCCGACGTGCTGGCAACGCCCACGGCCTTCCGGGCACCGGGTTGGGGTTGTCGATCGTGGACTCCATCATGGAGGCCCACGGCGGCACCTTCCTCCTCGACTCCACGCAGGGCGTGGGCACCACCGTGGTACTGACCCTGCCAACGCAGCTCCGCGAACCCTCCCTCGTGCGCCAATGACGTCATCGGGCTGTCGAACCCCTGGGCGCTGAGTTCCACCGGAAGATCTTTCACCACCCGGGTAGCGGACTCGTCCGGCTCACATCGCGGCGATCAGGTCGAGCGTCAGCTCGTCGAGGGTCCCCAGCACTGTGGTGCGTGCCAGGACGTCGTCGCTGGGCGGGTGGAACGCCGGTGGCACGCAGACCACGGCCATGCCGGCGGCCAGGGCGGACAGGACGCCGTTGGTGGAGTCCTCGACGGCCACGCAGGCGCCCGGATCCACACCGAGAAGCTCGGCGGCGCGGAGGAATCCGTCGGGCGCGGGCTTGCCGGCCGCCACCTCTTCCGTCGACACGCTGGCCGCCAGCAGATCCCCGATCCCCATGGCCTCGACGCCGGCGTCGATGAGGCGGCGAGGCGACGAACTGGCGATGGCGATGGGGTAGGTCTCGGCCATCCGCCGCACGGCCGCGATGGCCCCCGGCAGCAGCTCAACGCCTGCGCGGTGGTGCTCGGCCATGGCGTTGATGGTTGCTTCCGCCGCCTCGGGAGCACTCATGGGCAGCCCCACCGTCGAGACGAGGTATCCGCTCCACTCCGGCGTGCTCATGCCCATCATCGCCTGCGTTGCCTCCTTGGGCCATGGCAGGCCGGCGTCGGCGGCGAGCTGTCGCCGTACCACGTCCCACTGCTCCTCGGTCTCCATCAGGGTGCCGTCCATGTCGAAGATGATGGCCTGGGCGTGCATGGTCCTCCTGTGCTTGACGTCCAACTTCCGTGGACCCCATTGTCCATGACTGGCGGCGCTGCCCTAGCATGGGCCCGTCGAGCCCCAGAACCCGGTGCAAGTCCGGGACTGTCGCGCAACCGTGACCCCTTCTCGTGAGGGGAAGTCGGATCGAGGGGCGGGACACAGCAGTGAAAGCTCCGTCGCGACCAGCGGACACCCACGTCCTCATCGGGGTGGCGGAGGCACATCCCGAAAGGTCTCTCTTGATGTCACTCCTCCAGCACCGCACCAGCCGCGTGACCCTCACCGCCCTGGCGGTCGTCGGTCTCGGCTTCAGCGTCCCACTCCTCCAGGCCTCTGCCGACCCCAGCCCCACCGCGGCGTGCCTCGACGCAGGCAATGTCTGGGTCCTCGTCGAGACCGACGACGCCGTGACGGGTGGCTGCGCCACCGAGTTCGGCACGGGCGTGGAAGCCCTTGCGAGCGCCGGGTTCGTGGCGGGCGTCGACGATTCCGGATTCATCAACACCATCGATGGCGTACCGGAGGTCAAGGGCCCGCAGGACTGGTGGGCCTATGCCCACACCGATGAGGACCTCGCCGCCTGGGAGTTCTACGACGTCGGGGCCACGCAGTCCGCGCCCACCCCCGGCAGCATCGAGGGCTGGCGCCTGATCCACAGCTGGGAAGCAACGGACACGTTCCCCTCCGTCACCCCCCTGGAGCTCCTGGCCGAGGTGGAGGCATCCCCCAGCCCATCACCGTCGGAGAGCCTGCAGCCGTCCGCCACTGCGACTCCCTCTGCCACTGCGACTCCCTCTGCCACCGCGACCCCGTCGGCCGAGCCGAGCACCTCACCGTCCTCCAGCGCGATCCCCACAGCGACGGCGCCCTCGACTGCACCCACCCCGGGACTTCCGCACACCGGCAACTGACAAGGCGCCCACACGCAGCGGGCACATGATGTCGATCGATTGATCCGTTGACCGCTCACCACAGGCAACGGATCAATCGTCGTAGTCACATGAGGTTTTATATTTATTGGGGCTGTTTGTTACGAATACTGTTCATCGCAGCATCATCTGCCTTAAGGTCAGATTTGTCGGATTGAACATATCGGAAGGCCCATCATGTCGCCCAAGCCTCGTCACGTCGCACGCACGTCGTTAGCCGCACTGGCGGTCCTTGGGATCGGCTTCGCCGTCCCGCTTCTCCAGGCATCGGCTGAATACGCCCCGTCGGCGACGGCGTCGCCGTCGCCCGGTTACTCTCCCAAGCCCTCGGCGACGATGAGCCAGACACCCAGCCCATCGCCATCGCCATCGAGGTCGATGACCCCCAGCCCGTCGCCGTCGGAGTCGATGACACCGAGCCCGTCGCCATCGGAGTCGATGTCGCCCAGCCCGACCCCTTCGCCATCCCCGTCGGAGTCGATGTCGCCCAGTCCGTCGCCATCCCCGTCGGAGTCGATGTCGCCCAGTCCGTCGCCATCCCCGTCGGAGTCGATGACGCCCAGCCCGAGCCCATCGCCATCCCCGTCAGAGTCGATGTCGCCCAGCCCGTCGCCATCCCCGTCGGAGTCGATGTCGCCCAGCCCGTCGCCATCCCCCTCGGAGTCGATGTCGCCCAGCCCGAGCCCATCGCCATCCCCGTCGGAGTCGATGTCGCCCAGCCCGTCGCCATCCCCCTCGATGACGCCCAGCCCGAGCCCATCGCCGTCGCCCTCGGAATCCATGACGCCGAGCCCGTCGCCGAGCCCGTCTCCTTCAGGGAGCGCCAAGCCCAGCGAGGGTAGCTCACCGAGCCCCAGTCACACGAAGACCCCGAACCGTCCATCTCTCCCCCACACCGGCAACTGAGGCGAGTGGGCCCTGCGGTACCGGTGGTCAGAGGTCGATGAACTGATCCCGGTGCACCACGGGACGGAGCGTTTCGCCTTCGTCCCCGTGGTGCCCCAGCATTCCGCCGAGTTCCCGCGAACAGTAGCCGACGAAACCGCGGGCGAACGGTTCCCCGTCGGGGCCCACGATGTCCACGGGCTCGCCCTCGTCGAAAGAACCCTCCACCTTCACCACGCCCGCCGCCAGCAGAGAGGCGTGAGTGGTCCTCAGGGCATGCCGGGCGCCTGCGTCAACGTGCAGGCGTCCCCGCGTTTCCGCCGCGTGAGCCAGCCACAGCAGTCGCCGTGGCCTGCGCTTGCCCACTGGTGAGAAGTGAGTGCCGACATCCTCCCCCGCGAGTGCGGCGTCGAGGTTGTCGGCGTGTGTCAGGATCACCTGGATCCCGGCTTGCGCCGCAATCTGGGCCGCTTCCAGCTTCGTGGCCATGCCGCCGGTTCCCACCTTGGAACCCAGGCGTGACGTGTCCACCCGCAGGGCCGAAATGTCATCGACGTGGCGGATCAGTTCGCTGCCCGGTTCGCTCGGGTGGGCGGTGTAGAGACCTTCAACGTCACTGAACAGGAAGAGGACGTCCGCGCGCACGAGATGGGCCACCAGTGCGGCCAGGCGGTCGTTGTCACCGAAACGGATCTCGTGGGTGGCGACGGTGTCGTTCTCGTTGACGATGGGCACCACACCCAGCCGGAAAAGTCGCGACATGGTGTCCAGCGCGTTGCGGTACGTGGTGGGCCGCAGCACGTCCTCCACCGTCAGAAGAAGTTGCGCCACCATGACGTCGTGCTCCGCGAACGCCTCCGTGTAGTGGCGGATGAGGAGACCCTGACCCACGGCGGCCGCCGCCTGCTGGGTCTCCAGGTCCCGTGGGCGACGGTGCAGCCCCAACGGCCCCAGCGCGGCCGCAATGGCGCCGGAGGTGACGAGCACCACCCGGCGCCCGGAGTGGTGCAGCGCCGACAGGGTGGTGGCCAGTTGGTGCACCCTCTCGAGGTTGAAGCCGCCGTCGGCGGTGGTCAGGGACGAAGAGCCCACCTTGACGACAATGCGATCGGCGTCAGCGATCTCACTGCGCATCAGCAGCGCGGTCCTCTCCGCCCTGGTACCCGTCGGTGGCGAGGTCCACAGCAGCCTTGGCGGCGTGGTACTCGGAGTCCATGCGGCGACGGCGGGTCACGGATGCCCGCTCGGAGTCCATGCGATCGTCCTCACCGCGGCGGGACATGATCTCGGCACCGATGTCCACCTGCGGGGCGAAGTCGAAGATCACGGCATCCTCCCCACCGATGGCGACGGCGTCCCCGGGCCGGGCGCCGATCTCCAGCAACTTGGCCTCGATGCCGATCCTGTTGAGCCGGTCCGCGAGGTAGCCCACGGCTTCGGCGTTGGCGAAGTCCGTCTGGCGGATCCAGCGTTCGGGCTTGGTGCCACGGACACGCCAGATGAACCCGCCGTCACCGTCGCCCTTCTTGACGATGTCGAACTCCGGGGCCCCCTTGCCGCGTGACACCGGCCCAGGACGCAGGACGGGCGCGGGCGTCGGCTCCGGGAGTGTGGCGCGGCGAGCGGCCACCAGGTCGGCCATGGCGAACTTCAGCGCGTTGAGTCCCTCGCCGGTCTTCGTGGAGATCTCGAACACCGTGTGGCCCAACGCCTCAAGTTCGGGGCGGGCCAGCTCGGCCAGGCCCGGACCGTCGGGGAGGTCCACCTTGTTCAGGGCCACGAGCCTCACACGGTCCTCGAGACCGCCATGCGCGGCGAGCTCGCCCTCGATGACCTCCAGGTCGCCGATCGGGTCGCGGCCGGGCTCGTAGGTACCGAGGTCGATGACGTGCAGGATGGCCTGGCAGCGGTCGATGTGGCGCAGGAAGTCGAAGCCGAGGCCCCTGCCCTCGGAGGCGCCCTCGATGAGGCCGGGGACGTCCGCGACGGTGTAGGTGGTGTCACCCGCCACCACCACGCCCAGGTTCGGCACGAGCGTGGTGAATGGGTAGTCGGCAATCTTCGGGCGTGCCCGGGAGATGGCCGCGATGAGCGAGGACTTGCCGGCGGACGGGAACCCGACGAGGCCCACGTCTGCCACCACCTTCAGCTCGAGCTGCAGCTGGCACTCCTGGCCGTCCTCACCCAGCAGCGCGAATCCGGGAGCCTTGCGGGAAGCCGAGGCGAGTGCCGCGTTCCCGAGGCCGCCCTTGCCGCCGATCGCGGCGACGAACTCCTCCCCCGGTGCCGTGAGGTCGGCCAGCTGCTGCCCGGTCTCGACGTCGGTGATGATGGTGCCGCTGGGCACCGTCAGGATCACATCCGGACCGCGGGCGCCGTGCTGGTTGTCACCACGGCCCGGCTGGCCGTTGTTGGCCTTGCGCACGGACTGCCGGTGGTACTCCACCAGCGTCGTCATGCTGTCGTCGACGCGGAACACGACCGATCCGCCGTCGCCACCGTTGCCACCATTGGGTCCACCGAGTGGCCTGAACTTCTCCCGAAGGATCGACGTGCAGCCGTGGCCGCCGTTGCCGGCATGGACGGACAGCTTCACGCGGTCCACGAAGGACGGGATCGCCATGTTCACTCCTCATTGCATTGGTGCGACGACACATTGTCATCGCGGGTGCCCCACCGGTGATGCGCAGCCCGGGTGGAACGAGAAAAGGCAGCCCGACCGGGCTGCCCTTCCTTCATGCTTGCTGCTTGTGTGCTCAGGCCTCGGAGGGAGCGATGTTGACGACGCGTCGACCGCGCCTCACACCGAACTCCACCTGACCGGGGACCAGGGCGAACAGAGTGTCGTCGCCGCCGCGGCCAACACCGATGCCGGGGTGGAAGTGGGTGCCGCGCTGACGGACGAGGATCTCGCCCGCGCCGACAACCTGACCGCCGAACCGCTTCACGCCGAGACGCTTGGAGTTCGAGTCACGACCGTTGCGCGTCGAAGACGCGCCTTTCTTGGATGCCATTTCTCGACCCTCAGTTCTCGATGCCGGTGATCTTGACCTGGGTGTACCGCTGACGGTGACCCTGGCGTTTCTTGTAACCGGTCTTGTTCTTGTACTTGATGATGCGGATCTTCGGGCCCTTGGTGTTGCCGATGACCTCGGCAGACACGGAGACCTTGTCCAGTCCCTCGGAATCGGAGGTGATGTTCTCACCATCAACGAGGAGCAGTGGCTGCAGGTTGACGGTACCGCCGACCTTATCTGACACCAGATCGATGTCCAGAATGTCGCCAACAGCAACCTTGTGCTGGCGTCCGCCGTTGCGCACGATTGCGTACACGCCTGACCTACCTTCTGAGCTATTTCACGTCTTTGACACGACCCCGGCATCAGCCGGATCGTCGGGGGGTACAAGGCCTCGGGCTGAACACCAGAGCCAGTTGCACCGATGGGCAACTCTACGCAGGCTGGGCGCCCGGGTCAAACCGGGGAACCGGGCGCCCAGCTGGCGTCAGTCAGACTTCTTTTCTCCACCGCCACCGCCGTGGCCGCTACCGCCGCTACGGCGACCACGACCCGAGCGGTTGCGATTGCCGCCACCGTTGCTGGCCCCCTGTCCGCCGCCACCGGGGTGGCTGCGGCGGTCCCCGCCGTCAGAGGGGGCCTGGGAGTCCACGGGCTCGTCAAAGCGGATGTAGCCGGCCCCGTGGCAGTGCTCACACTCCTCGGTGAAGGCCTCAGCAAGGCCTGTACCGATCTTCTTGCGGGTCAGCTGCACCAGCCCCAGGCTCGTGACCTCCGCCACTTGGTGACGGGTGCGGTCTCGTCCCAGGCACTCGACGAGACGCCGCAGGAGAAGCTCACGGTTACTGGGCAGCACCATGTCGATGAAGTCGACCACGATGATGCCGCCGATGTCACGCAGCCGCA
Organism: Tessaracoccus antarcticus; assembly: GCF_003688855.1. Classification (GTDB taxonomy): domain Bacteria; phylum Actinomycetota; class Actinomycetes; order Propionibacteriales; family Propionibacteriaceae; genus Arachnia; species Arachnia antarctica. Next base: position 68,152 of record NZ_REFW01000005.1, read on the forward strand.
GCTGCCGGACCACCTCTTCAGCCGCCTCCAGGTTGTTGCTGGTGACGGTGGCCTCGAGGTTGCCCCCCGAGCCGGTGAAGCGCCCGGTGTTGACGTCGATGACCGTCATGGCCTCGGTGCGGTCGATCACGAGCGAACCGCCGGAGGGCAGGAAGACCTTGCGGTCCAGTGCCTTGGCGATCTGTTCGTCGATCTTGTACTCGGCGAACGCGTCGTGGCCCGCGTCGTCGGGCTGGAAACGTTCCACACGGTCCGCCAGGTTCGGCGCAACGTGGGCGACGTAGGCGCTGATGGATTCGAAGGAATCGTCCTCGCTGCCATTGCCCTGCACCACCAGCGCACCGAAGTCCTCCGTGAACAGGTCCCGCACGATGCGAAGCGTCAGTTCAGGCTCGCTGTACAGCGAGGTGGGAGCGCTGCCGCCCTTGATCTTCTTCTCGATGATCTCCCACTGGGACTTGAGCCGGTTGACGTCGCGGATCAGTTCCTCCGACGATGCACCCTCGGCGGCAGTACGCACGATCACGGACTCGGAGTCGCCGATCACCTCGCTGAGGATGTCCCGCAGGCGGGACCGTTCGGAGTCAGGCAGCTTCCGGGAGATACCGGACAGGTGACCGCCCGGGGAGTAGACCACGTAGCGGCCGGGCAGCGAGACGTGACCGGTGAGGCGGGCACCCTTGGCGCCCACGGGGTCCTTGGTGACCTGTACCAGGACGGCCTGGCCGGACTTGAAGACCTTCTCCACCTTGCGGTCCTCAGAGCTCACGTGGAAGCTGTTCCAGTCCACCTCGCCGGCGTACAGCACGGCGTTGCGGCCTCGGCCGATGTCGATGAAGGCGGCTTCCATACTGGGCAGCACGTTTTGCACCCTGCCGATGTACACGTTGCCGATGAGCGACGTGGCGGAAGCGCGGTCAACGTAGTGCTCCACCAGGATGCCGTCCTCCACCACGGCGAGCTGGGTGTACTCCTCGCTCTGGCGGATGACGAGCTTGCGGTCCACCGACTCGCGGCGGGCCAGGAACTCGGCCTCACTGAGGATCGGGGCGCGACGGCGTCCCGCGGTCCGGTTCTCCCGGCGCCGCTGGCGCTTGGCCTCCATGCGTGTGGAGCCCTCGATACCCGTGATGGAGTCCTCGCCGGTGCCCTTGGAGGAATCCGGTGCATCGGTGCCGGAGCGGCGGCGGCGCCGACGGCGGCGCGTTGTTCCGCTGCTGCCCGTGTGGTCCTCGTTCTCGGCGTCACCGTCGGAATCGTTGTCGTCCTGCGTGGAGGACGGCTCCTCGACGGTGTCGTCATCCGACGTGGGCTCGGATGTCTCCGGCGACTCATCACTGTCGGAGGAGTCATCCCTGTTCCCACCACGACGGCGGCGACGGCCTCCACGGCGGCGGCGACGACGGTTGCCGCGCTCCTCCGAGTCATGGGAGTCGTCGTCCGAGTCGGAGTCATCAGAGTCGGCGTCGTCAGAATCCGAGTCGTCCGAGTCATCGGAATCCTCGTCAGAGTCGTCCGATTCGGAGTCGTCCTCGTCATCCGACTCGTCGGAATCGATGTCCTCGTCGTCTTCGTCGTCGTCGTCTTCGTCGTCGTCACCGGAGGCGATGGCGCCGGCGAGTTCGTCGAGTCGTGCCCTACGGGTCTCGGCGGTGACGGTGAAAGGATCCGCAACGAGCCCACGACGGGTCCTCGCTGCGTCCTCCGCCATCCTGAGTGCTGCGGCGATGCCGTCCATCTCGGGAACGTCCTCGTCGGTCGCCTGCGCGGCGGGGGCTTCCTGCACGGGAGCCGGGGTGACGGAGCGGGTGGCGCGGCGGCGACGGCTCGGCTTCTCGTCGGTCACCGCCTCGGGCTTCCCGGAGGCGATCTCAGCTGTCAGCGCGTCCAGCGCCGCGCCAACGTCCGACGTCGACGACGTGGCGTTGTCGTCGGCCGTGGGCGCTTCGGTTGCTGCGGGGGCGGCGCCACGGGTGGCGCGACGCCGGCGCGTGGCCGGCTTCTCCTCAGCCGCGGCCTCCTCCTGGGCGGCGGGCGCCGGGTCGGCCTTCTCGGGGCCTGTCTCGGGAGACGCAGCCGCGGCCGTCTCGGAGTCCGGGGCAGCGGCGGGACGCGATGATGCGCGGCGACGGCGGGTGGGTGGCTTCTCCTCGGCGGCAGGCTCGGTGACCGTCACCACCTCGGCGACAGGTTCCGGCGCCTGTTCGGCGACAGGTTCCGGGACCGGAGCGGCTGCCGGACGGGATGCGCGACGGCTACGAGTGACCGGCTTCTCCTCGTCCACGGGTGCAGCCTCGGCGGCGGCAGGCACCTCAGGGGACTTCACCGCGCTGGTGGCACGGCGGGTGCGCCTCGGCCTTTCGGCAACCGTCTCGACCGTGTCGGCGGCGTCTTGCGCCGGCTCATCGGCGACGGGTGCGGCCTTGGCCCTGCTCCTGCTGCGGGTCGGTGCGGCGGCAGCAGTCTCGGTCACGGCCCCGGTGGGGCGGGTGGCGCGACGGCTACGGGTTGCTGTGGGCGCTTCCCCGGCGGCGGCGCCGCCGCCGGTTGCTGGGTCGGGCTGAGCGGCAGCCGTTCGGGGAACGTCAGCGGGGGCGGGGGCTGCGACCTCCGGCGGCGGACCCGCAGGGCGGGAAGCAGCGCGGCGTCGCACAGGGGGCTGGGGTGTTGATTCGGCGGGGGTGGTGCCGTTTTCGTTCTCGAGCATGTGGCTCCTCATGCGCTGTCACGCGCAGGACTGGCGCAGTTTGTGAAACTTCACACCAAGACTGAAGGTCCGCGAGGTTCGTGCAAGGAGCAGCCGCGGTCGAATCATCGTCGCGGTACAGACTCACCCACTCGGGCCCCGGTTGGCACCGGCGGTGCCTGACCTGGTCACCATTGTTCCACAGCATGACCCCAACCTGTCCATCGCACACGCCGGTGATGGGTCTCCCGTTGCACACAGCAGGGATCGGGCGATGTCACCATCTCGCCCCGACGTCGACGTCACGGACCGCGGCCACACCGTCATGGGGGCGGGGTTTGCGGTCACAAGGGTTGTCTGCGCTCGGGTCAGGAGTGGAGCGCTGGGGCGTGGTTATAGTGAGCAGGCCCTACGCGGGAGGAACCCACATGCAGACCAGGCGCCCGTCGAGGGACACCACGATCGCCCTCATCGCCATTCTCCTGTTGGCGTTCAACCTGCGCCCGCTCGCCACCTCCGTGGGGCCGGTGTTGAAGCAGATCACCGCAGACCTCAGCATGGGCGGCGCCCTCGCTGGACTGCTGACGTCCCTTCCTGCCCTGTGCTTCGCCGTCTTCGGAGCCCTGGCACCCTCCATTGCGAGTCGCATCGGAGCGCACCGGACCATCGGCATCGCCCTGGTGGCGCTCGTGGTGGGACAGGGTGCCAGGGCGTGGGCGCCCTCTGCGGGGCTCTTCCTCCTGTTCAGCGTTGTGGCACTCGGCGGCATGGCACTGTCCAACGTGTTGCTGCCCAGCCTCGTGCGGCTGCATTTCCCGCAGCGGATCGGGCTGGCGACGTCGTTGTACTCCCTCTCCCTGACTCTGGGGGTCACCGCAGCCAGCGCCGCCACGTACCCGTTGGCCGTCGCACTCGGTGGTTGGAGGGCGGCGTTCACCGCGACCACTGCCATCGGTCTCGCGGCGTTGCTGTGCTGGTTGCCGATGCTGCGCTACGCCAAGGCCAAGCACTCCACGGGGCCCGTGGCGCATCACTACTCCGTGGCCAGCGTGGCCCGCACCCGCATGGGGTGGGCCATAGCGGTCATGTTCGGGATCCAGTCCGCGCAGGCCTACACGATCTTCGGGTGGCTGCCCACCATCTACATCGACGCGGGCCTCAGCGAGGTGTCGGCGGGACTGATGCTCGGCATCGCCACCGGAGCCGGGATCATCCCCTCCTTCTTCACCCCCATCTACGCGAGCCGCAAGGCGGAACCCGTCGGACTCTTCCTCCTCATCATGGCCTTCCTGGTGGCCGGCTACCTCGGGTTGTGGCTGGCACCCACCACGCTGCCGTGGCTGTGGGCCATATTTTTGGCCTTCGGGACCGCCAGTTTCCCCCTGATCCTGGCGCTGCTGGGGCTGCGGTCGCGTACCGCCAGCGGCACGGCGGCGCTCTCGGGATTCGCGCAGTCGGTGGGCTATCTCATCGCCGCGAGTGGACCGTTCATCGTCGGCGTCCTGCATGCGCGCACGGAGAACTGGTCCTGGTCCATAGGGTTCCAGCTGATACTGGTGATCCCCATGACGTTCGTGGGGATCAAGTGCTGCAGAACGTGGTTCATCGAGGACGAACTCCCGTCAGGTCCCCCCGACGTGGTGCCCTCTCTCTGAGGGGTCTACGCCAACTCCCCCACCCGGCCACCACCAGAGCGGGGCGCTTTCCGCGCGAAGGGTGGGGCCCATGGGGCAACACTTGTCACAGCGGTCTCAGTATGACTGGGGACCACCAGCCGGCAGTGGGGCCGGAAAGCCCTGATCCGGAGCGTTGGCGGCGGGCGCCGCGGCCCTTTCGACACCGGAGCGGCGTGCCATCACCACGATGACGATCCCGGCCACCCCGAGCAGGACGAGCTGCAGCAGCACAGCGGGACCACCCGTGCCGGCCTCCCTGTCGAAGATGTCGCTGATGTCCTGGAACGGCAGGAACGCCAGCGCCACGAGGTTGTTGGCCGCGTGCATGGCCACCCCGGCCTCCAACCCACCGGTGCGCCAGGTGAGGTAGGAGAACAGCATGCCCATCGTGAAGTAGGTGATGTTGAGCCAGATGTCGCCTGCGCCGTGCAACAGCATGAACACCCCACTGCTGACGATGGCGCCGGCGACGGCTCCAGCCACGCGCGGCGGGATCAGGGACGCCACGCCACGATTCAGGACGCCGCGGATGAGGTACTCCTCGCCAGCAGCCTGGAACGGCGTCACGAGGATGACGCCTATCAGTAGCCACCACCACCCAGGCCTGGCCGACAGCTCCATCTGGTCCCAGCCGTCCACGGTGGTGCTGATGACGATGAAGGCGCCGACGGCGATGAAGCTGACCACGAAACACTTCAGCAACCACGCCCACCGCACGCGGCCCATGACGGAGCTGATCCAGCCGCCCTTCTGCCCCACGACACGAGACAGCAGGAACGACAGGGGCACCAACACACCCAGCGAGACGCTGTTGGCGAGGAAGATCGTGGGCGTGATGACGCCGTCGGAGAGCGCAAGGAACGCGTCGGCGACGCTGCCCCCTGTGATGGCTGCCTCAAGGAACACCGCCGCGATGGTGACGATCAGCGACGACACGAAGAAGCCGATGGCACCCAGCACGATCGCCAGGATGGGTCGCCATGCCCGGATGCCGGGCGCACGCCAGAAGGCGGGGTACTCCCGCGGCTCGACGGGCAGCATGGGTGGCTTCGGCGTGGGCTGCCACGGCTGCGGTGGCCCCCACTGCATGGGTGGGCCGGGCGGCATGCCCTGCGGGGGCGCCCAACCGGGGGGTGGCGCGCCCTGCGACGGTGTCCAACCAGGGGGCGGTGTCCAGCCCGGAGGCGGTGACCAGCCAGGGGATGGGTTCGCCGAGGCTGGCGGCGGTGTCGATCCGTCGGGCTGAGCGGACCTGACCGGCTCGGGCGACCAGTCGGTGGGGGGATGCGTCATGGGGGGTCCTTGCTGGTTCAGTGGGTGATGGCGTCAGGCGAGGCGGTCCTCTGGACCCCTTGTGCCCGGGCCATCAGGGTGATGATGCCGGCGATCACGATCATGGGAGCCAGTCGAACGACGGCCGGCGGGAGTCCGAGAGAAAGCCCGGCCACATCCTGCAGGCCGGGGCCGAACAGGGGGGCGTAGGAAATGAGGCCCGAGGCCATGCTCATCGCCACGGCGGCCTCCAGACCACCGGTCTGCCAGACGATGAACGCGAGAAGGAGCCCGAGCACCAACACGGCAGCGGCACCCCAGCCGTCCCCGGTGTAGATGAAGACGACGCTGCTCATCAGCACGTTCACGAAGCTGCTCACCACTGCTCCCAGCACGGCGCCCACTCCCGGCCCGGACACGAGTGACGCCACACCACGGTTCAGGACACCGCGCAGCATGTACTCGCCGCCGGTCGCAGTGACCAGGAGGAGGATGAGAACAACGGGGAACAGCCACCAGTCGAGGGTGCCGGATGACGTGAGGAACGGTGACCCGGCGATGGCGCCAATCCCCATCCATGCCAGGGCAGCCACCAGGCCGACGGCCAGGCATTGCAGCGCCCAACCCCAGCGCACCCGGCCCGCGACCGAGTGCAGCCACCTACCCTCCTGCCGCAAGATCATGGCTGCCAGGTAGGCCATGGGGACCAGCGGAGCGAACGCCAGGGCACTGGCCGCCAGTGAGACGAGTACAACGCCCGCCGTCGTGTCGCCCAGCCATGCCGCGAGCGGATCGACGACGAGAATGTAGGCCACCGAGGTCAGGGCACCCGAGGCCAGTGTCGCCACCAGAAGGCCGACCAGCGCCACGAAGATCCCCTGGATCCTGCCGCCCACGGTGGAGGCCGGTGTCCGCCAGAACATCGGATAGGTGCTGGGCCCCGTCGGGAGTCCGGACGGCATGGAGGACCAACGCTGCGGGACCGCGTAGGGCTCGGATGACTCCCCTGCGGGCCGCCCCCATCCCGGGGGTGGACCGTACAGGGGCTGGCGGCCGTCGTGCTGCGTCATGCGCGACCCGGGAACCAGAGCCCGATCTCCGACGACGCCGACTCGGGGCTGTCTGAGGCGTGAACGCAGTTGGTGCGCACGGAGGTGCCGAAGTCAGCGCGGATGGTGCCCTGCGCCGCCTTCGAGGGGTCCGTCAGGCCGTTGAGCTCCCGGACGCCCAGGAGGGCGTCCTTGCCGGAGAGGATCATCGCGACGAGCGGGCCCTCGGTCATGAACTCCCGCAGCGGCGGGTAGTAGTCACGCTCGAGGTGTTCGGCGTAGTGCTTGTCCGCGAACTCGCCGTCGATGGTGCGCAGTTCCATTGCCTCGGGGCGGAAACCGGCCTCCTCGTAGCGGTTGAGGATGTTGCCGACGTGCCCTGCGGCCACGGCGTCGGGCTTGATGATGACGAAGGTCCGCTCGATCACGGGTGTCCCGCTTCCTTGTTGGGGTTCGGTCGGTTCTCCAGGCGCTTGCCCAGGACGAACGAAATTGTCCAGATCAACGTAAACATGAGCCCCATCGCGTACATCCACGGGGTGAGCAGGCCGAGGGCGATGGCGGCCAGCTGGGTCAACCAGCCCACAGGGTAGCCCCAACCGCGTCGCAACCCTGCGGTGGCCACGATAGCCAGCAGGCTGGCCGCCCCCACCCACAGTCCTGCGGTCACGGGACTGATGCCGGACACCTGCACCATCCCGGCGAAGCCGAGCCAGAACACGATGACCTCGAAGACGAGGACCGACATCAGTGCGGAGCGCAACGGGTTGGTGGGGGTGAGCCTCATGACTCGTCCGCGGGCTTCTCGTCGCTGACGAGGAGATCACGTGCCTCCCCGGCGGCAATGACGGAGCCTGCGATCAGCACACCCGCGAGCGGGCCGGAGAAGTCCGCCAGTGTGGCCGCCATTTCAATGGCGTCCACCATGCGCTCGGCACGGTGGACCTTTCCGCTGGGCCAAATGTCCTCGGCCTCGGCCGCCAGGTCGTCGACGGCGCGGGCGCGGGGCGAGTTCGCGATCCGGGTGATGACCACTTCGTCCATCTGCTCCGCGAAAATCTGCAGCACAGAGGCGGAATCCTTGTCCGCCATCATGGCCACCACGCCGATCATGGGAGCGAACGCGAACGATTCGGTGACGGCGTCGATGGTGGCGCGCGCCGCCTGCGGGTTGTGGGCGGTGTCCAGCACGATGGCGGGCGAGGTCTTGACCAACTCCAGTCGCGCGGGTGCCTCGACAGAGCCCAGGCCCTCGGTGATGATCTCCGACGACAGGGGCTTGCCACCCAGGAAGGCCTCAACGGCCGCCACCGCCAGTGCGGCGTTACGGGCCATGTGTTCCCCGAACAGTGGCAGGAACACGTCCGGGACAGGTCCCCCGGCAGTGTCGATGCGCAGCAGTTGTCCGCCGACGGCCATCTGTCGTCCCAGCAGACCGAAGTCCGGACCCTCAGCCTTGACCTCAGCACCCACCTCGACGGCGCGCGCCAGCAGCACCTGCGCTGCGGCGGGATCCTGACCTGCGAGGACAGCGATGCTGCCCTCCTTGATGATCCCGGCCTTCTCCGTGGCCACCTGGGCGATGGTGTTGCCCAGGATGTGGGTGTGGTCCAGCCCGATGGGGCACACCACCGACACCTTGGGCTCCATGACGCTCGTGGCGTCCCAGCGGCCCCCAAGGCCCACCTCCACCACGGCCACGTCCACGGGCGCGTCCGCGAACGCCACGTAGGCCATGCCGGTGATGACCTCGAAGAAGGTCATGTCCACGCCGTCCAGTTTCTGTTCGTCGACCATGTCGACGAAAGGCTTGAACTCGCTCCACACCTCGTCGAAGCGCTCCACGCTGATGGGCTCACCGTCGATGACGATCCGTTCGCGCACGTCAGAGAGGTGGGGGCTCGCGAACCTCCCCACCCGCAGGCCGGACGCTCGCAGCAGCGCCTCGATCATGATGGCGGTGCTGCCCTTGCCGTTGGTGCCGGCCACCTGGATCACGGGTATGGAGCGCTGAGGATCACCCATGAGGTCCATCACCGCCTGGATCCGGCTGAGGCTGGGTGCCACGCGGCTTTCGGGCCATCTGCTGGTCAGCTGGGCGACGAGGGCGTCGTGCGATGTCTTGGTCATGATGCCCCCAGAGTATCGACTGGGCGGAGCCGCGCGAGAACTCGCTTGGCCGCCCGGTTAAGATGTGCCCGTGAACGAGAGCCATACCGCCCCCAGCATCCACAACTGGCGTGACTGGGTTGGTCTGGTGGCCCGACTGGTTCCCGGCATCGTCTTCCTCTACGCGGGGATCACGAAGATCACCAACATTCCTCTCTTCGTGCAGAACATCCGGGCCTACCAGTTGTTGCCGGAGTTGTGGATGAGCGACATCCTCGCCTACATCCTTCCCGTGGTGGAGATCGTGGCCGCACTCCTGCTGATAGCGGGACTGTTGACCCGCGGCGCGGCAGCGGTCACCCTCATGATGCTTGTCGTGTTCATCGGCGGGATCGCGTGGGTGTGGAGCCAGGGCATCAGCATCGATTGTGGATGCTTCGGCACCGGGGGTGAGGTGTCCGCGGAGGACACCCAGTACCCGCTGAAGATTGCCGAGAACCTCGGCATGTCAGCTCTTTGCGTCTGGCTTCTGGTGCGCCCCCGTTCCCTTTTCAGCCTCGACCACACGTTGTTGGGCGGAGGTGTCCCCGTTTCCGGCGACGCCCTGACCGACGACGACTTCGACGACGACCCCGATCACTGATCACCAACCAAGGAGTGACCGTATGGCCAACAATGCTGGCCCAAGCCGCCGTGAGGCAATGCGACTGAAGGCCGAGGCCGAAGAGGCCCGCGCCAAGCGCAACAGCCGCATCCTGTGGATCTCGCTGGGAGCCGTGGCCGTCGTGGTGGTGGTGATTCTCGCGCTGGTCATCACGCAGACGCTCGCCAAGAATGGTCCGTCCGCCGACCAGCAGACGCCGCCCAATGCAACCGAGAAGTTCGGCATCGAGCTGAAGACCAAGGACGTCGAACCCGCCGCGGACGCGGCGCACCTGGTCATCTGGGAGGACTACCAGTGCCCCGCCTGCGCGGCACGCGAGGAGGCTTTCGGCTCCGTGGTGAAGCAGCTCGTCGACGAGGGCAAGATCACCGTCGAGATCCGCACTGCGCACTTCCTTGACCCGCTCCTGCGCAACGACTCCTCCGAGCGCGCTGCCCTGGCGGCAGCCGCGGCCGACGAGGTGGGCAAGTTCCGCGAGTTCCACGAGACGGTCTACAAGGACCAGCCGGAGGAGGGTGTGGGCTACACGGACCAGCAGCTGCGCGTCGACTTCCCCACCGAGGCGGGGATCACCGGCGCAGACCTCACGAAGTTCCAGGAACTCTACGACGGCAAGGCGTTCGCCGATTTCGTGAAGAGCGCCAACGACCAGTTCACCCGAGACGGCATCTCGGGGACACCCACCTACATGGTGGGAGAGAACAAGCTGGAGTTCGCCGACGCGAGCAACCAGCCGTTGATCCAGCCGACACCGGAGGACATGCTGCGGGCCATCAACGAGGCCAACAACTGATCCACCATCACAGCCGCCGTCCCCGACAGGGGGCGGCGGTTGTGTGTTCCAGGAGTATCAGTTTGTAGCAATCTCTTGACACAAGCCGCACGACGGACAACACTTCACTTGTACCACTCATCCAATACAAGAGGTGTGACATGTCCGGTGGCCTGCTGTTGCTGTTCCCGATCGTCGCGATCATCACGCTGCTGGCAGCCGTGCTCATCGCCGTCCCCCGCCGTCGCCGGCTCGTGACCATCAACGAGCAGGACTTCCCCGCCCTGGCACGGTTGCGGTCGGTGAACACCGTGGCGCGGGTCGTGGGACTGGTCGTCGGCATCCTCGTGGTCGCCATGCTGGCGAACGCGGAGCGCCTGGGCCTCGGGCTGTTGCTCTCGCCCGCCGTGTTCGCCCTGACGCAGGTCCTCGCAACGCTGGTGGCCGGCGCCGTCACACACGACGCGGCCCGGACACGTGGCACTGCAGGGCTCGAGGTCCGCCGTTTGCGCCCGTACCTGCCCAGGGGCCTCACAGCGCTGGCCGCGTCCGCCACAGTCATTCTCGGGCTGGTCCTGGCGTGGACGACCGCAGTGGGCGCCCCCGACGACATGGGCCGGGATGGTCGCTCCTTCACGTATTCGTACCCGTGCGACACCGTGTGCACGGCGGGCTTCGGCCCGTGGCCGGGCTCCTACTACGCCGTTCCCCTCGCGGTTCTGCTCGCCATCGTCGTTGCCCTGGCTGTGGCAACAGTCCTGGTCACCGTGCGTCGCCCCCGCGACGCATCAGACCCGGAAATCGTGCGCGTGGACGACGTTGTCCGTGCCCGCGCCGTGGAATCCGTCGTTGCCGCGGTGGGTCTGGCGAGTGCCGCAAGCCTGTTCGCCGTCAGTCTGTTGGTGACGAACCTGGCCAACCCGCGCAACGTCGTCCCCCTCCTGCTCCGGATCCCGGGATGGGGGGCACTACTCCTGACGCTGGCGGCGCTACCGATGACGGTGTGGTGCGTCGTCATCCTCCTGCTGCCGGGCGCCACGGCACCCCTGAGGCCGGCTCCCCACGCGGCAGAGACACCCGTGGTGATCCCGTGAGCCTGCGAGTGCGCGTCGACACCTTCGACCCGACCCCCCCGTATGAGCAACTTCGTCGACAACTCGAGGAGCTCATCAGCACGGGGGGACTCGTCGACGGACAGCGCCTGCCGTCGGTCCGCCAACTGGCCGCCGACCTGTCGCTGGCAGCCGGGACGGTGGCCCGCACCTACGCCGAACTCGAGAAGGGTGGCCTGGTGGTCTCGCGCCGGGGCGCAGGCACACGCGTCACGGCCCCGACGACACTGCTGAAAGGCGGGACGCGGGAGGAGCGCCTCATGCAGTTGGTGCATGAGGTGGTCGGCCACGCAGTCGCGCTCGGGATGTCCCCGGAGTCGCTGGCCGCCACGGTCGAGCAGGCCATGCATGCGCAGGAGCCGCAGCAAGGGACGAGTCGGCCCCCACAATCCGTCTCCTGAGTAGACGCAGCGAGGAACGAGCAGCGCACGCCACTTCGTTTCCTGAGTGGCCCCGCGACGAACGAGGAGGGCGTATCCAAGGACCTCCCCCACCTCACCAGCCCTTCGAAACACCGCCATTCGTCCCTCATGGCGACACGCAGGGAACAAAACTCAAGGTGTCGGACATCCTCGAACGGCCGGGCCGAGCCGCAATTGGGGCGGGTCCCCCGGAGTCACTAGGATTCACCCCATGAGTGAGCACCAGCCGACCGGCCTTCCTGACAAACCCGTCCTCGAGGGACTGGAGTCGAAGTGGAGCCGGGTGTGGCGCGACGAGAAGACCTACGCCTTCGAGCGCCCCGGCAGCCGCACTGACGTTTTCAGCATCGACACCCCTCCCCCGACGGTGTCCGGCTCGCTGCACGTCGGTCACGTCTTCAGCTACACCCACACCGACCTGGTGGCCCGCTACCAGCGCATGCAGGGCAAGCAGGTGTTCTACCCGATGGGCTGGGACGACAACGGCCTTCCCACGGAACGCCGGGTCCAGAACTTCTACGGCGTCCGCTGCGACCCGTCGATCCCCTACGACCCCGACTTCACGGCACCGGCCAAGCCCGACCCGAAGCGCCAGGTGCCCATCAGCCGCGCCAACTTCATCGAGTTGTGCCACGAGTTGACGGCCGTCGACGAGCAGGCGTTCGAGGACATGTGGCGCCAGCTCGGCCTGTCCGTGGACTGGGACACGTTGTACGCCACCATCTCCGACGAGTCGCAGAAGGTGGCCCAGAAGGCGTTCCTCCGCAACCACGCCCGCGGGGAGGCGTACCTCTCCTTTGCCCCGACGCTGTGGGACGTGACGTTCTCCACCGCCGTCGCGCAGGCTGAGCTGGAGGCCCGTGAGTACCCCGGTGCCTACCATCGGGTTGCCTTCCACGGTGCCGACGGGCAGCCCATCCACATCGAGACCACCAGGCCCGAGCTTCTGGTCAGCGTCTGCGCACTCATCGCCCACCCGGACGATGAGCGGTACCAGGGCCTCTTCGGCACCACCGTCACCTCCCCACTGTTCGGCGTCGAGATCCCCGTCATGGCGCACCCCGCCGCCGAGCCCGACAAGGGTGCAGGCATCGCCATGTGCTGCACGTTCGGCGACCTCACCGACGTCATGTGGTGGCGCGAGCTGAACCTGCCCACCCGCACCGTGATCGGCCGCGACGGCCGCTTCATCCGTGACATGCCTGAGTGGGTCACCAACACCGAGGCCTACGAGGCGCTGGCCGGCAAGACGGCGTTCTCGGCACGCGAGGCCACCGTCGCGATGCTGCGCGAATCGGGCGACCTCGACGGCGAGCCCAAGCCCACCACCCGCATGGCGAACTTCTACGAGAAGGGCGACAAGCCCCTCGAGATCGTCGCCACCCGCCAGTGGTACATCCGCAACGGCGGACGCGACGACGAGCTGAAGGCCACGTTCCTGGAGCGCGGCAAGGAGCTGGAATTCTCGCCCGAGTACATGCGCCACCGCTACGAGAACTGGGTGGGCGGCCTGGCGGGCGACTGGCTCATCTCCCGCCAGCGCTTCTTCGGTGTCCCGTTCCCGGTCTGGTACCCCCTGGACGCCGACGGTGAACCCGATCACGACCGTCCGCTGATGGCCGACGAGGCGTCGCTGCCCGTCGACCCGGTGCGCCACCGCCCCGCCGGGTACAGCGAGGAGCAGCGGAACCAGCCGGGCGGCTTCATGGCCGACCCCGACATCATGGACACGTGGGCCACCTCGTCGCTGACCCCGCAGATCGCCTGCGGATGGGAGCGCGACGAGGAACTGTTCAACCTCACGTTCCCCATGGACATGGCTCCCCAGGCCCACGACATCATCCGCACCTGGCTGTTCAGCCGCGTGGTCCGTGCGCACTTCGAGAACGGCTCGCTGCCGTGGAAGCGCGCCACCATCTCGGGTTTCGTGACAGACCCGGACCGCAAGAAGATGTCCAAGTCCAAGGGCAACGTGGTGGTCCCCACCGACATCCTCGACAAGTTCGGCTCCGACGCCGTCCGCTGGCGCGCCGCCATGGCCCGCCCCGGGCTGGACTCCCCCTTCGACGAGTCGCAGATGAAGGTGGGCCGACGCCTCGCCATGAAGCTGTTGAACGCCGCCAAGTTCGTGCTGTCGCTGGCCGCTGACGCCGGCGGCCTCGAGGCCGTCACCAACCCCGTCGACAAGGCGGTGCTGGCCGGCCTTGCCGACGTGGTGCGCGGCGCCACCGCGGCCTTCGACGCCTTCGACTACACCTCCGCACTGGAGAAGGCCGAGACGTTCTTCTGGTCGTTCTGCGACGACTACCTGGAGCTCGTCAAGGAGCGCGCCTACGGTGCACAGTCCTCAGAGGAGCAGGCGTCGGCGCTGGCCGCGTTGGCGCTGGCACTTGATGTCCAGCTGCGTCTGTTCGCCCCGTTCATGCCCTTCGTCACGGAAGAGGCCTGGCGCTGGACCCACGAGGGGTCCATCCACCGCGCCGCCTGGCCGAGTGTCGACGAACTGTCCGTCGACGGCGACGGCGCCCTCCTGGGGGATGTGGCAGCAGCACTCATCACCATCCGGGGGGCGAAGTCGAACGCCAAGGTCTCCATGAAGACCGAGGTGTCCACGGCAGCCTTCTCGGGACCGGCCGACGTGGTCGAACGCCTCAAGACCATCGAGGCTGACCTCCGATCGGTGGGACGCCTCGTCGGTGACGTGACGTGGAGCACCAACGACCAGCCGCTCGCGGTGCAGGTCGAGCTGGTCGAACAGAGCGCCTGATCAGCGACCTGCTGTGCTGATCACCGACGTGGAGTGGCCCCGGCTGCCTCGCGAGTTCTTCCAGCACCCCGTGCGCGAACTCGCCCCCCGGCTGCTGGGCTGCCACATCGTGAGCGCTGATGGCATCGTGGTGCGCATCACGGAGCTGGAGGCCTATGACGGTGAGGACGATCCCGGCTCGCACGCCTTCCGTGGTCTCACCCCACGCAACAAGACGATGTTCGGCGACGCCGGCCACCTGTACGTGTACCGCCACATGGGCCTGCATTCGTGCTGCAACATCGTGGCCTCCACGAAGGACCACGCCAACGGTTGCCTCGTGCGTGCCGGGGAGGTGGTGGCGGGTATCGAACTGGCCCGCGCCCGCCGCTCCGCTGCGGGCGTGACGAGACGCGACCGCGACCTGGCGCAGGGCCCCGGCCGGCTGACAGTCGTGCTGGGCATCAACTGGCTGGACGACGGCCTGGACCTCTGCGCACGTGACTCCCCCATCTGGGTGTCCGACCGCCTCAGCAAGCCCCTCGTCGCGACGGGCCCGCGCATTGGCCTGCGACCGGAGGCCACGGACCCCGAGCACCTGCAGCTGCGCTACAGGATCCCGGGGGACCCGACCGTCTCCGGCCCGGGCCCCCTGAACCGCTGACCCGGCGGATCTCGTGGAGCACACCGCCGAGCTCGTTCTTTCGAGGATCGCCCACCCCGAGCTTCCCGGACGACGTGTCCAGCTCAAGTCCACGTTCGTCCACCGTGAGTCGTGCGGGTGCAGCGTCGCGTCCACGTCCCGACTGGGTGCGGTCGCCGGCTCGGCGCCCACGAACAGCCTCCGCGCAGGGGTGGAGGATGAGGATCATGAAAAGTGAGGGACAACGAACGATCGTGGCGTCGACGGAGGAAGTGGTCGCCCGCGCGGTTGCGCTGACGGATCTGGCCGGCCGGCAGGTCCTGGGGCTGGTCGGGGCCCCAGGATCAGGGAAGTCGACGATCGCCGACATGATCGCCATGGCAGTTGGTCCCACGGCCCAGGTGGTCGAAATGGACGGCTATCACCTGTCCAACGATCTGCTCACCCGGCTGGGAAGGCGCGACAGGAAGGGCGCCGCAGACACCTTTGACGCGGCTGGCTACGTCGATCTTCTCCGAAGGCTTCGGGATCCTGGGTCTGGAACCGTGTACGCGCCCGTCTTCGACCGTGAACGTGATCTGGCGATCGTCGGCGCGACCGCGGTTGCGGAGTCCTGTCAACTGGTCATCACCACGGGCAACTACCTCCTGCTCGACGAGCCGCCGTGGTCTGGGGTGAGCAAACTTCTGGACCACGCCTGGTTCCTGGAGCCCGACGAAGAACGGCGGATGTCTCAGCTCGTCGCCCGTCATGAGCGGTACGGCAGGACCCCGGAAGAGGCCCGAGGTTGGGCGCTGTCCACGGATGAGCCGAACGCCGAACTCGTCCGGGGCAGCCGACACAACGCCGACCTGGTGATACGTCTGAGTTGAACAGGGATCAGGATTCCGCCGATCAACACATGACGCGTGCCCTTCGGCCATGCACAACCGCCCCCGCCTCCGCCAGCGATGGGGAGAGCGGGAGCCCGGAGGCACGCAGGGTGTATCTGATGGCGAGGGTGCGGCCGCCGACGGGATCCTCAGAGCCCGAGGCGGGCCAGGTACGGGTTGACGAAGCGACGTTGCGGGTCCAGGCGACTCACGAGATCCCGGTAGTCATCCCAGCGTGGGTAGCGTGCCGCGATCACGTTCGGTGCCATGGTGAACACCTTGCCCCAGTGCGGCCTGGCGCTCGCGGGCAGGGCTGCTTCCAGCCGTGGGAGGAGGCCGCGGACGGCTTCCTCGTCCGGCTTCCACGTGAAGTGGAGGGCAACCGTCGGCGACCCGTACGCCGGGGAGAGCCACAGATCATCCCCGGCCATGGTGCGAATCTCGCTGACGTGGAGCAGGGGCGCGATCTCGTGGGCGAAGCCGCGGACCGCCTCGATGGCCGCGACGGCGTCCTTGCGAGGCAGGAGGTACTCGGTCTGCAGTTCCTCCCCCACCGACGGTGTGAACGCCAGACGGAAGTGTGGGAGCCGGTCGAACCATGGACCGGGCACACCCTGCTGGCGCGTGCACGGCTCCGGATTGATGCCGGGAATGGGGTGGCGCTCCCCGTCAGCGGTGCGGACACCCGGCAGGGGCAGTCCCGCAGGGGTGGCTGACGTGCGGGTCTTGACCCAGACCTGGTCGATGGCGTCCCGGTCCTGCCAGGTGGTGAAGAAACTGACGCTGTTGCCGGCGGTCGTGACGGCGTCGAGGTCCTCCAGGACGTCGTCCCACCGGGCCCCTTCCCATACGCTCTGGGCAACCTCGTAGGTGGGCTCGACGTCGAGGTCGATCTGGGTGACGATCCCGAGTGCACCCAGTGCGACGACGGCGCCATCGAAGTCGTCGTCACCGCGCGAGCGGTGGACCTGCTCACCGGCACCGGTGATCATCTGGAGGCCCGCGACCTGGGTGGCAAGTGAGCCGATGCGGTCGCCGGAGCCGTGGGTGCCCGTCTGCACGGCCCCGCCCACG
Source organism: Tessaracoccus antarcticus (assembly GCF_003688855.1). Classification (GTDB taxonomy): domain Bacteria; phylum Actinomycetota; class Actinomycetes; order Propionibacteriales; family Propionibacteriaceae; genus Arachnia; species Arachnia antarctica. The sequence goes on from NZ_REFW01000005.1 coordinate 85,249, forward strand.
GAGATGTGCGGCAGCGACGCCAGGTTTGCCAGCGCCACACCCCAGCGCTCAAGCGTTGGTACGAGGTCGCCGTACCGCATCCCTGCAGGCACCCTGATGGTCTTCTCGTCGATGCGGAGCACCTCGGAGTTCCCGGCGATGGCGGCCAGGGACACCAGCACCGCGTCGGTGTCGGCGAGGTCGTTGAAGGAGTGCCGGCTGCCCAGCACCCGCACCCGGGCCTCCGACGCCACCAGATCCACCAGTTCGTCGACGCTGCCCGGCTCGACGAGCCGCGTGGCGCCGTAGGCGATGTTGCCCGCCCAGTTGCGCCCGACGGCACTTCCCTGCGTGGTGCTCTCCATGGAGAAGTCTCCTTGTTCGTGGCGCGGACGCCCGTGTACTCAGACGCGTGCCGGGGGGATCGCAGGCGGTGTTGCCGCCGGCTTGTCGGCGAGGCGCTGCAACGCCTGCGCGATGGCGACGTCCAGTTGCACGTCGCCGTCGGACTCCCAGTCCGCCGGGCCCACGGGCACGACGATGTCGGGGTCGGTGCCGTGGTTCTCGAGCCCGTAGCCCTGCAGGTCGAAGGCGTGGGCGTAGCGCGGCTGCGTCACCTCGGTGCCATCCACCAGGGAGAACCGGCCGTCGATGCCCACGACGCCACCCCAGCTGCGCTCCCCCACCACGGGGCCGAGCCCCAGGTTCTGGGCTGCACCGGTGACGATGTCACCGTCGGAGCCCGCGTAGGGGTTGGTGACGAACACCACGGGACCTCGCAGGCCCTGTGTGGGGTAGGTGAACGGCTTGTCGAAGTGGCGGCCGAAGCCCCACCCGATGACCTTGCGTGCAAGCCGTTCGATGACCAGTTCCGAGGTGTGGCCACCTCCGTTGAAGCGCACGTCGGCGATCACGGCGTCGCAGCGCGTGGCGGCCTCGATGAGCCGGTGGAACTCGGCCCAGCCGTGCGCGGCCATGTCCGGCACGTGCACGTACCCGATCCGCCCACCGGACTTCTCGGTCACATAGGCGGCACGGCTGGCAACCCACTCGTGGTAATGGAGGCTTGCCTCACTGTGGATGGGGACCACCGCCACGCGCCGCTTCATGCGGCCGCGGACGAGAGAGAGCTCCACCACCTTGTCCGCGGCACCCTGCAGCAGCACCCCGATGTCCGGCACCTCGGCCGTGGGGCGGCCGTCGATGGCCACGACGACGTCGCCCTCCTGTGCGCCGACTCCAGCGGCCCGCAGGGGCGAGCGTGCACTCGGGTCGGAGGATTCCCCCGGCAGGATGCGGGCAATGGTGACCTCACCCTTCGCGTTGCGGGCGAACTCCGCCCCCAACCATCCGGTGCCGGGGCCGTCGCCGTCGGCGGGCGGGAACACGTAGGCGTGGGACGTGTTGAGTTCTCCGACCGTCTCCCACAAAACGTCCACGAGGTCGTCGTGGCTGGCGAGTTCCTCCACCAGCGGGCGGTACCCGGCACAGACGGCGGCCCAGTCGATCCCGTCCATGTCCTCCCGCCAGTAGTGGTCGCGCATCAGGCGGGCGTTCTCGTCGAACATCTGCCGCCATTCGTCGCGGGGGTTGATGCGGCGACGCAGGCGGCTGAGGTCGACGCCGATGTGGGCGTCCTCGTCCTCACCGGGCTTGGACTCGGCGGACTGCACGAACACGTCGTCACCGTTGCGCACCACCAGCTGCCTGCCGTCGCCGCTGACCTGGGCGCTGTCACAGGCGTCCACCACGACGGCGAGCTTGCGCTTGGTCACGTCGTAGAACTCCACGGAGTCCTTGGCCTCGTCGCCCGGCACCTTCCCGGAGCCGAGTTCGCCCGTGTAGGCCGACATACGGCGCCACAGCACCCCGTTGCGGGTGGTATCCAGCCATGCATAACGGCCGGAGGGCACGGGCAGCGGCAGCATCCTGTCCTCGAACCCGTCCAGGTCCAGCACCACGGGGTCCGGCTTCGGCTCCTCGGGGGCTCCCTGCTTGGGCTCCTCCTCCTCGGCCTCACTGATGGCCCAGCCGTCAGCGGACGGCCCGAACGGTGCGGGATCCTCAGCGCGGACGGGGACCACGAACGGCCGCACGGTGTTGGTGAACGACAGGTCGAAGGTGAGCTCGTCGTAGGTGGGGTCGATGGTGCGGCTGGACAGGAAGTACAGGTACTTGCCGTCCTGGCTGAAGGACGGGGAGAAGTCGTTGAACTGGCCGCGGGTCAGCTGAAAGGCCTTGTCATCGGTCAGGTCGTGACCCACGAGCCGGCCCAGCATGCCCTCGTTCGCGACCGCTTCACGCCACACCAGGTAGCGGGAGTCCGGGGAGAACACCAGTCCGGTGGCCTCGCCCTCACTGGAGCGTCCCACCTTCCTGACGGTGTTCTTCGCGACGTCGACGACGTACACGGTGCCGTCGTGGCTCGCCACCGCCACGAGCGTGCCGTCGGTGTTGGGTGCCAGACCCAGCACGCGTCCCAGCTTGCCCTGCGCGATCCGCCGGGCGTCGCCGTCGCCGTCCAACGCCATGGTCTCGAGGCAGTCGTCGCCCTCGGCGTCGCTGGCCCAGATCCCACGCCCGGAGGTGCCCAGCACCTGGGGTTCGCGGATGCGCACGCCCGGCAGATCGCTGAGAGCGCGCGCCGGCCCGCTGCGATGCGTGAGGAACCAGGCGGATCCGCGCCAGTCCAGCAGCGACCCGTCGCCACCGTGGTCGGGGCCGACGGCCTCCAGCCGGTCGGTGGGCGCCAGCACCATCGGCTCGGGGTCCCCGAGTGCAGTGGTGACGTCGATACGGCGGGGGGTGGCGTCGAGTGAATCCATGATGAACAGCTGTCCGCGGGCGTGGTAGACCACGCGGGTGCCGTCGGTGGTGGCGTCGCGGACGTAGCCGTCCTCGAACGTGTGATGCGTGTGCTGGCGCAGGTCGGCGCCGGTGCCATCAACGGACCACACCTGTGCCTGTCCGTCCGGTGTGCCGGGCAGGGAGGCGCCGAGGTCGGAGGTGAACACCAGTCGGTCACCCACCCAGGAGGGCAGGGCGAGGCTGGCCTTCTCCGCAGGCAGCAGCCGTTCCCATGTCTGCCGCGCCGGGTCCGAGATCCACAGACGCACAGCCATGCCGCCGCGGTAGCGCTTCCACCGCTCGGGGCCCTGGAAGTTGGGTGATGCCACGACGACGCGACCGTCACCGTGGAGGGCGGCCGCCATGGCGGGCCCCCAGGGAAGTCGTTCGAGGTCACCGTCGAGGGAGACGGAGAAGAGGCTCGTCATGGCCCGGTTGCCGTCGGCGTGGTCGGAGGCCAGAAGGATGTGGTCGGCGTCGAGCCAGCCGGACACCAGCATGCGGCGGGCGCCCACCCAGGTGAGCCGCCGTCGGCCACCGGCGAGGTCCACCACGTACAGGTCGAGGCCGCCGTGCACCCCACTGACGAACGCGACACGCTCTCCCTCCGGCGAGAACCGGGGGCTGCGCGGCGGGTAGCCGTCGGCCGTGAGTCTGTGCGCGCGTCCGCCCTCCGCGGGCGACAACCACAGGTCGTCGTCGGCGACGAAGACCACATGGTCCTCATGGACGTGCGGGTACCTCAAATAGCCACGGCTCATGGGGTCAAACCTACCCAACGTGGCGAGGGGCATCCACCAGCGCAGAGACTCAGAAACGCCCCGCAGGCTGCGAAGTCGCAGCCCTCGGGGCGTTTTCAGGGAGTCTGTCTCAGGCGGAGAGTTCCCTGCGGCGGGCCAGCTTGGCACGCGGCACGAATTCCGGGCCTGTGTTGCCGAGTACCGCATCGCGGTTGATGATGACCTGCGCGACGTCCTCGCTGGAGGGCACCTCGAACATCACCTCGAGCAGCAGTTCCTCGAGGATGGCCCGAAGCCCACGGGCTCCCGTGCCGCGCTCCAGGGCCTGGTCGGCGATGGCCTCCACAGCGTCGGGTGTGAAGTCGAGACGGACACCGTCGAGTTCGAACAACCGACAGAACTGCTTGGTGAGGGCGTTGCGGGGCTCGGTGAGGATCCGGACGAGGGACTCACGATCCAGCGGGGTGACGCTGGAGATCATGGGCAGACGGCCGATGAACTCGGGGATGAGACCGAACTTGTGCAGGTCCTGGGGACGCACCAGTGCGAACGGGTCCGTCACCTCCTGCTTGGTTTCGGAGCGTCTGCTGAACCCGAGCGGCTGCTTGCCGATGCGCGCGTTCACGATCTCCTCGAGGCCGGAGAACGCGCCTCCCACGATGAAGAGGATCTTGGTGGTGTCGATCTGCAGGAAGTCCTGGTGCGGGTGCTTGCGGCCGCCCTGCGGCGGCACGGAGGCGACGGTGCCCTCGAGGATCTTGAGCAGCGCCTGTTGCACCCCCTCGCCGGAGACGTCGCGGGTGATCGACGGGTTCTCGCTCTTGCGGGCGACCTTGTCGATCTCGTCGATGTAGATGATCCCGGTTTCGGCTTTCTTGATGTCGAAATCGGCTGCCTGGATCAGTTTCAGCAGGATGTTCTCGACGTCCTCGCCGACGTAGCCCGCCTCGGTCAGGGCGGTGGCATCCGCCATGGCGAAGGGCACGTTCAGCATGCGCGCCAGCGTCTGCGCCAGGTACGTCTTGCCGCAGCCCGTGGGGCCGATGAGCAGGATGTTGGACTTGCCCACCTCCACCTGTTCGTGCTCCGAGGCGTGGCGCGGCGCCTCCGCGTCGGACTGGATGCGCTTGTAGTGGTTGTAGACCGCGACACTCAACGCCTTCTTGGCGGAGTCCTGTCCGATCACGTAGGTGTCTAGGAAGTCGCGGATTTCGCGCGGCTTCGGCAGTTCCTCCGCAAGACCGATGTCGCTGGTCTCCGGGAACTCCTCCTCGATGATTTCGTTGCACAGCCCGATGCACTCGTCGCAGATGTAGACACCGGGGCCGGCGATGAGCTTCTTGACCTGCTTCTGGCTCTTGCCACAAAAGTTGCACTTGAACAGTTCACTGGACTCGCCTATGCGCGCCATGTCCTCACCCCCTGGTGTCTCGATGTCTGCCGTGGATACGTTGATCTCACCCTACCTGTCCGGGTGTCACCGCGAAGGGCAACACCCGGTTCAGGCATGGATGGTGAGGCTGTCAGGAATCCAGGCCCTTGAGGGAGGGAAGGATGTCGTCGATGATGCCGTACTTCACGGCCTCGGCGGCCGTCAGGTACTTGTCGCGCTCAATGTCGCGGCTGACCTGCTCGACGGGCTGGCCCGTGTCGTCGGCCAGCATCTGCTCCATGAGCGAGCGGATGCGCATGATCTCGCGCGCCTGGATCTCCAGGTCCGAGGACTGGCCGTAGCCGCCCTCGGTTGCCGGCTGGTGGATCAGGATGCGCGAGTTCGGCAGGGCCAGACGCTTGCCGGGGGTTCCGGCGGCCAGGATCAGCGCCGCCGCGGAGGCAGCCTGACCCAGGCACACGGTCTGGATTTCCGGCTTGATGTAGCGCATCGTGTCGTAGATCGCCGTCAGTGCGGTGAAGGAGCCACCGGGTGAGTTGATGTAGATGGAGATCTGGCGGTCGGCGTCCATCGACTGCAGGCACAGCAGCTGCGCCATCACCGCGTTGGCGATGTCGTCGGAGATGGGGGTGCCGAGGAAGATGATGCGGTCCTCGAACAGCTTGGTGTAGGGATCCACACGACGCACGCCGTAGCTGGTGCGCTCCTCCCACTGCGGGATGTAATAGTCCATCGAGGGACCGGCCGGGGCAATGCCGGCGGGAACGGGATTCATCACTGGTTCGGAGCCTCCGAGTTGATCTGGGACGCACGCTCGTACACGTGGTCAATGAAGCCGTAGTCGAGCGCCTGCTCCGCGGTGAACCACCGGTCGCGGTCGGAGTCGATCCCGATCTGCTCGACGCTCTGGCCGGTGTGCTCGGCAATCAGGCCCGCCATGGTCTTCTTGATGTGCAGCGACTGCTCCGCCTGGATCCGGATGTCGGAGGCGGTGCCGCCGAGGCCACCGGAGGGCTGGTGCATCATGATGCGGCTGTGCGGAAGCGCGAAGCGCTTGCCGCGGGTGCCCGCCGACAGCAGGAACTGCCCCATGGAGGCGGCGAGCCCCATGGCGACGGTGGCCACGTCGTTGCTGATCCACTGCATGGTGTCAAAGATCGCCATGCCCGAGTCGACGGAGCCACCCGGGGAGTTGATGTAGAGGTAGATGTCCTTGTGCGGGTCCTCGGCGTTCAGCAACAGCATCTGAGCGCAGATCGCGTTCGCATTGTCGTCCTTGACCTCAGAGCCCAGGAAGATGATGCGGTTGGCGAGCAACGAGGAATACACGTTGTCAGTCATGCCCAAGCCGGCGCCCTGAGGCGCGGCCATGGTGATTGGTTCGTTCGGCTTCGCGTTCACGTCCCCAAACCTACCGGCATCTCCCCCACACCCAAGGCCAACCCCGCAACGTTCGCCCAACGAGGAACGTTTCGATGACCGCGCTCAGGCGTGGCAGCGGCGATGCAGCTCCCGGACGCGCTCGGCCAGCAGCGGTGCGGGGCCGTCGACGCGCAGTCCGGGGACCACGGCGGTGATCGGCAGTGGGGCCACCGGGGACGGGGCCACGCCCAGTTCGCGGAGCCACTCCCCCAGCTGCACGGTGGAGGTGGCGTAGACGATGCGCCCCAGCCCCACCCAGCCGTGAGCGGCCGCACACATGGCGCAGTGCTCACCCGAGGTGTAGGTCACGGCGGCGGCACGCTGCTCGGGCGTGAGGTTCTCGGCCGCCCACCGGGCGATGGCGAACTCGGGGTGTCGGGTCCTGTCCCCGCCGGAGATGCGGTTGTGGTCCCGGAACACCCACTGGCCGTCGAGGACCAGCACGGAGCCGAACGGCTCGTCGCCGGCCCTCACGGCCTCCTCCGCCAGGTCCACGGCCATCTCGAGGAACGCCATGTCCTGACTGCTGAGCATGGTCACGTCGGTTCCTCCACGGTCTTGGGATTGGCGGCGATGAGGGCGTTGATCCAGCGGGTACGAGGATCGCTGTCGAGCAGCATGGCCTTGATCATGAGCGTGAACGGCAGGGCGATGAGGGCACCCAGTGGGCCGAACACTGCAGTCCACAGCAGCAGGGAGATGAAGGAGACCGTCGGGGTGATGCCGACGGCGTCACCCGTGAACTTCGGTTGGATGATCGACTGGATGACGAAGTTCATGACGCTGTAGGCCAGCACGACGATGAGCGCCGTCACCGGGCCCTTCTCCACGAGTGCCAACAGGGCCGGGGGCAGCAGTCCGATGATGAAGCCGACGTTGGGGATGTAGTTGGTGATGAAGCTCAGCACGGCCCACACCAGCGGCAGCGGGACGCCCAGCAGCAGCAGTACTCCGCCGTCGAGTGCGGCGACGATGATGCCGAAGATGGTGGTCACCAGCCAGTAGCGGCGGATGCCGGAGATGAACGTCTCGATGTTGCTGCTGAAGGCGGGGTGAAGCCTGTCGGTGATGCCCATGCGCTCCTTCATGGACGGCAGGTCCATGACCATGAACACCATGGCCACCAGCACCACCAGGATGATGCCCGTGGCGCCGGACGCGTTGGAGACCAGACCCTTGACCACGCCCAGCACGTTGGACGGCGAGACGGATTTCAGCTGGTCCAGCAGCGCCGACTCGTCGAAGCCGACGCGTCCCAGCAGCTGGATGGCGTGGGTGTAGAGCTCAGTGAACTGGTCGCTGTAGCCGCGCAGGGCCGTGACCATGGAGGTTCCCGACCACACGATCGCGGCGACGCCGGCGGCCAGCACTAGGAGAACGGTCAGGCCCGTGGCGATGGCGGCAAGGGCGCGCGGCACCTTCACGCGCACCAGGACCGTGTAGACCGGGTAGGCGGCGATGAGCAGGTTCACGCCCAGGAAGACGGGCGCGATGATGTCGGCGAACGTGGAGAGCAGGCCGATGGCCAGGGCGGTGGCGCCCAGCGCGATGGCCACGCCGGTGGCCCGCGAGAATCCTGGCTGCACTTCCACCTCAACGATGGCGTTGCCCACCTCGGCCCTCGCCCCGGGGGATGCCGTCGTCTCCGGGGACGTCGTTGTCGTCTCCGACGAGGCGGGCGCCTGGTTGTCCTCCAGGGTGGCGGACCCTGCCTGAAGGGTGGCGTGGACCTCGTCCCCGCCCGCGGATCGACGCGCGGTGCTGCCCTCCTCGGGCGTGGGGTTCTTCTCGCTCATGGGGCCTCCGTCGGTTGAATGAAACGTCGGGGCTTCTCCCCAGCACGACATCGTAATGCGGCAGGGTTGCACTCACGACCACCCCAGCGGCGAACCCGCCCGTCGCGGAACACGACAGTGGGCCCCGCCAGCCCTCAGGTTGGACGGGGCCCACTGTGGTGAAGCTCAATCAGTTGTTGTCGTCAGCAACCTCGACGGCGTCCTGGTCGACGGACTCGACGGCAATCGCCGAGTCGACCGGCTCGGAGCTGTCAGCCTCGGCGTCCTCGGTGTTGACCACCTGCAGGCTCATGTCGACGGTGTTGCCCTCGGTGTCCACCACGGTGGCTGCTGCACAGATGGAGGCCAGAGCCTTGCCGCGACGGATTTCCTGCATCCAGTCGCCCATGTGGTTGTGCTCCATCATGTGGTTGATCTCGTCCTGCGGGCTGTGGTTGTTCTCCTGCGCCTTGCGGAAGATCAGCTCGGTCAGCTCCTGCTGGGAGACCTCGAGAGCGTTGTCGTCGGCGTACTTGTCCAGCAGCATCTGCGCGCGCACAGCCTGCTCGGAGCGCTCGTCGATGGTCTTCCAGAACTCTTCCTCGGTCTGGGCGTCCTCGTCCTCTGCCTGCTCGAGGTAGGTCTCCACGCTCATGCCACCGCGGGTGAGCTGCTGCTCGATCTGGTTGCGACGGGTCTCCAGTTCGGCGGCCAGCATGGCCTGCGGCAGCTCGAAGTCGGTCTTCTCCAGGGCTGCTTCCAGCACCTTGTCGCGGGCGTCGGCGATCTTCTCGGCCTCCACCTGGTTCTCCACGGCCTTGCGGAGGTCCTCGCGCATCTCCTCGACGGTGTCGAACTCGGAGATCATCTGGGCGAACTCGTCGTCGACAGCGGGAAGCTCCTGCTCGGAGACCTTCGCGACGGTGACGGTGATGTCGGCGTCCTGGCCGCGGAAGTCGCCACCCACCAGCTGGGAGGTGAACGTCTTCGACTCGCCGGCCTTCAGCCCGATGACGGCCTCGTCGAGGCCCTCCAGCATGCCGACGCCTTCACCGATCTTGTAGGTGATACCGCTGGCGGTGGCGTCGGAAAGTTCCTTGCCGTCCTGCGATGCCACCAGGTCGATGGTGAGCACGTCGCCGTCGGCGGCGGCGCGGTCCACCTCGGTGGTGGTGGCGAAGCGCTGACGCAGCAGGTTGATGCGCTCATCAACGGCGTCGTCGGAGACCTCGGGCACGTCGACGGTGGCCTCGAGGGTGGAGAAGTCAGGCAGCTCGAAGTCGGGGCGGATGTCCACCTCGGCGGTGAACTCGACGACCTCGTTGTCCTCCAGCTTGGTGACGTCGACGTCGGGCTGGCCGAGCGGGAAGACACCGGACTCCGCAATTGCTTCCTGGTACGCCTTGGGCAGTGCCTCGTTGATGGCCTCCTGCAGGACGACACCGCGGCCGAAGCGCTGGTCAATGACCGATGCCGGCACCTTGCCCTTGCGGAATCCGGGGATGTTGACCTGCTGGGCAATCTCCTTGTAGGCCTTGTCGAGGTGCGGCTTCAGGTCGTCGAAGGAAATCTCGACGGTGAGCTTCACTCGCGTGGGGCTGAGCTGCTCTAGGGTGCTGGGCACGAGGTTGTCTCCTACTTGATGGTGTTGGCAGTGCAGATGTCGATCCGCTCAATCGTAGCGAGCCGTCCCCCGGGACCCACAATCCATCGGCGCGGCCCGGGCGGGGCGGCGCTGCCGGTTTGCCGAGCGTGGGCACCATGACGGTATGCTGACCGGCGTTGAATGCGGATGTAGCTCAATGGTAGAGCCTCAGTCTTCCAAACTGATCACGCGGGTTCGATTCCCGTCATCCGCTCCACCGGACCCCGGCACCCTCGAGTGCTGGGGTCCTTGGCATTTCCCCTTCACGGACACCCACGGCGACCACACGTCCGGAACTCGGCCCGCCGTGGCGACGGGCACCCCAGCGTTGACCTTCCACCGGGGCCCTCCTATGATCGTTGAAACGATTCAGGGAGAAGAGCAGATGCACCTCAGTCCTCGGGACCAGTTGATCCGCCTGGCCCATCACTTCGGATCCGACCCCGAGTACGCCCGGGCGGGTGGCGGCAACGCGTCGGTCAAGGTGGACGGCGTGCTGCACATCAAGCCCAGCGGCACCATGCTGGCCGACCTCCGCGACGAGGATCTCGTGCCCTTGCGGCTCGAGCCGCTCTTCGAAGCCCTCGTCAGCGACGAGCCTGTCGAGGGAGACCCCGTCATGGTGGCGGCCGAGCGGGCCCGGGTCGGTGATCCTGCCGGACGCCGCCCCAGCGTGGAGATCCTGTTCCACGCCCTCATCGCCGATCCCCTCGTGATCCATCTGCACCCCCTGGTGGCCAACGCCGTCACCTGCAACGAGGACGGCAGGCAACTGACGGCGGACCTCCTCGGCGACGAAGCGCTCTGGGTTGACTACATCGACCCCGGGATCCCGTTGGCGCGGGGCATCGCAGCGGCGCGGGTGGAGTTCGAGAGCCACACCGGCCGGCACGCCCCGGCCATCACGATGCTGGGCAACCACGGCATCATCGTGTCCGGGGACACCTTCGAGGAGGTGGCGCAACGCACCACATGGCTCACCTCCACCATCGCTGCCGCGATCGCTGCCGCGGGCCCCGACGCGGGCACTGACGCGGCCGCAGGCGCGGTCAGCACCCTGGACAATGCAGGTTCGGCCGCAACACTGACCACACTGGCCGAGCAGTTCCGCGTCGCCACCGAGTCCCGGTCCGTCGTCCTGGACGCCGACGCCTTCATTGCCGCCACCACAGGCCCGTCTGCCGGACCCGTGTCGCGCGGCCCGATGATTCCGGACCAGATCGTCTACGCGGGCTCCCTGCCCGTTCTGCTGCGCGAGGACGACGACGCGGACGCCGTCGCCCACCAGGTGGCGCGTTTCCGTGGGATTCACGGCCGCTCCCCCGTCGTGGCCGTCATCCCGCGTGTTGCCGCGTTCGCCGTCGGGGAGGGGGACAAGGCCGCCCGCAACGCCCTGGACACCTACCGCGATGCACTGCGCATGGCACGCGACGCCGACCGCATCGGGCGCGTCCGGGTCATGGACCAGAGCGAGCGGACGTTCATCGAGAACTGGGAGGCGGAGTCCTACCGCCGCTCCGTGGCCGCGACCGCCTGAGCCCATCCGTCAGAAAAGTCGACGCTCGACGCCCCTCCATGTGGCCTCGGCGCCTGCGGCCGGGCTGTAGGTGAGCAGTTCGCTGGAGGCCCGCACGATCCTGCGCAGCTCCGGGAGCCCGCCCCGGACCGCGCCGATGGCGCGCGCCTGGAGAACGATGTTGCCCAGCGCCGTCGCCTCGACGGGGCCGGCCACGACAGGCAGGCCCGTGGCGTCGGCCGTGAGCTGGCAGAGGAGCTCGTTCTGGACCCCGCCGCCCACCATGTGCACCACGCCGATGTCGCGTCCTGCGACGTCGGCGGCTTGTCGCAGTGAGCGCCGGTAGGCCAGCGCCAGCGAGTCGAAGATGCAACGGGCCGTCTCGGCGGGGTCGCGCGGCTGGGGCTGACCCGTGAGGCGGGCGGCCTCCCCGATGCGGGCGGGCATGTCGCCTGCCGGGAAGAAGGCGGGGTCGTCGATGTCGATGACGGTGCGCAGGGGCTCGCGCGTGGCCGCCTCGCGCACGAGGCCCGGGACGTCGAGGTCCATCCGCCTGGTGCGCCAGGTGCGAACGGCCTCGTTGAACACCCACAACCCCATGACGTTCTTCAGGAACCGCACGGTGCCGTCCACCCCGAGTTCGTTGGTGAGGTTGGCGCCGAGGGCCTCCGCAGAGAGGACCGGTGCATGCAGCTCCAGGCCGACGAGAGACCACGTGCCGCAGGAGATGTAGGCGAAGTCGTCGCGCTGCGCCGGCACGGCGACGACGGCGGAGGCGGTGTCGTGGGACCCGACGGCGACCACGGGCGTCGGCATCCCCGACGGGGTGGTGAGCCCCAGATCCGGCGCCCGGACGGGGCCCAGGATGGTTCCCGGTTCGACGAGTTCCCCCAGCAGGCCGGCGACGTCCCGGCCGCATTCATCCGTGAGGGACTGCAGCATGTCGGGGTGCCATGCCCGGGTGACCGGGTCGAGCAGGCCGGTGGTGGAGGCGTTCGTGACCTCGGTGACGCTGCGGCCGGTCAGCCAGTGGCCCAGGAGGTCCGGCATGAGCAGGAGACGCCGTGCCAGCGACAGGCGCCCGGGCGTCTCGGCCAACAGTTGGAAGATGGTGTTGAACGGCTGCACCTGCACGCCCACGCGCCTATACATCTCCTCGGCGGGGACAACGTGGAAGTACTTCTCTGCCAAGCCCACCGTCCGTGGGCAGCGGTAGCTGGCGGGGTTCCCGAGGAGTTCGCCACCGGCGTCCAGGAGTGCGTAGTCGACGGCCCAGGTGTCGATCCCGACGGACTCGAGGGGCCCCACGTCGTGCGCGGCAGCCCGCAGGCCGCGTGTGACGTCACCCCACAGGCGCAGAACGTCCCAGTGCATGCGGGGGCCCAGCTCCGTCGGCACCTCCACGGGACCGTTGGGGAATCGGCCGGCTTCTGCGAGCGTGATCCGTCCACCGGACAGGGTGCCTGCCATCACGCGGCCGCTGGAGGCCCCGAGATCCACGGCAGCCATCGTCGTCGGCATGCGCACCTCTCTCTGAAACGATTCACAAACCGTAGCACCAGACATCGGTCCCACCGCAGCACTTCCGAGAACCCGGCCCGAGCGCGGGGTCACTGGCCGGCTGTGGACTCCCGCACCACCAGCTCCGGCTTCAGCACCACGGACCGGTGGCGATGCTCCGCCCCGTCGCGGATTTCGGCCTCGAGCAACTCGATGGCACGGCGCCCCATCTCCGCGCTCGGCTGACGGACGGACGTGATGGGCACCACGGCGTTCGCACAGAAGTCGATGTCGTCGTAGCCGACGAGCGCGATGTCGCCGGGGACGTCGATGCTGCGGCTCATGACCAACGCCTGCAGGGCGCCGATGGCCAGGAGGTCGTTCATGGCGAAGATGGCGTCGGGCCACCCCCGCCCCGAATCGACGATCTCCTCGGTCGCCGCGCGCCCCGCGAGGATGCTCATCTCCGGCGGAGCGACGTAGTGGAGTTCGACGCCGCTGGACTCGGACGCCGCCTGCAGTGCGCCCGCGTGGCGACGACCGATCTGCCGGAACTGGGGTGGGCCCCCGATCACGGTGATGCGCCGTCGCCCCGTCTCCACGAGGTGCTTCACAGCCAGGTAGCCGCCGTGGAAGTCGTCGGCCGAGACCGTGCAGAATTCGTCGTCGTGGTCCACCGCATCCACGAGGACCACCCGGGTCCCCCGTCTGACCACCGCCCGGTGCCTGCCCAGATCTGAGCTGCCCGGCGTCACGAGGACACCCCGGGCGCGCTGCTGCTCGAACTGTGAGAGGTAGAACTCCTCCTTGGCGTGACGACGATGACTGTTGGCCACGAAGAGCCCCAGACCGAGCTCCTCCGCGGCCTCCTCGGCCTCGAGCGCGATGCTGCCGTAGAAGGGGTTCTGCGTGTCCACCACCACCAGCCCCACCGCGCGGCTCACGCCCGCCTTCAGCTGCCGAGCTGCGACGTTGGGCACGTACCCGAGCTGCTCGATGGCACGCTCCACCTGCGCCCGACGTTCCGCGGACACCGCTGAGGGCTTGTTCAGGACGTTCGAGACGGTGCCGACGGAAACTCCCGCCAACCGAGCGACGTCCTTGATTCCCGCTGGATCACTTCGCCCTGCCATGCAGACCTCCTGTCGTCTCGCCCCGCGCAACCTAGCGCGCAACCGGTCCCTCGATTTCACCAGAGGCCGCAATGTCTCGATTCGGACTCGATGAGAGTCTCCTCATTGACACGTTTCACTCTGCTGTGATTCCATCATCACACAAGCATGAATCGTTTCATCTCATCGTGGAGGTGTACAGGTGGAAAACCCCGGCGAACAGCCACTCATCTCGTTGCGCAACGCCGTCAAGACATTCGGTCCCGTCGTTGCGCTCGCCGACGGCAGCATCGACCTGCACGCCGGCGAGATCCATGCGCTGGCCGGGGAGAACGGCGCGGGCAAGTCGACGCTCGTCAAGGTCCTGGCGGGTCTCCACCACCGCGACTCCGGCGACTTCGAGATCGAGGGGCAGCCCGTCTCCTTCGCCACCGTGGCCGACTCACGAGCCGCCGGGATTTCCGTCATCTACCAGGAGCCGACGCTGTTCCCGGACCTCACGGTGGCCGAGAACATCTTCATAGGCCGCCAGCCCCGGGGTCGCTTCGGCATGATCGACCACCGCCTGATGCGCGACCACGCGTCGGCGATCTTCGAGGAACTGGGCGTCCCCATCGACCCGGATCGGTTGGCTGAGGGGCTCTCCATCGCTGACCAGCAGATCATCGAGATCGCCAAGGCCATCTCGCTGGAGGCCCGGGTCCTCGTCATGGATGAGCCCACCGCGGCACTGAGCGGCCACGAGGTGGACCGGCTCTTCGCCGTCGCCCGGTCCCTGCGCGACAAGGGGGCGGCGCTGATGTTCATCTCGCACCGCATGGAGGAGATCTTCAGCCTGTGCGACCGCGTGACCGTCATGCGCGACGGGCGCTACGTCACCACCCGGATGATCCCGGACACCACGCCGTCGCAGATCGTCCGGGACATGGTGGGGCGCGACATCGACCAGCTCTTCCCCAAGTTCGACGCGCAGGTGGGTGCCCCGGTCCTGGAGGTCGAGGGCCTGAACCGGGCCGGTGTCTTCCGCAACATCTCCTTCTGCGTCCGCGCCGGCGAGATTGTGGCGCTCTCGGGCCTCGTGGGCGCCGGGCGCTCGGAGGTGGCACGGGCCGTGATGGGCATCGACCCCATCGACTCCGGCACCGTCACACTGCTCGGCAAGCGACTCAAGCCCGGCCAGCCCATGGCGGCCATCCGCGGTGGCATGGGGTTCGTCCCCGAGGACCGCCGCAAGCAGGGCCTCGTCATGGAACTCTCCGTCCTGCGCAACACGGCGCTCACGTTGCGCGACGGACTCGCGCGGTTCGGGATCATCAACGCCCGCAAGGAGGCCGAGGTGGCAGCCGAGTGGGGCCGCAAGCTGCAGGTGAAGAGCTCCAGCCCGTACAACAGCGTGGCCACGCTCTCCGGCGGCAACCAGCAGAAGGTCGTCCTGGCCAAGTGGCTGGCCACGAAGCCGAAACTCCTGATCGTCGACGAGCCCACCCGCGGCATCGACGTCGGCACGAAGGCAGAAGTGCACCGCCTCCTGTCCCAGCTGGCTGTCGACGGCGTCGCCATCCTGATGATCTCCTCCGAGCTCCCCGAGGTGCTGGGCATGGCCGACAGGGTGCTCGTCATGTGCGAGGGCGCCATCACCGCCGAGTTCCCCCGTGCCGAGGCCACGCCCGAGCGCATCATCGAGGCAGCAACGGACCACGCGAAGGCGGCAGCATCGTGACCGACACCCAGACCGCACTCCCCCGCGCCGACATCGCGGCGAGTGCCCGGACGCGCCGCCGGTGGAACCCCCGCAGCCTCCTCAGCAAGCGTGAATCCCCCGTCGTCCTCGCGTTGCTGCTGCTGGTGCTGTTCACCTACCTGGCCAACCCACGCTTCCTCGCCCCGCAGGGCCTCAAGGACCTGATGCTGAACGCCACGATCATGATGATCATGGCCGCGGGCCAGGCGTTGATCATCTCCACCCGGAGCGTCGACCTCTCCGTCGGCTCCGCCCTGGGGCTGACGGCGTTCCTCACGGGCACCCTCTTCGCGACGTACCCGTCCATCCCGATCATCGTGGTGTTCTTGGCCGGGATCGCGATGGGCGCGGGCCTGGGCGCCATCAACGGCCTGCTGGTGACGACGGCGCGGGTGCCGGCCATGGTCATCACGCTCGGCACGCTGTACGTGTTCCGTGGCGTCAACAGCTGGTGGGCGGGCTCCACGCAGTACTTCGCCGGGGACCGCCCCGATGCCTTCGGGAACCTGAGCGTGAGCCTGTTGGTCGGCATCCCCATCATCACCATCATCGCGATCATCGTCATCGCCGTGGTCACCCTGTTCCAGCGCTACAGCCGTTCCGGGCGTGACCTGTACGCCATCGGGTCCGACCCCGACGCCGCCATCGTGTACGGCATCCCCGTCGGCCGTCGCGTGTTCACGGCATTCGTCACCAACGGCGCCCTCGTGGGGCTGGCGGGCGTGCTGTACGCCAGCCGGTTCAACTCCGTGGGTGCCGTCACCGGCACAGGCCTCGAACTCCAGGTGGTGGCCGCGGCCGTGGTCGGTGGTGTCGCCATCGTGGGCGGTGTTGGCACCGCCGCCGGCGCCGCCATCGGTGCCCTCCTCCTGACCACCATCACGGGCGCCCTCACCTCCGTCGGCGTCGACAAGTTCTGGCAGCAGGCCGTGGTGGGCGGGCTGATACTGGCCTCCATCCTCATCGACCGGCTGGCCACGCTGCGCCGCGCCCGAAACCTGCGGAAGGCCACGTCATGACCGACACCCTCACCCCCGTGGCGGCGCCCCCCGCCCTGTCCGCGACCCGCGGCGCCATCTCCCGGACGCTGGCCAGCCGCCCCGCGCTGATGACCTACATCCTCCTGGTGCTGCTGATCCTGGCCTCCACCATGGTGCCGCGGTTCGCCCAACCGCGGACCGCCACGTTCCTGCTGCTCGACGTCGTGGCCACACTGCTGATGGCCATGCCGATGACGCTCGTGATGATCACCGGCGACATCGACCTGTCCGTCGCCAGCGTCGCGGGCCTGTCCAGCGCCGTCATGGGCGTCCTGTTCACGGGGGGCATGCCGTTCGGCGGAGTCGTGCTGATCTGCCTGCTGGTGGGTCTCGCATGTGGCCTGTTCAACGGCCTTTTCACCGCCTACGTCGGACTGCCCGCCCTCGCCGTCACGATCGGCACGCTGGCCCTGTTCCGCGGGCTGGCGCTGGTGGTCATCGGCGACAACGCCGTCTCCAACTTCCCGCCGGCGGCCTCCGCGTATGCCACCGGCTCGTTCGGGGCCACAGGTATCCCGCTGGTCATGCTGCCGGTGGGCCTCATCATCGTCGCCTTCGCCGTCGTCCTGCACATGACGCCGTTCGGCCGGACCCTGTTCGCGATGGGGCACAGCATGGAGGCCGCCCGCTTCGTGGGCGTCAACACCAAGCGCGCCCGCCTCCTCACCCTCATGAGCTCCGGCCTGGTCTCTGCCCTGGCCGGCGTCTTCTGGACCCTGCGCTACTCCAGCGCCCGCAGCGACAATGCCACCGGCCTCGAGCTCGTGGTCATCGCCGCCGTCGTGCTGGGCGGGGTGTCCGTCTTCGGTGGGAAGGGCTCCATCTGGGGCTCCGTGTGCGGTGTCCTCATCATCGGGGTCATCAACTACGCGCTCCGCCTGAACCGCATCCCGGAGGTGGTGCTCGTCACCATCACCGGCCTACTGCTGATCATCTCCGTCGTCGCCCCCTCCGTGGTGGCGTCGTGGAGTGCCTGGCGGCACCGACGCCGCCGTGCACGGGAGATCGATTCCACCATCACCACAGCTGGCGCACTCAGCGCCTGAGAAGGAGAACCACCATGTCCAGCACCTCACGTGGCCGCCTGTCGTTGAAGGTGGGTGCCATCCTGTTCGCAGCGTCCCTGGCACTGACCGCCTGCGGCGCCACCGTCAACGACTCCCCTGCCTCCCCGGACACGTCCGCCGGCACCGATGCGAGCCCCACCGAGAACGCGGGCGGCGGCGACCTGTCCATCACCTTCATCCCCAAGCAGCTCAACAACCCCTACACCGACGTCGTCCTCGGCGGCGGGAAGAAGGGCGCGGAGGAAGCCGGTTTCACCACCAGCAACGTGGTGGGCCCGCTGGATGCATCCGCCTCCAGTCAGGTGTCCTTCATCAACGCCGAGACCCAGGCCGGCACCAGCGTCATCGTGATCGCCGCCAATGATCCCGACGCCGTCTGCGCCGCCCTCAAGGAGGCCCGTGCTGGCGGAGCAAAGATCGTCGCCTTCGACTCCGACGCCAACCCGGACTGTCGCGACGTGTTCGTGAGCCAGGTGGTGGCCAAGGACGTCGCCACGATTCAGCTGGAGATGATCTCGGAGCAGATCGGTGGCAAGGGTGACATCGCCATCCTCTCCGCCACCGCGAACGCCACCAACCAGAACGAGTGGATCAAGTTCATGGAGGAGGAACTCGCCTCCAACCCCGACTACAAGGACATCAAGCTGGTGTCCAAGGTCTACGGGGACGACGACGACACCAAGAGCTTCCAGGAGGCCCAGGGTCTCATGCAGGCCAACCCGAACCTGAAGGGCATCATCTCCCCCACCACGGTCGGCATCGCCGCCACCGCCCGCTACCTCTCCACCTCCGAGTACAAGGGGAAGGTTGCCCTCACCGGCCTGGGACTGCCCAACGAGATGCGCTCCTTCGTGAAGGACGGCACCGTCAAGGAGTTCGCCCTCTGGGACCCGGCACAGCTGGGCTACGTCTCCGCCTACGCCGGCAAGGCACTCGCCGACGGAACCATCACCGGCAAGTCCGGCGACAAGTTCACCGCGGGTGACATGGGTGAGCGCGAGGTGGGAGAGAACGGGATCATCATCGTCGGCCCACCGGTGCGGTTCAACGCGGACAACATCGACAAGTACGACTTCTGACCCACCCGCATACTCCGGCGGTTCGCCGGGACCCACCCCCCTGCGGTCCCGGCGGACCGACCGGTCCCACCTGAGAGGAGTTGGCCCATGTCGCAGGATTTCCTGTCCGCCCTGCACCAGCACGAACGGCCGGCCATGCGTATCGGGGTGGTCAGCGGAGGCCTCGGCGCCTACTGGGACCAGTTCCCCCACCTGCTGCCGCAGTTGCAGAGCAGCGTCGCCTATGTGGCGGAGCGCCTCCAGTCGCTGGATGCCGAGATCATCGACGCCGGTTTCGTCTCGGACGCGCACGATGCCGTGAAGGCCGCCGAGAAGTTGCGGCTGGCCGACTGCGACCTGCTCGTCATCTACCTCACCACCTACCTGACCTCCTCCATGGTGCTGCCCATCGCGCAACGCGCCGGCGCCCCGGTGCTGTGCATCGACCTGCAGCCCACCGAGAAGATGGACCACGCCAGCTTCGACACCGGCGACTGGCTCGCCTACTGCGGCCAGTGCCCCGTCCCCGAGGTGGGGCACGTGTTCCGCCGCGCCGGCATCGAGTTCCGCTCCGTGACAGGGTGGCTGCGCCAGGACGCCGCCTGGGACCGCATCATGCAGTGGGCGCGTGCCGCCGGTGCCCGCTCACGGCTCCGCACCGCCCGTCACGGCCTCATGGGGCACCTCTATCCGGGCATGCTCGACGTCTCCACCGACCTCACCACCGTGTCCACCACCTTCGGCAGCCACGTCGAGGTGCTGGAATTCGACGACCTGCGCGAGCGCGTGCGGGGGGTGGGCGCCGACCTGGTCGACGAGCGCATCTCCCTGGTCCGTGACATCTTCGAGATGGACCCCTCCGTCAACGAGGACGACCTGCGGTGGGCCGCGCAGGTGTCGGTGGGGCTCGACCGCCTCGTCGCCGACTTCGACCTTGATTCGCTGGCCTACTACCATCGCGGGCTCGCCGGCGAACTCCACGAGAAGCTGGGCGCCGGCATGATCCTGGGCGCCTCCCTCCTCAACGCCCGGGGCATCCCCGCCGCCGGCGAGTACGAGCTGCGGACCTCGGTGGCCATGCTCATCGCCCAGTCGCTGGGCGCGGGCGGCTCCTTCACGGAGATCCAGGCCCTCAACTACCTCGACGGCGTCGTCGAGATGGGCCACGACGGCCCCGCTCACCTGGCCATCTCGTCGCGCAAACCGCTCCTGCGCGGACTCGGCGTCTTCCACGGCAAGCGCGGCTGGGGCGTCTCCGTGGAGTTCGACGTGGCGCACGGCCCCGTCACCACGCTCGGCCTCGGGCAGGACCGGGACGGGAGCTTCGTGCTCGTCACCTCCGAGGGCAGCGTCGTGGAGGGCCCGCTGCTGCGGATCGGCAACACCACCTCCCGGGTGGACTTCGGCCGCGACCCCGGGCAGTGGGTCGACGAGTGGAGCGCCACCGGGGTGGGGCACCACTGGGCGCTCTGCGTCGGGCACCAGGCCGCGACCGTCGCCGCCGTCGCGTCGCTGGTCGGGATCGAGCACCGCCATGTCTGAGATGCAGCGCTACTGCATACAGCTGCAGGTTCGCCCCGAGCGGCTTGACGAGTACAAGGAGCGCCACAGCGCCGTGTGGCCGGACATGCTGCGCGCACTGAAGTCCTCCGGCTGGCACAACTACTCGCTGTTCCTGCGGCCTGATGGGCTGCTCATCGGCTACGTCGAGAGCCCCGATCTGGACGCCGCACAGGCCGCCATGGCCGCCACCGAGGTCAACGCCCGCTGGCAGGCGGAGATGGGCAAGTACTTCGTCAACCTCAGCACCACCCCCGACGAGGGTTTCGTCCGCCTGGAGGAGGTCTTCCACCTCGAGACCCAACTGGGGCGCCTGCACGGCGCCGATGAGAAGGAGAACTGAGACACCATGACTATCAGCACCGAGGCACTCGAGATCCTCGCCCGGCAGGAGATCGAGGTCCCATCGTGGGCCTACGGCAACTCCGGTACCCGGTTCAAGGTGTTCTCCACCCCCGGCACCCCCCGGACCGTGCAGGAGAAGATCTCCGATGCCGCCCAGGTGCACAAGCACACCGGTTTGGCACCCACCGTTGCGCTGCACTACCCCTGGGACAAGGTCGACGACTTCGGGGAGCTCCGCAGCTTCGCCGAGGGTCTGGGCATGAAGCTGGGCACCATCAACTCCAATACGTTCCAGGACGACGCGTACAAGTTTGGTTCGCTCACCCACAGCGACCCCGCCGTCCGGCGCATGGCCATCGACCACCACCTCCAGTGCGTCGACGTCATGGACGCCACCGGGTCCCGCGACCTGAAGATCTGGCTGGCTGATGGCAGCAACTACCCCGGTCAGGCCGACATCCGGACACGTCAGGACCTGCTCCACGAGTCCCTCGTCGAGATCTACGACCGTCTCGGCGACGACCAGCGCATGGTGCTGGAGTACAAGTTCTTCGAGCCGGCGTTCTACCACATGGACGTTCCCGACTGGGGCACCTCCTACGTGCAGGTGGCGGCCCTCGGGGACAGGGCCATGGTCTGCCTCGACACCGGCCACCACGCCCCCGGCACCAACATCGAGTTCATCGTCGCCCAGTTGCTGCGCCTCGGAAAGCTCGGCTCCTTCGACTTCAACTCCCGGTTCTACGCCGACGACGACCTCATCGTGGGGGCCGCCGATCCGTTCCAGCTGTTCCGGATCATGTACGAAGTGGTGGTGGGTGGAGGCATGGCCGATGACACCCCCGTCGCGTTCATGCTGGACCAGTGCCACAACGTGGAGGACAAGATCATCGGCCAGATCCGCTCGGTGCTGAACGTGCAGGAGATGAGCGCCCGGGCCCTGCTCGTGGACCGCAACGCTCTGCACCAGGCCCAGCGGGCCGGGGACGTGATGGGCGCGAACGGGATCTTCATGGACGCGTTCTACACCGACGTCCGGGCCGACCTCGCTCAGTGGCGCGAGTCCAGAGGTCTGCCGGCGGACCCGATCGCCGCCTACGTGGCGTCCGGGTACCGGGAGCACATCGAAGCCGACCGCGTCGGCGGCAACCAGGCCAGCTGGGGGGCCTGAGCGGCACGAGACTTCCCGTGCCCGTGGCGAAGTGGCAGGCTTGAGACATGAAACTCGTGATTCGACTGGTCATCTCGGCCCTTGCTACGGCGCTCGCCGTATGGCTGGTGCCCGGCATCCACCTGACAGCCTCCAGCGATGGGGAGAAGGCGCTGACGCTGATCGTGGTCGCGGCGATCTTCGGACTGGTCAACGCCGTCGTCCGCCCGCTCATCACCATCGCGGGCGCCTGCCTCATCCTCCTGACGATGGGTCTGTTCCTGTTCGTCATCAACGCCCTCATGCTCATGCTCACCGCATGGTTGGCCGGCTCGCTGGGGTTCGGCTTCGAGGTCGACGGATTCTGGTGGGCCGTTCTGGGATCCATCATCATCAGCCTGGCGACGTCCCTGATCTCCGGATTGATCGAAACCCGCGACTGACACCTCAGGTGGTGGCGCCCGGCCGGGGTGCAGTAGACTCAGCCGGGCCCGCCGAGGTGGGCAATCGGGGCGTAGCGTAGTGGCTAGCGCGCCTGCTTTGGGAGCAGGAGACCGCAGGTTCGAGTCCTGTCGCCCCGACCACTATCATCCGTAGCCAGAGCCACATTCGCCAAGAATTCGTTCGCTTCGTGCCAGATTCATGCCAGATAGCAACGCTAGGGCACGGCCGTAGTTGCGACTTAGAACGCCACAGCAACCCCACTCATGCCTTGGGCGGACTAGGCTCAGCGCCTCCCGCCCCCGACGGCAATGACGATCCCACCTCGGCCTCGGGTTCTTTTCGCCTCAGCGCCGTGGGGGAAGCCGAGTGCGAACCGGTACTCGTACACCGCGCAGATCGATGATCGCCAGTAGTTCGCTGGACGAGGCCTTGCCTAAAGCCCGCGTCGCCCTTCCGCTGGAGAAGTCACGGTGAAAATGCGATGCAGTACCCGGCTGAGCTGGGTCCTCATGCTGGAGTTTCGGCTCGGTGAGGCATACCGCCGGACGGGTCCTTTTGGATGCACTTGCGATCTTCTGCCGATCCTCCGTCACCGGGCCTTGACCACTGCTACCACCGTGGTTCGTGAGCAGGCCCGCCACGGCTGCCACGGGGCTCGCGCTCGGCAACGAACTGAATGGGCCTCTATTGACATAGGCGCAGATCCATCGTTGCGCACCACCGACTAGACCGTCAGGATCTCACAGGCGATCCTAATCGCCTGCCCGCGAGGAGGCGGAAGTGACTTTCCGCCAGCACTCTCCCTTGGTGGGATCCGGTGGCGGGCAGGGAGCTACTGGTACAGCGGGATCAGCACGCACCAAGAAGTACACAAATCCATCACGCGAAAGGACGATCACGGTCTCGATCGCGATAGTCAGTTCAGGACGTGCATCTATGCTGGGCAGCATGCCTCGAGGAACCAACGCACCGATGGTGGGCGACTACAACCAGTCCCTTGTGCTCGACAAGGTGAGGCGTGCACCAGCAGGGCTTAGCCAGGTCGAGATAATTCAGCTCACTGGGCTGTCAAAGCAGACAGTCTCCAACATCACTCGGCGGCTGTCTGACGACGGCTGGTTCCGCTCACTCGCGGCGACTGTCACCGGACGCGGCAAGCCTCGGACGCCGGTCCAAATAAACCCCGGACGACTCTTTGCCATTGGCTTGCACCTTGACCCTTCGCTAGTCACTGCTGTAATCCTTGACCTCGGTGGGGCCACTGTGGCCTCGAGGAGTGTTGTTGGGCTGCTCAATGAGCACCCGTCGGAGAGTATAAACCGTATCGTTGACCTAGTGGAAGAGATGATCCACAGGTCGGGCGTAGAACGAACGATGATTGCAGGGGTCGGAGTGGCCTCCCCTGGTCCGCTGGATATTCCGCGCGGCTCTCTTATCAATCCGCCCAAACTGGACGGCTGGGACGGTTTCAATATCACCGCCGCCCTGCGCGACTCGTTCAGCTATCCAGTCATCCTCGACAAAGACACCCTTGCTGCGGCCATCGGGGAATGCTGGGCTCGAGACAACGCCGACGGTGAGTCGCTGCTATTCATGTATTTGGGAACTGGCATCGGGTGCGCCTTTGCATCCAACGGGACCATCGTTCGCGGAGCAACTCACAACGCTGGTGAGATAGGTCATATACGAAGCGACACGCAAGGCACCCTGTGTTTCTGTGGCAGACGGGGATGTCTCGGCCGCGCAACAGATCCGTATCAGCTAATCGAGGACGCCGTCGTACTAGGGCTCGTTCCATCGTCTTCAGCTGCCCTGAGCTACGACGGCGCGCTCCGAGTATTGGAAGAATTGGGCGAAATGGCGGATGAAGGCATCCCAGGCGCCGTCAACCTGCTCACACGCGCAGCCAACGCAATCGCTGAGGCAACTCGCGTACTCGTCAGTGCCCTTGACGCATCGCTAGTAGTGTTCGGTGGGCCATTTTGGTCACCGCTGTCAAAGCACTACCTCAGTGTGATCGAGGCTCAGTTGGAGGCCGCCCCACAGCATGCACCACCCAGTCCCCGCATAGAAACGACCGTCATGGGCAACGCGGCCGGCGCCATTGGAGCCGCAAGCCTTGTCTTCGATCAAGAGTTGTCGACTCGACTGTCCACGTACCAGATCTCGATATAGCACCACGCGCTATACAGGGCTAGGAGTCTGGACCATCGATTCATGGACAGCTGTGCCACGGGGTCTTCGCCACCTGCGGATGCCGCGAACCGGGTCCCCGGAGCGGCCGCGGTAACCGGGGGTTCCTGCTCGCTTGGTGCCGGCCAAGGCGACAACATGGGACTGGTGTGTCACAATCCTGACATCTTCGACCGCTTCGATTTCTGCGCCCTTGTATCCGGTCAACCCGTCCATCGCGACCACTCCCACCTAGTCTCGAAAGTCGTTGGTTTGGGCGTTGACCCAGGTAACGAACACCGTCCTCGAGCCTGCCTCAACCACCGCAGGCAGACTTTATGAACCAGTTCGGGGCCTTGCCGGAGTGCGATCGATCACGGTGACGTACTTGTCATCGCAGCGGGTGTGATTCAGGGGTGGTCATCAACGATCGTGGTGACGTCGTCGAACCAGCCCGGGTCGTTGAGGGTAACTCATCGGCAGCAGCCAGGACGGCGGCGTGGGCGGTGGACCACGCCACTCCAAGATTGCCTACGATTCTTGCGATCGACATACACGCGATGACTACAGACTTGAACGCTGGCGCAATCGCGTCACGAGAGAACCGGCCCCGGGATAGCGCGGCAGCGTGGCAACTGCGACGACGGATCTAACGGCAGAGACGGCAGCGTTATCGCTGCGTGAAAAACTTCAAGATCGCTAGGTTCACCAGAACGCAACATCGGCCATGTGATCATGTTGTCATAGCGGCCACCCGGCAGGCCACATCGAGGACAAGATGATGGGAGAGTCGTTGGCTGGCTGATCAAGATTACGTAGTCGCGGTTCAACCGGCTGGTCCAACACGCTTGGACCGATGCTGCCGAGCCAGCAGAACTGATCCAGGCAAGGTGACAAGTCATTCTCCCAAGCGCCCGGAGTTCGAAGCGGCGGCGTTGGGCACCTCCATCTTCGCAGCTCGTGGTCTCGCTCACATGCCCTACTCCAGCTCAGACCCCTTCCTGCCGTACCCACTCCATCATGAGGAGCCTGACAAGAACTCAAGCTCTGCGTTAGGTGTGTCCATTTCACTTCCATTCTTTGAACCCAGGCGTGGGACTCAATGCGTTTTACACTGCTCCGCCCGGTCTACAAGCTCACACGGTAGGGGGTTGACAGCATTTACTCCATCTGTTTTACTAAAGATGGATGGACAACCGCCGGCAACGAGGCATGGCGAGGTGAGTCCAAAGACCTAGGAGGGTCTGGTGAAGAACACATCAGTACTGAGGGCTGTGGCGCTGAGCTCTGTGATCGGATTGTTGTTGGGTGGATGTGGGGCTGACGGCAGCTCCGACGACGGCGTAACGACTATCAAGGTCGCCTATCAGAAATTCGGATCGTACACACAGCTAGACGATCACTTGAAGCAGGTTAAGCCAGACTTTGAAGCTGCCCATGAGAACACTGTCGTCGAACTGGTCCCGATCGAGGCGGTGGAAAACGATTACGCGACGAAACTCGCCCTCATGAACCAATCAGCTGCCACGGCCCCAGATGTCATGTACGAAGACACTTTCCGCGTCCAGCCTGACGCTGATGCCGGGTATCTCGCACCACTCGACGAGTACACCGCGAAGTGGCCTGAATGGGACATGTTCTACGAGAACGCCAAGAATGCTGGGCTGGGCAAGGGGGGGAAAACTTTCGCGATCCCCATGGGTACAGACACCCGCGCGCTCTGGTACAACAAGGATCTGTTCGCGCAGGCTGGGCTGCCGGTACCGTGGGCTCCCAAGAACTGGGACGAAGTATTGAGCGCTGCTGAAACGATCAAAGCTAAGTTGCCCGAGGCCATTCCGATGAACGTGTATTCGGGCAAGGCCATGGGAGAGGGAGCGAGCATGCAGGGGTTCGAGATGCTGCTCTACGGAACCAAAGACACCTTGTATGACACCGAGAGTCAAAAGTGGGTGGCGGGTTCACAAGGTTTTGTTGACTCGTTGAAATTCATCAAGGACCTTTATCAGGGGGGCTTGGGTCCGACACCGGAACAGGGGCTCGACAAGAACGTTGCCACAGTCGTGGCCACCGATTGGCTCCCGCAAAATAAGCTCGCTATCGACTTGGATGGTTCGTGGGTCAGTGGTACCTGGATCGAATCGGGCGCTGCGCCATGGCCCGAGTGGAATGACGTATTGGGCCAGGCACCCATGCCAACCCAAGACGGTCAAGCCCCCGGCGCCACCAGCATGTCCGGCGGATGGACTCTCGCAATGGGGGAAAAATCACCGAATAAGGATGCGGCGTGGGATTTCATTGCGTTCGCCCTGAATAAGGACAACTCTCAAGCGTATGACATCGCCGCCAGTCAGATCGCGGTCCGTAGTGACGTGTCCGAGGATCCAGATTACCAAGCCGCCAATCCCACGTTTGGGTTCTTCTCCGAGATCGTGGAGTTCACACATTTCCGCCCGGCTACGAGTGACTACGGCAGGATTTCAAACGAGATCCAGATCGCCATGGAAGCCGTTATGACCGGCCAACAGGAGCCACAAGAGGCTGCAGCTGCTTACGATAAAGCCTTGGTGGGGATCGTCGGCGAAGACGCAATCACGAAAACACAATAAGTAATGGCCACAGTCGTGCGGGAACGCATCGCTGGCCCTCCGGGCCGGGGAATCACTCCTCGGCCCAAGGGGTCAAGGGCGCGGACTCACCGCTCCCTCGTGCGCAGCATCCCTCTACTCCCGGCCATCGTCCTGTTGGTAATCTTCCTCTTGGGCCCCGTCATCAGTTCCTTCTATGGGTCCCTCACCAACGCATCACTGTCAGGAACGGCCGCCCAAGGCGCCTCGTTCGTGGGGTTTGACAACTACCTGACGCTGCTCACAGACCCAGACTTCCCAAAGTCGCTGCTGCTCACACTCGTGTTCCTCGTGGCCTCCGCGATTCTGGGACAGAACATACTTGGGCTCGGTCTCGCGCTACTGATGCGCTCCTCGGGTCGGCTCATACGTGCGCTGGTAGGCACGTTCGTTGTCACTGCCTGGGTCATGCCCGAGATCGTTGCGGCGTTTTCTGCCTATGCATTCTTCAACGACTCCGGGACATTGAACGGCCTTCTTAGGGCAGTAGGAATCACCGGCCCGAACTGGCTTTATGGACTTCCAATGATCGCCATCATTCTTGCCAATATTTGGCGTGGAACCGCGTTCTCTATGCTCGTCTATGCCGCAGCGCTCCATGACGTTCCAGAGGAAATCATTGAGGCGGCAGAGGTCGACGGTGCTCAAGGCTGGCAACGACTGGTCTTTATTACGCTGCCGCTGATTCGACGGGGCATCTCAACGAATCTCATGCTCACAACCCTTCAAACCCTAGCTGTGTTCACGCTGATCTTTGTGATGACTGGAGGCGGTCCCGGAACCAATAGTGCAACGCTGCCGGTCTTAGCCTACCAGCAGGCTTTCCAATTCGGTGATCTAGGTCTCGGGACAGCGATTGCAACCATCATGCTACTGATCGGCGCCGCGTTCTCGATCTTCTACATACGTCTACTGAAACCGGAGGTTGACTGACCATGGGCATGACCTCTCCGAGTCTACGGAGTATGAAAGTCGTCTCCAACACGGTGCTGGCACTCGTGGTCGTCGCGTTTGCGCTTCCCCTCGCCTGGCTCGTTCTCGCGTCCGTCGACACCCGCGCGACTCTGTCGATCAAGTGGCCAGAGAAGATTTCTCTTCAGAACTTCACCGCCGTCTTGACTCCTGAAACCGCCTTCGTTCCTCTTCTGAACAGCCTTGTTCTTTCCGCCGGATGCGCCATAATCACAGTAGTGGTAGCGGTTCTGGCTGCCTATCCTCTGTCCCGGTATCGAATGCGCATTAACAAGCCCTTCCTCTACGGGGTCCTATTCGGCACATGCTTGCCCATCACCGCGATGATGGTCCCGGTCTACAGCCTCTTCGTAGCCTTCAACCTCATCGACTCGACGGCCGGCACGATCTTCTTTCTTGCTGCTACCAGTCTGCCGATGGCCATCTACATGATGAAGAACTTTATGGATGGGGTCCCCATCAGCCTCGAGGAAGCCGCTTGGGTTGACGGCGCCTCCATGATGAAGACCCTCACGCGTATCGTCGTCCCCCTCATGCGCCCCGGCCTTGCAGTGGTATTCATCTTCGTATTCATCGGCGCCTGGGGAAACTTCTTCGTTCCCTTTATTTTGCTGCTGTCTCCTGACAAACAGCCTGCGGCTGTCAGCATCTATTCTTTTTTTGGTCAATACGGAACCATCGCCTATGGACAGCTCGCTGCATTCTCGATCATCTACTCCGTTCCTGTCCTTAGCCTGTACATCTTCGTTTCACGCTTCCTCGGGGGAGGATCCGCACTAGCCGGAGGCGTAAAGGGTTAATCAAAGTCTTGAAGAACCACCCCGAACCCCGAAGCTTGTCAATATGCGCCATATAGGCGCGTACCTCGTTCATCCTGCTAACTCTCTCTCATACGACCACAAACCGATACACAATCGCTCCTACGACTTCCATGTCAAAGGATCTCAAGAGAAAGACATCGTCTTCATGTACCACAGCGCCGAACTCCTCGAAATGCGAATTGACCGCTTCGTAAGGGAACGCCTCCACCCTGCACGTGAACTGGCGAGCGCCCCCGTGACGATTACTGCATGGGAGGCACCGGACGAGCCAGTGCCGTTCCATGCGGTGCCGCTTGATGACTTCGAACCGTTCGAGATCGGCAGTCCATGGGGCAAAGCGTGGGGCACCACATGGTTCCACGTCACCGGTTCGGTCCCGGTTACATGGGATGCCGAAGCCGCAGACGTCGAACTCAAGATCGACTTGGGGTTCTCTTCTGGCCAGCCCGGCTTCCAAGCCGAAGGCCTTGTCTGGTCACCCGAGGGAGAAATCGTCAAGGCTCTGGAACCCCTCAACAACTATGTGCGCCTCCAAGCTAAACCTGGCGATTCGTTCGATATCTACATCGAGGCGGCATCGAACCCCGATCTCGGGTCACAATTTGTCGATTTCAAGCCGTCGGGGCTGGGACGCAAATCGACCGCACCTACCGACCCGCTCTATTCACTGCGACGCATGGCCATCGTCCATAGAGATCGGGAAGTCTGGGAACTGGTAGCCGACATCTGGACGCTACGTGGTCTCGTGGATGAGCTGCCAACCGAGTCCCCGCGCCGTGCCGCGATACTCACCGCTCTTGAGACGGTCGTCGAAGTTGTCGACCCGTTCAATGTTCACGCGACAGCACACAAGGGCCGCGAAGCACTGACCGCCGTGCTGTCATCACCGGCTGCGGGCACAGCTCACACCGTCTTCGCAGTCGGACACGCGCACATCGACTCGGCGTGGCTATGGCCTGTCCGAGAAACGATCCGCAAATGCGCACGTACGTTCTCCAATGTTCTGGACCTCATGGACCAAGACCCGGACTTCAGCTTCGCCTGCTCCAGCGCCCAACAATTCGCTTGGATCCGCGACTCCTACCCCGAACTCTTCGAACGCATCAAGATTCGCGTTGCCGAGGGAAGGTTCATCCCCGTCGGCGGCATGTGGGTCGAATCCGACACCAACATGCCTGGTAGCGAGGCGTTAGCCCGCCAGTTTGTCGAGGGCAAACAATTCTTCATCGACGAGTTCGGAATCAACCCTCGGGAAGTATGGCTCCCCGACTCCTTCGGCTACTCAGGCGCGCTTCCCCAGATCGCGCGCGCTGCCGGAGCGAACTACTTCCTCACTCAAAAAATCTCATGGAACGAGGTGAACCACTTCCCCCACCACACCTTCCAATGGGAGGGCATCGATGGCACCCGCATCTTCACCCACTTCCCCCCGATCGACACCTACAACTCCACGCTCTCCGGAGGGGAACTGGCCCACGCCGAGCGCAACTTCCGCGACAAGCGCTACGCCAATACATCCCTTGCACCATTCGGATTCGGTGACGGTGGTGGTGGTCCCACCCGAGAAATGATCGCTGCAGCCCACCGCACCGCCTCGCTCGAGGGATCACCGAAAGTCGTTCTCGGAACACCCAAGTCGTTCTTTGAAACCGCCGAAGCAGAGTTCCCGAAGCCGCCCGTTTGGGCCGGCGAGCTGTATCTTGAGTTCCATCGGGGCACCTACACATCGCAGGCACGCACGAAGCGTGGCAACCGACGCAGCGAGCACCTACTGCACGAAGCAGAGCTGTGGGCAACAACAGCCGCTATTCGCCTCGGCGCCCGGTACCCCTATGACGAGCTCAAGACCGCATGGCAACTCGTGCTCCTTCAGCAGTTTCACGACATCCTGCCCGGTACCTCCATCGGATGGGTACACGACCAAGCCGTCGCCAACTACACCGACCTAGAGACGAAACTCGGTACGCTGATCGACTCATCGCTCTCCTCCCTCACCGCAGATCAGGACCCCAGCCAGCACGTTCTACTGAACAGCGCCCCGATGGAGATCGACGGCGTGCCAGCCTTTGGCGCGGCAACCATCACGGACAGTGATGGCGTCACCCTCACCCAAGAAGGGGGTGACTACATCATTGACAACGGACTGCTGCGCGTCGTACTCGACGAAAACGGATTGATCACATCCCTCATCGACCTGTCCAACCACCGTGAGACCGTGCCCCCAGGACAGAAATCTGGACTCCTCCAAATGTTCCGAGACACCCCCACCCAATGGGACGCTTGGGATGTCGACATCGAATACCGCCGATCAGGTAAAGACCTGGCGGCTGCCGACTCCGTATCGATCATCGCCGACGAGGCTGGTCGAGCGGCATTGCGTACGGTCCGTACCGCCGGATCATCCACCATCACACAGACAATCAGTCTTTGCGCCGGCCGAAACGCCGTCGACTACGAGACCCACGTCGACTGGCACGAGCGTCAACAGATGCTGAAGTTAGCCTTCCCCATCGATGTCCACACTGCCGCTGCTGCATCCGAAATCCAGTTCGGCCACATTGTGCGCCCCACACACACCAACACCAGTTGGGATTCCGCACGGTTCGAAACACCCGCCCACCGATGGGTACACGTCACAGATGCCACTTTCGGTGCCGGGATCGCGAACGACTCCACCTACGGCCACGACATCACCCGCCATGCACGCGACGGCGGCGGCACCTACTCGCTGGTACGTCAAACACTTCTGAAGGCGCCCCTCTTCCCTGACCCCGAAGCGGACCAGGGCGAACACACGCTACGGAGCGCCATCGTGGTAGGCGGCATCAATGAGGCCATCCGCCATGGCTACCGCCTGAATTTGCCACTACGACAGGTGGAAGGGGCGGCCACAGACAACCTCGCCCCTTTGATTTCCTCCGATAGTGACGCGGTGCTGGTTGAGACGGTGAAACTCGCCGAAGACCGCTCAGGAGACGTCGTCATACGCCTGTACGAGTCGCTCGGTTCACGAGCCAACGCTCGCATCCGTTTCCATTTCCCGCACAGTGCTGTCATTGAAACCGACCTGCTGGAAGAAGAAGTAGCCGCAGTGGCCATAGCGTCGGCCGACGACACAAGTGTCACCATCACCATGCGACCGTTCCAACTCGTCACTCTGCGCGTCACACCTGCATGACAGACAATCCAATGCCCACACTTCACCAGAGAGCAACCCATTCGGGTCTGCTGCACGAGCAGGTGACAGACTGACCTGCCCCACCGTTTGGGTGCCAGATTTCGTAGCTAAGTGGTGCCCTTTCCGAAAGGCTGTCCCACATGCCCGTCTGTATCCTCCGGAGTTCCGGGCCCGAGCGAATCACTATGGTCCGACTCGGCAAGCAGCAGGGCTCGGCTGTGCTGTCCGGCGAGAGAGTTCGGCTCTACCTCTGCGACTTCGAGTGAGGGAGCATCGCCGGAGCGGCGCCGGGGGCCATGGCGCCTGAGGCGTCGCGTCCCGCTCATCACTAACTAGCGCCCATGGACAGTTGCGAATGTCTTGGACTGGGCAGAAGGAGGCTGTCGCGACTGCATCACTATTGGAATCGCGGTGTGGTTGTGATCCCTAGTGCCTCAGCGCCCAATGGAAAGTACACCTCAGAATGAACGCTCAGCCTACAGGTCCGAAGCAGGCCGAGAGTCTCATGAACACGGGTGGCCACGCGCCTAAGCAAGGCGTTTCACCGAGCTGGTGGGGCAGGTCAACCTGACACCAAACCCTGCATCAGTCCCGGACGCTCACGTGCAGCCGCGCCTCCCGCTGGATAGCAAAGGTCCGTCAAGGGCGAACGGCGACACGCCGAGCGAGCTACTCAATGCCGGGGGCGCTGCGTGCTATAAGAGGGTGATAGGCGCAGACGCGCCTGCGCAGGCTGGCGTCTTCACCCGCCTAAGGCTGGAGGAGGTCGTCATGGCCGGAGTGGATTACCACCCTGGACGCACGCAGCACGCTTGCGAGTGCCGTGCACTCGCCGCACGCTACACGCACGTGACTTTGTTGAGCGACATTAACTCCGTGACTGTGCCACGACGGGACCGGTCTGGCCCTCATGGACGTCCGATGGGCCGCGAGCACCGTCAAGGGCAGACAGGCAGGACCCCATGACCCGGAAGGTCTTCACCCGGAAGAAGCAGCCCGCGGACACTCCTCCCCCGGAGTTCATCGAGGTCCCCGCCAACGTGCCCAACAACCTGATTCCCGTCGCCGAGGAGATCTCCCGCGTCGAGGAGAGCGCGCGACACTCAGCCCAGGTGCAGTTCGAGGCCGCCAAGTCCTGGCACTACTGGAACCTGTCGCTCGGCGTACCCGCCAGCGTCTTCGGTCTGCTCGCGGGCGGCGCAGCCTTCACCGAAGCGCTTCCCTCCTGGCTCATCGGCACGGGTGCGCTGATCGGTGCGGCACTCGCTGGCACCATGACCGTCCTCGGCGCCGAGCGACGCGCCACTCGGGCGAAGATCTGCGCCAACACGTTCCACGACATCCAGGACGACGCGCGGCGGCTACTGACCATCGACCTCGCAACCATGAAGCTGGACGAGGCGCACGCCGCGCTCACCTCGCTCTGCGACCGTTACAAGGAGACCCGCCAGACTGCGGATGCCCCGGCACGGAGGTTCTACCAGCGGGCCCTCCGCAACCTCCGCGAGGGGGGCCAGCAGTTCGCCATCGACGAGGCCAAGAAGAACAAGAAAGACTCGGCACCCACCCCCGTGGATCCGCCCGCCCTAGTCCCTATGGACCCAACCTACTCGGCCAACCCCAACAAGGAGAACTGACCATGGCTGAACTCGCCAGCAGCTTCGAGACCGCCCGGTCCAACATCGAGCCCAGCGACGACGACTGGACCAACGCCCCACAGTCGCACCAGGACATCGCCGACATCCTCGGCGCTGACAACACCCTCAACGGCTGGGGCATCAACCCCATCCTCATCGGCTCCTATGGTCGCCAGGTGTCAATCCGCCGGGTGTACGACGTCGACATGTTCTGCCGACTCGATGAGTACCCGGCTGGAGTCGGTGCTGACGAGGTCCTCAACTGCGTGTACGAGGTCTTGGTCGAGACCTACGACGAGAAAAGCGTCACCCGCGAGGACCGCTCCGTCACGGTTCTGGTCCCCGATGCAGACGGCCTCTACGTCGACGTGGTGCCCGCCCGGAAGTCGGGCATGGTGTGGGAGATCCCCACCGAGGACGACGAATGGATCGCCACCAACCCGGTCGAGATGACCGAGCTGAAGACCAAGAAGAACGAGGTGTTCGACGAGATGTACGTCCCGTGCGTCAAACTACTGCGCCAGGCCCGCCGCAACCTCCTGGGGAAGGACAAGCCGGGCGGGTTCGCCGTCGAGATGGCCCTCTACACCGCCTGCGAGGAGGGCTTAGTCACCAAAAACAACTCGATGACCCAGCTGTTCGCCTCCGCAATGGAGGGAGTCGCTGATGTCTTCCGCCGCATCGCCGACGACGGCTTCGCCGTTCCTGATCCATCCATGCCGGGCGAGGTCCTCAAGTTCGACGAGGACGCCGACTTCGACGCCGCCGCCGAGAAGTTCGAGTCTGCGGCTGCGGATGCCCGCAATGCGGCAGACATGAGCGACGACGCGGGCGGCAAGGCGGCGCTTCTTGTGCAGGGCGTCCTCGGGTCTAACGACGACTTCGAGAACGTGTTTCCGATGCCCGCCGGCTACGAGAGCGACGGCAACAAGCGTGCGTCCAGCACGCGCACCTCCGGCGACCGCAGGCCGACCCCGGGTGGGATGCGTTTTGGCTGACCCACCCCGACCTGACGAGGCCCAGGAGCCCGAGGGTTGGGCCGATCACGTCGCGTACATCCGCGAGACGTTCATCAACGCCCTGGTCGGACGAGGCTTCCGGCTGGTGCGCGACAACTCGCGCGGATCATGCAGCGACGCGGAACTGACCGACGGCCAGGCCAGCGTCCTGCTTGAGGACGGCTTTCCCTACTCGGCCCCTCTGGTCCGCACCGAAGTGGCCGTGCCCATGTCCTGGCACCGAGATTCCCTCGGCTTTCTTTGCCTGTACACCAGCCGTGACCACGACAATCAACCGTGGCTTGCGGTCGACGCGTTTCTCGCGCGCATCGAAACCTGGTTCGGAAAAAACGACGCAGGCTGGCCTGACGACCCGCCCGTCTTAGACCTCGAAGCCTACCTTCACCTTCCCGTCGACAAACGGTACGTCCTCTACTCGAGGCTTGATTCCTACACGGGCAAGTACCTGAAGCTGCGCGAGCAGGACGGCCAGATTCAGATCAAAGGCGTGGGCAAGGTCTCAAGGAAAAGCACCAAAGGTCTCCGCACCGGATACGTAGCCGACATCGGCCAAGTGGCAACTCCGCCCGTGAGTTGGGACGACCTCATCGAGAACTTGAACAGCACCCACAAGCTCCGCAGCGCAATTGAACGCGACCGGATCGACGTACTGTTCGTTCAGTACCAACGTCATGACCAGCGTGGAGCAGTAGTGGTGACCTTCCCGCCGACTACGGCTCGCCCCCGTGCCCGCAAGCAACGAGCGACCAACCAGACCACCCGCGTCCCTCACCTAGCGCTCTCGGCCTCTCTCGACGAGTCCGTGATGCGCTTCCGATCAGGCGTCACCGCGTCCGCGCTAGAGGACAAGCATGTCTACATCGTTGGCGCCGGGGCCCTCGGCTCCCACATCTGCGACGGTCTCGTTCGAGCCGGCATCGGCAGGCTGACGATCCGGGACTTCCAGCGGCTGACACCGGGCAACATGACTCGGCACCTCGTCGCAATCCTCGGCTACGCCGGGCACAACAAGGCAGATGCCCTCCAGTCGCTCCTCTCAAACAGGCCGTACAACCGGAGCAAGATTGAATCCGACTGGACCGGGCTTAGGAGCCCCGCAGAGGCGATCCGCGTTCTCCGGAGTCACGATTTAGTCGTGGACGCGACCGCGGACGGCTCGGTGCTCGCGATGCTCCAAGACGCAAGCGTGCTCACCGATTCTCGTTTCGTCACGACATGCCTCCAGAACGATGGCCGTTCGATGCGTGTTGACATCGTTCCCCCTCTGGACGGGGCCGACGCGATCCCTCCAACCGTCCTCAGACCCTCAAGCGCGCCGGAGGTGTTCGAGGCCGGGTGCGGCGAGCCAGTGTCTCCGACGCCGCCACACGCTGTGGCGGAGGCGGCCGCCGTAACAGTCAGGCACCTTGTCGGTCTCCTTACTGGAACTCCCGAGGCGCCAGCTGGCGAGCACCGCGACCTGGGTGAACTGCTGTGAGCGACACCGGGTCTGGATCATCGGCAGCGGCCTTTGTAACGATCAGTCCACAGGCACGCGACGCGCTCACGGTAGCCGCCAGGGCATCTTCGGAGAGAGAGCACGGCGGCATCCTTATTGGCTACCGCGACACCCATGGCATCACGATCGACGACATCATCGAGGTGACCGATACCACAGCGACCCGGACGCGCTATCTGCGGCGCGAGAACCCGGCACGACGGGCGTTGACTGCATACCTAGATCGACCGGGACTCGAGCCGACCCTCGGCTACGTAGGCGAGTGGCACACACATCCGGCGCCGGCTCCGCCCAGCTCCACCGATCACCACGCGATGCGCACCATGGTACGCCGCAACCGCCAGCCTGTGGCACTTGTCGTTGCCGCCCTTCAATCGGACCGCCGAAACGTGCACCTGTACGCGCTCATCAGCAACCCTGAGCGAATCCACTCACGGGTCTTCGGCCAGTTTGACCCCGCCGAGATCAAGATGACTGGGTCTCGTCCCTCAAGCTAGGCATCTTCCACGGATTAATGCTGGGTTCCGCTCATCGGCTCCGGATAGCCAACGGCCCCGCGTCACAGTGGGCGGTATGAGACTTGGTACCCCGTCTGGCGGGTACCTGAACGTCAACGCCACCGGGGTGTAGTTGTCATCTCGGGAGCCTCAGCGCCCAATGGAAAGTACACCTCAGAATGAACGCTCAGCCTACAGGTCCGAAGCAGGCCGAGAGTCTCATGAACACGGGTGGCCACGCGCCTAAGCACGGCGTTTCACCGAGCTGGTGGGGCAGGTCAACCTGACACCAAACCCTGCAGCAGTCCCCTACGATGTTGGGTATTCGGAGGAGTTTCGTTTTATTGCTTGATCGCGTTCCGCTTCAACATCCTGTCCGCGCGTGGGAGCGAACCCCGTTAGTCGACATCGTCGTGATTTTTGATCGCACTGCCGTCGCGGACAATGATGGTCTTCACACAGTCGTAGGCTAGGGGCCCGACCGGACTATGCACTGTCTGGATACGCGCCAGCAGCACCTGATAGTCCTGCTACTCCCGACGGGTCAACGCTCGGTAGCCGCGGCTCAGAAGATAGTGGACGTCGGTCGACGAACGATGACAAGTACAAGTACGAGCAATGCGAAGATCGCTGAGACCGTCGGTAGCCAGGCGAAGGATTGGCCGAGTATGAGTGCGCCGAGGGCTGAACCACTGGCGATGCCGATCTGGACTCCGGTGACGTACACCGCGGAGGCGCGATCGGCGTCTCGTTCTGCGATGCGCATGACGCCGGTCTGGAAGACCGGGCCGGTCGCGGCGAAGGCCACACCCCAAGCGGTAACGGCGATAGCCGCCAAAACAAGCGTGACGATGGCTGGAGCAGGGATCGGGGTCAGGGCGAGTATGACGAGCCCCGCGGTGAAGGTCGACATAGTGAGGATTTCTGCTCGCTGGGGACCCTTGTCGATGTAGCGGCCGATCAGGAATGTGCCGACGGCTCCGGCAATGCCGAAGAGCGTCAGGAACACTGTCTTCGGCCTCGGCGGCTTCGTCGGGAACCTGCTGATCGGCCTGCTCGTCGACAAGCACCTGCGGACCATGCGGCTGATGGTTCCAGCCCTGATCGCTAGCGGCATCGCCGGCCTGGCCGCCTTCCCCGGTTAGACGTGGCTCGTCGTCATCGCCGTCGGCGTGTGGGGGTTCGCGTTCGGTGCGTGGCTGATCGTCGCCGCGACCTGGATGGGACGCAACGCGCCCGAACGTATGGAAGCCGGAGGCGGGTTGCTGGTGGCGGGGTTCCAGCTCGCGATCACCCTGGGCGCCGGGCTCGGCGGTCTTCTGGTGGACGGCGGCGGCATCCAGCTGGCACTGACCATCGCTGTCGGCGCGAGCCTCGTTGGCGGGCTGCTGTTCGGCCTGGTCAAGGGACGAACAGACTCACCGCCCGCCAGCGCGTGAGCGTGCTCAGACGGCGGTCGCGACCGGCGGCACAGCACCGATGCGCCACTGGCTGGGCGTCGACCCGGTGTGGCGGCGAAACGCCCGACTGAACCCGGCCTCGGACTCATACCCCAGACGCCTCGCCGTCTCGGCGACACTCAACTCCTCGTGGACCAGCAGATCGGCCGCGACGTCCATGCGCACAGCGGCCAGGTAAGCGGCGGGCGACTGCTCCATCACGGCGCGGAACCGTCCGGCAAACGCAGAACGAGACATCGCAGCAACACGAGCGAGGCTATCGACCGTCCACGGCTCCCCCGGGTCGGCTTGGAGGGCGTCGAGCGCGCGGACGAGGTGAGGGTCCTTGGCCCGCTGCAGCCAACGCTGGGGGGCGCACCCCAGCTCGGACCACGAGCGGACCGCAGCCGACACGACTGTGAGCGCGATACGACCGCAGATCACGCCGTCTCCTGCCCGGGCAGGATCCGTGGCAAGCCACGGATGACGGGCCATGTTCTCAAGCAGACCGACCACGTTCGGCTCATGATTATCGAACCGCCGCACCACCAACCAGTCGGGCAAAATCTCCACCGACGGTCGCTCCCGAACCGACGGCGAGAAGGCGACGTTGAGCAGCTCGGCCTCGGCCAGTGCGCGCACCTGGTGCCGGCTCCCCCGGGAGAAGAACATCAAGTCACCTTCGACCACCGTTGTGGAGGCCGAGCCGACACGGATCTCAGCTGCTCCGTGGAGAACATAGGTGAAGCCTGCGCCCTCACCCGCAGCACTCAACTGCTCATCGCGGGCCAACCGATCTCGTCGCGCACCGCACAGGTGCCATTCGAGGGCGCCCAGAGCCCGATCGAGAGCGCCATCTACCATCGGAATGCGGCCTGAAGTCGTCAGCACATTCAGGTTGAACGCACAGGCCATTGGTGATATTCCTCAACTCGGAATCCTCGACACATACGTCACCCGTCACCTGTCACCCGTCAAGCCAGTGTGCCGCCGTCGACCCGCAGAATCGTTCCTGTCACGTAGGAGGCTCGGTCGCTCAAGAGCCACGCTGCCGCCTCGGCGATCTCGTTGGGGGAAGCAGCGCGACGCAGCGGAGTGGACGCGACGAGACTGTCGATGATGCCAGGTGAGGCCTCTTCCCATGATCCGAGCGTCTCGGTCGTGGTGGTGCCGGGAGCGATCGCGTTGACCCGGATGCCCTCTGGCCCGTAGGTGGCCGCTGCGGATGCGGTGAGGCTGTTGAGCCCCCGTTTCATCGCACCGTAGGCCGGGAGATCAGGATTGGCCATCAGGGCGCCGATGCTGGAGGTGTTCACGATGGCACCGGTGCCCGAGGTCGCACGAATTGCCGTGATCTCCGCGACCATGGCCAGCCACGGACCCTTGAGGTTGACGGCGTAGATGTGGTCGAAGTCGACCTCGGTCGTCGTATCCATCGGTCCCGGCGGGACGAGAGTGGCTCCATTGTTGAAGGCAATGTCGAGCCGCCCATGAAGCGCCGTGACGTGCTTGACGGCGGCGCTCACGCTTTCGGCGTCAGCGAGGTCGCACAGCACGTAGTCGGCGGTCCCGCCGGATGCCCTGACCTCCTGCGTCACCCTCCTCAGCTCGGACTCCGTTCGGGCTGCGAGCACCACTTTCGCTCCCTCGCGGGCGAACAAGTGCGCTGCGGCCGCGCCGATGCCGCGTCCGGCTCCGGTGATGAAGGCGACTTTGCCGTCGAGCAGGCCGAGGTGGGCAGATGAGCTATGTGCCGATGTCGTGGTCATGTCCTCCATACTCGTGTCGGGCCACAGACATAGGCAGGCACAGCCAGTACCTGCCTGCGACAGGTTCATCGGGGCACACTGGAGCAATGGACCGACTAGAGCTCGCGGACTTTTTGCGCACCAGGCGTGAGCGAATCACACCCGCCGACATCGGCCTGCCGGTCGGAACACGCCGCCGTACTCCCGGCCTGCGCCGCGAAGAAGTCGCACAGCTCGCCTACATCTCCGTCGAGTACTACACCCGACTCGAGCAGGCCCGCGCGCCACACCCGTCGCGCGAGGTGCTCACGGAGCTGACCAGGGCACTTCGCCTCAGCGATGCCGAACGCGACCACCTGCACCAGCTCACCGGCACTCCCCCTGCCCCGGCCCC
This sequence comes from Tessaracoccus antarcticus, assembly GCF_003688855.1. Taxonomy (GTDB): domain Bacteria; phylum Actinomycetota; class Actinomycetes; order Propionibacteriales; family Propionibacteriaceae; genus Arachnia; species Arachnia antarctica. Next base: position 125,585 of record NZ_REFW01000005.1, read on the forward strand.
TGGGCCCTCCCGCGTCGTGCGCCAGAGCATCCTCGACCTCCTGCAACGCCTTCCGCAGGTCGCCGCCATCGTGGTGTCCGCCGACTACGAGGTTCTGGCGTGGAACGATCTGGCGGCTGCCCTACTGGAAGACTTCTCCGCCCTCGCGAGGCGCGACCGCAACCTCATCAGGCGCTCGTTCCTGCATCCCCGCCCGGACGGCAAACGGTTGTATGGCGTGTCCAACGGCGACAAGTTCGCCCGTACCTCAGCTCAAAACCTACGAGTGACCGCCGCTCGCTACCCCCACGACCCAGAGGTGACCAGCCTCGTGACTGACCTCCTCGCCGCCAGCCAAGAGTTCGCCGAACTGTGGGCACAGCACGACGTCACCGCCGTCCCCACACTGTGCAGGACGTTCGAGCACCCCCTCGTGGGCCCGATCGCGGTCAACTGCGACGTCCTCGACATCACCGATCGCGACCAACGAGTCATCATCTACACGGCCACACCCGGGACCCCTGCCGAGGAGGCGATGCGTCTCCTCTCGGTCGTCGGCACCCAGCGGATGGACGCACCACTCTGACCGCATCAGATCAACAATGCACACCTCAGCGGCCGTGCTCAACGGTAGGTGACGGCAGCTCAACAACGCCATAGATCTCATGCCAGCTGCCGGGAGTTCCGCGCACTGAGCGAGCGCAGCAAATGGGATCAAAAAGCCTTGCAACCCATGGGAAACAAGAGGAGACCAGGCCCGCTTGTGGCCACCACAGGAGGACCAGGGAGGCGAAAGGCAGCAACCTCAAAGCCCTCGTTGGTCACGAACACGATCGCCCCTCAAAACAAGTACATCAATGTTTGATACAGTTTTGTCGTGGATGAGAATGCCGTCGGACCGCTTGCTACTTCCATCGAGGACTTCAACTCGGTGTTCATTCGTCTGCCATCGCAGGGGCAACTGAGTTTCTCGTCGCTGTCAGTGCTGCATACGCTTTCGCGCCGCGGTCCGAGCCGGTTGAGCGATCTGGTCGAGAGCGAGCAGATCAAGCAACCCGCCCTGACAGCCGCCGCGGCAAAGCTCGAACGAGACGGGCTCATCACCCGCCACCCAGATCCCGCAGACGGCAGAGCGACGCTGATTTCTCTGAGCAGCGCCGGTGCGGCAATCGTGGCGCAACGACGCAAAGGTCGAGTCGAACGCCTTGAGCAACTCGTCGCACGGCTCACATCCGCCGAACAAGCCCAGTTGCTCTCGATTGGCCCGGTACTTGATGAGGTTGTGCGGCTCTCCCACACAGCCACCCTTGAAGAAGAGGAATAGACAATGAGTGACGCACGCGACGATCTCGAACCGACCCCGATCACCATCAGCGACGAGGTTCTCCACGATCTCCGGTCAAGGATTCGAGCCACATCCTGGCCCACCGACGACGGCAACGACGACGGTCACTACGGCGTCCGCCGACCCCTGCTGCAGGAACTTGCCGAGTACTGGGCCGACGGATACGACTGGCGTGCCGCGGAATGCGCCATGAACACCTACGAGCAGTACCGCGTCGACATCTCAGGGGTTCCGGTTCATTTCATGCGCAAAGCAGGAGTCGGACCAGCACCCATCCCGCTGATCCTGAGCCATGGGTGGCCTTGGACCTTCTGGCACTGGTCGAAAGTCATCGATCGCCTCGCTGACCCCGGCGCATTCGGCGGCAATCCAGCCGACGCCTTCGACGTCATCGTTCCCTCACTGCCCGGGTTCGGCTACTCCACACCAACCGCACCAGACATGAACTTCTGGAAAATTGCCGACGTCTGGCACAACCTCATGACCGGAGTCCTCGGCCACCCGAAATACGCGGCCGCCGGCTGCGACGTCGGGGCGCTCGTCACCGGACAACTCGGCCACAAATACGCCGACGAACTCTACGGAATCCACATCGGGTCCGCCCTGAAACTCAACTTCTTCAACGGCGACCGCGCCTGGGACCTCTCCGGCGGCCGGCCCATCCCCGAAGACATGCCGGCACCACTGCGCGACCGACTGGTAACAATTGAGCGACGAAACGCCGTCCACCTCGCAGCCCACGTCCTGGCCCCAAGCACCCTCACCTACGGACTCTCGGACTCCCCCGTCGGCATGTTGGCCTGGCTCCTTGAACGATGGGACAAATGGTCAGACGACAACGACGACATCTTCACTGTCTTTGACCGCGATGACATCCTCACCCACGCCACCATCTACTGGACCGGCCGAAGCATCGGCAGTTCGGTGCGCACCTACGCCAATAACAACCGCTACCCCTGGACGCCATCACATGACCGTTCCCCCGTCATCGAAGCACCCACCGGCATCACCTTCGTCAACTATGAGAACCCACCCGGAGTCACCACCTCCGAAGAGCGCATCAACTCTTTTCTGAACAGCGACCGAGCCGCCTGGTACAACCACCGCAACATCACCAGCCACCCCAAAGGCGGGCACTTCACCCCCTGGGAAATCCCCGAAGACTGGGCCAACGACCTCGTCCGAACATTCCAACCGCTCAGGACCCCGCAACTTTAGCCTCGCGGCCCCTGCACTCACGATCACTACGCGCAAGAACCCTGATTACCACCTAATCGCCACCTGGCGCTCCCTCTGACGGGGTGGGCGAGACGCCTCGTAACCGCCCATGGGCTACCCGGCAGGTCGAAGCCGATCCGCCGGGTGCTCGATCCGTGTACCGCCGAGCACTAGCGGAGCACCGCCGCGACGAGGCATCTCGTATCACTTGGGGGCGTCACCCGAGTGGAAGCATGGACGCTCACAGTTCCCCGAGCGCATCAAGCGGCCACAGATGTCAGGTACCAGCCGCGTCGACTGCGTCATGCTCCCGCCACCCGCTCGAATCGATGCCGCGCAGTCACCCCACGCTGCGGGTAGGTCCAAGGGCCGACCTAGGGTCGAGTGCCCGCCGCCTTGTCGACTGCGTTGAGCACCACGTGATCGACTCCCTTCCAGCCCCAGTAGATGCGATGGTGTGCGATGAGCGGTCCGTCGAGCCTCAATACCTCGATCAGATCCAGCTGATCCCCCGTGGGGGTCTCGCGCGGGTATTCCCAGATCAGGGTGGTGCCGTCGAACATGTAATCCCCCGTCCGATAGAGCGATGGGAGGTCTCCGTCGACTGGTCGGGCGGCCACGACCTTGTTGACGAAGCGGTCCAGCTCGTGTCGGCCCTGAACGATCCCGCGCGTCAGGTCATCAAGCACCCGCGTCACCAGCGGACTCTCGATAGTTGCGTCATTCAGATACAGAGCGGCCAAACCGTCCGCATCACGCTCACTGATACGGCGGTGCCACTCAGTGAAGACAAACTGCGCGTCCTCGGCTGTTGCGGTCATGTGCACTCCTTCGCCCGGTTCGTCTGCTGTTGAGATACTTCCATCATAAAACGCCAATGCTTCGGCGCCTACCGAAGCGTGGGTGGCGTATCCTGATCGGGTGGGACGAGACTTCTCAACGATTGGCCACGCGCTGTCGGTGCCGACGCGATCGGCCATGATCGATGTCCTCATGGATGGAACTGCACGCCCTGCCGGCGAGCTCGCAGCCGTTGCGCGGGTCAGTGCTGCCACGGCCAGCGAGCACCTCGCGATTCTGGTCGCCGCCGGCCTGCTCCGCGGCAAACGCGCTGGACGCCAGCGGCTCTACAGCATTCTGGACCAACGAACCGCTGAAGCACTGGAAAGTCTCGGGCAGCTGTGTGTCGAGGTACCCATCTCATCATTGGTGCAATCACGGACTAAACACGACCTGGCCGATGCCCGGATGTGCTACGACCACGTTGCGGGGCGTCTGGGAGTCGAGCTCTTCGACGCGAGCGTGCGGCTGCGTTGGTTCGACTCCGAAGCGCACCTGACTGCCCGAGGTGAACGAGCGCTGAGTGAACTGGGTGTCGCCGTCCCCGCTGCCCGGGCGCAGCGCCGCCCCCTAACGCGAACGTGCCCGGACTGGACACAGCGACGCCCGCACCTGGCGGGCGCACTCGGCGCAGCCCTCACCGCTCAACTCCTCGAACGCCGATGGATCACCCGCAGATCGACAGGACGCGGACTTATCATCACGGCCGACGGTCTCAACGCCATACAGCGAACCTGGGGCATAGACCTCACGGCCGACTGACAAGACGCGCCTGCACTTCTCGCGCATCGAGCATCCATGGCCTGGTCCCTGGATCATCGTGTTTTGCCCGAAAGTTTCATCGGCTCAGCCCGAACGAGTGGGTACCACTTGGGTTGACATAGCCACGAGAGGCAACCCAGGTGGCGACACCCCTTGCCGGGGGTAGCCTCAGTGGGTAAAGTCCGGCGTCAACCAAGCGAGCGGTTGTCGAGACCTGTCGCAGAGTGAACAGGAGATCTCATGCTCAAATTGAGTGGAAGAATCGCCCTCGTGACCGGGGCCGCACGCGGTATCGGCGCAGCCATAGCTCGTGCCTTGGTCAGTGAGGGCGCAGATGTGATCGTCACTGATATCGACATCGAAGCCGGGCGAGCCACTGCTGATGCGATGGGCGCGGTCTTTGCTCGCCTCGACGTCTCCTCGGAGGCTAACTGGGCCGCCATCCAAGAAGAGTTTCCGGCTCTGGACGTGCTCGTCAACAACGCGGGCATCACAGGTCTGGAGGGGTCATTTGACGGGCCACCACCTGCGCACGACCCCGAGAATGCGCTCCTCGCAGACTGGCAGGCCGTCCATGCCGTGAATCTTGACGGCACGTTCCTCGGCTGCCGCTACGCAATTCGGGCCATGAGGGCGAAGGGGTCGGGCTCCATCATCAACATTTCATCGCGTTCTGGGTTGGTGGGGATTCCAATGGCGGCGGCGTACGCATCCTCAAAGGCCGCCGTACGCAACCACACCAAGAGCGTGGCGCTCTACTGCGCCAGCCAAGGCCTGAATATCAGATGCAACTCCATCCATCCAGCGGCCATCATGACGCCCATGTGGGAGCCAATACTCGGCAATGGCCCCGATCGGGCAGACCGTGAGGCGGCAATGGTCGCCGACACACCGATGAGGCGATTCGGCGAACCGGAAGAGGTGGCCGCGATCGCTGTCCTGCTGGCCTCTGATGATGCCGCGTACATGACGGGTTCAGAACTCAACGTGGATGGGGGCATCCTTGCGGGGTCTGCCGCAACGCCAGGTGGCTGAGGTCTCCGTCGGAGACACAACTCGCCGCCGTTCCAGCAATCGGCAGGACACCGAGGACTCGACGGTCTTCTGACAGGGGGTGCGTTTCGATACAAGGCAGGATCGTTCCTCACCGGCTGTCATTCTCGATAGTCGACTGCACTGAGTTGTGCGCATGGACTAGTCGCAGTGAACGGAACTTGCGACTTCCCAGATTGTCGCTAGACATGCTGTATAACCCATAAATCGTGTTCATCGCGGGTGTTGAGTGCCTGGTGGGGATCCAAGAATCCCGGAGCGTGTGGCTGGTGTTCACGTCGGTGACAGTAAAGCCATCCTTCTCTCGTGCGATGTTGCGTATTGTCGGTCACCCGCACGAACCAGAGCGATCGCTCTGGCCCGGAACTCTGAAGGATAGGGACGAGGCATGTGGGACAGCCTTTCGGAAAGGCCACTACTTAGTCACGGAATCTGGAACCCAAGAGGTAGGTCAGGTCAAGTTGTCACCTACTCGTGCAGCAGTCCCACCAGCTGAGACCTCCCATCGGATGCAGGATGGGAACGGTCTCCGAACGCCTGACCCGAAGTAGTACTCCCCGGATAGATTCGGCTTGCGTTCGAGCGCGCTCGAACCCCTACCGTCGCAAATATGGACATCGACAAGAAGACCTGGCTTATCACTGGCGCAAGCTCTGGCATCGGTTTGGCTCTCACTGAAGCGGCTTTGGCGGCAGGTGAATACGTGCTCGGCACGGCGCGGCGAATCCATCGATTCGATGCACTGAGTCAGCGATTCCCAGAAGCGTTTATAGCAGCGCAGCACGACGTACGAGACGTTGAGGGAGCCGCGGGGGTCGTGCAGAACGCGATTGAGAGTTTCGGTCGCATCGACGTGCTCGTCAATAACGCCGGGGTCGGTCAGCTTGGTGCGGCAGAGGAGGTTACCGACGAGCAACTGCGCGACATGCTGGAGCAACACCTCTTCGGCCCCGCGGCCTTCGTACGCGCTGTGCTGCCCGCCATGCGGCAGCGCGGATCGGGGGCAATTGTGCAGATGAGCAGCCAGGGCGGGCGCATGTCGTTTCCTGGTGTCGGTAGCTACTCGGCGGGCAAGTTCGCACTCGAAGGCTGGTCCGAAGCCCTCGCCGGAGAAGTCGCTCCGTTTGGCCTCCGCGTCCTCATCGTCGAGCCGAGTCGTTTTCGCACCGGCTTCAACGATCCCGACGTCCTGGTCTCTGTGGCGCAATCCTCGGCGTACGACACGGTGCTCGCCGCGGTGCGCGCGGATCTCACCGACGTCGCTGGCCGCCAAGAGGGCGACCCGGAACGCGGGGCGGCCGCCATCCGTCAGGTACTCGCCGCCGAGAAGACACCTCTGCGCCTGCCGCTTGGAGCGGAGGCCGTCCACAACCTCACCGGCGTCTACCGCCGTGATCTGGAACAAGTGGAGGCACTGGCCGAAATATCCGCCTCGGCCAACTTCCCTGACGTTCTGCCTACCCGGCCGCGCTCCGCGTAGCGTGGGGCCATGTCAACCGACGCGCTCATAGACCTGCTGCTCCGAGACGAAGGCAACGTAGACGTGCCAACCATTGATGCGCTCCATAGTCTGCTGGACGACAGCACGATCGACTCCTCCAACGCGCCCCTTGGCGTCGCCGAGGCCGCAGCACTTGTCAGGCTCACCGCCCACACCCTCCGCTACTACGAGCAAGAGGGACTGGTCTGCCCGCCGCGGAATACTGCTGGCCATCGCGAGTATGGCCCGGCCGAGCTGCGGCGACTCGTGTTCCTGACCCGGATGCGTCTTTCTGGGATGACCATGCATGATCTGAGGCAGTACGTCCGGCTGGTCGAGGAGGGCGACTCGACCGTCCCGGAGAGACGGCAGATCATGATTGCGCAGCGCAATCGCATCCGACGCCAACAGCGGGAACTCGCTTTGGCACTCGTAGCGACGGAGTACAAAATACGCACGTACGGTGGAGCACTTCCGTGCTCTCCTTCTTGAGCGCTCTGACCTTCTTGAGCGCTCTGACTGGTCGGCAGAGGGGCGTCAGCCCGCCCGTGGGCACGGTGGACTCGTCCGCACCCGCCAACTGCCCTTGACGTGAACCTAGTGGGCCTTGGGGACTGTGGTTCCGAAATACATGGTCCTGAGCACCATAGGGGCCACTGGAAGTGTCGATACCTAACATTCATGATCCTATGTTGGGGCCTCAGGACACTCCCTCGAGTCCTGATCGAGCCAGTGGACAACCTGGTTGTGATGCTTGCATCCCTGTTCGTCGGAGGTGCATCAACCGGTGCTGGCGCAGTGATCTGGGGAACGTTGCTGCCACGCCTCATCCCCATGGAGATGATCGGTCGAGTCGCAAGCCTCGACTTCTTCGTCTCCATCGCATTCATGCCCGTCTCCATCGCGATCGCTGGCCTTCTCGCGCTCATCGTGCCGGTGGAGACGATCTCTATCGTCGCGGGGATCATCCCGCCGTTCCTCGCCCTGGCTGCCCTCGTCGCCGGTCGAATGCGTCACACCGAGATACTGCAGCGGTTGTGCACATAGAAAGGGCGTGCGATGAGCCCGATGAGTACGCTCACCGAGCCCATCGCACACTTCTACTTTTGGTAGATCTTGCATTCGGCGATGGGTAGCACGCCAGCGCCTCTGCACAGCTGGCTGCGGTGGTCAAAACACGTCGTCGGGCAAAAGCACTGCGCGGACGGTCTTGAGTCGAAGCCAACTCGGTCGAAGGCTTGGCTGAACTGTCGACTAACCTGAGTGCCTCGAACCCCATGCGATCCACCTCCGCCGGGCCGTTCAGGTGCTGGTGCTGGCGCTGGTGCTGGTGCTGATGCTGATGCTGGTGCTGGTGCTGGTGCTGGTGCTGGTGCTGGTGCTGGTGCTGGTGCTGGTGCTGGGGCTGGTGCTGGTGCTGGTGCTGGTGCTGGTGCTGGTGCTGGGGCTGGTGCTGGTGCTGGTGCTGGTGCTGGTGGAAAGGTATCGCGTGACCCAGTGCTTCGTTAGCGTGCCGCAGGAGTGGGTGCCGCACCTGTAGCGGCAAGGGAACTGTCCCAGAGCCGTGCGGCCGAGTCGGCGTTGATCGCGTATTCGCGGACGCCACCATTGTCCATGTCGTCGTCTGGGGTAGATGTGCGTGCGATGTTGCAGTCCTCGAGGTATCGACCTCCCATGCCGTCGAGGAGTGTCGAGGTGGCCGCCCACAGGCCTGTCGCCGCGCCTTGAGAGGCAGTCTTGAAGTCGGCGCCGACGACGGTGCCATTCTGGTCGACCCATCCGCGTTCGATTTGTTCCTGGAGGGTCATCTCGCGTTGCAGACCGGTGATGATTTTCCCTGGGTGTAGCGCGAACGCTCGCACACCGTCCCGGCGTCCGAGCGTGTCGAGATGCACGGCGAACAAGCTATTCGCGGTCTTGGATTGTCCGTAGGCCAACCATTTGTCGTATCCGGTGCGGAAGTGGGGATCGTTCCGGCGGATATCGCTCAGGGCATGGCCTGCGGAGCTGTTGACGACGACGCGGGCGCCGTTCGCGGCGGCAAGAAGTGGGTAGAGCTCGCACGCGAGTGTGAAGTGGCCCAGATGGTTAATCGCAAACTGTCCCTCCCAGCCTGGTCCGATGCGACGCTCTTGGGTGGCCATGACGCCCGCACCAGCCAGCAGGAGATCGAGCTTCGTCAGGGACTCCCGGATCTGTGTGGCAGCGGCGCGCACGCTGCAAAGGTCGGCCAAATCCATTGGGATGATCTCGCACCCGTCGACGTCGGAGAGAGCTGCGCGCGCGACCTCGGGCCGTCGCGCCGGGACGATCACACGGGTGCCTGCGGCGGTTAAGGCTCGGGTTGTCGCTAAGCCGAGACCGGAGTATCCGCCGGTGACGAGCGCCGTTCTTCCCGCGAGGTCGATACCAGCCATGACGTCCTCGGCGGAACTGGCGGCAGAGAAGGGTGAGCGCAACGGCTGCTGTTCGGTGATGGTCATAGAAACGACGCTACGATCTAGAGTGTGGTCTAGGTCAAGTCCGGGAGCACAGAACATGACATCAGGCACCGCGGTCGAGCGGATGAGTATCGGTGAGGTGGCCGCGACGACTGGGCTCAGTGTCCACGCTTTGCGCTTCTACGAGAAGGAGGGTGTTCTTCTCGGCCCGGTTTCACGGAACTCCGGAGGCCGGCGGCGCTACACCACTTCCGATGTCGAATGGTTACTGATCTGCGGGAAACTGCGGGAGTCGGGGATGCCCTTGAGCGAGCTCACACGGTTCGCAGCGCTCGTGCGGCAGGGTCCCGGCAACGAATCTGAACGCCTCCATCTGCTCGACGCCCACAGGAAGAGCGTCGACGCTCAAATCGAAGCGCTTCAAGAGTGCCGCTCCCTCATCGCGTGGAAGGTCGGCGTCTACACCGAACATCTCGCGCGTAGCGACGCCGAAAACCTCTGGGCGCCCACGACCTGACCAATATTGGAGCCCGCAGACAGGTTGTCCTCGCGTTGCGAGAATGACTATCCACAACAGTCCCTGGAGTCTCGTGAGCGTCTGCGCGACGCAACATTCCTGATCTTGGCGCGGGATACGCGCATTCGACGCCATTGCTGAGCCCTTCGGTGAGACGGCTCATGACCCAAGGAATGCGAATACAGGGCCCGACCAGACACGCCCCAAGGTGACGTGATTCCGCTGCTGGTCCTGGCCTTGGCCACGGCCCTGGATTCGTTCACGCGTAGACCTCTCTCTTGACTTGGACCTGGGTTCAGGGTTGAGGCTGTTGCTCATGACGAATAATGCGGACCACATCGGATCACTTCCAGTCGCACCTATGGCACTCGGGACCATGTATTTCGGAACGACACTCACCCAACCCCAAGCATGGGAATGCCTCGATACGGCAGCTGCCCTAGGTGCAACATTCTGGGACACTTCGAACAACTATGCGTTCTGGGCCGGTGGCACCGGCGACGAATCGGAATCGGTGCTAGGCGAATGGTTCGCCAGCCGCGGGGCACATGCGCGGGATCAGATCGTCTTAGCCTCGAAGGTTGGTGCCCGTCCGTTGGCGGGTCACTCCGACCTCGACCACGTTGCCGGGCTGTCTGCTCCTGCCATCCGGGAGCAGGTCACGGCGAGCCTGCTGAGGCTGCGCACTGATCGTCTCGACGTTCTCTACGCCCATGTGGACGACCAGAGCGTCGCCTTCGAGGAGACCCTCGGCGCTTTCGCCGACCTGGTCGAGGAAGGGCTCGTGCGTGAAGTAGCCGCCAGCAACCTCACCGCGAAGCGACTAGCAGAAGCGCTCACAGTCACCACCTCTCACCCCTACCGTGCGCTTCAGCAAAGATTCACCTATCTCCAGCCTGCCGCAACGGCCGACACCGCGCCCCAAGTGGTGCTCGACGACGCCACCGAACTGATCGCAGAAACGGCCGGAATCACACTGGTCGGGTACTCCCCACTGCTCTCCGGCGCCTACACGCGCAAGGACCGACCCTTGCCGTCCGAGTACGACACCCCCGCCAATACCGTTCGCCTCGAAAGGCTCCGGGAAGTCACCAAATCCAGTGAGATGGACGCCGGGCAGGTCGTTCTTGCCTGGATGAAGCAGCGGCCTCGAGCGGTCATTCCCATCGTTGGCGTCTCCAGCCCTTCACAGGTCCGGTCAGCGTGGTCTGCCGTCACCACCGACATCCCGGCAGCCTTGATGTCCATACTGGGTCAATGACGACAACAGCGGACACGGATCCCTTCTTAGGGATCGGGACGGTCGCCGCGCAGGTAGGGGTCGCCGCGGACACCATCAGATACTACGAACGCCAGGCCATTCTTCCTCCACCACATCGTGACGCGTCCGGGCGACGACGGTACAACACCGCAGCCATTCATCTGATCGAGGTCCTCCTTCACCTGCGAGACACGGGGATGCCCCTGACCCAGATCGCCGAATTCACCCGTCTCGTTTCCCTCGACCCGGCAGGGGTCCACGACCGCCTGCACCTTCTCGAGCAGCACCGTGATGAAGTAACTCAACGGATCAAGAGCTGGAACGATTCGCTCACGATCATCGACCAGAAGATCGATGATTATCAGCAGCGCCTCTCAACCACAGCCACAGCCACCAATCAATAGACAAGCCCTACACATGGGATCAGGAACACCCATGGCGATGGCGACGCTCGAAAGCTGAGAACAGATGCTCAACAATCATTGTTTCATGGGTCATTGCAGGTTTGCATACATCTAGACGCGAGTCCTCTTCCGAACGTGTCACACAACCAAAAGTGCCTCAAAAGTGGCTTTAAGCCAGACCCTGACGGCACATGGCCACCAATCGTGACGTCACCCAGGCCGGGAGGTGTCCTTGTTGTTGGTGAATGTTGACGTCAGTTTCAGTTGCGCGCGGATCAGTGTGTCGAGCCGTTCCCACGCGGGTGACATGGCGTTGACTTCTTGTTGGGGACTGCTGCACGAGTAGGCGACACTGTGACCTGATCGTGCAGCAGACCCCTTACCCAGCTGAGCTGAGTCCTCATGCTGGAGTTTCGGCTCGGTGAGGCAAACCGCCGGACGCATCCTTTTGGATGCACTTGCGATCTTCTGCCGATCCTCCGTCACCGGGCCTTGACCACTGCTACCACCGTGGTTCGTGAGCAGGCCCGCCACGGCTGCCACGGGGCTCGCGCTCGGCAACGAACTCAATGGGCCTCTATTGACATAGGCGCAGATCCATCGTTGCGCACCACCGACTAGACCGTCGGGATCTCACAGGCGATCCTGATCGCCTGCCCGCGAAGCGGCGGCAGCGACTTTCCGCCAGCACTCTCCCTTGATGCTCTCCGGGTGGCCGGCAGGGAGCTACTGGTACAGCGGGATCAGCACGCACCAAGAAGGACACAGATCCATCACGCGAAAGGACGATCATGACCTCCACAAGCAATGCCGCTGTTGGGCAGACGTATGTGCTTCTCCGAGAAGCCGCGAAGCTAATGCGTGGCCCTGCAGGAGATGCCCTCCACAGCGATGTCCGAATCAAGATCGCCGCTTTGCAGTTGCTTTCTCTATCTCTGGTCGGGGACTTCAGGAACGACTGCGCGTTCACCCCACCCGCCACTGTTGCGGCGTGCCTGGAGCTGGCAGAAATCCAGACGTCCGCGTGGGACCTTGGTGAGTTGCCTGATGCGGCCATGGGTTTCGTGCTCGCTCTGGCGGAACTCAACCGTGCCTTGTCCGACGGGCGCCGGTCATGAGCGTGACCGTATCGCCATTTCGCGGCGCGATCACGGCTGGGATCGCGAGCATCAACGCACGTGGACTCACTCCCATCCAGTGGGCCGAGGCAGCCGCCCAGTGCGCGCAGGCGTTCCACATCTACGGAATAGGCGATCCCGTCGTGCGATCAGCTGCGGCGCTAGGAGGAATCATCGCCCTCCACAGCACCGCGTCAACCGATCCATCCTCGGTGATCACAGCATTCAAACTCTGCGCATCAGCCCCGGTCGACGCCGAAGGACCTGCCAGTATTCAGATGGAGGGACGGACCGCGCTGCGCCTCGCCACCCATGCCGCGATCCTCAACTCCCGTGGCCTCTCCAGGACCCTCCTGACCACGGTGGAGCGAGAGCTGACGGCTGCCATTGCAGGTCCGGCGCCCACGTCCATGGAATCGGCGTTGGAGAATTGGCGAACCGCGACAGCTCTTATTGGGGGCAGTCCCCTCGAGACCTCCCCCCATCTGGCGGTTGCTATCGCGAGCACCCAGATCGAGCTGCTGCGCCGCAGCCGAGACCTACTTTCCGTGGTCGACATCAACCCACAGATCCCAGGAAGCCCGGATCGATTACGTAGCAGCATCGAAGCCAACATTCAGGCCTGGTCGAAGGCGGCTGACCGCTGGTACGACATGAGCCTGACAACGGTGGCTCACGACGCCGCCCACACCACCACGCATCGCCTTGCACTGGCCGCTACTGAGCTCAGCACAGCACTGACAGACTGCCTTCCTCCCGGAAGACAGCTGGATGCCCTGGTCCGGACCGGGTTCGGCGGGAACCTGGTCGCTGGCATCGTGGCCTCTGGCAGGGCACAGCTCAACCACTCAGTGGTTGTTCCAACCGCGTGCAGCCTCGAGATGGTGGCTGCTCACTTCACGGAGCACCGCTACGGTCCACCCTTTCGTGACCGAACCACCTCTCCTTCGCCGGATCATCCGGCACTGGTGGATGACTCCCCCACGGCGATTCACATCCCCTCAGTCACTGCCACACTCCCCCACCACGACAAGGATCCGTCCGATACAGCTGTGACTGCTCCACATGCTGTACCAGTTCGATGGTTGACACGCCAGGAGGAAAACGAGTTGGCACAGCGTCGAGACGCCGGCACTATCGCCCAAGCCGCTCTCGACGGGGATCCCACAGCACGCAATCTGGCAGCTAACGCAACCCAAACGGAGCTGCAGGCGCTGGCGTTGGCTGGTCGTGGGGCTGTGGCTCAGTTGGTTGCCGCGATGATCCCGACGATGCAGTCAACGAACCGGTGGATCGCTCGTGATGAGCGGGCGGATGCGCTACAAAGCGCCGCTGTCGATGTCGCTGCCGCAGCAGGGAGGTGGGACCCGGCAAAAGGAGCGAGGTGGCTCAGTTTCGCCTGGAGCACCTCGTGGTGGGCATCGACTGATTCGAGGAAGGCAATCGATGTCAGACCTATCCCGCTCGACGTGGACCTCGACAGGACAGGCACCAGGCTACAGACAGAGCCACCGGGTCCGGAGCAGGCTTTGCTGGAGCACCTCGAAGCCTCGGAACAGCGGCATCTCCTCCACCAAATCCGGGCACTGCAGGGCGACGAGATCAGATCCGAGCTTCTCACAGTGGTGTTGGAGTACCACGGCCTCACAGGGGAGGCCCCCAAAACTTTCGCGGAGATCGCCCACGAGCGCGACAGCTCGACCAGCACCATCGTGCGGCGCTACCGCGAAGGCATCAGGGCGCTGCGCCGTGCCGTCCCAGCCAGCCCCACCACATCAGAGCCGAAACCGTGGCGACGACCAGAGCACACCCCCCACCGACAAGACAGCACGCCGCGTCGCTGACGACGACGCCCTTCCGTTACGCCGCCCCCCTGGGGGTAGGTCTGACAACGGAGTTGGGCTGCCGGTATTCGTGTCTGTAGTGGGCCGGTCGCAGACGTTTATGGTGGCTGATGCAACCCCTGTGGACAAGTTTCGGGGGTAGGTTACTCCACCCCTTGTCAACACTCATTTGAAGGCGTGTTTTGGGGTGGGGGTAGGTCGTTGGGGGTAGGGAAAGGTAGAGGTCCAGCAGGCAGGTTTCATCCACGAAGTTTCCTCTCGTGGAAGGAGTCCCGTCATGGCTGTACAGCACAAGTTGGGGATCGCGGAGTTGGTGGTGGAGGCGGATGCCACCTGGCCTGCGTGGAGCGCACCAGAGCCCGCCGTCGCCAGATTTGGATCGGTGGGCGAGGTCGAATGGTGGCGCCACACCGCAACCCATGACGAGATCGAAGAATTCTTCCGGGCGTTGGGCCGACTGACCTGCACTGAGGCGTCGCACCGTGCAGCGGCGGTGATGGTGCAGCTGCTGGTCCCTGGTGTCAAAGCGCTGACGTCGCGAAGGTGTACAGGAGAAGTGCCACGGGCTGATGTGGAGTCGGTGGTGGCCGGGTACGTGTGGACGGTGATCCTGGGCTACCCGTGGGATGCCCCCACCGATGCCTGGATCCCAGCGGCGATCTTGCGCACAGTTGGGCGGGCCGTGGACCGGGAGTTCGGGTGGGGTGACCGAGGCGAGGGGGCATGGCGCTCACGTACCTATCTGGGGTCCGACACCCTGGATCGGATGGTCACCGATTCTCGTAGCGACCAGCCGTTGCAGGCCAGTGGCGTGTACTGGTGGGCGGTGTCGACTGGGTTGGTGAGCGCCGCTGACCTGGACCTGCTGCTGCAGTTGGCGGTCATCGCCACCGACGAGGGCGCCCCATCCCGCAGCAGCGCCGGCATCACCTCACGGTCCGCGTGCGCACAGGTCGCCGCAGGCCGGGGGTTGACGGTCGACCAGGTTCAACACCGAGCCAGACAGGCGCTCGGGTCATTGCGCGCCACCACAGGCACCAACATCGCCCGGTAAAGATCTGTTGCGCTGTAGGGCCGGGTGGGTGGGCCTTCTTCACATATGGATGAGAACCACGATGCCTGAGGGTGAGGTCGAACTCCTGGTGGCTACCGCGAAGCAGGATGTCGAGGCTGCCCGCCAGATCAGCTACTGGGTCCAGCGCCTGCTGGCCGCCTACGACGCCCGCAGCCAACTAGCCGGGATGCCCCCTGCAGTGGTGCTCGACGCAATGAGGCGACGAGGATGACGACTACCGTGTACCCGTTGTCGGAGTTGAGGGCTGCGCTGCGAGAACTCGACGCAGGCACCTACACCCACCCTGCAACCAGCAGCGACTTCGCGCCGGGTCTGGACCGGTTGGATTGCGGCGTCGTCGCAGTTCTGGGAGTCAGTGGCGGTGTTGGAGCCACCATTGTTGGGTTGGCGATCGCGGAGACGATCGGTGCAGATCGGCTCATTGAGCTGTGCCCTGCGTGGGGTTCCGGGCTGGTGGAGGCCACCACCGCAGAACTCGGCCACGACCGGGGCTGGCGGCTGGGGAACCGTGGCGCACTGCTGATCGAGCGCCGAGAATCCGACGCGGCGGGGTTGCGGGACGTGCCGGGCCGGGCAGTTGTCGACGCCGGAGCCTGGATCGGTGGCACCCCAGCCCTGCTGCCGCATATCGCGGCACTGGTGGTGGTTGCCCCGTGCACCATTCCCGGGATCCGCCGACTCGAACTGCTGCTGAGTCTATCCCCCACTGACGCACTCATCATTCCGGTGCTGGTGGGTGCCACGACTCCCAAAGCGATGCCCCGAAGCGTTGTGGGGGCAGCGGGCCCTCTGATGCGGGCCGGCATTCAGGGTCGCCGCGTTGCCACCGTGCCGGTGTGCCCGTCATTGCGTCGCACCGGTATCACCGGTGACAAGTTGCCCAAAGCGTTGCTGGTTGCTGCCGCGACGCTGGCCCACCACCTGAAGGATGTGCTCCCATGATTGCTTTACTCATGACCCGATTCCCGCTCCTCCTGATGGAAGGGTGGGAGGCCGCCGGTGGGGCTGCCCAAGTGGTGATGGCCGGGACGGCAGCCGACAGGGGCACTGTGTGTCCGGTGGCGCCGGAGGGGGCTCAGCCGTTGGTGGATCAGTTCATTGGCTGGTTCGTCTGGTTCATCGTGTGGGTCGGGTTCCCCGCCAGCATCCTCGCCTCAATCGGGGCGATCCTGGTGGGGAAGCTGTTCTCCATGCCCCATGTCGGCAAGGGCGGCCTGATCGGGCTCTTCGTCATCCTCGGAGCCGCCCTGCTATTCCTTGTCGTGCCCGGGATTGTGGCCGGGTTCATCGGCAACGGCTGCATCCGCCGCTAACCCCACCCCCGACATCACAGCCCATGTCTCCCACAAGGACAGCAGCACTGAAGCTGCTGGCAGCCCTCGCCACCATGCTTCTCGTCCTGATCAGCGGTCTCGGATTCGCCCTCTACTTCGCCTTCGTCGACACCACCCCCACCCCGGCCAACTCGTCACAACCCCTCAGCTCACCCCCCGACACGAAGGCTTCGGATGCGGCGTCGTCGTCGTCTTTGCGTGACTCCATTGCGGATGCGCCGATGATGACCACCAACCCACAAGACGCCACGGGCGGTACACCTGCACTGACACCGCCCCCACCGCTGCTCATGCCGGCCTCCACCACGGTGGGGGCGTTGGGTGTGGGATCCGGGTTCCCCCACACCCCTGAGGGGGCGGCTGCGCAGCTCGGCCAGATTATGGTCTCCACACTGCAGCCCATGGACCTGTCCTGGGCCGGGCAGATGCAGCAGGAATGGTTCCAAAACCGTGCCGACAGCGGTATGTGGCCGGTGATGCTCCTGATCCAGGGATTTCTGGAGCGGGCCGGGATGCCGCTGGGGTTGGAGCCGGATGCGTTGATGAGTGTGGTGCCGGTGGCCGCCCAGATCAAAGGCGTCGACGGGCCGGATTGGGTGGTGGCGTGTGTGCTGCTCGATGTCACCTACACCCGCTCTGCAACAGCCCGGTTGGCGTATGGGCATTGCGAACGCATGGCCTTCACGGGTGGGCGGTGGTTGATCGCTGAGGGGTCGCATCCGCCGCCGGCACCCTCGACCTGGCCTGGCACTGACCTGGCAGCAGAAGCTGGGTGGGCTGCCTGGGTGGAGGGGGAGCGGCCATGAACCCGTGGGATTCGGTGGTGGGGATCTTCCAGGACCTTGCCGCGGCCGGTGGCCGGATCATCACTGATCTGTGGATCACGATCTGCATGGCGATCTGGGGTGCCGGGCTGTGGGTGTTTCGGATGGTGCTGCAGATCGGGGAATGGTTGATGACCCCCTCCCTTGCCGCCACCACTGCCGATGGGTCACCAAACGCCCTGACCTACACCTATGGCATCACACTGTGGTTCGCCCTCATGCTGGCGCTGATCCTGACGATGGTGCAGCTGATCGTTGCCCTCATCCGCCGCGACGGCCGCTCCCTGGGGATGTTGCTGTTGGGTGCTGCACAGTTCCTCCTGGCCTCCTCGCTGATGTTCAGCTACGCCGCTGCTGTTGTTGCTGCGGTGGGTGGGATCAATCAGGCACTGATGCGGGAACTGCTGGGCGTCAAGTCGATGCAGGACCTGCAACTGCCGGGCTTCGACATCGCCGAGGCCGCTGTGTCGGGGATGGTGGCCACCGTGTTACTGCTGTTGGGATTGGTGCTGTGGGTGGCGGCTCTGAGTCATGTGGTGGTGCTGCTGGGCCGCTCGGTGGCGCTAATAGTGTTGACCGCCACGGCACCGATCGCCGCCGCAGGGCTGATATACGAGCCGTTGAAGGTGTGGTTCTGGAAGACGTTGCGCTGGTTCCATGCCGCCGCGTTCGCACCACTGTTGATGACCCTGATGCTGGGCATCGGTGTTCAGGTCGCCAACGGTGTCGCCTTCGGAGTCGAAGATGACGCCCAGAAAGCAGCGGCGGCGGCCATCCCCGCGGTCGTGATGATCCTCGTGGCGTCCTGGAGCCCACTGGCCCTGTTCCGGCTCCTGGCGTTCGTGGATCCGGGCACCACCTCGGGTGCCAGCTTCCGCGCAGCCCTGCAACCAGCCGACTCCACCGGCCAAGGCCTCGGGCGTCTACACACCAAACTCACCCAACAGCTCCCCGAGAAGACCACCAGCGGAGGCAACTCAACCGGAGACAGCCCCGTGGAGAGCGGCACCACCGCACGCACCACCGCCGCACACACCAGCTCCATCACCGGCGGCACTTCGGCGGGTGGGGCCGGAGCCGGTACATCGGTCTCCACGGCTGGGGAAGCAGGGGCCGGGGGTGCTGCAGGTGGCGGGGTTTCGGCTGGTGCTGCAGGCGGTGTGGTTGCGGTGGGTGTGTTGGCCGGTGCTGCCGCGTTGGTGGCGGGCTTCAAGAAGGCGGGCGCCTACTCCACCGGGGTTGTGGCTGACACTGCCAGCGGCATGGGATCGGGCGACCCGTCGTATCCCTACGACCCCGCCGGCGACATCCGCCGCACACCCCACAAAGGTGTGACCGGCGAGAACAACCAGACACCGGTTGAAGTGATTCAGGAGGACGAGAATGCCAGCGACGACGTTTAGGAACTTCACCCACCCCACATCAGGGTGGCTGTTCGGTCTGGGGCCGGCCCAGCTCGCCATCGTGATCATCGCCTCCTTCCCGATCTGGATCTCGCTGAGCAACCAGCGCTGGGCGGCAGTGGGGATCTTCACCGTTGTCTGGGGGGTGGTTGTGGTGTTGACGGTGGTGCCGCTGGGGGGTCGCTCCAGCACTGGCTGGATGATCGCCGCCGCCGCCTACGCGATCGCTTCGTTGGCGAAGTGGTCAGTGTTCAGCTCCAGAGCCGAGCGTGGCCTACTCCACAGCCTGGGCGACCTTGACATGCCAGGGGTCCTGGCACCCATCGACATCCTCGAAGGCCCACCGGTGGGTCTCGATCAGCGGCGGATGGCTGTCATCAAGAACACCGCCGCCCGGACCTGGGCGATCACCGCGAGCATCCAGCACGGCGGCACCGCCATGTCGGATGAGCCAGAGCTGGCACGGTTCGCCAGCGCTTTGACTGAATTGGTCGATGTCGCTGCGCGAGGGGAGATGGTTGAGGAGATCCACCTGATGGTGCGGGCCACCCCCGACGACTGCGCCGAGCGGGAGCTATGGCTGCGCGAACACATCACCGACACCGCACCGAAAACCTCCGTTGCCACCAACATCGAACTCCTGCGCTGGGGACAAGCAGCAACCCGCACAGAGACCTTCCTCACCCTCGTGATCCCCGAAACCCGGCTCGCCCGTGAAGCCAAACACCTCGGCGGCCAACTCGCAGGCCGGATGAACACCCTGACCACGATCGCCACCGAGGTTGACACCGTCCTGACCGGGGCCATCGGTGCCACAGACGTTGCCTGGCTCACCTCCCCCGAACTCGCAGCAGCGGTGCGCACCGGCTTCGCCCCCGCAGACCGCGTCTCACTGATCCACGCCACAGCCCGCCACAAGAAGGACCAGACAGTGGTCACCGATGTGCCGTGGGCACTGGCAGGCCCCACCCACACCACCACCGCTGTGCGGCACTACACCCACGACGCCTGGCACACCATCACCGCCACCCTCAAACTCCCCGAAAAGGGCACCACCATGGGCGCCCTGGGAGCGGTACTGTTCCCATCCCAGGCCATGGAGCGGCGCAGCATCACGGTGGTGTTCCCCATCGAGAAACAATCCACCGCCGACCGGAAAGCCTCACAAGCCGAGTTCACCACCAGCCTCGGGCAAGGCCTCCGGGACCGCCTCGGGGTCCGCACCGGAATCAAAGACCGAAGGAACAAAGACAAGATCGACCAGGTCGAAACACAGCTCGCCCTGGGTGCAACCCTGACCCACCCGTATGTGGTGTGTTCCACCACAGTCCCCCAGACTGCACCGATCAACGAGTTCGGGCGCAGACTCGACGCCGCCATCCGGCAAGCCGGATTCGCCCCGCAACGCCTCGACATGTCACAGGACTGCGCCTTCGTCACCGCCAACATCCCGCTAGGTATCTCGCTGACACGCAAGGGGCTGCTGTGATGGGACGCGGCGTCAAAGAGCTGCTCTCCGACTTCGGCCATGACCTCCCCCACCACCCACCATCCCCCACCGCCACGGCGGTGCCCGGGCCGTTCACCCACGCCACCTCATGGCGGGGACCGCGCCGGGCCGGGGCGGGATGGGCAGCATCCCGCCCACCGGTGAGGCAGTACCGAATGACATCGGACCAGGTCGGCCTGTACTGGCCATTGACCACTGCCACCCCCATGGCAGCCACCGGCGCACCCATGGGTGTTGATGTCCTCAACGGGTCCACCTTCTACGTCGACCCCCACGGCTGGATCCAGGACGACCAGATACCGGTGACCAATCCCAATATCTTCATCTTCGGGAAACCCGGCAGAGGCAAGTCCGCATGGGTCAAAGCGTTCTGCAACCGCATGTTCGCCTTCGGCTACCAAGCCCTCATCTTGGGGGATCCGAAAGATGAGTACGAACTGCTCTGCCGCCACTTCGGAGTGGAGCCCTTCGCGATCGGACCCGGCATGCCCGCCCGCCTCAACCCTTTGGACCCCGGACCGCTGGCCGCAGGCTGGAACAAGCTCACCAGGGCCGAGCGGGACCACAAGTCAGGTCTGATCTTCGGCAGGTGGCTGGTGCTGCTGCGCAGCCTCATCGGCTGCCAAACCATCGGCGACCACCGGGTGCCAGTGGGCCC
The DNA here is from genome assembly GCF_003688855.1 of Tessaracoccus antarcticus. Lineage (GTDB taxonomy): Bacteria > Actinomycetota > Actinomycetes > Propionibacteriales > Propionibacteriaceae > Arachnia > Arachnia antarctica. Next base: position 146,651 of record NZ_REFW01000005.1, read on the forward strand.
CACCGAAGAACAAATCCTCAAAGCGGTGCTGGACACCCTGACCCGGCATGACACCGACTCCAGAGAGCTGCGCCCCATCGTGTTGCCCCAAGTGTGGGCGGTACTGAACAACCCCAGCTCAGAACTCATCGACGCAACCCGGTTCCCCGATCGGTGGCGGTTCCTCGAAGAGACCCGGCTCCTGCGAGACGCCGTCGCCCAACTCACCACCGGCGCCTTGGCAGGGATTTTTGATGCCCCCACCTCCATCACTATTGACTGGCAAGCACCCATCCAGTCGATGTCACTGTCCAGGCTTGCCGGGTTGGGTGACCAGGCCACCGGCATGGCCTTGGCCTGCCTCTCCTCCTGGGGATCGGCGATGCGAGAAGGCGGAGGGCACCGGATCAACATCCGCGACGAGGCCTGGAAACAACTCCGCCTCGGACCCGACGCCGTCGCCTCCTTCGACCAAGACCTCAGACTGAGCCGCGCCCACGGCGACATCGAAATCGCTGTCTCCCACAAACCCTCGGACTACCAAAGCGCCGGTCACGCCGGAACCCAAGCCCAACAAATCGCCAAAGACCTGCTCCACCTCGCCGACATCAAAGTCCTCTACGGCCAAGACGCCGACGTCGCCGATGACCTCGACCACCTCCTCGACCTTCGCCCCCTGGCCCGCGACGCCATCACCGGCTGGGCCATGCACCGCACCGGCCGCGCCCTGATCTGCGTCGGACCCCACACCCACAAAGTTCACCTCGCCCTCCACCCCGACCTCGAGCTCCCCCTGACCCACACCAACCACAACCTCGCACCCTCATGAAAACTGCCGCCCTCCTCACCACCCTCAGCGCCGTGGTGTTCGTACCTATCCTCGGCCTCGCACTACTCATCCCCCTCCTGACCAGCGGCGCAAGCAACGCCCCTGCCGGACCAATCGGAACATGCGCCAGCCAACAGGGAGGCCCTGCGGGGGCGGCCGGCCTCACCGATTCACAACTGGAACGTGCCGCCATGATTTTTGCTGTGGCCACAGAGACTGCGGTAGGGGCGCCCGGGGCGGTAGTCGGGATCGCCACCGCCTTGCAGGAATCCGACCTTGGGGCCGACCCCACCGCCGGCATACCCAACGCTGGCGGGGACATCGGGTTGTTCCAGATGCGCACCCTCATCGGCTGGCACGCCGACGGCACCACCATCGCGGAGAACGTCACCACCCTCCTCGATGACAGGTACCAGGCACGGGTGTTCTTCCTCGGCCACACCACCCTGACCGGTTGGCACATCCCCGGCCTGGCCGACATCCCCAACTGGCACCACCTCACCCTCACCACGGCCGCACAAAAAGTACAACGCTCAGCCCGCCCCAACGCCTACGCCCGCCACGAAGCAACCGCACGGGCCATCATCGCCACCCTCCTCCAACACCAGCCATCCGCCACCCCGGCCTGTGGGATGCCCACAACCGGGCTGGAATGCCAAACCACCCCCGCTGATGTGGGGAGTGAACTGGGTCTGACCGCGGATGCGGCCCGGGTGATGCGCTGCGTGGCCGCGGGCTGGCCACAAATCCGCACCATCGGCGGGCTACGCCCCGGCGACCCCAGAGACCACGGCACCGGCAGGGCCGTCGACGTCATGATCCCCCACTGGAGCACCCCGGCCGGGGCAGCCACCGGCCAGGAGATTGCTGAATGGGCCCGCACGAACGCCACCCGGTTGGGGGTCACCTACGTCATCTGGCAACGCCGGATCTGGAGCGTCGCCCGCACCAATCAGGGATGGCGCAACTGCTCCGAAGGGTCCTGCTACGACGGACCCAACCCTTCCAGCGCCCACCTCAACCACGTCCACATCTCAGTCAACGGCACCACCAACGCCACAGCCCTCAGCAACAACGGCGGTGATGGTGCTGTGGTGTTACCGGTAGCCCAAGGCACGTACAGGATCACAGCCGGGTTCGGGCAAACCGGTACCCGCTGGGCGAGCATCCACACAGGCTTGGACTTCGCCGCCCCCACGGGCACCCCCATCCGTGCCGTCACCGCCGGCACCGTGACCTACGCCCAAGCCAGCGGTGGGCCCTACGGCAACCTCACCACAATTCGAGCCGCCGACGGCACCGAAGTCTGGTACGCCCACCAAAGCCGCATCAATGTCCGTCTCGGCCAGGCAGTGGCTGCCGGGCGAGTAATCGGTGCCGTCGGTGCCACCGGCAACGTGACCGGCCCCCATCTCCACCTCGAAGTCCGCATCAACAACCACCCCACCAACCCCCGAACCTGGCTCCAGCAACACAACCTCAACCCATGAAAGTCGCCGCGCCCCACGCCTGATGCTTCACATCTTTCGCCTGTTGTTCGCGCCACAGCACCCCCGAAGCGGGCCTATCCCCCACATGGAACACATCAGCCAAGGAGGCGTGTCGTGATGAAGGATGCCCAGCACGAGGATGGCTACCCCTGGACGTGGGAACCCGCAGCCCTGACCGGGATCCTGCTGCTCATCATCGGGATCCTGGCGGTACAGATCGGACGCACTGCCGCACTCCTGTTCACCGGCTCAGGGCTCTGGTGGCCCACCAGTGAGCACCTGGTCACCAGTTGCTGGGCCATCCTCCGCGGCAACACCACGGCAGGCCTCCCCACCCACACCGCAGTCGGTTCGCCCATGTGGCTGGTGTGGACGATGACTGCCGCGGCAGCCGCCGCCATGTGCGGCACATCCGGATGGGCCTTGATGCGACTCCGCGGCAGGGCCATCAAAGGCATGGCCACCGCCGACCAAGCTCAGCATCTCCTTGGCCTCCGGCGGCTGCGTCTCACCCGAGGAATCATCCGCCCCGACCTGTATCCAAAGGGACGGCAATGAGATTCGACCCCACAGACATCGGATGGAAGATCGGACGCAGCCACACACCGCGCGGTGTTGATCTGTGGCAACCCTGGGACCGCACCGCCGGAGTAATCGGCCCCCAAGGATCCGGGAAAACCCTCGACATCCTCACCCCCGCCCTCCTCCAGGCGCCCGGAGCCGCACTGGTGACCATGACCAAACCCGAAGACGTGCTCCTGACCTGGACGGCCCGCACCGCAGGAGGTCGGCCCTGTCACGTCCTCGACCCCTTCGGAACCGCCCCCGACCTCCCGCCCCTGGTGTGGGACCCCATCGCCGGCTGCATCGACGCCCACATCGCAGAGCGCCGCGCGAAAGCCTTCTGCGCCGGCACCCTGACCACCACCAACACCAGCAGCAGCGCTGCCGCCCAGTTCTACGCCGCTGAAGCCGCCAAAGTCATCCAGTGCTACCTCCATGCAGCAGCCCTCACCGGCTCCACCCTCAACGACATCCTCCACTGGGTAGCCAACCCCCGAAAGGCCACCCTCCCCACCGAAGCCCTTCTCAACCACCCCAACGCTGAGCCCAACTGGCACGGACTCCTCATTGGCGCCATCCACAACCCAGATGACCGCACCTCCGGCAACACCAAAACCACCGTCGAACAAGCACTCGCCCTGTTCACCACCCAACAACGACGCCAACGCTGCATCCCCGGACCAAACAGGCCAGCCACCGACATCGCCGACGTCATCCGCCGCAACGGAACGATCTACCTTCTCGGCCGGGAAGACCCCTACATCTCCGCCTCTCCCCTCATGACAGCCGTAGCCGAAGACATCCTCGACACCGCCCTGAACCTCGCCCACCACAGCCCCTGGGGCAAGCTCTGCCCACCGCTACTGGCCTGCCTCGATGAGCTCCCCTCCACCGCACCCCTCCCCACGCTGGCGACCCGGATGGCCAACGAAAGAGCACTCGGGATCAGCATCGTGTGGGCCTCCCAAACCCGTGCCCAACTCGACCAGGCCTACGGCCCCCACCACTCCCGATCCATCCTTGGCCTCACCAACACACTCATCGTGTTCGGTGGCTCCAAAGACCAAGGATTCAACAAAGAACTCTCCGACCTCCTCGGCACCCGCCGCATCACCCGCCACAACCACCAAAACGGCCGCACCCCCAACCGCTCCAGCCACGGCGAAGACACCCCCGTCCTCCGCCCCGAGACAATCCGCGAACTACCCACCGGACGTGTCCTGGTCATCGCTGAGAACGGCAAACCCATCATCGCCACAGTTCACCGAGCCATCAACGGAAAACCCGGACGCACGCTCCTGACACAACAGGCTCAACTCCGGCCCGCCACACCAAAGGCAGCACCCGCCAGTGACCTCCAACACCGCACCGCCGCGGCTGTTGCCGCCTCCCATCAGCTCGGCCTCAGCACCCCACCAACACGATAGGAGCACCCCAACGTGGACACACCCTCAAACCTGACAGAGTTCCCCGAGGCCACCCCCCGCATGGCCAAGGTCTACCAACAACTCCACATGCTGGCCATAGGTGGCCGTGCCGCCGATGAAATCTTCGGCGCCGGCGAAATCATCCCCCGCCCTTGGGACCTGACATCAATCCACGACCCCGACTTACGCTTCGACACCTGGAAATGGCTCGAAGCATTCGTCTACTGGTTCAACACCCAACACACCTGGTACTCCCAAGACCAAATCCCACCCTGCTGGCCCGAACACCCCCACCTCGTCCGCGACATCTCAACGCTGGCCGATCAACGCCGCACCGCCGGCGACGCACCCACCAGCACCCTCCTCGACGAATGGCACCGCTACACCATCCCCAACTTCCTGGAGCGCACCCACACAGCCCGCCAAGGATGCGAAAACAGCCACACCCCATGGCCCGGACAGCCCGCCCACACGAGACACATCAATCAAGGCAACACCACCAAAAGAAACGACACCCTGCTCGCCGACGTCAACACTCTTCCACGATGCAATGCGCGCGGACTTCGCGCACTGCGTCCCTAGTTTTCAGTGACCAGACCCGCGAGAAAGGATTGCCGCCAAATGGATCGGATTGGAACTCACATACACATCGGGGATATTTGCCGGCCAGCTTCGACAGTTGACGAGCCCACACCGCACTCTCAGGTCGTTGGCTGACCGTCCACCGGTTCCCGGAGGTCCATGTAGAGCAGCCGCCCCAGGAGCGCGTTCAGCTTGATCTCGACTCCGCTGCGGGTGTGGAACAGGTCCACCATCTTGGAGTGGGCACCGTGGGTCTCTGAGACGGCAATCGTCACGGCATCGCGAAGGGTCGGGCTGGCGAGGAACTGTTCCTCGTTGTTGACAACGGCCTGGGCGACGAGATCCTCATCGTGCTTCATCGCCACCACCAACTCCTCCACCCAACTCTGTTGCTGATGATCCTGGAACCCCTCCCCTGCGAACTGTTCATTCAGGCTCGCGATGATCGCGGCCATGAGCGCCAGACGCGGATCATGGGGCTTCCTCGATCCGGCTGCTGTGAAGCTGGGACCCAGAGGGACGACCTCACCGTCCCCGAGCTTGATCTGTACCGTCTCGCCTTGGCTGTGCTTGATGCCCTCCAGGGTGACGTCGGAGAGGTCAACCGTCTCGGAGCGCTCCTCGGGGCGGATCTGGGTGGCGAGGTACCGGGAGAAGATGGCCTGCTTCTCGATGCTGGTGTCTTCGAAGTTGATGATCTGTGACAGGAAGTCGTAGAGCCGTACGAAGGTGGAGACGTCGCTGCGGAACTGCTCCAGCTCCTCCAGCTTCGATGCGTCCTTGGCTTCCCTGGCTGCGTTGCGGGCTGCGATGAAGCGTTGCTTGACGGGCTGCACCGCAGCGGTCAGTGCGTTGTTGCCCTTGCCTTGCACGTAGGAGGTGGCTACGGCTTCGACTTCCTCGGGGCTGTAGATCCCGGTGGCGTCGAGTTTGGTGGCAAGGTCGTGCAGCAGGTTTGGGTCCGTGGTGGTCGTGATCTCGGCTTCTTCGAAGTACGGCTTGAACGCGGCGAGGATGTCCTCGGCCTTGTTGGCGAAGTCGAGGACCATGGTCGCCTTGCCTGGCATTGCCCGGTTCAGTCGTGACAGTGTCTGCACCGCAGCCACCCCGGCCAAGGGCTTGTCCACGTACATGGCGCACAGTTTGGGCTGGTCGAATCCGGTCTGGAATTTGTTGGCCACGATCATGACCCGGTACTCGGGTGTGTCGAAGGCGTTGCGTAGGTCCTTGACCCCGGGGTTCATGGAGGCTTCTGTGAACTTGTCCCCCGAATGGATGGCATCGCTGGGGTAGCCGTCGAAGTCGAGGTCGGTGAACGTCACCTCGCCGGAGAACGCCACTAGCGAGGTGGCGTCACTGTAGTGGTGCTTGGCGATGTAGGCGTCGATGGCCTTCTTGTACTTGATGGCCGCCTTGCGGGAGCCGGTGACCACCATGGCCTTGGCCTGCCCACCCAGCAGATGCTTCACGTTGGCCTCGAAGTGCTCGACGATGATCTGCACCTTCTGGGCGATGTTGGTGGGGTGCAACTGCACCCAGTTCATCAGACCCTTGCGTGCCGCCTTCTCATCCACGAGGTTGCCGTGCTGGTCAAGGGTGGGCAGGGGCTTCATCTGGCCCTCGTCGACCTTCTGCGCGAGCTGGAAGGCTGTGTCGTAGGTGGTGTAGTTCTTCAGGACGTCGAGGATGAACTCCTCCTCGATGGCCTGCTGCATCGTGTACAGGTGGAACGGGCGTGACAGGCCCGTCGCCGGGTCAGGGGTGCCGAACAGCTCCAGGGTCTTGGACTTGGGTGTGGCCGTGAAGGCGTAGAACGAGATGTTGGGTGTCTCGGCCTTGGCTGATGCCGTGGCCGCCAACACGGACTCGACGTCGATCTCCCCGCCATCAGCCACATCGGCGGCCTCTTGGTCAGACAGTGCCTTCTTCAGCTCTGCGGAGGCTTGTCCTGTCTGGGATGAGTGCGCCTCGTCAGCGATGACAGCGAAGCGTTTCCCCCGCAGCGACTTGCTCTTCTCGATCTCCTTCAGGATGAAGGGGAACGTCTGGAGCGTCACGACAACTATGAGTTTGCCCGCCGCCAGGGTCTGGGCCAGCAGCGCCGACTTCGACGTCAGCCCGTACTTGGCTGCTTCCTTCGTGTTGATGGTGGCGACGATGCCGGTCTTGGTCTCGATCTCCTTGACCGCCTCCTGTAGCTGGTCATCCAGCACGGTGCGGTCCGTGATGATGATGACGGAGTCGAAGATCTTCTGGTTCTGTACGTCGTGCAGGGTGGCGAGCCGGTGCGCCGTCCACGCGATGGTCCGGGTCTTCCCCGACCCGGCAGAGTGCTGCACCAGGTACCTCTGACCGGCACCCATGGCCTTGCTGTCCGCAACCAACGCAGTGACCGCCTCCAACTGGTGGTAGCGGGGGAAGATCAAGTTCGTTGTCTTCTTCTGCTGACCGGTGACGGGGTCTTTGGTCTTGGTGGTTTCGTAGTGGATGAACTTGCCAACGATGTCCAGCCACATGTCACGCTGGAGCACGTCACGCCACAAGTACGTGGTGGGTGAACCCTCAGGGTCCGGAGCATTGCCTTTGTGCCCGTGGTTCCCTCGGTTGAACGGCAGGAACCGTGTCTTCGGACCCTCCAGCTTGGTGGTCATCCACACCTCGTCGTTGGACACCGCGAAGTGCACCAGGGCACGGGTACCGAATCCCAGCAGCGGCTCCCCAGCCGGGAGTCGGTCGCGCTGGTACTGCTTCCTCGCATCCGCGACGCTCTGCGTGAAGTCGGTCTTGAGTTCCAGTGTCGCCACTGGGATGCCGTTGACGAACAGCACCAGGTCGATCGAGTTATTGTTCTTCGACGAGTAGTGCACTTGCCTCATGACACGGAGCCTGTTGGCTGTGTACTTGGCGTTGACGTTGGGGTTCACCGCTTGCTCGGGGCGCTTCTGCATCATGTCGAAGGCCGCTGGTGCGTCCTTGAACCCCGACCGCAGCACCTTCAGCGCCCCACCCACCGGCTGTCCCTGGTCCAGTAGCTTCGAAAGCCTATCGATCACCCCATCCTTTGCCTTGTTTTGGGCTCCGGGCGTCTTGGTTTGCTTGACCTTATTCGCCAATTCCTCGGGCTGCGTCTCCTCCAGCCAAGCGAAGATGTCATCGGGAAACAAAGCACGTTGACGGTCGTAACCAGCGTCCGTGGCTGAGTACAGCCAGCCACGTGCAGCCAAGTACTCGCACAACTCCTTCTCGAACGCCGACTCATGGTGCTGCGCCATCACGCGACCTCTTTCCTGGTGACATCGAGCTGGCCGGTGACAGCTGCTGTGATGAGTGCAGCGCGTCGCTCACGGGCAAGTTCGATGAAGAGTCCGGACCTGGCTATAAGCTCATCGACCTTGGAGGTCTCGCGTTCCAGGAAGTCAACAATGCGTGTCTGCTCTTCCAGGGGCGGAACCAGAACAGGCATCTGTCGAAGCAGCAGGTTGTCAATTTCAGCTTGACCCGGACGGACCCCGCGCGAATTGGCTGCTAGTCCCTCACGGTACTGAGGTGAGCGGAAGAGCCAATTGAGGAAGTCCGGCCTCTCGCTGTGCATGGGCCTAAAGCAGATGTAGTGTCCAGAAGAAATTCCGCGGATGGCACTTATCCCGAGAGATCCCTGCCAAGCCTTCATACGATTGACCACAAGCCATCCAGGCTCGACAAGTTGATAGATTGAACGGTCCTCCGCAGTGACGTTCAAGTTGTCGAAGTCCCCCTTAAAAACCACGCCAAACTCTCGGAACACTGAGACCATCGGCTCGTCAACGAACCCGGTTCGCTTCTCACGGCGGAACATTGACCAGAGAGGGCGTTGAGACCAGTGCTCCGGAACAGGGCCGAGCCATGACTGGCTTCGACGCTCCAGCGTTCCCCCCGTGGCACCTCCCCCGATTGCGTGACGGATAAGGGCAGTACGTCGCTCGACCAACGTTGAGATCAGGTTGCCTTGCTTCTCGATGAGCGCATCGATCTGCGCGGTCTCCCTGTCCAGAAAGTCAGCGACATGGCGCTGCTCGTCGAGCGGTGGCAGCGGAACACGCATGGCTCGAAACTTCGCAGCACTAAAGTTGTCAATGGTCGAGCGGGTAGCTCCGACCGCGATCTGATCCTTGTGGTCTTGGGAGGAGGCCCACCAGGCCAAGAAGCGGCCATCAGTTCGCTTGAGGTCCGGACGCATACGAACCAGATACCCTGCGAAGCACACAGGCTCAGACGACTGGTGAAAATAGGAAGTGCCCAACGAGCCAGACCTCGTCATGAGGATGTCGCCAGTTGTCGCCAACGCTGCCTCAGCTTCGCTCGCGCTCACGCCTACGGCCGATTCATCGGAGGTGAGTGTTTGCAACGTCTTCACGTCTGTGGTTCTTACATATCTAACGTCGTTGGGCACCCGTGGCTGCGCTACGTAATCCGCGCCCGCTGTGATCGGGCGGGTGGACAATCTGGACATCGCGACGCGCCGCCATGCCGCTGGAAGGTGAGCAAGCACAACTTGCATCACGCTTCCACCACTCGGAGCAACTCAACTATCTCTTCAGTGAGGGCGTTCAACTCGGCGTCAATTTCGGCCAGTGGGCGCGGAGGCACGTACTTGTAAAACAGCCGGGTGACCGGGATCTCACAGCCGACCTTGGTCTTGGACTCATCGATCCACGCGTCAGGAACGAACGGCAGGACATCACGCTCGAAGTAGTCATCGATGGTGTCGTGGAAGGGTACGAGCTCGGTATCACGGAGGCCGATGTCAGGCTCAGGGTTGCCCTTTGTGTCGGAACAGATGTCGGCGTTCTCGTCTCGCTCGCCTATGACCGCGACCAGCGCCTTGACGACTGGCAAAGCGAGTCCGTTGCCTGTTGCCTTGACCGCGTAACGAAGAGCCTTGGTGAACTCATCTCGGTTCCCGTATGGCTTGCCCGCGACCGAGATCAGTGCAGTTCGCAGACCGGTGAGGACTCCTTCATCCAGCTTGGTCAACTGCTTGACAGCGAGGTACTCGTCGATGCGCTGGGCATCTACGAGAAAGCGCAGTCGTAGGGGTTGTTCCACGGTGATCTCCCAATAGCCGAAGTCGGCGCTGTCCAGAATCTTGCTGTGGTCGTTGTCCTCGTAGTCGTCGTAGAGCTTGAGGATGCGCTCACGGTCGGTGTCGCTGATCTCGCGGTTCTTGGATCCCAGGTTCTTGCGGAGCTTGGTCCAGAACGAGGTTGCGTCGATGAGCTGGATCTTGCCCTTGCGTTCGGCGGGCTTGTGGTTGTCGAGCAGCCACACGTAGGTGGCGATTCCGGTGTTGTAGAACATGTTGGTGGGCAGGGCCACGAGGGCATCCACCAGATCGGATTCGATGAGCCAGCGCCGGATCTCTGACTCCCCGGAGCCTGCACCTCCGGTGAACAGCGGTGATCCGTTGAGCACGATGGCAGCCCGGCCCCCGGAGTTCTCCTTGCCCGCGTGGGCAGGGCGCATCTTGGACACGAGGTGCTGCAGGAAGAGGGTTTGGCCGTCGCTGATTCTGGGGAGCCCGGCGTCGAAGCGTCCGCCGCCCTTATTGTGTTCGTCGCGGACCACCTTCTCAGCGGACTTCCAGTCACCGCCGTAGGGCGGGTTGCTGAGGCAATAATCGTATTGGGTGCCGAAGTGGTGATCGTTGCGGAGGGTGTCGCCGAGCTTGATGGCATCCACGGCCTGGCCTTTGGCGATCATGTCTGACTTGCACACGGCGTAGGACTCGTCGTTGAGTTCCTGCCCCGACAGTGCGACCTTGGCCTTGTCGTTGAGGTCCATGATCCGTTCTTCGGCGACGGAGAGCATGCCTCCGGTGCCTGCGGCGGGGTCGTAGATGGTGCGCACGGTGCCCGGTGTGGCCAGGACGTCTGAGTCGGGGGCCAGCAGCAGATCCACCATGAGCCGGATCGCGTCTCGGGGGGTGAAGTGTTCACCGGCGGTCTCGTTGGAGGCGGTGTTGAACCTGAAGATCAGATGCTCGAACAGTTCACCCATCTCGGCGTTGGAGAGGACGTCGGGGCGCATGTCAACGTCTGAGAACTGCGAAACGAGCAGGTAGAGCCGGTCGTTGTCGTCAAGCTTGCTGATGGACTGCTCGAATTTGAAGCTGGGGAAGATGTCGGCCACGTTGTGTGAGAACGCTGAGACGTAGTCGATGAGGTTGGCAGCCAGGTTGTCCGGATCACCCAACAACGACTTGAGGGTGTAGTCCGAGCTGTTCCAGAAGTGCAGGCCCTTGCTGCGGAGCTTGGCAGCCAGCGCTCCTTCGTGGGGTGTGGTGGCGATGAGGTCGTGGATCATCTCGCGATGCCCTTCGAGGATGCCCTCCATGCGCCGCAGGATCACGAACGGCAGAGTGACGGTGCCGTACTGGGCTGGCTTGTACACGCCCCGCAGTTGGTCGGCAATCCCCCACACAAAGTTGGCAAGCTGACTCACAGCGTCTTCTCCTCGGGTACTACTGGGAACGTCGATGCTCCCGGCTCGAAGGTTACTGGAAGGCCCCATCTTGCCCGGACTCAGGTGAGGTTGCACGTCAGCTGCGCATAGGCGGAGCACATCTGCCACCCACGCAGGCCTCCCAATCTGCTGCCTTTCCTCACCTGTCGAAAAGAACCTATCCAAGTGAATTAATATGCTATAGTTATATATACAGAGACCAGTGATTCAACATTTTCTCTTCAAGCCCTTCGCTCCATGCGGGGGGCTTTCTTCATGCCCGCTGAAATGGGCATTCCCGTCACTGATCACCAGGTTGCCGGAATCAACCATCTTCCCAACCCGAAGTGCTGACGACTGGCAACTTTCCCGGCTCCCCGCCTTGTCCTGTACAGGAGGCGGGGCACCACCGGCCCGCACCACACGGTGCGGGCTTTCTTCATGTTCAGACAGGAGTTCCTTCCATGACCACCTTCAACCTGTTCCGGTCCTACCCGCCTCAGAGGCCACCGGCAGTCCGCTTCGCAAGGGCACGGTGGGTGGCTACCTTGATGCCTGGTTGGCCACCAAAGCTGCTCTGCGGCCCTCAACGCGCTTGGGCTACCCAGATTCACATCAACAGGTTCCTCAAGCCCTCCCTGGGCCACCTACGGCTGGCACGGCTCACCGTGGGGCACGTCGCGCACATTCACTGATCCGCTCCGGCAGATACGGAACCGTGTCGATCGCGACCCTCCACAGGATCCACGCCACGTTGATGTCAGCCCTCAACACCGCTGTCCGTCGAGGCTTGCGGCCCACCAACCCAGCAGCACTCGTGGAGCTACCAAGGACCGAGCGCCACGAGATGACGATCTGGACCACCACCCAAGCCCAGACCCTCCTCCACAGGACCCGTGAGCACCGATGGCACCTCGTGTATCGACTGCTGCTGATCTGCGGGCTCCGCAGAGGGGAGACCCTGGGCATCCAGTGGCACGACCTGGACCTCGAAGCCAAGACCGTTCACATCCGCAGGCAGCTCACGCTGGTTGCAGGACAGACTGCCGTGGGATCCCCGAAGTCAGCCAAGGGGGTTCGCACCGTCCACCTCGACGACGACACAGCCGCCGTGCTGGACACCCACCAACGGGCAGTCGGTGACATCTCGCCTGGGGCGTTCGTGTTCCAGGACGAAGCAGGCATTCCCTTAGACCCGGCTGCGGTATCAAGGCAGTTCACCATCTTGGTGAAGGAGCTGGGGTTACCACCGATGTGGCTCCATGACCTGCGCCACACCTCCGCCTCCCTGGGGCTGGAGGCAGGAGAACCCATCACCCAGGTGTCCAGACGGCTGGGGCACTCCACCATCGCGATCACCGGAGACATCTACACCCACGTCTCCTCCCAGGCCGCACAGGAGGCCGTGGACACCCTCGCGGGACGCATCGGATCACATCTCCGATCACCCAACCGGTCCAACACTTACTGCCACCACCCCCGAGGAGTACGGCGTCGGCCGGAACGAACGTTGCTCTGGCTACCCTTCATTTCGCGTCTTTTCTGCTGAACCTTCATCGACGAGGGGCAGTAGTCGGGCTGGGGCCTATGCGGTGGTGGCGGTGACGCCCATCGGTTCTGGTCTGCGTAGGCGCAACCGGCTGCAGGAATCCTCCAAGATCCCGAAGGACAGATTGATCTGGGTCGTTGAAGTCGCTCAGGATCGCCAGAACCAAGTTCGACGGGGACTGACGGAATCGTTGGGCTAGAAAATTGATGTTGACACCGGTGAGGTCGAGTTTGTCCAAGTGGGCGGCGATCGCAGGCCAGTGCTCGCTCTGGAGCAATGCTTGATTGGTGTGCACGGCCCAGTCTTTCCACCTGATCTCGGGGGGCTGTTGAAGCCGGTGGCGCAGTTGGCGGGTTTGCTCGCCTGCGGTATCGGCTGCCTCGATTGGGGTGGTTGTCCACGTCGTGGCTGCTGTCAGTAGTGCACGTTGTGCCGTGCCGCGGTCTTCGATGGCCAGCGACGCAAGCTCGGGCCAGGTACCGGATGGGCGAGCGGCGAATATTTTGGCCACTTGGGCAATGGCGTCCAGGCGCGGCAGGTGGGCGAGTCGTTCCTGAGTCATGTGGTCGGCTTGGGGCCGGGCTTGGTCGAGAAGCTGAACCAGTCGAGCGGGACCCAGGGCTTGGAGGATGGCTGCTGGGTCGCTGCCAGCTGGCAGTGCAGCCCGGGTGGGGTCGAGGCGGTGCGCCGCTAGCAGCCAGAAAATGTTTTCGGCGGCGACGATGCCGGCGGTATCGGCGTCTGTGGCGATGATTGGTGTTCGTCCGCCCGAGAGTGTTAGGCATTGTTCGTGGGTGAAGGCCGTGCCCAGGGGCCCAACACCGATGTAGTGGCCTTGTCCGGCGAGGGTGATGGCGATTGCATCGATGGGGCCTTCGACGATGACGGGGATCGTGTTAGGGGTGAGGTGGTCGTGGACGAAGAGGACATCACGTTTGCTGAACAGCGGTGTGGTGGCGGTGTTGAGGTACTTCGGGGCTGCCGTGTCGTCGGCAGAGTTGGGGTTGCGTCGGCCGACGAAGCCTAGAACTCTGCTGTCAGCTGTGATGGGGAAGATGAGTCGGTCGCGGAACTTGTCGATGAGCCGTCCGTCGCGAGTGAGGGTCGCTACACCAGCGGTCAGCATTTCGTCGTCGCTGATGCCGTAGCGGCGGAGGTGGTTGACCAGGTTCGTCCAACCATGGGGTGCGTAGCCGGCACGGAACCGTTCGTCGCCCGCGATGTCGGTGCCGAGGCGCTCTATGAGGTGGGGGTGTGCCCAAGACCCAGGCAGGTGGTTGGTGTAGAAGGTGGCGGCCTCATCGTTGACCAGGGCCAGGCGCTCGGGGGTGTGGTGGGTGTCGGTCCAGCGGTCGGCTGCGGCGAAGTCCCGCCGGAGCTCGATGGCGGTGAAGTCAAGCTCAGTGGCTTCTCGAAGCCGGGCAGCAGAGCGTAGAGCCTCACCGAGACTGGATTCGGTGTCGCTGTGGTACTGGTCTTCTGGTGGGAGGTCATCGGGGTGGGGTGGTTCGTCTTCGGGGTTGTTCGGCGGGGTGGTGGTGAGTTGTTGTGCCCGCCACATGAGGGCTTGGCAGTGGTCGTCGAAAGCTGAGATGTTCATCTCATGGTCGGTGGTCAGGAGTTCTCTGAGTGGGATGCCTTGTTCCAAGCCTTGGGTGACGGAGTTGACCAGGGTCGGCCACCACGGGCTGCGTTCCAGTTCAATGGCCTTCGCGTCACCGACCAGTGCCCGGAGCTCCGTGCCCCAGCTGATCGGGGCGGGTTGTGTGGTGATGGTGTTGTTGTGGGTGTGGGTGAGGTGGCGGGAGAGCCGCCACCACAAAGCCGCGGCGGGTTGCTCGGCCGGGAGGGGTCCATCGGCTGCGGCTTCGGCCAGCATCTCAGTCACGGGGACCCCGGAGGCATGCAGTGCGGCGATTTTGTGGGTGAGGGAGATCGCGAACGGATCGGCGTGGACTTCGGGGTGGAGGTCGCTCAGCATGTCTGCCCACACCGAGGCAATATTTGGTCGGAGCCTCTGCTCTAGCTGGCGTTGCCAGGTCCGTGCTGTGGCGCCGAGTTGCAGCGGCCCAAGCACCCTCCTGTCGTCAGCTTCCACACCAGTTGCTGCGCGAAAGACTTCGACGTCCTCGATCAGCGCCGGGGTGAGTGTTTGTCCGGGCAGCGCCCATCCTGGACTCACCAGATGACTGGCTACTTCTCGCACTCCTGCGGCGGCGGATGTGACCAGTTGTGTCCGCGCAGTCAGGTAGGGGCCCCAGTCTGGATGTTTCGTCAAGGCTGTGGGGATGGGCGGCAGCCACGGCAGGGTGCCCGCGCCCTCAGGGGGGTGGATGCGCCACGTCAGCACCGCAGCCGGGTCCTGGGCTGACCCCAGTTCACGTGCAGCAACAGCGCCGCGGAGTTCGACCAGCGGGTCTCGACCATCAAGCGTGTTGAGGAGCAGGGCGGCACGCAACGCAGGCCACGCCGCACACGATGTCAACCCATCCACCACAGCGTCGGCCCCCCTGTCCAAGGCGGTGATGGTCGAGGGTTCTATAAGGGTTTCAGCAGCGACGTGGAGGGCGTCGACGTAGCGTCCGGCCGCGTGGGTGAGCCGGATCGCCGGTGCTGTCTGCTCGCGCGTTTCGGTGGTGGCCGAGCGTGCTGCACCGTCACGCGCAAGGATGGTTTGCAGAATGTCTACGGCGGTTTCGGGTCGCAGGGTCGTGGGGTGCACGAGGCTGTGTTCATCACCATCGCCGACAACGGGCACATAGAGGTGATTGGCGAGGCGGCCACGGGTGGCCATCACATAGAGCTGCTGTCTCGTCTCAACCCCGGTCAGCACGCCCCGGGTGACATCCACGGTGAGGCCTTGCGCGGCGTGAACGGTCACGGCGTAGCCAAGCTGCACGTATCTGCTCACGTAGTCCTGCGGCAATGTCACTCTCAGCCCGGAGTCGCAGTGCCTGGCTTGGACAACCCCACGATCAGTGACCCGAAGTACAATCCAGCGGTCGCCGTTCTTGACCCAATCCGTCGCCGACATCGGCAGGCGGCGGTCATTCATGCGGGTGATGATGACATCCCCAACTGAGGCCCGGTTCCCATCCACCAACCCCACTTCTACCTCGTGGCGGGCGGGATCATCGTTGGTGGTCAGGCGGTGCGCTCTCGCCCGCCGGTTGAGATCAGTCACCGTGTCTCGGGTGCTGGCCAACATCAGGCTGTCCCAGCCTTCGGCCCGGTCCGCAGTCCAGTGGGCGAATGCCGTCTCCAGGCTGGATTCCTGGGTTCCGGGGTGGATCCGCTCGGCGTCGAGATAGAACCCCAACGCCTCCGGCCGCCCCTCCCGCAAAGCGAGGGAGGCGCTGGCCTCTGCCATGTCCTGGAAGCGCATCAGCTCGGTAAGTTCAACAGCTCCGTGGATCTCGGCGATGTCGCGCAGCACCCCACCGGCACTGATCGCCGCCAACTGCTGATCATCACCCACAAGACGCACCGAGCCGCCGCAGCCCACAACATGCTCGATCACAGCAGCCAAAGAGATGGTGTCAGCCATCCCCGCCTCATCAACGATCACCAGCGCGCCTGGACCAACCTCCCCACTCATACCGTTTCGGCGGCCGTGTTCAAGATCCCACACGTACTTCGCGACCGTGGTGGCATCCCCGGTCTGGTCCCGCAACACACTGGCCGCAACAGCCGAGGGCGCCAACCCAAGGACAGTGCCGCCGCCCTCACGCCACGCCTGAGTCAACACCTTTATCGCTGTGGTCTTCCCCGACCCCGCGGCAGCAAGCGCAAGCTGCACCCGTGCCCCGCTAGTGGCCATCTCCCGCACCAAGTTCGTCTGGCCGGCATTGAGTACCACACCGTTGGCGGTCGAGGCCAGCAAAGCCAGCGACACCTCCATCTCACCAACCCGCCGCCCACCCGTGCGGCCGGACAGTTCCACCATCAGACTCTCCGCGGCCAGCACCTTCCCGGAGGTATAGAGCTGCGCCCCGGCCACCGTGTACACCGACGCCCCATCCCTGCGACGCAACACCGTTGGTTCGCTCAGACCGTCACCACCTGCGTCCCCGACGAGCTCACTCAACCTGACAGCTTCCCGCAGCAGATTACCCGTCAGTACTTCTGCCATCGCCGGGTCGGTGGCGCGCTCCCTTGCCCTGCGGGAGGCCTCCGCCCGAAGATGCCACACCTGCCACGTGGCCCGGCCGCCCTCTACCGCCGCCACCACCTCCCCCGCCGTCGCCGTCGCCCACCCAGCTGGCACGGGCAGAACAGATGCCACGCCTGCGGTGGCGGCCACCACCAAAGAGGTGATCCCAACCTCCCCCACCACCTGCTGTGCCTCCGCCCGCCACGTAGTCCGCTGCTGGGCGACAGAACGGGGTTCATGTTTGGCGTCGCGGGTCTCCAACGTTGCTTGCTGCGCCAATTTGATCGCTTCCACAGGTGTCGGCGGCCGACCATGATCATGCTGGAACCGGGCCGCCAACTCCCCCTGGCGGGCCACAATCGCTACCCGGCGGGAGGACCACCGCTCAAGCAATGCAGCTGGCACACCTACCACTTCCCGCACCGGACGCTTCCCCGGCTCTGTGTCGGGGCGCTCGTGGAATCGGATTCCCAATTTGTTTAGGTGGGCTTCGAGTTGGGTGTTGTAAGTCTCGCTGACAGCCACCTTTGCCTTGAAGATCAGTCGCCCGTCAATGGCCAACCATTTCCCGTCCAAGGTTTGGACCTTGTTCGCCACAGCAACATGGGTATGCAGGTTCGGATCCCCAGCCCTGGAATCGCGGTGCACAAACATCGCGGCGACGAGTCCCGTCACATCAACCTGCCGCACCCCGTCAGCCCCGCAACGGGTAAACAATGCCCGCTGCTCCAAGAACCGCAACGCATCCGCCACGGCGGCGTTGTGCGCCTCCTCAATTCGGGCTGCCAATCCCACCGGCGCTACCGCCCACAACGCAGACACCGACTTCACCGGCGTGAACGTCACGTCATACCCCGCACACGCCGTCGACGGATCCCGCGACAACCTCGCGACCTCCGACGACAACTCCAACCCGGACGGTGCCCTGCCGAACCGCTCGACGAAATGCTCCGTGGCGATGTCATTGCGGATTTCGGCCCTCACCCCCGTTGGCACCTCCACCCCCGCATGCGCCAGCTCCCAATCAGAGCAGCGAATAGCCACCTCCTTCTGAAAAGAAGTAGCACCAGAAAACACCTTGAACGGCGCCCCCAACCGCGAGGCCTCCCGGATCTCCCCCGGCGAAGCATCCATCGGCAAGGCCGCCATCCGGTTGGCCATGTTCGGGTGGAGACCTCCCCCGAACAGGGCCTTCATCTGCTCCGCTGACACCTGATCACCAACAGCCAGATCACCCAGCCCAACCAGGCCGCTCCCCCACCACGAACCGGGAACCTCGCCCTTCTCGGAGTAGTACGACGCAAGACTGGCGTGCCCCTTCTCCGTAGAGTCCTGGGCAGCAACCTGCCGGGTCAGGTAGTCATACCCCGACCCAGCCGTCAGCTTGTGCAGCGATGCCGTCATACCCAAAGACAGCCCACCAACCAGCCGCCACAGCGCAACAAAATCCGGAATGCACTAGGTGTGTGCCACTTCAAGAATCAGGGGGTAGGTTCCGAATCGACACTGCAGCGGTCAGCATCGTTGAACGAAGCTGACAGTGAAGTCGGACGGTGCGGCGGAGAGTGCGACAGATGATGGCGGTCAACGGGCTTAGTAGTCCCAAACTCCTTGGACGAGCAGCAGGAGTACCTTGATTCGATCAGCCGGCGAAGTTGGCTCCTGTGGCGTTGCTGTTTGGGCCGCCCCAACGGCACCGGCAGTCGCCATGTCGGAGATCGCTTGACAGCGCCTATTTCGTCGTGATGAACTGATTCGACGAAATATTCACTACGTCACGGGAGGCTGTCCGTGCCGCGACCGACAATTACTGACCGGCGCAGCAAAGTCCTTGCTGTTGCCCGGGACCTTCTTGTACGCGACGGTTTCAAAGCCATGAAAATGACCACACTCGCTCAACTTGTGGGAATCGGCACGGGGGCGTTGTACCTAGAGTTTGAAAGCAAATCGTCATTGGTGGAGGAATTGCTCCGAGATGGCACAAGAGTCATGGCACAGGATGTTGCCCGTCGGCTGTCAATGGGAAAACATGACCCCACCAAGCTATCTGATGTCTACTTGGTGGGCGCCGAGGTCCTGTTCGCCGACCCGTTCTACACAGCAGCCTTTCTGGATCCTGATGGCGTGCTCGGGGACGCCGTGGCGTCAATGCACCAGGACCGCTACAAAACGCGACACGACGGCCTGCGTGACTATCTCCACGAACTATCAGAAGCGGGCCTCCTCAAGGAGGGCGTCGACCTCGAAGGCCTGGCGCTGACGATGTCGAGCTACACCATCGGACTGCTCACAGCCGCACGGATATTGGGCCCCATTTCCGCCGAGCACCTTCGAGCCAGCCTCATAACGATGGCTGATCTGCTCGGCGGCCTGGAGCGCATCCCATCGGCTCACGTTGAAGTCCCTGAGGCGTATTCCCAGATGTTAAACAGGCTTACAAAGGAGAACCTCGATGATTGAGATCGACTACACAACCTCACATCCAGCCCTGGCACCCTTCACCGTCGACCGGCCCGGATGTCGGATCCATGCGTGGGAAGCCGGGCCCGTGACCACAACCGCTGTAGTCATGCATCACGGAGCAACCGCAGATCACCGAATGTTCAATGCACAAGTGGGACCGCTCCTCGACGCCGGCTACCGCGTGATCGTCGTGGATGGCCGCGGTCACGGACAATCGCGACCAATGCTGCAGACACCCACCATCGACGACTACGCAGAGGACTATCTCGCGGTACTCGACGACCGCAACATTGATCAGGCCGTGTACGTGGGACAGTCCCTCGGCGGCTACGTGGCTCAGCACGCCATCACCCGTAACCCTGAACGATGCCGCGCCTTGGTCGTGGTGGGCAGCACTCTCATCAGCATCCCTTTGTCCCGGCTCGACGCGATGGCGCTACGCGCCACCATTCCAGTATTCCAACTTTGGCCCTGGAAAAGCCTGGTCCGCCTCACCGCAACCAGCACCGCCCGACGGACAGCCGCTCAGGCCTACATGGCTGAATGCCTTATCTCCCTTGGGAAGCGCGACTTCTTGCGCATATGGCGTGCAGTCAACACGTCCGTCTCCACGATTGGCTTCCCCCCACTGCCCAACGACCTACCCATCCTGTGGACTCATGACCAACTGAATCGCCCTGGGTTTGAAGGAGACCCGGACTATTTGATTCCGGCCAGTTGATTGCTGGTGGTTTCGTCAGCATAGATCGTGTTCTCGTACTCCACTGGTGGGACGTCTCCGAGGTAGCCGTGGAGACGCTCGTGGTTGTGCCAGTACACCCACGTCAGGGTCCCCAGCTCTACTTCCTCGACCGTTTTCCACGGGCCCTTGTGGGTGGGTCCGTAGATGAGTTCTGCCTTGTAGTAGCCATTCACCGTCTCCGCGAGGGCATTATCGAAGCTATCCCCGACGGCCCCAATTGACGGGGTGGCCCCGATCTCGGCAAGACGCTCCCCGTAGCGAATGGATGTAAATTGCGACCCCGCATCGGAGTGACACCGCAACCCGCGGTGTTGCCGGCCTCTGGACCAACGGGCCATCTCGATCGCATCAAGCACCATCGGGGTACGCATGTTCGAGGCAACACGCCACCCCACAATCATCCTCGAGTAGGCATCCGTGATGAAACACACATACGCCACCCCGGCCCACGTCGGCACGTAGGTCAGATCCGTCACCCACAACTGATTCGCCCCGGTAGCGGTGAAATCCCTCTTCACCAAGTCCGGATGCCGCACGGCCGCCGGATCCGCACGGGTGGTCCTGACCCGTCTGGACCGGGAAGCACCCTGAATGCCAGCGACCCGCATCAGCCGGGCCACTTGGTCGCGGCCAACTTCCAGCCCGGCCCGTTGGGCGGCCTTCCACAGTTTCCGGGCTCCGTAGACCTGAAAGTTGTGTTCCCACAACGCCACCAGCTGCGGCACCAACACCTCATCCCGCAGGGATCTGGCCGAGGGGACACGGTTCTTCGCCGCGTAGTACGTGCTCGGAGCCATCTGCAACACGTGGCAGATGGGCTCGACTCCGAGCCCTCGTCCCTCAACCTTGTCGTCCTTGTTCACGTCGATGAACACGACTACTTCTGCTGTTGGCGGTCGAGCTCCGCCCCGAAGAAAGTCGCTGCCCGCTTCAGGATTTCATGGGCGCGGCGCAGCTCCCGAACCTCCTGCTGGAGCTCCCTGACCCTGACTGAGTCCTGCGAAGTGACACCCGCGGTCACGCCGTCCTCAATGTCGGCTTGCTTAACCCAGGCCCGCACCGACTCGGCACCGTAGCCCAACTGCGTCGCGACCCGACCCACGGTGTTCTGGCTCGACCCCAGCTCAGCCCGCAGCGCCCTGACCATCCGCACCGCTGCAGCCTTCTCCTGCTCTGAATACCGACGCGTCGTCGTCTTACCCGCTGATCCCTCGTTCGGCATGACCCCACCCTCGTTCCAAACTCAGGAGTCTCCAAGTATCCCAGTGCGATTCAAGCACGCTCAGGTGGCGGAGTCGTCGGTGCGGGCGTTGGTGGCGCAGTTGCGCTACGAGATCGGCGTCAAACAGGGCGAGGTCGCTGTCCCGCAAACCCATCCGCCGGCGGAGGAAGCCGAGGTCGATTTCGGGGAGTTCACCGCCCGCATCGCCGGGGTAGTGATGAAGGTGTGGATGTTCGTGTTGCGCCTGTCACACTCGGGCAAGGCGGTCCATGTTGCGTATGCGAACCAGTCCCAGGAATCCTTCCTCGACGGCCACGTCCAAGCCTTCGCCCGCCTCGGTGGGGTCCCCACACGCAAGATCAGCTACGACAACCTGAAACCGGCGGTGACCCGGGTCGCGTTGGGCAGGGAACGTCTCGAGAACCCACGCTTCATCGCGATGCGCTCCCATTACGGGTTTGACTCGTTCTTCTGCATCCCCGGCATCGAGTGGGCGCATGAGAAGGGCGGGGTTGAGGGTGAAGTCGGACGGTTCCGCCGACGGCATCTGGTCCCGATGCCCGAGTTCGCGTCGTTGGCGGAGCTGAACCAGCACATGGCCAAAGCTGATGCCACCGATGACTACCGCCATATCGCCGGGCGGGCGGAGAACGTGAAAACCGCCGCCGCCCGGGAACTCCTCATCTTGCGGCCGCTGCCTGAGGCGGGCCCGTTTGATGTTGCGGCACAGCTGTCGTGCAGGGTTGATGGCAAGGCCCGGATCTGTGTCCGCCAGTCGTACTACTCGGTCCCGGCCCGCTACGCCGGCCGACGACTCCAAGTCCGTCTGGCAGCATTCACGCTCACCGCAATCGTTGACGGCACCGTCGTCGCCGAGCATGTCCGCTCGGTCCACAAGTACACCGAGACACCCTCCAACTGGATCACTACTTGGAGACCCTGGGTCGGAAACCCGGGGCCCTGCCCGGCGCCACTGCCCTGGTCCAGGCCCGGGCCGCGGGCACCTTCACCCCGATGCACCAGAAGTTTTGGGACGCAGCCCGGGCCGCCGCAGGCGATCAGAGCGGCACCAAGGCACTGATCTCGGTGTTGCTGCTGCACCGCAGCCTGCCCGTGCCGCCGTCTTCGCGTTCTCCGCCAACGTCGCAACAGTCCTGGGATTAACCTGTCTCACCACAGCACTCATCGGTCGAACGTTAGGGCCGATCAGTGGAGTTGTGTGGTTCAGCCTGCTACTGATCGCCCAAGGCCACCTCAAACTCCAACTGCTCGTAATGCCGGAATACGAGATCCCCACCCTCGAGACCGACGACATACTCCTCGTCGCCGCCATCATTACCATCAGCCTGATTGCCTACTACCTCACCGCAGCAGGCACACGAGCGCTCCTCCACCGGCTGACCCCATAGTCAAGCGCAGGAACCCGGCGCTGCCCCCGGACCACCCTCAAAGAGATTCCGAAGCCGGAGAACGACACACGGAACAGCCCCATGAAAGATCGGCCTGGCGGCCAAGTCGGATCTAGCCTGAATCCGTGGATTGACTGCCGGACGGGTCCCGGCCAAAGCGCCTCGAGGCAGGGCTCATACGGTCACCTCACCACAGCTAGTCCTGAAACGTCGATCGAAGACGCACCCCACCAAGAGGGCCGCACTCACCGCAGACACATGTTGCACGTATGACGCACGAAATCCTCCACAGAAATGATCCATCAACAAAAGTACTAGTCAAACTACATTTCAAGGGTACCGAAGAAGGGACTTGAATCCGCCGCTTTCGCGTCTTATGTCCAAGAAGGCACGCATCGACCAGGTAGCCGCCGCCGGTCAGGCAGTCTTACGGAGGTTCTTGCCCATCAGGATCTGCCTAGCGCGGTCGCTGGGGTCAATGGGGTCACCGTCAGAGCCATCGGCGAGTGCACCGGTGAGAAGTTGGTGGGCGGCTTCGGTGTTGCCTTCGTTGACCAAAATGCGCGCCAGATCCATGCAGGCAGTTTCCGATTCCGAATCCGCTGTCAGCCCAGTTTCGGCTGCTTGGCGGGCCGCGGCCAGGTTGCCTGCGTGGAGGTGGTGGGTGACGAGGATGTGGGCGACATCGCCGATGGCGCAGGTCATGTGGTGGTCGATGCGGTCTCCGTTGGCCAGCCACGCCCAGCCTGTGGGTCTGAGTTGGTCGAAGGGGCGCCCGGTCACCAAGGTAAGTGCAGTTTCGAGGTCGGCGATACCGTCGGGACCTTTGGCGTGTGCGCGGGTATTGAGCCTCCGAAACAAGTCGGCATCGATCAGGAGGTTCTCCACCAGGTAGAGGCCGATGCCGCGGGCTTCAGCCTGGGGAGATTTTTTGGCCTCGGGGATGTAGGGCTGCTTGGTCTGGGGGTTGGTTCCGACCCATTTCCGCAGGTTGGAGATGATGGTGTGTGCTCGCTCGCGGGTGATCGTGAACGCGTCGACAAGCTGGTCGTTGGTGACCCCGTCGGGGTGCGCGGCAAGGAAGGACATCGCCTCGACGTAGTAGGCCTTGGACTTGGCCGGCGGTGTGCCGTGACAGCGTGCAGTGACCGGTCCCAGCCACGTCAGTCGCGGTTGGCGGCAGCGCGGCGAGAACCAGGCTGCGACGTCGCGGTCCAGAGTGGGGTCGCTCGACAGGATCTGTTCAGCAGCCTCGGCTAGGACTTTAGGAGCGAGGAGTTGCAGGTCGACGCGGGTCACGGGGGCAACCTCCATGTACTCATCGTCGGGTGCTGGGAGGATCGGATCGTAGGCGGCCGTGTGGTTGTCGTATCGATCGACGGTGGTGCAGGGCAGGAGGTTGCCGGTCTTGTCGCTGATGGTGTCGGCCGGCTCGACTGGTTGACCGGGGTCGGTGTTGTTTGCTGCCTCAAGGAGGGCGGCACAGCCCGCGGCTTCATCCGCGGTGAGGCCCACGGGGATCAGGTTGAATCCGCACCCGATGAGCCGCCCTTGGCCGGTGAGCTCCAGGTCAGCAGCCTTTCCAGTGCAGCGGAGAAGAGCGGCACCTGTCAGGCGTGGATGGGATTCGATGAGGTGCTGCAGTTCCTGCCCGGTGGTGGTGTGGGCGGCAGAAATTGCCGCGACTGCCGGCCAGGCCTCATCCTCGAGTTGGTGGAGGCGCCCGGCGGCCGCGGTGGTGCCGGAGCGTGAAGCACGCTCCACATTGCTCGTAGCCAGTGCCGTGGCTTGCTCTTCGGTGAGGTCTAACCTGTTGGGTGCCATGGGTACGGTTTCTGCGGCGATGCCCAGGCAGGCGACGTTGACGTCGCGGGACCAGGGGTTGACGGCCAGTTCAGCCGCCACGTAGCGCAGGAAGTCATCCCGCATCACCTCATTCCCACCGACCGTGAGCGTGCCGCGATGCTCCAGATTCAGCAGCCACGCGATGCCGTCGTCGTCGACGCCGATGGTGACCAACAGCGGGTACGGGGCCGGCGCATCAGGGTTGAGGGGGCCGACCGGCTCCGGTGTGGTGTCGGGGGGCAGAGCACAGCCGCCACTCACGCGCTGCCAGGGTCCTGGCAGTTCAGTGGTGGTGTGGAGCGTGATGGTGCCATCCCGACCGACCCCGACCGCAGATACTTCAGGGACGTCCATGACGGTCCTGACAGTGGCACGCAGCACGTCATCGACACGGCCCAACAAATGGGCTGACAGCCCAGCGGCAAGGGTGGCGGTCATTTCGATGGGGGCCACGATCTTGTCGGGGATATTGATCATCAGCCCGGGTTGACGGTGCCGGAACTGGTCACTGCGTCGTCGGCGCAGCACCGCAAACACCCCAGCACCGAGGAAGAGTCCCGCCCCGGCCAACCCGGCGACCTGCCACACCGGAGACGCCCCCGACTCCCCCGACTCCCCCGACTCCCCCGACTCCCCCACACCCTCCGTGGTCTCACCCACCACCGCTGGCTCGGTGGTCGTGGGGACAGCTGGCGTGGTCGCGTCGGGTGATGGAGAGGCAAGTGGTGGTGTCGGGGGAACCGCCACCGCAGGTGGATCGTGCGTGGCTTCCTTTCCGGGTGAGCTCGTGGGGGCTACCAAACCCGGACTGGGTGGGATGTCGTCACCGGCCGGGGTAGATGTGATGGGGGTAGGTGCGGCGGGCTGGGTATCGTGCCTTGTGGGAGTGGGAGTAGGGGTAGGCGAGCCGACGGGGATGGTGAGGCGCCAGCCGTCAAGGATCAAGTCTGGGTTGGTGAGCGCACCCCCCTCGTCTTGCGGTTGGCCTTGGTTGGCGCGGTAGATCTCGGGCCACCTGCTCCCATCCCCCAGGAAGGTTTCGGCGTAGCCCCACAACGTGTCGCCAGGTCCGACGATCACCTCCCGCTGCGCGAGCGTGACCGGTGGCGGGGTGGGGGTAGACAATCCGGTAGGGACGGTGAGTTGCCAGCCATCCCGGATCAGATTCGGGTCGGTGAGGCTACCCCCATCAGCTTGGAGTAGGCCCTGGTTCCTCTGGTAAATCTCGGGCCACCTGTTCCCGTCCCCGAGGTAGGTCTCGGCGTACCCCCACAAGGTGTCACCGGGGACCACCACCACCTCGGCTTGGTTCGTCGTCGATGAATGCGGATTCTGGGTATCCGAGTCGGCGGTAGGCACGGCGGTGTCGGTGGCGACGGGCCCCGGGTCGGCGTGGGCGATCTGAGGGGTCGGGGCGTTGGGTAGCGCGATGAATAGCAGTGCCGAGGCGGCGACGAGGCGTCTGGCCATCCCTTGAGGAAGGGAGACGACCGACAGGTGCGGAGTCTGAATGCCGCGGATGGTGGCGGCGACCTCTCGCAGGATCAGCCATGCCATCATCGCCCAAACGATCCAGGCAGCGGCCCAGATCACCACGATCAGGAGACGGCCGTCATCGGGTGCGCTCAAGGCGGTAGTAAGTCGCAGCCAGGAGGGAAGGAAACCGGGCCTGGTCGCCAACCCCACAAGTACTACCGGGACGCCGGCCAGGATGGCCAGCAGGACGAGGGTGGCGGCAAGCCCTTGGAGCCGTTGAGGATTTCTCATGCTTCTTCCCCTGCGATGACGGGGATCACGGTTGCGGCGCCGTCTCCGTGGAGGGGCAGGGTGTTGATGCCGATGATTCCGAGGAATTGGCACTGGTAGGTGCCTGTGACGCTCACCCGGATCGTCCCTGCCTGGACGGTAGCGTCACCGGTGAAGTCGGAGCCGGCAACGTAGGCCTGTGCGGCTTGGGTGGCTGCGTACACATCAGGTCGAGGGCGGAGGCCGGGTTGGACCTGCAGGAACTGGCCACCGGCGCGGGCAGCTTCAGCCGCCACTGCGCGGGCGTGTTGTTCTGCAGTGGCCTGTCCGGCGAAGTCGACACCGATCCCAACGCAGATCATGAACGCCACCAAGGACATGCTGACCCACACACTGATCGCACCACGCTCACCACGACCACCCCCACTCCCCCACGCCCTGCGCGCCGGGATGGCCCTCCGGTTTGGCCTTGTGGTGCTGACCTCTGGCGATGGCATGTCATCGGCTCCGAAACGTGTCGACGGGCGAGGACCGGGTGGCACTGACCTCGGTCTGGGCCGGGAATCCCGGCAGAGACAGGTCGAAGATCACCTGGCAGGTGACTGTCACCGATACCGACGCCGGCACCCCGGGCCGGGACGCAAGACCTGCAGGGTTGACCGACACAGAATGGTCGCCGCAGCTGATGGAGGACTCCCCCAGCGACACCCCAGCCGTGATACTGGCCGCCGCAGTTGCGTCGGCGGCGGTGCGCTCCATGGAGGCGGCCCGGGCAGCGTTCGCCGCGGCCCCACCGACGGCCTGCTCGGCCAAGGCACTGCGTCCGAGAACGATCACCAGCCCGACCACGAGCAGCAACACAGGCAACAGCAGGGCGGCTTCGATCGCCACCATGAATCCCCGCTCATCGCTCCTTAACCGCATCGACAGTTGCCTTCCCTCAGTGTTGTTCGACGGGGATGTTGAGGACCTGGATCTCGGCGATCGCCAGAACTCCGGTGGCGCTCAGTTCCATGGGGATCACCCCAGATTGTCCGATGCCAACCCAGGTTATGTTCCAGCGGGTGGTGGCGGTAATCGTGTATCGGCCGTCGTGGGTGTAGCGGTATCCGCAGTCCGGGGATTCCGGGTCCTTCTCGGTGGTGGCCGGGTAGGGGGTGCCCTTGCCGCAAGTGATCGTGTCGCCGTTGCCCATGTTCCATACGACCTCAGCCACCTGCGCGGTAGCGGTCACGGTGTAACCGCCAGCCGAAGCAGACTTCGTGACCGGGCCATAGGTGGTGGCGGATGCTCCATCAACCCACATCCACGCATTCCATCCCACGACTCCGAGCGACATCGGCGACTTCTCCACCGTGTGAGGAATCGACCCAATCCTGATGGCGTGCAAATCCATCCGGGAGATTGCCGTCTGTGCCAGCACCCGCGGATCAGGTGCAGCCGCCGCGTCGGCTGTGGCAACCCAGAACTGGAACGCCGCCGCACCGGCCCCTGGGTAGCTGCATTCCATGATCACCCCACCATCCCTACCGTTGCTCAGAGGGATGAAATCTTTCGGCTGTGGCGAGGCGACCCTTACGTAGCAGGACTTGCCGCCATCCCACGAGCCAGTCGCACCGTTGCACGGCACGACCTCCATTCCGGAGCGGCACTCCCTGGTCTCCGCTCCCCCACCCGAGGCGCCACTGCGAGGATCGCTTTTCAAAGCGTTTTGGGACCCGGGTGAATCGGCAGAGAGGAGGCAGAATCCCCGGCTACTTAGTCGGACACAAGTTGTTTCGGCGGCAGCTGGTTGCATGGTCCCCAACAAGAAGCCAGTGGCGAATAGAAGTATCACCAAAAGCCGGGATTTCATTGCGGGCACCCCTTGACAGTGGTGGTCGTAAGGTCTCCGACCCTCCAGAAACCGTTCTCCTCAACGACGTCAATGGTCCAGCGAATTGTGGTTGACCCACCCTTCGGGAGGATGGACTTTTTTGTCTGCTGATCGATTACATCCATCGCTGAGTTATCGGTGCAGACGTCCGCCACTACAACTTTCCCAACGTCCCCCTGGGTCAAGGGGCCGACCGCCACGACGATCCAGCTGACATCACCGATTTGGATGGCGTTCATAGCCCGGAAGTCCGCAACCTCCTTGACGTAGATCGCTTGTGTCTGTCCCGTTGTGATGTCCGCAAGTGGCTGGAGTGGGAGCTCGGGGTTCCTCGACAGTTCGTTCGAGATGCGGAAGAACTCGTTGACGACGCTCTGGGCTGCGAGTTGATCCGCGTCCAAGGTCGCCGATGGTGTGGTACTTGGCGTAACGCTGGGACTGGGCGACTTGATAGGGCTGGTCGACGCCGTCGGCGTGGTCGCCACGATAGTCGGTGTGGTGGTGGGGTCAGGGTCGGTGGTGCTGCAGGCGGTGAGGGCTCCCAGTCCGAGCGCCAGGGTGGTGACGGCGGTGATGGCGGTTCTCATGGAGGGTGCTCCTGCCGGTTGGGTTTTCAGGATTGGGTGATGCGTTGGGTGGGGGCTTGGGCGGTTTTGGTGATGGTGTGGTGGAAGCCGGGGATGACGGTGAGGGCGATTCCGGTGACGCTTGCGGTGGTCGCGGTGGCTCCGCGGTTGATGGTGACGTGGATGGAGGTGAGGGATCCGTTGTCGGCCGCAGTGGTGGCGGCTGTGTTGCCGGGGGCGGTGGTGGAGTTGAGGGCGGCGGTGATGCGGGCGGCGTCTTGGGCGGCGGCCAGTGCGGTGGCATTGGCCCAGGAGACCATGGCCCATTGCAGCGTGAGTAGCAGGACCGCGAAGACCAGGGGAAAGAGCAGTGTGAGCTGGATGGTGTTGCTCATCCCCCGCTCCCCGTGGGGGCGGGGGTTAGGTGGGGAGGTTGGCGCGGACATAGGCGGTGATGACGAAAATGACCAGGGTGGCGATGGCCACGGCGCCGCCGAGGAGGACAGCGTTCTCGACGGACTGGGACAGGCCCCGCTCATCCCTTCGTCTGGTTGCGGGCGGGGTGAGGAGTGCTGTCAGGAGGGTGGTAATGGTGGACATGTCGTGTGACTCCTTGCTGGGTTTTAGGTGATCATGCGTAGGAATGCGGGTGTGATGAGGGTGATGGCCAAGACGATGACCAGTAGGCCGACGGGGATGGCGATGCGTTCGCCTGTGCGGTTGGCGGCGGCGATGTGGTTGGTCAGGAGGGCGTTGCGCATGGTGGCGGCCCTGGCTCTGAGTGAGGTGTAGATCTGGGTGCCGTCGGCGCCGGCCAGGCGCATGATGTCGGCCAGATCAGCCAGGTCGGTGAGGTTGAGTTCGTTGCCGAGGTCTTCGAGTGCGTCCCAGGGGTTGTGGCCGGTGTATTCGGTGCGTTTCAGGGTGGCTGAGATGCGTTGGAAGGCCCAGGAGTCGCCGATGTCGGCGGCTCGTTGCAGTGCCTGGGGTA
This sequence comes from Tessaracoccus antarcticus, assembly GCF_003688855.1. Classification (GTDB taxonomy): domain Bacteria; phylum Actinomycetota; class Actinomycetes; order Propionibacteriales; family Propionibacteriaceae; genus Arachnia; species Arachnia antarctica. The sequence continues at coordinate 176,564 of NZ_REFW01000005.1, forward strand.
CCCCGGAGCCGGATAGGCGCTCGAGGGCAACCATTTCGACGAATGCTCCAAGCGCGTAGGAGAACTCGGCGCGGGCGAGGCGGGCTTTGTCTTTGACTTCGGCGCCGGGCATCAGCCACATCACCGCACCGAGCCCGATGGATCCGATCACAGGGATCGCGAACGGAACACCCACGCCGAGTGCCATGGCGGCGAGCGTGAGGAGGGGGCCGATGATGAGGCCGATGGTGGCGGCGATGATTTTGGATCCGTAGAAGGAGGTGCGGGTGCGTTGCAGGATTGCCAGATCATGCTCGGGCGGTGTCCCCCACACCCCCGCTGGGAGGTGTTTCTGTGCCCAGGACCCGACTCGTGTTTCGGTGTCGGGTCGGTGGGTTGGGCCGGTGGTGGTGATCTGAACGGTGAGGGGGCGCAGGCGGGCGATGGCGTCGCCAAGGTGGGTGGGGGCTGGTGCGAGCCGCAATACCAGCAGGCTGATGCCGCCGGCGAGCATGGCGCCGGAGAGGATGGCGAGTTGGAGCCCGGTCATCATGGCCGCACCCCGGTTTCGGGTGTGGTGGTGGTGCCGATGAAGCGTGGGATGGGTTGGTCTTTGGTCATGCGTGACATCCACCACAAGACAAGGGCCCACGCGGACAGATAGGCGGTCAGCAACACCTGCCCGATCGGGGTGGTGTAGGGGGCGACGTAGTCCCCGGACAGGGCCAGCCCTGCCAGGAGGACGGCGGTGATGGCGGTGATGATGCGGGCGGCGGTGCGGGGTTTCTGCTGCTCGGCATCCACCGCGCGGCGGGCTCTGACTTCGGCGTCGACGGAAGCGGCCATGTCGGTCATCACCGATGCCAGGCCGGGGCCTCGGCGCTGCGATGCGAGCAGGAGTGTGGCGACGAACAGGTCGGCGGTGGCGTCGTCGAAGTCCTCGGCAAAAGCCCGCAACGCACGGCTGATGTCGAAGTTGGCGCGGATCCTGGCGGCCAGCTTCCCCACTTCAGGTTCGATGGCTTTCGGGGTGGAGCGGGACGCCTGGAGGATCGCCTGCTCAATTCCGCGTCCGGCACCCAGCACCCCGGCGATACCGCGGGCGAACTCCGCCAACCCGTCGAGGCGGGCAATCACGGACCGGGTGCGGTGCCGCACAACCCGGTCCCCCACCACCACAGCGGCGGGGATGGCGACGATGGCGATCAGCCAGCCGGTGGTGGCTGCGATGGCGGTGCCGGCGGCGGCCCCTGCCAGCAGCAACGCTCTGGTTCTGGCCTTGACCCCCCACACCCTGCGGGGGCGCTTCGCTGTGGGTGGTTCGGGTTGGAAAGCCCACATGCCGGTGACGATCCCGGCTGCGACGAGGGCCCCGGCCAGTGCTGCAACAAGCATCATGGTGTTGCCCCCTGCTCGGCGTTGAAGGCGTCGAGGTCGAAGCCGTGGCGGGTCAGGTCTTGGAGCCGGGTGGGCATCTGCTGTGCGGTGGCGTAACGGGCTCCAGATTGGGTGGTGAAGAGGGTGGTGGTGGCGTAGCCCTTGGCCTGTTCACCGGCCTCGACGGCGATGATTTCGGAGACCCAGCGGTGTTTGCGCCACGACCCGTCAGGCAGGGGTTGGGTTTCGACCTGGAGTTGGATGATGATGTCGATGTCTTCGGCGATGACGTTGAGGGCGTAGTCGCGGGTGATGTTGGCTCCGGCCTGGGTGGCGCAGGTGACCAGTTTACGGATGGCACCTTCGGCGGTTTTCGCGTGGGTGGTCGACATTGACCCGGATCCTGATTGCATGCACTTGAACATGGTCACGACCTCGTCGCCACGAACTTCCCCGACGATGGTGTAGGCGAGGTTCGCCCGCAACGAGTCTTCCAGGGCGTCGCGGACTGTGTACTCGCCGGCCCGGCGTCCGGTCGGGCCTAGTTCACCGGTGCCGGGGTTGGCCTGCCACTCGTGAACCACCTGATGGTGGCCGGTATCGCGCAGGAACAGCTCGAACTCGGTTTCGATGGTGCCGATCTGCACATGGGCAGGTAACTCGTGGGCAAGTGCCC
>NZ_REFW01000006.1 GCF_003688855.1 Tessaracoccus antarcticus
TCCCGCGTGTCGAAGCATGGTGTGCGCCACCGGGAGCATCCACCGGGCCATACCTGGGTATGAACCAACCACACACCACCCCCGACCCCAACCCCGACCACACGGAACCAGACACCGATCTCCTCGTCCTGCTGGAGGACGTCCTGCTGCATATCGATGAGCTCCACCAGCAGCGACCAGACACCACCGAGATCAAGACCCTCCTGGCCTACGCCACCGAGTTGAGGGCCAAGCTGTCATGACCCGGCCACCCACACCCCAGGATAAGGACAAATGGGCCGCCCAACGGCAGGAGAAGCTCACCGCGCTGCAAGGACAACTAGCCGACGGGCTACAACAGCTGATGGAAGCAACCGGCTGGATGACCTGGCTCAAAGTCGCTCACCACTTCCACACCTACTCGTTGAACAACCAGATCCTCATCGCAATCCAGAACCCCTCAGCCACACAGGTCGCCGGCTACCGGACCTGGAAAGCAACTGGTCACCAGGTCCGCAAAGGCGAAAAAGGAATCAGCATCCTGGCCCCCGTCACCGCACCCCGCCACACTCCTGATGGGCAGCCCCTACTCGATGCCAAAGGCACACAACTCAGAGGAATCGTCGGAGTGAAACCAGCCACCGTCTTCGACATCTCCCAAACCGATGGCCCACCCCTGCCCCACCCCGACACCGAGCCGCACACGCTTCTGCAAGGACAGGCACCAGAGGGGATGTGGAACAACCTGGAACACTACGCCTCCCAACTGGGATTCACCGTCCACATCGGCGACTGCCCAGCCGAAGGACTCACCCACTTCCTGAGACGAGACATCACCATCCTCCACGGCTTCGACCCCGCCCACGCAGCATCCGTGCTCGCCCACGAGGTAGGACACGCCACCATGCACGACCCCGACCCCGACACCGCAGAGCAGCGGACAACCATCGCTTGCAGGGGGCTAGTGGAAGTAGAAGCCGAATCCTTCGCCTGGCTCGTCAACAACGACTGGGGTCTGGACTCCACCCCCGACTCCTTCCACTACCTCGCCGGATGGACCGCCTCCGCCGCCAAAGAAACAAAAACCACCCCCTTGGAGATCCTGACCGCCACCGCCACGCGAGTCCGCGACGCCACCACCCGCTACCTCGACTACCGCCACCACCCCCAAACACACCCGGTCACCACGCTGGCAGACGCGGTGAACCACGACACCACCCAGCTAGAGAACCCAACGCTCACCCACCGAGCGCGGGGTTTACACGAACTGAATCACTCGCCGACACACTCAGCCGCCCGCACACCCTGACCATTGACAATCAAGTTGCGTGCCGACCTGCGGACCGCCGTGCCACGGCACAAGGCCACACCCCACCACGCTCCGAAGGGCACCTGGTATCTCTGGCACCGGACGACACGGCCCTTAGCCGGAGCGCGGATGACCACTCACCTGAGAGCCGGAGGGAGGTCCTGACGGAAGCAATCAACCGGACATGCCGATCTGCGGATGTTCAAAGAGAGAACGAAGTCGCTGACGGATGTGGTGGGATCGCCGATTCGGAGTGGTGCGCAGCAGGTCTGGCGCTACCGCCCGGTTCCTTCGGATACTGACGATGACGCCATACTTCAGGCCTATCCACGCGGGGCGATGCGGAAGTTCGTCTTCGGCCCGCCGTTATCTTCGAGCGTGTAGATGCCCAAGTTATAGCCAGCGTGAAACCCGATAATCGTGTTCGGTATCAGAGTGATCTCGTAGCCATCGAACACCCGGTTGAGCTTCTGAATCTCTGCAAACTCCTCCGCGTTGGCGACCGCTACCGCCTCACCGTCTCGAGCCATCGCCTCCAAAATTTCGGGGTTCACTCTGCTGAGCCAGTTAAGTAGATCGCTGTCGACGGCCTTGTTTAGTACCTCGTCATTGCCCTTACCGCGATTGCACCGACGACAAAGGGTGCGGTAGTTCCCGTCCTCGTCGGCACCGCCAAGTGAGAACGGCACGTGGTGATCAATCTCCAGGCTGACAGCGGTGTCGAGTGCCGGGGACGCTCCACAGACGGTGCATTTGAAGTTATCTCGCCCGAAGATCCGCAACCGTGTCTTCGGTGTAATCGTCGGTCGCTTGCGCACTGGCATGTCGTCAGGATCGCCCATAGTCCGATTCTCTCACGACTCAAAGGTCTCGCGAGCGAACGCAAAGTACCGTCACAATCTGACGCGAGCATGGTGGGCGTCTACTCACGGGAACCTTCGCGATTCACTTGAGGTGCCAGCAGACGTCATCTGAACGCACTACCTTGCCGCGCAGCTCCGACGCCAGCGCACACGTCGCCACCGGGGTTCTTGGATCCGTCGTGTGAAGGGTCTGTTCCAAGCAGTCACCTACTGCCACCACTCTTCGGGGCGTTGGCCGAGGCCATAGTTTCGGTTCCCTGCTTTTCGCGCCTCGAACACTCGGTACATAACTTCGCTAGTCTGCGCTAGAACCGACTGGAGGTCATGCATGGCAACGAGGTCAATTTCGGTCTACCTACTCAAAAATGGAATGCCGATCGACAGCGCCGTAGAAGAAAGTCACACTTACCAAGAAGTAGCGGCGGCGAATTCGGCCCCATCGGGCACGAGGGCGTTCGTTTTCCAAGGCGCTGCCAAGCAGCCTTGGTGGCGAGACTACTTCGAGCTAGACTCAGACCTCGCCGTGCAGAGTAGCTCCGCCGTAATCTTCATTCCAATCCAAGAGAGGATTGTTGCTCTTGCATTCGGCTATGGCCACCACCTAATCAGGGACGAAGCATTCGATCACGAATTTGGGACCAAGGTAGTTCTGAATGCAGTAGATCCGGCAAAGCTGAAGAGCACCGACACGCTCGACCCTGAATCGTCACAGCGCCGCCGCACTCAGATACCGTTTGATGGAGATCTTTCTCTTCTTAGCTATAGCGGAGATAGCTCGGTGCTTAAAAGCATCACCGGAAAGGCGAAGGCGGAGTATCAGGACTTGGTTCGAAGCGTAACAGGCGCGACCAGTCTCCGGCTTTCAACGCCGGCCGATTTTGCAGGGCTCACTGAAGTCCTGTCCAAGGTAATAACATTGGGGGGATCCGACGCATACTTGGCCACATTCCCCGAGGTGGCTCAGATTCGTCCGGTTACCGACCCGGATACCCTTACACAGCTGGACCAGCAAGTCATCCCTGCACTATTTGACACCAGCGCAAAGATCACTCTCACCGTCCCTGACGTCCTCGACTACAGTGATGAGTCATACGTTTCCTTTTCGGGAGCGGGCCCATGTGAGGTGTTCGAGGATGTTTACATCAAACACTATCGAGAATATCTCACGAGCCATGGGCTTTCATCGACTCGGATGTCGTCTGAGGACTTAAGGCGACATGCGCTCATCCTTCTCGACGGAAATGAGCAACCGAGACGGAAATGGTCAATCTATAAGAGCCTGGTGTTCGAAGCGTCGTTGGAAAAGGACGGCTACTCCTACCACCTCAGTGACGGAACCTGGTATCGAGTTGCAGATGCGTTGGTGGACCAGCTTCGAGATTATCTTGACCCATTCTGGATTGCAACTCATTTGCCTCCCTATGATCATAGCGGAGAGGCAGCTTATAATGAGGACGTTGGTTGCCTTCCCGGAATGGTCTGCCTAGATCAAACTAATATCAGTATGAAGGGGCAGACTTCTTTAGAGCCCTGCGATTTACTCCGGATATCCGATGACGAACTCCCAGAACTTCTACATGTCAAAGTGGGTACTAGCTCCGACACCTTGAGTCACCTTTTTAATCAGGGCGTCAATTCTATGCAAATGCTCCGCACCGAAGATGAAGCTGTGTCTCGCCTTAATGCACTCCTTCAAGACAGGACCGATGAGGACGCATCAAGCAGGGTTACTGAGGCGATCAGTAAAGGTCGCTGTTCCGTGTCATTTGTCATCGTCACACACAAGCGCACCACTGACCTCAAGTCCGAGGGCCTGCCCATCTTCTCCAGGATTTCCCTTCGCCGCGCCCTGCGGAACCTGCGGGCGATGGGCATCAGTGCCACGGTACAGTTTGTTCAGGACAAAACCGATCGAGCTGGTCGCAGGAAGAAGCGGAGGGCTAAGGAACAAACGCCCAAGCTTTGACCGAGTTCACCAATATCCTGGATAGGTGCGATGGCGGCCTTGACGCGGATAGCCATGCCCCTCCCGATCGTTGTAGTCGAACGCACGCATTTGCCGCGATCCGCAACGGCGGGGTCGAGGAGTGCTTGCTCATCACAGCTGCGAGTCCCGAATCTTCCGAGCGCACAATAGCGCTGCTCTAGAGTGCTCGACCTGTCGGAACCTCAGAGTGACCCTTCGTTGATCTCTGACAGCGCTTGCCACAGAAGCTCGGGGACGGCATCGAGCGCAGAGTCGAGGAGGAACTCTATTCTCGATGCGTATCGGTGCTCACTGAGGGCGAGAGTCTCGGTCCACTTGCTGGGAGCGTAACGAGCAAGCATCGAGAGTGCGAAAAGGACAGTCCACCACGACATGAGCGGATGAAGAGAAGCCGCGCTCTCACCCGCCCGAGGAAGCAGGACGGGCACGCGTCGGTAGTAGCTTGTTCTCTGGAGATGACGCGGCTGCCTAGGGTCATCTTCGAGATAGTGCCGGACACCAGTTCGGCTGATCTTCAATTGCTCAGGGCTGTTCACGAGCGCGACGAAGTAGCCGTCCGTGGGATTCCAGCGGTCATTCCCGTCGGCATCGACCGCGATCTCGAGTTCCTGAAGTGCGGGATACTGCGCGACGAACTTGCGCAAGTCGGCAGGAGGTGTTGGTTGCCCGGCTTCCAACCACGGCATAGGAACTGGAATTTCGACGGGAAACGACAACGAGTTCCCGATGGATACGCTTACATCTGTGATCGGACGTGCGTACTCTTCGGGCTCACGAAAGGCCATGGTGTAGTCAAGTAGTTGATTGACAGCCGCGCCGAACTGGACCTCCTTGAAATCGAGCGGCGAGTCCACCACCAGCGAAACGGTTGCGAAGAGGGATCGTGACCCCCCGTCCTGCCGGATGGGAGTTCCCCAGACACCGCGTGGGATGGCGACGTCGTACTTAAGTCCGTGGCCCATCGCTTGCCACTGTCTACCGGTATTCCCGCCGAGCGCGTGGGAGCCGGCGGCTATGGCCCGCCCAGCTTGGGACAATCCGTAGAAGAGGTTGAGGGGGCGGCTCTCATAGCCGATGCGTTCTGCAGCAGCGAACTGTTGCTGCGCTTGCTCGAGGGCCATGTGAAACTCACGGCGCCGCGCGCTTTCGGTGCCCAGTACGTGATCAAGGGACTCATGCGGTTCCGCTCTGAGCGTGCGTATTGCTCGCCAGGATTCCGCAGCGGTCATCAGGCCCATCTCGTAATACGTCGTCGGCATGAGGCCGAGCGTAGACGCCACGGGATTCACGCCCCGACACACAGCTCCATAGCACTTTGTCTCTGATCCCAGAACAAGCTGCAAGTGCACGAGCTCACGTCACACGGATCTGTTGGTCGGGTATCTCGATCGCGCAGTTGAGGGCTGCGTAACGCTGGTGCTGCTAGCACGCCACGAACGCTCGCTCATGCCGCGTCGGGTTCAGTAACAGTCCGCTGGCGAGGGTGATTATTACAGTTGTAGCCGCATGGTGATGGAGCTTGTGGGTTGACAAACTGATTCGAAGCCGAGGCCTTGATAGAGCTGGCGGGCGTAGTTGTCGGGATCGACGCTCAGGCTGACGGCCTGAATGCCCTGGGAGCGCGCCGCGGACAGCAGCACCTGCAGCAAGCGGCGGCCCACACCACGGCTCCGACACCGAGCCACGACACCCATCGACAGTTCCGGAGTGGCGGCGTCGATGAACCCATAGCTCGGGTCCATGTCGGTGAAATATCGCAGCCACGCCGCACCGATCGGCTCCTCGATCTCGGCTATCACCCCGAGGTCACCCGACTGTGGCCAATCTGAGACGTAGCGTGCCAATGCCAGTGTGTTGGACACGGTATCGATCGACGCGGTCGGGCCCTCGGGACGCCAGGAGGCGGCTGCCGCCAGCATCTCGGTCAAGAACGGCGTATCCGCTGCCAAGGCCGGACGGAAGGTAATGTCCATCGCCCAAGTATGAGCGATGGGTGAAGGAAAGTTATTGGTGTGGTGCAGAGCGGCTTTCGATGGCAGAGTCTGAATCCGCACCGCAAGTCGCCAGTATCCCGGGCGTCGCCAGTGATGGGGGTCCATAACCCTTGGACCTGATCGTCGAAGTACAACAAGTCAGGGAGCGACCCGCGAGCTGCATCTCACAAGCTACGCCGCGTCAGCAGCCAGCGTCGACTTGCATGAGGTGCTCCCCAAACGCCGCGTCGCGCATATCTTCTCGGGTGGACCCGCCACGAGTAACCCGTCACCGAAACGCACGCTTCTGCCGCGTTTGGCGTGCAGTTTGGTCAACGTGTTCCAGCATCACGCATTGCTAGGCGCCCACTCCTGCCGCTGGTGTTGGCGATAACAACCATTCAGAGGGTCGACCAAAGCCTTCCCTCTGCGAACCATGGATCATTCCGCCGAGTGAAGGCTCAAGTTGCCCCGGAGCTGCCCGAAGCTGCCCGAAGCTGCCCGAAGCTGCCCGAAGCAACACTAGGCGATGCACAGATTCGGTGCTACCGCATCCGCAACGCACTCTGACCTCGCCCTGGGAGGACTCCAACGAGTCTTTCGATGACTCTTTCGTACGGACCGCCATTCGGTTCAACGACACGCAAGCTAACTACTTCTCTCGTCGATATGTGCTGCGAACTGCGAGAGTCGGCGTGCGATCTCGACTTGCCGTCCGTCAGCGACGTGTTGGTATCGCATCGCCATTTCTGCTGTTGAATGCCCGAGCCGATCCATCAGTTCACGCGTGGTCGCGCCCGCTTGGGCCGCGAACACCGCGCCGGTGTGGCGTAGATCATGGAGTCGCAGGTCAGATCGTCCAGCGGCGTCTCTGGCTCTGCGGTAGTGCTTATGGAAGGTTCCGTGGTTTAGGTGTCCTCCTCCCACTGCGGGGAAGATCAAGCCATTGAGGCCAGGCTCGGCCCAGGCCGCGACATGCTTCCTTAGCGGTTCGACTAGGTGAGGGGGGATTGTCACGTCTCGTGACCCAGCCTCGGATTTTGGTGGCCCAACGATAGCTTGACCCGCGACCCAAGTGACACCACGCCGTACCCTCAATACCGTGCCGTCTGCGGCTACGTCTTTGCGACGTAGCTCGGTGGCCTCGCCGAAGCGTAGGGCGCACCATGCAGACAACGTGACGAGCATTCTCCATCGCTCCGGGACACTGTCGACGATGGTTGCGAGTTCTGCCAGGCTCGCTGGTTCGATCCTCCGTGCACGCTTGGCCTTGCCAGCTCCTTTAACTTGACACGGATTGCTCAAGATCAGTTCTTCTTCAACGGCGCTGCCCAGGATTGTGCGCAATAAGGCGTACAGGTGGGCCCGACGTGTCGGTGTCCCCGCGCCCATACGTTGATGCCACGTCCGAACATCCTTCGCGGTGATCGCGTCCAGCCTCGTATCTCCGAAAGCACTCAACAGCGTAGTTGCCGACCTAGGTCTGCGACTGTTAATCGGACCCTCCTGCGTCAGCCCAAGCAGCTTGCCGTACTCGTTCCGCGTGCGAGGCTTCAGTTCTCTGCGCTCGAGCCAGCCGGCTGCATAGTCTCGGAACATTGGCAGCTCTGGGGGCTCGTCTGCCGGTGCAGGCTTCCAGCGGCGCTCGGTTATCGCGGCGGATTGCATCGCCAACCACGCAAGAGCATCTGCCTTGGTTTCGAATGTGGTTGGAGCGCGATGCTCATCGCCGTCTGGCCCGGCGAAGCGCGCTTGATATCGCCTCGACGGTAGCTTGCGCACGCTGCCAAAGTTTGCGCGCGTCCCGCGTCGGTTACCCCCGCCGCGGACGGACGAGTTATTCTCGGTCCAGGCAACAATCTCGTCCACTGTTGCCTCCTCGTGCCAGATTCGTGCCAGATGCACTGCGCTTTAGAGTACACCTGAGTCCATGCCAGGCATGCGATCTAAATACCAAAACTAGTTGTCAGACCCTTGTTATCAGCAAAAGCCCATGTCAAGGCCAGGCTGGGCAGCACCCTGTACACAACTTCGAGTACTGTCGCCCCGACCATGACGGTGGCAGCGTCATGACCTGCCCGCCACCTGTTGGGACCCAAGGGTAGGCATGTCTCTGGCGAGTCCGCTCGACACGTATTCGGGTTCAATTGCGTGTCCGCTGAGAAGCGAACCAGGAGAGCGCTCCGTCCAGTTCTTCGCTGGTTTCACCGTCACGGATAAAGGTCGGAATTTGATGCAGCGGAGCTGGAACCGTGATCGTCTGTCCGCCTTCATGAATATCCCCGCTCCAGGCGTCACGCCAGCGCGCGCCTTCAGGCAAGTAGAGCTCGCGTGTCCGTGCACCCAATCGCATCACCGGCGCCAGCAAGAGGTCTGGCCCAAACATGTAGCTGTCTTGGATGGTCCAGCACGTCCTGTCCTCGGGAAACTCGAAGAACAGGCCGCGGATGAGAGGGAGTCCTCGCTCATGCGCCTGGCGCATCAGCAGTCGGACGTAGTCGCGCAACGCCTCTCGAAGGTGGAGCAGCGGTCGCACGAGGTCGTAGACCGTTGCACCGTAGCTCCACGGTTCGTTCGCAGCTCCGCTGGGGAGTCGGATTTCGCCGTCGGCGGTCGCTACCGTCTCCGAAGGCTTGCGGTCCCCGTGCAACCTCATGACGGGGCAGAACACTCCGAACTGCATCCACCGGATCAGGAGCTCGCGGAAGGACTCGTCCTCGACGTGACCGTCGTGGAAGCCCCCGATGTCCGTGGTCCACCAGGGGATGCCTGCGACACCCATGTGGATCCCTGCCACCACCTGCTCCCGCAGCGCTGTGAAGGTCGAGTCGATGTCGCCCGACCACACCAAGGCGCCGTATCGCTGGGAGCCAGCCCATGCGCAGCGCAGGAGATTGACGACCTGGTGCTGTCCTGAAGCGATCTGACCGTCGTACACCGCCTTGGCGTAGTGCTGGGGGTAGAGATTTCCAACGGACAGATTCGGGCCTGCGTGGTAGCGGTAGTTGTCGAAATGGTACGAGCCGTACTCCGGCTCGGCCTCGTCCAACCAGAACAACTTCACCCCTATGTCGGCGTAGTTGCGCTTGAGGATGTCCCACAGCCACTGGCGCGCGGCTGGGTAGGTAACATCGAGGAACATGCTCGGACCTTGGAATGCCATGTGCACCTGGGGCCCGCGTTCTGCCCTGACCAGCATGTTTTTCTTGTTCAGCTCGACGAAGTTCTCCGACTCGTGGGACACCTGGGGCCACACGGACACCATGAGCTCCACACCCATGCTGGAGAGCTCTTTGGTCATCGCAGCAGGGTCCGGCCAGAACTCGTCCTCGAAACGGTAGTCGCCCAATTTCGGCCAGTGGAAGAAGTCGGCGACAATGACGTCGAGCGGGAGACCGCGACGTTGATATTCGCGAGCGACGTCGAGGAGTTGTTGTTGGTTCCAGTATCGGAGCTTGCATTGCCAGATGCCGAGTCCGTACTCCGGCATGACGGGTGGATGCCCCGTCGCGTCCGCGTACGCAGCCACAAGTTCGGCAGGAGACTCACCCGCCACCACCCAATAGTCCAGCTGGTGGGTGGACTTGGCCTCGAACTGGGTTCCGTTGCGGCCGAATGTGGCCCTGCCGATGGCCGGGTTGTGCCACAACAGACCATATCCCGCACTGGAGATGAAGAACGGGACACTTGCCTGTGAGTTGCGGTGTGCCAGTTCTATCGATGCTCCCTTGAGGTCGCCGATGTCGTTCTGGTACTGCCCCATGCCCCAGATTGCCTCCTCCGGCGGCGTATCCAGAGAAAGCGTCAGGCTGAATCCGTCCCCGGTGAGCGGTGTGAAGTCCCGCGCTTCCAAATCCAGTGAGCCACCCCGTGCGCGTTCCTCGAACAGAAGCTTTCCGGCGGAGTTCTCGAATCGGATGTGGCAATGGCAGACGTGGTACTGGTTCCGGTGGTCCCAGTAGCTGGTCTCCGTCAGGATCACGCGCAGTCTGCCAACGGTCAGCTCGGCGCTGTCGTCAACGAAACGAACATCGAAGCGTGGAGTGCCCGGATCGAGCAAGGCCCAATTCGGGGACTCAATGTCTCCTTTGATGCGGCTTCGAACCCTGACCGCATCACTCCCCCATGGTTCCACCAGGAGCGTCTCCCCCTGGCCCGTCCATTGCAGGCCTGTCGCGGTCTCAATAAAAGGTCTCATGTTCGCTCTCCGATCCAGCAGGTTGATCTCGAACTTGACTGCACAAATGTGAACGTTGCTCGGTCGCCGACAAAAGGTACGGCTCAAGGGGTGTGATCCGGCCCGGATGCCAGTGGTTCGCACCGTGAGTGTGCGTCACCAAAGATTGGTGGCCGAGCCGTGGATGGCGACGTGTCAATCGGGGCTCCTTGTCAGTCCTTGACGGCGCCGGCGGTGACGCCGGCGGCCACGTAGCGTTGTGCGACGACGAGCAGGACGGCGGTGGGTATGGAGGCCACCACTGCGGTCGCCATGAGGGCGCCCCATTCCTGGTTCTGGGAACCGATGTAGTCGTACAGCCCCATGGTGATGGGCCGAAGCTTGCCGCCCTCACGGTTGAGGGTCGAGGCGAAGATGAAGTCCGACCAAGCCCACAAGAAGGCGAACAGCGCAACGGTGACAGCGGAGTTGCGGGAGATGGGAAGGACGATCCGGGTGAAGGTCACCCATGTGTTGGCACCGTCGACGGCCGCCGCGTTCAGGAGATCCCGGGAGATGCCGGACATGAATGCGGAGAACAACATGACAGCGAAAGGGACCGCGATGGTCGAGTCCGCGAGGATGAGCCCGGGGATCGTGTCGAGGATCCCGAGCTTGATGTAGACGGTGTAGAACCCCAGGGCCATGACCACCGCCGGGATCATTTGGGCAACGATGAGACAGAAGTTGAGTACTCGACGGCCCGGGATGAACAGCGACGAGATGGCGTATCCCGCTGGCGCCGATATGACCAGGGTGAGAGCCACGGTGCCGAGCCCTACCAGCAAGCTCGTGCCCAGGTAGGGCAACTGATCCCGGAGCACCACCTGGTAGTTGGCGAGGGTGAATGCTGTGGGGAACAGGTCCCCCGCTCGGATGGCGTTGCGCTGCGTCAGGGATACGTTGACCATCCAGTACAGCGGGAACAGCATCACCGCGGTGAGTATGACGCCAACGATTGTCTTCCACCAGGTCCTCGATGTGGCCTCCATGTCAGGCAACCCTCTCGCTGCGCTGCACCACGAGGTACACCACTCCCATGAAGAGGGCGATGACCAAAAGAATCGTGCCGACCACCGACGCCTGCGAGTACTGGATGACGGCTGAGGTTCCCTTGCCGAACGCCATGCCGTAGGCCCACGTCGCCAACGTCTGGGACCTACCCGTCCCCGTGGTCATGATCCAGATGATGTCGACCACCTTGAGGGTGTAGACGAAGCCCAACAGAAGCGTGATGGCGCTGACGGGGCGAAGCAGGGGAAAGGTGATGGACCAGAACAGGCGCCATGCCCCGGCACCGTCGAGGGCCGCTGCCTCGTACAGGTCGGCTGAAATGTTCTGCAGCCCTGAGTACAAAATGACGAGGTTGAACGGGATCCCGAGCCATATGTTGGCGATGGTCACCGCCCACAGCGCGTTCTCGGCGCCCAGCCACCAGACGGGGTCGACACCGAAGACACCCAGGATGCGGTTCAGGATGCCCACATCGGCGTCCATCATCCACTGCCACGTCGTGGCTGAGACGATGATGGGCACCAACCACGGGACCAGGAAGAGTCCGCGCAGTACCACGGACAATGGGAAGTTGCGGTGGAAGAACACGGCGAGGGCCAGTCCGATTGCGTACTGCAGCACCAGCGATGCGACAACGAAGAACGCCGTCTGCCACACCGTCGGCAAAAACTGCGGGGCGGTCAGTACCTCGCGGTAGATCTCCGCCCCGACGAACGGGGCCTCACCCGTCACGTAAGTCGCCCGCGTGAAGCGGTGCAGACTCATCGACACGTTCTCCACGAGCGGGAAGGCGTAGAACAGCACCAGGTAGGTCACCAGCGGCGCCACGAACGCCAGCCCCACCCATTGACGTCGATGCCTGCGACGCGGCGGCGTCGCTCCGGTTGCCTCCTCCTTCTTCTTCTGGGCAGAGTCCGTCCGCTGCCGAGGCGCCGAGGAGGTCACGGCCCGGGGGTCTCTGCCCATGGTCGTGTTCATGTCCGACCCCTGAACTCAGCCTTGGGATTCTTCTGCGGCAGTCGTGAATGCGGCCTTGACCTGGCCCGCGTCCCCGGCGGCGTTGAGTGCGGCTTGCTCGGCCTTGGAGAGCGCGGCTGAGGTCTGCAGGTAGCCCGTTCCCAGGTCCGTGGTGCGGCCCTGGGCGTTGTTGATGGCATCGGCCCACGTCTTGTACACCGGTTCCGCCGCAATCTGCTTGGCGCGTGTCTCGGAGTTGGCGGTGAAGTAGCCGAGCATGTTGTCGGTGTCCACTTGCTTGTCCGTCGAGAGCAGGCAGTCGATGACGGACTTGGCCGCTGCGTAGTGGCCCTCACTGTTGTCCTTGTGCAACGGGACCACTCCGAACTCGCCGCCGGTGGGCACGGGCGCCGCTCCGCCGTCCTTGGCGGGGATGGGCATCATCTTGATGGGGAACTTCTCGTCGGTCGCCGACTTGGCGAACCACGAGCCGTTCTCCGCAAAGGCGTACTCACCGGTCAGGAACAGATCCCATGACGCCGACTGGTTGTCTGTGATGGCCGACTTCGGTGCGTAATCCTTGCCGATCCAGTCCGACACCAACTGCCCTGCCTCGACTGCTTCAGGGGAGTCAAGTTGTTTCAGATCTGCGCCGGCACCCCAGAACCACGGGAGGAACTGGAAAGTACCTTCCTCGCCTGGCACCCCCGCGAAGGTGATGCCCTTGTGGCCGGCGCTGGTAGTACTTTCCAACGCCTTGTTCAAGCTGTCCCAGTCGGTGATTCCCGCTGGATCCACCCCGGCAGCCTTGAGGATCGTCTCGTTGTAGTACAGACCGAGTGTGTTGGCGCCGATCGGGACGCCGTAGGTCTTGCCGTCCACGGTGCCCGGTCCAGCCAGGTTCTCATCGGCGCCGGACGTCTCGATGCCCACCTCGTCGAGGGAAACGAGCAACCCCGATGCGGCGGCTTCCGGCACTGCGGGATTGTCCAGGAACACAACATCGGGAGCGTTGTCCTCGCGCACGGCGGTGGTCAGGTTGTTGATGAGGTCGGTGTTGGGGGCAGATGTGCGGTTGATGGTGGCACCCTCTGGTGCGCACCCCTTCACGTACATCCCCCAGTCGGAGCTGTCGTCATACTGAGGGTATGGATCCCAGAAGCTGATCGTCGACACGCTCGACGAAGATTCCGACGGCTTGTCCGCCGGCTTGTCCGACGAGCCGCACGCGGAGGCTGTCGTCGCGACGCTGACTGCGACTAGCAGCAGCGCCGACTTCTTCAGTGTGGGGTTCATTGTTGTCCTTTCACATCATTGTGGATTTTCGGATACAACGGTTTCGACCTGCGTCCTGGGTTGCATGTACACGTGTGGCGATCAGCAGGTGCTGCCGGGGGATGAATTGCACGACGCGGGCGCTGTCTCCCCGGAGTCACCGATACGGCCGATGGACGTGTTCGGCGTGAAGCCACTTCTTCGTCAGGGTGGTCCCGGTGGAGGCCACGAGTTCCTTCCCCGCGCATTCCGGTCACCGACAGCACTCGAGTGGGAGCAGTGCCATCGCGGCAGGGAAGCGCGAGCGTCCGAGCGTCTCTCCATGGTTGTGTGAGCTGGCCGCATAGCGAGACTTCCTTGTCTGGTTTGCGTTGCGACAAGGCTACCGAAAGCGCGTTCGAAATACTAGCTTTTAGTCGAAACGACCGCTAGCGAAGGGGGATGGTCGACTGCCTGGCGCAGACACGACTGCCCAGTTGCTCAAGGCCGGGGGCAGGGCGTCCCGCCATTGCCGCCATCAACCTCGCTGCGGCAACGCGACCCAGTCGCTTCAGCTGCAGATCCACGGTGGACAGCGGGACGCGAGCATTCTCCGCAAGCACCTGCCAGTTGTCCACCCCGATCACCGCGATCTGATCGGGTATGCCTATGCCGCGGTCATGGAGGGCATCGATGGCCCCTCGCGCAATTTGGTCGCTGGCGCAGAACACCGCGTCAAGGTCCGGCGCTTCGCTCAGCGCTCGCCCCATCGCAGCTCGACCCCACCCTTCCGACCAGTTGCCGAAGAGAGGCGGCCCTGCCATCTCTACGCTCGCAGCGTCCAGGGCTGCTTGGAACCCTTCCAGTCGGCGAACCGAGGCGCTGTGGTCAGGTTCGCCGGAAATATGGGCAATTCGGGTGCGACCCAGCGACAGGAGATGCTCTGCAGCGCGCCTGCCGACGTCCGTGTTATCAACCGTAATGGACGTATCGAGTGGATCGTCCGACTCGCTGTACGCGTAGACGACAGGGACCGACAGACGTCCGAGCGATGGCCTTGGATCGGGTTGGCGTCCAACGATGATGATGCCGTCGACGCGGCGTTCGAGCAGTGTTTGGACCAGCCGCGCCTCCCGCATGTCGTCGCCACGGGCGTCGCACAGGAATGTCAGTACACGATCAGCTCCCAAGGCGTCCTCCACACCCATGAGCATTGGCAGCGCGAATCGGCCTTCCAGGTCGCTTGTCACGACACCGACAGTGCCGGTGGGCCCTTGGCTGAGTGCGCGTGCCACAGGATTGGGCGAGTAACCCAATTCTCTGGCGATTCGCACCACCCGCTCTTTGGTGGCCCTCTTGACGTCAGTCCTGTCGTTCAGCGCTTTGGAAGCTGTCGAGGGCGATACCCCTGCCACCCGCGCCACATCCGCGAGACTCGGTGGGCGTTCGCTTACGGTCGACATCACGGCCTCCTTGGCAATTCGGCATCATCCTAGCGAAGTCGATCCCACCGTGTGCGACGCAATGACAGCATTTCGAAACCGGCTTCGAAAACTTTAGATATAGTGGCTGCTTCATGACTCAGACGAAGGGAAGCGAAGCCGTGACGACGACGACCACCTCAGACGCCCACCTACCTCCCCACACAGCGATGCCCGCTGTCCCGTCGAGCTCAACGTCGCACCCTCTCAGCATTCGACAGGTGAAGATCCACGGCGGTTTCTGGGGCAAACGTCAGCAGCTGATGCGTGATGCACTGATTCCGCATGCGCTGGAGTGGATGGAGCGGCTCGGATGGGTCGACAACTTGCGTGATGCAGCCGCAGGGAAGCCGTTTGATCACGCTGGGTATCAGTTCGCGGACTCCGAGGTGTACAAAATCGTTGAGGCGATGTGTTGGGATCTGGTCCGAGCGCCCGACGAAGGGATGCTGGCGCGTGTCGACGAGTTGGTCGGGGTGATCGTGGCAGCGCAGGAACCGGACGGCTACCTCCACACCCTGTTCGGACGTCCTTGGCAGAAACCGCGATACTCCGACATGGCATGGGGCCATGAGCTGTACTGCTTCGGACATTTGATCCACGCTGCAGTAGCGCACCACCGGGCAACGGCTTCAACGGAATTGCTCGATGTCGCCCGGCGCACTGCTGACCATGTGTGCATCATGTTCGGCAGTCAAGGGATGAACCGGGTGTGTGGACACCCGGGAATTGAGACTGCGCTTGTCGAGTTGTACCGCACCACAGGCGAAGAACGCTACCTGGACCAAGCGATGATTTTCATCGACCGGCGGGGGTCCGGAACACTTCCAGTCACGGAGCTCGGGGCAGGGTACTGGCAGGACGCCATCTCCGTGCGCCGAACGACAGTCATGCACGGGCATGCCGTCAGAGCCCTCTACCTTGCAGCTGGCGCTGTGGACGCCGCCGTCGAGAAGAACGACACTGGATTACTCGCGATCATGCGCAGCCAATGGGACGCCACGACAGCCCGCCGAACATACATCACCGGTGGTATGGGCTCCCACCACATGGACGAAGCGTTCGGCGAGGACTACGTACTTCCCCCCGACCGCTCCTACTATGAAACCTGCGCCGGCGTGGCGTCCATCATGCTGTCATGGCGTCTACTGCTCGCAACGGGTGAGGCCCGCTATGCAGACCTGATGGAGCGAACGTTGTACAACGTCGTGGCGACTGCCCTTTCCTCCGATGGCACCAAGTTCTTCTACGCCAACACGTTGCATCAGCGCTCTGCCGACCAACTACCTGCGACGAGCGCCTTGGGGGTTGCCATCCGCGGGGGTGCGGCGCAACGACAGCCATGGTTCGAAGTGTCCTGCTGCCCGCCCAATGTTGCACGCTTGTTGGCCAGCCTTGGCGCCTATGCAGCCACCGCAGTCGAGGACGGCGTGATGATCCACCAGTACGTCGCTGGGAGTATCCACGCCGACACAGGTGCTGGCCCAGTCGCGTTGTCTGTCGAAACCCGTTACCCCGAACACGGCTCGGTGACAATCCGAGTCGAGACGGCTCCCGCCGCTGGCACCACCCTCAGGATCCGGGTGCCATCGTGGGCAGATGGAGCAACCCTGACTCTCCCTGGCGGGACCGTGGTTTCGACCGTCGCTGGCGAATACGTCGCCGCAGTCGGCGTCCGCAAGGGCCAATCCATCTCATTGACGATTCCACTGACTGTGCGCGCGACATACCCTGATCCAAGGATTGACGCGGTCCGTGGCACAGTTGCCTTCGAAAAGGGGCCGGAGGTACTCGCACTCGAGTCACACGACCTACCGGCGGGCTGGCTCCTCGAAGAAGGGCATCTTGCCTCTGTCGCCGTCACGGAGAGGGACAATTCTGTGTACGTGGCACTCCAACGTGTCACGCTCTCACCCGCCGCGTGGCCATACTCGGGGAGTCAACCGGTGGAACCGGTCAGCACTGAGGACGTAGCCCTCGTGCCCTACCACCAGTGGGCCGAGCGCGGACCAGCAGCGATGCGGATCTTCCTACCACTATCGCAATCGGCGGCCAGCACTGGCTACTCGCGCGTGCAGGAGGCGGCGGAAGTGGAGGCCTGACCTCCCTCGCCGATCCGTCGGCAGGACACAGACTGAGGGCGCTGGCTGAGCCATGCGTCATGCAGGCGGGCTGATCGAGTCGCCCGGGACAAGTCTGGTTGGCAGGACCACTTTCCGGGCGGGGGATGTGTCACCTGCCAGTCTCGCCAGCATGAGCTCTGCTGTCCGGGCTGCCAAGTCCTCGATGGGCTGCACAATCATCCACAGCCGAGGTTTCGTGATTTCCGCCAACTCTTCACCGTCGAAGCCAACGAAAGAGATGTCCTCGGGGATGCTGAGGCCGGCGTTGGTGATTGCCAGAAGAGCACCCAGCGTGAGCTCGTAGTTGGCACAGAAGAGCGCTGTAGGGCGTCGCCGTGACGCGAGCGCCTGAGCCATCGCCAGGTGTCCGGCGGCGACCGTGAGGTTGGTGGTCGTCAGGATTGTGACGTCGCCATGACCGCCGGTGTCGACGAATCCGCGTGCACGGCCCCGCATGGTCCAGACGGAGTCCGGCCCAACAAGGGCTACGACGCTACGGTGCCCAAATGCCGAGAGACACTCGGCCGCCCTGGCGCCCGCGGCCTCGTTGTCGATGGTGACGGTGTCCGCGACGACGCCGTCAATACGGCGATCCAGCAGCACCAGGGGTACGTCCCCCAACACAGTGGTCAAGGTC
Source organism: Tessaracoccus antarcticus (assembly GCF_003688855.1). GTDB lineage: Bacteria > Actinomycetota > Actinomycetes > Propionibacteriales > Propionibacteriaceae > Arachnia > Arachnia antarctica. The sequence continues at coordinate 17,794 of NZ_REFW01000006.1, forward strand.
TCCGGGTCCACAGCATTGGTGGGTACGGCAATGATGCCGTCCACCATCTGTTCACGAAGGGACCCGATGCCCGTCACGAGGTCGTCATGCGCGGCGCGGACGAGGATCCCCACGCCCTCCTTCCACAACGCCGACTCGACCCCAGCGATGATGGACATGTGAAAGGCGTTGTCCAACTCCGGGAGGAGAATGCCAACGACTCGTGAGCGTTTGGTCCGAAGCCCCCTGGCGAAAGCGTTGCGACGAAATCCCAGCGCAGCCGAAGCCTCCTCGATGGCAAGACGGTTGGCCTCGCGCACGGGAAGATCATTGAAGTACTTCGAGATGGTCGACAGCGACAGACCGGTGAGGCGCTGGATGTCTTTGTAAGTCGGCATGTGTTTACGAAGCGTATCCCTGCCAACCCGGAATGGTCCCGTCAACGTCCCACAGGTCCAGCCACGAGTCGGCCCCCTCCCACAGGAAGACGTGGCCCTTGACAAGTCGGTTGTTGCGGTCCGAGCCGCGGAGTGCGTTCATCTCCCCGGGGGTCAGCCGCACCGAGGTGGCTTCGTAGAGCTCGCGCAATTGGTGTTCCTTCACGGAAAACGGGATGGGTACGGCTCCCCGATTGATCGCCCACGCCACACACACCTGGGCACGGGAAATGCCCCGGCGCTCAGCAATCTCGATGACCGCAGGGGAGTCCATGTCGGCGACGTCATCCTCGGTACGGTCCCGCTCCGGTCTCGACGGGGACCCCAGCGGCGAGTAGCCCACCACCTGGATGTCGTGGTCTACCAAATGCTGGAAGAGCTCTCCCTGCTGGAGCGTCGGATGATGCTCCATTTCGGCCAGCGACGGCTGGATCCGGCATTCAGGGAGAATGAGCTTGAGCTTGGGCACTGTGACGTTGGACAGGCCTGCATGACGAACCAGTCCTTCATCCACCAAATCCTCAAGGGCAGCCCAGGAACGCATGAAGTCGGGATGGACGTAGGGCCGTGCATCGGGGTCCCGGTCCTCAACGCGCGCGTGCTGACCGTGTGTGTTGGGGAACGGCCAGTGGATGAAACAGGCATCCAGGTGGTCGAGCTGCAGGTCAGTCAATGACTGCTCCACAGACACGCGAACACGGTCCGGCGCATGGTGATCGTTCCACACCTTTGACATAACGAAGACCTCGTCCCGAGCCATCCCACCCGAGAAAGCTGAGGTGAGCGTTCTTCCGACGGCGTCCTCGTTTCCATAGATGGCGGCGCAGTCAACGAGCCGGTATCCGACCTGCAGGGCAGTCTCCACCCCCGCAGCCACATCGGATGCGGAGTAGCGGTCGGATCCGAACGTTCCGATACCTATGGCTGGGATCCGGGTCCCGTCTCGCAGTGTGCGCTCCCACATCTTCACAGTTGCCTCCCTGAAGCGAAACGATTCGTTTTCATCAACGTTATCCTGAGACTGAAACCGAGGCAACCTGTTGCCAGCGCTTGTAAACGTGTGTACGGTGAACACGAATCGTTTCGTATCAAGGAGGATCGTCCGATGTTCGCAGCCTATTTGCCCGGCGGCAGCCGAGTGGAACTCAAAGAAGTACCGGACCCAGAGCCGGGTTACGGACAGGTCCGCATCGCGATGCGCGCCTCGACCATCTGTGGCAGCGATCTGCGCGCCATCTACCGTGAGCACCTGGGCTCGGGCCCCGAGGCGTACCAAGGCGTGGTGGGTGGCCACGAGCCGGCCGGACGCGTGGAGTCCATCGGCGGGGGCGTCGGCCGAATCAAGGCCGGAGACCGCGTCGTCGTCTACCACATCAGCGGCTGTGGCCAGTGCGACGAATGCCGCAAGGGATACCAGATCTCGTGTCTTTCGCCGCAACGCGCCGCCTACGGATGGCAACGTGACGGCGGCCACGCCACCTACATGATCGCCGACGAGCGCGATTGTCTCGTCCTGCCCGACTCACTGACCTTCGTCGACGGCGCCTGCGTCGCCTGCGGTTTCGGTACGGCCTACGAGGCGCTGCGCCGCATCGACGTCTCTGGCCATGACTCCCTGCTCATCACGGGTCTCGGCCCGGTCGGACTGGCCGCTGGATTGATGGGACGCAAGCTGGGCTCACCCTTGGTCGTAGGTGTCGATCCGAGCGCGGCGCGCCGCGAGTTGGCGCTCAAACTCGGGGCCGTTGACGCCGCCACCGTCCCCGGCTCTGGCGAACTCTCCACGCTGATGCCCGGCGGCGCCGACACGGCCATCGACTGCTCCGGAAGTGGCCAGGGTCAGCTCGCCACCATCGACGGCACCCGTCCCTGGGGACGTGTCGCGCTGGTCGGCGAAGGCGGAGTCATTGATGGACTCGACGTCAGCCACGCGATCATCCACAAGCAGCTGACCATCCACGGTTCCTGGGTCACCTCCACTGGACACATGGCCGAGTTGCTGCGCCAGCTCGATCGTTGGGATCTTCATCCCGAACAGGTCGTCACCGAGACGTTCCCGCTGGAGCAAGTCGCCGAGGCTTACGCTGCGGCCGACGCGGCCCAGACCGGCAAGGTGTCCATCGTGTGGAAGGACTAGGACCATGTCCCCAGCACACGACGGCCCACGCACGGCAAAACTCCTGGAACTGAAGACCATCAGCAAGACGTTCCCGGGGGTCAGGGCATTGCAGGACGTGGACCTGGATCTGGAAGCGGGTGAGGTGCTGGGGCTGTGCGGGGAGAACGGCGCCGGCAAGTCCACCCTCATGAAGATCTTGACGGGCATCTATTCAGCCGATCCTGGAGGCGAGATCTGGCTGGAGGGCGTCCTCCTCTTGTCTTCGCGTGCACGGTTTGTGTCATGAGCATTGTCCAACCAAGGCCTCATGAGTTCATCCCCGTCGTTCCCAGAACATTTGCCGTTCACGGCGGACACGCTGCGACGGTTGCAGCGGGCCTGTAGGTGAGCTCAGGCAGGTGCGTGGCGTCTAGGTGGCCGGGGGTTCGCCGGGCCGGCGCCCCGCCAGCGCGTCCGGATGCTGGCAAGCAGCAAAGCCGGGTGGAACATCACCACCGGCGACGCCATGAGGTGGTAGACGCGAGCCATCGCCAGCGTCGCACGAGCGTCACCGTGTGCGGCCAGCCGTCCGACCTCGCCGGCCCAGGCTCCGAACAGCATCTGGGCAGCCGACTGTCGGCCTTCGGAGGAGAGCAGGCGCAGATCCTGTCCCGTGGCGATGGCCCACGGCAGGGCCGCGACGCGCGCGAAGCGGCGTTGCAGCCGACGAAAAACCATTGGGCTAGCACCACTTCTCAGGCTGTCGCGCAGCACCACGGCCTGGCATGCCGCCACCGTGATGCCCTGGCCGTAGACGGGGTTGAATGCGCACAGCGCATCCCCCACAACCAGCAGGCCGGGAGGCCATCGACGCAGTCGTTCGTAGTGGTGCCGACGGTTGCCCGTTTGGCGATGCAGATGCACGTCTCCGTGGGGTTCGCCGGCCTCCGCCACCTCGGCCACGGCGGGGTCCGTCAGTCCTTCAAGAAATTGCTCGAAACCGGCATGATCCCGCGGCGGACGCTGGTCACCTACTCCCACCGCCGTGACAAGCCATCGCCCACCCTCCACGGGCAGCGCAAGGCCACCAGTGAGCATCGCAGGCGCCAGTTGGAGGACAACGCCCGCGGGCCGCACCGCGTCCGGCGGCACGGAATAGGTGCGGGTCGCATACCCCACGTGGGCGTCCACCTCGGAGATCTGGACGTCCCCCAGACCTTCGTCCTTCAGCCAGATCGGCAAGCGCGAGGAGCGGCCGGAGGCGTCGACCACGAGACCTGCCTCCAACACGCTCCCATCGGCGAGGCTCACCTTCCACATCGGCGCCTCCCCGTGGCGGTGCACGCCCACCACCCGGACTCCATCGCGGATCTCGATGCCGGGCAAATCGCGCACACGGCGGCGGACGACGTCCTCCAGCAAGGGCCGGGTCACCGACAGCACCGTGAACGCCTTGAGCCCGTAGTCCGACCACCCTGCTTCGGCGAGCCACGCGAGGTCGCCGGTATCGATGGCGATGGCACCCAAGCTTTCCAGCTCGGCACCGACACCGGGGAGCAGCTCCTCCAGTGCCAGCATGCCGCGGTGAAGGAATACGTGGGGCTGGTTGCCTTGCGGCACTCCCGGTCGAGGTCCCGGCTGGACGGACAGGCGATCACGCTCGACCACGATGACACGGCGAACGGCACCGGCGCACGCCGCCGCCGCGAACAGCCCCGCGAAACTGGCGCCCAGAATGACGACAGTCTCCGATGTGCCGGTCTCCGTGATCATGGCCCTCTTCCATCGCTGAGACGCTTGTCAGTCGTGGACATCCCCGGATGCGATCAGAGTCTCCGCGCTTTTCCGCTCAGTGGGTGACGAGGCGTCAGCGACCCCATCCAGAAGCTTGAGACCTCCCCACAACCTACGGACCGATACGCGCCAGACAAGGCGTCCGCTATCACTTGCCAGTGCTCAATCCGCAGAATACCCCCGACCGGTACGGGGATGACGTGGACGCAGCCACCCCGAGCACATTCCGTCGCTGGATACCGACGGCCAGAATCGGTGACGTCGATCACGCGACACATGTGGGGGACGTTTCGTCTTGCCTGTCCCCTCATGAGGGAATGACATTCATCATTTCTTCGACCAACGCCGTTTTCATGAGGGCGCAGCAACGAGGAGTGGTGTGCGACGGCTGGAACTCATTGGACGAAGTCACATGCATCACGGCGTCCGCATCATGAGTGGTGACACTCACCGAAGCCCAACGTTGATCGCTTCACGAACTCCACACATTGCGTCTTTGTAACGTATCTCCACTAGCCCTATCCAATCCGACCTGCCTGTGCTGTCATAAGGGCTCGACGCACTTCCCCGCCGGAATGATCCGTCCACGCGTCCTTTTACACACAGAAGAGGTCTTTCATGGCATCCCCGATACGGTCTCGACGTCGCACGATGCTCGTGCTCTCGGCCTTCACCGTCACCGCCCTTGCGCTGGCCTCCTGCTCCGGCTCCAACACTTCCGACGGCAAGTCGCCCGACGGTAACGCGAAGGGCAGCTCCGGCTCACTCATCATCGGCACCACCGACAAGACCACCACGATCGACCCCGCCGGTTCGTACGACAACGGCTCGTTCGTCGTCATGAACCAGGTCTTCCCCTTCCTGATGAACACCCCGTACGGCAGCCCCGACGTCGAGCCCGACATCGCCGATTCCGCCGAGTTCACCGGCCCGACGGAGTACACGGTCACGCTGAAGCCGGGCCTGAAGTGGGCCAACGGCAACGACCTGACCTCCTCCGACGTCAAGTTCACGTTCGACCGTCAGCTCGCCATCTTCGCCAGCGGCGCCGACGACGGCAACGGGCCCGGCTCACTGCTGTACAACCTGGCGAGCGTCGCCGCCCCGGACGACACCACCGTCGTGTTCACCCTCAAGACCCCGGACGACCAGGTCTTCCCGCAGATCCTCTCCAGCCCCGCGGGCCCGATCGTCGACGAGGAAGTCTTCGCTGCGGATGCGCTGACCTCCGACGCGGACATCGTCTCCGGCGAGGCGTTCGCCGGACCCTACGTCATCACGAGCTTCGACCAGAACAATCTCGTCTCCTACGAGGCCAACCCCGACTACCAGGGGCTGTTGGGCCCGGCGAAGAGCGCCAAGGTCAACGTCAAGTACTACGCCGAGGCCTCCAACCTCAAGCTGGAGATCCAGGAGGGCAACATCGACGTCGCGTTCCGGAGCCTCTCGGCCACCGACATCGCGGACCTGCGGAAGAACGATTCCGTGAAGGTCGTCGATGGCCCCGGCGGCGAGATCCGCTACATCGTCTTCAATTTCGACACCCAGCCCTTCGGCACGAAGACCACCGAGGCGGACCCGGCCAAGGCCCTGGCCGTGCGCCAGGCCGTGGCGGACGTGATCAACCGCAAGGAAATCTCGGACCAGGTCTACAAGGGCACTTACACCCCGTTGTACTCCTACGTGCCTGCCGGCCTGACCGGCGCCACCGAGGTCCTCAAGGACCTGTACGGCGACGGTTCGGGTGGCCCCGACGTCGACAAGGCAACCAAGGCGCTCGCGGATGCGGGCGTCACCACCCCGGTCGCGCTCAAGCTCCAGTACTCCAACGACCACTACGGGCCGTCCTCGGGTGACGAGTACGCGCTGATCAAGGACCAACTGGAGTCCAGCAAGCTGTTCTCAGTGGACCTGCAGACCACCGAGTGGGTGCAGTACTCCAAGGACCGCACCTCCGACGTGTATCCCCTCTTCCAGTTGGGCTGGTTCCCGGACTACTCCGACGCCGACAACTACCTGACGCCGTTCTTCCTCACGAAGAACTTCCTGGGGAACCACTACGACAACAGTGCAGTCAACGACAAGATCCTGAAGCAGGCCAGCACGCCCGACAAGGACGCCCGCACGGCGCTCATCGAGGAGATCCAGGCCGACGTCGCCGCCGACCTCTCCACAGTCCCCTACCTGCAGGGAGCACAGGTTGCCGTGGTGGGAACCTCCGTGAAGGGCGCCGAGGACACCCTCGATGCTTCCTTCAAGTTCCGCTACGGAGCGCTCAGCAAGGGCTGATCGCACCCGGTCGGGCAGCAACACATCAGTCAAGGATCACGGACCGCGGGCCCCTCGCCAGGCGAAGGGCCCGCGGTCCGTGTTCCCCCTGTGGAACCGATTCAAGAAGGCGGACACATGACGGCCACGATTGATCAGGAGACCGGCACCACGCCGGTCCCCAAGAAGAGCCGCGACCGTGGTGGCAGCCTGGGCCGCTACATCGTCGTCCGGGCGCTGCTCATCATCCCCACCGTCTTCATCCTCGTCACCACCGTGTTCATGCTGATGCGCGCCACGGGCGACCCGATCACCGCGGCCCAGGGCGGGCGTCTGCCCGCTGACCAGCTGGCGGAGCGGATCGCCCAGGCCGGCTACGACCGGCCCCTGATCACGCAGTACCTCGACTACCTGGGCGACGTCGTGCGCGGCGACTTCGGCACCACGCTGAGCGACCGTCGACCCGTGACAGAGGTGCTGACCACCTTTGGCGCCGCGACCCTCGAACTCGCCTTCTACGCATTGCTCCTGGCGCTGCTGATCGGCATCCCGCTGGGCCGCCTGGCCGCCTACCACCGGGACAAGGCCCCCGACGCGGTGCTGCGGGTGCTGGCCATCCTCGCCTACGCCACCCCCGTCTTCTTCGCTGGACTCCTCCTCAAGCTGGTGTTCTCCGTCTGGCTGAAGGTGCTCCCGGTGGCCGGCCGGGCCAGTACCGGCGCGGAAATCAACATGCAGGTCCTGGACCATCCCACCGGCATCTACATCATCGACGCACTTCAGACGGGCGACCCCGGTGTGGTCATCGACGTCCTGCAGCACGCCGTCCTGCCAGCACTGACGCTGGGGCTGCTCACCGCGGGCGTGTTCCTCCGGCTCGTGCGGACCAACGTCATCGGCACCCTGGGCAGCGGCTACGTCGAGGCCGCGCGCTCCCGCGGCGTGAAGGAGAGCCGCCTGCTCAAGACCCACGCCTACCGTCCCGCCCTCATCCCCATCATCACGGTGATGGGACTGCAGATCGCCCTGCTGCTCGGCGGCGCCGTCCTGACCGAGACCACGTTCGAGTGGAAGGGCCTCGGGTTCCAGTTGGCCGCGTACCTGCAGGCACGGGACTTCGTCGCCGTCCAGGGGATAGTCGCCGTGCTCGCCGTGATCGTTGCGGTGACGAACTTCCTGGTCGACATCCTCGCCGCGCTCATCGACCCAAGGGTGAGGTACTGATGTCCACGCCACGCACCGACTCCCCCACCGTCGCACCCGCTGCGCGTGGCCCCCGCTGGCACCGCCTGCCGGTCGTCTCGCAGCTGCGCCAGAGCATTGGCCTCCAGCGCGGGATGCTCATCGCCGGGCTCGTGCTCTCCGGCATCTTCCTGCTCACCGCCCTCTTCGCTCCGATCCTTGCGCCCTACGGCTTCGCCCAGCTTCGGGATGCCGACGGCACATTCGGCGCCCAGCAACCACCCTCGGCCACCCACCTCCTGGGGACGACCGTTGGCGGCTACGACGTGCTCTCCCGTGTGATCTGGGGCTCGCGCACCGCATTCCTGGTGATCGTGACCGCAATCGTGTTGTCGATCGTGGTGGGCGTCCTCCTCGGACTGGTGTCCGGCTACCTGGGTGGGTGGCTGGACCGCGTGCTGGTGGTGCTGGCGGACGCGATCTACGCGTTCCCCTCCCTGCTGCTCGCGATCGTCATGGCCATTGTCATCAGCGGCGGGCAATCCGGTCTGTGGCCGGGTGTGTTGGCCGCTGCAATCTCCATCACCGTGATCTTCATCCCCCAGTACTTCCGGGTGGTGCGCTCCGAGGTGGTGCGGATCAAGGCGGAGGCCTTCGTGGAGTCCGCACGCGTGATCGGTGCACCCACCATCCGCATCATGGGTCGCCACGTGCTGCGCAACTCCACGCGCACCCTCCCCCTCATCGTCACCCTCAACGCGTCCGAGGCAATCCTCACGCTCGCCGGGCTCGGATTCCTTGGCTTCGGCATCGAACCGTCCTCCGCGGCCGAATGGGGCTACGACCTCAACAAGGCACTCTCCGACGTGACCAGCGGCATCTGGTGGACCTCCCTGTTCCCGGGGCTCGCGATCGTGCTGGTGGTGCTGGGGCTCACCCTCGTCGGGGAGAGCCTCAATGACCTGGCCGACCCGCGGCTGCGCACCCGGCGCGCCGCGGACCAGGAACCGCCGGAGGACCTCGGCGCCACCACCTTCTACCCCACCGATGGAGGGGCAACACGATGAAAGACGTCGTTGACATCCAGGACCTGGGGATTTCTTTCTCCACTGACGCCGGCACGGTCGTCGCCGTCGACGGGGTCACCCTGTCGGTCCATCCCGGTGAGGTGCTCGCCATCGTTGGGGAGTCCGGCAGTGGCAAGACAGTGACCGCCAAGAGCATCCTCGGTCTGCTGCCAGAGACGGCGAGCACCCGCGGCGCGGTGATCCTGCGTCACAAGGACGGTTCGGACGAGAACGACGTGTTCCAGGTGTCCCGGGCCAAGCTCCGCCATCTGCGCGGACGGGACGCCGCAATGGTGTTCCAGGAGCCCTCGACGGCACTCAACCCCGTCTATCCCGTCGGCTGGCAGATCATCGAGGGGCTCAGGGCCCACGGCAAGCACACCCGCGCCGAAGCACGAGCCCAGGCGATCGACATTCTGCGCAGGGTGGGCATCCCCGACCCCGAGGTCCGCGTGGACCACTACCCGCACCAGTTCTCCGGCGGCCAGAAGCAGCGCATCGTCATCGCCCAGGCACTCGTGCTGGATCCGGGCGTGATCATCGCCGACGAGCCCACCACGGCACTGGACGTCACAGTCCAGGCCGAGATCCTCGACCTGCTGCGCCGCTGCCGCGACGAGTTCGGCACCTCCATCGTGCTCATCACCCACAACATGGGTGTCGTGGCGGACCTGGCGGACAGGGTGGCCGTGATGTTCCAGGGCCGGATCATCGAGCAGGCCGACGTCGAGACGCTGTTCTCCTCCCCGCGCGAGCCGTACACGAAGCAACTGCTCGCGGCTGTGCCACGCGTCGGCCAGGGCCTGGCCGGTGCGCGCGATCGTGCTGAGCGTCGCCAGGAGGACTGGGCCGAACAGACGCCGGTGGTCGAGGCGAAGGACCTGCGGATCGTCTACCCCGGCCGTTTTCGCCAGCCCGATTTTGTCGCTGTGGACTCCGTCAGTTTCCGCATCCGCCCCGGCGAGGTGCTCGGCCTGGTGGGAGAGTCCGGGAGCGGGAAGACGACCATCGGTCGTGGCATCGCTGGGCTGACGAAGGTCACCGGCGGATCCCTCCTCGTGCACGGCGTCGAGATGAACGGCGTGCGGGAGCGGCACTTCCGCCCGGTCCGCCCCCGTATCGGCTTCGTGTTCCAGGACCCGGCAACGAGCTTCAACCCGCTGCTCTCGATTGCCGAGTGCGTCGCCGAGCCCCTCATCGTCCACGGCGAGGCCGGGTCTGCGGCTGAGGCGCGCGGCCGGGTGGACGAACTCCTGGAAGCCGTCCAGCTGCCCAAGGCTTTCGGCGACCGCTTCCCGCACGAGCTCTCCGGCGGCCAGCGTCAACGAGCCAGCCTCGCCCGCGCCATCGCCCTGCAACCCGAGTTGCTGATTGCCGATGAGCCCACCTCGGCCCTGGACGTGTCCGTCCAGGCCAAGGTGCTCGATCTCTTCGACGAGTTGCAGCGCGAGCTGGGATTTGCTGCCCTCTTCATCAGCCACGACCTCGCGGTGGTGGACATGCTGGCCGACCGGATCGTCGTGCTCTACCACGGCAAGGTGGTCGAGGAGGGGACGGGTGAGACGGTCCTGGGTTCGCCGCGCGACCCCTACACCCAGCGGCTCCTCGCCTCCCTGCCCGTGCCTGACCCCATCGAACAGGCGAAACGTCGCGCCCGATGGGATGAACTGCGCGCGGCCGACGTGTCGTGAACACCGCCCCCGGGAACCACAGCCCCCGGATTGAGGTGGTACAGCGCGACTTGGCAAACCTCTTGCAGTGGGGAGCGGCCGATTTACCGCCGGCTCAGACCTCGTCATGCCAGGAGTGCTGCGGTTGAAAACCGAGCAGCCGTCGAACCAGTGAGGGCGATGCGCATGCTCCCGCTCTGCCACGCCAGCCGCACACACACTCAGCACGGCTCGAGCCACAGTTCCCGGCAGGCCAGGGATCCCCGTGCCATCAGGTCCCCGTGCAGTCAGATGGGATGGAGTGCATTGCGGGCAGGTCGGGAGGATGGTCGGCTGTCCTGGTCCCGCCCAGTACCCAGGTACTGGTGACCCCGAAACGACTGGACCGTCGGCCGATGTGCTGTCCGTGGCGTTCTTCCTAGTCTCCTCAGTGTGCGAAAGGACAACACATGATCACAGCAGAAGCGCTGATGAAGCGCTACGGCAACAAGGTTGCCGTCGACGGAATCAGCTTTACGGTGGAACCCGGCCAGGTGACCGGCTTCCTTGGACCCAACGGTGCGGGGAAGTCGACGACCATGAGAATGATCGTCGGTCTCGACAAGCCGAACTCCGGACGAGTCGAGGTGAACGGTCGCCAGTACCGCGGGCACCGCGCCCCGCTGCAGGAGGTCGGGGTACTGCTCGACGCAAGGGCAGCGCACTCAGGCCGCACGGCATACAAGCACCTGCTCGCCATCGCGGCCACCCACGGCATCGGGGCAACACGGGTGCACGAGGTCATCCAGATGGCAGGACTCGATTCTGTGGCCCGCAAGCGCGTCGGTGGGTTCTCCCTCGGTATGCGGCAGCGGCTGGGAATCGCGACCGCCCTGTTGGGCGATCCGGCGACGATCATCCTCGACGAACCCGTGAACGGTCTGGACCCCGAGGGGATCAGGTGGGTGAGGACGCTCATGCGCGACCTCGCCGCAGAGGGGCGAACCGTCTTGCTGTCCTCACACCTCATGAGCGAGATGGCGCAAACCGCCGACAGGCTCATCGTCGTTGGTCGCGGCAAAATACTCGCCGATGACAGCATCACCAACGTCATCTCGAGAGCCACACGATCGGTGACGAGGGTCCGCACACGGGACACGCAACGCCTCGTGGATACGATTGCCGGAACGGAAGTGGTTGCCTCGGTCATGCCGGACGGAGCCGTGGAGATTCAAGGAATGACCGCCGAGGAGGTGGCTCTCGCCGCGTCCGCGTCCGGGGTGGTGCTGTACGAGGTGGCATCGGTGTCAGGATCACTGGAAGAGGCCTACCTCGCCCTCACCGCCGGAGAAGTGGAATACCGCTCGTTGGCCGCAGCAGGAACAGGAGCACACCGATGAACACCGCCGTCACATCACGAGGAACCGCCACTCTGGGCGACAAGCGCATCAGCTTCGCCGGCGTCCTGCGTTCGGAGTTCATCAAGCTCACCAGCCTTCGCGCGAACATGGGCCTCCTGCTCGCGATCATGGTTTCGGGCATGGTTGTCAACCTCGCCCTGGCGTTGACGATGGGGGACGCCGGCTTGCCCAGCGAGCCATCCATACCGTTCATGCTCGACCAGGTCACGGTGGGAACCGTTCTGTTCGGCCAACTCCTGGCGGGTGTGCTCGGGGTGATCGTCATGGCCGGGGAGTACTCCAGCGGAACAGTCCATTCGACCCTCGTGGCTGTTCCTTCACGGGTGACCGTGCTCGCCGCCAAGGCCGTGGTGGTGTTTGTCACAGTGACCGCTGTTGGCCTCGTCACGTTGGTTGGCTCGTGGGCCGCGTCCTACCCGATGTATGCCGCGTTCGGGTTGGGGATCGGCTTGGCAGCCCCCGGAGTGGCGTTGGCGCTCCTTTCCGGAGCGTCCTACCTCGGCTTCTCCGCCGTCCTGGGGTTGGGTATTGGGACGCTTCTGCGTTCGGTGGCCGCTGGCGTCGCAACCGTCATCTCGGTGATCCTCCTGCTGCCCCTGGTCCTCTCGGTCCTGCCCGTTTCACCCCTGATCAGGGAGCTGCATCTCCTCACGATGTCCAAGGCCGGTGACGCCATGGTGAGCGTTGCCGATCCATCCGCCGGGTTGATGAATCTGGCGGACGGCTATCTGAGTCCGACTGCCGGGTGGCTGGTCGCGGTCGCCTGGTCCGGAGTCTTCCTCGTGGTGGGGGCCATCCGACTGGTCCGGAAGGACGCCTGATCTCCCCTCGCGGCGGTGCGCGCGGTGCCTCTGTCGGGGCACCGCGCGTCGCGGCAAGTCCTGACGATCCCGCGAGACGGCTCGACATCGAGACCATCCTGGTGATGATGGGCTACGGAACTCTTGCCGTCACGATGGGCTACCTCTCAAGTGAACCGCCCCACGCCACTGACCTGTGGTCGATGGTGCTGCTGGGTCTCTGCGGGATGGCTGTCCTGGCGGGCCGCCGTCGCCACCCACGAATGGCTTTCGCCGGCGTCATGGTCCTGTCAGTGCTGTCGGCGCTGGGTGGTTCCGCGGCGGAGTGCATCCTTCCCGTCATTGCGGTCTTCGTCGTGGGTGTCCGACGCCCGGCGTCGACGGCCTGGCTTGGCTTCGTTGTCGCGCTCGCTTCCGGCGCCCTCATGGCGTTGGTACTACCGCTCCGGGGTCGCGTGGGCCCCCCGATCCTGGGGTTGGCCCCATCGACCGCACCCCGCGACACTGTGCTGGACTGGGCGAACAGTTTCTTCATCATCGCTGTCACCCTTCTCGTCGCCACGCTGCTGGGAACGAACCTCGGGCACCGTCGGCGACACATCCGGCAACTGACGGACCGTGCCGACCGGCTTGCCAAGGAACGCGATCAGCAGGCTGAAATCGCCCGATCCCAGGAGCGGGAACGCATCGCCCGCGAGATGCACGACGTCATCGCACACAGCCTCTCCGTCATGATCGCCATGTCCGACGGTGCGCACGCGTGCATGGATGAGCGCCCCTCTGACGCCAGGGACGCCGTCGCCCTCGTGAGCGAAACCGGCCGCAAAACCCTCGGGGAAGTGCGGCGCCTACTGGGAGCCGTGCGCGATGACGGAGAAGGCCGGACGTCCGAGCACGGGCCGCAACCTGACGCGTCGCAGTTGCTGACGCTGGTGACGGAGTCCGTCGCGGCCGGGCTCCCCGCGTGTTACGTCGTGACCGGCACCCCACCAGCCGACCCGGCCCTCGAACTCACGGTCTACCGCATCGTGCAGGAGTCACTCACCAACGTCCTGCGCCATGCCCGGCACGCGGAGTCGGTCACCGTCGCAGTGACGTGGACCATGGGCGAGGTCACCATCGTCGTGGACAATACGACGTCGTCGGCGACCCAGCAGTCGAGCACCGGACGTGGCATCCCCGGGATGCGGGAGCGCGTCGCCCTCTACGACGGCGTCGTCCAGGCTGGACCGCACGGCGACGGTGGATGGCGCGTTTTCGCGCGACTGCGATGGGAGGGCTGATCGAGCATGGGTGAGAGTGTCCGGATTCTCCTCGTGGACGACCAAAGGCTTGTCCGCCACGGATTTCGTCTCCTGCTCGAGGCCACGCCGGGAATGGTGGTCGTCGGGGAGGCGGGCGACGGCGCGGAGGCCATCAGCGTTTCGCAGCAGCTCGAGCCCGATGTGGTGTTGATGGATGTCCGCATGCCGGGTGTCGACGGGATCACGGCCACGCAACGCATCACCAGTGACCGGCCGGAGACCCGCGTTCTCGTCCTGACCACCTACGACCTGGACGACTACGCCTTCAGGGCGCTCGCCGCCGGTGCTTCCGGTTTCGTCCTGAAGGACACCCGTCCAGCAGACCTGATCGCGGCGATTCGCGCCATCCATTCCGGCGACGCGGTTGTCTCGCCGCGGCTCACCGCGAAACTCATCGCGGTAGCAGCCCCGCACCTCGGTACGCGACGCCCCCGCGACGATGACGCGGCGTTGCCCGAGCTGACTGGGCGGGAGCACGAGATTTTCCTTCTGGTGGCTCGCGGGGAGACGAACAACGAGATCGCAGCGCGTCTGCAGCTCAGCGAGTCCACGGTCAAGGCGCACATCGGTCGCATTCTCTCCAAGATGGACCTCCGTAACCGCGTCGAGGCCGTGATCCGCGCCTACGAACTGGGCGTCGTCGGACAGTGACCGGCGGTGATCCGTGAACCGCACGGAACCGGGGGGCCATCCGGGCAGTCAGTCCAGGGGGACGTGGCGTTGGCCTTCCGGCCCTCCTGATCCGACGGCGATCATGATCAGTTCGATGGTGGTGCCGGTGACGTGGGGATCACGGCCAGCGAGATGTGGCCGAGCAGGGATCATGATGGCGGAGCAGAGCGACATCGTGCAGTCCGCAAGGACGGTGCCCAGTGGAGGCCGGCCGCCGACGAGTGGTGGAAGGACCACGGCCGGACGGTGGCTGACGAGCTCTCAGTGGCCCAGGTCGGCGCGTGCAGGAAGAAAAAACCACCTGTGGTCTGTGGGCCACGCTGACGACACCAGTGCCATGCGGGTGGTCCCGAATTCACTGGGGCGGCCCCATCCTCCAGTCGTCCGGTTCCTTCAGCTGAAGGAACCGGATCCGCACGCACGGACCTGCACCGCGACGCGGCGCTGCACGTTGGTGCGTTTGAACACAGCAGGGTTCGTTCGTTCGTAGTCTGGGTGGAGAATCCGCGACGAGGACGTCGCGGACCATGGAGTTGTCAAGGAGGACCCGTGAGAACCATCGACACCGATGTGGTCGTGATCGGCGGTGGCGCCACGGGCGCCGGAGTAGTCCGGGACGTCGCCATGCGCGGCTACCGCGCCGTGCTTCTGGAGAGGGCGGACCTCGCCCAGGGCACCACGGGCCGCTACCACGGGTTGCTGCACTCGGGTGGTCGCTACGTGGTCAGCGATCCCAGGTCCGCGACGGAATGCGCCGAGGAGAACATCATCCTCACCCGTATCCACGCCGACGCCGTCGAGACCACCGGCGGACTGTTCGTGTCCACCCCGGGCGACGACCCGGAGTTCCCCGACCGCTTCCTCGCAGGCGCGACGGCGTCGAAGGTACCGGCCGAGGAGATCTCCGTCGGACAGGCACTGCGCCGCGAACCCCGGCTGAATCCCGGAATCTTTCGTGCGATCGCCGTCGAGGACGGTTCTGTCGACGGGTGGCAGATGACGTGGGGCACCGTGAATTCGGCCAAGGCCTACGGCGCCCAGATCCTCCCGTACCACGAGGTCACCGGCATCGAGCGCGACGGCGACCAGGTGCGCCGGGTGCGCGCCCACGACCACAAGAACGGCGAGGACGTCACCATTGACTGCACCTTCGTCATCAACTGCGGCGGACCCTGGGCCGGCCTGATCGCCGGATTGGCAGGGTGCCACGACGTCGAGGTGGTGCCCGGGCGCGGCATCATGATCGCGATGAACCACCGACTGGTGAACACCGTGGTCAACCGCTGCATCTACCCCACCGACGGCGACATCATCGTCCCCGTGCACACCGTCAGCATCATCGGCACCACCGACGTCAAGGCCTCCGACGCGGACCGGCTCACCATCCCGGCCGACGAGGTGCAGGAAATGCTGGATTCGGGGGAGGCCATGATTCCGGGCTTTCGGCAGTCCCGGGCCGTGCACGCCTGGGCGGGTGCCCGACCGCTGGTCAAGGACACCAGGGTCTCGGCCACCGACACCCGGCACATGAGCCGCGGCATGAGCATCCTGGACCACCACGACCGCGACGGCCTGAAGGGGCTGCTGACCATCACCGGCGGCAAGCTCACCACCTACCGACTGATGGCCAAGAACGTCGTCGACGAGATGTGCCAGCAACTCGGCGATACCCGTCCCTGCCGCACCGCCGAGGAGGCGGTCCCGAAGTCTGAGTCGGGAAAGACCTACGTGGTCACGCACCGCCTCGAGGACCGGGAGGCGGACCGCATGGAGGAGCAGATCATCTGCGAGTGCGAACTCATGAGTCGCAAGATGTTTCTTGAGGAGATGCGCGGACGACCCAGCGCCAACCTCGACGACATCCGACGCGTGACCCGCCTCGGGATGGGGCCATGCCAGGGAGGCTTCTGCTCCACGCGCGCCGCAGGTCTGGCCCTCCACGACGGTCTCATCGACGTCGGACGCGCCAATGGCCTGCTGGAGCTGTTCCTGAAGAACCGCTGGATCGGGCTGTGGCCCATCCTCTACGGCGCCCAGGTACGGCAAACCGCCCTGGACCAGTGGATCTTTTCCGGCACCCTCGACATCGAGCACCTCCCCGAACCAGAGAAGGCAGTGCTGTGATGAGCATGGATTCCCGAGCAGTCGTCGTGGGGGCCGGCATGGCCGGTCTCGTCAGTGCCATCCGGCTGCGTCAGGCGGGCATGGACGTGACGCTGGTGACCCAGGGCATCGGCGGGATTCAGCTGGGCCAGGGCACCATCGACGTGCTGGGCTACGTCCCCGAACGCGTCCTGGGTCAGCCGTTGGCCGCCGTCACCGCCTACGGCAACGCACACCCCCACCACCCCTACGCCATCCTCAGCGCCGACGATGTGCGTGCCGGCGTGGAGTTCCTGCGGGCGCTGCTGCCGGACACCTTCGTGGGCGACCTCGAGCGCAACTACCTGCTGCCCACCGCGATCGGGGCCCTGCGCCCCACAGCACTCCCCCAGGTCACCATGGCCGAGGGCGAGTGCACGCCGGGCAAGCAGATGGTCTTCGTGGGGTTGCGCCAGCTCAAGGACTTCTGGCCCGAACTCGTCGCGGGCAACGTGGCACGCACGGAACTGCCCGGCGGTGGGCGCGTGAGCACGCGTGCCGCGTGGCTGGACCTGCCCGCCCGTGCCAATGAGGTGGACTCCACACCGCTGTACTACGCCAGGGCAATGGATGATCCCGCCTACAGGAAGCGATTCGTCGACGCCCTGAGACGTGTGGTGGAGCCCGGGGAGACCGTCGGGCTGCCGGGGGTGCTCGGCCTGGCCGACCGGGGCGCCTTCGCCGACATCACCGCCCAGCTGGGCCAGCCGGTCTTCGAGATCTCGACCATCCCCCCGTCGGTGCCCGGCATGCGCCTCAACGACGCCCTCACCCGGCTGGCCAAGGACGCCCGCGTCAAGGTGGTGCTGGGCAGCCAGGTGCTGTGCGCCAACATCGACGGCGGGCGCATCAGGTCGCTGACGGTGGGCACCACCGGCCGTCCCACCGAGTACGCGGGCGAGCACTTCGTGTTCGCACCCGGTGGCTTCGAGTCCGGCGGCATCGAACTGGACTCGTACATGAAGGTGAGCGAACCCACCCTCGGGCTTCCCCTGTGGGTACCTGAGGGCGACCTGGTGGTCGCCGACCACAACGCGGCCCAGCCCCTGTTCAGCGTCGGGGTCCGGTTCGATCACGACATGCGGGTGCTCGACACCGCTGGCGACACTGTTCACGAGAACCTGCACGTGGCTGGCGGCATCCTGGCCGGCGCGTCGCGATGGCAGGAGAAGTCGGGGGACGGGATCGCGTTGGCCAGTGCCGTTCGCGCCGCGGACGCGATCCTGGAATCCGTGCAGAACCTGGAAGGAGCCAGAAATGCCTGAACCGCTCGAGTACCCGAAGGCGATGCTGACGCGGGCCACGCTGGATGCCTGCATCAAGTGCACCATCTGCGAGACGGCCTGCCCGGTCTCGGCGGTGACCCCGCTGTTCCCCGGCCCCAAGTTCGTGGGGCCGCAGGCCGAGAGGTTCCGCGACGGTGAGTCCGTCGACCACTCACTCGACTACTGCAGTTCCTGCGGAGCCTGCACGCTGGCATGCCCACAGGGCGTGCAAATCGCGGAACTGAACAGCCAGGCGCGGGCGGTGATGAAGGAGGACAACATGCCGCTGCGCGACAAGCTCATCGGCCAGACCGTGCTGATGGGCAAGGTCATGACACCGTTCGCCCCCATCGCCAACGCCGCGCTGGGCAACAAGCTCGTCCGAACAGTCGTGGAGAAGACCGTCGGCGTCCACCGAGACGCCCCCATGCCAACGGCACGCCTCCACACCTTCCAGGGCTGGATGAAGAAGCACCAGCCGCCTGCCTCGCCCCGCACCCGCGGTCCCGTGGTGTTCTTCTCCGGCTGCGCCGGCGGCTACTTCGAGGTGGAGACCAGCATCAAGACCGTCGAGGTACTGGAACATCTGGGCTACGAGGTCATCGCGCCCAAACAGGGCTGCTGCGGCCTTGCCCAGCAGAGCAACGGGCTGTTCGACGAGGCCACCAAGAGCGTCCTGAAACTGTGCGACCAGCTGCGCTCCGGTGGGAAGGATCTCACCATCGTCTCCGCGTCGGGATCGTGCGCCGGCATGCTGAAGCACGAGGCGCACGAGATCATGGGGGTCGACGAGGAGAAGCTCCACGACGTCGGCACGCGGATGCGGGAGATCTCGGAGTTCCTGCTGGAGCTCCACGCGGCCGGTGATCTGCCGACGGACTTCGTCCGCAACGACATCACCGTCCCCTACCACGCACCGTGCCAGCTGAAGAGCCAGGGCATGGGCATGCCCGCGATCACCGTGATGGAGCTGATCCCCGGGGTCAAAGTCATCGAGTCGGGACGCGCCTGCTGTGGCATCGCCGGCACGTACGGCCTGAAGAAGGAGAAGTACGACATTGCCCAGGCCGTCGGCCAGCCGCTGTTCGACATGGTCAAGGAGAAGAACGAGGGCATCGCCGTCTGCGATACCGAGACCTGCCGCTGGCAGATCGAGAAGGGCTCGGGCGTCAAAACCGTGCACCCCATCTGGCTGGTCCACAAGGCCTACGGCCTCAGCTGAGGCATCGCTGCGAGGCAGCGGAGTACGAAGAAGACAGGAAGGCACCCGACCGTGTGGTCGGGTGCCATCCTGTGTCGTGAACGAAGTGGATCCCAGCGACTGACCGCCGGGGGCACGCGACTCAGAGACGCGACCGGAACTCGTCGTGCTGACGAACCACGGCATCCGGCAGTTTGGGGCCCATCCTGGTGAGGAACACGTCCGTGTCGTCCGCCTCGGCGCTCAGCGCTGCGGGGTCGATCTCGAACAGTGCCTCCCAGTCCTTCTCACTCACGCCGGCTTCGGCGTAGTCGATGGAACCCTCCACCGGCACCAGTCCGAACGGGGACTCCACGGCGTCGACGCGTTCCTCGATCCGCTCCGTGATCCAGGCGAGGACGCGGGAGTTCTCGGAAAATCCGGGCCACAGGAAGCGACCGTCACAACCGCGGCGGAACCAGTTGACCTGGAAGATCTGGGGGGCGTTGCCGCTCTGGTTGAGCTTCTCCCCCACGTTCAGCCAGTGCTGCCAGTGGTCGGCCATGTGGACTCCGGAGAAGGGCAGCATCGCGAAGGGGTCGCGGCGCAGTTCGCCGAGTGTTCCCTCTGCAGCGGCCGTGCGCTCGGAGGCGAGCGTCGCACCCATGTAGACGCCGTGCTCCCAGTCCCGGGCCTGCGCCACGAGCGGCACGTTGGTGGCGCGGCGTCCGCCGAAGATGATGGCGTCGATCGGCACACCCGCGGGATCATCCCACGTGTCCGCGATGGAGTGGCACTGGTGGGCCGCGACGGTGAAGCGCGAGTTGGGGTGGGCCGCGGGGCTCTCGGAGTCGGGCGTCCAGTCGCGGCCCTGCCAGTCGGTCAGGTGCGCCGGGACCTCCTTGGTCAGCCCCTCCCACCAGACGTCGCCGTCATCGGTCAGCGCCACGTTGGTGAAGACCGTGTCGTCCGCAATCATCTCGATGGCCGTGGGGTTGGTGGAGTAGCCGGTGCCGGGTGCCACGCCGAAGAATCCGGCCTCCGGGTTGATGGCACGCAGGCGGCCATCAGGACCCTGGGCCATCCATGCGATGTCGTCCCCAATGGTCTCGACCTTCCAGCCGGGGATGGAGGGCCGCAGCATCGCGAAGTTCGTCTTGCCGCAGGCGCTGGGGAACCCGGCGGCCACGTGGAAGGCACGACCGCGGGGGTTCGTCACCTTCAGCAGGAGCATGTGCGCGGCCAGCCATCCCTCCTCCTCACCAACCTTGGAGGCGATGCGGAGCGCGAATCCCTTCTTGGCGAGGATGGCGTTGCCGCCGTAGGCCGAGCCGTAGGACCAGATCTCGCGGCTCTCCGGGTAGTGGACGATGTACTTGGTCTCGTTGCACGGCCAGACGACGTCGTCCTCGCCGGGCAGAAGGGGTGCACCGACGGAGTGGACCGCCGGAACCCACTCGGTATGCGGACCGATCTGGGCCAGTGCGTCGGCTCCCATCCGGGTCATGATGCCGGTGCTGATGACCACGTACGGCGAATCCGTGACCTGGACTCCCAGACGTGCGAGCGGGCTACCCACGGGCCCCATCGAGAACGGAACCACGTACATGGTGCGCCCCCGCATGGCCCCCTGGAACAGAGCGTCCAGCGTCTCGCGCATCTCCGCCGGCGGGGCCCAGTTGTTGGTGGGGCCTGCGTCGTCCTCATCCTCGGAGCAGATGAAGGTGCGCGCCTCCACCCGTGCCACGTCGCTCGGGTTGGAGCGGGCAAGGTAACTGTTGGGGCGCTTGGCCGGGTTGAGCTTGATGAGCGTGCCCGCGGCAACCGACTCATCCAGCATGCGCTGGCGCTCCTCTGCGGACCCATCGCACCAGATGATGCGATCCGGCTGCGTCATCTCAGCGATCGCCTCCACCCATTCGACGATGCGGGAGTCGGCATTTTCAGGTGCGTGGCGGACAAATGTGGCGGTGGCGGTCATGAGTGTCTCCAACCTTGTGGGGTGTGCTTTGCAGCGGGATGTGCTCTTGGATTCACCATACGTAGAGGTTCGGGACTTGTGATAGTCCATTGGCTGTGAATATCAGCCGTTCTTCCTCTATGGTGAAGTCCATGGCAGATCTCTCCACGCTCGGGCACCGCATCCGGCATTTCCGCACCCAGGCGGGCCTGACGCTGGAAGAACTGGGAGAGATCACGGGAACTGCCCCCAGCCAGTTGTCCATGGTCGAGAACGGGCATCGTGAACCCCGCTTGTCACTCCTGGAAGCACTCGCAACCGCGCTGGACGTGACCGCCGCGGACCTGCTGGCCGCCGAACCACCGTCGCCACGTGCCGCGCTGGAGATCGAGATGGAGAGGGCGCAGGCCTCACCCGCCTACAAGGAGCTGGGGCTCCCGACGCTGCGCCCCACCCGCGGCATGTCGGACGCGGTGCTGAAAACAATCGTGGGCCTGCACCGCGAACTCGACCGGCGGGCGAGGATGGCGATCGCCACGCCGGAGCAGGCACGACGTGCCAACACGCAGCACCGCACCCGCATGCGCGAGCGGAACAATCACCTGCCGGAGATCGAGTTGATCGCGGAGCAGGCGACGACGTCGGTGGGGCACACCTCCGGCGCCCTGACCCACCGCACCGTCGCCGAGATGGCGGAGCGGGTGGGGCTGAGCATCGTTCACACCGATGATCTTCCACACTCGGCGCGCGCAGTGGTCGACCGCGAGAACGGCCGCATCTACATCCCACCGGCCTCCATTCCAGGCGGCCACGGGCTGCGCTCACTGGCGCTGCAGGCCGTGGCCAACAAGGTGCTCGAGCATGAGGCACCGGTCGACTACGCCGACTTCCTCCGCCAGCGTCTCGAGGCCAGCTACTTTGCCGCGGCGTGCCTGATGCCGCGCACCGCGTCGGTGGAGTTCCTGGAACGCGCCAAGAGGGACCGCAACATCGCCATCGAGGACTTCCGCGACTCCTTCGGCGTCACCCACGAGGGGGCGGCGCTGCGTTTCACCAACCTCGCGACCCACTACTTGGGGATCACCCTGCACTACCTGCGCGTCAGCGGCGACGGCACCGTGGTGGGCGCCTACGAGAACGACGGGTTGCCGCTCCCACAGGATGCGACCGGCTCCACCGAGGGCGAGGTGGTCTGCCGACACCTGAGCGCGCGACAGGCGTTCGCGCGTGCCACCCGCACGAGCGAGCACTACCAGTACACGGACACGCCCGCCGGTACCTTCTTCGAGTCGACACAGACCGGCAGTGGCGCCACCGCGGAGTTCTCCATCACCCTTGGCGTCCCCTACGCCGAGTCGAAGTGGTTCCGGGGGCGCGAATCGCAGAAGCGCGAGGTATCAACGTGCCCCGACGCGCGGTGCTGCCGCAGACCAGAGGACGGACTCACGGAGCGGTGGAAGGGCCAGGGGTGGGCGTCACCCCGGGTGCGCACCCAGCTCTTCGCTCCGCTGCCCCAGGGAACGTACCCGGGCGTGGATGACCGCGAAATGTATGAGTTCCTCGAGGCCCACTCGCACGACTGAGCACGACAACGCCTTCCCGGACGACGGTGCCTGCGTGGAGAACACCAGCGTGCGGGGCCCGTACGCTGGGGTGTGTGACAGTTGACATCGTGGCCGCCGTTGCGGCAGGCATCCTGGCCCTGGTGGGTCTCGTCGGCATCGTGTTCCCTGTCCTGCCTGGCAGCATTCTGGTGGGCGTGGGCGCCCTCGTGTGGGCCATCTGGGGCGCTTCCGGTTGGGGATGGGTCGCGTTCGGCGTGGCCGCGTTCCTGCTCATCGTCGGCGCCACGAGCAGCCTGCTTCTCACCGGTCGGTCGCTGAAGCAGCGCCAGGTGCCGAAATGGCCCGTCACGGTCGGCATCCTGCTCGGCATCGTCGGAATGTTCTTCCTCCCCGGCTTCGGCCTGCCCATCGGTTTCGCCGTGGGCCTCTTTCTCGCCGAGTGCTACCGGATGCGTGACCTCCGCAAGGCGGCGATCACGAGCTGGGAGACCATCAAGGCCCTCGGACTCGGGATCCTCGTGGAGTTCGGGTGCGCCATGGTGGCCACCTCCATCCTTGCGGTGAGCATCGCCACAGCCTGGTGAACACGATGGGGCAGCAGCCGCTGGCGCGCCGTCGCGGCAGGACGGCCGGGCAGGTCACGCCCGGACCATGGTGACATGGTTCAACCGTGTACACGCGTGTACACCGAGGTGTCACCGGCACAACGTGGCGTGATCTGCAGCAGGAAGCGTTCAGTCGGTGTCGTCGTCGGAGACCGTGCGCAGGAAGTTCTCGAACTCCGCACCAAGCTGGTCGGCCGAGGGGATCTCGGAGGCCTCCGGGGCCCAGAGGTTCGGATGCTCCTGCCCCTCGAGGAACGCGTCGTACTGCTGCTCGAGGGCAGTCACGACCGCACGGACCTCGTCGTTGCCCTCCAGTTCGGAGGCGATGGCGCGCTGGTTGACTCCCGCCCTGGCAACGAGGGCGTCGTTGGGCAGGTTGAGCCCCGTCACGTCGACGATGGCGTTGAGAGCTGCGAGGGACCCCTCGGCGAACTCCGTACCGGCCAGGTAGTGCGGCACGTGAACGGCGAAGCCGACCGACGGGTGCCCCGCCTCCCCCAGCCGAAGCTCGAGCAGCGCACCGATCGAGCCGGGCACCTGCACGCGACCGAAGGGTGAATGCACCTCCCCGATGAGCGTGGCGTCCGTTGCGTGGGCGGTCATCCCGACGGGCCTGGTGTGCGGCACTCCCATGGGGATGCCGTGCGCGGTCACCACCAGCGTCACTCGAAGAGCCACGACGAGCTCACGGACCGCCGCGACCACCCGCTCCCACTGGAAGTCCGGCTCCGGTCCGGTGAGGAGGTAGTAGCTGTGTCCGTCACGGTCGGTGAGCCGCTGCAGCAGCATCGATGGATTTTCGTACTCCGCCCACCGGTTGGTGTCGAAAACCATCGTCGGACGGCGGGACCGGTAGTCGAGGAGTTGGTCGATGTCGAAGGAGGCCACGAGTTCGGGGTTACCGGTCTCGACGAGGTGGTCACTGAGCATGCGCTGGATCCCTCCGGCGTCGACGAAGGCACCCAGTGCCACCACGAGCACGCCGGGGCGCGACTCGTTGAGGTCGGCGTGGGTCTCGAAGCGGTAGAGGTCAGACGGGTTCTGCATGACACAAGCCCTTTCACGACGGTTGAATCATCCTGGGGCAACACCCCGGGTCCCCGGGGGTTCCCAGCGGTCGCATCACCTGGGGACAGGGGATGAAAACTGGTGTTCACCGAGCCTACCGTGGCGCCATCGGCGGATCACCGAACCCACCGAAGGACCCCACGACCTGGTATCGCCACGGACGTCGTCGACGACGGAACACCGCCACTGGGTCCGAGGTCCCTCAGCTGTCGCCGCTGATGGCAGCGAACAGGCTCAGCTGCGACTGCGACGACGACTTGTGTGAGTAGAGGCTGCTTTCCAGGCCGACGATGCCGGCCAGGTTGTTGTTGTCATCAATGACCTGCAGCGCCTCATTGACGTGTCCACCGGGACGAGCGGGAAGCGAGTAGTTGACGGTCTTGGGGCTCGCTGCTTCGCAGCGCTTCCTGTGCTCCGGCAAGGACGCCCCCGGCACGAACGCGGGGCACAGCCCATGGGCCTCGGCCACCAGTGAGCTGACCATGTGATGCCACACCATTTTGCCGTCGCTGGCCAGCGGGCACATGTAGGAGTGCCACCCGTAGGCGACCCGGCCCCGGACGCTCGTCGGTGTGACGATGCACCCTGCTCCCGAGGTGACGTAGTGGCCGAACTGGAACGCCTGGCGGGCGCTCTCCAGCTTCGGGCTGCCGACGCTCTGGGTCCAGAGCGTTTGGTCGCCCCCTCCCGCGTTGTACGGGAACTGGGACTGCGCCACGTTCACCGGGTTCACCGACCGAGGCGCCTGCCACGGCCGCTTCGAGATCTCCGGTGCGAGCGAGCGGCCTGCACCTCGCGGCTTGGTCGAGCCGAACATGAACCCGATGGCGTTGACGGCGTCCGGGTGGTTGTGGGCCGAGAGGCGCAACTCGCTGAACGCCTGGTTCTGTGGCGTGGCATCGAGGTAGGTCTCCGTGACGGAACTGTTCTTCCAGTAGAGCCGGAGGCGATTGCCACCCGAACCGGAGATGGCCTCGTAGGTGCCGGAGCGGACCGTCGGCTGGCCCAGGAACGACCGGGCGGTGCGGACGTCGCATGCGCCGGAGGGCAGAGGGGACAGGTTGAGGAGCCTGCGGTCCGCGGCCTCATTGCCACTGGACAGGCACCCCCTGGGGAGGTTCGGGATGGATGCCCGGAACTGGCCGTAGTCCTTCTCCACCGCCATGTCGAAGGTGTAGGCCCAGTAGCGCTCCTTGAAGGTACCGAGCTGACCGCCCGGATCCAGTTCGATGTTGGAGAGTCGCCCGATGCCCCTGGCCTGGGAGCCGGCGTTGGTCTGCGTGACGAGGGTGCCCAGCGTGAAGTGTCTCCGACCCTTCAGGAAAGCAGGTGCTGACGTCATGGGCGGCGCGGTGGGGTAGATCACCGTGGCACCACCCGGGCCCGACGTGAAACGGACCATGTTGTTGAAGACCCACTGGCTGTCCCACCGGAACCCACGGCCCCCGGAGGACGTCGTGTAGGACGCGATGACACGGGCCTGCGAGTAGGAGCGGCACCCATTCTTGCCGGTGGTGGCCGTGTCACACTCGGTGCGCCACTTCCGGCCATCGGTAGCGGTCCAGGCGACGTTGCCTCCGACCACACCATTGGCGGCCAGCGGGTTGGTCGTCCACAGGGTCCGCGGTGAGGCGACGTAGGTGAGGTTGTTGAACACCCACCCGTTGGTCTGCACGAACCGGCCTTTCACCTGGGAGACGACGGTGGCCAGGATCTCCGTCCTGCAGCGCGTCGTCTTCGAGTACGGCTCGCACGCCGTACGCCACTGACGGCCATTGACCGTGTGCTGGCCCGGCGTGGTGTAGACGTCCACCTCCGCGTTCGCAGGTGTCGCCACCAACATCAATGGCACCATCACCACAGCCGCCAGCAACGACAACAGAATCCGCGACCTACGCATGAGCACTACCCGCCACGAGGAACCAGCACAGCCATTTCCGCTGAAGCGTAGCGGCCCGACCCCGGCAGCAGCCCTGGGGGGAACTTAGCCCTGACATCCGGGAAGCACCCGCACTGGGGTGTTCGAGCGGCTGTGCCGTGAAGGAGGCGCCCCCACGAAAGTGGGACACCGCACCTGTGGGTGTCCCCTTGACGGCGTCGAATGGGTGGCTATTTCGCGCGCCGGCACGACGTCGGAATTCTTCGCATATCGCCCGTAATATCCGCTGCTGAGTCACAACAATGTAATTCAACGCGATTTTTATTTCGGCGAATTTGCTGCCACAGTGTCGGCGTGAAGCTACGTTCCCCCCTCCGAAACCTTCTCATTCTTCCCCTCGCGGCACTGACGGCGCTGTCAGTGATGACATCTGCCCCCGCTGCGAAGGCCGACCCCATTTCCCAGGACGGTGGAGCCGTCAGCGATGCCGCCGCCCCACTGGCCGCCGGATCCATGCGCCTCCAGAAATCCAATGGCGTCTGGGTCACCATCACGCCCCAGATGCAGCGCAACGCCGGCGTCGTCATCGACACCATCCGGGCCACCAACTGGTCAGGCGTCTCCAGTCGCGACAAGGACCGCCTCATCGTCATCTCGTTGATGACCATGGCGCAGGAATCCACCTTCTTCACCAACTCCCGCACCCAGATGCCCGACAGCAACAACGACGTCGGTCCCTTCCAGCAGCGCTCGCTGGTGGGCTGGTACGCGGACGGCAGGACGCAGGCGGAGAACATCCGCATCCTCAACGACATCCCCTACGCCACCCGCACCTTCATCGAGGGGCACCGTGTGGCAATCTCCGCACCGGGCGCCGCGGGTCGCGTCGGGTACATCATTCCCGGGGTGTTCCAGAAGAAGAACTGGCGCACCGACGAAATGTGGAAAGTGGCCGCCGACGTGCAGGTGCCGGCCGCCAAGTACCGCTACTACTACGAGTACTGGCGCCCCGTGGTCGAGGAGATGGTGACCCTCATGGAAGGCCGTACGCCGACCACCGTCGGCACCGTGAACGTCTACACCACCGCGGGTGACCACACCGTCAACGGCCGCAAGTGGCAGACACGCTGCGAGCCGTACTCCAAGACCATCGACCGGTGCACGGCCAAGATCTGGTCCACCCAGGTCTCCCGTGTCGACGGCCAGTTCGTGCAGACGAACGCCTGGAACTTCAACAACCTCACCTACCTGCCCTCGACCCGCGCCGACTGGGTGGGCAACCCCCTGGCCACGCACGGCGAATTCTCCTCGCAGGGACGCGACTGGAAGACGTCCTGCGCCGACACGTGGACGGGCCCCGACGCCTGCCGCGCGTTCATCAGGACAACCGTGATCGAGTCCTACCTGGACTCGTCGGGCAACCGTCGCTTCCGCGACACGGAAAAGTGGGTCTTCAACAACGTCGTCCACTTCTCCGACTGACGCCGGGCCACACCACGACAAGCTCTGCCCCCACCCAGTACTGGGTGGGGGCAGAGCTGTTTCAGTCGATACGCAGTGGGGCACCCGGGTGAGCGCCGGGGATGTAGATGAATCTCCAGGGCGCAGAGCAGGAACGCATGCACCTCACGAGCCCTTCGATGCACCGCCCGTTCATTCCTCACGGGCGGCACTCAGGGAACAAGAAACCGTTTCCGGTGCGGCCGGGTCAGGCGTCGTAGGTGTTCACGTGCACGTGGTCCAGGTGGTTGGCGGTGTCGCCTCCACGGTTGGACATTGCGCGCCATCCCTCCTTGTTGCGGGCCACGGACCAGATCTTCTGGTCGAAGATGATGTAGCTGATGCCGAACTCGCTGGCATTTGCCCTGTAGTAATCGGCGATCTCGCGGCCGAGCGCCTTGTTCGACTTGTAGTTGGGCAGCATGACGTCGACGGCGCGGCCGGCCGGATGGTCCGGGGTGACGTCGCGGCGCCAGCCGTACATCGTCTTGATCTGCGGGAAGTTCGCCCAGATGTGGCGCACCACCTTCTTGGTGTTGGCGTTGACCTGGTCGAGGCCCGAGGAGGAGCCGTGGTTCAGCGAACCCTGGTCCACAGGGTCCTCCTTGGGCGGCTCGACGCCCTCGGTGAGGAGCGCGCTGGTCTGCACCCAGCGGAAGGCGCCCTTGTGGAACACCTCGCTGAGGGGTCCGTTGGTGCGCTGGGTGATGACGGTGGCTTCACCCTTGGCAAGGTTCCCGCTGGCGGAGCCGCCGGGGGGCGCGTAGTACAGCGGCATGGACGCCATCGCCCAGCGACGCGTGGTGGGCGTGCCCGTGGCGGTCAGCTTCCCCGTGCTCTGGTTGAACGCGAACTTCGGGTAGTCCACGGTGCCGGGCGTGAAGTACACGATGTTGTTGAACAGCCACTTGCTGCCCGACTTGATGAAGGAACGACACGCCGAGGCACCCGTCCAGTCGTCGTTGCAGGAGGTCAGCCACTCGCGGCCACCGGAGGTGAAGGTGCCGGGACGGGCCAGAGTGTTGTCGAACCAGAGCTTCCGGTCCGCGGCCAAATAGGCCAGGTTGTTGAACACGAACTTGCCGCCGGACTTGATCTCGGCCCGGCAGCGCGTGATGTTGGCGTCGTAGGGATCGCAGGTGGTCTTCCACTCGCGGCCGTCCACGACGTGGCGGCCGGGGGTGATGTACACGTTCACCTTGGCCTCGGCGTGCGCGGGGGCGACGACGGCGGCGGCAACCGCGATTGCCGCGACGGCCAGGGTGGTGAGGGCATGCTTCAGCATCGGTGTTTCTCCATAGGGGGGTAGGAGGTCTGACACCCACATGGTGCCATTTCTTCCTGAGATTTCCTCATCGGGGCGCGATAACACCTGAAGAAACCTCCAGAAATCCCCTTCGCTGGGGTCAGTCGCGCAGAACTTCCGCCAACAACCACGCAACGTCAAGAGGATCCGGGTGCTGCGACAGGTGGCACAGCAACCGCCATCTGGCCCCGTCGACGGCCGACTCCCACTCGGCTGCGGCCGCGGACTCGCCGTGGGCTGCCACCCACATGTGGGCAAGCACCACGTCGCGCCCGCCGTGGCTGACGGGTTCCGACGTGATGCGGCCCAGCCCCACACTGCCCAGCACACGGAAAGCGTCCGTGACCGCGACCGGTGGGCCCGGGAGGAGCCACTGCGCCACGACGTCCGGTTCCCAGCCGCGCACGAGGGCGTGAGTGACCAGCAACTGCCGAAGGCCTTCGTCCACCTCGTGGGCCCAGACGTGGTGGGCGGCGCGACGTACGTCGTCGGCCACCGGCAGGTCCGTCAGCGTGGCGGCGCGCATGCCGGCCAGGACGCCCCAGGCATCGGGCTCTTCGAGTGCCTCGGCCAACGCGACGTCGAGGGCATCGAGGTCGCTGATCCCCCGCGGATCGGAGGCCAGCAACCAGGCTGTGAGGTTGGGCGGCAGGTGCGGCTCGGCGAGTGCAGAGCTTGCCAGCTCCCCCATGTCCGAGAACCAGCCCACCTCGAGAGTCGCGGTCCCCCGCGCGTCCAGGAATGACAGGGTGTGCAGCCCGGCATCGCCCAGGACGTCGCTGCCGTCAGCCGTGGTGAGGACGTGGAGCCCGGGCGCCAGCAGGCCTGCGTCGCTGTGCTCCAACTCCAGGGGTTCACCGGCGGGAAGGTATCGCCGCCGTGGCACGAAGGGTGGCGGCGGGACGAGCGCGGCGGCGGGCAGTACCTGCCGACGCCAGGCGGCGGAGGCCGCCGCTCCAGCCCGCAACACCAGCGGCTCCGGGAACGGGGAGAAGGCATCCGGGGCGCCTGAGCAGGATCCGCGCCTCTGCGACCACTCCACGGTGGCATCCGGCAGCGCCACCACCACTTCCCCGGCGGAACCGGCGAACCATGGCACGAGCGTCCCCGTGCTCGTCACGGCGATCCTGGGCGTGGGCATGGTGGCGGCGTCGGCCCCCACATTCACCACGTCCACCTCCCACTGCACCCGGGGATGGCGACGCAGACGCACACGGGCGGCAGCGCAACCCGGCAGCTCCCAGCCCCACACGTCCTCCTCGTCGGCGGGCACCCGGCGCCACGACTCGGGGAAGGAGAACTCCCAGGTGCTGTCGACGAACTCCAGCCGCAGGTGCGTGGCGGAGAGATCAACATCGATGCGACCGTGGTCGCCGTCGTCCTCGAGCAAGTCCCTCAGTCCGTTCCGACGCTGTCGCTCTGGTGGGGTTCCGGGACCAGCGCCGTGATGACCGACCCGTCGGCCCGACGGTTGCCGGTGACGGGGTGCGTGTCGTCCAGGGACGGCAGGCAGATGCCCTGGCCGTCGAGTTCCACCCGTACCGGATCCGGCCCGTTGACGCACACCTTCTCACCGCGGACGCTCACCTCGACGGGGTCGCCCTCCTCCAGGGTGAAGCTGATGTTGTCGCGTTGCAGCGACACCCTGATCCGGGCGCCCCTGATGCGCAACGGGAACACCATGCTCGGCCATTCGGCGGGAAGGCGGGGGTCGAAGGTGATGTCGCCCTGGTAGTCCCGCATGCCGGCGAAGCCGTACACCAGGGCGTTCCAGACCCCACCCGTGGAGGCGATGTGGACACCGTCGCGGGCGTTGCTGTGCAGGTCCGCCAGATCGACGAAGAGCCCCCTCCTGAAGTACTCCATGGCCATGTCCTGGTACCCCACCTCGGCGGCGATGATGGACTGCACCACCGCGGACAGGGTGGAGTCACCGGTGGTGATGGGGTCGTAGTACTCGAAATCGGCCCGCTTCTGCTCCAACGAGAACTGGTCACCCTGCAGGAACAGCGCCAGCACCACGTCGGCCTGCTTGATGACCTGGAACCGGTAGATCACCAGCGGGTGGTAGTTCAACAGCAGCGGGTACTTGTCCTCGGGGGTGTTTTCGAGATCCCACAACTCCCCCTGCAGGAAGATGTCGTCCTGCGGATGGATCCCCAGCGTGTCGTCGAAGAGCACCACCATGCCGCCGGCGCAACGCTCCCACTCGTCGATCTCGTCCTCCCGCAGCCCCAGCGACTCCGCCACTCGCTGGTACGCCACGGGGTCGGCCTCGTGCATCTCCCGCATGAGGTTGGCGGCGTTGAGCAGGTTCGCCCGGGCCATCACGTTGGTGAACATGTTGTTGTTGACGACGGTGGTGTACTCGTCGGGGCCCGTCACGCCATGGATGTGGAAGGTTTCCGTCCCGTCACGCTCGGTCCGCCAGAACCCCAGGTCCGCCCACAACCGCGCGGTCTCGACGAGCACGGCTGCGCCGTCGCGGTACATGAACTCGGTGTCGCCGCTGGTGTCCCTGTACTTGGCGAAGGCGAAGGCCACGTCAGCGTCAATGTGGTATTGCGCGGTGCCTGCCGCGTAGTAGGCGGAGGCCTCCTCGCCGTTGATGGTGCGCCACGGGAACAGGGCACCGTCCTGGGACAGCACACGCGCCCTCTCCCGTGCCTTCGGGAGGAGACCGACGCGGAACCGCAGCACGTTGCGGGCCACCCGCGGGCTCGTGTAGATGAGGAACGGCACCAGGTAGATCTCGGTGTCCCAGAAGTAGTGGCCCTCGTAGCCCGAGCCGGTCAGGCCCTTCGCGGCGATGCCGTGCTGGTCGCTGCGGGCGGCTGCCTGCGCCAGCTGCAGCATGCACCAGCGGGCGGCCTGCTGGACGTGGGGCTGCCCCTCGATGACCACGTCGGTGTTGCGCCAGAAGTCGTCGAGCCACTCCCGCTGCGCTTTCCAGTAGTGGCCGAACCCCTTGTCCCGGACACGGTCCAGGGTGCGGCGGACGCGGTCGAAGAGCTCCGGTACGGGCACGCCGCGCGACGAGTGGTAGACGGCGGCCTTGCGCACCACGATGGAGCGCCCCTGCTGGGCCTCGATGCGATAGATCTGACGTCCCAGGTCGTCCTCAGCAGCCGCGATGGACTCGAACTCGTTGTCGGTGTCGATGTAGTGGTCCGTGCCCACAGCCAGCGTCATGCCGGAGTCCGTGGTCTCGTACCCCAGTGCGGTGCGATTCCCCACGGACCAGTGGCCCTGCGGCTGCAGGACCCGGCCGTTGAACCGGCTGGAGCGCCTCGGGTCGAAGTTACCGACGGGCTTGACCTCCGGTCGCCGGAAGTCGTCGAACCCGTCCTGCCGGTTGAGGATCTGCGAGCTGACCACGATGGGGGCGTCGCCCTCCAGCATGGTGATAGTGAGCTCGTACAGCGCCAGGTGGCGGTCCGTGAACGACACCATCCGGCTGGAGTCCACCTTCACGCGCTTGCCCGAGGGCGTCCGCCACACCAGGGTGCGCGTCAGCATGCCGGAGCGGAAATCCAGGGCGCGCTCGTAGCCCTCGAGGTCCGCCTGCGACAACATGAGCGGCTCGTCATCGACGTAGAGCTTCATGGTCTTGGTGTCGGGGACGTTGACGATGGTCTGGCCCGTGTCGGCGAACCCGAACGCCTCCTCGGCGTGACGGATCCGCCACGTCTCGTGGAAGCCGTTGATGAAGGTGCCGTGCGCGTAGGACTTGCGCCCCTCCTCCGGGTTGCCGCGCATGCCGAGGTACCCGTTGCCCACGGAGAAGAGCGTCTCCGTGGTGCCCAGGTCATCAGCACTGGGAGGCTCAACCTCCACGAGGCGCCACTCCTCCAGGGGGTAGCGCCACCTGTTGAGGGGGTCCGAGGACATGTTGCGCTTCACGGCCGCACCAGTTCCATGAGGTCACTCACGACGACGTCGGCGCCGGCGCGGGTCAGGGCGGGTTCGCCGACCCCGCGGTTGACACCCACCACCAGGCCGAAGGCCCCCGCAGCGCCCGCAGCAACGCCCGAAATGGCGTCCTCGATGACGACGGACTGCTCATGGGCCACGCCCAGGGAGTCGGCCGCGTACTCGTAGGTGTCGGGGGCTGGTTTGCCGGGGAGCCCCTGATCACGGGCCACGGTGCCGTCCACGACGAGCTCGAACCGATCCGCCAGCCCCGCGGCAGCCAACACCTGCGGTGCGTTCTTCGACGACGAGACAACGGCCAGCCGTGCCCCGACGTCGCGCAGGCGGTCCAGAAGTGCCACCGACCCCGGGTAGGGCGCCACGCCGTCGCGCTCGATGATGGTGTTGAAGGCGTCGTTCTTGCGGTTGCCGAGACCGCAGACCGTTTCCTGCGCGGGATCATCCCCGGGCGTCCCCTCCGGCACCGAGATGCCGCGGGAGGCGAGGAAATCGCGGACGCCGTCGTAGCGGGGCTTGCCGTCGACGTGGGTGAAGTAGTCGGCGTCGGTGTAGGGATCCTCGAGGCCCCGGCTCGTGAGGAAGTCGTTGAACATGTCGGCCCAGGCCAGCATGTGAATCTCGGCGGTGGGAGTTATGACCCCATCAAGGTCGAACAACCAGGCCCGATAAGAGGTCAAGTCCATGGCCCAACCCTAACAACGTTCGCGCCCCGACGGTTCGTGCGCCAACGCGCCCCAGAACGGGGACACGCCGTCGTGCTGCGGGTCAGCGCCGGGCCACGCGCTTGCGGTTCTGGCACCCCGGACACCAGTACAGATTCCGCCCCTCCAACACCGAGGTTCGCACCTCGCGCCCGCACACCAGACAGGGCTGGCCGGCACGCCGGTAGACGTACACCTCACCGCCGTGGCGGTCCTCCCGGGGCAGGCGGTCCTGCGCCGCCGGGGAGTGCTCGTCGACGACGGTGTCGATGCGGCCGGCGGCCACCGCAGCGTGCATGATCGTGACCAGGTCCTCCCACACCGCCATCCATGTGCGTCGGTCGATCTCACGGCCGGGCGTGGTGGGCCGCAGGTGCTGCCGGTACAGCACCTCTGCACGAAAGATGTTGCCCACGCCCGCCGCGATCCTCTGGTCCATGAGCAGTGCCGCCACCGACTTGCCGGAGCGGGTGAGGCGCCGGAACCCCACCTCGGGGTCCGCGTCCTCACGCAGCGGGTCCGGGCCTGAAGCCGCCACCACCTCGTCGCGCTCCGCGGTGGTGACGCCACGACACCACTGCGGCCCACTGAGCAGTGCCTCGGTGACGCCGTCGGTGATCCGCAACCTGATCTGGCCGCGGAGTTCCGAGGCAGGCTCGATCCTCAGTTTCCCGATCAGCCCGAGGTGGATGTGGATCCAGCGCGGCTCCGGGACGTCGAACTCAAGGAACAGGTGCTTGCCGAGGGCTTCAGCGCCCACCAGGACGGCACCGTCGAAGTGTTGCGCCTCCACGGCGAACCTGCCCTGGGGTGAATCGACGTGCACCGGGGCGTCCTTGAACCTCTCAGAGAGGTGGGTGGCCAGGCGGTGGATGACGTGTCCTTCAGGCATCTGCCCACAGTAGTCAGAAAATACTTGTGAACCTCTGCATCCAAACAGGCACCGCCGGACGAAGTACTGGTCAGAGGGTGGTGTTCACCACCCACACCAAAAGATCGAAAGGAACGTCCCCATGAAGTTGCAGCGACTTCTTGCAGCCGGCGCACTTGCCCTGTCCGCCTCGCTCCTCGCCGTGCCAGCAGCGCACGCCGACGACACCGCCGCCGTGTCGATCCTCCACGCCATCCCCGGCGCCACCGTCGACGTCTACGCCAACGGCAACGAACTCCTCAAGGACTTCAAGCCCGGCACCCTGACCGACCCGCAGATGCTCCCCGCAGGTGACTACGACCTCAAGGTTGTTGCAGCCGGTGCAGGCGCTGACGGCGCAGCCGTTGTCGAGGCCAAGGGCGTCACCGTCCCGGCCGGTGCCAACATCACCGTCGTGGCCAACCTCACCGCAGATGGCAAGCCGGCGCTGAACGCGTTCGTCAACGACACCTCCGCCTCCAAGGACGGTGGCCGTATCACGGTCCGCCACGTGGCAGCCGCTCCGGCCGTCGACATCCGCGCAGGTGGAACAGCCGTCATCAAGGGCCTTGAGAACCCCAAGGAAGCCATGATGGACATCGCCGCCGGCACCCTGAACGTTGATGTTGTTGCCGCTGGCACCGACACCGTCGTCCTCGGCCCCGCCGACGTCAAGATCGACGCTGGCAAGAACGTCATCGTCTACGCCTGGGGCAGCCTCACCGACAAGAACCTGGCCCTCGCGGTCCAGAGTGTCGACCTCATGAAGTCCGGCGACACCAAGCCGGGCATGCCTCACACCGGCGCTGAGGGCCCGATCTCCTCGGCACCCATCGCCGCCGCACTGCTGGGCGCCCTTGCCCTGGCAGGCACCGCTGTGGTCGCAACCCGCCGTCGGGCCAGCTCCAAGGCCTGACATCTTCACGGACTCCCGGCCCGCACCCCCCCGCGGGCCGGGAGTTCTCTTTTCCCCGCACACCTTGTGGCAGACTGCGGCTTGTGACAGTTGAGTCGTTTCCCAGCCCAGTGGCTGCTCTGGCCACGCGGCTGGCGTCGGGCGACGAAACAGCCCTTCACGAGGCGTTCACCAGGTGGTCACGCCTGGTCCACACCATCGCCCGCTCCGCCCTCGGATCCTCTGCTGATGCCGACGACGTGACGCAGCAGGTTTTCATCGCCGCCTGGAAGTCCCGCACCACCCTGAGGCCAAGCGATGAGGCATTACCCGCCTGGCTGCTGGGGATAGCCAAGTTCAAAATTACAGACGCACTCCGGGCACGGACCCGCACCTTCAGGGCGGAGGAGTCAGCAAAACTCGACGCCTCCCCCGAGATCATCACCCACGTCAATGACGTTCTGGACCGGGTGGTGGTGCGGGATGCACTGGAAAGTTTGGGAGATCCCCGCGGGCAGGTCCTGCGGATGGTCTTCCTCGAGGACAAGACCCATGATGTGGTTTCCAGGGAACTGGGGATACCGTTGGGCACCGTCAAGAGCCACGTGAGACGTGGCCTGGAAAAACTTCGCAACATCTTTGAGGAGGTGGATTCACTACATGCCTGAGATCTATGACAACCAGTCGATGGACGACGTCATCGAACGCTTCCGCCGTTCCTCGTCCACCCCCGTAGAGTGGTCCGCCCCGTCGCCGGGTATGTGGGACAGGATCACCAAGGAGCTGGCGTTCTCTCCCCCCGCCGCTCCTGAGACCTCCGCCCCTGCGCCGCAGGGTTCGGCACCCGCCAACCCCGGCCGCCGGGCACTCTTCTTCGGCGCGGGTGGGTTGGTGGTCGGCGCCGCCCTGGGCGTGGCAGGTTTCCGTTTCGCGGGGTCTGTGGCCGATGTACGCGACGCAGCCGTGAAGCGCGCCGTCCTCACCCCGCTGGACAAGGCCGACGAGAAGCTGGGCATCGCCGAGCTGCGGCCCGAAAAGGTTGGCTACACGCTGGTCGTGGACGTCCCGAAGGGCGTCACCCACACTGGCGGCTACGTCCAGGTGTGGCTCATCAACGTGGACGGCAAGCGCATGATCTCGGTGGGCATCTTCACCGCCGGGACCGCAGGCGACTTCTTCATCGACGACGCACTCATCGACGCCGGCTACCTGATCGTGGACCTCTCCAACGAGGAGTTCGATGATGAGCCACGGCACTCCGGCGACACCATCATGCGCGGAGAACTGCGGGCCTGACCTGCGGTCGGCCGGCCCGCAGGTTCATCTCACCCCTTGTTCTCGTGCTCGCTGATCTGATCGATGCGGCGCTGGTGGCGCTCGTCCCCCGAGAACGGGGTGTTGAGGAAGACGTCCACCATTTCCCAGGCATCCTCCAGCGACTGCATGCGGCCGCCCAGTGAGATGATGTTGGCGTCGTTGTGTTCACGGGCCAGGCGCGCGATGTCACTGTTGTAGGCCAGTGCTGCCCTGATGCCCTTGACCTTGTTGGCGGCGATCTGCTCGCCATTGCCCGAGCCGCCCAGCACGACGCCGATGCCGGCCTCGGCGGCGACGGCCTCGGCGCAGGGAATCACGAACATCGGGTAGTCGTCGACGGCGTCGTAGGTTTCCGCACCGTGGTCCACGACGTCGTGGCCGGCCCGGGTCAACTGCTCCACAAGGTAGTTCTTCAGTTCGAAAGCGGCATGGTCGGTGGCAATGTGAACTCTCATGGCCCTCACTATTCCATGTGGAACGGCACTGCGGGACAGGCATGACAGCCATATAGGTTGGTCAGATGCACCGCGTGGAAACGATCCCTCTTGCCGACACACCGACCCCTGAGCTGCGCGCCTACGCCGCGGCCATGCGGGACGGCTTCTTCGAATCCCCCATGTCCGAGGAGGGGCTGCAGATCTGGCAGCGGCACGTCCTGGCCGACGGCACCCGACTGCGGGTGGTGCGGGACACGGAACGCCCATTCGGAAAGGCCGAAGAGCCGGTGGCCACATTCGCCTCCTGGAACGGCACCATCAACCCCGGGCACGGACTGGCCCCCACCAACTTCATCACCGACGTCACCGTCCAGGCGTCGCACCGTCGCCGCGGGCTCATGAACGCACTGATGACCACCGACCTCCTCGAGGCCAAGGCGCGCGGCGACGTCTTCGCCGTCCTCACCGCCACCGACGCGCGGCTCTATGGCAGGTTCGGGTTTGGGGTCACCGCCACGGCTCGGCGACTGGAGATCGAGTCGGGACCCAGGTTCCAGGTCCGCACGGAACCGGTGGGGCATTCCGTCTTCGCCGACCCGGAGGCCATCAGCGACCTCCGCCAGAGTCTGTTCGAACGATTCCACGTCGGCCAGTTCTGGTCCGTGGGTCGCGCCCACCACTACTGGTCCTCAGGCTTCGACTGGAGCAAGCAGCAGTCGGTCGCGCGTCGCGCCGCCGTGCACTTCGACGAACAGGGCGAACCGGACGCCACGTTGGTGTTCTCCGTGGAGGACAACCACCTGGAGATCATCGACCTGCTGGGCCTCACCTCCGGCGCCGAGATCGAACTCCTGCGACTGCTGGGCCACGGCGAGGCTCACGACAAGGTCATCTGGCCGCGCTGCCACGACGCCCGCCACCCGCTGCCGTGGGCGCTCGTCGACCCCAGGGTGGTGCGCACCAAGGAGGAGTTCGACACCGTCTGGGTGCGGGTCCTCGACGTCGAGAAGGCCGTGGAGCTTCGCGCCTTTGACCACGACGGATCCGTCACGTTGCACGTGCAGGACTCGCACGGCTACTGCGACGGCACCTGGCAGGTCACCGTCGAGGATGGGTGCGCCACCGCCGTGCCCACCACCGCGACCCCGGACGTCACCATCGACGTCGCGGCCTTCGCCACGGTGCTGTCCGGCCTGCAGGGCGCCGCCGAACTGGCGGTCGCGGGCCTGGCCTCCGGTTCGCCGGA
The DNA here is from genome assembly GCF_003688855.1 of Tessaracoccus antarcticus. Taxonomy (GTDB): domain Bacteria; phylum Actinomycetota; class Actinomycetes; order Propionibacteriales; family Propionibacteriaceae; genus Arachnia; species Arachnia antarctica. The sequence continues at coordinate 56,374 of NZ_REFW01000006.1, forward strand.
GGACCTGGAGCGTACGAGCACGCTGTTCGCGAAAGTGCGCCCACCTGTCGCGGCGTCGATCTTCTGAGAGGCACCCTCCCGCCACCACCACACGGAGAAAGCCACCACGATGAACGACACACCCCCATCCCCATCGGCGGTGACCGTGGGATACGACCCGGGTCGGGCGGCTCGCCAACTCATCGGCTTCGGCGGAGCCGCGCTCCTGATGCTCGGCGTCGGAGCCCTCGGCGTTGTCTCGATCGTCGCCAGCCTCGCGTCGTGGCAGGGGGCGGGGACGATCCTGGGTGTCGGGATCGGGATGTTGCTCACCATCCTCTCTCTCATGGTGCTGGTGACCAGCGCCGCCATCTTCACGCGGATCATCCGGTCATCCCGACAGCCCCATCCGCTGCTCTCGCTCGATGCGAATGGCATCACCGGTCTCATCGGGGAGGGTGTGGACGGTTGCCTCCCCTGGAGCGCGATCACGTCGCTCGCCATCGACGGTCAGGCGCCCCGAGCACGACGATCGAGCACCGTGGCGAAACTCGATGCCGGTCACCGCATCGGACAGGCCACTCAGCGGCGCCTCGACAGTGCAGCAGGGCTCGGACTCGGTATGCGCGACGGCAAACGATGGCTGCGAGTGCAGCTCGTCGACGGTCGCAGCGGGTTTCTCGACCTCACTCTGGACGTCGGCCCTGCGTCCTACGCCCGGCTGGCGCCGCTCATCGCCGAGTACGTCCGCGCCCAGGATCCCCGCATTCGCGTCAGAACCTGACCCGACACATCACCTGGATGTTCACGAGGCCAGCCGCCTGGTTCGAAGAACAGCGCCGCACTTTCCTCGCGGTCACTCCCCCGCGACGGTGGGGGCCCTGAGCGCCTCCGGGCCCTCGGTCAGGAGCTTGCGGAAGCCGTCCTCGTCGAGGATGGGGCGGCCCAGTTGTTCGGCCTTCTCGGCCTTGGTGCCGGCGTTGTCCCCCACCACCACGAAGTCCGTCTTCTTGCTGACGGAGCCCGCCGCCTTGCCGCCACGCGACAGGATGGCCTCCTTGGCCTCGTCGCGTGTGAAGCCGGGCAGGGTGCCGGTGACCACCACCGTCAGACCCTCGAGTGTGCGGGGCGAGGACTCGTCCACCTCGTCGGCCATGCGCACGCCGTCGGCGGCCCACTGGTCGACGATCGCCACGTGCCAGTCGACGTCGAACCACTCCTTCACGGATTCGGCGATCACCTGGCCGACGCCGTCGGTGTAGGCCAGGTCTTCAAGGCTGGCGGCGCGGATGGCGTCCAGCGAGCCGAAGCGCGCGGCCAGCGACCGGGCCGCCGTCGGCCCCACGTGCCGGATGGACAGCGCCACCAGCACCCGCCACAGCGGCTGGTCCTTCGCCTGTTCCAGGTTGGCCAGGAGTTTCTCGCCGGTGCTGGACAGGACGCGACCGTCGCGCACCCCACCCGTCGGCGCCTTGTCCGGATCCTCAAGTTCCTGCTTCTTCGCGGCGCGGGTGTAGAGCTCGGTGCCCAGCAGGTCCTCGGCCGTGAGCTGGAACAGCCGGGACTCGTCGACGAGGAGCCCACCAGCCAGCAGCGCGGCGGAGCCCTCCCAGCCGAGTGCCTCGATATCGAAGCCACCACGTCCGGCCAGAGCGAAGAGCCGCTCGCGCAGCTGGCTCGGGCAGGAACGGGCATTGGGGCAGCGGATGTCCTTGTCGCCCTCCTTCTGGGGGCGCAACTCCGTGCCGCAGGACGGGCAGTGCGTGGGCATGACGAACTCGCGTTCGGTGCCGTCGCGCAGCGCCACCACGGGGGCGACAATCTCGGGGATCACGTCGCCGGCCTTGCGCAGCACCACGACGTCGCCGATGAGGACGCCCTTGCGCTTGACCTCGTGTGCGTTGTGCAGCGTGGCCATCTCGACGGTGGAGCCGGAGACCACCACTGGCTCCATGACGCCGAACGGCGTGACACGCCCGGTCCGCCCGACGTTGACGCGAATGTCGAGGAGCTTGGTGTTGACCTCCTCGGGCGGGTACTTGAACGCGACCGCCCACCGTGGGGCACGCGACGTGTTCCCCAGCCGGCCCTGCCCCGTGAAATCGTCCACCTTGATGACCACGCCGTCAATCTCGTGGGACACCTCGTGCCGGTGCTCCCCGAAGTGGGCGATGTACTCCTCCACCGCGGCGGGCGTCTCCAGCACCTTGTACAGCGGGCTGACGGGCAGCCCCCAGGAGGCGAAGCGCTCATATGTGCTGCTCTGCGACGATGTGCCCAGGCCCTCGCGCTCTCCCACCCCGTGCACGATCATCCGCAGCGGGCGACTGGCCGTCACTCGCGGGTCCTTCTGTCGCAGTGACCCGGCGGCCGCGTTGCGCGGGTTGGCGAAGGGCGCCCTGCCCGCCTCGACGAGTGCGGCGTTGAGGTCCTCGAAACCAGCGACGGGGAAGAACACCTCGCCGCGAACCTCCAGCACTGCGGGGACGTCGTCGCCCACCAGGGTGTGCGGGATGCCCTCGATGGTGGCGACGTTGTGGGTGACGTCCTCCCCCACGCGACCGTCGCCGCGGGTGGCCGCGACCACCAGCTGGCCCTCGAGGTAGAGCAGGTTGATGGCCAGGCCGTCGATCTTGACCTCGCAGAGCCACGGCCCGTCGCCGGAGCGCACGAGCCAGGCGGCCAGTTCCTCGGTGGTGGTGATGTTGTCGAGGCTGAGGAGTCGCTGGCGGTGCGTGACGGGCGAGAAATCCGTGATGGGGGCTGAGCCGACGCGCTGCGTCACGGAATCCGGTGCAGCCAGCGATGGATGCTCCTTCTCCAGTGCCTGCAGGGCCCGCATGGCCTCGTCGTACGCCTCGTCGGACATGGTGGGGGCGTCCGCGCCGTAGTACCCCTGCTGGGCCGCGGTGAGCATCTCGTTGAGTTCGCTCCACCGGCTCCGGGCGTCGTCAAGTGGGTCCCCGGACTGCGTGGCCTGCATCATCATGTGCCCCATGCTGGCACAGCATCCACAGCATCACGATCAGAAAGCGACCCCCCATTTCCCGGTCCCCACATGATGGTTGGGGCTCGCACTACTATCGGTTGGTCAATTCAATCCGCCGACAGTCGAGGGAGCCCACAGACGTGGCCACCGCAAACATCACCCGCACCGAAGCCGAGCAGCGCTCCGCCGTTGTCCGCGCCCATGCCTACCGTGTCACCGTGGACGTGACGGAGGCCGCCACCGACCAGCCGGGCAGAACGTTCACCTCACGCACGGAACTGGACCTCACGTCGCAGGGACCGGCCACGTACCTGGACCTCATTGCCGAGAGCGTCTCGGCGGCCACCGTCGACGGCGAGCCCATCCCCCTCGACGGCTTCAACGGCTACCGACTCCCCCTGCCCGAGATGGAGCCCGGGGACCACACCGTCGTCGTGGAGGCGCTCTGCCGGTTCTCCATCACCGGCGAGGGCCTGCACCGGTTCGTCGACCCCTCGGACGGCAAGGTCTACCTGTACTCCCAGTTCGAGACGGCCGACGCCCGCCGGATGTTCGCCAACTTCGAGCAGCCCGACCAGAAGGCCACGTTCCAGCTCACCGTGCTGGCGCCGCAGCACTGGGAGGTCATCAGCAACTCTGCACGCGTGAAGCCCGAGGATCTCGGCGACGGCGTCGGCCGCTGGGTGCACGCCCCCACCCCGCCGGTGTCCACCTACATCACGGCCCTGGTGGCCGGCGAGTACCACGTGGTGGACGGCGAGATCCGCTCCGCCGCCGGGGTCCTGCCCGCCGCGGTGGCCTGCCGCGCATCGCTCGCAGAGTTCCTCGACGCCGACCGCATCCTGCAGACGGCGCAGCGTGGCTTCGAGGTGTTCGAGGACACGTTCGGCGTGCCCTACGCCTTCGACAGCTACGACCAGATCTTCGTGCCGGAGTTCAATGCGGGCGCCATGGAGAACGCCGGGTGCGTGACGTTCCGCGACGAGTACCTGTTCCGGTTCCGTGTCACCTCCCGGGAGATGGAATCCCGCGACAACACGATCCTCCACGAGCTGGCCCACATGTGGTTCGGCGACCTCGTCACCATGCTCTGGTGGGACGACCTGTGGCTCAATGAGTCCTTCGCCGAGTGGGCGTCGCACTTCGCCGCCGACGAGATCGCCCGCCGTCATGGCGGCGACGCCAACCCGTGGGCCGCGTTCAGCAACGAACGCAAGGCATGGGCCTACCTGCAGGACCAGCTGAGCACCACCCACCCCATCGCCGCCGACATGGGCGACCTGGAGAAGGTGGAGCAGAACTTCGACGGCATCACCTACGCCAAGGGCGCCTCGGTGCTGAAGCTGCTGGTGTCGTTCGTCGGCACGGACGCCTTCGCGGCCGGCGTCACGGAGTACTTCCACAAGCACGCGTGGGGCAACACCACCCTGCGCGACCTGCTGGTGGAGCTCGAGGCGTCCAGCGGTCGCGACCTGTCGTGGTTCACAGGCCAGTGGCTGGAGACGGCAGGCGTCAACACGCTGCGCGCCGACTTCGACGTGGACGACGACGGCCTCTTCACCCGCTTCGCCATCACCCAGTCCGCTTCGAAGGAGTACCCGACCCTGCGCCGGCACCGCCTCGGCATCGGGATCTTCACCCTCACCGACGGTGAACTGCTGCGCACGCACAGGGTGGAGCTCGACGTCGACGGCCCGTCCACCGATATCCCGGACCTCGTGGGTGTGCACCGCGGGGACGTGGTGCTCGTCAACGACGGAGACCTGACCTACACCAAGGTGCGCTTCGACGCCGACTCCGCGGCGGCGCTCGTCGAGCACATCGACTCCCTGAGCGACCCGCTGGCACGGGCCGTCACGTGGTCGTCGTTCTGGGACTCGGTGCGCGACGGCGACATCGCCCCGCAGGACTTCGTGCGGCTGGCGCTGCGCGGCATCCACAGCGAGACCGACATGGCGGCCATCAGCACGGTGCTGTCGCAGGCGGCGCTCTGTTCGGGCCGATTCACGGCACCGGAGCTGCGGGTGGAGGCCAACGCACGCCTGGCTTCCGGCCTGGCACGGCTCCTGCAGCATGCGGAACCGGGCTCGGACAAGCAGCTCGTCATCGCCAAGGCGCTGGTGGGGGCTGCACGCTCGAGTGAGGCCGTCGAGCTGGTCCGGGGCTGGCTGGTGGGCGAGGAAGTTCCCGACGGTCTCGCCGTTGACACGGGGCTGCGCTGGTCCATCGTGGCGGCACTGGCCCGTCTCGGCGCCGTCGACGACTCCGCCATCGAGGCGGAGTTGCAGCGCGACAACACCAGCGCCGGCGCCGAACGCGCCGCCGGGGCCCGTGCGGGTCTCCCGGACCCGGAGCACAAGGCCGAGGCCTGGCGGCTGGCCACCGACGACGCCGAGGTCCCCAACGAGACGCACCGCAACATTGCCATGGGATTTTGGCACCTCGGACAGGAGGACATCACAGCGGGCTACGCCGACGCCTACCTCGACGTGGCAGGCAGCATTTCGCGGCGCGAGGGCATCTGGGCCGAGCGCGGATACGCCGCCATGGGGACGGTGCTGCGCTGGCTGTTCCCGGACCCCCTCATCAGCAGCGAGCTCGTCGAGCGCTACGACGCCTGGCTGCTGGAGACGGAGCCCAACCCGCAGGTCCAGCGCTCGGTGACCGAGCGGCTCGACGAGGCCCGCCGGGCACTGAACTGCCAGGCGCGCAGCCGGGTGGCTGCACGCCCGGAGTGACCATGGCTGTGCCGGGCGCGACAAACGCCCGGCACAGGCCGTATCCTTGCCTCTCATGAACTGGTTGCTTCCGCTCGAGACCCTTCCCGGTTGGCCTGAGGCACCCGCGGTCTCCTCCACCCACATGATTCTGCTGATGGGGATCGCCCCCCTGGCGGTCGCCGCCATCGTCGCCATCCTGGCATTCACGCCTGCGCTGGGCCGTCGATTCCGGGGCGAACTCGCCACCGACGACCCCCACTCGCAGTCCTACCCGGCGCTCGAGGATGAGACGCACGCACAGCGCGCCGTCGAACCGACGCCACGTCACGGCCAGACCGAGATTGACGCTTGAGCCCCGACAGGGTCACGCCCGACACCGGGGGCGGTGACGCGAAGTCGGTCATGAACGCTGCGGAGATCGCACGTACCACCACCCGCATGAGCCACGAACTGCTGGAGCTCGCGGGCGGCGCCGAAGACCTCGTCATTCTGGGGATCCTGACGCGAGGTGTCCCCCTGGCGCGACGCATCGCGAAAGCTGTCGGCGACGCCGAGGGCATCGTGGTGCCGAGCGGCGAACTCGACATCACCATGTACCGCGACGACCTGCGCAGCCAGCCGCTGCGGCCCGTAGGACGCACGGTCCTCCCCGGTCCCATCAACGACAAGGTCGTGGTGCTGGTCGATGACGTCCTGTTCTCCGGCCGCACCGTCCAGGCGGCGCTGATTGCGCTCGCCGACCTCGGCCGCCCCGCCAAAATCCTCCTGGTGGTACTCGTGGACCGCGGGCACCGCGACATGCCCATCCAGGCCCACATCGTCGGCCGCCACCTGCCCACGGCCCGCAGCGAAAGCGTGCGGGTCGCCATGGCTGAGATGGACGGCCACGACGAAGTCACCATCGAACCTGACGAGGCCACCCTGTGAGAGATCTCCTTGGCATCGAGGGCATGGCCCTGGACGACATCCGGTCAGTCCTGGCCACGGCGGAGGAGATGCACGAGATCCAGCAGCGCCCCATCAAGAAGCTGCCGGCACTGCGCGGACGCACCGTGGTCAACCTCTTCTTCGAGGACTCCACCCGCACCCGCTCCTCCTTCGAGCTGGCCGCCAAATGGCTGTCCGCCGACGCCATCAACGTGGCAGCCAAGGGATCCTCGGCGTCCAAGGGTGAGTCCATGCGCGACACCCTCATGACGCTGGACTCCATGGGCGTTGATGCCATCGTCATGCGGCACGGGGGCTCCGGCTCGGTGGCGCAGGCCGCGGGCTGGGTGAAGGCCGCCATGATCAACGCCGGCGACGGCACACATGAGCACCCCACCCAGGCATTGCTCGACGCCCACGCCATGCTCCGCCACTTCCGCGCCCACAACCTGGGCGACCTTCAGGGCAAGGAGGTGGTCATCGTCGGTGACCTGCTGCACTCCCGCGTGGTGCGTTCCAACTGCCTGCTGCTGCCCCAGCTCGGGGCGCACGTCACCCTCGTGGCGCCCCCCACCCTGATGCCGCCGGGTGTCGGCACGTGGAACGTGGAGGTGAACCACGACCTGGACTCCGCCCTGCCCAGCGCCGATGTGGTCATGATGCTGCGCGTCCAGCGCGAACGCATGCTGGGTGGCTTCTTCCCCTCGGAGCGGGAGTACACCATCCGCTATGGACTGACGGCCCAGCGGCTGACGAAGCTCTCACCGCACGCCGTCATCGCCCACCCCGGACCGCTGAACCGTGGCCTGGAAATCTCCTCGGCCGCAGCCGACAGCGCCCGCTCCATCGTGCTCGACCAGGTCTCGGCAGGCGTCGCCGTCCGCATGAGCGTCCTGTACCACCTGCTCGCCGCCTAGACCCCAGGAATAACCATGACCTCTCCCCGTTTCCTGAGTAGCCCCGCGACGAAGGAGCCGGGCGTATCGACGGACACCTCCGCCTTCGTCATCACCGGAGCCCAGCTCCCGGACGGCACCCGTACCGACCTCTTCATCTCCGACGGCGTCCTCGTGGGCGAGCGCCCCGACAATGCCGAGGCCATCGACGCCGACGGGCTCATCGCGCTGCCCGGTCTCGTGGACCTCCACACGCACCTGCGGGAGCCGGGACGCGAGGATGCCGAGACGGTGGCCTCCGGGTCCCTGGCGGCTGCCCGGGGAGGGTTCACCTGCATCCACGCCATGGCCAACACCACACCCGTCACCGACACCGCCGAGAACGCCGAGCACATCGCCGACCTAGGCCGCGAGGCCGGCCACGCCCAGGTGGTGCCCATTGGGGCCATCACGAAGGGTCTCGGTGGCAAGGAACTCGCCGAGCTCGGTCTCATGCACCAGTCCCGTGCAGGTGTGCGCGTGTTCTCCGACGACGGCAACTGCGTGATGGACCCGGGCCTCATGCGCCGCGCGTTCGAGTGGGTGCGTCCCTTCGACGGAGTCCTGGCCCAGCACGCCCAGGACTCCGGCCTCGCCGGGCCGGGTGCCTGCTGCCACGAGGGGGAACTCTCAGGGCGCCTCGGGCTGGCCGGTTGGCCGCCCGTCGCCGAATCGGTCATCATCGCCCGCGACGTGCAGCTCGCCGAGGCCACCGGTTCCCGGTTGCACGTCTGCCACGTCACCTCCGCGGAGGGCGTCGACGTCATCCGCTGGGCCAAGGCCCGGGGCATCAACGTCACCGCCGAGGCCACCCCCCACCACCTGTACCTGACCACCGCCGAGGTGGTGGGCTACGACACGCTCTACAAGGTCAACCCGCCGTTGCGCACCGACGAGCACGTCGAGGCCATCCGGGCGGCACTGGCGGACGGCACCATCGACATCGTGGGCACCGACCACGCCCCCCACGCACCCCAGGACAAGGACCACGCCTTCGCCGACGCCCGCCCCGGCATGCTGGGCCTGGAGCAGGCGCTCGCCGTGGTCATGGAGACCATGGTCCACACAGGCCGTCTCGACTGGGCTGGCGTCGTCGACCGGATGAGTGCCGCTCCCGCGCGGATTGGTCGCGTCGCGGAGCAGGGCCGCCCCCTGGCCGTCGGCGAACCCGCCACCCTGGTGCTGGTGGATCCGGCGCGGCGCGCCACGGTGGATCGGGACGATTCAGCATCGCTGAGCCGCAACAACCCGTACCACGGCCGCGACCTGCCTGACCCGGTGGAGCTGACCATGTGGGCAGGCCGCATCACCCACCGCCGCTGACCCCGGCAGGCAAAACGCTCGCAACAACCGAGCGATCTGACGTCTGACCTTGGAGTGCTGCGTGACCTGATGCGAGGATCGCATCAGCTCTGCAAAGTCGCGAGGAAAGGTGCATTGCGTGCCCACACAATTCTCCAGTCGGTTGGTGGCGGCCCTCGCCGCGACCACGCTGGCCATCACGGGCTTCATGGCCGCGCCCTCCGCGCGTGCCGAGGACCCCGTGGCCCACACCGGCAACCAGGTCATCTTCCCCGGAAATGACAAGCAACCCCACACGGTGACGTTCGACAAGCGATCCTTCATGATCGACGGTGAGCGCCTCCACCTGTGGTCCGGCGAGCTGCACCACTGGCGCGTCCCGTCCCAGGACGGCTGGCGTGACGTCATGCAGAAGCTTCGTGCAGCAGGCTTCAACGCCGTCAGCCTCTACTTCTTCTGGGGCATGCACCAGGCCGAAGAAGGTGGCGACTTCGACTTCACCGGTCCCCGCGACATCGACAAGCTCCTCACCATGGCGGCCGAGGAGGGCCTCTACGTGGTGGCCCGCCCCGGCCCCTACGTGAACGCCGAAGTTGCCATGGGCGGCCTCCCGCAGTGGATGGTGAACAAGAACAACCAGTACCTCCGCTCCACCGACCCCGAGGTCCTGGAGCCCTCCAAGGCGTGGCTGCACGCCTTTGACCAGATCGCCAAGAAGCACCAGGTCACCGACGGCGGCGGCTCGCTGCTGCTGTACCAGGTGGAGAACGAGCTGCTCAGCGACAGCGCCCCCCGCAAGGCCTTCCTGACCGCTCTCACCAAGCAGGTCGCCGACGACGGCATCACGGTGCCCAAGTTCCACAACGACTACGGCATGGGCGGTCGCTTCGCCGACAGCGCGAGCTACGGCCTCGACTTCTACGCCTACGACGAGTACCCGCTGGGCTTCAACTGCTCCGCCGACCGCAACGGCTTCGGGAACCGCGAGGCATCGTTTCGTGGCTACGCACCTGACGTGCCGCAGTTCATCACCGAGGCCCAGGGTGGCGCCTTCACCCCGTGGGGCGCCAACTACGGCGCCGACGACTGCGCGGAGTACACCGACCCGGCGTTCACCCGCCAGTTCGGCGTCCGCAACCTCGCCAACGGCGTCACCAACTTCAACTACTACATGATCATCGGTGGCACCAACTGGGGCTACACCGGTGCGCCGGCCTCCGGCTTCACGTCGTACGACTACGGCGCAGCCCTCAACGAGGACCGCACCATCACGCCCAAGCTGGCCGTGCAGAAGGAACTTGGCTACTACCAGAACGCCGTCCCGCAGTTCGCGGGCATGGACCCGGTCCAGGGTGGCGCGGCCGCAGACGTCGTCGGCAAACCCGTCAACGTGCTGTACCGCCAGTCGGTGGACAAGCTCGATGAGTCGGTGACCGGCAACGGCACCCGCTTCATCGGTGCGCGTCTCGACGACACCAACGACAACACCGACACCACCTTCACGCTCCCGCTGACCCTCGACCGCGCCTCGGCAGCCGGCGGTGACGCCTTCACCCACGACGACCGCAGCGATGCGATCACCTACACCGGCGCATGGACGCAGGAGGCGAACGCCTCGGCATCCAGGAAGACGCTGACCACCAGTTCCACCGCCGGCGCTTCCGCCACCTACACCTTCAGCGGCACCGGCTTCCAACTGATCGGCGAGAAGGCACCCAAGTACGGGCTCGCCTCCGTCAGCATCGACGACGGCCCCGCCGTCGACGTCTCCGCGTACTACAACACGGACCAGAACGCCCCCACGCAGACGGCGCTGTTCACCAGTCCCGCTCTCACGCCCGGCGCCCACACCGTCGTCGTGACGGTCAAGGGCCAGAAGGATGCCACCGACACGGCAGGCACCGGCACCGCCTTCAACATTGACGCATTCAACAGCGTTGGCGGCTCCGCGGACGGTTCCTACCTGATCAACGACAACGACCCGTCGATCACGTACACCCCCACCCCCGTCGCGCAGTGGAACGGCGCCGTCGGCGCCGAGGGTGCCAACTGGACCCACGCCAGCAACCAGGGCTGGACCGCCGGCGACTACATGAAGGATGAGACCTACTCCAGCAAGACGGGCAGCGAGTACACGTTCACCTTCGACGGTGTCGGCTTCGAACTCCTCGGTCCCTGGTCCTCCAACCACGGCCCCGCCGAGGTCTTCATCGACGGCGCCACCGTGGCCGCAGGCCGCACTGTGGAGACCACGTCGACCACGGCCCAGCCGCAGAAGGTCCTGTTCTCCCAGCAGGGCCTCACGCAGGGCAGCCACACCGTGCGCGTCCGCGTGACGGGCGAAAAGTTCGCCGGATCCTCCAACAGCTTCGCGCCGCTGGATGCCATCCGGATCTTCCCCACCGCCCCCGTGGTCGTGGAGCCGGAACCGACGAATGATGTCACCTGGCCGCGGATCCCGCAGAAGGCCGACACCACGCTCACGATCCACGGTCGTGACGCGCTGGCCATCACCGCCGACCTGAAGATCGGCGCGCACGACCTGTACTACACCACCTCGCAGCTGTTCGGCGAGGCGCTGGAGACTGACGTCGGCCTCGTCCAGACGATGGTCGGGTACAAGGGCGACGCGGGCGAGACAGTGCTCCGTGTCGAGCCCGGTTACACGCTGCCGGCCACGGCCGGTGTCACCTCCACCTACGACGCGGTCACCAAGCAGCTGCGTCTGAACTACACCCACGGTGCCCCCGTGGACGTGACGCTCACCGAAGCTGGCGGTTCGGTACTCGTCCTGCGCATCATGGACCGGGAGTCCGCCGCTGATCTGTGGCACACCTCCGGCAAGGTGGGCACCAGCAACAAGACGGTGTGGGTCGACGGCGCCGATGTGGTCCGCAGCGTCCACTTCGACGGCACCGTCGCCAACATCACCGGCTCCGTCAGCTCCGCTTCGGCACTGACGGTGACACTGCCCCAGGGCATAACGTCCTGGACCTGGAACGGCGCCACTGTCACCACGGCACCGGCGCCCGTGGCCGTCACCGAACCCGCCCTGACCTGGGTCAAGGGCAGCGAGAACCCGGAAAGCGCCGTCGCGTTCGACGACGCCGACTGGAAACTGGCCAACGCCACCAACGGGCTCAACAACCAGCAGGGTCCCGGCTCCAACGGTGTGGTGCTCGACTCCAACCGCTACGGCTTCTTCCAGGGATCCGTCTGGTACCGGGCGAAGTACACGGCCGCCACCTCCAACCCAACGTTGACCTTCCGTGGCAACGGCGGCAGCGGCGTGCCCGGCCAGGGCAAGAACCCGGCGTTCCTGCAGGTCTGGATCAACGGCGTCTACGCCGGCGCCCGGCCCGCTTCGGGCGGCACGGTCAGCGTCCCGGCACCCGCCGGTGCGGTGACGGCCGGCCAGAGCGTCGTGGTCTCGGTGCTGGTGAACAACCTCGGTCACAACCTCGACTGGAGCGATGATGGCCTGTCGCGCCAGAACCGCGGCCTGTACGAGGCGAACCTGGCCGCCAGCGGCCCCGTCGTCTGGAAGATCCAGGGTGCCGAACATCCCGACGGTTCGGCCGACACCGACCGCACCGCCTACAACAACGGCGGCCTCTACGGCGAGCGTGCCGGCTGGTACCTGCCCGGCTACCCGGACAGCAACTGGGCGCCCGCCACCACCATGGTGGCCGACGCCCCCGGTGTCACCTGGTACCGCAGCCACGTCGACCTGAACGTGCCCGAGGGACAGGACGTCGCATGGCGCCTGAACATCGAGTCGGAAAAGTTCGGCGCGACCGCGGCAACCCGCACCGACGGCTCGCAGGTGATGTTGTACGTCAACGGCTGGCACACCGGCATCTACATCGGTGACATCGGCCCTCAGAAGTCGTTCACCGTCCCGGCCGGGTTCCTGAACCCCCGGGGCAGCAACGACATCGCCGTGGTGGTGGTCGCCAAGGCCGCCGGCATGGGGCCGCAGAAGATCCGCCTGGTGCCGATGCACAACACCACCGGTGCGGCGGGCGACATGGAGGCCAACGTGGCACCGGCCTACCCGGCGCAGCCGAAGCCGACGGTCGCAGTCAGCGCCACCAGCGTTGCTGCGGGCACCACCGTGACCGCCACCGGCACCGTCGGCGCACTGCCCAAGCTCGGGGACGGCGCCATCACGGCGCTGCGCTACGAGTGGAAGGCACCCGGCGAGGCCAACGGCACCGTCGGGGAGGCCGCCAAGGTCCTCAACGCCGGTGGTGTCCACCAGGTGCGCACCGTCCTCGTGGACTCCGTGAGCGGCCAGGCCCTGGCTACCAGCGACTGGGCAGATGTCACGGTGGACGGCGACTCCACGCCCACCGTCACCGTCACCCCCACGGTGACCGTGGATCCGACTGTCACGGTGACACCCACCGTCACGGTCCGTCCCACCGTCACGGTGACGCCCACGGTCACGGTGACCCCGACGGTCAAGCCGACCGTGAAGCCCACGGTCACCGCGACGCCGACAAAGGCGGGCTGGACACGTCCGGCGACGCCTCCGTCGAAGGGCGATGTCTACACGACGCCGGGCTTCCACGACGTCAACGGTCGCAAGTGGTTCACCACGTGCGAGACGTACTCCGTGACGTGGCGCTGCCGCACGGACATCTGGGCCACCCAGGTGACCGCCAAGGACGGCTCGTTCGTGGCGAGCACGGGATGGGTTTTCAACAACATGACCTACCTGCCCTCGCCCCGCGCCTACTGGACCGAGAACCCGCTGGGTCACACCGGCGCGTGGACCAGCAACGAAGGCCGCAAGTGGATGACGGAATGCGACACCGCGGCCACCGGCCGCAACGGTTGCCGCAGCTACATCTGGGCGCAGACGGTCGAGTCCACGAAGCAGTCCAACGGCACGCACAAGTACGTCGTGGCCACCAAGTGGGTGTTCAACAACATCGTGCAGTTCTCCTGATCGCACAATGACCCGAGCACAATGACCCGAGCACTATGACCCGAGCACTATGACCCGAAGGGGGCGTCCCGGCACCAGCCGGGGCGCCCCCTTCGTCGTGCGCGGAGGCAAACTCGTCTGACACCAGCCCTCGCGACGAAATCGCCAGGACATATCCAGGGACCACCCACACCTCACCAGCCCTTCGATACTGCGCCCCTTCGTTCCTCACGGGCGGAACTCGGGGAACAGAAGAACCGGGCGTGCGTCGCGTTGGCCTTAGGCTTGACCCCATGGCGAAAGACGGAGACGAACTCAGCGACAAGGCGAAGCAGGTCGTCGACGGGGCCATCGAGGTGGTCGACGAACGCGTCCCCGTCGAGGTGAGGCCACACGTGGCCATCCTTGTCCCGGCACTCGTCGGTGCGTTCATCCTTGGCTTGCTCACGTGGGCTGCCAGCGAAATCTACGAAGCCGTCACCGAGCGCGACGGCCTCTCCCTCCTCGACCAACCCGTGTTGGACTACATGGTGGGGATCCGTCAGCCGTGGCTGAACACTGTGGTGGGGGCGTTCACACAGATCGGGGGTCCCGTGGGGTCCCCCATCATCGCCCTCATCATCGTGGTCTGGCTGTGCCTGCGCTGGCGGTCCTGGTTGCCGGCGACGTTGATGGTGGCCGCAGCCCTCGGTTCGCTGAGCGTGACCATCGTCGGCAAGAACTACATCGACAGGGTCCGTCCGCCCCACCAGTTCGCCATCGCACCGTACGAGACCTCGCCATCCTTCCCGAGCGGACACGCCCTCAACGCGGTGGTGGTGGGTGGTGTCGTGGCCTACCTGCTGTGGCGTCGATTCGAGGGCCGACGACGTGCGCGGGTGGTGACGGTGGTGCTGGCCGTCCTCTACGCCCTGTCCATGGGACTCTCGCGGGTGTACCTCGGGCACCACTGGCTCACCGACGTCATCACCGGCTGGATCCTCGGTGTCGCATGGTTGGCGACGGTGGTCGCCACGCACATCGTGGCCGTGGCCGTCATGAACCGCCGCCGAGACCGCGACGCCGCGCTCCCCTCTCCCGAACATCCCAGCGAGGTCACCGACGGCTGACAGCCCGCCGCACAACGACGAAGGCCCCCGACCGACACGACGTCGATCGGGGGCCTTCGTGCCACACGAGGTCTGGCTGTCTCAGCCCTTGACCGCGCCCGCCGCGAGGCCGGACTGCCAGAAGCGCTGAAGAATCAGGAACAGCAGGATCAGCGGGACAACACCCAGGAGCGCGCCCAGCATGACGGCGCCCTTGTCCGGGGCGAAGTAGCTCATCATGCCGTAGAGACCGAGCGTGACCGGCTTCAACGTGTCAGAGGAGATCATCATCAGTGGCAGCAGGAAGTTGTTCCAGGTGGCCACGAAGATGAACAGGAAGATTGTCACCATGGCGGGCGCCAGAAGCCGCAGCACCATCGTGAAGAAGATCCTGGCCTCCCCTGCACCGTCAATGCGGGCCGCTTCCAGCAGTTCGGTGGGCACGGACGAGTCCGCGTACACGTTGGCGAGGAAGACACCGAAGGGGCTGACCATCGACGGGATGATGATGGACCAGATGGTGTTGGTGAGCTGCATCTGCGAGAACAGCAGGTACAGCGGCACGGTGAGGATCGCGATAGGCATGAGCAGCCCCGCCATGATCGTGACCAGCAAAGCGCGACGGCCGGGGAACACGAACTTGGCCATGGCGTAGCCGCAGGCCACCGAGATCAACGTGCCCAGCGTCGCGGCCACAGTGGAGTAGAACACGGAGTTCAGCACCCAGCGCGGGAACAGGCCCTTGGTCCAACTCATGAGCGAGTTCCAGTTGAACGCCCAGTTGTTGTCCGCGAACCAGAAACCGAAGCTGCTCACCAGGTCGGTGTTGTTCTTCGACGATGCAATGACCAGCCACACGATGGGCAGCAGGAAGTACAGCAGCACAAAGCCGAGCACGACGAGCGTGACGGTCTGGGCGAGCTTGGACGGTGCGATGGAGCGCGGAGGCTGATCCTCGATGGAAGGACGGTAGACGAGGCCGTCAGGCGTGGTCTTGATCTGCGTTGCCATGGGTCAGTCTGCCTTTCGCTGGGCCAGCGCATAGATCACGGCGAGCACGCCGGCGACCATGGCCATGAGGATCGAGACGGCCGATGCCGGACCGGCACCGCTCGGGGTCATCTGCCCCATCATCGTGTTGTAGGCCATCATCATCGGGGTGTAGTCGTTGCCCATCCACGACGCCAACGTCTGCATCACCGTGGGCTCGTTGAACAGTTGGATCGTGCCGATGATGGACAGCAGCACTGCCAGCAGGGCGGCCCCACGCACCAGCGGGATCTTGATCTTCGCGGTGATCTGGAGACCGCTGGCACCGTCGATGCGGGCAGCCTCGTACAGGTCTCCGGGGATCGCCTGCAACGCTGCAAGGAAGATCAGCATGTTGTAGCCCGTGAAGGTCCACGTGGTCATGTTGGCCATGGAGGCCAGGATGATGCCGGGCGCCAGGAAGAACGGTTGCCCCCCTGACGTGCCGAACGCGTCGGCGAACGGGGAGATCTGGGGCACGTACAGGTAGCCCCAGACGATCGCGGCGATCAGGCCCGGGATGGCGTAGGGCAGGAAGTAGAGAAGGCGCCACGTACCCGGACGGCGGACCAGGAAGGAGTCCAGCAGCAGGGCCAGGCCGAGCGCGATACCGATCATCACCGGGATCTGGAACACACCGAACAGCATGACGCGCCCAATGCCGCCCCAGAACGAGGTGTTGGTGGCGGCCACGATGAAGTTCTCGAGACCGGCGAACACCTCAACGCGCTCCCCACCGCCGAAGAGCCCACCACCGGTGGACTGCATCTTGAACAGGCTGGAGCGGATCGACGAGATGATCGGTGCGGCGAAGACGAGCAGGAACAGCAGGAAGAACGGCAGCGCGAATGCCCAGCCATAGATCATCTGGTGGCGCGCCTGCCTGCTCCAGCGACGGCGCACCGGGGCGGCCTCGGCCTGTGTGGACATCTACTCAACAACTCCTCGGGGAAGTACGACGTGGAAAAAACCGGGCCCGGAACCTTGTGGTTCCGGGCCCGGCAGGTCATCAGCCTTCGGAAACCGGAAGCCCGGCATCCTTCAGCGCGGCAATCGATGCATCCTGGGCGGCGGTGAAAACGTCCGCCACCTTGCCACTACCTGCTGCTGCAGCAGCAGCAGCCTCGGTCATCTTCGGTCCGACGGCGGAGAAGCCGGGAATGTAGGCGAAGTCCGCGTTCAGGTTCTTGTTGGCCGTGACCAGCTCAGCCATGACGTCCTGACCACCGAACTGTGTGCTCCACTTCTCAGGAGTGGCGGCAGCCTCGGCTGCAGCAGGCACGAGACCCTGCGAGGCGAGGTCCTCAACCTGGGTGTTGAACCAGTTGTTGAACTTCATGGCCTGGGCGGGGTATTCGCAGCCCTTCATGACTGCAACACCGGAACCGCCGTCGGGGCCGGTCATGGGTGCATCACCGAACTGGGGCAACTGCGCAACGCGCCACTGGCCCGCGTACGCGGTTGTGTCCAGCGGGTCGAGCGCGAAACCAACCTCCCAGGCGGCGGCAATGTTGCCGATGAGGGTGCCGTCGACGAGTGCTGCGGTGTAGGCGTCGCTCCAGCGGTCGTGCGTCAGCGCGGCCTTGGAGTCGAGCAGTTCCTGCCAGAAGTTGGCAACGACCATCGACTGGTCAGAGGCCGCGTCGACCTTCCAGGCATCGTCAACGGCGGAGTACCAGACGGCACCGGCGCCAGCGGACTGGCCGGAGAGCCAGTTCTGCGCCTCGTCGGCTTCGAAGTCGGCAATGTACTTGCCCTTCGCGGCGGCCGTCTTGGCGGCAGCGACGAACTCTTCAGCGTTGGTGGGCACCTCGATGCCGAGAGCCTTGAACTCGGTCTCGTTGTACATGTAGATGAGCGGGCCCGAGTCCTGCGGCAGGCCGACCACGGCACCGCCGACAGACATCTGGCCGTAGGCGCCACCGAAGTTGTCCTTGTACTTCTCGGCCTCTGCGGTGACATCCATCGTCAAACCCTTGACGAACATCTCCGGAACCTCGGCGTATCCGAGCTGCGCCAGGCACACGCCGTTGTTGGCGTTGATGTCGGTTTCCAGCTTGGTGATCATTTCCTGCGCCTTGCCATCGAACTTGGTCGCCTTGACCTGGATGTTCGGGTTCTCGGCATTCCAGCGTCCGACGATCTCGGCGACGGTGGTCATGCCTTCACCGTCGGGGAGGCGGTGCATGTATTCGATGTCAATGGGCTCGCTGGGCGTCTCGGCCGAGGTGGCCTCCGCCGAGCTTGCTGCCGGTGTGGGGTCCGCTGGAGTGGCGTCGCCACCACATGCGGTGAGGCCGAGAGCAGCGGCGGACAGGAGTCCAGCCACCGTCATCAGGCGCTTCGGGAAAACAGACATTGTTCCTCCGGGTCTTCGTTTCGAACGGGTTCGTTCCTTGGCCCGACCGTACTATTAAGACATCTGATGACTGTTGTCGAGGGCGTTCATATGATGGGTTTTCCACCAAATGGCCGATCACGATGAGCGTTTTGTGACCTCAACGTGACACCTTGATGCTTGAGAACGCTCACATTGTTGTCAGAGGTTGCTCGTTCAACGATCCCGTCGTGGACGTCGCGGACTTCCATATTCCCCACCGTGGTCTGGGACGAGACACCGTCCACGCGTGAAGGCCGGTAATGTTGAGACGAAAACCACACCCTCAGCACAGGAGACGCTCCTTCCATGACTTCCCAGGACCTCGCAGACGTTGGCGTCATCGGCATGGCCGTGATGGGTTCAAACCTCGCGCGCAACCTCGCGCGCAACGGCTACCGTGTGGCGCTCTACAACCGCACCACCAGCAAGACCGATGCGGTCATGGAGGAACATGGCCACGAAGGCGATTTCCGCCCGGCCGTTGAACTCGAGGACTTCGTCGCCTCGCTGGAGCGCCCACGCCGCATCATCTGCATGGTCAAGGCCGGTCGCGGAACCGACGCAGTCATCGACTCCCTGATCCCCCTCCTGGAAGAGGGCGACATCGTCGTCGATGGCGGCAACGCCCACTTCGAGGACACCCGGATCCGCGAGAAGCGTCTGCGTGAGGTGGGCCTGCACTTCGTCGGCGCCGGGATCTCCGG
>NZ_REFW01000007.1 GCF_003688855.1 Tessaracoccus antarcticus
CTCCACGGCTACCTCGGAGACGTCCCACCTGTCGAGCACGAGAACACGATCTATGCTGACGAAACCACCAGCAACCAGCTGGCCGGAATCAAATAGTCCGGGTCTCCAGCAAACCCAGTGCGATTCAGTCTGGTCATGCGATCTTTGTTCACGTATCGATCGTGAAGCGCTTCCCGGCGCAGCACGAACATGCCGGGCTCCGGCCAAGTGACGCCGATTGTGCGAGCCCACTGAACACAGCGAAAAAGAGTCGAGTTGTGCGGTAGTCATGCACGAGACAGTTTCACGTAGAACAATGCGGTATTGACAAGGAAAAATACCTTGTCGGGCTGACAGGATTTGAAAGTGTCAACAGGCTGAACTGGCATTCCTGCTTTGACTAGCTCAAACAGCCTTTTGACTAGGAGCTTCACCCTATCGAGAGGAGGCAATCATTAGACCCGACGTGACTGGATCGGACCAGCGCGTACACTGGATCTGGCACGAATCTGGCACGGGGAGGAGAAACATGCGCAACACTGTCAGCCTCGATGATCGCCTTCCAGTACCGAAGCGCGGGGGCGGCAACTTCCGGGGAACGAAGCGAGGCTTTGGGAGCGTCCGTCAACTACCCTCGGGCCGGTTCCAAGCACGCTACACCGGTCCCGATGCTACCGAGCACCGCGCGCCGGTGACGTTCGAAACCAAGGGCGACGCGACAACATGGTTGTCCATGCAACAAGCCGCGATCACGGAGCATCGTTGGAGACCCGCTCCCCCACCTGTACCCGGAAAACTGAGGTTTCCCGACTATGCGGCGGAGTGGCTCTCTAACCGAGAGGTCGGACCCCGGACACGCTCCGAGTATCAGAAAATGCTTGACGGCCGGCTTGCCCGATTCGCAGAGTTGAACCTGGACCAGATCACGCCGTCGATCATCAAGGCGTGGTGGCAGGCTCAGGGCCCGAAATACCCAACGGCGCGACGACGGGCCTACGACCTACTCCATGCAATTCTGGACACAGCCACAAAGCCTGATGAAGACACCGAGGCTCCCCCACTACTGACTGTGAATCCGGCTCGACTCACGGCCAAGACACTACGTGCCGACACGACAACATCTCGGGCGAGGATTAAACCCGCAACGCTGGCCGAGTTGAGCGCTATCGCAGCAGCCATGCCTGACCGGTATAAGGCAATGGTGCTGCTGGCGGCCTGGTGCCAACCCCGTTTCGGGGAGCTGACGGAACTTCGACGCAAGGACGTCGTCATCGTCCGCGACGACAACGTACCAATATCCGGAGTGCTGCACATCACCCGGGCTGTGGTTTGGACCAACGCCGATACGTCGGTGGTGAAGGAACCCAAGAGTGAAGCCGGAGTTCGCGATGTGGCGGTCCCTCCGCACGTATTGCCGATCCTTGACGCCCACCTGAACACGTGGGCCGCTGACGGCCCCAGCGGGCTGCTCTTTCCCGCAGTCAAGTCTGGTGGACACATGAAACACGGCGCGCTCTACAAGGTGTTTGGACGGGCGCGGGCCGTGGCGGGCAGGCCGGACCTACGCTGGCACGACCTTCGCCACACCGGTGCCACCATGGCAGCCCAAGCCGGCGCCACCTTGGCTGAACTGATGAACCGCCTCGGGCATTCCGACGTGCGTGCCGCGTTGATCTACCAACACGCGACCGCTGATAGGGACGCCGAGCTGGCTCGAAAGCTCTCCGATATGGCAGGTGGCTAGCTCGAGCGAGGAGCGATGCTTCCCCCTCACCAGACAATGGCACCGGGTGATCCAGCCGGCGGGAAGCCACCTTCGTCTGAGTTGCGCCGGGCCTGCTGTACCCAACCCGATCAGCGAACCACTGTGGGTGCAACTACTTTTCCTCGACTCAGCGCCCAATGGAAAGTACACCCCGAACTGAACCCTCAGCCTATATGGAGGCGAGCGACCTGCGAGGCGCGTGAACATCTCGGTATCTACGTACCCGTACCAGCGGTTTCACCCAACCAGTTGGGCAGCTCAGTTGTGACCCCTTCATGCAGCAGGCGCATCACTGAAATTCCCCGGTGTGTTGGGCAAGCAACGTGGCACCGTGGGCCGGCGAGTCGGCTCCGAGCACACTCACCGTCACCAGGTCGGCTAGGTGATCGAGATGATTGTGAAGGGCCGTGTGAACAGCCGGTGCGCTGCCGAGTCCACCTGTAAGGACCACCCGTCCTGGGTCGATAGTTGCAATCACGGTTCGGATTCCGTGTGCGAGCCAGTACGTGTACCGGTCAGTCGCGATCTTTGCGGCTGGGACGCCAACCTGTGCCTGCTGCAGGAGTTCTAATGGGGATAGTTGTTGTTGGCCTCCGGCAGCACGGTAGCTGGCCATCAGGCCCGCGATGGAGACGCGATCTTCCAACACGCCTCCCCCCTCCATTGGAAGTTCAGCAATCTCCCCGGCCGCGCCATGTGCCCCGCGCAAGAGCTCACCTCGATAGACGATTCCCAGACCGATACCGGTGCCCGCGGCGATGACTGCGATCATTTCGGCTTCGTGCTGGCCCATTCTCTGCTCTGCCAAGGCTGCCGTGATCACGTCATTTTCTACAACCACTGGCACGCCAAAACGTACGCTCAGAACGTCACGGAGAGCAACCCCTTCCAATGAAGGGACGTTCGGTACTTTGGTGACCACACCAGTGGTGGGGTTCACCGCCCCTGGCACACCGATCCCGATTCCTGCGACCACGCCCCGACCCAGCTCGTTGACGATGCGGCTGACCTGGGACAAGATGTCTTTCTGGGTCGGCTCCGTTAGGTCACCAATTGCTACTCCGCAGCTGTTGAGTCCAATCGCTCGCACCTTCGTTCCGCCGACATCGATACCGATGAAGCAACTACCAGTCAACTGCTGCACAGATGCCACCTTCCAAGGAAATGAATTAATTGAGCGCCGCATGTCGTCGGGAACCGAGCATCAGATACCGCAGCAATTGAAAATTCGAAGACTGAAATGTTGTGCGAGGTCACGAATGACGATGCGTTTCTTCCCGGCCATGACCAACGGTGTCTCCTTCGTCCCATTGCTTGGAGGCCAAATACACGGATGCAGAAGAAGATGGGCGGGACTCCCTAGCGAGGGCTGGGCTCCTTGTCTTGCGCGCCAACAGCGCTGGTCCGGCCAGGCATCACACAGCGACTACCCAGGTAGGGCTGCTCCAGGCATGTTGGTCGTTGATCTGCGAGGCCCGCACGCTGTACCAACTGGTCTTCTCGCGGGGAGTGTCGTCGACGATCGACTCCACCAAAACCGTCGCTGACTCCCGCACAGCCCGGTGCAATTTGACCGCTCCGCTGACGAAGCCGTCCAAATATCCGGTGACCGAGCCCTCCTTCAGCCGGCCAAGCGGTGCCCGGAAAATTCGACCGTTCGCGGAGATCTCCACCACCGTGCGTTCGTCTCCAGTTACACGAAGGCTCATGCCCTGGGTGGCATCCGTGCGAACCGTGGGATTGCCCTGCGTCCGCGTCGTCAGTTCGACAGTGTGGTCATCGACGTGCCGCCAAGCAGAGAAGGCGTAGCGCTCGGGCAAGGCAGCAGTCGGATCGACGATGTCGTGTCCGTGCAGTCGGGGCTCGACAGCCTCCAAACATCCGCCCTCAATCGAGACCCGGACCGTCCAATCTGTTGGGACACCGGACTCACCCCACCCGAAGGAGACCCCCGTCAACCAAGTGCCTGCGGATACTTCCACTGGGAAACTGCGGTGGATCACGACGTTGTTCCGAAGTACCTCGACCGAAGTGAGCCGGTCCAGTCCGCGTACCTCGTAGGTGATCGGAACTGGGCCCTCCACGCGTGCTTCCCCACCCATCGGGGCTCCCCCTACGGTGGTTGCCACGACCATCGGGTCCCCCGTGACCGCATACGTCTGGCGCGCAGCAATGCCGTCCCACAACGCACTCCGGCTCAGCCCCGACGCCCAGACCATCGCCCTGCCATAGCCGTGGCTTCCCGGATGGGCGCTGTGGTGGTCCGTGGATCCGATGACGCCGAACCGCAGACCCTGCTCCCATGCCCGCCAGACCGTGGAGTCGCCGTCGACTGGGCCCATGGTGTGAAGGTAGGGGCGAGGTCCATCGTCGGTCTCGGCGGCGCCGTGCATGGAGACCATTTCGACGATCGGTGTCAGCTCGGAATCGAAAGCCTCCCAGTTGGCGCCACGGAAGCCGCGCCGGTAGCCCACGTGGTGCGGCACCATCATCATTCGACGCCCAGGTGCGACTAGCGCCCTCACGTCGGCTCGGAGCGCGACGAGCGTCGGCGAGTCCAGGAGCGGGAGACTTCCGCCCTCGGCGTAGATGCAGTGGTCGCCGTACTCCATCGAGTGCCACTCGAACGAGGGGAATGTGACGAACTTTCCCTCGACGTTGGCGGCCTCGGTCCGCTCAAGGACGGTCTCCCACTGTCCGCGCAGCCTGGCGAAACCCTCGAGGTGGTATTGGCGAAGGCCCGCGAGCCGCTCCTCGTCGGGGATGTCGGGCCAGGCCGCGTGGCCGGTGACAGAGGCGAAGTCGAGTTGAAGCCTCGCGTTGGTCAGGGCGTCCTCCAGTGAACCGTGGCCGTAACTGATCCCGCAGTGGTTGTGCAGGTCTCCGACGAAGGCCCCGAGTCCGGAGTAGCCGGGCAGTGAAGACTTGCGAGTCATCGACGCTTCCTCGTGGGGCGCGACGGCGTCGGCATCGCCTCGATCGGGTTATCCAGCAGCTCGTCACCGCTTTCACGCATCCGATTCAGGAGGGTTGAGCGAAAACGCTCCACTTCACCGCTCCATTCAGACTCACCCACTAGGTTCGTCAACTCGTCCGGATCGTTTGAGAGATCGTAGAGTTCTTCCTCCGGTCGGGGTTCGAGATGTGCATCACCCATCCCCTGCCTCGTCTGGCTATCCTCCAGATCCTTGGCCAACGGCAACTTCGGGCCGGCGATGAAGTTGCGAATGTACTTGCGGTTCCCCGTGCGGATGGCGCGGATCGGGTCGTAGATGTCGTGGTAGGTCTTCTCCAGGACCAGCTCGCGGTCCCCGGCCATGGAACCATCGCGCAGCAGGCTGAGGAGGGATTGGCCATCCCACTCGTCGTCTGGTTGCCCACCTGCTATTTCGACCAGCGTCGGCACGAAGTCCAGGTGACTGACGACGGAGTCCTCGCGTCTGGGTTTAATGTCCCAGCTCGCCGGAGGTCGGATGATGAGCGCCACCCCGACACCCGAGTCGTAGAGGGTGCTCTTGGCGCGGGGGAAGGGGACGCCGTGGTCAGTGGTGATGACCACCAGGGTCTCGTCGTCGATGGTTTCGAGTAGGCGGCCGATGCCATCGTCGAACTGCGAGAGCGAGCCATACATCGCTGAAATGTCGGCGCGGGTGTACTCGTTGTCGGGCAAGTAGGCCGGCACGTGAACGCTTGCCGGGTCGACGGGTGCGTAGTCCGTGGCCGGCCATGGCCGGTGGGCCTCCCAGACGCCGACGTTGCAGAAGTACGGACCATCGCCGTCCCGCGATGAAAGCCATTCAATTGCGGCGTCGACCACGGGCTCAGTCCGTGGCAGGAAGCCGAGGCCACCGACATGGTCGTAGCCAAGCACCAACGGGTCCGGGTGCTCGTGCTGCAATCCGATGAGCGCGGTGTGGTAACCCATTTCCCGGAGATACTCCGGCAGCGTGCGCACGTCGTCGAAGTACAGCCATGAGTCATGGGCGAGACCGTTCAGTCCGTTGGCGTGCGGGAGCCTGCCGGTGAGCATCGACCCTCGCGAGGGCGTGCACAGCGGTGCAGTGGCGAAGGCTGACTCGAAGACGACGGACTTCCGGGAGAACTTGTCTAGGTTGGGTGTCGGGATGTTGGGCAGGCCGTAGCAGGACAACCAGCGACCGATGTCGTGGCCGTGGATCAGCACTATGTTCGGACGCGGATCTGTTGTTGTCACGCTTACCCCTTCACTGCGCCGCCGGTGAGGCCGGCGACGATCTGCTTGTTGGCGATGATGGCGAGGATGATGATCGGAACCACAGTTAGTGAACCAAGCGCCGCCATGGGTCCGTAGGTGATCGCCTGTGGCTGTACAAGGGAGGCAATTCCCACAGTGATCGGCGCTTGGTCTCCGCCCGTGGTCATGGTGAGGCCCATCAGAAACTCGTTCCACGCCATGATCAGCACGTAGATCCCGACGGCTGCCAGCCCCGGCTTGACCAGCGGTAGCACCAGTGACCAGAAGACCCGCTGCTCGGAGGCGCCGTCGACGAGGCCCGCTTCCCGGATGGAGTCGGGAAGGGCGTCGAAGTACACCTTCAACATCAGGGTGGCGAACGGCAGGTTGAACAACACATTGAGGATGATCAAACCTGGCAGGGAGTTGAGGATTCCGAATTGCTGCAAAACAACGTAGAGGCCAGGGACCAGCGTCATCGGTGGGATCAGCTGGATGAGCGCGCTGATGCCGAGGAGGATGCCTGTGGTGGTGCGCGACCAGCCAAGGCTGCTCAGGGAGTAGCCGGCGAGTGCCGCGATGGCCATGGTGAACACGGTGGTGGAGACGGCGATGATCAGGCTGTTGCCGATCTGGGCGCCGATCGCCGAGTCCCCCTCGAAGAGGCGCACGTAGTTGCTCATGGAGAACTCGAACCCGCGGGAGATGATTTCACGCGGTGCGTTGAACGAGGTGATGACAAGCCAGATCACGGGGACGGCGATGATGATCATACTGATCACAAGGAGAGTCTCGCTGGACCAGGAAGTGCGTTTCATGCCCGCCTCCTCAGGATGGGACGGACTGCAAAGATCAGCACGGCCATGACCAAGACGATGCCGATGGTGACCAGGCTGACCGCCGAGCCGTAGCCCAGGTCGACCTCGTCGAAGACGATGCCTCGGATCAGCAAGCTGATAATGGTGGTGGAATCGCCGGGACCACCTCGAGTGAGGAGGTACATCTCATCGAAGGCCTTCACCCCCATCACAACTCGTAGAACAGCCGCAGCGGCAATGGCCGGGAGCAGCATGGGGATCACCACGTGGCGGGTGGTCTGTGAGCGGTTGGCCCCGTCGACCGATGCGGCCTCAAGTACCTCGGAATCGATCCCTTTCAAAGCCGAATAGATCAGCAGGTAGACAATCGGTGTCCAGTGCCACACGTCTACGGCGATGATCGCGGCCATCGCACCGACGCCGTCGCCCAGCCAGCCCTGTTCCGGCAGTCCGAGAGTCGAGAGCGCTTGGTTGAGCACACCGATCTGCGGGTTGAGGATGAGGACCCACACGACACTGACGACGACGGGTGCGATGATGGCGGGCCACACGAGAACGTTACGGGCCACGTTCTGCATCTTCGTGGCACGGTCAGTGAGGATCGCGAGGGCGGTGCCGAGAACGAGGCTGATCACCGTTGTCGCTACTACGAAGATGCCGCTAATGGCGAGGCTGTGGTGAAACAGATCATCCTCGAGCGCACGATGGAAGTTCTCCAGTCCGCGCCACTCGAAGGTCATGCCTCCACCACGAACGCTCACGTGCCCGAACGCCATCTGGACGACACGCAGGAATGGGTAAATTCCGAACACAGCCGCGACCACCACGAAGGGGATCAGGGACCAGAACCGGAATCCGCCCAGTCGACGGATCGCGCTCACTTGCCGAGACCAGCCTTGGAGACGGCGGCGTCGATGTCATCGGAGATGGCCTTCAGCCCATCTGTGATCCCGGACTGCCCTGCCACGATCTTGTTGAGGTTGACCTCGGTGGACTGGAGCACGGCTTGGCCGAACGGGTACCGGATGCCTTGGTGGACGTCCGGCAGCGAGTCGCGCATCGCTGCAAGCTGGGGCTGGTCGTCACCGATCGCATCAAGCACGTCGGCGCGTGTAATCACGCCGCCCTTTTGTGCCCAGGAAGTCTGGGCCTCTTTGCTGGTGATCCACTGCATGAAGTGCAATGCCGCCTTGGAACGGTCGTCGGGAAGGCCGGTGGGGACACCGAAGGTCCATGCACCACTGATGGGACGGGGCCCCTTCGGACCGCCGGGGACTTCGGCGTAGCCTATCTTTCCCACGACATTGGACTTGTCGGGGTCTTCGAACTGGGGCGCCACGGCGACGACCATGTGGCCCTGCAGCGCATCGCCGGACTGTATGGCCGCGATCACCGCCGCCTGGTCGATGGTTTGTGGGTTGGCGGGGCCGATCTCGAGGAGTTCGAGGTACTTGGCCATGGCCGCTTCGCCTTCGGGCGTGGCGATGCTGGAGGTCCAGTCAGTGCCCGGGTCGTTGATCCACTCGGCGCCGTAGCTGTGCAGGACGCAGGAGAAGTCAAAGGTGACGGAGTTGCCACCGGGTGCGCCCTGCCCACGGGTGACGTAGCCGTACTTGCTGAGACCGGCCTCCATGGCCGCCTTGCCGTTGGTGATGGCTTCGTCCCATGTGGTGGGAGGGGTCAGGCCCAGCTCGTCGTAGATGTCCTTGCGGTAGGCGAGGACATGGATGTTGCCGTTCAATGGAAGCGCGACGACCTCGCCGTCAGGACTGGTGCTTTGGCGTTCCTCGTCCCAGCGTGAGAGGCCATCGAAGTCGGCGATGCCGTCGTCCCAGGCGAAATCAGGGTCGATCTCTTTGAGTGGTCTGAGCCATCCTTGGCTGTAGAATTGGCCCACCCAGCCCTCGTTGACCTGGAACACGTCGAACGCGTTGGACTGCTGCTGGATGGCGTTGACTTGTTGGGTCTGGAGGCCGTCGAACGGGAAGTCACGCAGTGTCACTTTGACCCCGGTTGCCTTCTCGTACTCGGCAATGATGGCCTTGTAACCGTCGAGCCAGGGGGTGGTGGCCGTCGCGACGGTGATGGCCGTCACCGCACCATTGGCGCCTGTGGCGGTGGGTTGAGAGTCGTCTCCAAGGGATCCCTCGTTGTTGCCGCATCCGCTCAGGACTGCTCCGGTGGCGAGGCCACCAAACCCCAGCGCTCCGGCCTTGAAAAGGCTTCTTCTTTGAATGCCCATGACTTCCTTTCAGAAAATTAGATCGATCTAAATCGTAAGCTCAGAGAGCTGTCTCGTCAAGGGGTAACCAAGAATTGTTAGCCGCAGCCGCAGGACTCGCGCGAAATCAGCACGGGGCGGTGCAGAATTCCTTCACGCTCACCCCGCAAGATCGCCGCCGCCGCGAGCTCACCCAACGCGTCGGGTTCCACACGGATCGATGTGAGCGAGGGACGCCAGAGTTTCGAATAGACAAGATCATCGAAACCGATGACACGCACCTCCTTGCCGATCTCGACGCCGTGATCGGCCAGGGCGCGCATCACACCGAAGGCGATCGCATCACTGTTGCAGGCGATGCCGTCCGGAAGGTCTCCGCTGCGGACAAGCCGGGTCGTCTGCTCGAAGACACGTTCCGCGTCAGGTTCACTTGCCACGCTCCATGGGGCCACAAGTTCTCCCCCGGCCTCAGCTACGGCACTGGCGAATCCGACTGATCGGTCCGCCCTGGTGGGCGATGCCCCGAGCCCACCAAAATAGGCTAACCGGCGACACCCGTGCCAGAGGAGGTGATCAGCCGCGGCTCGGGAGCCATACTGGGCATCACTACCGACGTAAGGCAGGTCCACGCCGATCAGACGACGTGTGGCCAAGACCACGTTGGCCCCGACGCACAGCTTGCTGACCGCTTCTGGGGTCGTTCCGATCGCGGGCACGAGGATGACGTCGGACACCCGGTCTTCAATGAAGCGTTGAATAATGCGCTTCTGGATGTCCAAATCATCGTGTGTGAAGGAGACGAGCAGCACCTTCTCGGACGCGGCCAGTTGGGCCTCGAGAGCATCGGTGAACTCCATGAAGAAGGGGTTGCGACTGTCTGTGATGATGAGGCCGACGACGTTGGAACGGCCTGAGCGCAGCTGTGCTGCCCGGCGGTCGTAGACATAGCCGAGACGCTTGGCCACAGCCAAAACGTGCTCCCGTGTGCGCGGCGCTGCCAGATGATTCTCCCGCATGACGAGGGAAACCGTGGCTCTGGAGACACCCGCCTCACGAGCTACGTCGATCATGCGAACCGGACTACGGAACGGATCACGAGAGGGCATAAGTTCACACTAGCGGTCCCGCCCGGTTCGATGTGCACCACAACCCGCCTTCTTCTTCGGGCCTTGAGCTTCGACCAGCCAACTCAATCGCTACGCCTTCCGACGCCGAAATCGAGCACCCAAATGTACGGTTCTTCGCATGCCGTAGCTCACGTTTGAACATGACTCAATCCGATGCCAAGAAGGCAGCCGGGTCCTGGAGAGCCGCAGGACCGCGTCCAGGATCCCGATCCCTAGTTGGCCC
Organism: Tessaracoccus antarcticus; assembly: GCF_003688855.1. Taxonomy (GTDB): domain Bacteria; phylum Actinomycetota; class Actinomycetes; order Propionibacteriales; family Propionibacteriaceae; genus Arachnia; species Arachnia antarctica. The sequence goes on from NZ_REFW01000007.1 coordinate 10,347, forward strand.
TTGATGAGTGAGCGATGCAGCAGAATGCGTTCCAAAAACAGCTCGGTACTTACAGGGCTTTCCACAGATGAGAGTGCGTGTCGATAGCAGAGTTCCGTCCGAAATCATGTTGGGGTGGACTCTGGAGACTGCCGGGGCAGCAAACTCGCCGGTGTGGTGCATGACGCCGCCGCCGAAGAGTTTGGGTGTCAGGCACTGGTCGAGCCGGCTCTTGGCGCCCCGGTTGGGGGTGCATCATTCCACGATTACCAAGGCGTGGAAGAAGTACGGGGTCACGCCGTGGAAGGCGGAGACGTTCAAGTTCTCCGCCGACCCGGAACTGGTGGCCAATGTCACCGACGTCTTCGGCCTGTACCTGAACCCGCCGGAGAACGCTGTCGTGCTCCGCGTCGATGAGAAGTCCCAGATCCAGTCGCTGAATCGCACCCAGAAGGTGTTGCCGATGCAGCCCGGCCACAACGAGCAACGCAGCCACGACTCGGCTCTTGCCAACCCTTGGGAGCCCAATGAGGCAGACGTCCTTAGCAAGCGCCACAGCTGTGCGGAGACGCTCAACGTCCCCCGCCCTCCCGACGAGTTCCTGACCCTCCCAGGCTCCGCTCGGGTGCGTCGTTACGGACTCGAGGCGTCCTCTGACCCTGTTAGGTCCGTGCGCAATTCAGGGTCCTGCCTGAGCGCCTCCACTAGCCTCTGTCGTGTGTAGAAGGTCGGTACCGGCAGTTCGTGTTCGCGGCAGTACTTCAGAATGTTGCGACGCTTGGCGTCGGACAGGCGCCTCGAAGTCACCATCACCAGCTGGTCGACTCTCAAAGGCTCTCCCGTCTTCCAAACCCCTGCCACGTCGTGTGGCTGCTTCTCAAGTTGTCCAGCAGGTCGCCCGTCGTCACGAGAATCCGGCCTCGGGACTCTTTATCACCCACGATCGGTTCGTAAATGTCGCATCGCGGCCCCCGTCACTGCCGCCCTCGACAGGTACCACGTTCTCAAAGTGATTCGTCATGAGCGCTACAGCGCAACGCTCGAACGTGTCAGCGTCCACCCCGGAGTCGAGGGCAACAGCGATTCGCGAGTTCCTGCTCATGGAGCCAAGCGTCGCAGGTCGGCCGACAAGTTGCGACTTCCCCATGATGTCAAACTGGCAAGGACCATTATGGCCGCAGTGCGAGCCAACAAAAGAGGCGCGGGCCGTCTCCTTAGCACGAAGCGATTGCAAACGGTTGAGCAGAGAAAAGCTGCGGAACATTCACCACATCAATGGTTCTCGAAGCGGTCAGCCTGGTCGTCATCTCGAACTCGGGAACAGTCGTGTTGCGTGGGTGACCTCTGGACGTGCTGACACCTACCCATGGGGCCGCCCACCGGGGCTATCCACGTGACAGGCCCGAAGGCAGACTCGGACCTACTGACAGGCTGGCCTACCCCACCAGCCGGGTTCTGGGCTCGTGAGAATATCGTGGCTTTCTCCGAACGGCTGTTCCACATACTCATCCTTGTCATCCGAAATTCTGGGCCCAAACGAACCGCTGTAATCGGATTCGGAAAGCAGATGAACCGCCCTGGGTTGGATGGAGACTCTGGTGTGTCCCGGTTCCGGGGACGGTGAATCATGTTTTGATGTGGTCATGGCGAGTATGTCGGCCGGTGTCGCGGCCGAGATCAAGCTGATGGGTGCGGCCGTTGCTGCCGTCGTGCCGCCGAAGACTGCGACGAATCTGTTGGTCGCGAGCTGGAATATCCGGGCTCTGGGCGGGCTGACTGCGAGCTGGGATGCCTCCCCAGAGGCTTCGCCGAAGCGGGACTGGCGCGCTGTCGCGTTGATCGCCGAGCTCATTTCCCACTTCGATGTGGTGGCCATTCAGGAAGTGAGGCGCGACACGGCCGCGTTGCGGTTCCTGCTCGAGCAGCTGGGCCGGTCGTGGAGGTTCATCACCTCGGATGTCACCGAGGGTGATGAGGGCGCAATGGTGAGCGGCTCGGGTTCGTGTTCGACACCACCCGGGTCCAGCCATCCGGGCTGGTCGAGAGATCGTGGTGCCTGCCTCGGCGGGGAACCCGGTGAAGCAGTTCGCCCGGACGCCGTATGCGGCGAGCTTCTCCCGTGGTGGCGTTGAGTTCATCCTGACAACGGTTCACGTGCCGTGGGGCGCAAGCGCCGCTGAGCGGCTGCCGGAGATCACTGCGTTCGCGAACTGGATGCGCGCCTGGGCCGACCGGCGCGGAGATTGGAACACAACCTCCTCGTGCTGGGGGACTTCAACCTTGATCGTCTCCGGAACCCGTTATACGAGGCGTTCGTGTCCACCGGGCTGTGGCCGCCGACCGAGTTGAACACTGTGCCTCGGACAATCTTCGACAACGACAAGAGCGAGCACTTCTACGACCAGATCGCCTGGTTCAAGACCCTCAACGACGACCACCCGCTCACGGAGGTGATGGCCTCGCTTAGCTACACCGGCCGGGCCGGCTCCTTCGATTTCGTGACGCACGTCTTCGCTGGCATGACCCGCAGCAGTTTGTCGTGGCGGATCTCGGACCATTACCCACTGTGGGTCGAGTTCACGATTTCCGCCTGAGGAGCACAACACAGACCCGCGCGTACTCACACTTCAGCAAGGACGCACAAGAGACCCGGTGCCCAAGAGATCAGTCCAAAAGGCCGCGTAGGGCTTCTCGGCTCCGTGATGGTCGGCCACTGCGAGGACGGCGTGAGCAAACCGAACCACGCAGGCCAGCGCAGGGGTGACAAGGTCACCGTCGTTGCGCTTGACCTCTTGATTGTCGCCGCGGCCTGGGAGTGCCTTTTGCTCGATGGCGCGAGGGTGGGGTGGGTTCGCCGCTGGCGTGTGATCACGTCCCTCACACTCTGTCGGATGGCGGCATGTTGCTGCGGGCCAATCTGTCGGTGCGGTCCCTTCGCGCTATGCCCACAATTCGACGGGCCTACTTCGGGTACCAGAGCGTTCCGCTCTTGGGTTGAGAGAACGGACGACCGATGCCGAGAGAACCCGATCAGGAGACGCGAATCCCTCGACGTTGGAGGGCATGTTCTTGAAGATCACCGAAAGGACTCTCCGCCACAGCGAAGACCCAAGATCGATGGCGCCCGGAACAATTACCCAGCTGAAGGGTCGTCGGCGGTCGCACCCGGCACGCGGATCTCGTGTGACACGGGCGTGGCCGTGTACCGCTCATCGAGGAGTCCGCTACGGCCCTGCCAACTGTCCAAGGGCGAAAGTCCCCACCAGCAGTGGCTGTGAGTAAGCGAGGAGTTGCTGGAGACACGACACAAAGTGCATCAGGAAGACAGAAATGCTCCATCACTGAAAAGGAACAACCATGACAACGACAAGCACCACCGCCGTCGGGCAGACGTATTTGACGCTGCTGCGGGCAGCCCAATTGACGTTGGGTCCCCAGGGTGACGATCTCCAGGTCGGCTTCCACATAGCCGTCAGCGCGTTGCAGCTTCGCTGCCTGACTCTCGTACAGGAGCTCATCCAGATCCCCGACCGCGTGTACCCGGAAACCATCGCGGGTTGCCTTGAGGAGGCAGCCGCCCAGACATGCCAGTGGGACCTTGCCACGCTTCCGCCCGAGGCTGTGGATTTCATCATCGATCTCGCGGACCTCAAGCACGTCCTGGGCCAACGGCGATGACTGTGGCCGACACACCGTTCGCCGCGGCGATCGCTGCCTCGATCGGCAGCCTCAACACCGATGGCCTGTCCCATGACCAGTGGGCGGAGGCAGCCGTGCAGTGTTCCCGATCGTTTGCCGCTCTTGGCATCGACGACCCGTCCGTGCGTTCGGCTGCTGCTCTGGGTGGCTTGATCCGATCACGACCAGCCACGACACTGGGCCACTGTCCGGTCGTGGAGGCGTTCACGGCAGCTGCCACCGCCGACGTGGCCGCAAATGATCGTGATGCTGCTCGTGTTGAAGGGCGGACGGCTTTGCGGTTCGCTACCCACGCAGCGACGCTGAATACTCGTGGGCTTCCGTTGATGCTCCTCGCGGGTGTGGAGCGTGACTTGATGGCTTGTCCTCCCGATCCGGCGGTGGCGTCGTTGGGTGCGGCGTTGGAGAACTGGCGTGCGGCCACGGCTGCGGTTGGGCGGGGCGCCACGGATCTTTCTGTCCATGTGGCGGTCGGAATTGCTGTCACCCAAAGGGCTCTGCTGCGCCGGAGCCGCGACCTCCTCGCTCACGTCGAGGTCAATCCGGATGTTCCAGGGAGTGTGGGCCGGCTGGTGGAGGGCATCGAGACCAGCCTTGCTGCGTGGTCGAGTACCGCTGAGCGTTGGTACGCCGCGAGCGTGGCTGCGCTTCCGCATGATGCGGACCGCTCCCCCGTTCGGTTGCTCTCGCTTGCGGCCACGGACCTGGCCAGCACCCTCACCCATCAGTCGTCGCCCAGCCTCCAGTTGGCGGCGCTCGTTCGCAGTGATTTCGGCGGCAACGTGATCGCTGGCCTCATCGCCACCAACGCATCCCGAACAGGCAACTCGACGGTACTTGCAGCAGCTGCCCGCCTTGAACGGGTCGCCGACCACTTCACAGATCAGCGATCCGGCCCACCCTTCCAAAACCGCACACCACCCCCATCACCCTCTCCAACGACCACCGCCGCAGCCCCACTCCCAGCTTCCGGCACATCACCCGCAGCGTCACAAGCGCTGGCGAGCCTGCCAGAGGATCCGCCTGTGGGTGTTCCTCGATCGTCGGGAAAGACGGCTCCTGATGCACCAGTGAAATGGCTGTCACGGGAAGACGAGGTAGAGCTTGCCCAAAGACGGGACGCTGGCATCATCGCTCAGGCAGCCCTCGATGGGGACCCAGCCGCCCGCACCCTCACCCGTGATGTGTCAGATGATGAGCTACAGCGCCTCGCCACTGGCGGCCGGGCAGCTGTAGCTCAACTCATTGCCTCGATGATCCCTGCCATGGAGTCAACGAACCGGTGGATCCCCCGGACTGAACGCCCCGACGCCCTGCAAAACGCCGCCATCGACATCGCATCGGCGGCGGCCAGGTGGGACCCCCGCAAGGGTGCGAGGTGGCTCACCTTTGCCTGGAACACGTCGTGGTGGGCATCCACCGACTCGAGGAAAGAGCTCGACATCCGGCCCGTCCCTGTCGAGTTCACCACAGAAACCTTGGGCAGGCCCCTGCAGGAGGCCGCCCCCGGGCCCGAGCAGGCACTGCTGCTCCACCTCGAGCAGGCCGAACAGCAGCACCTGCTGCACCAGATCCGCACACTCGAAGCCGACACGATCCGGCCGGACCTCCTTGCCACCGTTCTGGAGTACCACGGCCTGAACGGTGACTCACCCAAGACTTTCGCGGAGATCGCACAAGAACACGACAGTTCCACCAGCACTATGGGCAGGCGCTACCGTGAAGCCATAGCCGCACTTCGCACCTCCCTGTCCATCCCAGCTGTGGTGGTGGAGCGCAAACCCTGGCAGCGCCCCGAGCACACCCAACCAAGACCCGACACCAGCCCCCACCGCTGAACACCGGCGCCCACCGGAGCGAGCGGCGTTTGGCAGCCCCCTTCGGTATCAGAGCCAGCCTGGAGGTGTTAGCGCGCCTCTGGTGGGATGATCCGCTAGCCGCGGGCCTCGTCCGCGGCAGCGGCTTCCAGCACCGGTTTGACGGCTGCCACAGCGTCCTCCAGGTGCAGCCGAGCTGCCGGGCCAGGCTGGACCGAGGCGTTCTGCCGACGCATCTGCCCGATCGCCCACCCGGTCGCCCGGGTGGTCAGCAGCGCCCTGCGCGCAGCGACATCGGGGTCTTGCTCCATGAACGAGGTCACCGGACACATCGGTTCGGGACACAGCCATCGTCGTTTCCGCCACCACAACCTGACCGGCGCCGCGAAACACGGCGCGTCGATCAACTCGACCCTCTGCCGCCCATGAGCATGCGCGACGACCCCGCAGGCGGGGCATCCCATCACCGCCGGCACCTGCGACTCGACCCGGAGCCCCACGTCGTCACGCTGGACGCCGATCACGTGGAGCCGGAGCAGGCCCACCAGAAGGTCGCAGCGCTGGCAGCCGCCGCCGGTGAGACAGCAGCAGGAAATAGGATCGGGCATCGTCAAGGTCCTTGGGAATCAGCTGGTGTGGTAACCCCGATTCTTGAGGGCCTCGACCTCTCGCACCCCGCCGACACGCCCACCGTCGGATCCACGCTCACCACACGCTCAAGTACGAAGAGCCGGATTGACGAGGACGGCCGCGAGCGCCGTTCGGGAGGCAGCAGCTGATCCTCGAGGAGTTGCAGCAGGTCGGGTTCACCCTTCGAATCGGCTTGACCTGCGGAAACGTCCTTGGCCTGTCGTGAGTCGTTGGCTGTCACGGACCTCGAACGAGAATCCTGCGGACTTTTTGCGGACTGACGTCATGGTGCCGCCCGGGGCTGATGATGCCCCCGGCCAGAGGCCCGGGGCCTCGATCCATCGTTGGTTGTTCTCAGAACAGAATCTGCTCCCAGGTCGCGGAGTCTCGCCAGCCGGGGATCTGGAAGGTCCATGCTGTGATCAGGGCGTGGGAGGCGCGCATGTCCTCGACCGTCGTGCCGTAGTGCCGCTCGGCACTTCCATCCCGGTACTCGACGACGTAGCTGCCGTCGCTGCTTCGCGAGGTCTGCGCATAGGTCTGACCGCTGCGGTCGGCGAGGAACTCGACAATGAGATACGAGCCCTCGCCTGATTCGATCTCCTCCAACATCATGAACAGGGCGTCCTCGGACGGATTGTCGATAATGTCACCGGATTCCGTCGTTGCTCGCAGTTCGACATCCGTGGTTACGTCGACCTCCCAGTCCTCGGCGCCCACGTCAAGGCCATCTGTCTCGCTCTCAATGAGTGCTGTCTGCCCATCGCTCACCGCGAAGTATCCGATCGACTGGCCGAGGCTTACGCCTAGCGAATAGATAGCCGGTTGGAAGGGGAGAGGCCACACGATGACCGTCACCTCAGGCCCGTAGGGATCGGACGGGTGCACCGCCCTCTCTCGTTGGTAGCCAAGTGCTGGGAGCGACAACGGACCCCGGAAGTAGTGGTGCTCAACTGCAGCTGCAAGATGGAGATGGACGTAGGTGTACGTCGGTGCGTCCGACTTGCTGAAGCATCGAATCGCGCGACCATCCGCGACGAAGAGGTTCTCCGCTGTTTCGAGAGCTGTTGACGCTGAGCCTCGTTCGGCGATGGCAGCACGCGCGGACGCGTGCTCGCCGGTGAGGTCGGCGCCAGACCACAACTTCTGGGCGCCATGCAGTACGCCGGCCCTCGTCTCTGTTCCTGAGAGGTGGTACGAGCCGAGCGCGGCAGCGACGATCGCTTCGGGTGATATGGCCGGGTTACTTGAGGTACTCGCCTGAATCATGTCCTCGAGCACGGTTTGGTTCTGGCAAGCGATCAGTAGGAGCTGGTCGGCGTACTCGTCGTTGGCAGCGCTGCGCGCGGCGCGGAGAATCGCTTCGCTGACGGAAGCGGAACTTCTCAAATCATTCCCGAGGGGATGCTCGACCAGCAGGTCGACGAGCGTGCGCCACTTGTTGCTGGCGGGGTCTGCGTCCAGCACGCGGACGATCACTGCCTCGTCGGCGTTGCGAAGCGCCAGCACGGATTCGAACTCTTCCCGGCCAGCGGCCGCAGCTCTCATTGCGGTTTCATCGTCGCAATCCATCAGGATCTCTGGGTCTCCGTCGGCCAGCTCCAGCGCCAAGTCGGGCGGGAGCGGCCGGATGCGGTGGGCACTCACCATCTCTCGACGCATCCAAGGCGCCGGGAACTTAGCCAGAGCTGCTCGGAGAACGTCTTCGCTCAGGTCGCCCGCTCGAGCGAATCGGTCGATCAGGGTTTCGGAGATCCGACGCGAGCCCAGCTTGGCCAGCCGCATCTGAAGCTCTCGGTCTTCCGTTTCAGCCGCAAGCCCCTCGCGCTCTGCCACCGTCATGCTTGAGAAGGACTTCGGCCGAGTGCGTGGGGTCGGCGGCGGGGCCTCGCGCCACGCGGATCCTGCACCGATCAGTTCCGGGGCCAGTACACAAAGGGGGTCGTCGTCCTCAAGGTCGACGCCGGTGCTCCGCCCCAGGAACTTCTCAATCCATCTGGGAGAAACGGCGAGCGCTTCGGCTGCGGCCTTCTTAGGCTCGCCCCTTGAGACAAGGATCTTGGCGGCCGAAGCATACCTGTCCAGCACCCTCTCCTCCTCGGTTTCCTTGGCCGTTCGGTGTGCGAAGTAGGCGATCCAGCCACGCCTGCGGGAGGACATGGCGCCGATCCAGTCGGCGAGAAGCATCTCTCGATCGGCGTTCCGACTGCATAGGACCAACCGGTCCATTACGTCGCGGGGGAGGTCGAGAAGGATTTCGTGGGCCACCTTATCGGCGTCATTGCGTGCCTGCTCTTGACGCTCTCGGTACGTCGCTGAGGACCACAGGTGCTGTTCAATCTCGGACCGCAGGCGTGGGTCGAGTCCGGCGACCTGCGTGGTGAGGTAGTCATCGGCCGGATCCTCGCCACCCCACTCGGGGAGGGCGTCGAAGTCAGGATCAGCGAGTGCGCGTTGGACGATTCTCGACGCCTCTCGTTCGAGATCCTTCCCAACCGTCGAACTGAAGACCTCCCCTGCAGCGTTCTCGATCCTCCTCCGCCGCTCCTCAGGCAGATGGGACGCTAGGTCGTCTGCGACTTCTCTGCCTTCGTGCCCGCGAGTGAATCGAGGGTCTTGGGCAATCCGGTCGATGAGGTCGCGTGTCTCCGCGTCGAAGAGGCTATCGTTGTCCCGATCGAAGTACCGCGACTCGAGGTCGTCCGATCCTTTCATGCTGACTCCCGACGCTGGGTCAACTCGGCTACGAGATCGATGAGATGCTTCGCCTCTGAGTAGGTCGGCGCGAGCTGGTACGCGTGTTGGTGGCAGGCCTCGCTAAGTCGGTTCCACGCGAACTCAGCCTTGAATGTCAGGTCTCGTTCGTCGGCGTACGCGCTCTCAAGGCACGAAAGCTTGCTTCTCTCCGAGGATGATTCCGCGCTGATGCCCTTCGCTCGGAGCAGGTCGAGGACCAGCGACTCAAGCGCGGTTCGAGCCAGCCAGCACGCGCGTCGTACCGCGAGCGCCGTGTTCAGCTCGAGTTGCGCTTCCGCCTTCGCCAGCAGCGCGCTCACTTGGCACCGTTCCGAATGTCGTCCACCAGTCGTTTCGCCTTGTAGTGCGCGTCGTCAGGGTCGACCCAACCGCTGAGCCCCTTGTGGAACCCGGAAGCAGCCATGCCCAGTGCAGCCTTCCTGTGCTCGGGGCTGGACCACGCCTGGGCCAGGTGCTCTGCTGGCTGAGTGCCGAAGACAGCGAGGTTCACTCGCCGCTTGGTGGCATGGGTCTCAGTCCAGACCTTCTCGAGGTCGTGAATGCTGACGCCCTGCCGCAACTGTGTGGCAAAATACCGATCCTTTGCTGCGGACTCGATCGCGAACCGATAGAGGCCAGGGAGGGTGCGACGGAGGTCGTCCTCTGAGAGGTTCCCGTTCTCCCACTCCTTGATGAGTCCATGCGCATCCGCAAGGTAGCGAATGGTGGGGTCTTGCGACGTCGTGACCGTCACCTGTGAGTTTGCGCCACGGTTGACCTCAAGGATCGTCGCGTCGTACGACGAGCGTCGCAGGGCGGCAGGTAAGCGGTCGTCGTGTGAGAACACGATCACCTGTCGAGTCCTGCCCAGTTCCCCTAGGAGGTCGACGAGGCCGTCAACCTTTGCCGGGTCCATAGCCTGCACCGGGTCGTCAAGGACGACGAACCGGAAGGGTGAGTCCGCAAGCGTTGCCCGGGGCAGGAATAGCGCCAGGGTGAGGGCGTGGAGTTCGCCTTGGCTGAAGACCGCAAACGAGTCCACGGGCTCGCCATCGATCGCGCCGCTGACTCGGAGGCGGCGTGAGGTGTTGGTGCCGGTGAGTTGAAGGCCCCCGAGTTCGACATTGCTCTCCTGACGCAGCCGCTGCCATGCCTCGCGAGCCTGATTTGCGATCGGTGCAAGCCGCTCATTCTTCAGGCGCAGGTCGTTCTCTTTCAACCACTTCTCTGCCGCCTGAAGGTGCTTAACGATTGGCTCGGTCTGCTTCCACGACTCCCACTCTTCGCACCAGCCCGCGATCGCGCTAGCGAGCGGCTGCCACTGATCGTCGAGCGCGGAGACTTCCGCCATCGCAGCATCGGCGAGCGCTGTAACCGCGGCGGTGAGGGCAGGGAGTGCGGATTCGACGTGGGTTGCGAGTGCGTCAGCGCCGTCAGCGTCCCTTGAGACCGGAACACTGCTCCAAGCGTTCCAAGCGTTGTGTGCCTCCTGAACTGGCGCGGTGATCGACCCAATAGGAGCGGCCCGCAGCACCGCAGGAGGAGGCTGGAGCAACCTGCGGAGCGCATCGAAGGCATGATCGAACGTCTGGTGCGCCAGTTCCACATCCTCGAATTGCCTCCGTGAGTGCTCAGCGAGCTCTCTGCTCGCCTCAGCCCAGCCTCCATCCAGGTTCCCGACGCGGCACACAGGGCAGGTCTGGTCGCCGTGGGTCGCGTGCAGGAGGAGACCTTGTTCCATCAGCTTCAATCGGTCGTGATTGCGTTGTGAGACCTTCGCGCCAGCGTCAGCCAGCCCGTTTTTCGCATCCCGGAGCCTCTGCACCGCTGCGGCTGTGGCGAGCTTCTCTGGTGCGGAAAGCATCGCGAGCACGCGAAGCGCGGGAAGCGGACCGCGGTCCACCTGATGTCCGCCGGTCGCGATCGTACGCAGCGCGGCGGTGTCGGGGTCCGTCTTGCGCAGCAGCTTCGCTGCCTCGACGGCACGCTCGTCGGTCGATTGAGCGGCCCGGTCTTGGAGTTCGCGACGTTTGGCCCCGGCGGTGGTCCCTGGGCCCTTCCGGGCATCCGACCTGGCCTTGAGTCGCTTGACGGCGTCTCCGAGCTGCTCCACACCCAGGATGCTGGCCAACGCGTCATACAACCCAGACTGCTTGCCTTCAAGCATTCCGCCGAGTTCGTCATAGGACAGGATCGGTCGGAACTGCTCCAGTGCTTTCCTCCAGCCCAGATGGTCGATGCCGTCGACTTGGGGCTTGCCTGCGACCTGTGCCTTCACGGTGCGTGATTCGACGGATTTTTCGTTCGCAGCCCAGGTCGCAGACACCGCGATCGGGCCGACACCTTCCTCGACGAGGCCAATCGAGACCTTCGCGGAAGGGTGGTGGAGGTTGCGCCATTGATCGCGCCACTCGGCACTCTTGTTGGCCCACCGGTAGGTTCCGCCGGTGAGCACGAGTTCGAGAGCTTCTGAGAAGCTGGATTTCCCCGACCCATTGCGCCCAGCCACCACAGTGAGTCCAGGTTTCGGTGCGATCTTCAGTTCCGACTCCTGCCCGATCCCGCGGAAGCCTTCGACAGTTATCGACGTCAACACGACGCCACTCGCTTCGCCCCTCGCGTCGGCCGCGGATGGCTCAGGTCGCTTCACAGACTGACCATCGTTGACGTAGGCATCCAGCGTCTCGTCGCCCTCGAGGGCAGCTAGGACAAGTAGCACGGCCTCGTCAGCAAGGTCCGTCTCGCGGAGTTGTTCGTCTACCCAATCGGTGAGGTTCTGGGACACGCTTCGAACTTACCGTCTGGGCCCGACATTGATGATGGTTCCACCCTGATCGTCGTTCCTCTGGGTTCGACTGTCGCCCTACAGGACTCCGCTCTGCTGGGCTGACCACTAGTTGATCTGCCTGGCGGTCGAGGTCCGCGCGCCGGCCGAGCGGACAATGGCCCTAACCGATCTTCGGCTGGGCACGAACCGGCGCGATCGTCGAGCGCCGTATTAACGACGCCATCGATCAACTCGTTGACGACGGAGAGATCGTTGAGTCGGGCGGGACGCTGACGATTACCAAGTCGTCCTGACGTTCTCCGCCATTCCCGCCGCTTTGATGGAACTCTTCTACAAAGAGTCCGAGAAGAGCCTCTTTCACATCACCGACATCATGCTCGCCGGTGGTTCTTCATGCCCAGCCCTGGTCGCCTAAACCTGCGGGGCCGTCTGATTTCCCCTCAGTAGAGGGCCTCGCTGCCGGTCCAGGCGGCGTTGAGCGCTTCGACATCCGCAGTGAGCGCTAGAGCCCTCATGGGGCCCGTCGACGCTGTTGGTGAGGAAGCCGGGGCGCCCGGTGTTACCCACGACCACGTAGAGGCCTTGTTTCTTGGGGCAGGTTGTTGCGTGTGAGGCCGCGCTACGGTGTCCAGCCCTCGATGTTGTGTGCTTCGAAGAAGTTCTGTGGCCATTGGGGCCTCCGGGGACCTTCCGCCCAGCCGGAGGGGGCCTACCCCCATACCTACCCCCTTGGAAAATTTGGTCTCCACAGCGCCGCATCACCGTGGCCCAGCCCTCCCGAGGCGACCCGTTGTGAACTTTCGGGGGTAGGTGGTGTTTCCCGTTGTCAGCGGTCATTTCGAGGACGGTTTTTGGGTGGGGGTAGGTGGCTGGGGGTAGGGAAAGGGAGAGGTAGGTCAGCGAGGTTTCTGCCACGAACTATCTCGTCGTGGAGGGAGACCTGTCATGTGTATTCAACAAAGGTTGGGCATCGCGGAGTTGGTGGAGGAGGCAGACGCCACCTGGTCCCAGTGGACAGCCCCGGAGTCCGTTGTGGCGAGATTTCGGTCGGTGTCTGAGGTGGAGGACTGGCGCGAGAGGGCCTCGCATGAAGAGATCGAGGAGTTCTTTCAGGGGCTGGGTCGCCTCACCGCATCCGAGGACAGGCATCGGGCTGCGGCGGTGATGGTGCAGCTGTTGGTCCCGGGTATTGAGGCTTTGACAGCGCGGCGCTGTCGCGGCGATGCGGCCAGGGCCGAGGTGGAGTCCGTGGTGGCCGGGTATGTGTGGACAACAATTCTTGCCTATCCATGGGATGCCCCCACCGATGCGTGGATCCCGGCAGCGCTTCTGCGGACGGTGGGGCGGGCGGTGGACCGGGAGTTCGGGTGGGGTGACCGCGGCGAGGGGGCATGGCGTTCCCGGACCTATATGGGCTCCGACACCTTGGATCGGATGGTCACCAGATATCACAGCGACCAGCCCGTGCAGGCCAGCACGGTGTATTGGTGGGCGATCTCGCACGAACTTCTGGGAGCTGCCGACCTGGACCTGCTGCTGCAGCTGGCGGTGATAGCCGGCGAGGAGGGCGTCTCCACCCGCAGCAAGGCCGGACTGACGTCCCGCATCGCCTGCGGCCAGGTCGCAGCCGATCGAGGATTGACCGTCAACCAGGTCCAGTACCGGGCCCGCCAAGCACTCGGGACGCTACGTGCCCACACCACCACTGTTTCCCCATGAAAAATGATGTGCGCTATGGATGAGGGTTGGCGGGCCTTCTCCTCACATGCGAAAAGATCATGATGCCTGAGTGTGAGGTGGAACTCCTGCTGGTAGCCGCCAGGCAGGATGTGGAGGCCGCCCGCCAGATCAGCTACTGGGCCGGGCGGCTGCTGGCCGCCTACGAGGCCCGCAGACAACTGGCCGGGCTACCCCCCACGATGGTGCTGGATGCCATGAGGCGGCGGCCATGACCGCCACCACCTACCCGCTCTCAGAATTACGGGCGGCCCTGCGGGAACTCGACGCCGGCACCTTCACCCACCCGTCCACATTCCACGGTGTTGCTGCGGGGCTGGATCTGTCGGCTCCGGCCGCTGTTGGGGTGGTGGGGGTAAGTGGCGGCGTCGGGGCCACCATCGTGGCGTTGGCGATCGCCGAAGCCATCGGGGCTGACCGATTGATCGAGTTGTGCCCGTCTTGGCTCTCCGGGCTGGTGGAAGCCACCACCGCTGAGCTCGGGCATGACCAGGGATGGCGCCTCGGCAAGCGCGGGAATCTGCTCATCGAACGCCGCGACTCCGACACCGCCGCGGTGCGGGATGTGCCAGGCCGGGTCGTGATTGATGGCGGTACCTGGGACGGCACCACCCTGCAGTTTGCGGAGCATGCGGGGGCGCTTGTGGTGGTGGCGCCGTGCACCGTCCCGGGTCTGCGGCGACTCAGCAATTTGTTGAGCCTGTCGGCCACCGGCGGTCACATCTTTGCAGTTCTCACCGGCGCCTCCCCCAGAAAGCCCTTAACCCGGGGTATGGCCAGTGCTGGAGGCCCCGAGGTGGAAGCCCTGATCCTCAACGGTCGCCTGGTGATCGTTCCTGCGTGTTCGTCGCTGCGGCGGGCCGGGATCACCGGCAACCCACTGCCCAAAGCATTGCTGGGCGCCGCCACAACCGTTGCCCACCAACTGAAGGACGTCCTCCCATGATTGCGCTACTCACCACCCACCTCCAGATACTGCTACTGGATGTGTGGCACACCGCCGACACGGCGGCACGGTTCGTGGCGGCGGAGACACCACCGGGCAGGGGTGCTGTATGCCCTGTGGCACCGGCAGGGGCGCAACCGTTGGTGGATCAGTTCCTGGGCTGGTTCGCCTGGTTTCTGGTGTGGATCGGGTTCCCAGCCAGCATCCTCGCCGCCATCGGGGCGATCCTGATCGGGAAACTGTTCTCCATGCCCCACGTCGGCAAAGGCGGCCTGATCGGCATCTTCGTCGTCCTCGGCGCCGCCCTCCTATACCTGGTAGTCCCCGGAATACTCGCCGGCTTCCTCGGCGACGGCTGCGTCACCCGCTAACACGGACGCCACCGGCCATGACCTCCACACGCACAGCAGCAATAAAACTCCTCATCGCGGTGGGGTCCATGGCGGCCCTCCTGATCACAGGTCTCGGGTTCGCCATCCACTTCGCCATCGCCGACACCACCCCCACCACCGCCAGCACCGACGGCCACGCACCCGATAGGACGTCAACGTCGGTGAGCGTGCGTGATGCCATCGCTGATGCGCCGATGATGACCACCACTGCTGCTGATGCCACCAGCGGAACCCCGGCACTGACACCGCCCCCCACCCTGGTGGAGCCTGCCTCCACCAGCATTGGTGCGTTGGGTGTGGCCTCCGGATTCCCCCATACCCCCAACGGTGCCGCCGCACAGCTGGGCGAAATATTGGTCGCCACCCTGCAGCCCATGGATCTGGCATGGGCGCAAGAGATCAGGCAGTCCTGGTTTCAGAAGTCGAACCAGGGGCAGGTGTGGCCGGTGATGTTGCTCATCCAGGGATTCCTGAAGCAGGCGGGAATGCCTTTGGGGCTCGAGGCGGATGCGTTGATGACGGTGACACCGGTGGCGGCCCAGATCAAAGGGGTCGACGGGCCGGACTGGGTGGTGGCGTGCGTGCTGCTGGATGTCACCTACACCAGTACCTCCACAGCACGCCTGGCGTATGGGCATTGCGAACGCATGGCCTGGGAAGGTGGCGCGGATGGGCGGTGGCTGATCGCGCCGGGGTCGCATCCACCACCTGCACCCTCAACATGGCCCGGCACTGACCTGGCAGCCAAGGCCGGCTGGCGCACCTGGGTACAGGAAGGCTGAGGCGCGCGATGACTCCATGGGATTCGGTAGTGGGGATCTTCGAAGACCTGGCTGCGGCCGGTGGCCGGATCGTGACGGATATCTGGATCACGATCTGTATGGCGGTGTGGGGTGCCGGGTTGTGGGTGTTTCGGATCGTGTTGCAAATTGGGGAATGGTTGATGACCCCGTCGCTGTCGGGTACCAATCCGGATGGGTCCGCGAACTCCCTGACCCACACCTACGGCATCACACTGTGGTTGGCGCTGATGTTGGCGCTGATCCTCAGCGTCGTGCAGCTGACATCGGCCGTCATCCGCCGCGACGGCCAATCTCTGGGGATGCTGCTCCTGGGTGCGGCACAGTTTTTGCTGGCCTCGACGTTGATGTTCAGCTACGCCGCCGCTGTCGTGGCCGCGGTCGGGGGCATCAACCAGGCCCTGACACGTGAACTCCTCGGTGTGAAGTCGATACAAGATTTTCGGGTGCCAGCCTTCGACGTCACCGAGGACGTCGTCTCCGGGATGGTGGCCACCGTGCTGCTGGTGCTGGGGTTGGTGCTGTGGGTCGCGGCGCTGAGCCATGTGGTGGTGCTGCTGGGGCGCTCTGTTGCTTTGGTGGTGTTGACCGCCACCGCCCCGATCGCCGCTGCCGGGCTGCTGTACGAGCCGTTCAAGGTGTGGTTCTGGAAAAGCTTCCGGTGGTTCCACGCCGCCGCCTTCGCACCACTGTTGATGACCCTGATGCTGGGCATCGGCGTCCAGGTCGCCAACGGTGTCACTCTCGGGTTGGAGGACGACACCCAGAAAGCGGCGGCGATGGCCATCCCCGCGGTCGTGATGATCCTCGTCGCCTCGTGGAGCCCGCTGGCCCTGTTCAGATTTCTGGCGTTCATCGATCCCGGCACCACTTCCGGCGCGAACTTCCGCGCCTCCCTGAATCCCGCCGACACCACCAGCCAGGGCCTCAACCGGCTGCAGAACAAACTAACGCAGCACCTTGCCGACCAATCCCCCAGCAGCGACACCACGCAGGCCAGTACCGCAGAAAGCGGCACCACCGCCCGCACAACAGCAGCACACACCAGCTCTCTCACCACCGAAGCTGCAGCTGGCGGGGCGGAAGCCGGAACCTCCACCGCAGCCGCCGCCGGCGCAGGTGCAGGTGCGGGCGTCGGGGATGGTGCTGGTGCAGGGGGTACTGCAGCGGCCGGTGCCAGTGCCGAGGGAGCGGCTGCCGGTGGTGGCGCGTCGGCGGGTGCTGTCGGGGGTGTGGCGGGGGTGGTCGCGGTGGGTGCACTGGCTGGTGCTGCGGCGTTGGTGGTGGGGTTCAAGCAGGCGGGTGCACTGGCCACAGGTGTGGTGGCCGATTCGGCCAGCGGCATGGGATCAGGCGACCCGTCGTATCCCTACGACCCCACCGGAGACACCCGCCGACCAGCTTCGGGCCGCACGGGACCAACCAACAACAGGGTGCCGGTTGCGGTGATCCAGGAGGATGACAATGCCAGCGACGATGTTTAGGAACTTCACCCACCCCGAAACGGGGTGGCTGTTCGGGCTGGGACCAACCCAACTCGCGATCGTGATCGCAGCCTCCTTCCCCATCTGGATCTCGTTGAGCAACCAGCGGTGGGCGGCGGTGGGGATCTTCACCCTGATCTGGGGGCTGGTGGTGGTGCTGACGGTGGTGCCGTTGGGGGGTCGCTCCAGCACCGGCTGGATGATCGCCGCCGCAGCCTTCGCGATTGCCTCGTTGAGCGGGTGGTCGGTGTTCACTTCCAGGGCTGAGCGTGGCCGGCTTCGTGACCTGGATGACCTCGACATGCCCGGGGTCCTGGCCCCCATCGAGATAGTGGAGGGCCCACCTGCGGGTGTGGAACAGCGACGGATGGCTGTCATCAAGAACACCGCCGCCCGCACCTGGGCGATCACCGCCCGCATCCAACACTTCGGCACAGCCATGGCTGATGAGTCAGAGCTGGCCCGCTACGCCTCCGCCCTCACCGACCTGGTCGACGTCGCCGCTCAAGGGGAAATGGTGGAGGAGATCCACCTGATGGTGCGGGCCACCCCCGACGACTGCGCCGAGCGGGAACTGTGGCTCCGTAACCACATCACCGATACTGCACCGGACACCGCCGCGGCCACCAACATTGAGCTCCTGCGCTGGGGCCAAGCCGGAACCCGAACGGAGAGCTTCCTCACGATCGTGGTCCCCGAGGCCCGGCTGGCTCGCGAAGCCAAACACCTTGGCGGCCACCTGGCTGGCCGGATGAACACCCTGATCACTGTCGCCACCGAGATCGGCACCGTCCTCACCGGGGCGATGGGTGCCACCGACGTGGCCTGGCTCACCTCCCCCGAACTCGCCGCCGTAGTACGGACCGGGTTTGCCCCTGGTGATCGCGCCGGCCTCATCCACGCCCACCACCAACACCAACTCGATAACACGGTGGTGACGGATGTGCCGTGGGCACTGGCCGGGCCCACCCACACCACATCTGCTGTGCGGCACTACACCCACGACGCCTGGCACACCATCACCACCACCCTCAAACTCCCCGAAAAAGGCACCACCATGGGAGCGCTGGGCTCAGTGCTGGTGCCCTCGCAGGCGATGGAGCGGCGCAGCGTCACGGTGGTGTTCCCCATCGAGAGACAATCGAGCGCGGACCGGAAAGCCTCCCAGGCCGAGTTCACCACCAGCCTCGGCCAGGAACTCCGCGACCGGCTCGGCGTCCGCACCGGAATCAAAGACCGGCGGAACAAGGACAAGATCGACCAGGTCGAAACACAGCTCGCCCTGGGTGCAACCCTGACCCACCCGTATGTGGTGTGTTCCACCACGGTCCCCCAATCCGCACCGATCAATGAGTTCGGGCGCCGCCTGGATGCCGCCATCCGGCAAGCCGGGTTCGCCCCGCAACGCCTCGACATGTCCCAGGACTGCGCCTTCGTCACCGCCAACATCCCCCTCGGCATCTCCCTGTCACGGAAGGGGCTGCTGTGATGGCCCGTGGCATCAAGGATCTGTTGGCCGACTTCGGCCACGACCTCCCCCACCACCCCACACCAACAACCCCCAAGACCGTGCGGGGGCCGTTCACGGAATCGGCATCGTGGCGGGGACGGCGGCGGGTAGGTGGCGGATGGGTTGCATCCCGCCCACCGGTGCGGCAGTATCGGATGACTTCCGATCAGGTTGGGCTGTACTGGCCCTTCACCACCGCCACACCCACTGCGCCGACCGGGGCGCCCATGGGTGTCGATGTCCTCAACGGGTCCACCTTCTACGTCGACCCCCACGGCTGGGTCCAAGACGACCACGTGCCCGTCACCAACCCCAACATCTTCATCTTCGGTAAACCCGGCCGAGGGAAATCCGCATGGGTCAAAGCGTTCTGCAACCGCATGTTCGCCTTCGGCTACCAAGCCCTCATCATGGGGGACCCGAAGGATGAGTACGAGCTGCTGTGCCGCCACTTCGGAGTCGAGCCGTTCGCGATCGGCCCCGGCATGCCTGCCCGTCTCAACCCCCTGGACCCCGGACCCCTGGCAGCCGGCTGGGACCGGCTCACCCGTGCCGAGCGGGACCGCCGGTCGGGCCTGATCTTCGGCCGGTGGCTGGTGTTGCTGCGCAGCCTCATCGGCTGCCAAACCATCGGCGACCACCGGGTGCCCGTGGGCCCCACCGAGGAACAGATCCTCAAAGCAGTGCTGGAAGACCTGACCCGCCACACCACCGACTCCAGAGAGCTGCGGCCCATCGTGTTGCCCCAGCTGTGGGCTGCCTTGGATAACCCATCATCGGGGCTTATCGAGCAGACGCGGTTCCCCGATCGGTGGCGGTTTCTGGAGGACACCCGGCTGCTACGCGACGCTGTGGCCCAGCTCACCACCGGGGCCCTGGCCGGGATTTTTGATGCACCCACTTCCATCACCATTGACTGGACCGCGCCGATCCAGTCGATGTCACTGTCCAGGCTGGCCGGGCTGGGTGACCAGGCCACCGGCATGGCCCTGGCCTGTCTCTCATCGTGGGGATCGGCCATGCGGGAGGGTGGCGGGCATCGGATCAACATCCGCGACGAAGCCTGGAAACAACTCAGACTTGGCCCCGACGCCGTCGCCTCCTTCGACCAAGACCTGCGCCTCAGCCGGGCGCACGGCGACATCGAAATCGCTGTCTCCCACAAACCCTCGGACTACCTCAGCGCCGGGCATGCCGGCACCCAGGCCCAACAGATCGCCAAAGACCTTCTCCACCTGGCCGATATCAAAGTCCTCTACGGCCAGGACGCCGACGTCGCCGACGACCTCGACCACCTCCTCGACCTCCGCCCCATCGCACGCGCGGCGATTACCGGCTGGGCCATGCACCGCACCGGCCGCGCCCTGATCTGCGTCGGCCCCACCACCCACAAAGTCCACCTCACACTCCACCCCGACCTGGAACTCCCCCTCACCCACACCAACCACAACCTCCAGACATGAAAACCACCGCCCTCCTCACCACCCTCACGGCCCTGGTGGTCGGACCCGTCATCGCACTCGCACTGCTGGTGCCCCTCCTCGCCGGCGCTGCAACCGTCGACCCTGTCGGCTGCACCACTTCACCAGGCGCACCGGTCGGTGTGCCTGGCCTCACCGGGCCACAGCTGGAGCGGGCTGCCGTGATTTATGCGGTGGCTGTGGAGACCGGCGTCGGGGTGCAGGGTGCGGTGGTGGGGATCACGACAGCCCTGCAGGAGTCCGACCTCGGAGCCGACCCCACCACCGGCACACCCAATGCTGACGGGGACATTGGTCTGTTTCAGATGCGCACCCTGATCGGGTGGCATGCCGACGGCATCACCATCGCCCAGAACATCAGCATTCTGCTCGATGACCGCTACCAGGCGCGGGTGTTCTTCATCGGCCACACCACCCTCGGCGGCTGGCACATCCCCGGACTGGCCGACATCCCCCACTGGCAACACCTCACCATCACCCAGACCGCACAGAAAGTTCAGGTTTCAGCGTTCCCCAACGCCTACGCGAAACAGGAGACCACCGCCCGGGCAGTCGTCGCCACCCTCCTCCACAACCGACCAACAGGAGACGAGGGATGCGAAACCAGTGATGCGACCCTTGAGTGCCCGGCCACCCCTACTGCTGTCGGGGATGAGCGGGGTCTGGCACCGGATGCGGTCCAGGTGATGCGCTGCGTCGCCGCAGGGTGGCCTCAGATCCGCACCATCGGCGGGCTGCGCCACGGCGACTCCAAAGACCACGGCACCGGCCGCGCCGTCGACGTCATGATCCCTAGCTGGAGCACCCCGACCGGGGCCGCCGTCGGGCAGGAGATCGCTGAATGGGCCCGCACCAACGCTGCCCGTTTGGGGGTCACCTACGTCATCTGGCAGCGCCGCATCTGGAGCGCCGCCCGCACCAATGAGGGATGGCGCAACTGCTCCGAAGGGTCCTGCTACAGCGGCCCCGATCCCTCCGCGGCGCATCTCAACCACGTCCACATCTCCGTCAACGGCACAACCGGAACCGTACCCACCCCAGGCAGCAGCGGCGCTGCGGTCGTGTTGCCGGTAGCCAAGGGCATGTACCGGTTGACGGCCGGGTTCGGGCAGGTCGGCACCCGCTGGTCCACCATCCACACCGGCCTCGACTTCGCCGCCCCCGAGGGCACCGCCATCCGTGCCGTCACCCCCGGCACCGTGACCTACGCCCAGCCCAGCGGCGGCGCCTACGGCAACCTCACCAAAATCCTCAGCCCCGACGGCACCGCGATCTGGTACGCCCACCAAAGCCACATCGGCGTCCGCGCAGGCCAAACAGTGACCGCAGGGCAGACCATCGGAGCCGTCGGGGCCACCGGCAACGTCACCGGCAAACACCTCCACCTCGAAGTCCGCATCAACGGCCGACCCGTCGACCCCCGCACCTGGCTCCGCACCCGAGGCCTCGACCCATGACCATCACCCCGCCCCTATACCGACGCGTTGGATCCCGATTCTTCTGTCGGTTGATCACGCCACAGCAGCCCACGGGCGGGCTTATCCCCTACACACCATACGAATCCACAGGGAGTCACATTGATGAATGACACCCAGCACCAGGACGGCTACCCCTGGACGTGGGAACCCGCAGCCCTCACGGCGATCCTGCTACTCATCATCGCGGTCCTGGCTATGCAGATCGGACGCACCACAGCCCTCCTGATCAGCGGAGCCGGACTGCTGTGGCCTACCAGTCGGCACGTGGTCACCAGCATCGGGGGGATTATCGGCGGCGACACCACCGCGGGTCTCCCCAGCTATGTGGAGACCTTGGCACCCATGTGGTTGGTGTGGACCATGGCTGCCCTGGCCGCAGCCGTCATGTGTGGTGCAACCGGTTGGGCCGTGTGGCGCCTCCGCGGTAGGGCGGTCAAGGGAATGGCCTCCACCGACCAGGCCCGGCATCTCCTCGGCCTCCGACGGCTCCGCCGCACCCGTCGCATCATCCGACCCGACCTGTACCCCAAGGCACGACGATGACATTCGACCCTACAGACGTGGGATGGAGAATCGGCCACAGCCACACACCCCGCGGTGTTGACCTGTGGCAGCCATGGGACCGCACCGCCGGCGTCATCGGCCCCCAAGGATCCGGCAAAACCCTCGACATCCTCACCCCCGCCCTCCTCCAGGCACCCGGAGCAGCCCTGGTCACCATGACCAAACCCGACGACCTCCTCCTGACCTGGACCGCCCGCACCGCCCGGGGCCGGCCCTGCCACGTCCTCGACCCCTTCGGCACCGCCCCCGACCTCACACCGCTGGTATGGGACCCCATCGCCGGCTGCATCGACGCCCACATCGCCGAGCGCCGCGCGAAAGCCTTCTGCGCCGGCACCCTCACCACCGCCCACAGCAACACCGGGGCCGCCCAGTTCTACGCCGCCGAAGCCGCCAAAGTCATCCAGTGCTACCTCCACGCCGCCGCCCTCACCGGCTCCACCCTCAACGACATCCTCCACTGGGTCGCCAACCCAAGAAATGCCACCCTTCCCACCGAAGCCCTTCTCAACCACCCCGACGCAGAGCCCAACTGGCACGGCCTCCTCACCGGCGCCATCCACAACCCCGACGACCGCACCTCAGGCAACACCAAAACCACCGTCGAACAAGCCCTCGCACTCTTCACCACCCAACAACGCCGGCAACGCTGCATCCCCACACCCGGCCAGCCAGCCACCGACATCGCCGACGTCATCACCCGCGGCGGCACCATCTACCTCCTCGGCCGAGAAGACCCCTACGTCTCCGCCTCCCCCCTCATGACCGCAGTCGCCGAAGACATCCTCGACACCGCCCTCCACCTGGCCCACCACAGCCCCTGGGGCAAACTCTGCCCACCACTGCTGGCCTGCCTCGACGAACTCCCCTCCACCGCACCGCTACCGACGCTGGCGACCCGAATGGCCAACGAACGAGCGCTCGGGATCAGCATCGTGTGGGCCTCCCAAACCCGTGCCCAACTCGACCAGATCTACGGCCCCCACCAAGCCCGCTCCATCCTCGGCCTCACCAACACCCTCATCATCTTCGGCGGCTCCAAAGACCAGGCATTCAACAAAGAACTCTCCGACCTCCTCGGCACCCGCCGCATCACCCGCCACAACCACCAAAACGGCCACACCCCCAGCCACTCCAGCCACGGCGAAGACACCCCCGTCATCCGCCCCGAACACATCCGACAACTCCCCACCAGTACAGCCTTGGTCATCGCCGAGAACGGCAAACCCATCATCGCCACACTGCAGCGCGCCATCAACGGCAAACCCGGACGCCAACTCCTAGCCCAGCAAGCCCACCTTCGGCAACAGCTGCCCACCGGCCCAGACCATGCACCGGCAGGCAATATTCACCGGCGCACCGCAGCCGCCGTTGCGACCTCCCATGAGCTCGGCCTCACCACACCGCCTACACACGAGGTCCGATCCGGATGAGTGCCCCCTCACACATGACGGAGTTCCCCGACGTCACACCTCGCATGGCCAAGGTGTACGAGCAGCTCCACAAGCTGGCCATCGGCGGCCACTCCGCCGATGAAGTTCACGGCGACGGCGAAATCATCCCCCGGCTCTGGGACATCACATCCATCCACGACCCCCAACTGCGATCCGAAACCTGGAAATGGCTCGAATCATTCGTGTACTGGTTCAACACCCAGCAGACCTGGTACTCCCACGACCAAATTCCACCATGCTGGCCGCAACATCCCCACCTCGTCCGCGACATCGCCACCCTCGCCGACCAACGCCGCACCGCCGGCGAAGCCCCCACAAGCACCGCCCTCGACGAATGGCACCGCTACACCATCCCCAACTTCCTCGAGCGCACCCGCACAGCACGCCAAGGATGCGACAACGACCACGTCCCCTGGCCCGGCAAACCCGCCCACACACGACACATCACCGAGACCAACACCACCCGACGACACAGCATCATCGACGCCGACATCGCCACCCTCCCCCACTCAGTCACGAACCTACGACGACTCCATTCATCCTGATCGACCCAGGCTTCGCGATCGTCGCGACGTGACCCGAGCCAACGCTCACATGCTCGACGAACTGACCGCCGCGCTCAGTGGCAAAGCACACCAGCAAAGATGGGGAGACCGCTCGAGATCCCATCCCGTCCACATCCCGGAAGAGCCGGCGGTACCGATGGCTGCACACATTCAGCCCGTCGACGCGATGACCACAAGTCGCCCGCCCCTCCAGATAGAACCCCAGAAAGTCACCCGCAAGACACATCGTCCGCCAGACCGGTACGTCGCTGCGGCCGCCCGGACCCTGACGCGGACCCAGAGCCATGAACCGACAAACTTATTACGTCGGATTCCATCGATAATCCGATGTAATAAACTGAACTTTGGAACTTGTTCAGGAGCCGCCTCTCGCTGCGGGATACCCGCGTTGGTGGTGGTTGGTAAACCACCATCGGCTCGCTCGGGGAGCTATAAGCCGCCTCCTGAAAGGAAACTCAGGGCAATAATCGCCAGCGCCAACACGATGGCTAGCAGCAGATGGGGCAGGAGACCCGCCAAACCCCGGGATGGATCGGGGCGAGTGAGATACAAAATGACGAAGCCGACGAGGGCGAATGCACCATAGGCGATTGAGGAAAACCAGAGCGCTGCGGACAATGCACCCACCTCGAGTCCGCCTAGGAACCGTACGAGGTACAGCGGGACTGAGAGAATCACCATAACGATCACGCTCAGGAGCCACACTCGGTCCTTGAGCTTCGAAGGGGCAGCCCCGACCACTGTGTTGTGCATGGAGCAGATCATGGCACAGCCAGCACCAGTCCCTCACGTGCACAGATTCTCCCGCCACCCCTATCACCGCCTTCACAAACAGCCCAGATCTAGCGGATCCCGGTGCCCCTTCCTTCGACAAGCGCGCGGCCCCCAATGCATGTCGGGTCCAGATCAGAGCCCCATAGGTCACCCACTCTGCTTTGTGACGAGCCAGAAAACCATCAGCGGCCGCATCGAACACCCTCCGCGGCATTGGTCTCGGCTTCCAGGTCCTGGCCGACTGCCCCGCCTGCTTTACTTCTCGGTGGCGGCGGATTTGGACCCTTGCGCGGCTTGCTTGTGTGACCTGCTGACGAGCTCTTGCTCACGCCCGAGGAAGGCCATGATGAGGCCGAAGGCGAACAAACCGCCAGCCCATGCCACCGAGTATTTTAAGGTCGCGTCGCTGGCAGATACCGCTCGCCAGATAACTACAGATGTCGACGTCGCGAAACTCACCGCGCAGTACGCAACTTTGGCGCCACGTGACACAGGCGTTCGCACGTTCAACACCATCGACCATCCGAGAACCATCAACGGAGCAGCGACACCCATGGCGGTTTCGATACCCAGCTTCGGAATTATCCACAGGCACAGCCCCAGCGCGACAACATGACATACGGCCGGCGACAGTAGATTCTTTGAACGCGGAGACGCGAACGCAAACCGTAGAACATCCCTCATATCGAACCCACCATCCTTTCTCCCGCTCAGGGATGCTGGCGGTCTGGGTCGCCCCGTCGTCGGCTTCACGCCTTCCGGCCGAATCGTAGCGCTGATCCTGCTCCCGCAGAGACGAGTCGCGCCCCCCTGCACGACGATCTGAAAGTTGGGGCACAACCACCTTTCATCCTGATACCCACCAGCGCACGGAGGTCAACACTTCCACCCCGTTTCGTGAAGCCCCATTGTGCTTGCAATGGTTCGTGGTGAATTGACCGGATCCGGACCCCAGGTCATCAAACCTGTGGGAAACACCACGATCCTGCACCCCTGACCTGTTGGGTCAGGGGTGCAGGATCGTGGCGCCCCCTATGGGTGGTGTGGTTGGGGGTGTTAGCTGATGGGGGCGTCGAAGAAGATCTCGCAGCCACGATCCAGCAGGGGCTGGAGAGAGGCCTTGTCAGTGACCGGGTTCTCAAACAGCCCGAGGACTTCGAGATTGGGCAGGCTCGCCAGCGGTGCGGCCTTGGCGACGTTGTTGTTGGTGAGGTCCAGGTAGAGCAGGCGGGTGAGCTTGCTCAGCGGGGCGACGTCGACGACGGCGTTGCCGGCCACATCCACAACCAGCAACGATGTGAGCGATGCCAGCGGGGTGAGGTCGGTGATGTTGTTGTCGTAGGCGGTGAACTCTTCAAGCTTCTTCAACCCCTTCAGCGGGGCCAGGCTTTTCACGTTGTTCTCATCGATCCACAGAACCTCGAGGTTGGTGAAGTTCTCCAGCCCGGCCAGATTGCCCACACCGTAGGCGTCGCAGGCGAGTTCGGTGACCTTAGCGGCATCGGCTTTGGTGATGGCCGCGGTGGCTGCCCGGCCGAGTTCATCGTTGATGCACTCACGCAGGTTCACATCCGGCATCGTGATGGCGGCAGGTGGTGTCGGCTTGACCGGCGGCGTGGGGGTGGTGAACATGACAATGTTGTTGAACACGAACTTGGTGACCCAGCGGTAGTTCCACTTCCCGTTGTCCTGGTAGGACTCGATGAACTTGGCCTCGGCGTAGGAGCGGCAGCCGTTGTTGCCAGTGGTGGCGTTGTCGCACTCGGTGTACCACCGGCGCCCATCCGTGGCGCTCCAGTTGCCGGGGTTGCCCAGCGGGTTGGTCTTCCACAGGGAACGCGCGGAGGGCAGGTAGGTCAGGTTGTTAAACGCCCAGTCGGTCTTGGCCACGAACCGGCCGTTGATCTGGGAGATCTGGGTGGCCTTGATTTCGGTGCGGCACCGCTTGGTCTGTGAGTAGGGCTCGCAGGTGGTCTTCCACTCACGCCCGTTGACGTTGTGGATGCCCTCGGTGGTGTAAACGTTCACCTCAGCCCGGGCTGGGAGGGTTCCTCCTGCCAGGGTGGAGGCGGCCACCACCACTGCTGCCAGAACCAATGCGACTTTACGCTTCATGGCGCTCCTTGCGCTGAAACCCGCCGGGTGGCCACCATGGCCCCCAGTCAGGTCCGAAGACCATAGCAATCGCCTGATAAATAATGTCAATGGGGTGCACTCAAAGATCGGAGTAAATATCCGTCATCAATGGCCGCCTGGGGGTGTTCACGATCCGACACTGCCAGACTCCCAGGTAAGTCGAGAAAAGTGCGATCGTGTAGTCCGTCACGCAAGATGGCTGACAGGTGAGCGGCAGCGAAACGCTCTTCACGGTGTCGCGATTCTTACTGTGGTGGCTGTTGTGTAGGAATCCAGGCGAGTCGCTCTCGATGAGCAAATTCGGCAAAATCTAGGGGCGGGCGACCCAGCACGGTATTGACATCAGTGCTGAGCCCGGCCGCCTTCCCCAGGCGTGCCAGGGTGTAGATGGCGGTGGTGACCGCCACCATGGCCCAGGGCATCGCGAGTTGTTGGCGGGCGTGTCGCACGTACCGCAAAGCGCCGGGGCGTCGATACCGGATGGGGCGATCCAGTTCGGCAGAGAGGACCTCGGCGACCTGCTGGTAGGTCAAGGCGCGAGGGCCAGTCACCGTCCATGCCCGGTTGGCGTGGTCATGGGGATTGACCAGTGCAGCCGCAGCCACCGCTCCAACATCACAGGCGTCGACAAACGCGGTTGCTCCGGCACCCGCCGGCACAAGGATCTCGTCACGGTCTCGAATGTCACTGACGTGGGTCGTTGAAAGATTCTGGTGGAAGAACGACGCCCGAACGAAAGTGAATGCCATGCCAGAATCCTGCAGCCACTCCTCCACCGCTGCATGTGGAACCATCTTGTTGCGCTCGGCCCCCTGGAGAGAGAGGAACACCACATGCGTCACCCCTGCCGCGCGGGCGGCCGCGACGGCTGGCAAGAGGTCACGTTTGACGTTGCCAATGGCCGGCGGCCGTACCAAAAACAGCGAAGTGACTCCTTGAAACGCCTGGTCCCACGTGGAGGGGTCAGTGAAATCGAAGAGCACTTCCTGCGCGACCTCCGGGGCAGGTGTTCGTACCGCCGATCGAAATGCCACACCAGCCAATCGCAGCTCGACAACTACCGCAGCCCCCACCGTGCCGTTGGCACCCGTCACCAGAATCACAGCCACCCCCACCAGTTACGTGTACCGTACATCTATGGATGAGAATGGTCCAAGTCTTGTAGCGATTGACCGTGCCTTGATTGATTTGCGGCGTTTCGTGGCTGCCCCACCGATGGTGGGGCAGCACGGTCATCGCGTGGAGTTATCAACCCTGCTTGTTCTCGACGGCCTTGACCCTCAGGGTGAGAGCGTTCAAGACATCGCCGAACGACTGGACGTGGCTGCCTCCACTGCCAGTCGCTTCGTCACCCGCGCCGCCGAGGCTGGCATGGTGACCCGCACCCCTGCCTGGCACGACGCTCGACACACGCTGGTGGCGCCCACGCCCGATGGTGTGGCCTTTC
Organism: Tessaracoccus antarcticus; assembly: GCF_003688855.1. Classification (GTDB taxonomy): domain Bacteria; phylum Actinomycetota; class Actinomycetes; order Propionibacteriales; family Propionibacteriaceae; genus Arachnia; species Arachnia antarctica. The sequence goes on from NZ_REFW01000007.1 coordinate 38,765, forward strand.
CCAAGCGTGCCGCTGAGCACCGGCTGCGCCATTTGGCCGCCATCCTCACCACGTGGGACGCCGCCGACATGGACATCTTCGCCAACGCCCTCACCCGCTTTGCCACACAAGCCACCCAGCCAAAGTGTCGATTGCCGAGTGAATACTGACCCCGTGGCGCCGCCTGGGTTCTAGGCAGAAAGGGGCTCTTCGCAAAGCAGAGTGGGGGCATGGAAGCCATCCGCGGTCAGCGCGCTTTGGGAAGTCCCATTTTGGGCGTGAGAGTCCCGGGGAGTGGTGGGGTTTGAGGGTCGGTGCCGAGGCGGGCTGACATGAAGCGGTGCTTCGTAAGGGCGCCTTCTTCCCACCATCCTGGAGGCCCGCCGAGGATTGATCAGGCGTTGTTGCGGTGGTGATGGAGGCCTAACGTCACAAGGCTTTTCGACTTTCAGATAGATGCAGGGGAAGGTGATGCGCTCCAGACTGCGGGTCCGAAACGCACCCACCGATTCATCCAGGCCAGCGCAGATCCGAGAGATCTCAGACTTGCTGATCCCGGCTTCGGCTCCCATCGCCTCAACGAGATCATGAACCCGGCGAGGGGTCGATCATTCATCTTCATTGAGCGTCATCTTTCCCTCGGGCGTTCCCCGACCAGATCTCGTTCAAGGAACAAGGGATAGCCTGGCGCCGAAGAGGTATCTACCTCACCGCAGCAGTGATTCTTGCGGTTTGAGCACGCTGGAGACGATTGCCTCGATGGCGAACTCGGTGGCCTCGGCCAGGCGGACGTCGGTGGGATTGTGGAGCCATTGCACCTGCAGGCCGTCCATGACGGCCAGAATGGCCGCTGATGCATGCTCGAGGGTGTCCGGTTCGGTGATGCCACTCTCGGCGCACATGACGTGAAAGGCTTTTTGGGCTTCGCCACGCAGCGTGGCGTAGCGGTCGGCGAAGTACTGGGCGGCTGGGTGGCCATCCGTGACCGACTCGCCGGAGAGCACAGCGAAGGTTTGTACGATTCCCGCGCGCTGCGCGTTGGCGAAGGCCGTCCGTATGAGGTGTCGGAAGAACTCGCTTCCACCGGGGATGTGCTGCTCTGCCAGATCCTCCACGTCAGTCTCGTCGCGGTACGTCAGAACCTCCAGCAGGAGATGATCTTTCGTTCCGAAGTGGTGAAGGATTCCGGCGTTCGTCATTCCTACGAGGTCGGCTATGTCACCGAGGGTGCCGTTGGTGTAGCCCTTACTGCCGAACACCTGGGTGGCCGCGCGGAGTATGTCCCGTCGACGTCTCAGCGTCTCAGGACGCATGCGCGGCGTGCGTTTCGTGACGCTCATGGTTGCAATCACTTCTTTTCAATAGTCGGTTGTTCTTCACTTGGGAGCGGCAGGACCAGAAGAGGTTGCCGGCCAGCTCTTCCTGCCACACGGCACCTTTCCCCCGTAACCACGTGGTCATCATTTTCTTACAGCCTTGCTGAGTGTGAAGTAACTCCATCCTAACTTGCCGCCGATCCGCCCTGCACGATGGACGATACGTTTCGCGTGGGTCTCTGGACGCGTCGTGGGGAGACGTCTGATCCGCTCTTGGTCGATCACCTTGGAACTCCTCTGGCCTTGTGCGGGCCACCACCCGTCGTCCTATACGTGATCGAACCCAGTGGCGAGTTGCGTTAGCCAGCTTTCGGTCGATGGACCTGGTACCGCACCGCTCGGGCTATGCAGCTGTGCCGTCCAGTGATGAGCTGTGTGGATTCCTGGCCACGACATAGCCCGTGAGGCGGTCGGGAAGAGCTGGAAGGCCTACTCGACGGCGAAGGGCGCTTCCAGTAGATCCGTGGGTCTGGAGGTGGGTCCGACGAGCAGGCTGAACTCGCCCGGCTCGACGATGCGGTTGCCCGCAGCGTCAACGATTGTGCACTCGGCGACGGGTACGCGCACTTCCACGTCGATCGACTCGCCCGGCTGCACCCACGCATGCGTGAACGCTTTGAGTTCCCTGTCCGCCCAGCTGGCGCTCGTCATCTTGTCGCGAATATATGCCTGCACGGTTTCGCGGCTTGGCCGCGATCCGGTGTTCGTCAACCTCACCCGGCCCACGACCGAGTCCTCTCGTCCCGGGGCGCTGGAGTCGAGCGTCAAGTTGCTGTAGGTGATGGTGGTGTACGACTTGCCCTCACCGAAGACCCACGCCGGATCCTGGGAGAGGTCGGCGTATCGGTCACCATGCTGACCGCGAATCTGGGCATAGTAGGTCGGCTGCTGGCCAACGTGGCGCGCAAACGAGATCGGGAGCCGGCCCACCGGTTCGATCCTGCCGAAGAGCAGCTCTGCGAGAGCCTGGCCTCCCCGCATGCCCGGGTTGGCAGCCCAGATGATGGCAGCAGCCTTTTCTGCTGAGGCCGGCAGCACCAACGGCTTCGACGCGAGCAGCACAATCACCACGGGCTTGCCGGAGGCCACCATGGCGTCGAGCAGAGCGTTTTGTCCGCCCATGAGGTTCAACGTTGCCGTGGAGCGTCCCTCGCCCACCAGGTAGATGTTGTCGCCCACGACAGCGACGACGACGTCGGCTTCCTCGGCGATCGTGACCGCGTCGTCGAGTTGCGACTGGTCGAGCGGTGACGACGTGATGACCGGCATGCGTGGCTGACCGTCGGGGTGGTGGGGGCCGTCGGGGTGCGGCTCGACGTTGACAATGTCGGCGCCGCGCGCGTACGTGACTGCGCCACCCAGTTCGGCGACGATTGCGCGGATGCCCTCCAGCGGCGTTATCGACATGTCACGCGGCTGCCCGTTGGGCATGTCGGCTTGACCGGAGGCCCCCGCCCAGTCGCCAAGGAGGCAATCCACGTCATCGGCCACAGGGCCGACGACGGCGACCTTCAACGGCGCCGAGAGGGGAAGGGTTCCGTCGTTCTCCAGCAGGACAAGCGACTCACGTGCCACCTGCAGATTCAGGTCCTGATGCGTTCCAACCACCGTGGAGATCCGTTCCTCACAGGGAAGCCGGGGGTTCTCGAAGAGCCCGAACTCGAACTTCAGCGTGAGGATGCGGGCGACAGCGCGGTCAAAGGCGTCAGGCTCGAGAAGCCCTAGCTCCAGGGCCTTCTGCGCACCCTCGAAGAACGAGGGTGTGGTCATGATCATGTCGTTGCCGGCTTTGGTGGCGGCGGCCGCCGCGTGGGCAATGTCTGGCTGTATCTGCTGCTCCCACACCATCCGGCCAACGTTGTCCCAGTCTGTGATCAATGTCCCCGTATAGCCCCACTCGCCGCGCAGCACCTCTGACAGCAGCCACTCGTTTAAGGTCACGGGCACACCGTCAGTGCTTTGGTAGCCGAGCATGAAAGTGGCGCAGCCGGCCCGCGCCACCGCCTCGAACGGGGGCAAAAACCACGAACGCATTTTGCGGTGTGAGATGTCGGCCTCTGAGGCGTCGCGTCCTCCCTGCGTCTCGCTGTACCCAGCAAAGTGTTTGGCGGTGGCCAGAATCGCCGTGGGGTCATCCAGGCCAGCGCCCTGGTAGCCCTCCACCATGGCCACGGCGAGCTCGGCAATGAGGTGCAGGTCTTCCCCGAAGGTCTCATTGACCCGCCCCCATCGAAGATCGCGGGCGACGCATAGCACCGGGCTAAACGTCCAATGTGTACCCGTGGCCGCCACCTCGATGGCAGTCGCGCGCGCGACCTGCCGCACCAGCTCCGGGTTGAAGGATGCGGCCATGCCCAGCTGTGTGGGGAAGATCGTCGCGCCGGGCCAGAACGAGTGGCCATGGATGCAGTCCTCACCCACGAGCAGCGGAATACGTAACCGGGTTTGCTGAGTGAGTTCATACGCCTGCGTAATGCGCTGCGGCGACGTGTGCAGGATTGATCCGACAGTGCGCTCCCGAACCAACGCATCGAGGTCCCCTCGCGCATCTACTTGCATCATCTGCCCAATCTTTTCGGGCACCGTCATACGCCCAAGGAGGTCCAGAACCCTGTCGTGGACGGACAGCTCGGGGTCAAGGTAGGGAAGTGTCGGGTTGGAAGACATGGTGAAACCTTTACGAATCGCGCGGCGCAGTTGGCCACGAACGCCAGGGGAAGGATCTGCAGGGCAGGGATGGGAGTCAGGGATCAATCACTCTTCCCGCTGGGTGTGATGCTGCGGACCTGGGTGAGGGGATCGTTGACGTCCATGCCGCGCTTCTTCAACGCTCGGGCGCGCTCCCCCGCCGAGCGCAAACGAGGGTTGATGTACTCGTCGATTCCGAAGTTGAGTAGCGAAAGGGCCACGCCGATGGCGGCGATGCATAGGCCTGGCGGGACGTACCACCACCATTGATTCTGTCTGAACGCGCCTTGCGCCGACGCCCAGTTAAGGATGGTTCCCCAGTTGTAGTTGCTGACGGGGATGACACCGATGAAGGACAGGGTCGTCAAGCCGATCACCGCCGCAGTCATGGTACCGACGACGCTCGCGGCGATGAGGCCCAACAGGTTGGGCAGCATCTCGACCGCAATGATTCGGTGTAGCGGCTCACCGTTGGCCTTGGCGGCGAGAACAAAATCCCTGTTCCGCAGTGACATTGTTTGTGCCCGGAGCACGCGTGCGCCCCAAGCCCAACCAGTCAGGCCGAGAACGGTGGCAATGACCCAGAGCGGGGGATCCTCGAAGAGCGACGCAACGATGATGATCAGCGGCAGGCCGGGGATGACGAGGAACACGTTGGCCAGCGCTGACAATGACTCGCTTTTCCACCCAGTCGTGTATCCGGAGACCACGCCGACGACCACGGCGATGGTGATGGCGATCACGGTGGCGAGAATGCCGACGACCATGACACCGCGTGTTCCCCAGATGATCTGGCTGAACACGTCTTCGCCCAGATGCGTGGTGCCCAGCCAGTTGAGTGTCGATGGAGGTTGCAGCCTCGCCTTGGCGTTGATTTGGGTAGCCGGGTACGGGGCGAGCCACGGCGCAAAAATTGCTACCAGCAGGAAAAATCCTAGGATGACGAGTCCCGCAATGGATTTCTTATTGCGAAACATTGCAAAGGCGGATCCAAGCCTGCTGGATACCGAGACCGGCGGTGGGGGCGGATCGGTTGGGATGGCGGTACTTGCGTCGATAACCTGTTGTGTGCTCATTGCTCAGGACTCCGTTTGGCGGGTACGTGGGTCGAGAAAGGCGTAGGCCACATCGGCGGCGATGTTGGCAACCAGGACAGACAGGGTGATGATGAGGAACACTCCTTGCATCAGGGCGTAGTCCTTCGCGTTGGTGGCGTCGAGCAGCATTTTTCCAACGCCCGGGTAGCTGAACACCATCTCCATGACGATCGTGCCGCCGACGATGAATCCCAGTGACAACGCGAAGCTCTGGATTTGCGGCAAAACGGCATTGCGCGCGGCGTAGCGCCACAACACGCGACGATTGGGCATGCCCTTGGCCTGGGCGACGGTGATGTAGTCCTCGTCAAGCACCGTCAGCATCATGTTGCGCATACCGAGCATCCAGCCTCCCAGCGATGCAAGGACGATGGTGCTTGCAGGCAGAACGCCGTGCTCAATCACGGAGGAGATGAAGTCCCACGACCATGTGGGCGACAATCCCACTCCAAACGCCTTGCCGATAGGAAGCAACCGGAGGTTCACGGAAAACACCGTGATCGCGAGGAGCCCGAGCCAGAAGTACGGGATGGTGCTGAGGAACGTGGTCAGCGGGATGAACAGGTCCAAACGGCTGCCACGCCTCCAACCAATGAAAGCCCCACCGAGCGTGCCGACGGTGAAAGCGATGACCGTCGCGACCCCCACGAGCCCAATGGTCCAGGGAAGCGCCCCAGAAATCACCTCGATCACAGGGCGAAGACCGTGGGAGATGGAGATTCCGAGGTCGCCCCGCAGCAGGAGTGCCCAGTAGTCCATGTACTGCTGCCACAGGGTCTTGTCTGTATCGAGACCCAGCAGTGCGCGCAGCGCGTCTGCCGCTTCCTGGCTGATGTTCTGGTTCCGCGCAAGGTAGGCGCTGACGGCGTCACCTTTCATCATGCGGGGAAGGAAAAAGTTGATGGTCAGTGCCGCCCACAAGGTGAACGTGTAGAACAATGCCCTCTTACCGAGGAAGCGCCATGGAATACGAGCCCTCTTGTTGTGGATTTTCGTCGCCGTCGTCCCCATTTCCAGAGGGTCTGACGGTTCGGGGCTGACTGGGCCAACTGTGCCTACACCCGTTGGTGCGCCTGCCACATCGGAGTTCACTGTGCACCTCCCACACTGGGTTGAAATGGGGTGAAGGTCTGAAGTTGAGCGAAGTGCTTGTCCGGGTCCGGGGATGCGTCGCGGAGGCTCTTCGTGTATGGGTCTTGGGGGTGGAGGATGACGGAGTCGGCGCTGCCGTGTTCGACAACCCTTCCTTGATTCAGCACCATGATGTCGTCGCTGAAGTGACGCGCGGTGGCGAGGTCATGGGTGATGTAGAGGACTCCCAGACCTTCTTCCTTTTGAAGATCGGCAAGCAGGTTCAGCACCCCCAACCGGATGGACACGTCCAACATGGACACCGGTTCGTCGGCGATGAGTAACGACGGACGCGATGCGAGTGCTCGGGCTATGGCAACGCGCTGTCTCTGTCCCCCGGAGAGCTCGTGCGGCCGCCGGTCGATGGTTTCGCCTGGCACGAGTCGTACGCGCTCGAGAAGCCGTCGAACTTCACCATCCACTTCCGCTCTCGGAACCACGTTGTCGAGGAGCAGCGGGCGCTCAATGTGGTGACGGATCGTGTGGTAAGGATTCAGCGAGGCGAACGGATCCTGGAACACCATGCGCAACTGCTGACGGTACTTCCGGAGGCCCTTGCCTCGGATTGGTATGGGCGCACCATCGAGAAGGACTTCGCCGGAGGTGTGCGTTTCGAGCTGCGTGAGAATCTTGGCGATCGTGGACTTGCCGCTGCCGGACTGCCCAACAAGCCCGATCGTCTGGTGCGACGCGAGCGTGAAGCTCACGTTGTCCAAAGCCTTGATCTGGCCTGCGCCGCGAACATTATAAATTTTGGTGACGTGCTTGAACTCCAGCGTGGTCATCGGGACACCACTCCCTTCGCACCCGTGAGTCGAGGAAACGACGCCAGGAGCGTCTTGGTGTAGTCGTTCTGGGGGTTTCTCCACAGCTGCTCGGACGTACCCATTTCGACGATCTCACCTCCCTTCATGATCGCTATGCGGTCTGAGATTTCCAGCAGGAGTGGTAGATCGTGTGTGATGAAGACCACTGTGAAACCGAACTCGTGACGCAGCGTTGAAATCTGTTTGAGGATCTCGCGCTGCACCAGAACATCGAGAGCGGTGGTGGGCTCATCCATGATCATCAACTGGGGACGCAGGGCGAGAGCCATCGCGATCATGACACGCTGACGCATGCCGCCGGAGAGTTCATGGGGGAAGGACCGCGCACGCTCCGCACCCACCTTGACTATTTCAAGGAGCTCGGAAACCTCGGTGCGGCGCTCCTTCTTTGACAAATCGGGGCGGTGGACGATGAACACATCTTCCAACTGTCTACCGATGGGTGCGACAGGGTTCAGGGCGTTCATCGCACCCTGGAACACCATGGAGATCTTGTCCCACCGAAAGCTCTGCATCTGCGCGGCGTCGAGGCTGTTGATATCGATGTCGGTGCCCGATACGTCGTGCAGGATCACTTCACCGCCGGTGATGACGGCGGGGGGCTTGAGTAGCCTCTGGATGCCGTAGGCGAGTGTGGTTTTCCCGCAACCGCTCTCCCCAGCGAGGCCAAATATCTCGCCGCGCTGCAAATCCAGGCTGACCTCTGTGACAGCTCGCACCGGCGGGTCCACGTCGTAGACCACTGAGAAGTCTCGTACGGAAAGAAGTGTGTTGCTCATCGGTATGTCTCGGCTTTCGTCGTCGAAGCGTTGAGTGGGGGGGTGGAGGCGCAGCCACCACCCCCCTCGGGACACATACGTCAGTTCGCTGGCTTCAGCTTTTGCAGAATCTGAACAATGGTCGGCTGCGTCGGATCACCGGAGGCATAGGGGTTGTCGGCGTCGGGCCAGCCCACGTAGTTCCGAGTGTTGTACTCGCCGAGCAATGGGTGCGCACCCAGCGGGATAGCTGGAATGTCTTCGACGAAGGCAGTCTGCATGACCCCCAGCGCCGTGGTGCGCTCTTCCTCTGTGGAGGATGAGGCGTAGGCGTTCAGCGCTTCGGTGACCTTGGGATTGTCATAGCGACCGAAGTTGAACCCGGCGTTGCCGTCCTCGCCGATCCAGCGCGTGTCCATCGTTGAGGTGTAGAGACCGTAGGCGTTGTTCGTGGCTTCGAGCCAGTGGATGATGGCATCGAACGTGCCCTTCGTTCGGGCCTCATCCCAGCCACCCCAGTCGGGCTGGTCGATCTTGACTTCGACACCGAGGATGTCGTTCACCTCTTCGGAGATCAGCTGTTGCTCGGTGTTCCAATCGCTCCAGCCGGCGGGGACGGAAAGCTTGAAACTGACGACGTCACCCCCAGGATTGACGAGCTCGTCGTCACCGTTCCACGAGTAGCCAGCATCCGTGAGGATTTGGCGAGCCTTGTCCTTGTCGACCGAATACTTCTCGCTGGCGAATTCGGGAAGGATCTCCGATGCCAGTAGTTCAGACAGGCCCGTTTTATTCCAGATCGCCTCGCTCGCACCCTCGCGAGCGATATCTACGTAGGCTTGGCGGTCAATTGTGTACGCCATCGCCTCACGGAAGGCCTTGTCGTTGAACGGTGGTTGTTGCAGGTTCATGAAGAGGGTCGCTGCGCCGGAGGTGGGAGCAACGAAGTACTTGTTGTGCTCAGCATCAGCGGCCAGGAAACTGGCCTCGATTTGCGGCAGGAATGCCTGCGCCCAGTCGGCATCCCCGGAGACCAGGGCTGTGGTGAGAGCCGCATTGTCGCCGTAGGAGATGTAGTTCAACGTGGGCACTGCCAACGCGCCGCCCCACCAGTCGTCGCGCGCCGTCAGCGTCACGGACTCGGTCGACCAGTTGGACAAGACGTAGGGGCCGGTGCCGACGACTTGGCCTTCACCCGTGAGCGGGTCCGTGCCGGGGTCCTCGATTTTCTCCCAGATGTGTTTGGGCACGATGGGGGTGTGGAGCACTGCCGCCTGGCGAACAAACATGGAGTCTTTGAAGTTCAACGTGATCTTGTCGCCGTCGACGTCCGCGCCGGTGTAATTGAGACCGGAGGTGTCGGTGAGGCGACCGTCGAGGTACTGGCCGAAGGTGTAGACGATGTCGTCACCGGTAAACGGCTCACCATCACTCCACGTGACGCCCGAACGGGGGACCACCGTGAGAGAGGTGAAGTCATCGCTCCACTCCACAGATTCGGCGAGCCACGGGGTGGTTTCCAGGGCGCCAGTGGGGTTCACCAGGGCGAGGGGCTCAAAGATCACCATGCGGTAGCTGTACGTCGACGCGGACGAGTCGCCGAGGTAGGGGTTGTTGGACTGCGTCGTGATCGCGCCGTCCGGTTTCGCGATGGTCAGTGCGGCCGTGCCCTGGACGGTTCCCCCGGACTGGGTCGAACCAGCCGTACTAGAGGGGTCAGTGGCCGGGTCGTTGCCGCCCGAGCATCCGGACATCAGCAGTGCGCTGGCCGCGACCGCAGCCGCGAACACGGAAATCTTCTTTGACTTCCACCCAACAGGGACGAGGGTTAGCTTCATGGGCCTACTCCTATGTAAACGCCGGTTGCCATGGGGGCCATGACACGATTAGCTTACCGATCAGTTGGTAAGCTACTCGTGATCCTGTGTAACGATTTGATCACGGTTGTTGACGATGGTCAGAGTCCTGGCAGGCCCCGAGGCGATCGCGTTGCTTCACGGTGCGAGTGTCTGCGGTAAGTGGCGGTGTTCTGGTTTCGCTTATTTGGGTGAATGGGAACTGGCGTGTCACGTTCCGGTTCATCGATGCAGACGTCGAGTTGGTCGACTATCAGGACTACCACTGAGGGAGGTGAGGGTGATGGTGATGAAGACACCGGTGCATCCCGGGGAGATTCTGCGGGTGGACGTGCTCGCTGAGCTGGGCTTGGGTGTGGGTGATGCCGCGTCCCGGTTGGGGATTTCTCGGGTGGCGTTGAGTCGGGTGCTGCACGGGCATGCCCGGGTCAGTCCGAACCTCGCGGTTCGTTTGGAGGAGGCCGGCGTGGGAAGCGCCCGGGCGTGGTTGGCCATGCAGACGGCCTACGACCTAGCTGCCGAACGTGCTGCTGGACGGCCAACGGTCCGTCGCCTGGACGACGCCGCCTGAGCATCCGCATCTGCCGCTTCTGTGACGTTCGCGGGTGATCTGGTCGGCTATTGATGGCCGTATTGAATCGCGTCGATGGTAGAGGCCCAGGCATGAGCCTCCAGTATTGTTTGTGCGGGCGTACGTCTTAACGTACGCTCGTGGTGGAGGTGGGATCCATGACCGCTGTGAGCGCAACGTCAGCCCGGGCGAACCTGTACCGGTTGATAGACCAAGTCAACGTGGAATCCGAACCGTTGACCATCACCAGTCAGCGGGGCAACGCCGTGCTCGTCGGCGAGGAGGACTGGTTGGCCATCCAGGAGACGCTGTTCCTTGAGTCGGTACCGGGGTTGGCCGAGTCGATCCGTCACGCCCGCGCGGAGGGCGTCGACGCTGGCTCGACTGAGCTGGACTGGTGAGTCCTTGGATGCTGGTGTACTCGCGTCAGGCGCAGAAGGACGCTAAGAAGCTGGCTTCCTCAGGGCTGAAGACGAAGGCGCAGCACCTTCTGGAGGTTCTGGCCCAAGACCCGTTCACCACGCCACCGAAGTACGAGAAGTTGGTCGGAGACCTTGCCGGCTGCTACTCACGGCGCATCAACATCCAACACCGACTTGTCTATGAAGTGCTCCCTGATCGCCACGTCGTCCACATCCTTCGGATGTGGACCCACTACGAGTAGTCACATACCGAACACGCACTTCTGCCGCATCGGGTGGGGATGAGGCTACGCGTCTTCGTTGAGGGTTTGACAGTCCTGTGTGAGGATGATTCTCAGCCGGGACGTCGCTTGACGGTCGGAGAGTTCTCCGTCGACCCGATACGTGATGACCTGGCTGCGGACTCGGCCAGTTTCGGCCGCGTCCCTCGACAGAGCCAGGGTGAGGAAGACATCGGTCCCGGGAGCCAGCATGTACCCGTCCACAGGTTGACGACCGGCCCACAGATCGGGGTTCTCTTTCGCCGGGTCACGCATGCCGCCTACCCCGAGCGTGGTTCCGTCACTTTGTTGCACCGGCGGTACGGCGTATGACTATGGCAGCGTCGGTTGGACCCACCAGGGCAGTTTAAGCGGGACCCACTTCAGCAGTTTCGGGTGTCACGGGCAATCTAACCGGGACCCACCTGCATCGTGGTGGGTCTGCTGCACGATCAGGTGACAGTGTGACCTGACCCACCAGCCGCTGCTACACCCGAGCCTCCCATAGGGACGCCCGCTGATTTCAATGGGTTCCGCTACCTCATCACCGGGGAGGTACTTCTAGTGATACAGGCCCCATAAGCCGCTGACTGGTGATCGAACTTCCTCATGTGACCGTCACGGCATTGTGTCGCTGTTCGCGAGTTGGTTGCTCGGTTGGCTCGTCCGCGAGCCGGCGTTCTTTGAACCCGATCAGCACGATGGCGGCGGCGCTCAGTGAGAGCAGGGTTCCCAGAACACCTAACCAGCCCACGCCTGAGTCGAAGGCCAGGCGGGCAGATGTCATCAGGGCGTCGGCGGTGCTTGCTGATACCTCATCAGCCACGGCCGCAGCGCCGCCGAGGGTTTCAGCCGCCGCGGACATCTGCTGAGCCGTCAGCCCGGCCGGCAATGAGATGTTGGCGCGGTAGAAAGCGGTGATCATGGTGCCGAGCGTTGCGGTTCCCACCACGGCGCCGAGTTCGTAGGCGGTCTCGGAAATGGCCGATGCTGAGCCTGCTTTCTCGGGGGGGACGGAGCCGATGATGGTGTCGCTGGAGAGTGTTTGAGACATGCCGATGCCGATCTCGATGAGACCGAACGCGAGGAGGATTGCTGCGACGGTGAAGTCGCCACGGAACACCACGACGGAGGCGTAGCCGATCGCGATGAGTACCAGTCCCACGGCCATGAGCCATTTCGGAGCCCAGCGCTTGCTCAACCCCACTACCCCGATGCCGGCTATCACGGAAAGGATGGCGCCGGGCAGCAGTACCAGTCCTGCCTTGAGGGGGCTCAACTCGAGCACGAGCTGCAGGTGCTGGGAGATGAAGAAGATGAACGAGATCAAACTGACGACGGAGAGGAAGTTGGCCAGTACCGACGCGGTGAAGGGTAGGTACGTGAAGAGTCGTACGTCGAGCAGAGGGGTGGTGGCGCGCAGCTGTCTCCGGATGAACCATGCAATGAAGAATGCGCCAGCCATGGCGGCGACGACGGGCCAGATTGTGGTGGCCTCGTGGGCGAGGGTCTTGATGGACCACACCACCAGGAACATGCCTGCGAAGGACAGCGCCACGCTGAGCAGGTCCACGGGTCCTGGGCTGGGGTCCTTGGACTCGGGCAGCAGGAAACGGTACAGCAGCAACAGTGGAAACAAAATGGGAACCGAGATCAAGAACACCGCTCCCCAATGGAAATGCTCCAGCAGCACGCCACCGAGGATGGGACCGAGGCTGGAGCCAGCCGCGAAGCCGGTCGCCCAGATCGCGATCGCCTTGCGGCGGCGCATGGGGTCGATGAAGATGTTGCGCAACAGGGAAAGGGTGGAGGGCATCAACATGGCCCCGAAACCTCCCAGGGCGGCGCGAGCAGCCACGAGCTGTCCCGGAGTCGACGCGAACGCCGCCGCAACCGACACCAGAGCGAAACCGACGGCACCGATGATCAGCAGACGGCGTCGGCCGAAGCGGTCGCTCAGACTGCCCATGGTGATGAGCAGTGCTGCCAGGACGAGCGCGTAGATGTCCATGATCCACAGCTGTGTTGAGGCGCTCGGACCCAGGTCTTCGGTGATCAGTGGCAGCGCAAAACTCAGCACAGTGTTGTCCACCGAGATCAGCAGCACCGGCAGCATCAGGACGGCTAGTGCAGCCCACTGCCGCCGGTGCGACATCTCCGCAGCGGAGGTGTGCTGGGTGAAAAATGACATGCAAATAGTCCTTCGTGGATGAAGCAGGGGGTCAAGCGGGGCCGTGGCTGCGGGATGGGTCGGCGGGAAGAGACAGGTGGTGGGGGGTGCTGAGGCTAGCTGAGCTGCACCCTGGTCAGGGTGGCAAGCAGATCCGCTCGTGACGATGGCGAAAGACCGCCTCCAAGTAGCGCACTGACGAACAATCCGTCTCCCACCACGCGAATCAGCAATGCCCGCTGCTTGGCATCGGGGCCTTCGAGTTCAGCCGCGAGTCTGCGGTCGACATGGGCGATGAACTCCTCATGTCCGCAGTCCTCTAGCGCATCCGCTGCCCGCAACGCCTGCAACGCAGTCAGGAGCACGAACACCTCATTCATTTCCTCCGACTCTGGCGTTGAGGCCCTCAACCACGCGTCGACGGCTGAGCCCTTCTCACAGAGTTCGTCGAATGAGGAGATCGACTTGGTACTCAGCCACCGGACCAGCCCCTGCAGGAGCGCGACCCGCGTCGGGAAATGGTGGAGCAGGCCACCTTTGGACACACCGGAGGCACGCACCACGGCGTCGAGTGACGGCACAGCGTGCCGACCAACAGTGAGATCGTAGGCCGCCTGCAGGATCGAAGAGCGAGCGTCGGAGAGCATCAACCGAGGGTACAGTCCGTCTGGACGGTTGGCAATCGCCGGTGATTTTGTCGGCGCACGCTTCACCAACTGCTCGCGCTCGCGCCACCCCTCCCCCGCCACCCGACGAATTGGTCGAGAAGTCGGATGACCACCCCCGTCGGCCGTCCCGAGCAGGCGAGAGCGGGTCGGGACCCTGCTGACCGCAACATCCGACGCGCGTGCCTTCACGCCGCCGCAGCCGTGGCCACCAACCTCTAGACCACAGCCTTCCTGAAGCAGCAGCTCACACGTCCTTGCTTCCGGTAGCCATCAACGGGGCGGGGCCGGGCTTTCCATTGCGTCTATCCAGATGTCATCGTTGAGATTTGGGTCACGTCCCCATGTTCGCCAAAGCGTCATAACAAAGTCAACGGATCCGTCGGCTGGCCAAGGTCGGAATTGGCCAGTCCATCGGTCGAGACGTCCGAGCCGGGCTCCATCCTTCAGTAGAGCGCGCAGAATAGCAGCGGCCAGTCTGCGAACATTGGCATCGTCGGCACTCGGATTCGCTCGCCGGATGTGCACGGGGAGCGTCCACAGTCCGACGTAGTCGTCATCGAGTTCGGTACGGACGATGTCGAGCACCGAATCAAACACCTGGCCCTCGCTACTCATGGATTGAACTTCGTCTCTCCTCTTGTGTTTTTCTTTCCAAGAATCCTAGTGATTCGTGTTCCTTGGGCGCCGTCTGTATCTCAGCCCTTCGGCTGACTCGGGCAGCATTCCTGTGACTCACGTCGATCTCGTCGATGGGATCACCGTCGCGAACCCACCGCGATGCGTCAACGTCCTGGTGCCGGCGGCCGCCGGCGTCCACCACATCGGTGGTGGGAGTCGAGCGTCCCTGACGGGTCGCACACCCTGGTTGAGGGTTTTCCCTTCTGGCGGTTCCATCATGATCGGCCGCGGCCGTGGTGCAACCCCCCGTCGCTGCGCTCCGCCCTTACCGGTCCTCGACAATCCGGCGACGCGCTGCGCTAATTCCGCCACCGGATTCTCTTGCGGTCCACGGGGTTCCGGGGGTGGCCACCCCAACCGCTCAGGCCGATCAGATTCCTCATCGCCCAGAAGGACAAGAACAAAGTCGGGCACTCACCAGCACCGGCAGACCACGGGGTCGCGTTTCGCAGGCACCCCACCCTTCCCAGGAGGAAACACCATGACCACCAGCCAGATCACCAGCGTGAGCGCCGCCCTCTACGACGCACGCCGTATCGTCCCCGGCGACCCGGAATGGCCCGACCAGTTGGACCAGTTGGAGCCGCCCGTGACGCAGCTGTGGGTCACCGGAACTGCGAACCTCCACGACGTCCTGACCACCAGCATCACCATCTGCGGTGCCAGAGCTTCCACCAGCTACGGCAACCACGTCACCACACAGATTGCCCACGATCTGGCTGAGGAGGGATGGACCGTGGCAATCGGAGGCAGCTTCGGCATCGACGCCGCCGCCACCCGTGGAGCACTCAGCGCCCGCAACGCCCCCACCGTGATCGTGGCCCCCTGCGGACTCAACATCATCCACCCCACCGCCCACGCCAACCTGTATGCCGGTGTGCTGGCAGCTGGTGGCCTCATCGTCTCGGAATATGACCCCGATGCCCGCCCGGTCAAGGCAGCCCACCAGCGCCGCAGCCAGTTGCTCGGTGTCCTCACCGGCGGAGTTGTCATGGTCGAGGCAGCCCAGCGGACCGGCAGCAAGGCAACCGTGCACGCCGCCGAAGCCATTGGGGCACCCGTGTTCGCGGTCCCCGGCCCGGTCACCAGCAGCGTGAGCCACTACCCCCACGAGCTGATCCGCGACGGCCGCGCCGCCCTGATCACCTCCGCCGCCGACATCATGGAGGAATACGGCAACTGATCGGCGCCGGCGGTGGCCCCGTCCAACGGACTAGGGCCACCACCGGCACCCCGGTCCCCCACCCCAAAAGGCCGGCCCTGGTAGCACAGTGTCAGAGATCCACGCCACACTTAGAAACGGTCGCGCGCCCTCACAGGCAGCGCGGTTCCCCGCACCGGCTGGTTACCGGAGCGGTTTCCTGGAGAAGGTCAGGGCCCCGGCGCTTCGGCGACCGGGGCCCTATTTCCTTTCACTAAAACTTTCCGTCATCGGTGATGGTGTGTGTGGATGTCGTCTGCGTCTCCTTGCAGTGCTCGCTGAAGCTATTGACAGAGAGCAGTAGTGGGGAGTAGACACCAAAATAATAAGTCCCAATATTCGATTCGTTGTCCGGGTCCTGTCCCCTGGTTCCCAGCTGAGCGGGAGGTGAGTGTGGTGAGCGTGTCGCTGGATGTTCGCAACGACCGGCAGGTGGTCGGCCACGCCGCCTTGCGTACCCCGTTGGACGCGCGCGGGCTTGAGTTGATCGTGGTGTCGGGCACGGGCGTGGTGGAGCAGACAGTTGATTCAACAACGAACGCGGAGATCGCCGTAGATGTCCGACTGGGGCAGGCAGTGGGTGTCCTTCGTTCGTCTGCCGCGTACGTCGGGCTTGCCAGTATCAGCAACGGTGACAGCGCCTGGGTGTTCTGCACCGACCGTGCCGTTGTAAGTGTGAGAAATGGTGAATTGTACTTGGGGCTTTGGCTCGCGGTGATGGGCGAGCCGTCGTTCCTGCACCGGTTCTTGTTCGAAGTCGTCGTGGAAGTGGTGCCAGCATGAGCGTGTATGCCATCCCAACCCCTGACGAGTGCTATTCCGTAATGCCTTATCAGTTCAACAAATGGCCACCTGAATCAACTGTCGTGCGTATTCCGATACTAGGTCCAGCACCGTTCAACACTCTTGCCTTCGTCCGCACGCTGGCGTGGATCGAGGAGTACACCCACTCCGACGACAAGCTGCACCGGCACACGGGCACGTTTTCCACACCGCTCTACCTGAGAAACTACGACCGCGAGAACCCAGCGCAACAGCAACTGCAACACTCCAGCACCGCCACCATCTCGATGATGCAGATTTCGCATACGCAGAAACCATTCGAGGACGCGGGAGACAATTTCGTGATTGCGGTCGACCGAATAAGCCCAGAGTTGCTAATTGAACCCAGCGGGCGAGTCCAAATCACGGTCGAGTGGGCATCGAAGTCGGACAATCAGTTCGGCACTCGTCACGCCCAAATTAGTAGTTGGATCCTTTGCTACGAGCCGCCCACCCCCGCCACGGGCCTACCAGTCGGAACACCAGCCCAGATGATCATGTCGCTGGCCACCGTTGGTGTTGACCACAGTGTCGCTGCCTCGGATTTGGAGGACTGGCTGGGTGATCCGGAGACGCCGTACCCTGCCATTTCTCAGGCCCTGTTGACCTTACTGAGTGCACGCCACCTCGCTAGACCGGTCTTCCTCGACGTCATCGTCTTCAACTACGAGGAACGCGCCTCGACGCCGATCGCGATCGACGACGTCGTGCTGGACACGCTGAAGGCCAGCCTTTTGGAGGGCTCAAATAACCGTCACGGCACAGCAGTAACTAGTTTTGAAGCCCTGCTGGGTCCCGAGACAGGGCCTTCTCACAGTGCAGGAGCCGCTGATGGCAATCAATCTTGATGTTGCCGACATGGCCCAGGTCTCTGGTCACAGTGTGATCGTTTCAAACCTTGCCGTTCAAGACCGTTCCCTGCAAGTACTTTCGGGGATCGCGTGCCCTGAGTGGAAGAGTCGCGATGAGAACGTGCGACGGGAACAGATCCGGCTGCGCCTACGTCACGCGTCAGAGGGCCTTGAGCAATGGAGTGTGGCGGTGGGGCTTGCCAGTATCGGCAACGACGACACCAACTTCGCCTTTGGCACTGACCAAGCCGTTCTCGAGATCGAGAACGGTGAACTGTTTTTGTTGGTCGACGCCGCCCTGGCGGGTGACTCAACCTTGAGCCGGTTCTCCTATCAAGTGGTGCTGACTGTTTTACAATCGAAAGCGGCCGTCACCGGAACAATCACTTGGCCAACGAACTGGTTCCGGCCGGTTTCCGGTGAGTCCGCGGCTTTGGCCGGAGTGTTTCAGATTGTGCTGAATCGGCGCAGTGAGATCCCGTTGCAGGGCCCTCTCGGTGGTGTACGTGAAGTCCTCGAACCCCTCAGGGCTGGTGAAATCTCCGGGCTCACCGTCGGAACCGAGACGTGCCAAGCACGCTATCGAATCCTTCGCCCACCGCTGGTCACCCCACTGAAGGTAACCGTGACCACTGAGGCACTACATGGGCCAGGGTCCATCGCCATCGTCCCGATCGTTCCCGATCTCGACCGCGTCTTCGTCACGCTCGAGAACCCAGGCAAAGACGGCATCGACTTCTACGCGAAATGGTACAAAGAGCCAGCCTAAAAGACTCCACACGCGGGGCGCACTCACCAGATCGACACACTGCCCCCACCAGCTCTTGATGGTCAGTCGATATGACGATCAGATCATTTTCTCTCAACCAACAAGACACACTAGGGAACGCTCGCGCGCCCTTTGGGCTGCGCTTCCCTCCCTCGTTGGATACCGGAGCGGTTTCTTGGAGAAGGTAGGGCCCCGATCGACCACGCGGTCCGGACCCTACCTCCATTCCCATCGCACTACCTGCGCTAGGCGCACGGTTTTCGCTGTCCCCCTGTGGGCTGGACGAGCCCGAAGGAATATTGCTCGTGCTGTCCACAGGTGGTCAGGGAGCCAACACGCCACCCCCTAGCTAACCCCGCTAGCCACACTGCATACGCGCCGCGGGGAATCGGCCACACCCCCGGCAAGGCTGCGACAACTCCGGATCGAGGAACCAGCGGAGACGCCCGCGGGCGCCGCCGACTTGGTGCCGGCCCGCCGGCGTCCACCACCTTCGTGGTGGACGGAGCGACCCTGACGGGCCGCACATCCCATTGAAGGTTCTCCCTTCTGGCGGTTCCATCATGACCGGCCGCGTCCGGGGCACCACCCCACTCGCTGCGCTCGTGTCCCTTACCGGTCCTCACACACTGCGCTACGCGCCCCTGCCGGGTTTTCGGCACGCCGAAAAACTTTGCTCCGGCCCCAGGGAGTTACCGGGTGGTGCCCCGACCGCTCAGGCCGGTCAGATTCCTCATCGCCCAGAAGGGCAAAACAAAAGTCGGGCACTCACCAGCACCGGCAGACCACGGGGCCACGTTCACTAGGCACCCCACCCTTCCCAGGAGGACACACCATGACCACCAGATTTTGGACCGCCATCGCTGACCAGCTCGCCACCATCCGCACCAACCGACCCACCACAGTGGCCGAGATCATCGAGACCTTGGGCGGATCCGCAGCCGCCAGCGCCGGAGACGCCTTCTTCGCCGGCTCCGGAGGTGACGACCAACTCTGGGACGCCCTCGAGGAGGCCGGCTGGAGGATCCACCCCATCGAAGGCGCCTACTACTACACCGCCACCCACCCAGCCACCGGTCAGAGCCTGACCTACATCGAGGGCGACGTCTACGACAACACCAAGTAGACGGCCTAGCCAGGACAGGAGGAACGACCATGGATCAGAGGAAGACACTCAGCCACAAGCTGCAGTAGTGGCGCCCCGACACAGTGACGCTCGACCTCAACGAGCAACTGAGCGCACCGTTCTGCCCCAAATGCGCCGACTGGCACGAGACCACCGAAGACCACTCAGCGATCAGCCGTGACGGGGTGTGGGAGAGCCTCGTGCCATTGGAGTGCATGCTGTGCCCAGCCGAGGGCCGGAGTACAGACGGGACCCTGCCCGGCTGGAGCCTCACCCAAGACATGGGAGGTGAGCCAGCCGACGTGTGCCCCACCTGCAGCGCCAAGATCCAGTGACGCAGGCGCGGTGGTTTGCGTCCAACGGACGTGGGTCACCAACCCGACCAATGCCAGTGCTCCACCATAGATTTGATCCCAACCAGTACCAAAGGAAACGACCATGGACACCATCGATCAGCTCATCTTCTCTGCCCTTCGGCGGATCCCCACCCCAAGCGACGCCGCGCATCGCTGGGTAGTCTTCGGCACCCAAAGTGACGTCGGGGCGCAGTGACGCCACCCACCGGGCAGGACGCTGTACCCGCACCCCTGCCCGGCATGGAAGGACTCACAACACGCAGAGAAGTGTGCTTGGTTTGGTGGGCGATCCGCTCCCGACTCCACGGAGCGGGCTGCTGGTGGCTTGCCGTTGGGGCGATCACCACAGCCACCTACGGTGCATGGGTCACTCGGCCCTTGGGTACCGGCACCGCCGCGGCCACGTTCGCCGTGGTGGTCGTGGTGTTCGTTGCCGCAGCCCTGGTCTTTATCGCTGCTGTATATCTGCTCACCAACGCCCACAGGCGTTGGGCGCGGGTGGCTCGTCGGCTACTTCACCGCCGACGCATCCCAGCTGGTTCATCTCCGGGCGGGAGCGTGGATTCTCAGTGACCACTTCGCACGCCGTCGAGGCCACGGCCTCGCAGCCGCGTTCCGGAGGCAGGTGTTCGCGCACCTTGCGGCCGAGGCCGACCGCCACCACGCAGTGATCGTGATGGACACCCACGCCGAGAAACTGGCCCGCATCTACGCCCAGGACATGCCCGGGCTATATGTCGTTGCGCAGCGCCGCACAATCATCAACGGCCCCACCTGGACCCTGCAACGAGATCCGCAACCAGTCAGCTCGTGACAACGAACCGCCCTGGCTGCACCTGCACGGCTTGGCCAAGTCTTCGGGTGACTGTTCCCAAGACACCGCCCACGGCACCGGCGGCGCCGAGTGTGATCATGGTCGCCAACATGACTGCAGCAACCACTAAGCCTGCCTGGGTGATCAATCCGTGAAGGAATCCTGCACGAACGGCAAGGGCGCCGCCACAGGCCCGGTCGCTTTGGACGTGAGGGACATGATTACTCGTCAAAAATTCTGGGTTGAAACAGGTGATGACCTGAAACCTGCCCGGTGAGGTTCCTCCCCCAAGGAACCTCACCGGGCCGGGAATGCTTCCGGGGTGTCAGCGGTTGCGGTGGCCGTCGTCGTCGTCGGTGTCGAGCCGTTCCTTGCGGACATCGGCGCTGACCGTTTCCTGCTCGGTGACGGTTTCCTTGCCGAGTCGGACCTCTTCCACGGCGACGGTGTCTTTGTCCACCACAGCCTTCTCCTCGTGGAGTGTGACCTCGACCTCGCCACCGTCCTCATCGATGCGCCCGCTGCGCTCTTCACCGACGGGGACACGTTCGATGCGGACTTCCTCATGCTGGACCGGGACCGTCTTGGTGACGTTCTCGGTCACCACGTACTTGCGCAGCCGCACCCGACCAGATTCTTGCGTCTGGGTCCCCACGTTGAGGCGTTCCTCCGACAGCGTCAGGGAGTCCTCATCGGCTGCGCCTGGGTGTGTCTGGCCCACCTCTGGTGAATGATCACGGGTGTGCTCGTGTTCGTGCTCGCGGGTGGTGTTGGTGGCCTGTGCCCGGCCTGAGCCCTGCATGGCGTAGTACTCGTAGAGACGGTCCTCGTCGGCGGCCTCGAGGTGGTGGTCCTCATCGAGGTTGGGGGCGTCCTTGATCTGGTCCTTGGTGTAGCCGACGCGGAGGTCGTCACCGCGGGCATCGGCCCCTTCCAACGGGACGAAGCTTTCCGACATGCCGAACAGGCCGGTGTTGACCGTTGCCCAGGATGGCTCCCCTGTGGTGTCGTCGAGGTAGATCTGGCTCAGTGAGCCCACCTTCTCGTCGTTCTGGTCGTAGACGGTTGCCTTGCCGTTCAGCAGGCGGTCGATGTCGGTTGCGCTGATCATCGTCTTCTCCTAGCTCTGGCCACGACTTTCGTGCCGAGAACATCCACTATGCCGACGCCCGGGTGCACTCGATCCCACCCGTTGGGATGAAATTTTCGGCGCACAAATCGGGGTTGAACTTTTGCATCCGGGGTGGCCCAGGCCAGCAGGAAACCCCACCCGCTAGGCCGCTTAGCCAGCGCGGTTACGCCGCGTCACGATGGTCAGCCAGCACACCATCGCCGCACTAGTGATCGCGGCCATGACACACAGGCACGAGAGAGCGCATGAGAAGAGGGCCGCCCCCATATCCGTGGGGACGGCCCTCTCATCAAACGCTGCGTCAACGCACGAAAGCTACGGCCCCGCGGAGCGGGGCGGAACCTCCGGTGCGTCACCGGTCAGCTCGCGGCACGGGCCTGCCGGGTGTCATCCTTTGTCTGCTCAACGGCGACGCCCGCGTCACCCCTGACGGTGTCGGCCGAGGACTGCGCCTGGCCAACAACCTGGTCGGTGGCGGCTGCGGCATCCTGCTTGATGGTCTCACCGGCGTCCTCGGCCACCCCACTAACGGCTTGGGCGGCGTCCCTCTCGCGCTGGGTCGTGGGGATGAGGCCACGATCAGGACCCCGCACACACTGAACGATGTCGGTGGAGCGTACACTGTCGAGCGATTCCATGCAGTGTCGGTCTGACAAGCCAATACAGTCCCTTTTGGGCACGCTGAGAGGTGCTCATGGGTCGCGATTATGGAGAGTGTGGACTCATGACCAACTGAATCGCTCTGGGTTAGTTGGAGACTCCTGAGTTTGGAACGAGGATGGGGTCATGCCGAACGAGGTATCAGTAGGGAAGCCGACGACGCGTCGGTATTCAGAGCAGGAGAAGGCCGCTGCGGTGCG
>NZ_REFW01000008.1 GCF_003688855.1 Tessaracoccus antarcticus
GGGCACTTGCCCACGAGTTACCTGCCCATGTGCAGATCGGCACCATCGAAACCGAGTTCGAGCTGTTCCTGCGCGATACCGGCCACCATCAGGTGGTTCACGAGTGGCAGGCCAACCCCGGCACCGGCGAGTTGGGCCCCACAGGGCGCAGGGCGGGGGAGTACACCGTCCGTGACGCCCTGGAGGACTCGCTGCGGGCGAACCTGGCCTACACCATCGTGGGGGAGGTCCGCGGCGACGAAGTGGTGACCATGTTCAAGTGCATGCAATCCGGATCCGGATCGATGTCGACCACCCACGCGAAAACCGCTGAAGGTGCCATCCGGAAACTTGTCACCTGCGCAACCCAGGCCGGAGCCAACATCACCCGCGACTATGCCCTCAACGTCATCGCCGAAGACATCGACATCATCATCCAACTCCAGGTCGAATCCGAACCCATGCCGGATGGGTCCTGGCGCAAACACCGCTGGGTCTCCGAAATCATCGCCGTCGAGGCCGGTGAACAGGCCAAGGGCTACGCCACCACTACCCTCTTCACCACGGCACCCGGCAGTCGCTACGCCATGGCCCAGCAACTGCCCACCCGGCTACACGACCTGACCCGGTACGGCTTTGATCTCGACGCCTTCAACGCCGAGCGGGGGGCCACGCCATGATGCTTGTCGCAGCCTTGGCCGGCGCCCTCCTGGCCGCCGGAATCGTCACCGCGGTCTGGGCGTTCCAACCGGCCCCACTCACGGTGCGGCGGCCCCGCAAGGTGTGGGGGGTGAAGGCCAGAACCCGGGTTTTGCTGATGGTTGGCGGCGCAGCAGGTGCCGGCATCGCCGCCACCACCGGATGGCTGGTCGCCATCGTCGCCATCCCCGCCGGATTGGTGATGGGGGACAGGTTGCTGCGGCGCCGCACACGCCCGGTGATTGCCCGTCTCGACGCCTTGGCCGAGTTCGCACGTGGCATCGCCGGGGTGCTCGGTGCGGGCCGGGGTATTGAGCAGGCAATCCTCCAGGCCTCCCGCTCCACACCAAAAGCCATCGAACCCGAGGTGGCGAAGCTGGCTGCCCGACTCCGCGCGAACTTCGACATTGCCCGTGCGCTACGTCTTTTTGCTGATGAATTCGACGATGCCACCGCCGACCTGTTCGTCGCCACCCTCCTCCTCGCATCACAACGAAGAGGCCCAGGCCTGGCATCGGTGATGACGGACATGGCCGCCTCTGTTGACGCTGAAGTCAGAGCCCGCCGCGCGGTGGATGCCGAGCAGCAGAAACCCCGCACAGCCGCCCGCATCATCACCGCCATCACCGCCGCTCTCCTGGCGGGGCTGGCCCTGTCTGGGGACTACATTGCCCCCTACACAACCCCGATCGGGCAGGTCCTGCTGACCGCCTACCTGACCGCATGGGCACTGATCTTGTGGTGGATGGCACGCATGACCAAAGACCAACCCATCCCACGCTTCATCGGCACCACCACCACACCCGAGACGGGAGTGTCGTCATGATGACCGGGCTGCAGCTGGCTATCCTCTCCGGCGCCATGATGGCTACCGGTATCTCGGTGCTGGTGTGGCGGCTCGCCCCAGCCCCCACCCACCTGGGAGACGCCATCGCCAGGCTGAGGCCCGGGACTGCAGAGATCACCACCACAGGCCAATTCCACCGGCCCGACACTGAAACCCGTGTCGGGGCCTGGGCACAGAAACACCTCCCCGCCGGGGTGTGGGGGACACCGCCCGAGCATGATCTGGCGATCCTGCAACGCACCCGCACATCCTTCTACGGCTCCAAAATCATCGCCGCCACCATCGGCCTGATCATCGGCCCCCTCCTCACACTCACCGCCATGGCCCTGGGTGTCAGTGTTCCGTTCGCCATCCCCGTCATCGGATCCATCGGGCTCGGTGCGGTCCTGTGGCTGATGCCCGGCGCCGAAGTCAAAGACAAAGCCCGCCGCGCCCGCGCCGAGTTCTCCTACGCCCTCGGCGCGTTCGTCGAAATGGTCGCCCTCGAACGCCTCTCCGGCTCCGGAGTCCCCCAAGCACTGCAACGGGCCGCCGACATCGGCGACTCATGGGCCTTCCAACGCATCTCAGCCACCCTGAAACGCACCGAATACACCGGCCACAACCCCTGGGACGCCCTCGAAGACCTCGGCAACGAACTCAACCTCACAGACCTAGTCGACCTGGCCGACATCATGCGACTGGCCGGCGCCGACGGCACCCAGATCTACAACTCACTCAGAGCCAGGGCCGCCACCATGCGCAACGCACTCCTGACCAACCACATCGCCGCAGCCAACCGCACAGGCGAACGCATCGCCATCCCCGTCGGCCTACTCGTCATCGTCTTGGCCATCACCCTCATCACACCCGCATTCCTACGAATGCTCACCTAACACCCAGCAAGGAGACAATCATGACAACCATCATCACCACCCTCCTGACAGCACTCCTCACCCCACCCCCACGCAGGGATGAGCGAGGCCTGTCGCAATCCGTCGAAAACGCCATCCTGCTGGCCGGTGCCGTCGTCATCGCCGGAATCGTCATCGCTGTCATCACCGCCTATGTCCGCGCCAACCTGCCCACCTAACCCCCGCCGACACGGGGAGAGGGGGATGAGCAACACCATCCAGATGACACTGCTGTTCCCCCTGGTCTTTGCGGTCCTGCTGTCCACGTTGCAGTGGGCCATGGTGTCCTGGGCTGATGCCACGGCGTTGGCCGCCGCCCAAGACGCAGCCCGCATCACCGCCGCACACAACTCCACCACCGCCGCCGGCAACACAGCTGCCACCAGCGCCGCAGGCAACGGTTCCATCACCGGCATCCAGATCAGCATCCAGCGCGGGGCTACCGCTACCACGGCTACCGTCACTGGAACCGCTCTCACCGTCATCCCCGGCTTTCACCACACCATAACCAAGACCGCACAAGCCCCCACCCAACGCATCACGCAGTCCTAAAATCCCGACCGGCAGGAGCACCCATCATGAGAACCACCACCACCGCCATCACTGTGCTGGCGCTCGGACTGGGAGCCCTCAACGCCTGCACCACCACCCAACCCGAACCCAGCCCAACCCCGACAACCGTGATAACCACGCCAACGCCGTCGCCCACACCCAGCCCGACGCAGACCGCCCAGTCTCCAACACCGACCACCGCCTCGCCTTCGCACACGCCAACACAAACACTGGACGCGGATCAGAGCGCGGCCCGCGATGTGGTGCTTCATCTGTATCAACTTCAAAACAGGTTCAGCATGGACGACTCACTCAAGGACCTGACACCGCTGACAGACATCACGACCGGGGCAGCTCAACAGCAGGTCGTAGCGGCACTGGATGACTACCGGGCACTTGGCGCCACCCAGACAGCGCCCGTGGCAGTCAGCGTCGAAAAGGTCGGGTCGCTAGCCATAGGCGCCCCGGGCACAAGAATGATCGAGGTTGTTGCGTGCGTCGACGCCACCGGCGTTGACATGGTTAACAAAAAGACTGGGAAATCGGTCTTGGCCGGAGAACGAAACCAGGTGAACCTTTTCACCTTGGAAGTTGTCAATGAGGACAACAGCTGGCTCGTCAGTGACATTGCTGCCAAGCCAACGAAGGCATGTTCATGAAGGTCCAACAGCGTTTAGCCTTCA
Organism: Tessaracoccus antarcticus; assembly: GCF_003688855.1. Classification (GTDB taxonomy): domain Bacteria; phylum Actinomycetota; class Actinomycetes; order Propionibacteriales; family Propionibacteriaceae; genus Arachnia; species Arachnia antarctica. The sequence continues at coordinate 3,654 of NZ_REFW01000008.1, forward strand.
TGACTTGCCTGTCCATGCTCCTGGCCACAACCGTGTTCTCCGGCACCGCGCGGGCAGACTGCGAAGGCGGAGTGACGATTCAGTCTTCTGACTGGCTGGGAACGGTTCGTACCATCGTGCAATGTCCCAGCAGCTCAGGTACGCCGTCGAAACGGACAGAAAGTCGAACGTGCAACAGTCCGGCCGGTGCCACTATCCCCTGTCGAACCGGACAAGGTAGCTGGAATGCTGATAAGTCCTGCTATAGCCAACAAACCTCTCCCGACGTTCTCGTCCCAGATGATCCATCGGGCGACCGCGCAGGCATTGTGATGCTCTGCACAACCTTGGCCGGCAGCACCTTCAACTATCTGGCACCCCCGGGACAACCTCAACCCCCGGACCCTCGACAGCTGGCACAGACCGCGATCGATCGGATGAATCTGCATGCCATTCGGATTGGGTCGTTCCCTCACACGGTGGAGAAGTCTCCGATGTCGCTCGGGGTCGTTGGGTGGAATGTGTGGATGTGGGTTGATGCCGCCTCCGCCACCACCTACGGCCCGGTCGCCAAATCTGTGTCTGCTGGCGGCTACACCGTCACCGCCACCGCCGAGGTGGCCGAGGTTGTGTGGGACATGGGCAACGGCGACACCATCAGCTGCGGCAAGGGCACCCCCTATCCAGCCACTACAGAGAAGGACCCGGAATCCCCGGACTGCGGCTACCACTACACCCACGACGGCCGATACACGATCACCGCCACCACCCACTGGAACATCACCTGGACCGGGATCGGACAATCCGGGGTGATCCCCATGGAACTCACCGCTACCGGGCACCTGGCGATCGCCGAGATCCAGGTACTCAACATCCCTGTCGAACAACACTGAGGGGGAGGCAGACCATGCGGCCGACGAGCGATGAGCGGGGGTACATGGTGGCGATCGAAGCCGCACTGCTGTTGCCTGTGTTGCTGCTCGTGGTCGGGCTGGTGATCGTGCTCGGACGTAGCGCCCTGGCTGAGCAGGCAGTCGGGGCAGCTGCTGCGAATGCAGCCCGAGCCGCCTCCATGGAGCGCACCATCCCCGGCGCAACTGCGTCAGCCACCACCACTGCCCGGGTGTCGCTGGGGGAGTCCTCCATCACCTGCGCCCACCAGTCCGTATCGGTCAACGCGGCAGGTCTTGCATCCGCGCCCGGGGTGCCAGCGTCGGTGTCGGTAACCGTGACCTGCCAAGTCATCTTCAAGCTGTCTCTGCCCGGATTCCCTTCCCAGAGCGACGTAAGTGCCACCCGTTCCTCGCCCGTCGACACGTTTCGGAGCCGATGACATGACATCGTCAGACACCCGGGATACAGGGTCCGACCGGCAGGCCATCCCACCGCGCAGGTCGTGGAGGAGTGGGGGTGGTGGTGAGCGTGGCGCGATCAGTGTGTGGGTCAGCATCTCCTTGGTGGCGTTCATGATCTGCGTCGGGATCGGTGTCGACTTCGCGGGCCACGCCACTGCCGAACAACACGCCCGCGCAGTGGCAGCAGAAGCCGCCCGCGCCGGGGGCCAATTCCTGCAGGTCCAACCCGGACTGCGACCCCGACCCGATGTGTACGCAGCAACCCAAGCCGCACAGGCCTACGTTGCCCGCTCCAACTTCACCGGTGCCGCCACCGTCCAAGCCGGGACGATTCGGGTCAGCGTTACCGGTACCTACCGGTGCCAATTCCTCGGGATCATCGGCATCAACACCCTGCCCCTCCACGGGGACGGGGCCGCGACAGTGACACCCGTCATCGCAGGGGAGGAAGCATGAGAACTCTCCAACGGCTCCAAGGGCTCGCCGCCACCCTTCTCCTGCTGGCCATTCTGGCTGGCGTCCCGGTAGTGCTCATAGGTTTGGCAACGAGGCCAGGTTTCCTTCCGACTTGGCTGCGACTCACGTCGGTCCTGACCGCACCTGATGACGGTCGGCTGCTGGTCGTGGTGATTTGGGCCGCTGCATGGGTTGTTTGGACGATGACGGCGTGGCTGATCCTCCGCGAGATCGCCGCCACCATCCGCGGCATCCAGACTCCACACCTGCCCGCCGTCTCCCTACCCCAAGGTGCGGCCAAACACCTCGTCGCTGCTGCGGCGTTGCTTTTCATCGCACTGCCCACCGCCCCGGCCCCTCAAATCGCCCACGCCGACCCCGGGCCCGTCGCCACCGACACCACGCCGCCGACCGCCCCCGCTGATATCCACACCCCCCGATCGCCGGCGATGAACCAAGCCGAGGTGGTCGTCGGCCCCGGTGACACCTTGTGGAGGTACGCGAAGACCTACCTGGGGGATGGGACCCGGTGGCCCGAGATCTACCAAGCGAATCGTGGAGTACCCCAGACGGACGGGGCCAGCCTCACCCACCCAGATCTGATCCTTGATGGCTGGCACCTCACCATCCCGACCGGGTCGCCTATCCCCACCCCGCCAACGGCCACGGCCACCATGCAGGAGGTCATCGTCGGACCCGGCGACACCTTGTGGGGCTACGCGAAGACCTACCTGGGAGATGGGAACCGGTGGCCCGAGATTTACCACGCCAACCAGGGCCTACCCCAAGAGGAGGGGGGTGCGCTCACCAACCCAGACCTGATCCTCGATGGCTGGCACCTCACCATCCCCACCGGGTCGCCTACCCCCACTCCCACAACGCACGATACCCAGCCCGCCACACCTACACCCGCTCCACCTACCCCCCTACCCCTGGCCGGTGACGACACCCCACCCGGTCCAGATTCGGCTACCCCCACGAGCCTGTCCGGCCAGGAACCCACCCAGAATCCTCCGGCGGTGGTTATCCCCCCGACACCACCACTCGCCTCCCCCTCACCGACGCCGATCGTGACAGCCGTCCCCACGACCGCCGAGCCACCTGTTGTGGGGGAGAACGCGGAGGGTGTGGGGGAGTCGGAGTCGTCGCCGGTGTGGCAGGTCGCAGGGCTGGCCGGGGCGGGACTCTTCCTCGGCGCCGGGGTGTTCGCGGTGCTGCGCCGACGACGCCGCGATCAGTTCCGGCACCGCCAACCTGGGCTGATGATCACCATCCCCGACCCGATCGTGGCCCCGATAGAGATGACGGCCACCCTGGCCGCCGACCTGTCAGCCCGTCTGCTGGCCCGTATCGATGACGTGCTGCGCATCACTGTCGCAACGCTCATCGACGTCCCTGAGATTTCAGCGGTCGGGGTCGGCGGGGACGGCACCATCACCCTTCACACCTCCACCGAACTGCCCGAGCCCTGGCAGCCTGTAAGTGGCGGCTGTTCCCTGCCCGCCGGGACCACACCGGAGCCGGTTGGCCCCCGCAACCCCGGTACGCCGGCCCCGTACCCGCTGTTGGTCACCATCGGCGTCGACGACACCGGCACCACGTGGCTGCTGAACCTGGAGCATCAAGGCACGCTGACGGTCGGCGGGGATGAGGTGATGCGCGACGACTTCCTCCGCTACGTGGCGGCTGAACTAGCCGTCAACCCCTGGTCCCGCGACGTCCGTATCGCCTGCCTCGGCATCGCCGCCGAAACCCTGCCCATGGCACCGGACAAGTTCGACGCAACGGATGAACGTGTCACCGCGCTGGCCACGAGCAATGTGGAGCGTGCTTCACGCTCCCGCACCACCGCCGCCACCGGCCGCCTCCACCAACTCGAGGACGAAGCGTGGCCGGCCGTCGCGGCAATGATTGCCGCCAACACCACCGCTGCACAGGAACTGCAGCACCTCATCGAAGTCCACCCCCACCGCAGCGGAGCGGCCCTGCTGCGCTGCACCACCATCGGGGATCTGAATCTCACCACGGGGGGTCGGCTCACCGGGTACGGGTTCGATCTGGTCCCCGTCGGCCTCACCGCCGACGAAGCTGCAGGGTGTGCCGCCCTCCTTAGGGCAGCAAACGACACCGGCCCCGGCCAACCAGCCCAGCCGGCCGACACCATCACCGACAAGACCGGCAACCTCCTGCCCAGTACCAGCGTTGATCGGAACGACAACCACACGCCGGCCGCCGAGCCGATCCTCGCAGCACCCGACGTCGAGTACATCGAGGTTGCCCCCGTCACCCCTGTAGACCTGCAGCTCCTCGCACCGAGGGTCCGCGATGGGATTGCGGACCAGCTCCTGGCCGCCGACCCTGGCTTGGACCGCGACGTCGCCGCGTGGTTCTCTTCACGCTGCCCACAGCCGCGACTGACGTGGCTCGGGCCGGTCACCGCACGCTGCCACGGCACACCCCCCGCGAAGTCCAAGGGTTACTACGTTGAAGTCCTGTCCTTCCTCGCCGCCCATCCCAACGGGGTCACCAACGACCAACTCGTAGAAGCGTTCACCATCACCCGCGAACGGGTACACACCATCATCTCCAACCTTCGGCAATGGGTCGGCGTCAACCCCGCCACCCAACAACCCCATATCCCGGAGGCCAAAGGCTCTCTCCAAGCTGCCGCCCGCGGTGTTGGCCTCTACCTCGTCGAGAGCCTCCTCGTGGACGCCGACCTCTTCCGGAGACTCCGCACCCGCGCCCACGCCAAAGGGGCAGATGGCATTCAGGATTTAGAAACCGCACTCACCCTGGTCACTGGACGCCCCTTCGACCAACTCCGCCCCACAGGGTGGTCATGGCTCGCCCACGGTGACCGCATCGACCACCACATGACCTGCGCCATCGGTGACGTCGCCCACACCCTCGTTACCCACCACCTGCACGCCGGCGACCTTCCCGCCGCCCGGAAAGCAGCGGAAGCCGGGCTTACAGTGTGCCCGGAATCTGAAACTGCATGCATGGATCTGGCGCACATCATGGTCAACGAAGGCAACACCCAAGCAGCCCATCAACTCCTCACCGACGCACTCGCCGATGGCTCCGAAGGAGACCCCATCGACCCCAGCGACCGCGCCAGCCAGATTTTCCTTAACAAGCACTTCCGCCAAACCGCCTGACCGAAGGTTGGTACCCGATTAATGCGTGCCGCCTTCGATTAAAGCCTCGACAGCGGCGGATTCAAGTCCCTTCTTCGGCACGTAGAAGTATCCCTTTGACTAGGTGTTTTGTTACCAGTGTCAATTCCTTACGCCTCTTCGTGCGTCTTGCGTGCAACAGTGCGGTACTCACGTTGGTGACGCCGTTGTCTTCATTGATCCCGGCCAGCATGGGCCCCATGATCCGATCCGCGCCTCCCGCCGTGTCTCCACGGGGAGCACTTGAACGAATCTCGTAGCGGCTCTGGCTCCGCACGGTGGCAGATATGACACGGTCTGGTCGCAATCCCTCCCGTTCTCGATAGCGGCGTGTCATCCATTCGCGGAGATCTGTTGAGGGCTATTTGATGTCTTGGCGACCCAGGATCCTTGCTGTGCTGGCTGCGGGAGTCAGGTCGAGGCGTCGGAGCAGTTGTGCGTTGAGGGCCACTACGACAGTGGATGCGGACATGAGGAGTGCGCCAACGCTCATGGGCAGAACGAACCCGATTGGTGCCAGTACGCCAGCGGCCAGGGGCACCGCGAGGAGGTTGTAGCCCGCAGCCCACCACAGATTCTGTTTCATCTTGCGGTAGGAGGCGCGTGAAAGGACGATGACCGAGAGCACGGAGCGTGGGTCCGAGCTGGCCAGGATCACACCGGCCGATCCGATCGCAACGTCCGTGCCAGCGCCGATCGCGATACCGACGTCGGCACGGGCAAGGGCGGGAGCGTCATTCACGCCGTCACCGACCATGGCCACCATAAGGCCCTCAGCTTGCAGTGCGGCGACCTTTGCTGCCTTGTCCTCAGGTCGAACGCCGGCGAAGACGCGGTCGATGCCCAGCTCGGCGGCGACGGTGTCGGCGACGGCTTGGGCATCGCCGGTGATCATCACAACCTGCACACCAGCCGCGTGCAGGGCGTCGACGGCATCGCGGGACTCGGGGCGGATTTCATCGGCGAGCCGCAGCGCGCCGATCACTGCACCATCTGCGAGAACATGCAGGATGATCGCCCCGTGTTTTCGCCAGTCATCGGCGACGGCCAACTCCTCAAGCCGGTGCTGTTCCAGCAAGTAGGGGCCCCCGACTTCCACCACTTCTCCGTCCACGGTTGCCTTGACGCCCACAGCGGGGGACGAGGAGAAGTCGGTGGAAGTGGGCACGTCCAGCCCACGGCTCCGTGCTGCGCCGACGATGGCCCTTGCGAGGGGGTGCTCACTGTCGGCCTCGGCCGCTGCGGCCAGAGCCAGCACCGAGTTTTCGTCGTGCCCGTCGATGGGGTCGATTCCGGTGACCGTGGGTTCGCCCTTGGTCAGGGTGCCCGTCTTGTCGAACAGCACCGCACCGACCTTGCGCATGGATTCCAGCGCGAGCCGGTCCTTGACCAGGACTCCGCCGCGCGCGGCACGCTCAGTGGCGATGGAGACCACCAGAGGGATGGCGAGGCCAAGGGCGTGGGGGCAGGCGATGACCAGCACGGTGATGGTTCGCACCACGGCCATGTCAGGAAGGCCGAGGAGTGACCAGACGACAGCCGTGATTGCTGCGGAGCCCAGAGCGAACCAGAACAACCAGGCTGCGGCTCTGTCGGCGATGAGTTGTGCACGGGAAGTGGATGCCTGGGCGTCGGCGACAAGTTTTTGGATCCCTGCCAGCGCAGTGTCATCGCCGATAGCGGTCACCTCGACGCGCAGGCCGGAATCGGTCGCGACGGTACCGGCGACCACATGGTCCCCGGTCTGGCGACGGACCGTTCGGGACTCGCCCGTGACCATCGATTCGTCCATGCTCGCGGAGCCATCGACGATTCTGCCGTCGGCAGGCACCGATGCTCCCGGACGGACGATGACCACGTCGCCGAGGATCAAATCCGCAGGGGAAACGGTGATCACGTCGTCACCGTCGACCTTCTCCGCCTCATCGGGGAGCAGTGCGGCGAGGGAGTCCAGGGCGGAGGTGGTTTGGGCGAGGGAACGCATCTCGATCCAGTGCCCCAGCAGCATGATCACCACGAGCAGGGCGAGTTCCCACCAGAAATTCAGTTCAGGATCGAGCACTTGCAGGCTTGAGCCCAGGGAGGAGGTGAACGCCACGGTGATAGCAAGGGCGATGAGCAGCATCATCCCCGGTTTGCGGGAGCGGAGCTCCGAGATCCCACCGGTCAGAAATGGTGAGCCGCCCCAGAAGTACATGATTGTGCCCAGAAGCGGTGAGACCCATCCCACCCACGCGGCATCGGGCAGCTGGTAGCCCACCAGGTGGGCGAACATGTCGTTGAATCCCACGACGGGGACCGCGAGAGCGAGCATGATCCAGAACAGGCGTCGGAACTGCCCGACGTGATCACCATGACCCGTGTGTCCGCCATGGCCGCCATGGGCAGGATCCCCACCGTGGTCGGTGTTCTCGCCCTGCTGTGGGGAGTTCACGTCGTGCCCGGCCTCGTGTGGCGCGACGTGCTCGTCGGGATGATCGTGCGTGCCAGATGCAGCCTCTGGGGTGTGCTCGTGATCGTGGCGCATTGTCTCATTCCTCTTTCTGGTGCCCCGTGTGGCCGACTTGCCCTCTTGTCTTGTGTATCAGCGTGGACGGTCGGGCCAGGAGTCTGGGACACCCCAGTGTGGATGGCGCTCAGGGTATGAAGTGAATTGAAGCAGTGCCGGCAGGTCCGTGCCCCGGTTCTTCATGAAGATCTGGTGAAGCTGCGCCGCGGGCCTTGTTCTGACGAAAATTGAGGCCTACTGTCGAAGGTGGGGATACCCACTGGGGTATCCGGGGCGGGGGAGTTGATCATGTTCGGTGGCTATGGAATGGGGGGCGGCATGGGTTGGGGGTGGTTGTTCCTTGTCATCCTTGTCGTGGGGGTGGTGGTGCTCGTGGTGCTGCTCGTGATGGTGGTGGTACGCGGTGCGAGTGGTGGGAGGGCGGAGCCACGATCGACGGGCCCGAGCCGTGCCCGGGAGATCCTTGACGAGCGGTATGCCCGGGGTGAGATTGATACTGCCGAGTACCAGGACCGTCTCCAGCAACTGGGCGAGCGCCGGTGAGCGGAGGGATCAATCGCCGCCAATCGCTACAGATGGGTGCCGTCGGGGTTGCCGGAACCATCATTGGTGGCGTGGGGCTGTCCCGGACTGGCCTTCCTTGGGCGGCCAGGTCGGTGGGGAGCAACACGGATCCAGGGCTGGAGTTGCGGCAGCCGGCAGCGCTACGGAGCCAGAATGGCGTGTTCCGGACCGAACTCGTTGTCGCGCGGACAGAGGTGGAAGTAGCCGGAATCAAGGCGCACATGCTGACCTACAACGGTTCGGTTCCAGGGCCGACGTGGCTGCTGCGGGCGGGGGACCGGCTCGAAATACGGCTGGTGAACAACCTCGTCGAGCCCACCAACCTGCACACGCACGGACTCGCTGTGTCGCCCGAGGGCAATGGGGACAATCCATTCCTCACCATCGGAGGTGGCGAGAGTTTTGACTACCGAATGGAGTTGCCGGAGGATCACCCCGCCGGAGTGTTCTGGTACCACCCGCACCATCACGGCATGGTGGCGGACCAGGTCTTCGGTGGACTGTACGGCGCCATCGTCGTTGAAGGTGACGACGAGATACCGGTGTCGCGAGACCGGGTGCTGGTCGTCTCCGACACCACCCTCATGACTGACGGGACTGTCGCCCAGGGCTCGCATAGCCAGGTCATGAACGGGAGGGAGGGCGAACTCCTGCTGGTGAATGGTCAGACGCAGCCTCTGTTTGCGGCCCGGCCGGGTGAGCGCGAACGGTGGCGGGTGGTGAACGCCTGCGCCTCCCGCTACCTGCGCTTGGCGCTCCCGGGACAAGACATGCTGCTTCTGGGCGTGGATGCGGGCCACGAGAGTCCACCTCGGGGAGTCGAGGATGTGCTGCTCATGCCGGGCAACCGTGCTGACCTGCTGGTGACCATGCGACGGGGGACCAGCACGTTCGTCTCCCTGGGGCACAACCGTGGGAGCGGGATGATGGGGATGATGGGCAACGCCGATCTGTCCGGCCCCGCCACCCTGGCGACGGTGGTGGTGGAGGGTGAGGAGACCCCCGCCGACGCAGGTGTCGTCCCTGACCGGGTGGCGGACCCGGACCTGCGTGATCGCGACCCGGGCAATCGGCGCGAGATGACCATGACGATGGGTATGGGAGGCATGGGCGGTGGCATGGCGTTTGGCTTCGACGATCGGCCCTTCGATGGCGAGCGCATCGATCAGAGCGTGACCACCGGCGCTGTGGAGGAGTGGACAATCCGCAACTCGACGACGATGGACCATCCATTCCACTTGCACGTCTGGCCGATGCAGGTTGTCGAGGAGAGTGGCACGCGTGTGGCGGAACCGATGTGGCGTGACGTCGTCAATGTGCCGGCAGGTGGATCGATCAAGGTGCTCGTGGACTTCGCCCGCCACCCTGGGCGCAGCGTGTATCACTGCCACATCCTCGACCATGAGGACGCCGGCATGATGGCCGTCGTCGACGTGGGTGGATGACAGGGCTAGCGGGATGGGGCCGAGGCCCTTCGGGCCTTGTGCGCTCGGTATTCATGGAGCGTGAGCCAGACAATGAAGATGTCGAAGGCCGTCAGCAGGGCCATCCCTATTGTGAAGCCAACCACCAGTTGGTAGCTCTGATAGGCGATGAAGACCAGCAGGAACGCCACCATCCACGGGTAGGCCCACAGCTTGTCCTTGAGCACCGCCCAGACCAACACGATCTTCACGAGCCCATGGAGAAGCAGGTACACGGCCCCGAACAGAGAGGCCGACACGCTCAGGGTGCTCGTGTAGTGCCGCAGGGCATTGGCAATGAGGTCCTTGGGATCCTCTGAGAGTTCGTGCTGTGTCAGGAACCGGATCAGGGAGTCCAGTCGGAATGGCGAGATCACGAGGAGCAGGACCCCGCCGATGAGTTCGAGGACCCCGTCCAGGCCCTTGAGAAGGAGGCTGATCTGAAACGTGCGGTCGAGCAGTGTGGGTGCGGCGTCGGCCCCGTGGGCCGGATCGCTTGCTGTTTGACTCATGCCACTCCCTATTCGTAACGGCTGTTACAGTTTGCATTGTGTCACACCGTTTTCCATGGGTCCTGATTGTCGTCCAGATCTCTTCTGAGCCCTCGCGCCACAGGGTGGCTGTGTGGCGGCAGTTGCGCAGGACGGGGGCCGTGCCTGTTTCCCCCGGTGTCTGGACTCTCCCGGCAGGTCCTGCGTTCGAGGCGGGACTCGATCGTGCCGGGCAGTTGTGCCGCAGGGGTGGCGGCGTCCTCGCCGTGATGGACGCGGCGCCGCGCGACGCGGACTCGGAAGCCGTGCTCCGGGATGCCTTCACGGCCGCCCGTGTTGACGAATGGGCAGAGTTCACAGCCGACTGCGGCAAGTTCGACGCCGAGATCGCCAAGGAGATCGGGAAGCGAAAGTTCACCTTTGCCGAACTGGAGGAGGAGGAGCAGAGCCTCGACCGGTTGCGGAGGTGGTACCGGGGCCTGAAGAAGCGCGATGTCCTGGAACTGCCCGAGGCACGGGACGCCGAACAGCGTCTCCGAGTGTGCGTCGCCGCTCTCGATCACTACTCCGACTTGGTGTACCGGGCCGTCCACGGACCGGAGGTGGGGGAGGCGGGGCCGCTCGACATTGCCGAGACGGACCGACATGTCTGAACTTCCTGTCGCCGTCGACGATGGGAGTCGTGCGGTGCGAATCCGTGGCCTGGCGCCCTTGTATTGCGCAGGCTTCACCACGGCCTTTGGTGCGCACAGTATCGCCGCTGGCATCGGGGCCGAGTCAAGTGACCTCGGCATCGCGCTCTTGACTTTCGGGGCGCTGCTGGCCGTCTACGACGTGGCCGAGATCGTCCTGAAGCCCCTCTTTGGATCGTTCAGCGACAGGGTGGGTGCCAAGCCCGTCATCGTCGGCGGCCTGCTCGCCTTCGCGTTCCTCTCGCTGCCTGGGGCGTTCGCCACCACTCCCACGGCGCTGGGTCTGGTCCGCCTGGGCCAGGGCGCCGCTGCGTCGGCGTTCTCCCCGGCGTCCTCGGCTGCCGTGGCCCGCATCGCCGGACCTGCGGTGGCGGGGCGGTACTTCGGCGCCTACGGATCCTGGAAAGCGCTGGGCTACATTCTGGGACCGCTGATCGGGGCCGGACTCATCCTGTGTGGCGGGTTGCCGGCCCTCTTCCTGACGCTGGCAGCTGTCTCGAGCGCGGGGGCGCTGTGGGTGTTCATGGCGATGCCGGAGCTGCCCGTGCTGCCACGCCCCCAGTACTCCATCGTCGACGTTGCCCGCCAGGTGTCCCAGCGAGGTTTTCTGGTCCCGACGATGGCGCTGGCGGGAGCCACCGGTGCCCTCGGTGTCGCCGTCGGATTCCTTCCACTGCTCGGCACCTCGCTGCACCTTCCTGTGCTCGCAAGCATGTCTGTTGTCGCGGTCCTGGCCCTTGCCTCCGCACTCACCCAGCCGTGGGTGGGTCGGCTCCGGGACGCAGGTCGCATCTCCACGGGCCTGGGCCTTGCCGTCGGCTTGGCACTGATTGCCGGGGGTGTCGCAGTGCTCGCCGTGGTGCCGACGCCCGCGACTCTCTACGCCGCCGCCGTCGTGCTCGGCGTCGGGATGGGTGTCACCACCCCGCTGGGCTTCGCCCACCTCGCAGCCACCACGCCGGCGCAACGCATTGGCAGGACCATGGGGGCTGCGGACGTGCTGCGGGAGATCGGGGACGCGGGCGGCCCGCTGCTGGTGGGCGGAGTCGCGGCCGCTGCCAGCCTGGCTGCGGGACTCGGCACCCTCGCGGGTCTCCTGGCCTGCATGGCCGTGCTGTGCGCTGTGGTCCTGCGTCACCCTGGATCCTGACCGTCACGAGCTCACCTTGTGGCGCTGGCCTCGCGATGCGCCACTTCCATCCAGGTTGATGCCTACTTGCGCAACTCTGCAAGTATAGGAGATCGTGGACACATGCTCCGTGTCCTGATCCACCCGGCCTATCGTCGCCTCTTCCTCGCCCAGATAGTTGCGTTGTCGGGGACCGGCCTGGCGACGGTGGCCCTGGGGCTGCTGGCCTACCAACTCGATCCGGGGAACGCGGGGGGTGTCCTGGGGACGGCCCTGGCTGTCAAGATGGTGGCCTACGTCTTCGTCGCCCCGTTGGCGGCCGCGGCCGTGGTGCGGTTGCCGCGCCGCGCGGTGATGGTGGGTGCGGACCTGGTGCGGTTGGTGGTGGCAGCGTCGTTGCCGTTCGTCGGGCAGGTGTGGCAGGTGTACGCGTTGATCTTTGTCATGCAGGCCGCTTCGGCCACGTTCACCCCCACGTTCCAGTCCGTGATCCCGGACATCCTGCCCGAGGAGGAGGACTACACGTCAGCCCTGTCGCTGTCCCGACTGGCTTATGACCTGGAGGCGGTCCTGTCCCCGATGCTCGCGGCGGCGCTGCTGCTGGTGGTGCCCTCAACGGCGTTGTTCTTCGGAACCGCCATCGGGTTCGCCGGCTCCGCGGCGCTCGTGGTGTCCACAGTGATACCTCTACGCGACACACCTGGGGACGGGGCGCCCGAGATGCCGTTCGGTCAGCGGGCACGTCACGGCATCGTGTTGTTCCTGCAGACCCCGGGGTTGCGTCCCGTCCTGGCGCTGAACCTGGTGGTGGCCGCGGCCGGGGCGTTCGTCCTGGTCCAGACCGTCGTGATCGCCCGCAGCACCTTTGGGCAGGGCGGTGCTGTTGTCGCGCTGCTGCTGGCCGCCAACGGTGCAGGGTCCATGAGTGCTGCGATCGCGCTGCCGCGTGTGTTGCGACGATGGTCGGAGCGGTGGGTGATGATCGGTGGTGCGGTGCTCCTGACACTGGCCACGGCAATGATCCCCGTCGCCCTGTCCGCGCCGACATCCACTGCGGGCCTCGTGGCGATCGCCGGGTTGTGGATCCTGGTGGGTATCGGCTGGGCCGCTGTCGAGACCCCTGTGGGTCGACTGATCCGACGCGGCGTCGAATCCCGTGACCTGGCGGCAGCGTTCGCGGCCCAGTTCTCCCTCTCTCACGCCTGCTGGTTGGTCACCTACCCCGTGGCGGGGTGGCTGGGTGGGATCAGCCTCAGCGGCACCGCCCTCGCGCTGGCCGGTGTCGCGGGTTCTGCCACGCTGCTGGCGGCGTGGCTGTGGCAGAGGACCCCGGTGGGCGAGCGTGGCAAGGTGGGGTCATGACATTCGTCGCCACACCACGGCAAGGGACCCCGCGCGATGCTGACCTCGATGTCGCCGTCGATGTCCTGCGTCTGCTCGCGGACCGGACGCGATTGGCGATTCTGGCCATGCTGGAGGGCAGCGAGATGTCCGTCACCGCCATTGCTGAAGCCCTGAACCGGCCCGGCCCTGCTGTGTCCCAGCACCTGGCGAAGCTGCGCACCGGCGGCCTCGTGGTGGCTCGCCGGGACGGCACCACCATCTATTACGGTCAGCCCGACGAACACGTCGCAGCGCTGGTTGCCAACGTCCTCCAGCACACCGAACACGTCCTCTACGACGCGCCGCCACACCACCGATGAACATCGACGCAGGGGCTGGCTGTCGGCTGCCGAAGGGTGCGTCGTTCAGGGTGATACCGGCTCGGTAACCGTGAACGTATTGCGGATGCCCTGGCCCACCATGCCGGGCTTGCAGGCAGTGACGTAGTCCCCGGCGATGACCTGCACGACGAGGTCGCGAGTCAGCCCGGGCCCGATATTCTCGACCTCGCCGACGGTGCGCAGCCCGTCGGATGCGTACAGGTAGAACTCAGTGGCCTCGGTGCCCTCGTTCTTCACCCGGAATGTCAGCGTTCCTGAACTGGCCTCGGTGGCGGACAGGGTGCAGGCGTCACTGGTGGAGGAGACGCTGATCTCCCCGTTCCCACCAGAGCTGACAGGGGTGGTGGTTTCAGTCAGACCACAGGCGCTGAGCGTCAGGGCAAAGGCGGAGCAGGCGAGGGCAAACAGGGGTGTCTTCATGGAAGGGTCCTTGCGTTGTAGCTGGGATGTCAGGCGGTGGCGGGGGATGGCACGCGAGCCACGCCGGCAGAGGCGGATGCGGGCCGGTGGATGTGACGGACGAAGAGGATGAGCGTCGGCACCACGTACAGGGTCCAGATGATCGCCTCCAACCAGGTGGTGGCCGGCGAGAAGTTGAAGACGCCCTTCAGGAGCGTGCCGTACCAGGAGGACGGCGGAATGGCGGCGCTGACGTCGAACGCCAGGTTGTTGAGGCCGGGCAGGATGCCCGCCTCCTGCAGATCATGGACCCCGTAGGCAAGCACACCCCCGGCCACAATGATCAGGATCACCCCTGTCCAGGTGAAGAACTTCGAGAGGTTGATCCGGAGGAAGCCCTTGTAGAAGGCGAAACCCATGGCGACTGATGTCAAGATCCCCAACAGCGCGCCGATGAGAGGTGCGACGGTGGATCCGGCTGATCCGGCAGCTGCCTGCGTGGCCGCCCAGAGGAACAGGGCGGTCTCGAGTCCTTCGCGGCCAACTGCCAGGAACGCGACGATCACCAGGCCAAGTCCACCTGCCTCGGCTGCAACATCGAGCCTGCCCCGCAACTCGGCGGAGAGCCCTCTGGCATGGCTGGCCATCCAGAACACCATCCACGTCACGAAGGCGACCGCGGCGATCGACAGGATCCCGCCGATGGCCTCCTGTGAATGGAAGGTCAACCGTCGGGGCCCCCATGTCAGGAGTGCCCCGAGGGCGAGCGACACGACAACGGCGCCAGCGACACCCACCCAAACCCGGGAGAGGAGGGCCCGACGTCCACTGCGGACCAGATACGCGCTGAGGATCACCACCATGAGGCTGGCTTCCAGGCCTTCACGCAGACCGATCAGGTAATTCGCGAACACGTCGCCTCCCTAATGTCTTAGGCATGCCTTACCTAACAAGTACACCTGTGTCGTGTAGTTTGTGCAAGCAGGGGACTGCTGCATCTCAGAACGTGGGCCCAGCCTTGTTGCGGCGTTCCTGCCGGATCCGAGGCCTGCGTCGCTTGAGAGACCGCGCGCATCCGTAGTCGCGCGGGCGGTTGGCGCGGTCATTGGGGGTCAGGGGTCTCCTTGACTGAATCTTCATGATGACGCCGCCACTCCGCGATTTCGTCTTGATATTCTCAAGGTCGCGAAGCGGTCCGAGTGGCTCGGGGTTCGCGACATCCTCCCAGTGCGCGGGTTGGCGCCAAGACTGTTCGCGGGCTGGAAACTGGCTGCTCATCGGGTGTGGGGTGTACATCCGCTCGGGGCCAAAGTGCCGCTTCATGGAGAGGAAATGAATGCAGGACATCGGTACGGCCACTGCTCAAGAAGAGGTCATCGAACCGGCGTCGACTCCCTCGCATCGCTCACGGCGGTGGCTGTTCGGCGAGATGCTGATTTTTGCGACGCTCAGTCTTGTCGCCTCTTTCGTCTTGTCCTGGGATGCGATCCTGATCGCCAAGAATCCCGATGTTGTCCTGAGCTGCTCTATCAACCCGATTCTGGATTGTGTGAAGGTGGGCTCCACCTGGCAAGCCAGCATCTTCGGCTTCCCCAACGCCTTCTTGGGGCTGATCTCCGAGCCGGTGGTCATGACGGTCGCGGTGGCGTCCTTGGCGGGGGTCAGGTTCCCGCGCTGGTTCATGTTCACCGCGAACGTGGTTTACCTGTTGGGTGTGATCTTTGCCTACTGGCTGCTCTTCCAGTCGACGTTCGTGATCGGCGCGCTGTGCCCGTGGTGTTTGCTGGTCACCGTGTCCACCACGTTTGTCTTCGTCTCGATGACGCAGTGGAACATTCTGGAGAACAACTTATTCCTCTCCCCGCGCCAACACCTCAGAGCGTTGGCCTTCGTTCGCGGCGGCTGGCTGACCATTTCGCTGGTGGTGTGGTTGACGGCCATTGCACTGATCGAGATCGTCAAGTGGGGCCCCAGACTGTTTGCCTGAGCTGAGGTAGTCGACGTGTCGTCGGGTTCAGTTGGTGCCGGGTGCCCAGTGGTTGGTTCCCGGGTAGCGGGATGGTGATGGTGGAACTCTGGCGCTGGCCGCGTGGATGTGGCCTCCGTGCCGCCTCGACGAGTGCCCGCGTCATGGCCAGCCCGATGCCGCTGCCGCCAACAGGCCTGGAGCGGCCTGAGTCGATGCGGTAGAACCGCTCAGCAGTCAGGCGGGCTGGCTCAGGTCAAGGTCACGCCGTGCTCCTGGAAGGACTAGGCAGCGGAGGACTCGGCAGTGATGAGTATCTCCTTGACGTGGACCCGCTGACGTCAGCGGGGTCCGGAGCTCGTGGGCCAGAACCTGCAATTTAATGCGCCCTCGGTGATGTTCGATGCCTCACGTGCCATAGCGGTGAGGGCCCACTTCGCGGCAGGTGATGCACCAGCTGACCGCTGGCCGACAGCAGAAATCCACGCATTTAAATTGCCAGAAACACAGTTTACGAGTCAGTCTCGACGAGTGGCAGCGCGGGAGACGGAGAAGACGGGCCCCCCGTAGTGGAGGCCCGTCTGCCGGAGGGGTCAGTGGATTACTTGTTGGCTTCGGTGATGGCGCGCAGCAGGTCCTTTGCCATCGGCTGTATGAGGATGTCTCCCTGTGCGGTGGCGAACTCCAGTTTGGTGGAACCCACCATGTAGGTGGGGGTGCCAGTGATGCCCTCGTCGCGGAAGGTTGTGTCGCCGACCTTCACGAAGTCCCTGAACGCCCCGGAGTCGTAGAGTTCTTGGAACTTGGTGAGGTCCTCTCCTGTGATGCCGGCTTGGGTGGGGAAGTCCACACGAAGTTGCTGGTCGGTGTAGCCGACGCCCTCTTGAGTGGGTTGGTTCTTGTAGATCACGGCGTGGTACTCCCGGTACTTACCGACCGCGTCTGCGGCAGCAGCGGCCATGGCTGCACGCTCGGAGGAGTCATTGCGCAGCATGTTGTCGAGGAAGAAGGCGGTGCGGATCTCCACCGTGATGTCGCCCTTGTCGATCAGTTCCAGAGTCGCGGCACCAAAGGCCGCCTCCCGGCTTGCGCACGCAGGACATTGGTAGTCCTCGTAGACGATCAGGTGTGGTATGTCGCCGGCAGGCTCAGCCCCTTGGCTGTTGATCATGAAACCACCCCGTTCGGTGGCGTTGGGAGGCGTCTGCTGATTGGCGCTGCTGGCCTGCTTGTCCCCGAGAGCCTGGACGATCACCACCGCCCCGATGGCGACGACGACCAGGGCCACGGCTGTCAGTGCCGCGAAAAGAATCCGGCGGTTGCGTTTCGCTGTCTCCTCCTCCCTCTCCTGTTGTTGACGAAGGACTTCTCGCCTGCTCATGCTGGACGTGTTCGCCATCTGGAAACTCCTCACGGGGCAGCGTCAGGTCTGAGTCCAAGTGACTGGACTCAGCACGCGCTGTGCTGGATCGATTCTCCGGTCCACTTCACGCAAGCCGGGCTGGAGATTGCCGTCGCCATGGTGCGCGACAGCTCGCGTCAGTTTAGGTTCGCGTTGTGAGTCCGACTCTCCGGTGGCAACGCCCGCCAGGGACGTATTCATGCCTCAGCCAGTTACTAGGATGCGGGGCAAATACGGCATGACAAGCGGTTCAAGGAGCACAATCCTGGCTCCAGGCCTGTGTGGTGCCAGCTCCCGTTCTTCACCGAACCTTGAGGAGGGAGACCAGATTCGGGCCACGGCATCGCCGAGCCCGGGTGCGTGCCGCTGCGCAACAAGCACCCGGGAATGGAGACAGGGTGGTCGAGAGTACGGGTCTTCGTGGTGTGGTGCGCCCCGGCTCCTTGTCGCGTTCGGCAAGAATGAACTCATGAACAACGACCCCACTCCTCCTCGCGTTCTGGTCGTGGAGGACGAACTCGTGCTTGCAGGCGTGGTGGTGAACTACCTGCTGCGAGCCGGATTC
This sequence comes from Tessaracoccus antarcticus, assembly GCF_003688855.1. GTDB lineage: Bacteria > Actinomycetota > Actinomycetes > Propionibacteriales > Propionibacteriaceae > Arachnia > Arachnia antarctica. Next base: position 21,530 of record NZ_REFW01000008.1, read on the forward strand.
GACGCGCGCGCAGTGCATGAGGGTTCCAGGGCGGTCTCGGCGGTGCGGGAGTGGTCGCCTGACGTGGTGGTGCTGGACCTTGGACTCCCCGGGCTGGATGGCTTGGAAGTGTGCCGCCAGTTGCGCGTGTTCTCGGATTGCTACGTCATCATGCTCACGGCGAGAGCCGATGAGGAGGACACCCTGACGGGACTGTCGGTGGGGGCCGACGACTACATGACGAAGCCCTTCAGCGTCCGGGAGCTCGTAGCACGGGTCAGGACGCAGCTGCGACGCCCGCGGGGGACCACGGCAGGGGTCAGCCGGACGTTCGGTTTGCTCCTGGTCGACCCTGTGGCGCGACAGGTGTTGTTGGGGGATTGCGCAGTCGAGCTGACACCGACCGAGTTCGACGTCTTGGAGGCACTGTCAGCCCGACCCTCGATGGCTTTTTCCCGGCGTCAGCTCATCGATTCAGTCTGGGGCAGCCACTGGGTGGGCGATGAGCACCTCGTCGACGTGCACATCGGCAACTTGCGCCGGAAGCTGGGCGACTCGGCGACTGATCCTCGCTACGTCGTCACCGTCCGGGGGCACGGGTACCGCATGGGGCAGGGGTCATGAGACAGGGCCGAGGGTCCCTCGCGCGCCGGCTGCTGGTGGGCCAGACGCTGGTGGTGCTGGGAATGACAGTGAGCATTGTCGTCGTGGCGGCGCTGGTGGGGCCGGCGGTGTTCAACGATCACATGCGCCGGGCAGGTCACGGCGGTCAGCCCGACGTGCTGGAACATGCGCAGGAAGCCTTCTACTCAGCCGGGTTGCAGTCCATCGGGGTCGGGCTCCTCGTGGCCGCCGCCGGAGCCCTGCTGGTGAGTCTGGTCACCACACGTCGCCTCGGGAAATGGCTGGACGCGCTCAGCAGGGGCGCGGTACGCGTGTCTGCAGGCCGCTACGATCAGCCGGTGCAGCTCGCAGGGTCAAGCCCGGAACTGGAGCGCGTGGCCGACGCCTTCAACGGCATGGCCGCCCAGATCCAGACAACCGAAGCCCGACGTCGGACACTGCTCACCGACGTTGCGCACGAACTCCGGACCCCGATCGCCACCATCGACGTTACACTGGAGGCCCTCGAGGATGGCGTGCTCGCGCCCGGCCCCGACACCTATGCCACGCTGCGGGCGCAATCCGCTCGGCTAGCGCGGCTCGCCTCGGATATTCGTGACGTCAGCGCCGCAGAAGAGGGTCGTCTACGCCTGTCCACGGAGGTCACCAGCATCTGGGATGTGGTCGAGGCCTCTGCCAGCCAGTGGAGACAGCGCTTCGAGGAGGCAGGCGTGACGCTGATTCACACTGCCGGGCCGGACATTGCACTTCACGCGGACCGGGCCCGCATCGGACAAGCAATGGACAACCTCTTGGCCAACGCGCTGCGGCACACCCCGGCCGGGGGGCACGTCGAGATCCGGAGCTCCCATTCCCGTGGGCACGTCGCGATTGAGGTGGTTGACGACGGCGAGGGCATCGCCCCGGAGGCACTGCCCCATGTCATGGAGCGCTTCTACCGCGCCGACCCCGCACGGCCCCGCACCGACGGCTCCGGCACGGGTGTGGGACTCGCCATCGCGCACGCCGTCGCCCGAGCCCACGACGGCGACCTCCAGGCAGCCAGCCAAGGCCCCGGACGAGGCGCCACCTTCACCCTGTCCCTGCCTTCTTCACCAAACCTTCACCGTTCCTGACAAGGAGCCGACGCAGGGGTGGGCATGCTGGGGAACACCCAGTCATCCGCTCCGGAGGAATCCTTGTGAAGTCACCCACCCGTGTCGCCGCCGTGCTCGGCGGCACCCTGCTCGCCATCAGCCTGGCCGGATGCGCCGCCACAACTGCCTCCCCGGAGGCAACCACCAGCGCCCCGTCGACCGCGGTCGCCGCACCTTCTGATCCCGGCGTGGCCGCTGAGCACAATGACGCCGACGTCACGTTCGCGCAGATGATGACGGTTCATCACCAGGGAGCCCTGGAGATGTCGGAGTTGGCCGCTCAGCAGGCCACGTCGCCGGATGTGAAGGACGTCGCTGCGACGATCGAGGCGGCCCAGCTGCCGGAGATCCAGCTGATGGAGAGCTGGCTGACGGCGTGGGGTGAGCCGCTGCAGGCCAGCGACCACGCCGGTATGGACCATGGGGGCATGGACATGAACGGGATGTCCCAGGAGCAGGTCATGACCGAGCTGCGGAAGGGGACCGGCGCTGACTTTGACAACCAGTTCCTCACGGCCATGATTGCTCACCATGAGGGCGCCGTCGTGATGGCAGAGGAACAACTGAGGGACGGCAGCAACCCCGAAGCCCTCGATCTCGCGCAACGCATCATCGACGCCCAGAAGACCGAGATTCAGCAGATGCAGCAACTCCTGCAAGACCTGTGACCATGCAACGACCACGCAAGGACTTGAAAACAATGAACCGCGCACGCACCGCCCTCCTGACTGCTGTGTCCCTGCTCGCACTGGGAGGCCTTGCCGGGTGCTCCGCCGCGACCCAGTCGGCGCCGGTGGCGACCGCGACCCAGGCGGTGACTGGAGATGCCGAGGCTCTCCTGTCGGCCCACGGACTCGCGGGCAAGAGCCCACGCGAGGTCGTCGAAGCGCTCGACCAGGATCCGTCCGCCCGCCCGCTTCCCTTGAGGGCATCCGTCCGCTACGACGAGGTGATGCTTGACGACGGCACTACGCAGGCCTCCCTGCCACTCGGCGGGGACGAGTTCTACCTCTCGGTGGCGCCCTACGAGAACGGCACCCACGACTGCTACTTCCACAACCTGGGCACCTGCCAGGGCGAGCTGGCCCAGACCGACGTCCACATCACGGTCGTGTCCGAGGACGGCACGACGCTCGTGGACAAGGAAGCCACCACGTATGCCAACGGGTTCGTGGCGGTCTGGATCCCGAAGGACATCAAGGGCACTGTGACAGTCACCAAGGACGGCAGGACGGGCGAGGTGGCGTTCTCCTCCGACAAGGAAGGCGCCACCTGCGTCACCACACTGCAGATGGTCTGACTGCGGTCGACACTCGGTCCCACGTCCATGCGCGTAGCGTTGACGAGGTTCGGTCGACGAAACGCATCACGTCGGCAGGCATGTCAAAGACGTTGCCCGCCGGTCCGTCGGGCGTGTCTCGCAGTGGTCGGTGGCTTCTCAGGTTGTCCTCAGCGCATCGCCCGCAAAATGGTCGGGGACAGACAGAAAGGGCGGTCGGGTGGAAACACTCAAAGGAAGCCGACTGCTGCTGGTGGAAGACGACGTCCGGATCGGGTCGTTGTTGCGCTCGGAGTTGCAGGCCAAGGGCCTCGCAGTCACTTGGGCGCAAAACCTTGCAGAGGCGCGTGCAACAACGCACGATCAGTTTGATTTGGTCATGATCGACCTCGGGCTCCCGGATGGCGACGGAACTGAACTGGTCCGTGAGTGGCGCAACGCCCAGGCCGAGATTGTCATTGTGATCCTCACTGCACGTGGTGAGGAGATCGATGTTCTGGTTGGGCTGGACGCAGGCGCCGATGATTACTTGGTCAAGCCGGTACGCCTGGCGGAGCTGACGGCCCGTGTTCAGGCGCATCTGCGACGATCATCGGCTGCCTTGGGGCGTGGTGACTCGTTCCTTCGCGTGGGTGAACTGGGACTCGACCTTGCGGCGCGTCGGGTAAACCTCGGATCGAAGGAGCTGAAGCTGCGATCAAGGGAGTACGACCTGCTTGTTCGCCTCGCTGACGACTGTGGGGAGGCTGTGCGTCGCGAGACGTTGATGGATGACGTGTGGGATGTGAACTGGTTCGGGTCGACCAAAACACTCGATGTCCACATTGCCGCACTGCGCCGGGTCCTTGCTGAGGCGGCGCAGCAAACGCGGGTCGTGGCTCCGACCATTACTGCACTGCGCGGTTTCGGGTATCGACTGGATCCGTGACGCAATGCTGTGCCCGGATGCTGCACGGGTCGTCACAGCTCACGCAGGGCCGTCACGTCGACGGTCCGCAAACGGCGCATCATCCCGGCGACCACAACCAGTACCAGACCAAGGACCACGGCAGCCACAGCGGCCAGATAGCCCCACGGAACCGAGACCGCCGCGGGCGGTGGGTCGAAGACACCGGTGAGGACCTTGACAAGCATCCCGGTCAGCAGGCTGCCGATTGCAGCCCCGAAGGTGATCCCGGCGACCAGCACAACTGTGGCCTCAGCCACCAGAAATCCAGCCAGCTGGCCGGGTCTCGCTCCCAGCGCGACAGCGATCGCGAACGTGCGCCGTCGCTCTGCGAACCCCAGGGCCAGGAGCAGGCCGCTGGCTGCGGCAGCCAGTAGTCCTGCGAACCCCAGCTCGATCCGGGTGAGGCCGGCCAGATCGACGGAGGTCAGGCTGGAGCCGATGGCTGCGCGACTGGTGCCAATCTCGGACACCTTCGCCGTCGGCCCGACAACTCCGGACACCCCGGCCGCCACTGCGCCGGTGTTCGTCCCGCCGGTGTTCACCAGAAACGCTCCAACAGCGTCACTGCCGGTCTGCTGTGCCACGTAGTCGGCGTTCGCGACGAGGAAGCTGTCCCGGGGGGCGGTCGGGAACTCCCGAACGATGCCGGCGTAGTGGAACAGGACATTTGTGTATGCCTTGGTGCGGCCGTCCTGTAGGCGAAGGGACAGCTGGTCCCCGGGCTGCAGTTGGAAATCCTTGACCGTCTCTTCCGAGACCAGGATCGAATCGGGGCGGGCAGCGAGGGTGGCCATCAACTGATTCGTGGTGCCACCCCGAAAGTAGGCGTCCTGCAACGCGGTTGCCTTCGCGACCGTGCCCGGCCGCACACCGTAGAGATCCTGCAGGTCAGCGCCCACGTAGGCGTAGCGATGCTGGAGAGGTTCGACGGCGCGGACGCCGGGTACCTCGGCGATCTTCTGGGCCTGGTCGGGGCCGACCGCCGCCCCCGGTGACTCGGTCACCGCCACGTCAGCGCCGTTGGTAAGTACGGCGTCCACCTCGGCCTGGTGCCGGTAGGTCGCGTTGAACGAAGCGGTCGACGCCGCGAAGGCAACGGCGAGAGTGAGCATGACCACGGTGCCGGCGACGAGCCGCCGCTGTCGTCGCAGTGTGGCCACCACGGGTCCAGCCAGGGTTCCGGCCAGTGGGCGCGCCAACGTCGTCAGGATGCGCGTGCCTCGACGCAGGAGGAGGTCAGTCAGTCGCCACGTGAGCAGGGCGCAGCCAAGCCAGAGAAGGGCGGGCCCGGCGAACGCCCAGTAGCTCACGGACAGTGTCGGCACCCCCTCGGGGACCAGCACCAGGGTGTAGCCACTGCGGCTGGTGACCCAGAAGACGGCGCCGGAGACTGCCAGGACCAGAAAGTCCAGACCCCACCGGGCCCACAGGGGTGCCCGGTCCTGGCGCCGGACGCTCATCCTGGAGGCGGTGATCGCTTGGTCGGTCAGATCTCGGCGGGCTGGTAGGACAATGCTCAGCCCTGCCAGTAGGACGGCAAGAGCGGCGGCTCCCAGAACCCAGCCGAACGTCATGGATGGGCTTGAGGTGTTGCCTCCGAGTGGAGTCGTGGAAAGCAGCCAGGCTATCCCCAGGCCGAGCGTTGCGCCGACACCGGCTGCAGTGCCGGCTTCGGCGAAGGCCAGCCAGAGCACCTGTTTGCGTGTGGCGCCACGTGTGCGAAGCAGGGCCTGGTCCTGGCGGCGACGGGTCGCACCGGCACGCGCCACCGAGACGGTGAGCAGGCTGGCCAGCACGGCCCCGGGCAACCCGAGGAACAGGAACAGGATTTGGGCGTAGAGGGAGTCCTGCCGGGCCGCGTCCAGGGTGGCGCCCAGGTTGTCGCCGACCTGTCCTGCGCCCGCAAGGGTGACCTCCATGTTGCGGGCGGCACCAGCTTCCTGGGCGTAGGCCACCGACGGGTCGGGCGGTAGTTCGTGAGAGCGGATGGCGTGGACCTGGTGAATGACCGGGTTGTTTCCGGACGCGACGGCCGGGCCAATGATCTTGTCGAAGACGGAGGCGGGTAGCAGAATCACGTTGTCCGGAGGGGCGACGGGCTGGGACTGCGGTGGAGCCCCCACCTTCTGGAAAAAGGAGTCCGCCTGGGGAAGGTCTACCACGCCGTTGACCGTGACGTTCACAGGGGTGCCAGCAATGAGGATGGTGACGGTGTCCCCGACGGCAGCTCTCAGGTTTGCCGCGGTCTGCTGGGACAGGAGGACGCCTGCATCCGAGCCGACCAACGTGCGCAGGGATGCCGGGAAGGTGGACCGGTAATCAGTGGGCAGGCCGATGACCTGACCGGCCCCGGTCTTCTGCTGGGATCCGCCGGTGTTGGCGGAGAAGCCGTCGACGGTGGCGAAGGATACGGGCAGCGCCTTCACCGTACCGGGCTGCGCCCCCACCGCCTTCTCGACGGCGGCGCTGCTCGCCTCCGGTGCGGCTTGGACCTGCCAATCCACCGCGACGCTGGATGTGGCTCGATCCGTCATGGTGGCCTTCGACATGACCAGGAACGACCCGAGGCTGGCCAGCAGTGCGACTGCCAGCGCGATTCCGACGGTGACCCCGAGTAGCCGGCCGGGTCGTTGACGAACCAGGCCGTGTAGCCACAGGGTGGAGATGGGTGATCGGTGCATGGGTGTCACCTGTCCTGCTCGGGGGCGGTGTGGATCGTGGCGGCAGCGTCGGTGCGGAGGCGCCCGTCCTCGATGGACCAGCGGTGTGGGTAGCGGTCGGCGACGACCGGGTCATGCGTGGCCACCACCAGAGCGGCCCCACTGGAGTCAGCGGCGGCTTCAAGGATGTCCAACACGTGAGCAGCGGTGTCGCGATCCAGCTGGCCTGTGGGTTCGTCGGCCAGAATGAGGCGGGGTTCCCCGGCGAGGACCCTGGCGATTGCGACGCGCTGGGCCTGTCCACCAGACAGCTCTTCCGGCAGTTGGTCAGCCAGCGACATCAGACCCAAGATCGACAGGGCGGCGGTCGCCCGTGCACGTGCCTGGACGGGACTGACGCCCGCGATCAAGGAGACCAGTTCGACGTTCTCAACGACGTCGAGGGCAGGGATCAGGCTGGGGGACTGGAAGACCACGCCCACCAGGCCTGGGTGATGCTCTGGGTTGTCCAGCCCGGGCCAACTCAGGATCCCGGACGAGGGGCGGTCCAGACCTGCGACCAAGTGCAGCACGGTGGATTTGCCGGAGCCGGAGGGCCCGGTCAGGGCGATGCGCGCGCCCTGATGGATGGTCAGGTCGGTGTCGTGCAGGGCGACGAATGCCGTGGATCCTGTGCCGAAGCGACGCGCCAGTTTGGTGCCCTGAACAAGCGGCGAATTCACGATGCCTCCCTGGTGAGCCCGTGGACCGGACGGCCGTCGGCGAGATGCAGAACCCTGTCAGCCCAACGCAGCACTACCGGGGAGTGCGAGGCGACAACCACTGCGAGGCCTTCGGTTGCGCGTTGTCGCAGCAGGGCCAGAAGACGTTTCTCACTGCCGGAGTCCAACTCCCCGGTGGGCTCGTCGGCCAGAAGCACGCGCGGCTCGTTGACCACAGCCACGGCCACGCCCGCGCGGGCGGCCTCGCCGCCGGAGAGGTGCGCCGGCAGGGCGTGTGCTCGGTGACCGATACCAAGCTCATCCAGCAGTTGGGTCGGGTCGATGCCAGTGGTGCTGCCTGCAAGCCGCCGAACGAGCTCAAGATTGTCGATCACACTCAGATGCGGCAGCAGGTTTGAGGACTGATAGAGGATGCCCACGACCTCCCGGCGAAGCCGTGCCCTGATGGCTTCGGGCTGCCGTGACATCCGGGTGCCGTCGATGCGGACGGTGCCGCCGTCCGGGTCATCCAGACCTCCCAGGCAGGCGAGGAGGGTGGACTTGCCGGACCCGGAGGGTCCGGCGACGGCAACCACTTCACCTTTGCTGACAGTGAGACTGACCCCCTGCAGCGCGAGAACCTCCTCGTCGCCAGCATGGTAGAAGCGGTAGAGATTCTCGGCGATCATCACGGGGTCCGCCGCCCGTAGCCCAGAGGTGATCATGACCAGGAGAAACTGTCGGTGATCTTCTTCCACGGATCTACGTTGTCGGCACCCACCGGCCCGGAAAGGGTAAGGACCACCTCGGTGCCTGCTTTGTAATAGACATAGCGCTGTACGTCGTCGTGGACGGATTTTCCTGTGACCGGGTTTGGCGCCGAGTCCGCCTTGTAGGTCGTCAGGATCACCGGACCGCTGCTCCGCGTGACCTCGGTCGTTTCCCCCGCTTGGTAGCCGGGTGACGACGCCTGGACCTGCGCCATTTCGGCCTTTGTGACACTCGCGAGAGTCGGTGCCGTCGTGGCCTTCTTCGCCTCGATCGTCACCGAGTTGAGCTTGTCGGTGAAGGTGGTCAGGGTGGGAGCTCCCGTGCGTGCCCACCCCTCAGGGACCGAGACCGTGAAGGACTGTCCTTGCGGGGAGAATGGGACGAATGCCTGATTGTCCGGGATGTCCCCGGGCGGATTGATTTCGGGGCTGCCGGTGGTTGTGGGTGGTTGGCTGATGGATGTGCTCTGTGTCGGTGCGGGTGACGCTGGGGCCCCGTGGGTTTCGCTGGGCGTGGGTGAGTGGCTGATGGCAGAGCCCGGCGCCGGTATGGCTGACGTGGGGGGTTCCGGGTTGTCGACAGCGTTGGAGCACCCGGACAGTACGGCGACGCTCATGAGCACCCCGACGCTCGCCGTGAATATCCGGGACCGTGGGATTGTGGTCGTTCGCTTCATGGGGATGGGCTCCTACCGGGTTGATCCGGACCCGGTGTGGATCCGACTTCTCCGACGCTAGAAGCCGCAAGGCCAGCCCTTGGCCAGCCGTTGGTTAACGGACGGTAAGGGCATCGCGGACACCGTCCGTCGCATGGGGGTCTCGTGCCAAGCTGTGGTTGTGCGCACCAAAGATCTGGCCTTCCGTGTCCGTGAGGTTGCCCTGAGCACGGCGGTGGTGGCGGTGCTGTGCCTGGGGCTCCCTCTCGCCCTGACCATCAGGGTCTTGGTTTTCGACGACCAAGCCAAAGAGGTGGAGCAGATCGCTGTGACGACGGCGGCCAAGCTGTCCGTCGATCCCCCAACCGCACTGGACCGGCCCGAGCTCCCCAGGCAAGCCAGCCAGATTGACCTCGCCTTCTACGGACCCCAAGGCCAACGCATCGTCGGGACCGGCCCGAACGGTGCAGACCCGGTGGCGAAGAGGGCTGCCGGGGGCGTCGTCGCCACGCAGGGCGGGCCATGGACCTTGGCGCTGAGCGGCCCGGCAGTGATTGCGGCTGCGCCGGTCACTGATGGATCGACCGTGGTGGGTGTCGTCTGGGTCTCCTCGGATGCAGCTCCCATCTGGCTGCGCACACTGGGGGCCTGGGCGGCCTTGGTCTCCATCTGCCTGGTGGCCCTCGCTGCTTCCCTGGCTTTGGCCCGACGATCGGCCGCCAGACTCGGCGACTCCGTCGAGCGGTTGCGCGACACCGCTGTTGCCATCGGCGACGGCGACTTGTCTCGCTGCTCTCCGCCCAGCGGGATCCTGGAACTGGATGAGGTTGGCGAGGCACTCACCACGACGGCGATGCGGTTGAGTGAACTCCTGCACCGCGAACGCGCCCTCGGCGCCGCCGCCTCGCACCAGTTGCGCACACCGCTGATGCGACTGCAGCTCCTGCTCGACTCGGCGGACATCACTCTGGGTGGATCCGGACAGCCCGACCGGGCTGATCTCATTCGCGAGGCGGCCCATGAAGTCCAAACGCTAAGGACCCAACTCGAGGAACTGCTATCCCTCACACGGGAGCGATCTGAGAACGACCACGAACGACACGCACTGGACCTGGCGGCCGTGCTGGAGCAGGTGTGTCAACGGCACAACGCCATCGCCGCCGCTCACGAGCGCCGCCTCGTTGTGGGCCTCGACGAAGGCCTCCCAGCGGTCGTGGGCTCCACCTCAGCTGTCGGGCACGCGCTGGACGTGTTGGTGGACAACGCCGTGCAGCACGGGCAAGGGACCGTACGGGTGTGGGCACGGGAGACGGTGGGAACTGTGGCCATCGACGTCACCGACGAGGGGCAGGGTTTCGCCGCGAGGACGGACGACGAACAAACCGGCTCGCAGTCATCTGCCGGCTTGGGTTTGGGTCTGGCGGCGGCTCTGGTACAAGCGCAGTCCGGTCGACTTGTGCTACCCGGCGCCGGCCACGCTCCGTGCGTCAGTATCATCCTGAGCCCGTATTTGCAGGACTGAGTCGGTATTCATCAAGGTCCGACGTGTTTGACCAACAGCAGCAATTCTGGATGATTGATTTCCAAGCCCACGCACGGCCTTCCAACGCCCACGATTCCGGTTCCGCGCGCCTGGATCAAAGGACCGAGCCTCGACCAACTCACACTGTGACGCAGATCAATACACGCATGTGTGCTACCCCAAGGTCGAGGTGCGATACGGGTTCCAAAAGCGCCCGTGGCGCCACTTACAGCGTGATTCGGGCCTCGGTGCCGTGAGGGAACCGGGTGGTGGGTAGCAGTTCAAGCCGGCCATGGAGGTGGCGGACCTGTTCGGACACGATGGCCAGGCCGAGGCCGCTGCCTTGGGTGTCCTGCCCAGCCTCCCGAGCGAAAGGTCGCAGGACAGCCTCCGGGGAGGCGATGCCGGGGCCGTTGTCGTCGATGCTGATGGTCACTCGCCCGGCCACCAGGTGGGCGCTGAGGCGGATCTGAGTTCCGGTTCCGCTGTACCGCACGGCGTTGTCGAGGAGGTTACGAAGGATGGAAGTGGTGGCGGCCACAGGGAGATTTTCATGGGCAGCGTCGGTGAGGTCTACGTCAAGGTCCACCTGCGAGCCGTCCAGGAGTGGCAATATGTCGCCGGCCACGTGTCGCACGATGGTCTTCAGCGTCTGTTCAGGACGGGGGTCGGTGGTTCCGGCTTGTGCCTGGGCGAGGTCGAGCAACTGGTTGATCAGGTGTCGGGATCTCTCCATGCCCCCCTTGAGTTCGTCGAGTCTCTCGCGCACGTGGGAACTGTCGGGCGCGATCGCTGCACGCTCAAGCTGCAACGACATGGCAGTCAGGGGGGTGCGCAGTTCGTGGGCAGCTGCGGCTATGAACAGTCTTTCGTGGGTGACGGCGGCATCAACCCGGTCGAACTGCGAGTTGAGGGCGATAATGAATCCCCGCAGCTCGTCCGGAGCCTGCTGCACATCCAGGGGGCTGAGGTCGGTGGCGTCACGGCTGTTCACCTGCTTCGCGAGCTCATTGACGGGGCGCATGACATTCCTGACCACCAGGTAGATGGCCAGCAGGAGCGCGGGCAGGAGGAGCAGCAGGGGGAAGGTCGTGGCCAAGGCTGTTGTGCGGGCAATCTGATCACGCACCTCAACGGATTGGGACACGACCACCCGGGTGCCTGTGGAGGTGGTGACGACAAAGATCCGCCTGGGCTGGCCGCCGATCTGGGCCGTTCCGATGCCGTTGGGGGTTGAGCGGGGCAGTGCGGCCTTTGCGAGCGTAGTGACGTCTATGTCTGATGATGTGTCGCCGAGCGGGATCTCGTCGACGGGGATGGCACCGGGCGTGGTTGTTGCTGCGGCGATCGATGCCACTTGGGCCAGAACGTCGTCCTGCAGGTTCCTTGCCCCCTGCAGCGCTTGGACATATGCTCCGACACCAGCGGCGCTTGCCATGACGATGGTGACAAGGGCCACGAGCAGGCTCATTCTTCTGGTCAGGGAGCGCCGGGTCATGGCTTCCGGTCTTCTCTGGTCACGGTCCATCCGACTCCGCGGACGTTGCGTACGGCGTCGGCTCCGAGCTTGGCTCGTACCCGGTGGATCAGGTAGTCGATGGCGTTGCTCTCCACTTCGTTGCCCCACCCGTAGACGCGGTGTTCCAGTTCCTCACGGGACAGAATGATTCCTGGTCGGGTCATGAGGGCGCGGATGACGGCGAACTCGCGCCTGGAGAGTGCGACTTCCTCGCCGTCGGCGAGCCATGCACGGTGGGAAGCCACGTCGAGGCTGACCTGGCCGTTGGAGAGGACTGCATCCATGTGGTCGGCGCCCCTGCGGCGAAGGACGGCGCGGATTCGCGCCATCAACTCGTCAGCCTCGAAAGGCTTTACCAGGTAGTCGTCAGCGCCCAGGTCGAGGCCTGTGATCCTTGATTCCACCTCGGAGCGGGCGGTGACAACAAGGACGGGGGTGTCGTCGCCGCGGCCGCGCAATTTGGCGAGGAAGCCGGCGCCGTCGAGTCCGGGCAGCCCAAGGTCCAGCAGCACCACGTCGTAGGCATGGGTCAGCATGCTCTCCAGCCCCGGTTGGGCCCGGCGCACCCAGTCAACGGCGTAGGCGTCGTCCTCGAGACGTCCGACGAGCGCGGCCCCAACCATGAGATCATCCTCGACGAGAAGAATCCTCATGGTTGTTGCCGCATCGACTGCTCCCGGGGTGGTGTGGTTACTTCTTCTGATCAAGTGTGCCAATGACAGTCTGCAGGTTGGTGAGCGCTGACGTGACGTCGGACGCGGAAGGCTGTCCCGCCCTCAGTGATGTGAGGACGTCGTCTACCGCCGAATCCATGAGGTGCCAATCCTCGGGCGAAGCTGGCTTGATGGCCGCCTCCGCAGTGTCCCACGCGACCTCGAGATCTTTGACCCGTGCGGTTCCTCCGGGGATGTCACCTGCGCTGACTTTGACGGCCACGTCGTCCACGATGATTGCAAACGGCCGCAGATCGCCGAGGGGTGACGTGGCGTCGGCCTCGATCCCGGTCGCGGGCTTCCCAGCCGTCACTGGTCCCGATTGCGAGTCCGCCGGTGAGGTGGCCGCAGCGGCCGGATTGACCACAGGACCCAGCATGGCGGCAGCCACGGCCACTACAGCTGCGCCCGAAACAGCCCAGGCGTAGTCCCGGGCTGGCGCAACAGCAGGGGCTTGGCCCTTGGTCCGTACCCCGTGCCGGTTCGCATTGACTTGTTCCCGTACGACGATCCCCACGATGACAGCGAGGAAGAGCACACTCGTCAGTCCGGCGCCCAGCCCGATACCGCCGTAGGACGCGGCCTGGGTCAGCAGGTCTCCGAGAGATGCACCCAGCGGCCGGGTGAGGATGTAGGCGATCCAGAAGGTGAGGACGCTGTTGGCGCCTGCCCTGCGGGCTACCCAGACCACGAGGATGAGCCCGCCGAAGATCAGGACACCGGAGCGGAAGCCCAACGAGAGCGCCTCGGTGGCGAGATCGCCAGCAGCCGTGCCGAGAGCGAAGGTCGTCAGGATTGCGGCCCAGTAGAATCGCTCTCGCTTGGGCGTGTCGATGGCAGTGATTGCCAGGGTGCGCTCCTGCTGCCACCACACCGCGAACATGACCGCGAGCACGACGGCGAAGACCGCGGTGCTGACGTAGAGGCTGACGCCGAGGGTGTCGGTGAAGAAGTCGGTGATCTGGGTGCCGACGATGCTCACCAGCACCACGGTGAGCCAGTACAGCCAGGGCACGTGGTGGCGGGTCCGCAGCTGCGCAACCAGCGTGACCGCCAAGACTGCGATCATCGCGCCGTCGGTCACAGCCGTGCCCAGACCCACCTGCACGGCGAGGAAGTCGGCGAAGGTCTCGCCGATGGTGGTGGAAAGGATCTTGATCAGCCAGAACGTTGCGGTGACTGCGGGGACTTTGTTGAGGAAGTCCGCCGCCGAACTCTGGCGCGTGGTGATGTCTTGGGTTGTGTTCACCACGCCAGTCAAGGGCTCCAAACTTAGCTGGGCATTAGGCAAAGGAATTGATCAGGATGACCGCACCAGCGTCAGGGGCTGAGGGTCTGAACCATCAAGCACCCCACCCTGCGCGTCGAGCTCCCATGAGGCGCCAGTGCCTCTCGGCCGGGCGGGGGGATGACTCGGTGCGGGCACGGAGGCCTACCAAACGCTCGGCGTGAACCGTTAGGTCCGCGGAGAGAAGGTAGGTGATCCCGGTTTTTCAACTCGAAGGACGGGGGTTATCGAGATGGCAATTCCAGCGCCAGGTTTCATGCGGTGGTTGTCTTATCGACACGGCTAGAGATTCTTCGAGGATCATCCAGAGACCCCGGTCACCTCTCCCTACGAGCCGATCCCGCTCTACGCCGCACCAAAGACTTGCCTACCCCAGCCACCGTTGGTCATGATCAGTGACGACTATCTGGCACCTACCCGCGACGCAATGAAGTCCCACACACCTGGTGCATTCCGGATCTTTTCACTGTGACCTCTGTTGGGTGGGCTGTCTCTGGGTATGACGGCGTCGTTGCACAAGCTGACGGCTGGGTCTGGGTATGACTACCTGACCCGGCAGGTCGCTGCCCAGGACTCGACGGAGAAGGGACACGCCACCTTGGCGTCGTACTACTCCGAGAAGGGAGAAACCCCAGGTACCTGGTGGGGGAGTGGACTGGCCGGATTGGGCGATGTGGCCGTGGGGGATCAGGTTTCGGCGGAGCAGATGAAGGCCCTGTTCGGTGCTGGCCTGCATCCGAACATGGCCTCCCGGCTGGCCGCCTTGCCGATCGATGCGTCACCTACGGAGATTCGGGAGGCTTCGCGTTTGGGGGCGCCGTTCAAGGTGTTCTCCGGGGCAACAGGTTTTCAGAAAGAGGTGGCGATCCGCTGTGGCGTGTGGGAGGCGGCGCATCCGGGGGTGGGGGAGGTGCCGGTGGGGGTGAGGGCTGAGTTCCGCAACGACATTGTCCGGGAGGAGTTCGTCGAGCGGTTCGGTCGTGCGCCGAGCGTGTTGGAGTTGTCGTCTCAGGTGGCGCGGTTGTCGCGGGATCCGTCGACGGCGTGTGCCGGATTCGACCTCACGTTCACGCCGGTGAAGTCGGTCTCGGCGTTGTGGGCGGTGGCCCCGGTTCAGTTGGCGGCCCGGATCGAGGACGCCCACCATGCGGCTGTGGCGGATGCTTTGCGGTTTCTGGAGCAGCGGGCGTTGTTCACCCGCTGCGGGGCTGATGGGGTGCGGCAGGTCGACGTCACCGGCCTGGTGGCCGGGATGTTTGTGCATCGGGATTCCAGGGCGGGGGATCCGAACCTTCACACTCATGTCGCTGTGGCGAACAAGGTTCAAACCTTGGAGGGGAAGTGGTTGGCGATCGATGGCAGGTTGATCTTCAAGGCGAAGGTGGCTGTCAGTGAGACCTACAACACTCAACTCGAAGCACATCTCGCCAAGCTCGGGATCCGGTTCGCGGAGCGTGCCGACACGGAGCTGGGGAAGCGTCCGGTGCGGGAGGTGGTGGGTGTGCCGGGGGAGTTGTTGCAGCGGTGGTCGTCTCGGCGGGTGGCGATCGTGGCCAGGCAGGCGAAATTGGCGGCCAGGTTCCAGGACGAGCATGGGCGGCCGCCGACACCGGTGGAGGCGATCAAGTTGGCGCAGCAGGCCACGCTGGAGACCCGCGACGCCAAACACGAACCCCGAAGCCTCGATCAGCAGCGGGCCACGTGGCGGGCTGAGGCAGTCCAGGTGGTGGGGGAGGAGGGCATCAACGACTTGGTGGCGGCTGCCACCACACCGAACCAGGGGGTCCAGCCGATCACTTCGGAGTGGGTGTCGTCGACGGCCCGTGAGGTGGTCGCTGCTGTGGAGGGGTCCCGGGCGACGTGGCAGGTGTGGCATCTGCGTGCTGAGGCCTCCAGGCGTGTCCGGGAACGGGCCATCACCCCCGACACGGCGAGGGTGGTGACCGAGCAGCTGTTGCAGGAGGCGATCCGGCTGAGTGAACCTGTCGGTGACGCCGGCGGTGACGGAATTCACGAGCCCAATGTGCTGAGGCGTCGGGATGGGGCGTCGGTCTACACCGTGGCCGGGGCGCAGCTCTACACCTCCGAAACCATGCTCTCGGCCGAAAGCGACATTGTCGAGCTCGCCGGACAAACCGATGGGCGCCGGGTGGGAGAGATGGAGGTTTCACTGGCGCTGTTGGCTTCCACCGCCAACGGCATCACCCTCAATGCCGGTCAAACGAACTTGGTGCGGCAGATGGCAACCAGCGGGGTGAGGGTTCAACTTGCACTGGCGGCGGCGGGGTCGGGGAAGACCACCGCCTTGAAGGTGCTGGCGGATGCCTGGCGGGAGGGCGGCGGAACTGTTCTGGGGTTGGCGCCCTCCGCGGTGGCGGCCAGTGTGTTGCGGGACCAGACCGGGGATGCCACCACCATCGCCAAGTACGTCTGGGACCTGAACCACACCCATCAAGGCGCCATGGACGTAGGTGTCGGGGCGGACACGTTGGTGATCATCGACGAGGCGGGCATGGCCGACACCATCTCCCTGGCCACCGTGATCGGGCATGTCATCGGGCGGGGTGGCTCGGTCAGGTTGGTGGGGGATGACCAACAACTCGCCGCGATCAGCGCCGGTGGGGTTCTGCGTGACATCGCCGAGATCCACGGCGCTGTCGAACTGAACGACCTCCTGCGCTTCCGCGACCCGGCCGAGGCGGCTGCGTCGCTGGCGTTGCGGGATGGGCGTCTCGAAGCGTTGGGGTTCTACCTCGACACCGACCGCATCCATGCCGGCACCCGCGAATCCAGCCTCGAACAAGCGTTCAACGACTGGGCCAAGGACAGGGCTGCCGGGTTGGACAGTCTCATGTTGGCCGGAACCCGCGACACTGTCACTGATTTGAACCGCAGGGCCAGATCCCACCGCCTCACGGACTCAGCAGGGGGTGAGCTGGGGGAGGAGGTGGGGTTGGTGGATGCGAACTGGGCCTCGGCAGGGGATGTGATCGTCACCCGCCTCAACGATCGTCGGCTGGCGATCTCGGCGACGGACTGGGTCAAGAACGGTGACCGCTGGATGATCCAACACGTCACCCGGCAGGGCGTGGTGCGGGCCAGGCATTGTGACTCGGGCCTCATGGTGAGGTTGCCGCAGGACTATGTCGCCAGGTATGTGCAGCTGGGTTACGCCGTGACAGTGCACGCCGCCCAAGGACTGACAGTGGACGTCACACGGGGAGTTCTGACCGGTGATGAATCCCGGCAGCAGCTCTACGTCATGGCCACCCGCGGAAGACACGCCAACCACCTCTACATTCCCGTCGTCGGCGACGGTGATGAACACAGCCTCCTGCACCCCACCACCCTGCGACCCGAAACCGCAGTCGACGTCCTCCAGAGCGTCTTGGCCAGGGATGGTTCGCCACGCTCGGCCACCACGGAGGCCCGCGATCAGATGGCACCATCGATCAGACTCGGCCATGCCGCCGGCCGCTACGTTGATGCCCTCCACCTGGCCGCCGGAACCACCAACGATCCAGATGTTGTCACCGCCCTGGACATTGAAGCGGATCAGATCCTGGCAGGGTTGACGTCGTGCGCGGCATGGCCGGCCCTGCGCGCCACCCTCCTCCTGCATGCGGTCGACGGCCACGACCCAGTCACCGAACTTCGCACCGCGGCTACGGTCCGTGAACTGGGATCAGCGGATGACCCGGCAGCTGTCCTGACCTGGCGGATCAACATTCCCACGGACAAAGGTCCGTTGCCGTGGCTGCCGCCCATCCCCGAAGCCTTGACCCGGCACCCAGATTGGGGTCCCTACCTGGCCGCCAGAACACACCTGGTGACATCGGCCACCGAAGAAGTACGGGAAACAGCCACCCGCTTGGGTAGGCCGGGCTGGTCGCTGCCCGGACAACCACTGACCCCCTCCCTGATCGAAGACGTTGAGATTTGGCGCGCCGCGACCGCTGTGGAGGCTGGAGACAGGCGGATCCTTGGAGCGGTACAACTGGGCGCCGCAGCACGGTCCTGGCAGCGTCACCTCGAAAACAGACTCCAAGCCGACATCCCCAGGGTGTGGGCGGACATGCTGGAAGACCTCCACCCCGACATCCGCAACGACCCCTTCACCGGCCCGCTCACCCACCGCATCGCAGCACTCCACACCGCCGAAGTCCCTATTTCGGAGATGCTGGCCGAAGCCGCTGCCGACGGACCCCTCCCCGCGGAGCAACCCGCCGCAGCCCTGTGGTGGCGCCTCTCCCGCCACCTCACCCCCACCCACACCACCGCCACTGTTGACCCGGCCCCGATCAGCTGGGGCGCGGACCTGCAAACCTTGGTCGGCGTGGTCAAGGCAGTTGAGCTGGAAGGCAGTCGCTGGTGGCCCCTCCTGATCGAGGCGGTCAACGACGGCCTACATGCGGGACTGTCCTTGCGTGACTTGCTCGTCATCAATGATCGGGCTGATGTCTCACCTTTCGACGACGACTGCCACGCCCTGATGTGGCGGGCCCACCAGCTCACCACCACACCCCCCGAAGCGGAGGAGGAGCCGCCCCACCCCGACGACCTCCCACCAGAAGACCTTCACCACACCGACACCGATACCGATAGCGAAGAGGATCTCGACGAGGCACTCCGGCGCGCCGCCTGGGTGAAAGAGAACACTGAGCCGGACTTCACCGAGATCAAACTCCGCCGGGACTTCGCCTCCGCAGACCGTTGGGAGGCCACCCCCCACACCCCAGAGCGCCTGGCCCTGGTCAATGATCTGGCCGCAGACTTCTACACCCGCCAGCTACCCGGCTCGTGGGCACACCCCTACCTCACCCACCGCCTCGGTAATGACATCGCCGGGGACATCCGGTTCCGTGCTGGCTACGCACCCCAGGGCTGGACCCACCTTGTCACCCACCTCCGCAACCACGGCATCACCGATGACGAAATGCTCACCGCCGGTCTCGCCATCCGCACCCGCGACGGCCGACCCATCGACAAATTCCGCGACAGACTCACCTTCCCCATCACAGCCGATGGCACGGTGGTCGGTTTTGTTGGCCGCCGCAACCCTGCCCGTCTTGATGACGCGGCCGGGCCGAAGTACCTCAACACCGCCACCACACCCATGTTCAGCAAACGAGACGTCCTCTTCGGCCACGACCACCTCACCCCCGACACCGTCCCGGTCATCGTCGAAGGCCCCATCGACGCCATCGCCATCACGCTGGCCGGGCACGGTCACTACATCGGCGTCGCACCCCTGGGCACCGCCCTAACCCACGAACAAACCCTCACCCTCCCCCCAACACAGACCCCGATCATCGGCACCGACGCCGACAACGCCGGCACCCTGGCCGCCGAGAACATCTTCTGGATACTGGCCGCCCACCGCCTCGACCCCACCCGACTCGCCCTACCCGCTGGCAGCGACCCCGCCGACATCCTGCACACCCAAGGCCCGCAGCCCCTCCGTGACCTTCTCGAGTGTGCCTACCCCCAAGCCGACCACATGACCAACGAGCGCCTGATCCACCTCCCGCACCCGGAAGCACAATCCCAGCTCGCCAGCATCCTTGCAGCCCGCCCCGCTAATACCTGGCCCCAGCTCACCAACCTTGTCTCCGACGACACCAAGACTGTGAAGGGTGCGCTATTGGAGGCCGCCTCAGCCTGGACCACCGCCCCTGTGGAAAAAGCCGATGCTGCCCGAGAACAAACCCGACAACTACGCACCCGCCTACAGGAACTCGACGACTCCGACCAAACAACAACCCACATCCCGGGGCGGCCGCAGCAGGCCACACCCGCATTCCCCAACACACACGAGCGCTACCTCCGCCGCAGCCAACACCCACCCCGGAGTACCGGTCCACGTCGCTGAATCATAGGCGGGCGCCCCAGCCCACGCGCAAGACCATCGGGACTGCTGCACATCTTGGTGACAGGTTGGGTTAGGCGGCTGGAGGGCAGTTGTGGTCATGATGGTCTCGTACTCGACGGGGGTCAACCGGGCCAGACGTTGTTGACGTCGGCGACGGTGGTAAGTCCGCTCGATCCAGGTGATGATCGCCAGCCGGAGTTCGTTCCTGGTGGCCCAGCGTTGCCGGTCCAACACGTTCTTCTGGAGCAGAGCGAAAAACGATTCCATGGCCGCATTGTCACCGGCCGATGCGACTTGGCCCATCGAGCCGGCCAAGCGGTGGCGCCGGAGGGCGGCAAGAAACTTGCGGGATCGAAATTGACCGGGTTCAACCCGTGGAAGCAACACCTGGAGTCAGGAGGGTGTTGTGGCACGACCATCGGAGTGGATGCGAGAGGTGACAGGGCGAGCGCCGATGAAGTCGCCTGGCCATCCCGGGCATCAACGCTTGATAGAGCGGTTGTTCTGGGAACGGGTCAGTGCGGGTTTGCTGCCGTCGGAGGCCGGGGTCGTGGTGGGTGTGTCGGCGGTGGCTGGCTCGCGGTGGTTCCGCGATGCTGGCGGTATGTCGCCGTACTCGTGGGGGCCACCGTCGGGCCGGTACTTATCGTTTGCAGAGCGTGAGGAGATCGCGCTGCTGCGGGTTCAGGGAGTTGGGGTACGCAAGATCGCGGCGGCACTGGGACGTAGCCCATCGACGATCTCACGTGAGTTACGGCGCAACGCCGCCACCAGGGGCGGGAAACTCGATTACCGGGCATCAGTGGCGCAGTGGAAGGCCGAGCTATTCGCCAGGCGCCCGAAGACGGCCAAGCTGGCCGAGAATCCACGGCTGCGTGACTACGTTCAAGAGCGTCTAGCTGGGCAGATCAACGATCCAGATCACAACCCTGCAGGTCCGGCGACAGGGGCGTGGACCGGCCGAAACAAGCCGCATCGATCTGATCGGCAATGGGTACGGGCATGGAGTCCGGAGCAGATCTCCAAGCGCCTCAAGCTCGACTTCCCCGATGATGAGTCCATGCGCATCAGTCACGAGGCGATCTACCAAGCCCTATACATCGAGGGCCGAGGAGCGCTCAAGCGTGAGTTGATTCTGTGTCTACGCACCGGGCGGGCGCTGCGGATGCCCCGCGCGAGGTCCAAGCGCGTGACATGGGCCCACGTCACTCCCGAGGTACTGATCAGCCAACGCCCAGCAGAGGCCGATGACCGAGCTGTCCCTGGCCACTGGGAATCTCAATGAAGATGTCAAGCAGCAGTCTGGATGTTGGAGGCCACAGGTTCCATGTAGTGAGTGTTGTCGCGAAGGATCGCCCAGATCACGTTCATGCGCCGGCGGGCCAGGGCGATGAGCGCTTGCTTGTGTGACTTTCCCTCAGCTCGTTTGCGATCATAGAACGTTCTCGATGCTGGGCTGTTTTTGAGGCTTGATAGGGCGGCGAGGTAGCAGGTGCGCAGGAGTCGTCGGTTGAAGCGTCGTGGCCGGTGAAGGTTCCCACTGATGCGTCCAGAGTCTCTCGGGACGGGTGCGAGACCAGCGACGCAAGCAAGCCGGTCGACGTTGTCGAACGCGTCGAGGCTGCCGCCAATCTGCGCGAGGAACGTGGCAGCGAGAACGGGTCCGAACCCGGGCATGCTGAGCAGGTTCGTGGCGCCGTGATGCTGGGCGACTTGCTGCGTGATCTCAGCGTCGATGCCGGCGAGGTCGTCATCGATAGCGGCAATCTTCGCGGCGAGCTTGGATACCAGCGCCGACCCGACGGATTGGGCAGGCAGGTTGGTGCCCTGCGCGTGAGCGGCACCGACAGCTGCCTTCGCGACGCCAGCGCTATTGCGGCAGCCTCGCGCCTTCAACCACGCTGCGAGCCGGGTGACACCGATCCTACGGAGACTCTCTGGGGTCGCGTAGTGAGATAGCAGCACAAGGGCGGCCTTGTTCTTCGAGTAGTCGAACGCCCGCTCCAACGCAGGAAAGTACTCGAGCATCGTTGCGCGCAACCGGTTGATCGCGCGCACTCGATCATGGACGACATCTAACCGGTGAGAGGTCAGCAGACGCAGATCGACGGCGACTTGAGTGGCGATCCGGACAGGCTGAAGGTCGGTGCGCATGCGGGCCTGGTCGGCGATGATGCGGGCGTCCTTCGCGTCGGTCTTCCCGTCACCCCGATACGTCGCCGCAGCGTGATGCACGACCCTGCCAGGGATGTAGAGCAGCTGCTGCCCGTGAGCGGCGAGCAAAGCGATCAGCAAGGCGGCACCACCATCGGTGAGGTCCGTCGCCCAACAGATCTCGCCTTGACCGTCGAGGTCCATGACGGTGGAGATCAGGTCGAGCAGCGGAGTCTCGTCGTTGGTGACTTTCGTAGACAACAAGACAGTTCCGTAGCGGTCGATCACGACACAATGATGCGTTGTTTTGCCGGCGTCGATTCCGGCCCAAAGTGTCGGCATGGGGTTGTAGTCCTCTCGATCAGATGGGTGATTGTTCCCCTCGTCGATGACCACGCCGGCACGTCCTTACCCAACGATTACTGTCGCAATTCTCAATCAGCGGTCGAGTCATCAGCGGGCAGCGGGCGGCCATTCCCAGTGAGCCGTCCAGGCGGCAGGGAGACAAACTAAGCCATACCCGCTGCCCGAGGGTGACCGGAAACGCTACTCCAACTCGGATCCGGCCTCACCAAACAGCGTAAGGAGGGAGACCTCATCATCGGCACCGGCCGCTCCGCCATCGGCACCGTAGTGGAGCGCACCACCCGGTTCACCATGCTTGTCCACCTCCCTCGCGAGGAGGGCTGGGCCGCAACAGCTCCGGTCAAGAACGGCCCCGCACTCAGCGGCTACGGCGCCGTCTCGATGAACAAGGCACTGTCAGCCACTATGACGACCATGCCGGAGCAACTCCTGCGGTCGCTGACCTGGGACCGTGGCAAGGAACTCTCGGGCCATATGGCATTCAAGATGACCACCGGACTTCCGGTCTACTTCGCCGACCCTCATAGCCCCTGGCAGCGCGGGACGAACGAAAACACCAACGGGCTTCTTCGCCAATACTTCCCCAAAGGAACAGATCTATCTCGATGGGACGCCGGAGACCTCGCAGCGGTTGCCAACGCACTCAACACACGATCCCGCAAGACCCTCGGCTGGCGCACCCCCGCCGAAGCGATGGATCAGCATCTACGATTACTTCAAAGCAGCAGTGTTGCGACGACCAGTTGAATCCGCCTTGAGATCCTCGGTCAGAATGAACGATGCAACCGGCCACGTCACCGCGACGGGCAACGGCCATGTTCAGCGCGTCGACTGCCAGCTTGGCCTTCATCCGATCGGAGATGGAGTAGCCGACGATGCGGTTGGAGAAGACATCTTTGATCGCGCAGAGGTACAGCTTTCCGCTGCTGGCTGGGATGTTCCGTGATGTCGGTCAACCACAACTGGTTCGGCTTCTCCGCGGCGAATTTGCGCTCCACCAGGTCGTCATGGGCCGGTGGGCCGGGCCTCTTGCCGTTGGCGCCGCGCTTCTTCCCGAACACTGACCACCACCTGTTGTCCGCGCAGATCCGCCACACCGTGCGGTCGCAGCGTTGATGTCCGGTTGCGCGGAACTTCATCGGCCAGGAGCCGGTATCCGAACTCTGGATCATCACGATGCGCGTCGAACAGCGCGTTGGCAAGGTAGGCATCAGCGATTTCACGGGTACTGATCGGGGCGGCAAGCCAGCGGTAGTAGGGCTGGCGGGCGAGCTTGAGGACCCGGCACGAGACCGTGACGGGGATCCCGTCAGCGGCCAGCTCAGATACGAGCGGGTACATCATTTTGACGGCAGATTCGCCTGCGACAAATACGCCGCAGCCCGGCGCAGGACTTCATTCTCCTGCTCCAACAAGCGGTTGCGGCGCTTCAACTCCCGCAACTCTGCTGAGTCGGACTGGGTGACACCGGGACGGTTCCCGTCCTCGACATCAGCGATACGAAGCCACCGACGAAGACAGGACTCGGAGATCCCGAAGTCCTTGGCCAGTTGGGGGATCGGCGCATCGCCCTTGCGGGCAACGGCCACGACATCGTCGCGGAACTCCTTGGGATGGGCTTTCGGCATGACAGACATCCTTTCAGCAGGACCCCACGGCCCCACAGGTTAGGTGTCACCTACTCATGCAGCAGTCCCCCCCAACACCCCTCAACGACGCCGACGTTCGCGACAACCAAAAGACTGACACATCAGATGGGGACCGAGGCGGCATGAAACACAACATGTTGCGTAGGCGGCGTATGCGGAACACTAGGGGCGGTAGTTCCGTAAGTTTTTTGTCAGTGCTCTCCGGTAAGCTAAACCATGAAGCACACAGCCTCGGCAATCCGCCGAGGTGGCGGTGCCGAGGCTGGCTCTACTTGGACCGTAGACCTGCCACGTTACACCGCTTGAGGTGCTTCGACTTGATCGCTCGCAAGAGCAGGCAGGAGCCATAGATATGGCATCACGAAGTGCTAAGACCGGCCGTTACGTAAGTAAGGCCACGGCCAGGCGGAATCCCCGCACCACCGTTACTCACTCGGGGAAGTCGTCAGCGGCCACAGGAAATAGAAGCGCCATCACCGGTCGCTTCGTCACAGAGGCCACCGCGAAGCGTCACCCTGACACCACCATCACCGAAGGCGGTGCCTGAGATGGGTGGCTTCAAGCTCGACAAGCGGGCGTTGGACAAGCTGGCACAGTCCGCTGTCAAGGATGTCGTCCAGGACGCCCAGAAACAGCTCGACAAGGTGTACCACCAGCACAAGGGAGCATCCGTGTCAGTGATCGAGCCAGCGCTGCGCCGGGCGATGTCCTCAACCTCGATGCAGCTCGATAAGGCACAGCTCCGGGAATGGGCACAAATGATCGGCGACGGAAACCAGATCGAATTCCGTACCCGCTGACCAACGGACAGGGGCTGTGCCACCGTTTTCGCGGTGTCACAGCCCCTGCTTCATTTGCAGATGTGTGTTTGAAGGTTCTTCCTAACCGTAGGCCCGGACTGCGCGGATGGGGTACACCCCAGGTGCCCACTCTTCTACGTAGACCGGTGCGCTGGAGGCAGCGAGCATCTTGGGTCCCATCCGAGCGCTGTCGCAGATTTGTCCATGGCTCATGGACGTGAAGGAACAGACCGCGACCTGGACCTCAGGGACGGGGTCGCCGCTGGGGGAGCGGGTGTTGTATCGCATCGGATACTCGTCAGCGAGGATCCGAGACACGCTGCTGGAGTCGCAAAGCCACCCAGCGTCACACCTACGACTCACCGGCGCCCCAGCGTCCGAGCGCGACGATCGCCTCGCGCAAGGCGATCCCCCGGCCGGTCAGCGCGTAGGCACGGGTGTTGTGCCGCAGGGGAAGACGCGATAAAACATCGGCTGCCTCGAGTTCGCGCAGGCGAGTCGCGAGCATGTTCGTCGGCACTCCGAGGTCGCGTTGTAGATCGCCGTAGCGCTGCGGCCCATCGAGCAGCCGCTCCACCACGAGCAGCGCCCACCGCGCTCCGACGACATCGAGGGCCGCGGCGAGGTCGCTCACGCGGTCGGTTCGGCGTCCGGCTTCATCCAAAACGGCGAGTAGTGATAGCCGTCAAGGTCGTCGAACTGGCGCTGATACATGAAGGGGTAGTCGTCGGTGTCGCCGATCCGCCCGCCCGCGGCGCCGGCGCGCTCGACGAGCTCGTCGACGGCCTCGCGGTTGCCGAGGTCGAACGAGACCGTGACCTTCGAGGGGGTGTCAGGTCCGCCGACCAGCTCCCCGACGCCGCCGACGCTTGCGTACATCTCGTGGCTGCCGAGCATGACGTACTGCTCAGCTGCGATCGCGAAGCATGACACGTTGCGATCAGACATCTCGGCGTTGAGGGTCCAGCCGAGGGCGGTGTAGAAGGCAGTCGCGCGCTCGACGTTCTCGACCGGGCAAGTGATGAAAAGGCTCATGCAGTCAATACTTGCAAAATGCAAGTGCGACGTCAAGGCCCGGCTGCACTCCGCTCAGGCCGTTTCCACCGAGAGCTTCGATTCCGGCTCAGTGAGTCTTGAGGGTGACCCGGCAGGAGATCACTGAGGATGTGTGGTCCGTGATGTAACCGCCGATCCGCTCGTTGAGTTCTCGCCAGTGCGCGGCGCTCAGTCCGAGGTTCCTGATCCCGGGCCGCTCCTTCGATAGCTTCGGTGGACCGTCTGCATCTGCGACGGTCTCGAATCACATGCTTGATGCTCTAGGGCATCCTCCTCGCGTAAGGCACTCCCGCGATTGGACGATGAGCCTGACGCGAGATCGGGCAGACTGCATTCCTGGGGGACACCAAGGAGTTGATTCCGCACCCAGTCGCTTCAACCACCGCAGGAAGGGATGTAATGAAGCTTTTGCTCACCTCGGGGGGTATCACCAACACCAGCATCAGCGACGCGCTGATCGACATGCTGGGCAAGCCGGTCGCCGAGTCGACCGCGCTCTGCGTTCCGACGGCACGGTGGGGCTACCCCACCGACCGACCGCTCTCGGCGCGGGACTACATCAGTGGGCGTGCCTGGGGTGGCATGACAGCTCTCGGCTGGAAGTCGCTGGGAATCCTCGAGTTGACCGCGCTGCCCACGATCGGAGCGGAAACCTGGGTCCCCTGGGTCCGAGATGCCGACGTATTACTCGTCGCCGGTGGCGAAGCAACCTACCTGTGCCACTGGATGCGAGAGTCCGGGTTGGCCGATCTCCTGCCGTCACTGACTGACATGGTCTGGGTGGGCGTCAGCGCCGGCAGCATGGTGATGACCCCGCGCATCGGCACAGCCTTCGTTGAATGGCCGTCCGCGCCGGACGACCGCACCCTAGGCGTCGTGGACTTCTCGATCTTCCCCCACCTGGACGTCTTCCCCGAAAACACCCTGGCCGAAGCGGAGCGCTGGGCGGCCGACATCGGCGGACCCGCCTACGCCCTCGACGACCACAGCGCCATCACGGTGACCGACGGGACAATCGAGATCATCTCCGAAGGACAGTGGACGCACCTCTCCCCATAAGCGCCCCTCACACACTCGGCGCCGCAGCCCTTGTTGCATGCCGCACCACGCCCCCGCGAACCGCAGCCGGCTCACGTCGAATCGCAACCAGATCTCCAAGGTAAAAGTGACTCACCTGTTCGGCTGCTCGGCGCCGCACCCGTCACCGCGCGGCACTCGACGCCACGCCCGCCACACCGATTCGCGTCGAGAAGGAAATGACCCGGCAACGAACCGCGTCTCGGCTGCCTTGACACACTACGGAATCAAGGCGTCTCACCTTGCCCACGTCGACGACTCGACGGGGTTGTGTTGCATCCCATGGGTTTTAAGACACTTTAGTTACGAGACACCTTCACCTGTACCGATGCCGGATTCTGTCCCTCTGATCGAAATGCAGCGCAAATTGAACTTCTCCCACGCTTAGCACTTCGAACATATGGTCCGTTTCGTCGGCACCGGCCACCGGCGACGGCCCTGTTTGAAGCTCACCCCTCAGTTCGGAACAGCCCAAGCATCCTTCACGAAGGGGAACTCCTGGAGCGGGGCCATGCGGACTGCAGTTCGACGATCGTTCGGCGAGTAGGGAAGGCCGGGGTATCTATCCACCGGTTTCGGCCGGCGGGGCTATTTGCCTTGTAGGTCTTGGATGAAGGCGTCGGCCCGTCTGAGGTTCAGCGCCAGCTGCTCGCGCTTGGCGGTGGCTTGCTCAATGAAGGCTCCAAGCTTGGCCCGAGCCTCCGAGTCAGTCTTGTCCGCCGCCAGGGTATCGGCGGTGTCCAGCAGCTCGCCCATTTCCTCGAGGGTGAATCCCAGCGGCTTCATGGACCGGATCACTAGCATGCGCTGCAGGTCGGATTCGGTGTAGATCCGGAAGCCGCCTTCGCTTCGCGTGGTCGCAGGCAGGAGGCCCACTTCATCGTAGTGGCGGATAGTGCGCTGAGACAGGCTCGTGGCTTCGGCCAGATCCCCGATATGCATCGTCTGTCCGTTGGTGGGGGGTGGCGTTTTGTTCACGGGTTCTCCTTCTCCCTCGAATTTCAACCTTACCCTTACGTTAGGTTAAGGTTGAAGCTACTTGGTGCGTCGCAGCGGCCATTCCTCTCCGCAGCCAGCCATTGCCCAACGCGATGACGCACCGACCCACCCAACGACTCTATGTAACTGAGCGTCAGAGCGCTCTCACTCTCTTTCGAACGGAGCCATTGATGGCCACGAAAACAACGGCCGAGCACCCGGTTCCGACCCCGGACGAACGGCAATCGGTCCTGCGCACCCTCAGGTCCCCGCGACTGCTCAAGACCGAGGCCCTCGCCGGGCTGGTCGTGGCCCTGGCCTTGATCCCTGAGGCCATCGCCTTCTCCATCATTGCCGGTGTCGATCCGCGTGTCGGTCTCTTTGCTTCCTTCACCATGGCTGTATCCATTGCCTTCCTGGGCGGACGTCCGGCCATGATTTCCGCGGCCACCGGCGCCATCGCCCTGGTCATCGCGCCCTTGGTGAGAAGCCACGGCGTGGACTACTTCATTGCCGCGGTCATCCTGGCCGGGATCTTCCAGGTCATCCTGGCGCTGCTGGGCATGGCCAAGCTGATGCGGTTCATTCCCCGGCAGGTCATGGTTGGATTCGTCAACGCCCTGGCAATCCTGATCTTCATGTCCCAGGTCCCAGAACTGCTTGGCGTCCCGTGGATGGTCTACCCCCTAACAGTGCTGGGCCTGGTCATCGTCTTCGGTTTGCCCAAGATCACCACCGTGGTTCCCGCGCCGTTGATCGCCATCGTGGTCCTCACGCTCATCGCCGTTGCAGCATCCGTGGCCGTTCCCACCGTCGGGGACAAGGGGGAAATGCCCGATAGTCTGCCGAGCCTGTTCCTGCCGAACGTCCCGCTGAATCTCGAAACCCTGCAAATCCTGTTCCCCTACGCCCTGGCCTTGGCCTTCGTAGGTTTGCTGGAATCGCTGATGACCGCGAAACTCGTCGACGACGTCACCGATACCCGATCCAACAAGACCCGCGAATCCTGGGGCCAGGGCACCGCGAACATCATCACCGGCTTTTCTGGTGGCATGGGTGGGTGCGCGATGATCGGCCAGACCATGATCAACGTCAAGGCTTCCGGCGCCCGCACCCGGATCTCGACCTTCCTGGCCGGCGTTTTCCTGCTGATTTTGGTTGTGGCATTGGGCGACATTGTCGCGGTGATCCCGATGGCCGCGCTCGTGGCCGTGATGATCTTCGTTTCCGTGGCCACCTTCGACTGGCACAGCGTCAAGCCCTCCACCTTGCGCATGATGCCCAAGAGTGAAACCACCGTCATGCTCGCCACCGTGTTCGTCACCGTGTGGACACACAATCTGGCCATCGGCGTCGGCGTCGGGGTGCTGACTGCCATGGTCCTTTTCGCCAACAGGGTCGCCCACTTGGTCACCGTGGAGCGAACCATTGAGGACCACTTCGGGGTGCAATGCGCCAAGTACGTGGTCGACGGCGAATTGTTTTTCGCAGCGTCAAACGACCTCTACAGCCAGTTCAACTATGCGGATGATCCGGACCGCATCGTCATCGACCTGTACAACTCCCACCTGTGGGACGCCTCCACCATCGCCGCACTGGACGCCATCACCCACAAATACGAGAAATACGGCAAGGCCGTCGAAATTGAGGGGCTGAACACGGCCAGCCTCAAAATGCGCGAACGCATGGCCGGGAAACTCGGAGCCGGCCACTAACCAACTACCACTGTGCAGTAAGCACGTCGTGATTCCGGCCAAAAGACGTCATGGAACGCATCTGCACCGAAGCCATCACTTCAGCCCAACCGCCGCATCTACTCCGCCTCGACGGATCACGTGCTCCGTTGTGCCCGGCACATCAGGTTGACCCTCCCAGGCCACATCAGGCCGTGGCGGTGATGTGATGGCCCGCCTGCTGCTTCCAAGCAGCAAGCGTTGGCATCGCATAGGTGAATCAAGAGCGACGCCAGCGGGCGGTCAGGGCCGGACATGTCCGCTGAGACAGGCTGCTGCTGTAGCTACCATGTGTCGTATCTCTACGGAATCGAGACGTCTCTCCGTGCGCACGTCGACGGATCCGCGGGGTTGTGTTGCATCCCATGGGATACGAGGCACTTAGGTTACGAGACAGATTCACGCCGCAGATCGATCGCAGCGGGAGCGATCAGCGAAGCATCAAGATGGCGACTTGGTGAATTTTTTACCCTGGAAGCGGCTTCATCGAAGAGTCGAGTCCGCCAAAAATGAGGCGGCTGAGCGTTATCGTCGTATCGCTTCAGGCACTTGATAGCTCGTGAGAGTTCTGTATCTGATTTGCCTACTGTGGAGATGGCTGCTGTTGCCCTATCGAGACGCCGCCCAGATTGAACACTTCCTCGGGGTCTTTTGAACAAGCAGCCCGGATCGGTGGAAGCGTTCACAACGGCCCGCCCGGTTATCACGCTCAGCGGATTCTCGACGCGTCATGAATCCACCAGACGAACTGCTCCCAAAGGCAACAAGTCTTTGGGGCCGTCGACACGGATGCCGTCGACGGCTGCCACTTCGTCCCCGGTGGCGAGGTCGCGGCACCCGACAGTCCACCCCTTCACGGAGCGACCCACAGAAATCAGACCATTCTGAGTCAAGAAGAGCGTTCCGTGGCTGTCTGACGCTGCATCCGCGATGATGTCACTTTCACCGGTTAGGGCATCGGCTCGCCACAGCTTTGATCCCTGGAGCCAGTACAGGATTCCCTCAACGAGGACGGTATCAACAGGGAGGGAGTCTGTGTACCAGTCCGCCACGTCGAGGCGTGCGCCAGCGCCCCTCAAAGGGACGAGGTCTGTAAATCCAGTCTCGACATCGTGGGTCCACAGCTGCGCCACCCGGCCGCTCATTTTCGGAGCGTGAAGGATTTGGACACGTGCATTGTCGGTCACAAGGCGTCCGAATACGGATGAGCCATCTATCGAGGGGGCGAGCTTCTCTCCATCTGGTGCAGTGGAAAGGTCGGTAAAGGTGATCATGGGGTCGAACAAGGTCGAACTCGAGAACCCCACTGCTCGTCCGTCAACCCAAGCAACTCCTGCTCCCAGCCAGCCGTCGTGGGACCACACTTGTGGTGGTTGGTCCTTTGCGATTAGAGCTAGACCAGAAACATATCGATCGGCCGAGGGTGCACCACCGTCAATGACGACCAAAAAACCGCTATCGGTGGTGCTAATGCTGGTCAGCGAGGAACGTGGCTCAATGAAGCCATCTGTTGCCCATGTGGCAGCCATCTGCATCTCCTCTGACCAGATGTATGCCCCGTCGTCGCCCACCCAACTAAGAGCACCTTGATGCTCGACCAGACCGGGCTGGTCGATGGGCAGAAACGGAAACGTCTCCAGGACATCGCCGCCGAATCCAAGGAGTAATACTTGCCCTTCGCCGCTGCCATTAACTCGATGCCCGCCGAGAGTATTTTGGAACAGGAGTGCGAACTCGGGTTCTTCTACCGTTCCCGGCTGGGAAGGATCCTTCGAAGGCTTGTCAGCACCATGACATCCCACCGCAAGCACCGGCAGCAGAGGAGCAGCTGTCATAAGGGTACGGCGGCGCATCGGGATCCTTGGTTTGTGGAGAAAAAATGAAGATACAGAAAGAATGCCGAGCGGCTCAATCTAGGCCTTCACAACGATCTTAGGCGCCACGCACGCTTCGAGGCCTTCTGCACTGCCGACTGTCTTGCAACCCTAGGGATACAAGACGTCTCATCCATCACTGATCGCTGCGGTATCTCGCGCCATTTACCCGTTGCTGTGCGTGTCGTTGGGGGCATGCTCCAGTGCTGTGTGGGCTGCGTCTGCGAGTTGGGCTTCGTCGGGCAGGAGTTCTTGGATAGTCGCTGGGAGGGTGTCGTAGGTGTAATCGGCCACGGCCAGCGGCTGGGTGGTGCTGGCGAGGGAGTAGCGCACGACGCTGTCGTTGCGGCCGCTACACAGCAGGATCCCGACGGTGGGGAGGTGGCGGTCGTGGTCGCGGAGGTTGGCATCGACCCAGCTGACGTAGAAGCCGAGTTTGCCGAGGTGTTCGGGAGCGAAGTTGCCGATTTTGAGTTCGACGACGACGAAGCGTGATTGTGCCCAGTTGAAGAACAGCAGGTCGATATAGAAGTCGTCGCCCTCGACGGTGAAGTGGTACTGCCGTCCTACGAAGGCGAACCCGTGGCCGAGTTCGAGGAGGAAGTCTTGCAGGCGTGTCATCAGGGCCTGCTCGAGGTCGCGCTCAGCTGCCGGTTGGGTGAGGTCGAGGAAGTCCAGGACGTAGGGGTCGCGGGTCAGTTGTTGGGCGAGTTCAGAATCGGCTGCCGGGAGCTGGGTTGGGAAGTTCGACGGTGCCGCACCGGTGCGGGTGTGGAGGCGGTTCATGATCTGGTTGAGCAAGACGTTGCGTGTCCAGCCGTACTCAACGGCCGCGGCGGCGTACCAGTCCCGTTGCTGCAGATCGTCGAGTTTATCGAGCAACACCATGATGTGGCCCCACGGCAGTTTGGCAGCACTGCGCTGCCAAACCTCGCTGGATCCTGCGTTCGCGAACGTGCGCATGTATCGCAGATTGCGGGGACTGAAACCGCGAGTGCCGGGAAATGCGTCCTGCAAGTCTTGTGAGAGCCGGTTGATCACGGAGGTTCCATAGGCTTCGGTCTCCAGACGCTCCTGAATTGACATCCCAATCCGCCAGTACATCTCCACTAGTTCAGTGTTGATCCGGCGCTGCGCCTGCCACCGCGACCGGGCGACGGTGGTCTTGAGCTCCTCAAGGAGCTCTGCGTACCCCTGAGGCAGCGGCGACACCTGATCACTCACGACAACCTCCTCATGGGGCTCGGATGGGTTGCGTTGCGCGTGGCCATGGTCCCGAGTTTGTCAGAGATCACCCAGCTACCCGGCCAAGAACTCCTGAGCGTGTCCTCAGCCGCAAACGGGATACCTTCAGACGGGGAATCAGCTGAAGGCCTGGTCGTAGCCTCAAATGTCTCGTATCCATGTCTCGGACGTTCCCATGCTGATCCGGGTGCCCTGCGTTGGTTACGAGACAGGTGGAGGAGGTGTCACAGGTTCCTGAGCTCAGCTTCGAAGAGTCCGTAAACCATTCACCCGCCGATTTGTACAACGACTCCTCCATCGGCATCGGCCTCAGAGAGGAAAAACACATCGAACTCACTGCCTCCCAAGCGACATGTGGCATCGTCACCCGCGCGGGTTCACACCTGCCCGACAGCGCTGACATGAGGTCCGCCCACGAAATCTACAGCGTGAGAGTGGCGCAGAGGTGACCCGGATTCACAATCCGGTGTGCTGAGGTAGTCAACCTTGCCTGGGGTCACCTGAAATACGTCGACGATTGCGGCGTTCATTCTCGATTGCCCGGCAGCAGAACAACCCGCGTCCTGGATGCACCCGGTCAGGGAGGCCCCTGAGATGACGACCGCCACCCCGGCTGCTAAACCATGCCGCAGTTGTTTGCGCATGTGAACCTGCCTTGATTAAATGACCGCTTCTCCGACTTCCCAAAGTTCAGCACGTGAAATTACACGCCGGGGGCGTACTTCACTACCCGATGGCCAGCAACAGCGGTAATGAAGGCTGAGGTGGCCCGCAGTCGCCCGCGGCCTCCGCGATAGAGAGAGCTGCCTCAGAATGCCACTGATCCGCGGCGGCCTCCAACTATGACCCCACACTCAGGTCCGAAGAGCCCAGAATCGGCGCTTCCGTAGGCGAACATCGAGCACCAACCCCGCATTCGCTAATTCTCGGAGATCGTCTGCTCTGGGTAGTTAAGTCTCAAGCACTGGTATCCCTTGGCAATGGCAGCCCAGAGCCGTTGTTGGCCCTCTAGATCCCACTTCGCGTGAGGAAACCACTTCCACACGCCAGTGGGACGAGAAGACACCTGCCATCCCGATGCGATGAGCCATTCCGCTTGGGCGGGGTCATCGACGCTGCCCGCATTGGTGAGGCGGGCACGTGCGGTCTCACCGTCCGTGGTAGAGATTGTGACCCACCAGAGTTCGCCCGGGGTGAGTCCTTCACCGACGGGGACCTGCACCGCGTCTTGCCAGTCGACGGCGCCCCATCGCGACTCGTGGCTGAGCCGGGTGGCGTCGCTGATCGGTTCGCACTCCATGATCGCGACAAGCGCAGGGGCGGGAATAGGCTCCACCTCGACGTCGGGGTCACCGCGGACTGATTCCTGGACACTTGGTATGTCAATGGGGGACACCGAATCGTCCGTCGGAGATTTCGTGGGTGACGGTGTCTGACTGATCGCGCTGGAAGCAACAACACTGGGTGCGGGCCCGGGGACTGGTTCAAATACGGCGCAAGCTGGCAATACCAGCAAACTCAGCAGACCAATCCCAGCGATTGTGCGCACGGTGCTCCTCTTGCTTGCCATCCAACCAAACCCCAATTGTACCGGTCCCCGGCGGCAAGCAGGGCTCACCGGGTTGACCCTACGTGGGAAATGGGGAGTTCGACCGACAGCGACGAATAATGATCCAGGCCATTCCGGCCAAGCAGAGCAGGGTCATCAGTATCAGCGCCGCAATCGCGGGGTTCACCCAGGCCGGTACCAGGTCGTAGTATGCGTTACATTTCCCGGTGATTGGATACAGGCGTGCGTAGTCGTCGCGGTGTGTCTCGTAGTAGAGCTCGTCAAACAGCCAGCCACGGCGGCCACAGAAGGCATCGTATGTTTCGAAACCAACCGATGGTCGTGCCGAAGCACCTGCAATCCAGAACGCCACCCCAAGGTACGCCGACACGCAGACGCAGCGAAAAAACCACACTCCTCTTTTCCAGTTCTGGATCATGACGTCTCTCACGGAAAGCACGACGCCGATTGCAGGCAGCGCGAAAGCGACCAGGACACGCATCGTGACAAACAATAGAGTGGCTAGATCTTCCATCATCACTACAATCTCTCCGAACGTCCAAGGAACTCGTCCTGCCCAGCCACCGATAGGTACGACTTCTTAGGCGCCACCACGCTCATAAGAGCCTGCCCGATGAAGTCCGCGGAGCCGAAGTCACGCTCCGACGTTAGTCGCCCATGTCCCGTTCGGTTGGCACCCGACGATCTTGGAGGTGCTGGCGCCGCGCTACCGGGTGTCGGCCATGCAAGTGGATCTGGCGCCACGATCTCAGAACAGCAGCCCCGGTGCGGGGCAAGATGTCACGTGACGCGATCACGTGTAGGTGTCACCGGGATTGCTTTTGGGTCTACCCGTCAAGTGGTGGGGCTCTGCTGCTGGTCGACGGTTTGAGCGGCTGCCGCGCTTTGATGGCGGTACAGGGTGGCGCGTGACCATCCGACTAGCTCGGCTGCCTGGGTTGCGGTCTTGCCTTTGGCACGGGCCCCGGTGGCCATCTCAAGTTTCTCGGCGATGACGTCGGCTCGGACGGGGGGCCGGCCGAACCGGGTGCCGGAGGCTTTCGCTGCGGCGATGCCAGCATTGACCCGCTCGACGATGAGCTCGCGTTCGTACTCGGCCAGGGTGGCGAGCATGTTGAGCATCAACCGGCCGCTGGTGGTGGCGGGGTCGATCCCGTCTTGGACGGAGCGAACAGCGATTCCGGATTCGGTGAGGAGGTTGACGGTGTTCAACACATCGATCAGTGATCGACCCAAACGGTCGACCCGCCACACCACCACCGTGTCTCCGGGTGTGGCGTAGTCCAGGAGTCGGCGCATCCCCGGTCGTTGTGCTGCGGTCTTGCTGCCGGAGGTGACATCTGAGAACACGTCCCTGCTTTCGACGCCGGCACTGGCCAGTGCGTCGAGTTGCAGCTGCGCATCTTGGCTGGCGGTGCTGATCCGGGCGTATCCCAAAAGTCTCACAACGACAGTTTGAATCGCACTGGGTTTGCTGGAGACCCGGACTATTTGATTCCGGCCAGCTGGTTGCTGGTGGTTTCGTCAGCATAGATCGTGTTCTCGTGCTCGACAGGTGGGACGTCTCCGAGGTAGCCGTGGAGACGCTCGTGGTTGTGCCAGTACACCCACGTCAGGGTCCCCAGCTCTACTTCCTCGACCGTTTTCCACGGGCCCTTGTGGGTGGGTCCGTAGATGAGTTCGGCCTTGTAGTAGCCATTCACCGTCTCCGCGAGGGCATTATCGAAGCTATCCCCGACGGTTCCAATTGACGGGGTGGCCCCGATTTCGGCGAGTCGTTCGCCGTAGCGGATAGATGTAAATTGCGACCCCGCGTCGCTGTGACACCGCAACCCGTCGTGTTTCCGGCCTCGGGACCAGCGGGCCATCTCGATGGCATCGAGCACCATCGGGGTCCGCATGTTCGAGGCAACACGCCACCCCACGATCATCCGGGAGTAGGCATCCGTGATGAAACACACGTACGCCACCCCGGCCCAGGTCGGCACGTAGGTCAGGTCCGTGACCCACAACTGGTTCGGGCCGGCAGCGGTGAAGTCCCTCTTCACCAAGTCCGGATGCCGCACCGATGCCGGGTCTGACTTCGTGGTCCTGACCCGCCTGGACCGGGAGGCGCCGTGGATGCCGGCCACGCGCATCAGCCGGGCCACTTGGTCGCGGCCAACTTCCAGCCCGGCTCGTTGGGCGGCCTTCCACAGTTTCCGGGCTCCGTAGACCTGAAAGTTGTGTTCCCACAACACCACCAACTGCGGCACCAACA
>NZ_REFW01000009.1 GCF_003688855.1 Tessaracoccus antarcticus
ACCGAGTTGCCCCGAATGCAACAGGAACTTGTTCCTGGGAGTGAGGGATGCACCCGAAACTTGAGAACTCAACAGCGTGCTTAAAGTCAATGCCAAAAATGCACTATTGCAGCTGACATTCGTGTTGGTTGTGGTGCGAAACCCGTCTGCCTTCCCTTTGGGGTTGGTAGCGGATTCCTTTGATTAAATGATAGATCCAGCAATGGAGTCTGTCAGGTACATCAAATTTAATGTTGAAGGTAAAACAAGCCCTTCGGGGTTTGGCCTGAAATTTTTCAACGGAGAGTTTGATCCTGGCTCAGGACGAACGCTGGCGGCGTGCTTAACACATGCAAGTCGAACGGTAAGGCCCCTTCGGGGGTACACGAGTGGCGAACGGGTGAGTAACACGTGAGTAACCTACCCTTGACTCTGGGATAACAGTTGGAAACAGCTGCTAATACCGGATATTCAACCTCTGAGGCATCTTCGGGGTTGGAAAGTTCTGGCGGTCAAGGATGGACTCGCGGCCTATCAGCTTGTTGGTGAGGTAATGGCTCACCAAGGCTTCGACGGGTAGCCGGCCTGAGAGGGCGACCGGCCACATTGGGACTGAGATACGGCCCAAACTCCTACGGGAGGCAGCAGTGGGGAATATTGCACAATGGGCGAAAGCCTGATGCAGCAACGCCGCGTGCGGGATGACGGCCTTCGGGTTGTAAACCGCTTTCACCCATGACGAAGCTTTTTGTGACGGTAGTGGGAGAAGAAGCACCGGCTAACTACGTGCCAGCAGCCGCGGTGATACGTAGGGTGCGAGCGTTGTCCGGATTTATTGGGCGTAAAGAGCTTGTAGGCGGTTTGTCACGTCGGGAGTGAAAACTCAGGGCTTAACCCTGAGCCTGCTTCCGATACGGGCAGACTTGAGGAAGGTAGGGGAGAATGGAATTCCTGGTGGAGCGGTGGAATGCGCAGATATCAGGAGGAACACCAGTGGCGAAGGCGGTTCTCTGGACCTTTCCTGACGCTGAGAAGCGAAAGCGTGGGGAGCAAACAGGCTTAGATACCCTGGTAGTCCACGCCGTAAACGGTGGGTACTAGGTGTGGGGGACATTCCACGTTCTCCGTGCCGCAGCTAACGCATTAAGTACCCCGCCTGGGGAGTACGGCCGCAAGGCTAAAACTCAAAGGAATTGACGGGGCCCCGCACAAGCGGCGGAGCATGCGGATTAATTCGATGCAACGCGAAGAACCTTACCTGGGTTTGACATATGCCGGAAACATCCAGAGATGGATGCCCCTTTATGGTCGGTTTACAGGTGGTGCATGGCTGTCGTCAGCTCGTGTCGTGAGATGTTGGGTTAAGTCCCGCAACGAGCGCAACCCTCGTCCAATGTTGCCAGCGGGTAATGCCGGGGACTCATTGGAGACCGCCGGGGTCAACTCGGAGGAAGGTGGGGATGACGTCAAGTCATCATGCCCCTTATGTCCAGGGCTTCACGCATGCTACAATGGCCGGTACAAAGGGCTGCAAACCTGCAAGGGTGAGCGAATCCCAAAAAGCCGGTCTCAGTTCGGATTGGGGTCTGCAACTCGACCCCATGAAGTCGGAGTCGCTAGTAATCGCAGATCAGCAACGCTGCGGTGAATACGTTCCCGGGGCTTGTACACACCGCCCGTCAAGTCATGAAAGTCGGTAACACCCGAAGCCGGTGGCCTAACCCCTTGTGGGAGGGAGCCGTCGAAGGTGGGACCGGTAATTAGGACTAAGTCGTAACAAGGTAGCCGTACCGGAAGGTGCGGCTGGATCACCTCCTTTCTAAGGAGCCTTTGGCAGCCTGCTTTTGTGGGTTGTCCAATTTTGTCTGGTATCGGTGCGTTCGTCGCCGGCCAGGCAGGCACCGGAATGTGGAACATTGACTGTGAAGCCTCATCTGTTCATTGGATGCAAGTACAACTCTCACTTTGGTGGGGGAGTGGAACGCGGATGGTGGGTGGGTGTGGCCCGAGCACGCTGTTGGGTCCTGAAGGGTCGGTTGCTTTATTGCGACGCCTTCTAGCGGACCACTGATTCTGTTGCCTCTTTGTGGGGTTTCGGGGTTGTGGGCTCGCCCGTATTTTGAGAACTTCACAGTGGACGCGAGCATCTTTGTAGAAATTTTAACAAGCTACTAAGTGCGATCGGTGGATGCCTTGGCACCAAGAGCCGAAGAAGGACGTTGTAACCTGCGATAAGCCTAGGGGAGCTGGTAAACGAGCTTTGATCCTGGGATCTCCGAATAGGGAAACCTCGAAATACCGGAGTCATGTCCGGCGACCTCTGCCTGAATATATAGGGCAGTTGGAGGGAACGTGGGGAAGTGAAACATCTCAGTACCCACAGGAAGAGAAAACAATAGTGATTCCGTAAGTAGTGGCGAGCGAACGCGGAAGAGGCCAAACCTGCATTGTGTGATAGCTGACAGGCGTTGCAATGTGGGTGTTGTGGGGCCGTTTGGACCAGGCTGTCATCTGGTCAAGGAGTAAGAAATGATCAATGAAGTTGAAGTGTTCTGGAAAGACACAGCGAAGAAGGTAAAACTCCTGTACACGTAAGTTGATCACTCCTGAGCGTAACCCCAAGTAGCACGGAACCCCTGAAATTCCGTGTGAATCTGGCGGGACCATCCGCTAAGCCTAAATACTCCTTGGTGACCGATAGCGGACAAGTACCGTGAGGGAATGGTGAAAAGTACCCCGGGAGGGGAGTGAAATAGTACCTGAAACCGATCGCATACAATCCGTCGGAGCCTTATGCCACTTTCGGGTGGTGGGGGTGACGGCGTGCCTTTTGAAGAATGAGCCTGCGAGTTAGTGGTACGTGGCGAGGTTAACCCGTGTGGGGAAGCCGTAGCGAAAGCAAGTCCTAATAGGGCGATTCAGTCGCGTGCTCTAGACCCGAAGCGGAGTGATCTATCCATGGCCAGGTTGAAGCGACGGTAAGACGTCGTGGAGGACCGAACTCACTTGGGTTGAAAACCGAGGAGATGAGCTGTGGATAGGGGTGAAAGGCCAATCAAACTCCGTGATAGCTGGTTCTCCCCGAAATGCATTTAGGTGCAGCGTCGCGTGTTTCTTACCGGAGGTAGAGCACTGGATGGTCTAGGGGGCCCAAAAGCTTACCGAAATCAGCCAAACTCCGAATGCCGGTAAGTGAGAGCGCGGCAGTGAGACTGTGGGGGATAAGCTTCATAGTCGAGAGGGAAACAGCCCAGATCATCAGCTAAGGCCCCTAAGCGATAACTAAGTGGAAAAGGATGTGGAGTTGCGCAGACAACCAGGAGGTTGGCTTGGAAGCAGCCACCCTTGAAAGAGTGCGTAATAGCTCACTGGTCAAGTGATTCTGCGCCGACAATTTAGCGGGGCTCAAGTTATCCGCCGAAGCTATGGCATTCGTACATATGATCGTGAGGTCGTACGGATGGGTAGGGGAGCGTCGTGTGCGCGTTGAAGCGGCGGGGTGACCCAGCCGTGGAGAGCACACGAGTGAGAATGCAGGCATGAGTAGCGAAAGACGGGTGAGAAACCCGTCCGCCGAATATCCAAGGGTTCCAGGGTCAAGCTAATCTGCCCTGGGTAAGTCGGGACCTAAGGCGAGGCCGACAGGCGTAGTCGATGGACAACGGGTTGATATTCCCGTACTGGCGAAACAACGACCGTGCTGAACTGAGTGATGCTAAACACGCAAGGCTTGTGGATGTCTTCGGACTGAGACAGGCTGAGTCTGTGACCCGAACTCGTAGTAGGCAAGCTGCGGAGGGACGCAGGAAGGTAGCTCATCCCGGGCGTTGGTTGTCCCGGGCTAAGTGCGTAGGGCGAGACGTAGGCAAATCCGCGTCTCATATAGCCTGAGACATGATGGGTCTGACACTTTGGTGTTGGATTGAGTGATCCTATGCTGCCTAGAAAAGCTTCGTGAGCGAGTTGTTAGCCACCCGTACCCCAAACCGACACAGGTGGATAGGTAGAGAATACCAAGGCGATCGAGATAATCGTGGTGAAGGAACTCGGCAAAATGCCCCCGTAACTTCGGGATAAGGGGGACCGGATGCGTGAGCACACTTGCTGTGCAAAGCGTTGAAGGTCGCAGAGACCAGTCCCAAGCGACTGTTTACTAAAAACACAGGTCCGTGCTAAGTCGAAAGACGATGTATACGGACTGACTCCTGCCCGGTGCTGGAAGGTTAAGGGGAAGTGTTAGCTTCGGCGAAGCGCTGAACTTAAGCCCCAGTAAACGGCGGTGGTAACTATAACCATCCTAAGGTAGCGAAATTCCTTGTCGGGTAAGTTCCGACCTGCACGAATGGAGTAACGACTTGGGAGCTGTCTCCACCACGAACTCGGCGAAATTGCATTACGAGTAAAGATGCTCGTTACGCGCAGCAGGACGGAAAGACCCCGGGACCTTTACTATAGTTTGGTATTGGTGATCGGTGTGACTTGTGTAGGATAGGTGGGAGACTTTGAAGCCCGGACGCCAGTTCGGGTGGAGTCATCGTTGAAATACCACTCTGGTCACTCTGGTTATCTAACCTAGGTCCATTATCTGGATCAGGGACAGTGCCTGATGGGTAGTTTGACTGGGGCGGTCGCCTCCCAAAGAGTAACGGAGGCGCCCAAAGGTTCCCTCAGCCTGGTTGGTAATCAGGTTTCGAGTGTAAGTGCACAAGGGAGCTTGACTGCGAGAGGGACATCTCGAGCAGGGACGAAAGTCGGGACTAGTGATCTTCTGGTGGCACATGGAAGCGCCAGGACTCAACGGATAAAAGGTACCCCGGGGATAACAGGCTGATCTTGCCCGAGCGTCCATAGCGACGGCATGGTTTGGCACCTCGATGTCGGCTCGTCGCATCCTGGGGCTGTAGTCGGTCCCAAGGGTTGGGCTGTTCGCCCATTAAAGCGGCACGCGAGCTGGGTTTAGAACGTCGTGAGACAGTTCGGTCCCTATCCGCTGCGCGCGTAGGAGTCTTGAGAAGAGC
This sequence comes from Tessaracoccus antarcticus, assembly GCF_003688855.1. Lineage (GTDB taxonomy): Bacteria > Actinomycetota > Actinomycetes > Propionibacteriales > Propionibacteriaceae > Arachnia > Arachnia antarctica. The sequence continues at coordinate 4,998 of NZ_REFW01000009.1, forward strand.
TGTCCTTAGTACGAGAGGACCGGGACGGACTAACCTCTGGTGTGCCAGTTGTCCTGCCAAGGGCACGGCTGGTTGGCTACGTTGGGAAGTGATAACCGCTGAAAGCATCTAAGCGGGAAGCACACTTCAAGATGAGGGCTCCCACAGAATAATCTGGTAAGGCCCCCTGTAGACCACAGGGCGATAGGTCGGATGTGGAAGTACTGAAAGGTATGGAGCTGACCGATACTAATAGGCCGAGGGCTTGTTTATTACTACAAAGATGCTACGCGTCCACTGTGAGGTTCTCGAGATACGGTCGGGAACCGCAAACACAACACAATAATGGTTGTGCTTTTGCCGGATTACCGACACTGTTTCCATAGTGTTTCGGTGGCCATGGCGAGAGGGAAACACCCGGTCCCATCCCGAACCCGGAAGTTAAGCCTCTCAGCGCCGATGGTACTGCAGCGGGGACGCTGTGGGAGACTAGGACGCCGCCGGACTTACAAAATACCCCCTGGTAACCCCAGGGGGTATTTTTTT